>NZ_JBJZOO010000001.1:0-1167068 GCF_047200775.1 Nocardia spongicola | reverse complement strand
GGGGGCGGGGGCCGCCGCCCCGCCCGTACTCGGGAGGGTGCGGCGAATCAGTACCGGTCTACGGTCGGTGGCTGCGGGCTCTGGTATCCCGAGAGACCGACGGTCGACTCGAACGCCTTGTTCCAGGAGCCGTCGGCGATCATCTCCTCGAGCGCGTCGTTGACCTTGTCGCGGAGTTCTTGGTCGCCCTTCTTCACACCGATGCCGTAGTTCTCCGTGGTGAACGGCTCCCCGACCACCTTGAACGCACCGGGGCTCTGCGAGGCGTAGCCGGCCAGGATGATGTCGTCGGTGGTCATCGCGTCCCACGACCCGGCGCGCAGGCCCTCGAGGCAGAGCGAGTAGGTGTCATTGGTCTGCAACTGGGTGTCGGGGAAGTTCTTCTCGATGTTCTGCGCAGGAGTCGAGCCCTTCACCGAGCAGACCTTCTTGCCCTTCAGATCGTCCGGGCCGTTGATATCGGTATTGTCGGCCCGCACCAGCAGCGATTGCCCCGCCACGTAGTACGGACCAGCGAAGTCGACCCGCTCCTTGCGCTTATCGGTGATCGAGTATGTGGCGACGATGTAATCGACCTGCCCGTTCTCGATCAGCGTCTCACGCTGGCCGGACGGGGCCTCCTTCCAGGTGATGTTCTCCGGTTCGACGCCGAGTTTGCCCGCGATGTACTCGGCCACCTCGATATCGAAGCCGCTGTAGGAGCCGTCCTTGTTGCGCAGGCCGAGACCCGGCTGATCGAACTTGATGCCGATGGTGAGCTGCCCGTCCTCGGCGTGCTCCAGTGCGGATTTATCGTCGCCGCCACCACATCCGGTGACGGTGGCGGTGGCGAGCGCCAGGGCGATCGCCCCGATCCCGAAGCGCAGGGCACGGTTGATCCTCATCAGTTTTCTTCTTCCTATCGGGGGGGAACTGACAGCTGGGTCCGGCAGATCAGTGGCTCAAAATCTTGCCCAGGAAATCCTTGGCACGCTCGGATTCCGGGGCGGTGAAGAAAATGTCCGGTGATGCGTCCTCCACTATCTGTCCGTCGGCCATGAAGAGCACGCGGTCTCCGGCCCGGCGGGCGAACCCCATCTCGTGGGTGACAACAAGCATGGTCATCCCGTCCTTGGCCAGCGACACCATGACCTCGAGCACCTCGTTGACCATCTCCGGGTCCAGCGCGGAGGTCGGCTCGTCGAACAGCATGACCTTCGGGTCCATCGCCAGTGCGCGGGCGATGGCGACGCGCTGTTGTTGCCCGCCGGAGAGTTGGGCAGGGTATTTATCCGCCTGGTTCGCGATACCGACTCGGTCGAGCAATTCCATGGCGCGGGTGTGCGCGTCGCTTTTCTTCATTCTGCGCACCTTCACCGGTGCGAGCATGACGTTCTCCACGATCGTCTTGTGCGCGAACAGGTTGAACGACTGGAACACCATGCCGACATCGGCGCGCAGCGCGGCCAGCGCGCGGCCTTCGGCGGGGAGCGGGACACCGTCGATGGCGATATCGCCGGAGTCGATCGGCTCCAGCCGGTTGATGGTGCGGCACAGTGTGGATTTACCGGAACCCGAGGGGCCCAGCACGATGACAACCTGTCCTCGGGGGATCTCCAGGGTGATGTCCTCGAGTACATGCAGGTCACCGAAGTACTTCTGCACATTACGCATCGAGATCATCGGCGGCACGCTGGTGGCGGCGCCGGTGTCTGCGGCGGAAGCGTCCCCGGTCGTGTCGGGTGCGTCGTCGTCGGTCATGGTCATCGACCTTAAGCAACAAACGGGGATTTGCCCTAGTTTTGACGACACACCATCCCGACGCGCCGGTTCCGACACATGAGCGTAAACTTTCGTCTCGCTGCGCGCTCCGGGCACAGACCGCCCGAGGCCTGCGCCGATACCGGCGAAACCCGCCGGAGGCGGCCCCGTACCCTGAATGGGTGGATTCGATCGGACAGGCAGTGTTGGCTACCCCGCCCGCCGAGGGCACAACACGCAGCTACGAGGTCCGCACCTTCGGTTGCCAGATGAACGTGCACGATTCCGAACGCTTATCGGGCCTACTGGAGGACGCGGGATACGTGCAGGCCGCGCCGGGGGCGACGGCCGATCTCATCGTGTTCAACACCTGTGCGGTGCGTGAGAACGCCGACAACAAGCTCTACGGCACGCTCGGTCACCTCGCCCCGATCAAGGCGAGCAGTCCTGGTATGCAGATCGCCGTCGGTGGCTGTCTGGCGCAGAAGGACCGGGACACCGTGGTGCGCAAGGCTCCGTGGGTGGATGTGGTCTTCGGCACGCACAACATCGGTTCGCTACCGGTGCTGCTGGAGCGGGCACGGCACAACCAGGAAGCCCAGGTGGAGATCCAGGAGTCGCTGGAGGCATTCCCGTCCACGCTGCCCGCCCGGCGTGAGTCGGCCTATGCGGGGTGGGTGTCCATCTCCGTGGGCTGTAACAACACCTGCACTTTCTGCATCGTGCCCGCACTGCGCGGCAAGGAGGTGGACCGCCGCCCCGGTGATGTGCTGGCCGAAGTTCAGGCACTGGTCGAGCAGGGAGTGCTCGAAGTGACGTTGCTCGGCCAGAACGTGAATTCCTATGGCGCGTCGTTCGTCGATCCGGATCAGCCACGTGACCGCGGCGCGTTCGCCAAACTATTGCGTGCCTGCGGCAGCATCGACGGTTTGGAGCGGGTCCGCTTCACCTCACCGCATCCGGCCGAGTTCACCGACGATGTGATCGAGGCGATGGCGGCGACTCCGAACGTTTGTCCGCAACTGCATATGCCGCTGCAGTCCGGGTCGGATCGGGTACTCAAGGCGATGCGCCGCTCCTACCGTAAGGCCCGCTATCTCGGGATCATCGACAAGGTGCGCGCCGCGATGCCGCATGCGGCGATCACCACCGATATCATCGTCGGCTTCCCCGGCGAGACCGAGGAAGATTTCCAGGAAACCCTGGATGTGGTCCGTCGGGCGCGTTTCACCAGCGCTTTCACCTTCCAGTACTCCAAGCGGCCGGGTACGCCCGCTGCGGATATGCCGGACCAGCTGCCCAAGGCGGTGGTGCAGGATCGGTACGATCGGCTGATCGCGCTGCAGGAGGAGATCTCCCTGGCCGCCAATCAGGAGCTGATCGGTAGTGCGGTGGAGTTGCTCGTGGCCGATGGCGCGGGGAAGAAAAACGCCGCGACCGCCAGGATGAGTGGCCGCGCCCGCGACGGCAGACTGGTACATTTCCGCCCTGGCGGTACCGTTGAGCCGATCCGCCCCGGCGATCTGGTCACGGTGGATATCACCGGCGCGGCTCCGCATTACCTCATTGCCGACGCCGAGGTGAGAGCGCACCGCCGTACCAGCGCCGGTGACGCGCACGAACGGGGCATCACACCGAAGACCGCGCCGATCGGCGTCGGGCTCGGCCTGCCTCGCATCGGCGCACCCGTCGTGGAACCAGTGGCCGCGGGCTGCTCGACCGGCTGTGGCGCATGAATACCGACCCGGATGACGACAGCGATGCGACGCGCGGCGCGGAAAAAGCACACTCCGCGTCCGGCGCCGACAATGAACGAAACGAGGATTCAGTGAATTCGGTCGAGAGCACCAGCGATTTCGAACAATTCCGTGCTGATCTCGATGCCGTCGAGCGCAGGATCGCCGGCGAGATCGATCCGGGCATACGCGCCGTTGTGGTCGCGGGCGCGGTATCCCTGCTGCTGGTATCGCTGGCACTGCCGCATGCGGGTGCGGCGCGTGGTTTCGATGTGCTGCTGAACACCGATATCAACCGGATAGAGCACATCGGGCTTCCTTCGCGGATCTTCGTATGGTTCCTGATGGTCTTCGGCATCGGATTCTCGACATTGGCGCTGATGACCCGGCGCTGGGTGCTGGCCTGGATCGCCGTTGCCGGTAGCGCCATCGCCAGTGTGTTCGGTGTCCTGTCGATCTGGCATCGCCAGACCCCTGGTCTGGATAATTACCAGGGAGCAGGCCCTGGCATCGGCTTGATCCTCGGCACCATTGTGGTGATGGTGCTCACCTTCCACTGGATCCGCGTGGTGTGGAGCCGTACCGCGCTGCATTTGGCCGCCGAAGAGCAGCGGCGTAACGCCGCGGCGGCTGCGGAGGAGCGCAATCGGCGTCGGTTCACCGGGGAATCCTGATCCCGGCTCGGTATCGCCGACAGCGGGTCCGCTCCGGTCTGGAAGCGGGCCCGCTGCCGGCTGTGATCACCTGACGTTCGGCCTCAAAGGTTGCTGACCGCACCTTCCGCGGCTTCGGCCCACTCACGCCATTGTTTGGCCTGTTCCAATGCCTTCTCCGCATCGCGGGTATTGCCCGCGGCGCGCGCCTTGGCGGCCTGCTCCTCGAACTGGGTCACCCGTTCCCGGAATTGGGCGGCACGGGCCATCGCCTCGGGGTCGGTGCGCCGCCACTGCGCATCGGCGGCTTCGCGCACCCGCTTCTCGATGGCACGCAGTTTGCCTTCCAGTTCCTGCACGCGTTCGCGGGGCACTTTACCGATAGCGTCCCACTTGTCCAGGAGTTCGCGTAGCGCGCTGCGTGCCGTCTCCAGATCCGCGGCGGGGTCTATATGGGCGTAAGCGCTCAGCAATTCCTCCTTGGCGGCCGCGTTCTGCTCGAACTCGGCGTCGCGCTCGGAGACGGCGGCGTTGCGTGCGGCGAAGAAGACATCCTGCGCGCTCTTGAAGCGCCGCCACAGCGCTTCGTCGGCCTCGCGTGGTGCTCGTCCGGCAGCTTTCCACTCCACGAGGAGTTCACGAAACACACCCGCCGTGGCTACCCACTCGGTGGAGCCGGACAGTTCCTCGGCCCGCTCGCATAATTCCTCTTTGCGTGTTTTCGCGGCAGCGCGTTCGCGATCCAGCTCGGCGAAATGTGCGCCGCGGCGACGGTTGAACGCCTCCCGCGCCTTGGAGTAACGCCGCCACAGTGCGTCATCGACCTTGCGGTCCACCCCGCGGATGGATTTCCATTCCTCGAGGATCTCGCGCAGCCGATCACCCGCGGCTTTCCATTGCGTGGACTCGGCGGCGATCTGCTCCGCCTCGGCGGCCAGTGCCTCCTTGCGCTCGGTGTGCTCGTGGCGGGTGCGTTCTTTTTCTTCCTTGGCGTGCGCCGCCGCTTCTTCGGAGTGTTCGGCGATGGCCTGCAGGCGCTTGGCCAGGCTGTCGATATCACCGATCACGGCGGCGGTCGGTAGCGATTCGGCCAATGCGAGGGCCGCGGCCTTGGTCTTGCGCGCATCCGCACCCGCGGCCAGCCGGGCTTCCAACAAGCCGACCTGGGTGGCCAGATCGTCGAACCGGCGACCGAAGTGCGCCAGCCCCTCGGCGGCGTCACCTGCCTGCCAGGAGCCGACCTGGCGTTCGCCCTCGGCGGTTTTCACCCATGCGGTGCCGTCCTCGTCGACCCGCCCCCACCGGCCGGGATCGGAGACGACGGGCACGACGACGGGATGCGGGTGTTGCTGGGCCGGGCCCGGAGCGGGTTTGACCGCGTGCGGCTTGGGCGGTTGAATCGAGCTGCCGGGTTTCGGGGCACCGGAAGTGCGCGGCATCTTGCCGGGGCCGGCTTTCGCGGTTCCGTTACTGTCGGTCATTTCTCCTCGTCCCTGCCGCGCGTCACGGCTGCCTGGCTACGCACTAGCTCACCCCATTCAACCCGGTTCGAGCCGTTGTGACCATTGATCCTTGCCTTCCCGCGAGGAATCCCGGGGATCCAACCCTCGATGACCTGGGTTGTAGCTCCTCGAACACTATCAATCCCGACTGTATTTGCGGCAGAGACACTCGAAGCCGGACAGCTCGAAGCCGGACAGTTCGATGTTGTACTTCCGAAGCGAGAGAGGACCGGTGCGCTCGGTAGCGGCTACGGTTACCACGTGTTCTCCATCGCCGCCCTTGTTCCCACACCACCTGTCCTGGTTCCCGAATTGTGCGGCGGTGTGGTGGACACAGTGGGAACAGATGATGTCGACCCGCGCGTCGCGTTACGGGGCGCTGTGCTGGCCACGGTGCGTACCTTCGCGGCTGTGGCCGAGCAATGGCTGGTGATCGGTACGGGTGCCGTCGGAGCAACGCTCGGCCCGGAGACCGTCGGGACGTTCCGTGGTTTCGGTGCTGACATACGAGTCGGGTTCTCCGCTGCCGCGGTTACCGGGGCGGCCGGGGCCGATCCGGAGCTGCCGCTCGGCGCGTTGGTCGCGGGCTGGTTACGCGGGCAGGTCGCCCCAGACGCCACCGCGGTGGCGCATATCGTGCCCGCGGACGCGTCGCCGCGGCATTGCCAGGAACTGGGGGCGAAGCTGCGTGTCGAGCTGGACGGCACCGCTGTGCCCTGTGGTGTGCTCGTGGTGGCGGACGGCGCGGCGACCTTGTCCGCGACGGCTCCAGGTTATTTCGATGAGCGGGCCCGAACGGTGCAGGACGGGCTCGACCATGCCCTCGGTACGGGCGACCTGGCCTGGCTTCGAACGCTCGATCCGGAGTTGTGCGCCGCGTTGGCGCTCGCCGGTCGGCCTGCCTACCAGGTGTTGGCGGGATTGTTCCGCGCTGACCCGGTAGTCGAGACGTATTACCGGGATGCGCCGTTCGGGGTCGGCTATCACGTGAGCTTGTGGCGTCGCGCGGAAGGCGACGTCTCGTGACACAGGAAACCCCGGGTGCGAACCAGGGAATCTCCCGCGTTCAGGCGGGAGAAGAAGTCGAGGATTCCGGTATCACGCCGATCGCGGTGGTCGGCCCGACCGCGACCGGCAAATCCGATCTCGCCCTCGAACTGGCCGAACGACTCGACGGCGAGATCGTGAACATCGATGCGATGCAGCTCTACCGTGGTATGGACGTGGGCACCGCGAAGTTGTCCATCGCACAGCGGCGCGGCATCCCGCACCACCAGCTCGATGTACTCGAAGTCACCGAAACGGCATCTGTCGCGGCCTACCAGTCGGCCGCGGGCGCGGATGTCGCCGCGATCATGGAGCGCGGGCGGGTACCGGTCATCGTCGGTGGCTCGATGATGTATATCCAGGCGCTGCTGGATCAGTGGGAGTTCCCGGCCACAGATCCCGCCGTGCGGGCACGGTGGGAAGCGGTACTCGCCGAGGAGGGAGTCGCGGCGGTGCACGCGGCGCTGCGTGCGGTCGATCCAGTGGCCGCGAACACCATCTTGCCCACCGACGGGCGTCGTATGGTGCGCGCGCTCGAGGTGGTGGAACTGACCGGTCGCCCATTCGCCGCCTCGGCGCCGGTGATCGGGCGGCCGCGCTGGGGAACGGTCCTGATCGGTGTCGATCGGGAGACCGCCGCATTGGACACCCGCATCGAGCGGCGTACCGCGGCGATGTTCGCCGGTGGCCTGGTCGAGGAGGTGCGTGATCTGATCGGGCGTGGGCTGCGTGCGGGCGTCACAGCGCGTCGTGCCATCGGCTACGCCCAAGTCCTGTCCTATCTGGACAACGAATACGATCTGGACCACGCGCAGGAGCGCACCCTGATCGGTACCCGGCGCTACGTACGCAGGCAACGCTCCTGGTTCCGGCGCGATCCCCGGGTGCGGTGGGTGGATGGCGCCGCGCCCGATCTGACGGAGCGGGCGCTGGCCGTACTCGACGAAGCGGAGACGGTATAAGGCGCGCCCCGCGGCTGATACGGGGAGGCTACCGTCGATGGAACAGGAACACTGTGGCGTGAGGTCGGAGGATCCCAGCCCTTTCATGGCGGGCAGGAAGTCGCGATATGGTGCATGTTCCGATGGGTGGCCCGGCCGGTTCGCTGGAGGCGCGCTCGGCGGTCGTAGTGGCGCGCTATGGAATTGCCCGGCAGCGCCGGACGTTTGCCGAGTGATCACACGACCGAACGGCCAGGCGACCCGATACCGAGAGGAAGGCAGCACACGTGCCGGACATCGAGTTCACCAAGGGGCACGGTACCCAGAACGACTTCGTACTGCTGCCGGACCCGCAGGCCGCACTGTCGCTGACTCCCGCGCAGATCAGCGCGCTGTGCGATCGTCAGCGTGGGCTGGGTGCCGACGGTGTGCTGCGGGTCGCGCGCGCCGGTGCGCTGCATGCTTCCGGTGTGCTCGCCGAGATCCCGGAAGGAGTCGGCACCGAGGACTGGTTCATGGACTATCGCAACGCCGACGGCTCGATCGCCGAGATGTGTGGTAACGGCGTGCGGGTATTCGCTCACTACCTGGCGGTATCGGGACTGGAGACCCGCGACAGTTATGTCGTCGGTAGTCGCGCCGGTGCGCGCCCGGTCACGGTGCACGCCGGAGACGCGGTCCACGGGGACGTCACCGTCGGCATGGGGCAGGTGCGGGTACTAGGCGAATCCATGGCGACCATCGCGGGCTGGGCATTGTCCGGGATCGGCATCGACGTCGGCAACCCGCATCTCGCTTGTGTCGATCCAGGATTGTCCGCGGAAGCGCTCGGGAAGCTCGATCTGACCGTACCGCCCGGCTTCAACCCCGACCTGTTCCCGCACGGAGTGAACATCGAGATCGTTACCGCCCTCGATGCCGGGCACTCGGTCGATATGCGAGTCTACGAGCGCGGTGTCGGCGAAACACGGTCGTGTGGAACGGGAACCGTGGCCGCGGCCGCTGCCGCGCTGGCCGCCGAGGGCTTCCGGATCGCCGAGGACACCGGTCGGGTCAAGGTCCGGGTGCCCGGTGGTGAGCTGACCGTCGCGCTGGAGCAAGGCGCGGCGTGGCTACGCGGACCATCGGTCCTGGTGGCGACCGGCAGGCTCGCTAGCTCCTGGTGGGATGGCCTGCACGCCGCGTGACCGCTGGATAATCGGGTGCGGCCTGCGGTGATGTCATGGCAGCATGGATGGTGTATGAGCAAATCAGAGACGTATGAATTCACCCCGGCCGACCGTTCCGCCGAGTCGGCCGCGGATGCCGTGACAACGGATGCCGAGGAGCCGGGCATCGTGAGCGATGACGTTCGTTCCGAGTCCGTGGTTCGACGCGAAGGTTCGGGCTGGTCGACCGACCCCACCACAGGTGAGCTACAGCTGGCGGACCGTAGCTCGCTGCGCCGCGTCGCGGGTCTGTCCACCGAACTGGCCGATATCACCGAGGTCGAGTACCGGCAGTTGCGCCTGGAGCGGGTTGTGCTGGTCGGTGTCTGGACCACGGGGACCGCCATGCAGGCGGAGGCGAGTATGGCCGAGCTGGCAGCGCTGGCCGAGACCGCGGGCTCGGAGGTGCTGGAGGCATTGATCCAGCGTCGTGATCGCCCCGACCCGGCTACCTACATCGGTTCGGGTAAAGCCGACGAGCTGCGTTCCGTGGTGCTGGAAACCGGCGCCGATACCGTGATCTGCGATGGTGAGCTGACCCCGGCGCAGCTGACCGCGCTGGAGAAGGTCGTCAAAGTGAAGGTGATCGACCGGACCGCGCTGATTCTGGATATTTTCGCCCAGCACGCGACCTCCCGCGAGGGCAAGGCACAAGTGTCGCTGGCCCAGATGGAGTACATGCTGCCGCGCCTGCGCGGCTGGGGTGAGTCCATGTCCAGGCAGGCCGGTGGTCGTGCGGGCAGCAACGGTGGCGTCGGTCTGCGTGGTCCGGGTGAGACCAAGATCGAAACCGACCGTCGGCGCATCCGCGAGCGTATGGCCAAGCTGCGCCGTGAGATTCGCGATATGAAGACCGCCCGCGACACCATGCGGGCGCGCAGGAACTCCAGCGGTACTCCCGCCATAGCGATCATCGGCTACACCAACGCAGGCAAATCGAGCCTGATGAACTCCCTCACCGGCTCCGGCGTGCTGGTGCAGGACGCGTTGTTCGCCACCCTCGATCCGACCACCCGCAGGGCCCAGCTGGAGGACGGACGCGAGGTGGTCTTCACCGACACCGTCGGCTTCGTTCGCCATCTGCCGACTCAGCTGGTCGAGGCATTCCGCTCCACGCTGGAAGAGGTCACCGGCGCCGATCTGCTGCTGCACGTGGTGGATGGTTCCGATCCGCTTCCCGCCGAGCAGATCAAAGCCGTGCGTGAGGTGGTTACCGACGTGATCAAGGAGTCGGGTGCACCGGCCCCGCCGGAATTGCTGGTAGTCAACAAGATCGATGCGATCGGCCCGACGGACCTCACTCATCTGCGCGCACTGCTGCCGGACGCGTCGTTCGTTTCCGCACACCGCGGGCAGGGCATCGACGCGCTCCGGGCGCGGCTCGCCGACCTGCTCGGTGAGCTGGACGTGGAGATAGGGGTCTTGCTGCCGTATACGCGCGGTGACTTGCTCGCTCGAATCCATGCCGACGGTCGCATTCTGAGCTCCCATCACGAAGAGGGCGGCACTCGTGTTCGCGCGCGCGTGCCACATGCCCTCGCCGCCGCCTTGGCTGAGTACGCGCATGCGGGCACGGCCGACGCGGGAGGGACCGGCGAATACTTCTCCGCGTAGCGGCGTCGGCTCGATGAGCCGGTAGAGCGTGTCGAGCCGACGCCGCTCGCCATAGGGATATCCGATGGGGTGTGGCCTTTTTCACATACTGCCGTGACATGCCGCACGGTATGGTCTCTGGCGGGGCGATGACATGCGAGTTCGTGTCTGCCGCCCCGGTCCGGCGAGTGCTCCGATCGATCGGTAGCGGGAATTTTGTCGTGCACTGAGCACATTCCGTGTGATGCAGTCGATTTCGTTACGCTATCGTCGTCGAATCGACACAGGAGGGTTTATGTCGGACGTGCGCCCCGATTTCGGTACTCGGCATTCCGGTGCTGTGGACACCATCGATCCAGTACTCAGTGACGGTGCGCCGTTGTCGGTTTCGCTGACCGACACCGACCTGCGGCTGATCGACGCCGTGCTCGCGCCGCTGCGGGTATGGACCAGCCCGCGTTTCTACGGCCTGGAGAACATTCCGGCCGATGGACCGGTGCTGCTGGTCGGTAATCACAATCTGATGGGCGGCATCGACGCTCCGCTGCTGTTTCCCGAGGTGCTGCGCCGCCGCGGTCGCACCATCCGAGGTCTTGCCGAGAATGTGCTGATCAATGCTCCCGGTGTGCGTCACCTGTTACACCGCTTGGGTACCGTGCGTGGGACCAGGCCCAATTGCCTGACCTTGCTCCGGCGCGGTGAAACGGTCATCGTCTTCCCCGGTGGCGGTCGAGAGGCGGTGCGCCGCAAGAACGAGAAGTACGTGCTCAAATGGGAAGGCCGCAGCGGTTTCGCGCGCATGGCCATCGAGGCGGGTGCCCCTATCGTTCCGGTCGCGATGATCGGCGTCGACGACGCCTACGACATCGTGCTCGACGGCGCCCACCCCGTCATGCGGCCATTGCGCTGGACGGTGGAGGCGCTCGGACTGAGTCCTGATCTGACCCCTCCGCTGCTCCGCGGTATCGGCCCCACCGTTATCCCACGGCCGGAGCGCTTCTATTTCTCTGTAGGCGCACCGATCGATCCCGCGCCCTGGCTGGATGCCGACGATGTGGATGTGGCCGCTGTGGAGCTTCGCGATGTGGTGCGTAAGGCGCTGGAGGAGGAGATGAAATTCCTCTTCGCGGAGCGGGAACGCGATGAAGCCCGCACCTTGGTCGGGCGTGCGCGTAACTGGTTGAAACGCTGACAGCTACTCAGGCCTTTCTACGTCGCAAAAGTGTGCCGCGGTTTCGGGTGGCACGGCTGTTCGGCACCTAGAAGTGAACACAGATTCTCATTCCGGGTACGGTATGGGGGCAACGACTGGTCGGTGTGGACCGGCCGGTGTGGTCACTAGGAGGTTGGTGTGGAGCGCACATTGTTCGAACCCGAACACGAGCTGTTCCGGGAGTCGTTCCGCAAATTTCTCGATCAGCATGTCGCGCCGAACCATGCGCAGTGGGAAGAACAGGGCGTCGTCGACAGGGCAGCCTGGCTCGAGGCAGGTAAACAGGGATTTCTTGGTATGGCCATGCCGGAAGAGTATGGCGGCGGCGGGGTGGAGGATTTCCGCTACAACACCGTCATCGCCGAGGAGATAGTGCGCGGCCAGTACTCCGGTATCGGCTTCGGATTGCACAACGATGTGGTCGCGCCGTATCTGTTGGCGTTGGCCAACGATGAACAGAAGCAGCGCTGGATGCCCGGTTTCTGCTCCGGAGAGATCATCACCGCGATCGCGATGACCGAGCCGGGCACGGGCTCCGATCTGCAGGGCATCAAGACGCGGGCGGTGCGCGATGGTGACGATTGGATTCTCAACGGCGCCAAGACGTTCATCACCAACGGCATCAATGCCGACCTCGTGATCGTGGTCGCGCAGACCGATCCGGACAAGGGCGCGATGGGCTTCAGCCTGTTCGCGCTGGAGCGCGGCATGCCCGGCTTCGAGCGTGGCCGCAATCTGGACAAGATCGGCCTCAAGGCCCAAGACACTGCCGAGCTGAGTTTCACCGATGTGCGGGTGCCCGGCAAGAACCTGCTCGGCACCGAGGGGATGGGCTTCATCCATCTCATGCACAACTTGCCGCAGGAGCGTCTGTCCATCGCTGTCGTCGCTGCCGCGGCGATGGAGTCCTGCCTGGATATGACGATCCAGTACGTGCGGGATCGCAAGGCATTCGGAAAGCCCATCGGCGCACTGCAGAACACCCGTTTCGTGCTCGCCGAACTGGCTACCAAGACCACAGCGGTGCGCCTGATGGTCGACAAGTTCGTCGAGATGCTCAACGCGGGCACATTGACCGCTGAAGATGCCGCTATGGCCAAATGGTGGAGCACCGAGGAACAGCTCGATCTGATCAACCGCTGCTTGCAATTGCACGGCGGCTACGGATTCATGAGGGAATACCCGATCGCCAAGGCCTATACGGATGCCCGCATCCAGACCATCTACGGCGGCACCACCGAGATCATGAAGGAGATCATCGGGCGCAGCCTGAAACTCTCCTGAGGAAGAATCCCGGCTCGGGCGGGCGGCGTCGTCTGCCCGAGCCTGCCGTGCCGCGCCCGCCGAGGTGCCGGTCTCGATCGGTCGCGCCGATGGTTTTCGCCGAGTAGCAGTGCCGGGGAAGGCCGGGCCAGGATTGCGGCGCTTCGGCGGGCGAAGAGGTCATTCGCTCTTTTCCGGAGCATCGGCGATTTCCGCCGCTGCGAGTGTGCCCGGGAGTAGCCTCGAGGGGTCCGCTCGAGGAATCGAGGTCGCGATGCACGAAATGGCTATCACCCGGAGTGTCGTCGACGCGGTGTGCGCGCATGCGGCGGGACGGCGGGTGTACTCCGTCACCGTTGAGGTCGGTGCGCTGTGCGCGGTGGTACCCGATGCCATGCGGTTCTGCTTCGAGATCGTGGCCGAGTCGACAGCGGCCGAGGGCGCGGAGCTGATTCTGGTGGAGATTCCCGGTCTCGCGGTGTGCCGGTCCTGCGGTGTCGAGTTCGGGCTCGCCGATCCGATCCCGCTGTGTTCCTGCGGCAGTGCCGACGTGCGGATCCGCTCCGGGCACGAGCTGCGTATCCGATCAATGGAGGTGAGCCAGACATGTGCGCGACCTGCGGATGCGGCAACGACACCGCCGCGGTGATCGGCACCCCACCCGGCCGGAACCACCCCGCTGGACATGACCATGCTCATGACCATAACCACGGGCCGGATCATGAGCACCAGCACATCCATGGCACGAGTGCCGATCGAGGGCATCCGCCCGCGACGGAGACGGTCGAGCTGGAGTTGAAGGTCCTCGCCAAGAACGACGAACTGGCGCAGCGCAACCGGGCCTGGTTGGCCGAGCGCGGCATCGTCGCGTTCAATATGACCAGCTCTCCTGGTGCGGGCAAGACCAGCTTGCTGGAACGCACCATCCTGGAGTCCGGCCAGGAGCCGATCGCGGTGATCGAGGGCGACCAGGCGACTGCGCTTGACGCCGAGCGGATCGAGGCGACCGGCTGCCGAGTCGTCCAGATCAACACCGGAGCGGGATGCCATCTGGATGCCGACATGATGTATCGCGCGCTGCGGACGCTCGATCCGGAGCCGGGCACGCTGCTGTTCGTGGAGAATGTCGGGAACCTGGTCTGCCCCGCGCTGTTCGATTTGGGTGAGCAGGAGAAGGTGGTGGTCATCTCGGTGACCGAGGGGACCGACAAGCCACTGAAGTATCCGCATATGTTCCAGGCCGCCGGGCTGGTGCTGATCAACAAGATGGATCTGCTGCCCTACGTCGATTTCGATCTCGGCCGATGCCGGGAATATCTTGCCGCGATCCACCCCGGTATCGAGGTGCTCCCCCTGTCGGTGACCAGTGGCGATGGCCTGTCCCGCTGGTACGACTGGCTGGCCGCGCGGTGCGGGACCGGTGCTGCAGCAACTCTTGAGCAAGCTGATAAGCGAGCTTAAGGTGTAGTGACAAGGATCATAGTCTCGGATGCCCCCTTCTTCGCGGAAGGTGAGATCGGCTCCGGTGGTCCGCTGCGGAAGGTGGCGGGACATGCCCACACGAGAAGCAGTACAAGCCGAAGAAACGCTGATCCATGTGCTGTGGATCAATGCGGGACTCAGTTGTGACGGTGATTCGGTCGCCTTGACCGCGGCCACACAACCGAGTGTGGAAGAGATCGCTCTCGGCGCGCTGCCCGGTCTGCCGAGGGTCGCGGTGCACTGGCCGCTCATCGATTACGAATGCGGACCGACCGGTGGCGCCGATGATTTCCTGGCCTGGTTCTTCAAGGCCGACCGTGGCGAACTCGAGCCGTTCGTTCTGGTCGTGGAGGGGTCGATTCCGAACGAACAACTCCATGCGGAGGGGTACTGGTGCGGATTCGGTAACAATCCCGGTACCGATCAGCCCATGACGACCAGCGAATGGCTGGACCGTCTCACGCCCAAGGCGACCGCTGTGGTCGCGGTGGGCACCTGCGCGACCTACGGTGGTATCCACGCGATGGCGGGTAACCCGACCGGTGCGATGGGGGTGCCCGACTATCTGGGCTGGAACTGGAAGAGCAAGGCGGGTATTCCGATCGTCTGTGTGCCCGGCTGCCCCATCCACCCGGACAACTTGTCGGAGACGCTCACCTACCTGCTCTATCTGGCGACCGGGCAGGCGCCGATGATTCCGCTCGACGAAGCCCTGCGGCCTACGTGGCTGTTCGGCGCTACCGTGCACGAGGGGTGTGATCGTGCGGGTTATTACGAGCAGGGTGAATTCGCCACCGAGTACGGTTCGCCGAAATGCATTGTGAAACTGGGCTGCTGGGGCCCCGTGGTCAAGTGCAATGTCCCCAAACGCGGCTGGATCAATGGTGTCGGTGGTTGCCCGAATGTGGGCGGTATCTGCATCGGCTGCACCATGCCCGGCTTCCCTGACAAGTTCATGCCGTTCATGGACCAGCCGCCAGGCGGAAAGTTCTCCGCCGCCGCATCAGGACTTTATGGATCGGTGATCCGCAGCCTGCGTCAGCTCACCGAACGCACGGTCGACAAGGAGCCGCAGTGGCGGCATCGGGGGGAGAAGCTGGAGACCGGAGCGACTCGCACCTGGTAGGAGGATCGCTGATGACACAGATCATCCCGGAGCCCTCGCACCGCACGATCGAGCCGGACCATCTCGTCGAGATGGCCTGGGACCCGATTACTCGTATCGTCGGCAGCCTCGGCATCTATACCAAGATCGATTTCGAGAATCGGGAAGTGGCCGAGTGTCACAGCACCTCGTCCATCTTCCGTGGCTACTCGATTTTCCTGCGGGGCAAGGATCCCCGTGACGCGCACTTCATCACCAGTCGGATCTGCGGTATCTGTGGCGACAACCACGCGACCTGCTCCTGCTACTGCCAGAACATGGCTTATGGTGTGCGCCCGCCACCTCTGGGGGAGTGGGTGGTCAACCTGGGGGAGGCCGCCGAGTATATGTTCGACCACAACATCTTCCAGGAGAATCTGGTCGGGGTGGACTTCTGCGAGAAGATGGTCGCTGAGACCAATCCCGGGGTGCTGACCAGAGCCGAGCACACCCAGGCGCCGCACGCCGCCGAGCACGGCTACCGCACGATCGCCGACATCATGCGTGCGCTCAACCCGTTCAGTGGCGATTTCTACCGGGAGGCATTGCAGGTCAGCCGTTACACCCGGGAAATGTTCTGTCTGATGGAAGGCAGGCATGTCCACCCATCGACGCTGTATCCAGGGGGAACCGGCACGGTCGCGACCATTCAGCTGATGACCGATTACATGACCCGGTTGATGCGCTATGTGGAGTTCATGAAGAAGGTCGTGCCGATGCACGACGACCTGTTCGACTTCTTCTATGAGGCCCTGCCCGGTTACGAGAAGGTCGGTCTGCGGCGCACGCTGCTTGGTTGCTGGGGCTCGTTCCAGGATCCCGAGGTCTGTAACTTCGAGTACAAGGACATGGAGAACTGGGGCCGCAAGATGTTCGTGACCCCTGGCGTCGTGGTCGACGGCGCCTTGGTGACCACCTCTCTGCTCGATATCAATCTGGGACTGCGGATCCTGCTCGGCAGTTCGTACTACGAGGACTGGACCGAGCAGGACATGTTCGTCACGACCGATCCGCTCGGCAATCCGGTGGACCGGCGCCATCCGTGGAATCAGCACACCAACCCCAAGCCGCAGAAGCGCGATCTGGAGGACAAGTACAGCTGGGTGATGTCACCGCGGTGGTTCGACGGCACCGACCACCTCGCCCTCGATACCGGTGGCGGGCCACTGGCGCGGCTGTGGTCGACGGCGCTGGCCGGTCTGGTCGATATCGGCTACGTACAAGCGACCGGGCACAGTGTGCAGATCAATCTGCCCAAGACCGCGCTGCGGGGTCCGGTCACGCTGGAATGGAAGATCCCGGCGCACGGCAGCAACACTATCGAGCGCAACCGCGCGCGCACCTATTTCCAGGCCTACGCGGCGGCGTGCGCACTGCACTTCGCGGAGCAGGCGATGGCAGAGATCCGAGCGGGACGCACCAAGACCTGGGAGAAGTTCGAGGTCCCTGCCGAGGGCATCGGCTGCGGCTTCACCGAGGCGGTACGCGGGGTGTTATCGCACCATATGGTGATCCGGGACGGGAAGATCGCGAACTACCACCCGTATCCGCCGACCCCGTGGAATGCCAGCCCGCGCGACAGCTTCGGTACGCCGGGTCCCTACGAAGACGCGGTACAAGGCCAGCCGATCTTCGAGGAGAACAACCGCGAGAACTTCAAGGGCATCGACATCATGCGTACCGTGCGCAGTTTCGATCCGTGTCTGCCCTGTGGTGTGCACATGTACCTCGGCAAAGGACAGACACTGGCGACACTGCACTCACCGGCACAGACACTCGCTCCGGAGTGAGGGCCAGCGCCGGGCGGAGCAACTGGAGGTGATGGTGGCCGACCACTTGGCAGATCAAGCCGACCAAGCCGCCGCGACGCCAGGCGAATCCTGGTGGCGCGAAGCAGGCGATCGCATCGAGACCTTGCTGGAAGCCAGTTCGGCGGGTGGCCCGCTCGCTCGGGAACGGGCCGAACAACTCGTCCGCGAGGTGGTCGAGCTCTATGGGGCCGGACTGACCCGCATACTGCGGTTGCTCGACACCGAGACGATCGAGCGGCTGGCCGATGACGATCTGGTCGCGAGCCTGCTGCTCGTGCACGGGCTGCATCCGCACGACGTACGGGCCAGAGTGCGGTCGGCCCTGGAGCGGGTGCGCCCCTACCTCGGTTCACACGGTGGAGACGTGCACCTGGTCGACATCGCGGGCGGAGTGGTCCGCATGGAGTTGACGGGCAGTTGTCGTAGCTGCCCGTCTTCGTCGGTGACGCTGGAACTGGCTGTCGAGGATGCGGTGCGCGCGGCCGCACCGGAGATCGATTCCATCGAAGTCGTCACCGCGCCACCGTCCTCGTCCGGGGTGATCTCCGCCGATTCGCTGCTGGCCCGGGTACATTCGGCCGAGCGGAGGTCGAGCAGCTGGGTCGAGGTTCCCGCGCTGGCCGAGCTGGGGGCGGGTGAGGTGGGCGGGTTCGCCGTCGCCGGGCTTGCGGTGTTGGCCTGCCGGATCGGTGAACATGTGTACGTCTATCGGGACCACTGTCCTGGTTGCGATAACTCGCTCGCGGGCGCCGTGCTGGAGCATGACGCCGAATCCCCAGCGGGTGAGGTGGTGCTGCGGTGCCCGAGCTGCCGGGCTCGGTTCGATGTCGTTCACGGTGGCGCCCGCGTGGACGGGGCGGGCCATCTCGACCCGCTCCCGGTGTTGGAGCGTGCCGCCGCACCGACAGTGGCGGTGCCGGTGGGGGTGCCCGGGTGAACGCCTCGTTGCGGGTGTTGCGGCGGATCGTCACCGACCGAAGCGGTGGGCTCGGGGCAGGCGAACGGTGTGAGATGTGCGCCGTGCCGCTCGCCGAGCCGCACCAGCATGTGGTGAACACCGAACAACGGCAGCTGATGTGCGTATGTCGCAGCTGCTATCTGCTGTTCGCCGACCAGAATGCCGCGCTGCGCTATCGGGCGGTACCGGATCGGTACCTCGTATTCCCGGAGTTCACGATCAGCCAGGCGGAGTGGGACGCCATGGAGATTCCGGTGGGTCTGGCGTTCTTCTTCCGCAACTCGGCACTCGGCCGGACCGTGGCCTTCTATCCCGGTCCGGCGGGAGCTACCGAATCCGAATTGCCTATACCGCAGTGGAACTCGGTGCTACTGCGGCATCCCGAGCTGGATGTGCTCGTCCCCGATGTGGAGGCGCTGCTGATCCGGGTGCCCGAGCGTGGGACACCGCGGGCCACATGCCTGCTGCTGCCGATCGATGCCTGTTATGAGTTCGTCGGTCGAATGCGGCTGTTGTGGCGCGGCTTCGACGGTGGTCAGCAGGTGCGCCGCTATCTGGAGGAGTTCTTCGCCGCCGCCGCGGCGCGTGCGCAACCCGGTGGTGCGCCATGAGCCCGGTCTATTCCATGACGTTCGCTGTGCTCGGGATGAAGCCGGAGCCGTACGCCGCCACGCCGATCCTATCCGCCCGAGTCGGTATCGCCGCGCCGGCGGCCGAACCGGTGCACGCGATCGCCCTGCGCGCACAGGTCCGTATCGAGCCGTTCCGTCGGGATTATTCGGATGCGGAGAGTGCGGGGCTGGTCGACCTGTTCGGTCCGCGCGAGCGGTGGCGCGATACCCAGCGCTCTTTCCTCTGGATGCACTGCGTCACCATGGTGCCTGGGTTCGCGGGTGGCGCCGAGGTGGATCTGCCGATGCCGTGCACCTACGACTTCGAAGTGGCCGGATCGAAGTATCTGCACGCTTTGCGTGATGGTGTGGTTCCGCTGCTGTTCCTGTTCAGCGGGACGGTTTTCCTCGAGGGCGGCGGTGGATTCACCGTTCAGCAGATTCCCTGGGACCGGGAGGACTCGTTCGATATGCCGATTTCCGTCTGGCGCGATGTGATAGCCGCGCATTTCCCCGGCTCGGGGTGGTTGCGCTTGCCCGAAGACACCTTGGCGGCACTCGCCGCCTATAAATCCGCCCACGGTTTACTCGGTTTCGACGCCGCGGTGTCCAGGCTGCTGACGCATTCGGGGGAGCTGCCATGACCACTGCCGAATCCCGTGCCCGCGCCCGCGCGGTGGCCGACGCCGTACTCTACGAAGGGTATTTGCTCTACCCGTATCGGGCCGATGCGCAGAAGAACCGGTCGCGATGGCAATTCGGGGTATTGGGACCACCGGGAGCGGCGGAATCGGGGCTCGGCGAGGAGCAGTCGCTGTGGGCACAGTGCCTGATCGCTCCTGGCGAGCACCCGGAACTCACCCTCACAGTTCGTTTTCTCCAGCTGCAGCGCCGTCACATGGTGAACAGTGCTGGAGTGCCGGTCACCGGGCTGAGCACAGGTGAGCGATCGTTGTTGTCCTGGGACGAAGCTGTCGAGCAGGAAGTGGTCGACGGCCCAGCCGAGCCTGCGAGTCGCGTTCGGCCGCTGTGTGTCCCTGGTGGAACCGAAACCGAGGAGATCGGCGCGGCAGCCGATGGCGGTGTGCTCATGCGGACCCGGTTGCCGCTCGCGGCCGAACTGACACTCGTGGCCGACCGGGACGACGGCTACCTACGCCTGACCATCGTGCTGCGCAATGTGGGCCCACCCGCGACCGACCAGCACGACGCCATCGCGCGTTCGCTGATCGGCGCGCATCTCCTCGCGGAAATCACCGATGGTGAGTTCGTGTCGTTGTTGGAGCCACCGTCTGCGGCTATGGCCGCGGTAGGCCGCTGCGGACGGCATCGCTGTTTTCCCGTGCTCGCGGGCAGTCCAGGTGAGCACAGCATCCTGCTCATCTCACCGATCATCCTCTACGACTATCCGGAGATCGCCGAGCAGAGCCAGGGCGAGATGTTCGATTCCTGCGAGATCGACGAGATTCTCACGTTGCGCGTGCTGACGATGACCGATGCGGAGAAGGCGCGGGCCCGTGCTACCGATCCGCGCGCCGCCGAGCTCATCGATCGCTGTGCGGGTATGACGCCAGAGGCGATGCGGCAGTTGCACGGTGTTCTGCGCGATCCGCACTCGGAGAGTCCGAGGATGATTCCGGAGGTTCCCCCTGGAATCGAGTGGTGGGATCCGCTGGCCGATAGCGCCGTCCGCCCGGAGTCGGACGCGGTGCCGGTGGCGGGGGTATCGGTGCGCAAGGACAGCAGGGTCAGATTGCGTCCGTCCCGGCGAGCCGATGCGCAGGATCTGTTCTTCGACGGTCGGTCCGCCCGCGTCGTCTCGGTGCATCAGGACGTGGACGGGCAGACGCACATCGGGGTCGTCCTGGACGACGACCCGGCCGCCGACCTACACGAATGGTACGGGCGCTATCTGTATTTCGCGCCCGAAGAACTGGAGCCGCTGGAAGGTTCCGAACAGGGAAAGGAAGCCCGCTGTGGAAATCGTGGGAGTGATCGCGACAACCTTCGTGGTGGTGCTGGTGGCGATGGGACTGTACCTGGGCCTGCGGTCGGTACCGGATCTGCGGCGGTATCTGCGGATCCGGCGCATGTAGCTCTCGATCGGGAAGACCATATGACCGAATGTCCTGCGGTGTCGCCCGATCCCGCCGACGACGCGAGGACTGCCGGTTACCCAGGGCGCGGGCAACTCCCGGAGTGGGGGTGAGCCGACGGACACAGTGCTGGTCGCCGGAATCGGCAATATCTTTCTCGGCGACGACGGATTCGGGCCAGAGGTGGTGCGCAGGTTGCCACACCACCCCGATCCCGCTGTGCGCGTGGTGGATTACGGCATCCGCGGTATGCATCTCGCCTACGACCTGCTCGAACCGTGGACCGCACTGGTATTGATCGATGCGGTACCCGACCGCGGAGCGCCGGGTCGGCTGGAGATGTTCCGGGCAGTTCCGGAGGATATGGGCGCTGGGACGCTCGATGCGCACACGATGGACCCGGCCGCGGTCTTCGCCGGGGTGCGCGCATTGGGCGGCACCCCACCGAGGGCTTTTGTGGTCGGCTGCCAGGTGGCCTGTGTGGACCAGGGGATCGGCCTGTCCGAGCCGGTCGCTGCCGCGGTGGACCCGGCTGTCGCCGCCGTCGCCGGTGTACTCGCCGAACTGCTCACGCCGCACCGGCGGTGCGATAGGAGGGTCGACTGATGTGTCTCGGCATCCCGGGTCGAGTACTGGAGATTCTCGACGGTTACCACGACCAGATCGCACTGGTCGACGTGTCCGGTGCGCGGCGGAAGGTCAATGTCGGCCTGTTCGAGGAGGATCCGGTGCGGCCGGGGGACTGGGTGATCATCCATATGGGCTTCGCCGTGGAGAAGACCGATGAGAGTGCCGCCGCGGCGGCACTGGACGGATTGCGCCTCCTGCAACGTGGGGAGCGGTCGTGACCGCAACGCGGAAGCGGCGCCGCCTGCTCGTCCGCGGTGTGGTCCAGGGCGTCGGGTTTCGTCCCTTCGTCTACATCACCGCCGCGGAATTGGCCCTGTCCGGCAGCGTGCGCAATGACAGCGGCGGGGTTGTCATCGAAGTCGAGGGTGCGCAGGCAGAGCTGGAGGAGTTCATCGAGCGGCTGCGCCTTCGGCCCCCACCGCTGGCGGTGATCGAATCGGTCGAGCAGGCCGATATCCCGGCGTGTGGTGGCACCGGATTCCGCATCGCCGATACCGGTCGCGCCGCCCGCGCTCGCACATTGGTCTCGCCGGATATCGCGATCTGCGCCGACTGCGAATACGAATTGCGCGATCCTGCCGATCGTCGCTACCGCCACCCTTTCGTCAATTGCACCAACTGCGGTCCGCGGTTCACCATCATCGAGAGCTTGCCCTATGACCGGGTGCGGACCACGATGGCCGATTTCCCGCTCTGCGACCGATGCGCGCGGGAGTATGCCGACCCTGGTGATCGGCGCTTCCACGCCCAGCCGATCGCCTGTCATGACTGCGGTCCCACGCTGGCGTACTCCGGGCAGGAAGCAGGGGAACCACTGGCCGCCGCGCGGGAGCTGCTGCGCATGGGTGGCATTCTGGCGGTCAAGGGCATCGGCGGATATCACCTCGCCTGCGACGCGGGAAACGAATCCGCCGTCGCCGAGCTGCGCAGGCGTAAGCGCCGCGGCGACAAGCCCTTCGCCGTGATGGTTCCGGATCTCGACACCGCTCGTGCTCTCGTGATGGCCGATGATGCTGCCGCGGCGCTGCTGACCGGCCCGGCTCGGCCTATCGTGTTGCTCGCCCGCCGGTCGTCGCCCGCCGGATCCCGCATTCCGGTCTGCGCCCCCTCGGTGGCACCAGGTCTTCCTGACCTGGGGGTCATGCTCGCCTATACCCCGTTGCACGTGCTGTTGTTCGGTCTGCCCGGTGATCCGCCCGGCCCGCAGGTGCTGGTGATGACCTCGGGTAACCGGGGCGGTGAGCCGATCTGCTACACCGACGATGAGGCCCTTATCCGTCTTGCCGGGCTGGCCGACGGCCTGCTGTCGCATAACCGCCGGATCCTGATGCCCTGTGACGACTCGGTGATACGGATGGTCGGCGGTGACGAGTTACCCGTGCGGCGCTCTCGGGGTTTCGCGCCGCTGCCGCTGGTATTGCCGGTGCCGGTACCGCCGACTCTCGCGGTCGGCGGCGATCTGAAGAACACCTGCGCGGTGGCCGAGGGCCGCTATGCCTGGCTGAGCCAGCATATCGGCGATATGGACGATGTGGCGACGCTGCGCTCGTTCGACGACCTACAGCGGCACCTCGGCGAACTCACCGGGGTACGCCCGGTGCGGCTGGTCGCCGACGCGCATCCCGGCTACCGCTCCACTGCGTGGGCACGCGGGCATGCCTGCGAACGTGCCGTGTACACCGTGCAGCACCATCACGCGCATATCGCCGCCGTGCTGGGTGAGCATGGGATCGGTCCCGCTGAACAGATACTCGGTATTGCTTTCGACGGCACCGGGTTCGGTCCGGATGGTGCGATATGGGGCGGTGAAGTCCTGCTGGCGGGATACACAAGCTACCGGCGCCTGGCTCATCTGAAGTATGTGCCGCTCGCAGGCGCCGATCTCGCGGTGCGCAGGCCCTACCGGATGGCACTGACGCATCTGTGGGCGGCCGGGATCGCTTGGGCCGAGGAGATTCCCGCGGTGGCGGCCTGCCCGACCGATGAGCGATCGGTACTGGCTCACCAGCTCAGGACCGGGCTGGGCTGTGTACCCACGTCCAGTATGGGCCGGCTGTTCGACGCGGTGTCCGCGCTGTGTGGTGTGCGGTACGTGGTCGACTACGAGGCCCAGGCTGCGATCGAGCTGGAAGGGATGTCCCGTGGTGTGGAGGATGCTGTCGAATACCCGTTCCCGCTGGACGAGGGCGATCCCGCGGTGATCGACCCCGGGCAGGCCCTCGCGGCCGTCGTGGCCGATCTCCGCGCGGGCGTGCCTGCCGCTGTGGTCGGCGCGCGGTGGCACAACAGCCTCGCCCGGCTGGTACTGGCGTTGGCGACCCGCTACGCCACCGCAGTGCCGATCGTCGCACTGTCCGGTGGTGTCTTCCAGAACACGCTGCTGCACACGCGAGTACGCGCACTGTTGCGGGACCACGGATTCACCGTCCTCACCCACCACAGGGTGCCCCCCAATGATGGTGGTCTCGCGTTCGGGCAGCTCCTCGCGTGCGGCGAGGGATGAGCGAAGGAGAACAGCGATGTGTCTTGCGGTACCAGGCAGAGTGCTCAGCATGCACGAGCGGGACGGGACGCTGATGTCGATCGTCGACTTCGGCGGTGTGCGCAAAGATGTGTGTCTGCAATACACCCCGGACGTGGCGGTCGGCGACTACGTCGTAGTCCACGTCGGCTTCGCCATCCAGCGGCTGGACGAGGAGTCCGCGCTACGGACGCTGGCCGAGTTCGAGCATCTCGGGGTACTGAACGAGGAATTCGGCGACAGCTTCGCCAATGCCGCCGAACAGGCCGGTGTACGCAATCCCGCCACCGAACAGGCCGGCGAGGAACCGGAGGTGAGCTCATGAAATACCTGGACGAATTCAGCGATCCGGAGTTGGCGCAAGGCTTGCTCGAGCGGATCCGAGCTACGACCAGCCGCCGCTGGGCGATCATGGAAGTGTGCGGAGGGCAGACTCATTCGATCATCCGGCATGGTATCGACCAGTTGCTGCCCGACCAGATCGAGATGATCCACGGTCCTGGCTGCCCAGTTTGCGTCACCCCGCTCGAGGTGATCGACAAGGCGCTGGAGATCGCCGCGCAGCCGGAGGTGATCTTCTGTTCATTCGGTGACATGCTGCGCGTGCCAGGCAGTGCGAAGGACCTGTTCCGGATCAAAAGTGAGGGCGGCGATGTCCGGGTGGTCTATTCACCGCTGGACGCGCTCACTCTGGCTCGTGAGAATCCTGATCGCCAAGTCGTCTTCTTCGGTATCGGCTTCGAGACCACCGCCCCGGCGAACGCCATGACGGTGTACCAGGCCGAGCGGCTCGGGATCAAGAATTTCTCGTTGCTGGTGTCCCATGTGCTCGTTCCGCCTGCCATCGCCGCGATCATGGAGTCGCCGTCCTGCCGGGTACAGGGGTTCCTCGCGGCCGGGCACGTCTGCACGGTGATGGGCACCGAGGAATACCCACCGCTGGCCGAGAAGTACCGGGTTCCGATGGTGGTCACCGGATTCGAGCCGTTGGACATTCTGGAAGGCATTCGCCGCACCGTGCTGCAGCTGGAGTCGGGCAGGCACGAATTGGAGAATGCCTATCCACGCGCGGTGTCCGCCACGGGTAACCCAACGGCGAAAGCCATGCTGCGGGATGTCTTCGAGGTCACCGACCGGGCCTGGCGAGGGATCGGCGTCATCCCGCGCAGCGGCTGGCGGCTGGCGCGGCGCTACCGCGATTTCGACGCTGAGCACCGGTTCGCGGTGGGCGATATGCGGACCGCCGAATCGACGATCTGCCGCTCCGGTGAAGTGTTACAGGGGTTGATCAAACCTTATGAGTGCGCGGCATTCGGCAAACAGTGCACGCCGCGTAATCCTCTTGGCGCCACCATGGTTTCCGCCGAAGGCGCATGCGCCGCCTACTACTTGTACCGGCGCCTCGACCTGCCGGCGGAGGTGGCGCATGCCTGAGGAGGATACCGTCCCGGTGCCGATCGATATGGCGGGCTGGGTCTGCCCGATGCCGCTGCGGAACGCGCCGAATATCGTGATGGGGCACGGTGGTGGCGGTGCGATGTCCGGTGAGCTGATCGAGCATCTGTTCCTGCCCGCGTTCGGCCAGGCCGCGCATACCGACCTCGGCGATGCGGCGGTGGTCACCTTAGGTGGTGCGCGGCTGGCGTTCTCCACGGATTCGTTCGTGGTACAGCCGACCGTCTTTCCCGGTGGCACGATCGGTGAGCTCGCGGTCAACGGCACGGTGAACGATCTGGCCATGTCCGGGGCGCGGCCGATGGTGTTGTCGACTGCTTTCATCCTGGAGGAAGGCACCGCGCTGGCCGATATCGCGCATATCGCTCGAGCGCTCGGCACGGCTGCGCTGGCCGCGGAGGTCCAGCTGGTCACCGGCGATACCAAGGTGGTCGATGCCGGGCACGGCGACGGGATCTACCTCAATACCGCTGGAATCGGTGTGGTCGCCCCCGAGGTCGATATCCGGCCGCAGCGTGCGACCCCTGGTGATGTCGTGTTGATCAGTGGTGATATCGGCGTACACGGTATCGCGGTGCTCAGCTGCCGCGAAGGACTGGAATTCGGCACCACCGTACTCAGCGATACCGCGCCGCTGCACGGATTGGTCGCCACCATGCTCGACACCGGCGCCGATGTGCACGTACTGCGCGATCCCACCCGTGGCGGTGTCGCGGCATCGCTCAACGAGATCGCGCGCGCCGCGAAGGTCGGCGTGATGCTGGACGAGCGGTGCCTTCCGGTGCCCGCCGCGGTGCGCGACGCGTGTGGACTGCTCGGGCTGGATCCGTTGTATGTGGCCAATGAGGGCAAGTTGTTGGCGTTCGTCGCTGCAGAGGACGCCGAGCGGGTGCTCGCGGCGATGCGGGAACATCCGCTCGGCGGTCAGGCCGCGGCCATCGGCCGGTGTGTCGGTGAGCATCCCGGAATGGTGGTGGCCCGCACGGCTCTCGGCGGAACGCGGGTGGTCGACCTGCCCGCGGGGGAACAACTACCGCGGATCTGCTGATGTCTAGTGGGGCGGAGATGTTCGCGCGGTATGCCTATGCTCCCAATCAGCTCGGCTACTGCGGCCCAGCCGATGCGGCCGTATTGCGGGGCGGATCGGATGAGCAGGTGCGGGCGGTGGCACGCCGGTTCACCGGAGCATGGCCCTATCTGCGCGTAATGGCCGCGCTCACCGGCATCGCCGATCCGTTGGACCGCAGCCTCGTCGAGTCCTATTGGTTGGGCGGCGGGGTCGGCGCGGACCTGGACCCCGGTGAGTTCACCGCCGCGCTGCTGGCGCTGCTCGGTCCGCTCGCAGGCGGGTACTGGACGCATCTGACCCCGCGGTTGGCCGCGGAGGCCGCGGCCAACCATTGCTTCCATGTCTTCGGCGTGTACCCGTGGTCCCGGCTGCTTCGGTGCGGCAGCGGACACCCCGTGCGGGTGCTCGACAGCTGCCGGATCACCTGGGGGACAGTGCTCGAGCGCGCCGATACCGAGATCACGCTGCGGTGCAGTGGGCTCGACTGGGATGGCAGGCGGCTGTCGCTGTCCGCGGAAACGGTACGGTCCGTGCCGATCCGGGTGGCCGGCTACGCCGCGGTGCCCGATGTGGCGCCGGGGGAGCGGGTCGCGGTGCACTGGGGGCGGCTGTGCGGTCGCTTGGACGATCTCCAGGTGGATGCGCTGGAAGCGGGGACGATGCGCCAGTTGGAGGTCACCAACCGGCGGCTCGCCATACGTGGATGAGGCAGGCGTCGTCAGATCTTGCGGATGACCGTGACGACTTTGCCGAGGATCTGGGCGTCGTTGCCGGGGATCGGCTCGAAGACCGGATTGTGCGGCAGCAACCAGATGTCCTTGCCGGTGCGTTTGAAGGTCTTCACCGTGGCCTCGCCTTCGATCATCGCCGCGACGATATCGCCGTTGTCGGCGACGTTCTGTTGCCGCACGACTACCCAGTCGCCATCGCAGATCGCGGCGTCGACCATGGACTGGCCGACGACTTTCAGCAGGAACAGTGAACCGTCACCGACCAGTTCGCGCGGCAGCGGGAAGACGTCTTCGACGGCCTGTTCGGCCAGGATCGGGCCACCGGCGGCGATCCGTCCGAGGACCGGGACGAACGCGGGTATCGGCTGTTCGGCCTCGCCGGTGTCCTCGGCGCGAGCAGCCGTGACGACCGGCAGGTTGGTCACCGAACGCACCACCTCGTCCAAGCCTCGGACATCCACCGCGCGTGGCCGGTTCGGATCACGCCGCAGATAGCCCTTGCGCTCCAGGGCGCGCAGCTGATGGGCGACCGAGGAGGTGGAGGTGAGTCCCACGGCATCACCGATCTCGCGGATGCTCGGGGGATAACCGCGCTCGCTGACCGACGTGCGGATCACCTCCAGTACTTTGCGCTGGCGTACGGTGAGTTCCGCTCCGGTACCCGCCGAGTCGACGCCGTCGCCGGTCTCGTCGCTGGTATCGCCCGTGTGCCTCACCACAACCGCCTCTCCTGCTGTATCCGGCCGATCCGTGCCCGGCGCGTGTCCCATGACCTTCGTGTCCGGGTTCTTCGAATCTAGTCCGGCCGGGTCGATGTATCAAACATCTGTTCGACGTATGTCGGGCGTTTCTACTGACTTCGTCGGCCGGGCGTGGTAGAAATCGAACACCAGTTTTTCGAACATATGATCGAACATCTATGTGATCGAACATCGGCTGGATGCGAGTTCGAACGAACGGCATCGGCTCGAACGGCATCGGCTCGAACGGTAACGGAGCGCCTACCACGGAGGTTTGTCCGATGAGCACTGCGATCAGCAACATCACCCCGATCGGTGGTATCACCGTGCCGACCGGCGATACCACTCTGCCGACCGGCAGCGGTACCCCACCGACCGGTGACATCATCCCATCGGCAGGCACGGTGCGCGCGGAGTTCGCTCCTCGTGTCGCGGGCCGGTATCCGGGGGAGGAGGCGTCAAGAGGTGATACCGATCAGTGGATACCGCGTGCCGGGGTTCGTTCGCGGACAGTGGTCTCCGCGCATCGATCTGTTGTCGATCGGCGACCGCGCGATATGCGTCCGGGTAGTGGATTCGCGGTATACGACAGTGATGCGAAGACTTTCGTCGCCCGGCGTGCCTGCGTGGTGGATCCGATGCGTCGTGTCGAGCGCGCGCAGATCGGTTTCGCCGCGCTCGCCATCGCCGCGTTACTCACTGCCTTGGTGGTAGTGGGACTGATCGTGGTGGCACATATGCGGGCGGGGGATTGGGGTAGCGCTCCCGGCGGATCCACCCCAACGGTGGTTGACGGCACCGGAGGGGCTGGGGCTGTGCGGGTGGGCTGACCGGCGGTGTGGATATCGAATTCGGCCGGAATTGCCAAGCGCCGCATAGCAACCTGTTGTTACGGTACCGGCGATACGACCTGGGAGTCATCGTCCGAACGATGGCCGCCATCACGATGTCGAGGATCGGCAGCATATGACCTGCTTCGCCACCGGCCGCTCGGCCGGCATCTTCGTCCGAGCCGCCGTACTGTCGCTGTGTCTGGTATTCGGATCGGGCACCTTGCCTGCCGCGCAAGCACAACCCACGTACCTGGCCTATCTCGATCTGCCCGAGGTCAACGGGGACGGGACCGGTGCGGGCGGCCTCAATCCGCTGCTACCGCTGGAGGAATCGGCTCTCGCGCAGGCAGTGCGGCAGGCGCGGGCCGCAGGCGTTGCGCCGCGCCGATACGCGACACTGCTGCAGCAGTACTGGTTGGTGGTCGCCACCCGCAACGCTGATATCGACTTGGCCGCATGGGATCCGGGCCGCGGCGCACAGGCCAATGAACGCACCTTCGTTCAGGTGTACGTCAATTATCTGCGGTTGACCACTGAGCATCCGGGGTTCTACTGGGCAGGCCTGGCCGGGATCGCGGGCGGATCGTTCGCCTCCGGATTCTTCGATATGGACGATGTGGGCGCGGTGCTGGACGTACCTGGTATCCATCGGCTCGGTAACGCGGTGGCCGATGTGATCCGTGCGACCCCGCCGGATCCGGTGCGCGCCCTACCGGAGGACATCCGGCTACTGGCTACCGAGGGTGCGCGCCTGAGTGCTGAGGATATCGCTTGGTACCAGCACCGGTTGATGATCATGCAGAAGCACATCTTCACCGATCTGGTTCCGATGCACGAGGCGTACCTCGCGCTCGGTATGCCGGGGATCGAGGAGATGTACGAGGCGGGGGTGCTCGACGACGATCTGCGCACCGGTTGGCACTCCCTCGCCGCGGGTACTGAGGACGGCTATATCGATGCCCTGATCCGGATGACCGATCGGGAGCAGAACCGCGTTATCGCGGACCAATGGGACGAGACCGCGGCAGGCCGCGCACCCATCGGCCGGGTTCTCACCTATGTCAGCACTGTCGCAGGCAAACCCGCGGTCCCCGGCGTCCGCGCACCCGGTGTATTCGCGCCTACGGTGGTGCGTGCCGAGGTCGCGGGGCACAGTCTGCTCCTTCGTACCCCGCTGCCCGCCTTCAACTGGGCCGATCGCGTCGACCGATGGGATTACATCACCGCCGATCTGGTGCCGCGCCACATCGACATGGTGACCGATCCGGTCCTGGCGAGCGCAGTGCTCGGCGAGTCGTTCCAGAGCATGCTCGCCCGTGGCCGCCTCGCCGCACGGCTACCGGACCTGCTCGCAGATCTGACCGCGCAGTGGCAGATTGTCGGATGACCCCGTCTGCCGGACGGTAGCCGGGGTGAGTGAGATAATCCGGGTACTCGGACGGGTATCCTCGAAGTGTTATGCGGATATTCCGCGTGTCCTACACGGAATGTCCAGTGCCAGGGTATAGACCTCGATACATGTGCTCGCCGGACCGATCACCGCGATCGGTGGGAGGTCCGGACGCGAGTACGCGCATCGACGAAGGATTTTTCGGATGCATTGCCCGTACTGCCGACACCCGGACTCCCGGGTCGTGGACTCACGCGAGGCCGACGAAGGCGCGGCCATTCGCCGTCGTCGCGCGTGCCCGCAGTGTGGGCGACGGTTCACCACGGTGGAAACCGCGATCCTGTCCGTGGTCAAGCGGAGCGGGGTTACCGAGCCGTTCAGTCGCGAGAAGGTCATTCGTGGCGTGCGACGAGCGTGCCAAGGCCGGGAAGTCGACGATGACGCGCTGAACCTGCTGGCACAGCAGGTGGAAGACACCGTGCGTGCCACAGGTGCTCCTGAGGTGCCGAGCCATGAGGTGGGCCTGGCCATCCTCGGGCCGCTGCGTGATCTGGACGAGGTGGCTTACCTGCGGTTCGCCTCGGTTTATCGGTCGTTCACCTCCGCCGAGGATTTCGAACAGGAGATCCAACAGATGCGTCAGGCGCGTGCCGAGGCGTTGTCGGCCGCCGACTGACTCAGCGCCGCACTCCCGCGATCGCCTTCTCGATCCGCTTGGCCGATACGGGGAAGGACGTGCCGACCTGTTGTGCGAACAGACTGATGCGCAGTTCCTCGAGCATCCACCAGATATCGGTGATCGCTCGGGTGTGCCTTCGGTGCTCCGGTAGCGAATCGACCAGGCGGTTGTAGGAGGCCAGTGCCCGGTCGAGTTCGGTCATCCCCTGACGATCGCGCGCTGCCGAGCCGGGCAATGCCTGTAGGCGCAGCAGCGCCGCCCGCAGATAGCGGGGCAGCTCGCGCAACCTGATAGCACCCCATTCGGAGATGAAACCACGGAACACCAGGTTGTCGAGTTGATCACGCACATCCTCGGCGATATCGCGCTCGCGGACCTGTGCCAGTGTGGCCGAAACCTGGTTGGCGGTAGCGAGAACCGGAACCACCGAACGAAGAACACTGGTGACGGTGGCGGTGAAATCAGGGCGGATCCGGGCGAGGAGCGCGTCGAACTCCGCCGGGTCACGCACCGGACCACCCGCGGCGGCGAGGAGTTCGTCAGCGGCAGCCGCGCGGCAATCGTCCAGTAGTGCCTCCAAGGAACCATAAGGATTCTGGCTCAGTGCAAGCCGATCCGCGGGCGACAGGCCTGCGGTGACGGCACGGGCCGATACCGGCAAGGCGTGTAGCAACAGCGCTCTGGTGCCAGAACGCATCGCGGTGGCCTGCTCGGCGGGGGAGCTGAGCACCCGGACCGCCACCCCTTCGCCCTCGGCGACCAGCGCGGGATATCCGGTAACGGTCTGCCCGGCCACTGTCCGGCGCACCGTCGGCGCGACGGTGCCGAGTGATTCGGTGGTCCACACAGTGGCAGGCGGGCGTTCCACCCCGGCGGCAGCCTTGGCGACCGATGCGGATACTTGCTCGGCCAGACCGTTTTTGAGCGCGGCGAGGCTTTTGCCGCGAGCCAGCGTGGCACCGTCGTCGCCGATGACCGCGAAGGTCATCCGCAGGTGATCTGGTAGTAGGGCAGGATCGAAGTCGCTCGCAGCGATCGGAACCGAACCGAGGCGGGACAGCTCGCGCGCCAGTCCGGTGCGCAGCGGCTCCGCGCGCGGGGTCACCGCGGCCAACGCGGCGGCCGCGAAATCGGGCGCCGGAACGACGCTGCGGCGCAGTGTTTTCGGCAATGTCTTGATCAGCGCGGTGGCCAGCTCGGCGCGCATGCCCGGCACCAGCCAGTCGAAGCCGACGGCACGGACATGGGCGAGCTGCTCCACCGGGATCCGCACGGTGACGCCGTCATCGTCATTGCCCGGTTCGAACTGGTAGGTGAGCGGGAAGCTGAGCTCGCCTTGCCGCCAGGAGTCGGGAAAGTCCGATGGGTCGAGCGTGGCGGTGCCCTCGTTGATCACGGTGGCAGTCGAGAAGTCGAGCAGCGCGGGATCAGCACGGCGTGCGGTGCGCCACCAGCTGTCGAAATGCCGTACCGAGACGATATCGGCGGGCAGGCGTTTATCGTAGAACTCGTATAGTGCCTCGTCGTCGACCAGAATGTCCCTGCGACGGGCCCGGTGCTCCAGATCGGCGACATCGTCGAGTAGCGCGCGATTGCGGTGGAAGAATTGGTGTCGGGTTTGCCATTCGCCCTGTACCAGGGCATGTCTGATGAACAGTTCGCGAGAGAGCTCGGGATCGATCCGGCTGTAATCCACCGGTCTGCCGGTGACCAGCGGGATGCCGTAGAGAGTGACGCGCTCGTAGGCGCGCGCCGTGCCGCGCCGTGCCGACCAGTGCGGTTCGGCGTAGGTGCGTTTTACCAGGTCGCCTGCCAGTCGTTCGGCCCATTCTGGCTCGATCTTCGCGGCGATCCGGCCCCATAGGCGTGAGGTCTCGACCAGTTCGGCCGCCATGACCCAGCGCGGTGGTTTCTTCGCCAGCGAGGAACCAGGGAAGATCATGAACTTGGCGTTGCGCGCGCCGAGGAACTCCTTGGTTTCCGCCTCCCTGACCCCGATATGCGACAGCATGCCCGCCAATAGCGCCTGATGGATCGCGGTGGCGTCCCAGGCAACGCTGTCGTCCGTTACCGCGACGGTGCCGGGCGGGTCGCTTTTCCCGCTGCGCTGTCCGTTATCTCGGGGCTGTCTGTTATCTCTGGTGCGCGCAGGCTTGCCCCGGTGTTTTCTGCCCGCTGCCCCGCGCTCCGGTCCGGAGACATCGGACGGGTCCCGTGCGGTATCTGTTTCCCGCGGCCGCGTCGACCAGCCGAGCCCCTTGGTGATCGTGCGCAGTTGCCCGTGCAGATCCTGCCACTCCCGGATTCTCAGATAGTGCAGGAACTCCTCCCGGCACAGGCGCCGGAACTGATTGGACGATAACGTCGCGCGCTGACCGCCGAGGTAGTCCCACAGGCGCAGGTAGGTCAGGAAGTCCGAGCCCTCGACGGTGAACCGGGCGTGTGCGGTATCGGCGGCCTGCTGCTGTTCGGCGGGCCGCTCCCGGACATCTTGGATCGATAGCGCCGCGACGATGACAAGCAGGTCGGCCAGGCAGCCGTTGCGCTGTGCCTCCACCAGCATTCGAGCCATCCTCGGATCGACCGGCAGCTGGGCCATCTCCCGCCCGATCGGCGTCAGTGTCAGACCGGCTTCGTCGCCGGGATGCGACAGGGAAGCGGATTTACCGCTGCCGCGTGCCTGCGCGCTGTGTTCTCCGGGGTGTGCCAGCGCGCCGAGTTCTTCGAGCAAGGCGATGCCGTCGCGGATAGCGCGCCGTTCCGGCGGCTCGACGAAGGGAAATTTCTCGATGTCACCGAGTCCGAGCGCGGTCATCTGCAGAATGACCGCGGCAAGATTGGTGCGCAGAATCTCGGGTTCGGTGAAGGCGGGCCGGGATTCGAAGTCCTCCTCGGAGTACAACCGGATGCAGATACCGTCGGCGACCCGGCCGCAGCGGCCGGAGCGTTGCCGCGCCGAGGCCTGGGACACCGGTTCGATGGGCAGTCGCTGTACCTTGGTCCGCATCGAATACCGCGAGATTCGCGCGGTTCCCGGGTCGACGACATACCGGATGCCCGGCACCGTCAGTGAGGTCTCCGCCACATTGGTCGCCAGCACTACTCGTCGCCCGGTATGCGGAGCGAATACCCGGTGCTGTTCGGCCACGGATAGCCGGGCGTAGAGCGGGAGGATTTCGGTGCGCGGCAGCCGCAGATCACGTAGCGCGTCGGCAGTGTCGCGGATCTCACGTTCGCCGGACAGGAACACCAGTACATCGCCGTCACCCGCGGCGAACAATTCGGTCACCGCGTCGCAGATCGCGTCTATCGGATCACGGTCGATGATCCGGGTGTCCGGATCATCCTGGTCGGTCTCGCCTGCTGGAAGCTCCAGCGTGAGTGGCCGATAGCGGATCTCTACCGGGTAGGAGCGGCCGGAGACTTCGACAATCGGTGCCGGAGTCCCCTTCTCATCCGCGAAATGCCGGGCGAACCGCTCCGGATCGATGGTCGCCGAGGTGATGATCACCTTGAGATCGGGTCGACGGGGGAGCAATTGCGCCAGGTAACCGAGCAGGAAATCGATGGTGAGGCTGCGTTCGTGTGCCTCATCGATGATGATCGTGTCGTAACGACGCAGCAGCCGATCACGCTGGATCTCGGCGAGCAGGATGCCATCGGTCATCAGTTTGATCAGCGTGCGTTCGGAGGCCTGGTCGGTGAATCGCACCGTGTAACCGACGACATCGCCGAGTTCGGTGTCGAGTTCCTCCGCGATGCGTTCGGCTACGGTGCGCGCGGCGAGCCTGCGTGGCTGGGTGTGCCCGATAGTGCCGCGGATACCCCGGCCCAGTTCGAGGCAGATCTTCGGAATCTGGGTGGTCTTGCCCGAGCCGGTCTCGCCCGCGACGATCACCACCTGATGCTCGGCGATAGCCGCGGCGATATCCTCGCGGCGGGCGGTGACCGGCAATTGTTCCGGATAGCGGACCTGCGGTAATGCGGCGCGGCGCGCCTCGACCTTACGCTCGGCCGCCGAGATCGCGGCCTCGACTTCACTCAGATCGCCCCCGCGTACCCGGTCCAGTCGCCGACGGAGCCGGTGTTCGTCACGAAGCGAAAGATTCGCCAGGCGGGCCCGGAGGGTGCGGAAATCGGTGGCGGCTGGCGTGATCATTGCATCGATCAGAGTACCGAAACCCGCTATCGAATATTCCGCCAGGAGGTGCGCCGGGGCGCGGGCAGACCCGGCCATTCGGTAAATAACCCGGTTTCCGGTAAAGATGGGGGCATGAATGCGCTATGGCATGGTTTTGCCGACATGGGCGCCGTCGAGCGAGACGGCGCGTTCGCGGTCGCCCGTGGTGACGGCGCTTATATCTTCGACAAGGCAGGTAAGCGGTACCTGGACGCGACAGCGGGTCTGTGGTTCGCCAATGTCGGGCACGGGCGCGGCGAGATCGCCGATGCGGTCGCCGCCCAGCTGCGTACGATCGCGCACTACTCCAATTTCGGTGATCTCGCCGCGCCGGTCACTCAGGAACTGGCCGAGCGACTCGCGGATCTGGCCCCGGTGCCCAACAGCAAGATCTTTTTCACCTCCGGTGGCTCAGACTCCGTCGAGACCGCGGCCAAGCTGGCGCGACGGTACTGGCACGAACTCGGAAAGCCGGATAAGACGATCGTGGTCGGCCGGCGGATGGCCTACCACGGTATGCACGTCGCGGGCACGGCGCTGGCGGGCATACCGGGCAACCGCGAGGGCTACGGGGAACTGATGCCCGCGGCCAGAACTGTCGAATGGGACGAGGCGAAAGCCTTGCTCGCCCTGATCGATGAGGTCGGTGCCGAACGTATCGCCGCGTTCTTCTGCGAACCGATCATCGGCGCAGGCGGTATCTATTTGCCACCGCAGGGCTATCTCACCGAGGTGCGCCGGATCTGCCGTGACCATGACATCCTGTTCGTCGCCGATGAGGTGGTCACCGGTTTCGGCCGGATCGGCGGAGCGTGGTTCGCTTCCTCCAGGTTCGCGCTCGAACCCGACATCATGACCACCGCGAAGGGGTTGACCTCCGGTTATCTCCCGATGGGTGCGGTATTCATCGCCCCGCGTGTGGCGGAGCCCTTCTTCGCGGGCGGTGTGTGGTGGCGGCACGGTTACACCTACGGCGGCCACGCGGGCGCCGCCGCGGCGGCCATGGCCAACCTCGACATCATCGAGCGCGAGGGTTTGCTCGATGCCGCTCTACGTCTGGAAAACAGCCTGCACAAGCAGCTTTCGGTACTCGCGGACCATCCACGGGTGGCCGAGGTGCGCAGTGGGCTAGGGGCGGTCGCCGCGATCCAGCTGGCCGACCCCGCCGAAGGCTTGCCGCTGGTCAAAACACTGCGCGCGCACGGTATCTCCGGCCGTGCCGCGGGCCAGGGCGCGATGCAGATCTCTCCGTCGTTCGTCATGACCGACGACCAGGTGGCCGAACTCGTCGACGGATTCCATCGCGCACTGGGCTGACGGCGCGGCCGGGCGGCTCTGTTGTCCTACCGCTCGGCCGTATCCCTGGCTGTTCACATATCGTCGCGGGGCAGGGCACGGGTCATGAACACGCTGTAGGGGTCTGGACGATAGTCGCCGAACGGGGCGCAGTAATCGAAGCCGTGCGCGGCATAGAGCCGCCGAGCGGGCTCGAAGAAGTCCGGTGATCCGGTTTCCAGGCTGAGTCTGCGATAGCCGCGGGCAGCGGCTTCGGTGAGGAGATGGCGCAGTAACAGTGTGGCGATCCCACGGCGCCGGTGCGTCGCGGCGGTGCGCATGGACTTGATCTCGGCGTGTTCACGGGTGTGGTGTTGGAGGGCAATGCAGCCGGCCAGAGTGTGTTGTTCGTCCCACCCGGTCCATACCGTGATGGCGGGGTCGCGCAGTGCCGAAAGCGGCCGGGCGTGCACGCTCTCCTGCGGCGAGTGTGCGGCCATATCGGCGAGGTGCTCGGTGAGCAGGGCAGCGATCTCGGGTCCGGTGAGATCGTCGACGATGATGCGCAGACCACCGTTTTCTACGGTGGCAGTGGATTGCTCGTTCTTGCGGGCCATATGCCCATCATCGCGGGTTGTCCGGCGGTCTGCCCGTTCGTCCGCCATCGAATGGCTCTGGTATCGGGTGCGGTGTCACCGGAAAAGAGCACTCCGACCACAACGAGATGCGAGCATGGTGAGGTAACGGTTGCCGGCTGCCGTGGCGAGAGGCGGTGGGGCGTGGCGCAATTCGTACAGGAATACGCCGCACTGCGGTGGGCGATGGTAGCGGCGTTCCTGGTCGCTTCGGCAATTGTCGTGGCACGGGTGACGGCGTTCGCGGTGTCACTACCGGGTCCGTTCGATCATCCGGCCGAAGCGGGAACCCACTCGTCGCGGCCACATGCGGCCGGGCATTCCGAATCCGATGCGGCGCATTTGGTGATGTGCTCGGTGATGCTCGGCATGCTGTTGTTTCCCTCCGGTGCGAACCCGCACATGCTGCACGGTGTGCTGATAGCGATGGTCGTGGTCTTCTCCGGGCTGCTCGTAGCTCGTGCGGCAGAGCACGTCGCGCAGGGCAGGTCATTGCCCATCGGCCAGGTGGTTCCGCTCGGATATCACACCGTGGCCGCCGCTGCGATGCTCTACGCGATGTCCGGTCATGCCGGCGGCCACGCAGGCGGTCCTGCTGCTGGTCCAGCACTCGGTCTCACGGCGTTTTTTCTGCTCGATGCGGTATTCGTCGCTATCGCTGCCCGCTTCGCGGCTACCCGCGGGTCCGCGCGGGGAGCACTCGGATCGCTGATTCGTTGCGGTGGATACGTCGCAGCGTGTACCGGACCCGTCCGGACCCGGGAGGTATTGCCCCACCTGGTGATGGACATGGGTAGCGCCTACATGTTGGTTGCCGCGGTTTTCGGTTGACCGGGGACCAATCCGGTTCCCTTTGTATACCGAACCCCTGTTTATGCAGGCACGGGATTCGGCCACCGGCGACGAACACGGCTCTGCTCCAGTAGATCGGCCCGATGCTCCGTCACCGGAGCCGGGGGAACCGGATGGGGTCGGGTTCGCGTGTCCGCTACCTGTCGAGTACAACCCGACACCGGCCCGGCTCATGACCCGCAAACTGATGGCATTGCTCGTGGCGACCGGTGCGGGTGATCGTGTCGCTTTCACCGAGTTCTACCGCCTCACCAGCTCGCGGGTATTCGGGTTGACGGTACGCATCCTGCGCAGTTACGCCGCCGCGGAAGAGGTGACCCAGGAGGTCTATCTCCAAGTGTGGTCGATGGCCGATCGTTACGACGCCACATTGGCAAGTCCGGTGGGGTGGATCATGATGCTTGCGCACCGGCGTGCGGTGGATCGGGTCCGCGCGGAGAGTTCGGCTGCCAACCGGGATTTGGTCTACGCCTACGAGCAGCTGGGCCGCGATCATGACATCGTCGCCGAATCGGTGACGCAGCGTATCGAAGAGCAGCAGGTGGTGCGCTGTCTGCGGACGCTGACTCCCACCCAGCGCGAAGCCATCGCGCTGGCGTACTACAGCGGGCGAACCTATCGTGAGGTCGCCGACCAGCTCTCGGTGCCGTTGCCGACGATCAAGACCCGTATTCGTGACGGGCTGAAGAGATTGGAGAAGTGCTTGTCCAGAGAAGGCACCGATGGCTGACATCCCACCGCAGTCGGATGCGGACCTCATCGATTTCGCTTATCCATGCGCACTGGACGCGGTCGCCGATATCGAGCGCAGACGGATAGATGCGCGTTTGGCCGGCGCGGACCCTGCCGTGCGGCAGGCATTCTCCGATACCGTCTGGCAGGTGCGCGACATCATGGGGCGGCTGACCGTGCTCGACGAGTGCGTGCCGCCACCCGGTTTGGAAGATCGCATTCTGGCGGCGCTGCCCGACCGGCGGGCCGGGAAGCGGGTCGTGCGGGCTTCATCGTGGCGTGGGCCGCTGTGGTGGGCGGTGCCGATCGCCACGCTCGTGTGTCTGATGTTCGGCGCATGGCGAATGACCAGCCGTGGCACCGGTTCGCCGCCGGATCGGATGGCTCTGCATTAGGTACGCGCCCTGGCTGTCGTTCGTGCCAGAGCTAGATCTCCACCGTATGAGCGGCGGCGACGCGCCCGCCGAGCCGCACCCAGCCATCGGAGTCCCACTGGGTGAACAACTGGGAGCCCTGGCCCTGGGTGATGATCAGTCCTTGCCGCAGCAACGCGGTCAATGCCACAGCCGCGGCGCCGGTGGCCTCGTCTTCGGCGATACCCATGATGGGGGCGAACATGCGTGAGCGCAGCGCACCGCGACGTTCGTCGATCCAGGTCCACAGATAGTGCGGACCGCCGGGAAAGTCGTCCGCTCGGAGCGCGGCCAATTCCTCGGCGTCGGCGAGCTGGTGGAAGGTGAACTCGGGTGCCCAGGCACCGCGCGCGGTGATCCAGGTCAACCCGTTGGTCAGCTCCACCGTCACCGGACCGGCGGGAACGACAAGGGTCCGCACCGGGGTGCCGCGGGAAGCGAACCACCATGCCGTACCTACCGATGGATGCCCGGCGAATGGAAGCTCCAACAGGGGGGTGAAGATACGGACGTCTGCGACGCCTGCCACCGGTTCCTCGACTACTACCGTTTCGCTGTACCCGGCTTTCGCGGCCAATGCCTGTCGATCGGCTTCGGCCACCTCCTCGGCCTTGGCGATACCGAGTTCATTGCCGAACCGCCCGGTGGCGTCGGTGAATACTCGCACCACATCAACCTGTGTGCCCATATGCGCTGAGCCTACTCGGTGCCATGGGTGCGTCGCTGTTCGAATCGGCAGGGAAACCGACGCGGCCCCGTATGCCGGACGGGGCCGCGTCGGAGCTATCAGATCGCGGCCGTGCTGAGCGTTTCGGTCGATTGCACCGCCTGCCCGACCCCGGCCACGATGGCGGCAGCGCGCAGTGATTCGAAGATCACTTCGCGGGAAATGCCTGCCTCACGCAGCGTGTGTTCGTGTGCCTCCAGGCAGTGCGCGCAGCCGTTGATCGAGGAGACCGCGAATGACCAGAGCTCGAAATCGACCTTGTCGACACCGGGAGAACCGATGATCTGCATGCGCAGCCCGGCCCGAAGATCGTCGTAGCGGCCGCCGAGGAACGCCTTGCCTCGATAGAACACGTTGTTCATGCCCATGATCGAGGCCGCGCCGAGCGCGGCGTTGTAAGCCTCGGCCGACAACACGTCGGCGGCTTCTTCGGCGATCTCCCGCAGCGTGGTCGTCGACTTGGTCGCCGCGGCCGATGCCAGCAGGGTGCCCCACAGTTGCTGCTCGTTCAGCACGGTGGTCCGTGCCATCGATGACAAGTTGAGCTTGAGGTCCTTGGCGTACTCGGGAAGGGAGTTCTTCAGGTTCTCAATGCTCATTCGACAGTTCCTCTGTTCATTCTCGATCAGCCCCGTAGGGATATCGTTTCTCGGTGGTTTCCGCGTGGTAGGCGACTATGTGGCGCACCAGGGAAACTCCGGATGCGCCACGATTTTCAGACGCTGGCGGCCAAGAGCTCACCGGCGTCGATGGTCGGGTCGCCCTTCTTCCAGTTGCAGGCGCACAGCTCATCGGACTGCAGTGCGTCCAGTACGCGCAGCACCTCCTCGACATTGCGACCCACCGACCCCGCGGTGACCGATACGAACTGGATTTCGTTGTTCGGGTCGATGATGAAGGTGGCGCGGTCGGCGACGCCGTCGGCGTTCAGCACACCGGTAGCCGTGGCGAGTTCGCGCTTGAGGTCCGAGAGCATAGGGAAGGGAAGCGTCTTGAGGTCCTCGTGCTGAGCGCGCCACTGGAAGTGCACGAACTCGTTGTCGACCGATGCGCCGAGTACTTGTGCGTCACGGTCGGCGAACTCCTCCTCGAGTTTGCCGAACGCGGCGATCTCCGTGGGGCATACGAAGGTGAAGTCCTTCGGCCAGAAGAAGACGATCCGCCATTTGCCCGCATGGTCGTCGCTGGTGATCTGGGTGAAGTAGTCATCTGGCTGCTGAGCGTCGACCTTGGACAGGTCACCGCCGATGACCGCGGTGAGGTTGTATGCCGGGAATTGGTCGCCGATGGTCAGCAGGGCCATGTTCGTCTCCTCGTCATGTCGGATTGGCAGCTCGTGCGGAAAGCTCTCAACAGATCTTGCCGAAAGGGCAGTAAAAGGTAAAGGCGATCAGTCGAACTAGACTGATAGGCGTGACTGATCAGACTTATCAGCCAACCCTGTCACAGCTGCGTGCGTTCGTGGCGATCGCGGAATATCGTCATTTCGGCACTGCGGCAGCCAGACTCGCTGTGAGCCAGCCCACGTTATCGCAGGCACTCGCGGCGCTCGAAAACGGCCTCGGGCTCCAGCTGATCGAACGGAGCACCAGACGAGTGCTGGTGACCGCCGCGGGGATGCGCTTGCTTCCCAACGCGATAGCCACGCTGGAGGCTGCCGACCGTTTCGTCGCCTCAGCGGCTGGTGACGGACTCGGCGGCACGCTTCGGATAGGCATCATTCCGACGGTAGCCCCCTACGTCCTGCCCGGGCTGTTGCCCGATCTGCGGGAACGATTACCCGCGCTACGCCCACAGATCGTCGAGGATCACACCGCACGGTTATTGGACAGCCTGCGCACCGGCGTACTGGATGTCGCGCTACTTGCGGTCCCCAACAATATGCCCGGTCTGGTCGAGCTCCCACTTTTCACCGAAGAATTCGTGCTGGTCACCCCGCACGGCCACGAACTGGCCGGACGCACCGATCTTGCGGTGCAGATACTGGATGCGCAGCCGTTATTGCTGCTGGACGAGGGGCACTGTCTGCGCGACCAAACCCTGGAGCTGTGCCGCTCGGCCGACGCCAACCCCGCCGCTGTCGGCGATACCAGGGCCGCTTCCCTGACGACCATCGTCCAATGCGTCGCCGGTGGACTCGGCGTTACCCTGATTCCGGAGATGGCTGTCGCGGCGGAGACCGCTCGCGGCGCACTGAGTGTCGCGCGTTTCGCTGATCCAGCCCCCGGCCGTACTATCGGCCTGACTTTCCGCGCTTCCAGTGCGCACGCCGAGGACTACGAATATCTGGCCTCCCTCATCGGCGCCGATCGGCCGAGGTAGGGGCGGTCCGGTCCGTGCCGCGCACACTAGGCGTCGATAGCGGTATCCGGGATCTTTTTCGCATACGTCATTGTCTCCGCGAGCAGGTCGGCGGTCGAAACCAGCTGTTCCGGCGTGTGCCGAGGTCAGGAAGAACCGCAGTCGTTCCTGACCCGCGGGGACTGTCGGCGTGATGATGAAAGTGACATAGACGCCGTATCGCAGCAGTGCGGAGGAGGCGAAGGCGGCGCGGAGCTCGCCGGGCATTCCGTAATGTTCGCGGATGCCGTAGCCGTGTGCGCCGAAGACCCCGATCGAGTGGGCTTCGTCGACCATGACCGCGCAGTCGTATTCACGGGCGATGGCCGCCGCCTCGGCTATCGCCTGGCGCTGGATGGCCATCGCCACTTCGGATGGTCGGCGAACTGTTTGCCCGGTCCCCGGCGTCGGCGCGACGACGCTGTCGGCCGCACGGGTGTCACCGGCGTGGTCTTCGGCGCCGAGACTCGCGATGCTGCCGCAGCAGATGCGGTCTCGGTGGCGGTGCCGGAGGTACCGCTCGCCAGTAGCCTGCGTGCCAGATCCTGTGCTGATCAGGTCATACCGGAACCTGCATCGTGGTGTCGGTGTCGGTGTCGGTGTCGGTGTCGGTGTCGGTTCCGGATGGTGCGTCCGGTAGCGCTACCGGACCGGCGCTTCCGAGGACCGCCTCTGCCACCGTGGCACCTGCCTGTTCCAGGCTGAACGACCGCCCGAGCTTCAGCGACATCAGGTCGACGTCGAGGGATTGGCTGACCGTGGTGGCGAATTCGACGGCCATGAGCGAGTCCAGTCCCAGTTCCGGTACGGGTACGGTCAGGTCGATCGACTCCGCCGACACTCCCATCACCGACGCCAGCTGTTCGGCGAGCATCCGCGCGACCACCTCCTTGCGCTTGGCCTCGTCGAGGGCGGTGAGTTCGGCCCGCAACCGGGCAGTGGCCGAATCGTGCTGTGCCGCTGCGGCGACCAAGCCTTCGGTCCGGCCGATCTCCCCCATATGCACTCCAGTATTGTTCGCGACCCGGCTCCAGTTGATCGGGAAGATTTCGCCCCTGGTGGCATTCAGGCGCATCGCCTGCTCCATGTACACCGGCCCCTCGTCCATCTCCATGGTGTCGAATCCGATGGTGACCAGGTAGCGAGAGAAGCTCTCGTCGTCGGCCAGCATGCCCGCGCCGACCATATGACCCCAGCCGAACGCCCGTGCGGGCGCACCTTGCCTGGCCAGCACCTCCGCGTAGGTTTCCACCGCGAGGTTGGCCGCGCTGTAGGCATACTGGCCGACAGCACCGAAGATGACGGAACCGGAGGAGAAAAGGACGAATTCGTCCAGCTGTGCCCCGGCCGCTTGGACGCCCTGCCACAGGGCGTGTGCCCCTGGCAGTTTGGGTTCGAACACTCTGGCTATATTGGCGCGGTCCACACTGCGGATGCGCTTGTCGTCCAGCACACCCGCGGTGTGGAAAACGCCCTTCAGCGGATGCTCGGGGGTGTCGGCGCGCGCGATCACCGCGGCGATCGCCTCGACATCGGTCACATCGGCTGTCTCGGTGGTCACCTCGATACCCTGCTGCGCCCAGGCGGTGAGCTGGTCGCGGGCACCGTCGGTGGTGGGGCCTCGGCGGCCGAGCAGGGTCAGATGCCGAGCGCCCTTGCCGACCAGCCAGCGCCCGACGGCAAGGCCGAAACCACCGAATCCGCCGGTGATCAGGTATTGCGCATCGGCATCGATGACCACTTCCGGAAGTCTCGGCCGCACCAGCGGCGCTTCCTCGGCCATGTTCAGGACCACGCGGCCGACCTTGCTCGAGCGCGCGACTTCCTCGAAGGCACGCCCGACATCAGCGGTGCCGTAGAGCTCATAGGGCAGCGGTCGATAGGTGCCGTTATCGAGGAGACGAATCGCCTCGCGGATGTGCCGAAGAGGCCGCTCTGGCCGCCGCAGCATCAACCGGTCGAGGTCGACCGAGAAGTACGCCACGTTCTTGATGAAGTGTCGCAGCTCGAGTACCCCGCCGAAGTAGGTGTCGGCCTTGCCGAGCTCGAGAATGCGTCCGAATTCGGCGACCGCTTCGAAGTTATGGATCAGGATCTCGCCGGGGGCGGTGCTGACCACCACGTCCGCGCCCTGACCATCGGTGAGTGCGAGCACCTCATCGACGAAGTTCAGTGATCGGGAGTTCACCACATGATCGGCGCCCTGCTCCAGCACGTAGGCGCGGCGCTCGTCGGTGCTCGCGGTGCCGATCACCTGTGCGCCGTAGTGTTTGGCGACCTGCACCGCGGCTGTGCCGAGCCCACCGGCCGCACCGTGCACGAGTACCGTCTCTCCCGGCTGTAGCCGGGCCACCTCGTCCAGCGCATACATCGCGGACAGGAACGAGATGGAGCTACTGACCTCGCCGGGGTCTATATTCTCTTTGGTAACGAACATGTGGAATACTCTGTCCACGCTGAGGGTGTTGTAGCGGCGCATCATGTCCTTGCAGATGATGGAGACCGGGTCGCCGATCTTGAAATCGGTGACACCAGGACCGACGCGGACGATCACGCCCCCGCCCTCCATACCCGGCTCCACGCCGTGGAAAGTCCCGCCGAGTTCCCGATCGCCGAGCACGCCCATGACCTTCATCGCATCCTTGTAGTTGAGGCCGAGCGTGATCATCCGTACCTCGGCCTCGCCGGGGCCGGGCGCACGCCGGTCGCATCGCCGCCACCCCAGTTGCGTAAGGCTCCTTGTCTTGGGCAGCTCCAACCGGAAGTTGACCTCTTGGTCGGTCAGTGGCACCGGTTCTTCGATGGCATCGAGACGATCCTGCAGCGTGCGTTTCACCACTGTGACCCATCGGCCTCCATCGTGCAGGAACACCTCATCGGCATGGTCGAAGGTGAACGCACCGGGGATGGTCAGTTCCGTGGCGAGATCAGTATCGGCGACATGCCCATCGAGATCGATCAACCGCCAGCGTGACCAGGGTTGCTCGTTGAGCATGACGCGACGGGCACCGGCCAGCGCGGTCTGGCTCGGGTTCGGTGCCATGTCGGCTTGCGGATGGGTGAATGCGTTCTGGGTGACCAGCGAGACGTAATAGCTGTCATCGCCATAGCTGGCGACTTCGAATTCGCCCACAACTTCCCGTTCGATCCCGTGCTCGGCCTGCCAGGTCTGGAGGAAGTCGTCGGCGGCCACCGTGATACGGCGCAGGGTCCACAGATTGTCCATATCGTTGTAACTCGCGCCCGAGACCACCACCAGATGCAGCCGTTGGGCACCCGGCTGTGTACGAGCCGCCCGCAGCCGTTCGGTCAGTGCGGTTTCCAGATCCTCGCGGTCCGGATCGCCGACGACGAATAGCTCGGTGCCCGCCGAACCGGGTGTGCTGACCCGCAGGATCTGCTGCGCGCTCGGGGTCGGGACGGTGTCCATCACCACGATCAGGGTGTAGAGATCCTCGGTCGCGGGCAGGGTGGCTGGATCGATGGGATCACGCATCTCCCAGACTTCTTCGTAGAAGAAGTCGGTCATCCGCTGCATCGGGGCGGGCCGCGGTGCGATGGACCCGAATTTCAGCCCGATGACCTGCATGCAGGTGTTGTGGTCGGCATCGAGCAGGTCGATATCCGCGACCGGTTCGTTCGCGGCGCTCGCGTGTTCGTCGGTGGGGCGCAGCCGGGCCACCACGGTGATCTCCTCCGGCAACGGGGCCAGCAACCGCACTTGGCGGACCTCCACCGGGACCAGGGCACCGTCACCGGATGTGGCGCTGGCTGCCAGCAGGGTGGCCACGGTCTGCAACGCGGCGTCGACGACCGCGGGATGTGCGGCGTAGCGACCCTCGTCGGAGAGGGTGCCATCCACCGTGGCCACCACCGTGTCGCCGGAAACCCGCAGCGCGGTGGCGCGTTGGAAGGCGGGCCCGTACTCCAGCCCGCTCGCGGCCAGCATGGCATAGAAACCGGCCGGATCGATGTCGATCATCGACGTGGTGGGCGGGACATCGATCTCGGTTGGTTCGTAGGTGCTTTCGACCAGCCGTCCGGTGGCATGGATCGTCCACACCGTGCCAGCCATGGCACGGGAGCGGATGGTGAAGCGGCGGGTCGATTCCTCCAGATCCAATCGCATGAGCGGTGTTTCACCATCGTTGATGACCAGTGGAGCGACGAACCGCACATCCTCCACCCCTATGCCCATCGACCCGGTGCGTGTCAGCGCGGTGCTCAGGGCCGTGTCCAGATAGCCCGTACCCGGCAGGATACGGGTGCCGCCGACCACATGATCGACCAGCCACGGCAATTCGGTGGTGTTCAACTGCAGTTGCCAGTTCGTGGTCTCGTCGAGAAGTTGATCGCCAAGCATGGCGTATCTGTCGGGGATACCATAGCGGCGAATCTGGTCATGGGGCAGTACGTTGCGCAGGTGGGTGTTCTGCCATGGGTAGACCGGCAGGTCGATATGCGGGGTCGGGGACGGTAGATCGGCGAACAATCCCTCGATATCCAATGCCCCGGCCGCATACAACCCGGCGACGGTTTTCCGGATACTGTCGGCATCGTCCTGTTTGCGGTTGAGCGTCGCGACGGTGGCACCGGTCTCACCGGCCGCACGCAGCACCTCACGAATATTGGCCGCCAGCACCGGATGCGGGCCGATCTCCACGAACACCCGGCTACCGTCGCGGATCAGCTCGCGGGTCGCATCAGCGAAACGCACCGCTTGACGCACATTGCCGCACCAATACTGCGCATCCATCCCCGCCTCGGTCAGACGAGCACCGGTGACGGTGGAATACAACGGGATCCGCGGCTTCCCCGGCCGCAATTCCGCCAGCACGGTGCGTAGCTCATCGAGGATCGGGTCCATCAAATGGCTGTGATAGGGCACCTCCACCTGCAGGCGTTTGGCGAACAACCCCTGCTCGGTGAGGGGTTCGGCGATCTCGTCGAGCCGGGTGATATCGCCGGCCAGGGTCACCGCCGACGGGCTGTTGACCGCCGCGACATCCACCCGGTCGTCGCAGGCGATGAGCTCTTCGACCTCGGCCAGCGGCAGCCCGACTGCGAGCATGCCCCCGGACTCGGCGGTCGTGGCCTGTAACCGCGCCCGGTGATAGCCCACCAACAACGCATCATGCAGCGACAACACTCCGGCCACATAGGCGGCGGCGACCTCACCGACACTGTGGCCGACCACTGCCGCCGGACGGATACCCAACTGGTCCAGTTCGGCGCACAACGCTACCTGTACCAGGAAGTTCCCCGCCTGCGCGACCACAGTGGTCGTCGCCTGCGACTCGTCTTCCGGCCGTAGGAGTTCCTTGATGATCGACCAGCCGGCGATCTGCTGGAATTCCTTATCGATGCGGGCGGCCTCGGCGGCGAACACCCCGTCGGCTTCCAGCAGGCCGCGGGCCATGGCCCACCACTGCGGGCCCATCCCGGTGAACACGAACACCGGCTCGGCCACCTTGCCGGCCACCGCCCGGCTCGCCTGCCCGGTGCCCTCCGCGAACTCGAGCAACCTCTGTACCAGCTCGATGTCGTCGGCGAAGGCGATTCCAGCCCGGAACGGATGATGATTACGCCGCGTCCACGCCGCCTCGGCCAGCAGACCCACTTCGGCACCCTCGGCGATGCGTTCGGCGAATCCGCGGGCGAGATCCCGCACCGCCTGCTCACTGCGCGCCGACAACGGCAACACCCCGTAATGCCGAGGAGTGCGCACCTGCCCGTTGCCGCCGGGATGCTCCGGTGGCCGATACTCCTGCAAGATGGCATGTGCGTTGGTGCCGCCATAGCCGAAACCGTTGACCGCGATGGTCATCCGATCCACCTCAGGCCCCACCGACTCGGCCTCCAACTGCAACCGCAGATTCAGCTCGTCGAACGCGATATCCGGATTGGGGGTGTCGAACCAGTACTGCGGGGCGATGGTGCGATGTGAGATCGCCAACGCCGACTTGATCACACTCGCGATTCCCGACGCGGCCTCGCTATGCCCCAGCTGGGTTTTCACCGACCCCACCCCCAACGGGGACGTGCGTCCGGTTACCGCGCCGTAGGCCCGCCCGATGGCCCGCAGCTCCAACGGGTCTCCCACCGGGGTGCCGGTGCCGTGCGCCTCCACATAGGTGACCTGATCCGGTGTGATCCCCGCACGCCGGGTCACTTCTTCGGCGAGTTGTTCCTGCAGATCGGCGTTCGGCACGGTGATCGCGGTGGTGCGCCCGTCCTGATTGGACCCGGTCGCCTTCACCACCGCGTAGATCCGGTCCCCGTCCCGCTGCGCGGCATCGAGTTTCTTCAACACCACCATCCCAACGCCCTCGCCCCGGCCGTAACCATCCGCGGACGCGTCGAACGCCTTACTGCGCCCATCGGTGGCCAGGAAGCCCCCCTTGCACATCGACACGAAGGTCTCCGGCTGCGCCAGTACGGTCACCCCACCCGCGACGGCCATCTCGCAGTCACCGTTCTCGATGCCCTGGCAGGCCAGATGAAACGCCACCAACGATGACGAACACGCGGTATCCACCGTGATGGCCGGGCCGACCAGATTCAGCACATACGCCAACCGGTTGGAGATCATCGTGTACGACGCACCCGAGGCCGTATGCATATCGGCATACGGAAGTGCGAAGGTATTCAGGATGATACCCATCTGGTCAACGGTGAACGCGCCGACGTACACACCGAGCGAGGAGCCCGAGAGCCTGCCCGCGATCCCGGCGTCGTCGAATGCCTCCCACGCGGTCTCCAGCACCAACCGCTGCTGCGGATCCATCGTGGATGCCTCGCGTGCCGAGATCCCGAAGAAGTCCGGATCGAACGCCCAGGGATCACTGGCCATGAACGCTGCCCGCTTGACATACATATGGCCCGGTGTGCGCCGGTCCTGGTCGTAGAAGCGCCGCCAATCCCAGCGCTCGGACGGAATTTCGCGCACTCCGTCATGCTTGTTGACCACGAAATCCCAGAACGTTTCCGGGGATTCGATACCACCGGCATAATGACAGCCGATACCGACAATGGCAATATCAGACAAAATTCACTCCTGAGTCGACGTCGCCCTCTGCGCCTGCTCATTTCTGCTGTGTGGCAGTTTTATGATGCAGAGATTTCAATATATAGGGATTGTAATGAAATTCCCCAGGTATCTTCCTTGCCCCCGGGTGCTTCAGAAGAATCTATCATCAGATGTGGAAGAAGTGAGATTTCAAAATGGTTACGCGAGAATATGCTCGCGATATTTTTGTTATCTCTGATCTTGCCTTTGTGTTTCGGTTTTCTGCCGCGTTACGCGCGTAGCGTGTGCGGTTCGATCGCATCGTGTACCAGTGCCCGTGCGTCGATTGTCTCGGGCTTGTATGGCAGCAGGGCCAGGTGGTCGGTCATTCCCTCGACCGGGTTGTCGATTGTTTCGATCAGTCCGGACAGGAACGACCATTCGTGTTCGTTGTTGTCGTAGTGCATGATGGTGCCGAGCTGTTCACGGAAACGCTGCCAGGACTGCTTCAGGGTTTCGTTGCGTTACATGGTCGCGCGTCCCCGGCTCGGGCGCTCAGCACGCCGCTTGGTGTGAGCGGTGCACGGCATCGGGAGAGGAACTCCGTTTCGTAGAGCCGGTTGTGCTGGGGCTTCCTCGGCGCGTTCGTCCGGTAGATCGATCACGATGATGTCGTAGCGGGTGTCTGTCTGCTCGGCGGTGGTCAGGAAATCTCAGCTGTCGCAGTAGTGCATCCTGATCGGTCCGTTACCCGCGACCGCGTCGGCCGGCTCGGCGTTGGTGTAGCCGTGGGGGAGGTGCTCGGCGCACAGTTCGACCTCGAGCTGATCGATATCGACGTGGTCGACGTGTGTGGCGCCTGCGGTGATCGTTATCGAAGAACAGGCTGATGCCCTGCGCGGTGCGCGCGATCACCATGTGTGCGAACCGGCCGGGTACCGGAATGCGCAGCGGGCAGGAATCCATATTCGGCAGGGATGGCCGGACCGAGCGATCGCTCGGTCCGGCGTATACAGTCGCCTGTGCTTTTCAGATGTTGAAAGCGCTGTCCGGGATCTGTGCGTGCCGCATTTCGATGGGCTCGGTCACGCCGTTACCTCCGATGTCGTCGGAGTGTCGGCTGGTGCGACCTGCCGACCTGCCGGACCGGTGCCCTGAATGATCGCCTCTGCTGCCGCCGCGCCGGCCTGTTCCAAGCTGAAAGACCGCCCGAGCTGCAGCGACATCAGGTCGACATCCAGGGTTTGGGTTGCCAACGAGCCGAATTCGACCGCCATAAGGGAGTCGAGCCCCAGTTCCGGGACAGGTACCGCCAAGTCGATCGATTCGGCGGTCACGCCCATCACTGTCGCAAGGTTCTCGGCGAGTATGTGTGCGACCACGTCCTTGCGCATGTTCTCGTCGAGGCCGGTGAGTTCGGACCGCAGGCGGGCGGCGGCCGAATCGTGCTGTGCCGCAGCCGCGATCATGGCTTCCAGTCGGCCCGTCGCGGCTACCTGTGGCCCGCCTGCGGCCGCTACCCGTGGCCAGTTGATCGGGAAGACGTTGACCCGGGTAGTGCCGAGCCGCAGTGCTTCTTCCAGATACCGCGGCCCTTCTTCGATGTCGAGGGGTTCGAATCCGGTGTTGATCAGATAGCGAGTGAAATTCTCGTCGTTCGCCAGCATGCCCGCGCCGGACATATGGCCCCAGCCGACCGCAAGTGCGGGGGCGCCCTGCCTGGCCAGTGCGTCGGCGTAGGCGTTGATCGCGATATTGGCCGCGGTGTAGGAGTATTGGCCGATACCGGCGAAGATGGAGCTACCGGAGGAAAACAGGACGAAATGGTCCAGTCGGGCGCCTGCCGCGACTACGCCGTTCCACAGTGCGCGCGCACCGGAGAGCTTGGGCCGGAAGACCTTGGCCAGGCTGGCGCGGTCCATCACGCCGATCCGTTTATCGTCCAGTACGCCCGCGGCGTGAATGACGCCTTTCAATGGGTGCTCGGCGGTGTGTGCGCGCGCGATCACCGCGGCGATCGCCTCCGGATCGGTCACATCGGCCAGTTCGGTGACCACTTCGATGCCTTGATGCTCCCATACGGTGAGTTGTTTGCGGGCTTCGGCGGTGGTGGCGCCGCTGCGTCCGAGCAGGGTCAGGTGGCGGGCGCCTTTGTCGACCAGCCAGCGGCCGAGGGCAAGGCCGAATCCGCCGAATCCGCCGGTGATCAGGTATCGCGCAGCGGAATCGATGACCACCTCTGGCAGCTGGGGGCGCACCAGCGGCGGTGTCTCTTCCAACAACTGCAAGACAACACGGTTGAACCGGGTGGAGCGCGCTACCTCTTCGAAAGCGCGTGTGACATCGGCAGTACCGTACATTTCGAAGGGCAAGGGGCGGTAGGTGCCGTCACTGAACCGGCTGCATACCCTGCCGATGCCGTCGATGATCTTCCTCGGCCGCAGCTTCATCGTCCGATCGAGGTCGACCGAGAAATACGCCACGTTCTTGTCGAAGTGCCGCATCTCCAACGCGCCACCGAAATAGATCTCGGCTTTACCGAGCTCGACAATGCGCCCGAATTCGGCGACCGCGTTGAAGTTCTGAACCAGGATTTCTCCGGGTGCGGTGCTGATCACCACATCCGCTCCCCGGCCGTCGCTGAATGCCAGCACTTCGTCGACGAAATTCAGTGACCGCGAGTTCACGGCATGGTCGGCGCCTTGTTCGAGCACGTAGGCTCGGCGCTCCTCGGTGCTCGCGGTGCCGATCACGCGGGCGCCGTGCAGTTTCGCGATCCGTACCGCCGCCGAGCCCACTCCACCTGCCGCGCCGTGCACCAGCACCGTTTCCCCTGGCTGTAGCCTGGCCAGTTCCAGCAGTGCATGCTCTGCCGCGAGGAATGAGACGAAACTGCCGACCCAACCGATCTCGTTATCGTCTCCGACGCGTAATACCCGGTCCGTACTGAGCGTGTTGTATCGGCGGATCATGCCCTTGCGGAATGTCGTTACCTTGTCACCGACCTCGAATTCGGTGACGCCTGGGCCGACGCGGACGACGAAGCCCGCTGCCTCTGTGCCAGGTTCGAGGCCGTAGAAGGTGGGGGCGAGTTCGCGCTCACCGAGTACCCCGATAGCTTTCATCGCGTCTTTGTATTCGAGGCCTGCCGCGGCCATCCGCACCTCGACTTCGCCGGGGCCGGGGTCGTGCCGGTCGCATTCTCGCCAGCCGATCCGGGAGAAGGTCTTGGTCCGGGACAGTTCCAACCGGAAGTTGGCTTCCGGATCGGTCAATGGCCTCGACTCGTCGAGCCGGTCGAGGTGATCCTGCAGAGTCCGTTGAACTACCGGGACCCACCGTGCTCCGCCGTGCAGAAACACCTCGTCGGCATGGTCATGAGAGAAGGCACCGGGAATCGTCAGCTCGGCGGCGAGGTCGGTGTCGGTGACCGCACCGTCGAGGTCGATCAGCCGCCAACGCAACCATGTCTGCTCGGTGAGCAGCGCGCGCTGAGCGCCGACCAGCGCGGCATGACTCGCGTTCGGGATGGTGCCCGCTCCTGGCGGGACGAAGGCGTTCTCGGTGATCAGCGAGGTGTAATAGTCGTCGTCGCCGAGGAGTTCCCGCTGGATCTCATGTTCTTTATCCCAGGCGTCGAGGAATTCCTCGATGGTTACCGCGATCCGGCGCAGTGCCCAGAGATTGTCCACATCGTCGTAGCCGGTGCCCGCGACCAGTACCACGTGCAATCGGTCGGCGCCTTCGTGGGTGTAGGCGGCTCGAAGCCGCTGGTGCATTTCGGATTCCAGATCCTCGCGACCAGGATCGCCGATAACGAAGAGTTCGGCGCCCGCCGAGCCTGGTGTGGTGATGCGCATGACCTGCTCGGCGACCGGATTCGTCGCGGTGTCCAGTACCACGACCATGGTATACAAATCCTCTGTTGTCCGCAGCGTTTCTCGTTCGATGGGATCGCGCGTCTCCCAGGCCTCTTCGTAGAAGAAATCGATCATGCGCTGCATCGGGGCCGGGCGCGGTGAGATGGACCCGAACTTCAACCCGACGATGCGCAGACAGAGATTGTGATCGGCATCGAGCAGGTCGATATCGGTGATCGGATCGCTGGACGATGTGCTGGACGAAGAAAGCCGCGCCACCACGATGACCTCATCGGGCAACGGCGCCAGTAGGCGCACCCCGTGGACTTCCACCGGGACAAGGGCGCCCTCTTCCTTACTGCGCGTGCCCACGAGCAGCATGGATGTGGTTTGCACTGCGGCATCGACGATCGCTGGATGTGCCGCGTACCGGCCTTCGCCTGCGATGGTGCCGTCCAGGGTGCTCACCACTGTCGTGTCCGAGACCCGGATCGAGGTGGCGCGCTGGAACTGCGGTCCGTAATTCAGCCCGTGCGCGTCCAGGGTGGCGTAGAAATCGGTCGTGTCGACCGTGGCCATTGTGTCGGTGCGCGGAACTTCGACCTCGGTCTCGTCGAAGGTACCTTCGACGAGCCTGCCGGTGGCGTTGACCGTCCAGACCGAGCCACCCACGGTGCGGGAGCGGATGGTGAAGCGGCGGGTCGTTTCCTCCAGATCGAATCGCATGATCGGCGTCTCACCGTTGTCGATGACCAGCGGGGCCACCAAGCGCACGTCCTCTACCCCGGCCTGCGCGGACCCGGTGCGCAGCAGCGCGGCGCTCAGGGCCACATCCAGATAGCCGGTACCCGGCAGCACCCTGGTGCCACCGATCACGTGATCGGCCAGCCACGGCAGCGCCTGAGTGCTCAGCTGTAGCTGCCAGCTAGAGCTGTCGTCCGGGTCCGGATCGCCGAGCAGGTCATAGGTGTCCGGGGTGCCGAACCGATGGGTCAAGTCGATCGGATACTCGTTGCGGAGGTGGATGTTCTGCCACGGGTAGACCGGCAGATCGATATGCGGGGTCGGGGACGGTAGATCCGTGAACAACGTCTGGATGTCCAGTGCCCCGGCAGCGTACAGGCCTGCGATGATCTTGCGGATGCTGTCGGCGTCGTCTTGTTTGCGGTTGAGCGTGGTGACAGTGGTACCGGTCTCGTTGGCCGCGCGCAGAATCTCGCGGATGTTGGCGCCCAACACCGGATGCGGGCCGACCTCGAGGAACACCCGGCTGCCCGTGGCGACGAGTTCGGTGACCGTATCGGCGAACCGTACACTTCGGCGTACGTTGGCGCACCAGTAGTCGGCGTCCAAGTCGGCCTCGGTGACGCGGGTACCTGTGACGGTGGAATACAACGGAATCCGCGGTGTCGTTGGCTGTAGATCTGCGAGTACGGTGCGGAACTCGTCGAGGATCGGATCCATCAAATGGCTGTGGTAGGGCACTTCCACTTGCAGACGTTTGGCGAAGACGCCGTCTTCGGTGAGTGATTCGGCGATCTCGTCGAGGCGGGTCACCTCCCCGGACAGGGTTACTGCCGATGGGCTGTTGATCGCGGCGATATCCACCCGGCTGTCGCCGGCGGTGAGGTCTTGCGCCTCGGCCAAGGGCAGCCCGATCGCGAGCATGCCACCGGATCCGGCGGTGGTGGCCTGTAACCGGGCGCGGTGATAGCCGACCAGCAGCGCGTCGTGCAGCGACAGTACTCCGGATACATACGCCGCGGCCACCTCGCCGACACTGTGGCCGACCATCGCGGCGGGCCGGATACCGAACTCCTCCAGTGCCGCACACAACGCCACCTGCACCAGGAAATTGCCCGCCTGTGCGACCACCGTACTGGTCGCCCGCGATTGCTCCTCAGGGCGCAGTAGCTCTTCGATGATCGACCAGCCGGCAATCTTCTGGAACTCCCCATCTACCCGAGTGGCTTCGGCGGCGAAGGTGCCACCGGCCTCCAACAGCCCGCGGGCCATCGCCCACCACTGCGGGCCCATCCCGGTGAACACGAATACCGGTTCGGGAACCTTACTTGTCACCGTCCGCTTCACCAGCCCGGCGCCCTCGGCGAATTCTGCCAAGCCGCTGATCAATTCGGCATCGTCGCCGAAGGTGATACCGATCCGGAACGGATGATGGTTGCGGCGGGTCCAGGCCGCCTCGGCCAACCGGCCCGGTTCGGCGCCCTCGGCGACCCGTTTGACGAAACCGCGTGCCAGCTCCCGTACGGCCTGTTCATTGCGTGCCGAGAGCGGAAGTACCCCATAGTGTTTCGGTTCCCGGGTTGCACCGTCTCGGCCGTTGCGCTCGGGCGCGCGGTATTCCTGCAGGATGGCGTGCGCATTGGTGCCGCCGTACCCGAACCCGTTGACCGCGATGGTAACCCGGTCGATCTCGGGTCCGGCTTCCTCGGCCTCCAGTTGCAGCCGGATGTTCCACTCATCGAACGGGATATCCGGGTTCGGGGTGTCCAGCCAGCCTTGGGGGGCGATCGTCCGTTTGGACACCGCCAACGCGGATTTGATCACACTCGCGATCCCTGACGCGGCTTCGGTATGTCCCAGTTGCGCTTTTACCGAGCCGACACCCAGTGGTGTGGTGCGCCCCTCGACCGCACCGTAGACGTGGCCGATGGCCCTGAGTTCCAATGGATCGCCGACCGGGGTCCCGGTACCGTGGGCCTCGACATAGGTCACCTCGTGCGGCGCGATCCCCGCGCGCTGAGTGACCTCTTCGGCCAGTTCTTTCTGCATGTCGGCGTTCGGCACGGTGATCGCGGTGGTGCGCCCGTCCTGATTGGACCCGGTCGCCTTGATCACCGCATAGATCCGGTCCCCGTCACGTTCGGCGGCCGCCAGCTTCTTCAACACCACCATCCCAACGCCCTCACCACGGCCATAGCCATCGGCGGCGGCGTCGAACGATTTGCTGCGACCGTCGGCGGCGAGGAAGCCACCCTTACACATGGAGATGAACGGTTCCGGCCGCGCCAACACACTCACACCACCGGCCACGGCCATCTCGCAGTCGCCGTTGTCGATGCCCTGGCAGGCCAGATGCAGCGCGACCAGCGATGAGGAACATGCGGTATCGACAGTGAGGGCAGGTCCGACCAGATTCAGCGCATATGCCAGCCGGTTGGACAGCATCGTGTACGACGCGCTGCTGGCCGAGTGCATATCGATGAACGGCAGTGCCTGAGGGGTGGCCAGAACAGCCAACTGATCCAGGGTGAATGCGCCGACGTACACACCGAGCGAGGAGCCAGCGAGCCTGCCCGCGATACCGGCGTCGTCGAACGCCTCCCACGCCACTTCGAGTACCTGTCGCTGCGAGGGATCCATCGCAGCCGCCTCACGCTGTGAGATACCGAAGAAGTCCGGGTCGAACTCCCACGGATCACTGTTCAGGAATGCCGCGCGTTTGGTGTAGGCCCGTGCGGGTGTGCGTTTGTCGGGGTCGTAGAAGCGTCGCCAATCCCAGCGTTCGGGCGGGATCTCTCGCACCCCATCACGCTTATTTACTACGAGATCCCAGAATGTCTCCGGGGATTCGATATTGCCGGCATAACGGCAGCCGATGCCGATGATGGCGATATCAGGCATATTTACTCCTGTGCTGAAAGATATTCTGTGCCCATGTACCCGGGTGTACCCATATGCCCGGGTTACGGTGGCTTAATTTTTGGACCGAGGTGATTCGAACTGTGCTCCGCGAGTTATTTCAGCGGTGTATGCCGAGGAGGTTTACTCACTCTTCGTCGTTGCGTAAGAACCTACCATTGACTTCGAGTCCTGGAGGTATGGAAATAGTTAAAATGTGCCATGAGCTGTAGGTATTCTGGTGTGCGTGATTTCAGTAGCGTGCGTCGAGAAGGCTCACCCAGCGTCCGCCGCCGAGTAAGAACCTACCGTTTAGTGTAGGTACTGGTGAGTATGGGAATAGTTAAAATGTACCGTCTGTTTACGAATTCTTTCCGTGTTTCTCACATGTTGTCATCCTTATATTTATATGAACGGTACGAGATTCTGTCCGATAGGATTTCCGGGGTGCTGCGTGTCAGGTGAGGCAGGGCTCTGCTGTGGCAGCCATGAAGGGGTATCGAATCGTGCTCAGTTGCTGAATGTGGTGCTGTCGCAGCGGGGGATGTTCAGCGCGCCGGCTCCGGTCAGGCCCTCCGCTACGAATATCCGGCCCCGTATCCGTGCCGAGCGGCCGAATCAGGCGCGTTCGGCCTGCCCTCCGATAAGGTCGGCGATGAGGCGATCCGCGCTATCGGTGTATGCGGCGAATCGCCGAGGAGCGCGCCGGGTCGGATGATCCGGCGCGCTCCTCGGGTAACGCTCGTCAGGTGCTGAAAGCGATATCAGGGATCTGTTTCGCCTGCGGTATTGCCTCAGCGAGCAGATCGGCGGTCGAAACCAGCTGCTCCGGTGTGTGTTCTGCGGTTACGAAGAAGCGCAGCCGCTCCTGACCTGTGGGGACGGTCGGCGCGATGATGAAGGTGACATAGACGCCCTGGCGTAGCAGTGTGGAGGAGACGAAGGCGGCGCGGAGCTCGCCAGGCACGATGACCGGGCAGATCGGGGTGCCCTCGGAGATCCCGAGATTCAGGCCACGCTCGTGCAGCAGACTGTGGAATTGCGCGGCATTGGCCCATAGCCGGGTCAGTCGTTGCGGCTCGTCTTCTATGACGTCGAGTGCCGCCTGCGCGGCGCCGAGGGTGGCCGGGGCAGGGCCGCCGGTGAAGGTGAAGGCAGGCGCGCTGAACTTGATCGCCCCGATCAGCTCGGTATCGCCTGCGATGTAGCCACCGCAGCTGGCCAATCCCTTCGACAGGGTGCCCATCCAGATATCCACCGCGTCGCCGGGCATCCCGTAATGCTCGCGGATACCGCGGCCGTGCGCGCCGAAGACGCCGATCGAATGCGCTTCGTCGACCATGACCGCGCAGTCGTACTCGCGGGCGACGGCTGCCGCCTCGGCGACTCGGCCGATGGTGCCGTCCATGCTGTAGTGCCCTTCCAGCACCAGCAATGCCCGATCGAAGGTATTGCGTGAGGTCCGCAGGACCGCGCGCAGCGAGTCCGGGTCGTTGTGCCGGAAGGTGAGCCGCCGGGCCCCGGACAACTGCACACCGGAGATTACGCTGGCATGGATGAGCTCATCGCAGATCGCGACATCGTTGGGCCCGAGCAAGTATCCGATGACGCCGGTATTGGTCAGGTAGCCGCTCGGTGTCACCATCGCGTCGCCGACATCGTAGATACCGGCCAACCGCTGTTCCAGATCCAGCTGGAGCTGATATTGACCGCCGACGGCGCGGCTGGCCGCGGCCGAGGCACTGTACTGATCGATTGCCTGTCTGGCACCCTCCAGTACCCGGGGATGATTACTCAGGGCCAAGTAGTCATAGGTAGAGAAGTTCACCAGGTCGATACCTGCGAGTTTCGGGTCCGAGACCCTGACCACAGTATTGTTCGGCCCCGGTCGAGTCAGGAACAACACGTTGGGCAGCTCGCTGCTTTCCTGCGCTGCGGCGACCAGCGCTTTCCTCTGGTTGCTCCTGATGACGTCCGGAAGGTCGGCGAATTGTTTTCCGGGACCCCGGCGTTTGCGTGTGGTCGCCGACGGCTGCGTGAGTTTCGATACCGCGGTCTTCGGGGCTTTCTTAGTCGGTGTGGCTCCTGTATCTGCACTGGAGCTGCTGTTCGCCAGCAGCCTGCGGGCCAGATCTTGTGCGGACTCGGTCATGCCGGAACCTCCGTGGTTGTGAGGGTGGCGGGCGGTGCGACCGGCGGAGCTGTCGAACCGGCGTCCCCGATGAGCACCTCGGCTACTGTGCTGCCTGCCTGTTCCAGGCTGAACGACCGTCCGAGTTTCAGCGAGGTCACGTCGACGTCCATGGACTGACTGACCAAAGTGCCGAATTCGACAGCCATGAGCGAGTCCAGACCCAGTTCAGGGACGGGCACGGTCAGGTCGATCGTTTCGGCCGACACCCCCATCACCGTCGCCAGCTGCTCGGCGAGCATGTACGCGACCACGTCCTTGCGCTTGGCTTCGTCGAGCATGATGAGCTCGGCCCGCAGCCGGGCCGCGGCCGAATCGTGCTGTGCCGCGGCCGCGACCAAGCTCTGGGTGCGGCCGGTCTCGCCCATATGTACTCCGGAGTTGAGCGCGACCCGACTCCAGTTGATCGGGAAGATTTCGGTCCTGGAGACGCCGAGCCGCAGCGCCTGTTCCAGATACAGTGGACCCTCTTCCATATCCATGGGGTCGAATCCGATAGTGGTCAGATAGCGCGTGAAATTCTCGTCGCCAGCCAGCATACCCGCTCCGACCATATGTCCCCAGCCGACTGCCAGCGCAGGCACGCCCTGCCGGGCCAGCATCTCCGCATAGGCTTCCACCGCGAGATTGGCCGCGGTATAGGCGTATTGGCCGATCGCGCCGAAGATGACGCTACCGGAAGAGAACAGGACGAAATGATCCAGTTGCGCATCGGATTTCTCGACACCCTGCCATAGCGCGCGAGCCCCGGCGAGTTTGGGCTGGAACACCAGAGCCAAGTCGGTGCGGTCCATATCACCGATGCGTTTGTCGTTCAGCACGCCCGCGGTATGGAAGACACCTTTCAGCGGATGCTCGGGGGTATGTGCGCGGGTGATCGTTGCGGCGATCGCCTCAGGGTCGGCCACATCGGCCAGCTCGGTAGTCACTCTGATGCCGTGGCGCTCCCATGCGGTGAGCTGGCTGCGCGCATCGTCGGTGGTGGCGCCCTTGCGGCCGAGCAGGGTCAGATGGCGCGCGCCCTTGGCGACCAGCCAGCGGCCGACCGCCAGGCCGAATCCACCGAACCCTCCGGTGATCAGATACTGCGCGTCGGCATCGATGACCACGTCGGGGAGTTGTGGACGCACCTGGGGTGTCTCCTCGGCCATATCCAGAACCACACGGCCGATTCGAGAGGAGCGCGCGACTTCCTCGAACGCCCGTGAGACATCGGCAGTGCCGTACATTTCGTAAGGCAGCGGCTGGTAGGTGCCGTTACCGAACTGCTTGTTTGCCTCGCTGATGTACTGGAAGGTCTGGGCGGTCCGTTGCTTCAGCATCCGGTCGAGATCGATCGAGAAGTAGGCTAGGTTCTTGGTGAAGCGGCGCAGCTCGAGTACTCCGCCGAAATAGGTATCGGCTTTGCCGAGCTCGAGAATGCGCCCGAACTCCGCGATCGCGTCGAAGTTATGGATCAGGATCTCGCCTGGCGCGGTGCTGAGTATCACGTCCGCTCCCCGGCCGTCGGTGAGCGCCCGCACGTCGTCGACGAAGTTCAGCGACCGGGAGTTCACCGCGTGGTCGGCGCCTTGCTCGAGCACATAGGCACGCCGTTCTTCGGTGCTCGCGGTGCCGATCACGTATGCCCCGTGCTTTTTGGCGACTTGCACCGCGGCTGCGCCCACTCCGCCTGCCGCACCGTGCACCAGCACCGTCTCACCCGGCTGTAGGTGGGCCACCCCGTCCAGCGCGTACATCGCGGACAGGAACGCGGTGGAACTGCTGACCACACCGGGGTCTATATCGCCTTCGATCGGGAACACCTGTTCCGCGCTGAGGGTGTTGTAGCGGTGGATCATGCCTCTGTAGATCACCCAGACCTTGTCGCCGGGCTCTAGCCCTGCGACGCCGGGGCCGACGCGGACGACCACCCCTCCGCCTTCCATCCCCGGTTCGACACCGTAGAAGGTGCCTGTGAGTTCGCGTTCCCCGAGCACGCCCATGACCTTCATCGAATCCTTGTAGGTGAGGCCGATCGCGGTCATCTGCACCTCGACTTCACCGGGGCCGGGCTCACGCCGGTCGCACTGCCGCCATCCCAGCTGAGCGAAACTCCTGTTCTTGGGCAGCTCCAACTGGAAGTTGGCGTCCGGGTCGGCCAGTGGTTTCGGCTTGTCGAATGTGTCGAGGCGATCCTGCAGGGTGCGGCTGACCACTATGCTCCACCGGCCTCCGTCGTGTAGGAACACCTCATCGGCATGATCGAAGGTGAACGCACCGGGGATCGTCAGCTCGGCAGCGAGGTCGGTGTCGGTGGTATAGCTGTCGAGATCGATCAACCTCCAGCGTGACCACGGCTGCTCGTTGAGCAGTACTCGTCGGGCGCCTGCCAGTGTGGTGTGGCTCGGGTTCGGCGCGGTGTCGGCCTCCGGGTGGGTGAACGCGTTCTGGGCGACCAGCGAGATGTAGTAGCTGTCGTCGCCGTAGCTGCTGACTGCGAGTTCGCCGATGACTTCCCGCTCGATTCCGTGTTCGGTCTGCCAAGCGCGAAGGAAGTCGTCGGCGGCCATCGCAATGCGGCGCAAGGTCCACAGCTGGTCCAGCTCGTCGTAGCCGGTGCCTGCGACCACGACCAGATGTAGCCGCTCAGTACCCACACTGGTGCGCGCCGTGCGAAGTCGTTCCTCCAGTGCGGTTTCCAGGTCCTCGCGGCCGGGATCGCCGACCACGAACATATCGGCACCCGCCGAATCCGGTGTTGTGACGCGCAGGACCTGTTGTGCGGCCGGGTTCGGCGCGGAGTCCAGTACCACGATCAAGGTGAACAGGTCCTGGGTCGAGGGCAGGGTGGCGGGATCGATGGGATCGCGCAGCTGCCAGACTTCTTGGTAGAAGAAATCGACCATGCGCTGCATCGGGGCTGGTCGTGGCGCGATGGCCCCGAACTTCAACCCGGCGACCTGCACGCAGGTGTTGTGCTCGGTATCAAGCAGGTCGACATTCGCGACCGGCGTGCTGGAGGAGCCCGGTTGCTCGTCGACCGTGGCCAGCCGCGCGACCACGGTGATCTCCTGCGGCAGCGGCGCCAGCAGCCGCACTTCACCGACTTCCACAGGAACCAGTGCGCCGTCGGTATGCCCCATCGTGCTTGCCAGCAGTGTGGCCACGACTTGCAGAGCGGCATCGACGACCGCGGGATGCGCGGCATAACGACCTGAATCAGTGACTGTGCCGTCCAGGGTGGCCACTACCTCGGTGTCCGAAGTGCGGAGCGAGGTGATGCGCTGGAATGCAGGCCCGTACTCCAGCCCGCCCGCAGCCAGCATGGCGTAGAAACCGGCTGGGTCGATCTCGGTCATCGAATCGGTGGGCGGGACCTCGACCTCGGTCTGTTCGTAAGTGCCTTCGACCAGCCGTCCGGTGGCATTGGTCGTCCATACCGTGCCGGTCGCGCTGCGGGAGAGGATGGTGAAGCGGCGAGTCGATTCCTCCAGGTCCAGTCGCATGGACGGCAATTCGCCATCGTTGACTACGAGCGGGGTCACGAACCGCACGTCCTCTACTCCTACCCCCAGTGACCCGGTGCGTGTCATCGCGGTACTCAGGGCAGCGTCCAGATAGCCGGTACCCGGTAACAGCCGGGTACCGCCGACCACGTGGTCTGCCAGCCACGGCAGTGCGACGCTGTTCAATTGCAGCTGCCAGCTCGTGGTGTTGTCGGGGGGCTGGTCACCCAACATGGCATAGCTGTCGGGGGTCCCGTAGCGGCGGATCTGGTCATAGGACAGTTCAGTGCGTAGGTGGGTGTTCTGCCAGGGGTAGGTCGGTAGATCGATCTGCGGGGTCGGGGTCGGCAGGTCGGCGAACAGTGTCTCGATATCCGATACCCCGGCCGCATACAGGTCGGCGAGGGTTTTGCGGATGCTGTCAGCGTCGTCCTGTTTGCGGTGCAGGGTCGCGATGGTGGTGCCGGTCTCGCCTGCCGCGCGGAGGATCTCGCGGATATTGGCGCCGAGTACCGGGTGTGGGCCGATCTCGACGAATACGCGGCTGCCCGCGCGGACGAGTTCGCGGGTGGCGTCGGCGAAGCGCACGCTTCGCCGGACGTTATCGCACCAGTAGTCGGCGTCGAGTGCGGTGTCGGTGAGGTGGGTGCCGGTGACGGTGGAGTACAACGGGATCCGCGGGGTAGTCGGTTGTAGTTCGGCCAGTACGTTGCGCAGTTCGTCGAGGATGGGGTCCATCAGATAGCTGTGGTAGGGCACCTCGACCTGCAGTCGTTTGGCGAACACCCCGTCTTCGATGAGGGGCTCGGCGATTTCATCGAGGCGGGTGAGGTCGCCTGCCAGGGTCACTGCCGAAGGGCTGTTGACCGCCGCGATATCCACCCTGTTGTCATCGGTGATGAGTTCGCGGGCGGTTTCCACCGGCAGCCCGAGCGCGAGCATGCCACCGGAGCCTGCGGTGGTAGCTTGTAGGCGGGCCCGGTGATAGCTCACCAGCAATGCATCGTGTAGCGACAGGGCGCCGGCGACATACGCGGCGGCGACTTCACCGACACTGTGGCCGATCACTGTGGCCGGGCGGATGCCCAGTTCGGCCAGCTCGGCGCACAACGCGACCTGGATCAGGAAGTTCGCTGCCTGGGCGACTACGGTGGTCGTCGCCCGCGACTGTTCTTGCGGACGCAGGAGTTCCTCGATGATCGACCAGCCGGAGATCTGCTGGAATTCTTTATCCACCCGAGCAGCCTCGGCCGCGAAGGTGCCACCGGCTTCGAGCAGTCCGCGGGCCATGGCCCACCATTGCGGGCCCATCCCGGTGCATACGAACACCGGCTCGGGCACCTTGCTGGTGATCGTCCGGCCCACCCGCCCTGCACCCTCGGCGAACTCGGCCAAGCCCTGCACTAGCTCGATATCATCGGCGAACGGGATACCGGCTCGGAACGGGTGGTGGTTGCGCCGGGTCCACGCTGCCTCGGCCAGCCAGTCGGCATCCGTGCCAGTGGCGAGTTGTTCGACGAACCCGCGGGCCAGATCCCGCACCGCCTGTTCGCTGCGTGCCGAGAGTGGCAGTACCCCGTAATGCCGGGGTCGCCGTACTTGCCCATTTCCGCCGGGATGCTCAGGAACCCGGTATTCCTGCAGGATGGCGTGGGCATTGGTGCCGCCATAGCCGAACCCGTTGACCGCGATGGTGACCCGATCGACTTCCGGGCCCACTGGTTCGGCGTCCAGCTGCAACCGCAGATTCAACTCGTCGAACGGGATGTCCGGATTCGGTGAGTCGAACCAATACTGCGGGGGAAGGGTGCGATGGGAGATCGCCAGCGCGGATTTGATCACGCTGGCGATTCCTGCCGCGGCCTCGGTATGCCCCAGCTGGGTTTTCACCGATCCCACCCCCAGTGGCTCGGTGCGCCCCTCTACCGCCCCGTAGGCGTGCCCGATGGCTTTCAGTTCCAGCGGATCCCCTACCGGGGTGCCGGTGCCGTGCGCCTCGACATAGGTGATTTCTTCCGGGGAGACCCCCGCCCGCTGGGTGACTTCTCGGGCGAGTCGCTCCTGCAGATCGGCGTTCGGCACCGTGATCGCGGTAGTGCGGCCGTCTTGATTCGACCCGGTCGCCTTGACCACCGCGTAGATCCGGTCTCCGTCCCGTTGCGCGGCGGCGAGTTTCTTCAAGACCACCATGCCCACTCCCTCACCGCGGCCGTACCCGTCGGCGGTGGCGTCGAACGCCTTACTGCGCCCATCCGAGGCCAGGAAACCTCCCTTGCACATCGAAATGAACATTTCCGGCTCTACGAGCACGGTCACCCCGCCGGCCACGGCCATCTCGCAGTCGCCGTTATCGATACCCTGGCAGGCCAGATGGAATGCCACCAGCGACGACGAACACGCGGTATCCACCGTCAACGCTGGTCCCACCAGATTCAGTACATATGCCAGCCGGTTGGAGATCATGGTGTACGACGCCCCCGAGGCCGTATGCATGTCGGTATGTGCCAGCGCCGATGGGTTCAACATGACACCCATCTGGTCGAGGGTGAACGCGCCCACGTATACCCCCAGTGAGGAGCCCGTGATCCGGCCTGCGATCCCGGCGTCGTCGAACGCCTCCCAGGCTGTCCGGAGTACCAGCCGTTGCTGCGGATCCATGGACGACGCCTCCCGAGGCGAGATTCCGAAGAAGTCTGGATCGAATGCCCACGGATCGCTGTTCAGGAAAGCTGCCCGCTTGACGTATGCCCGGGCGGGTGTGCGTTTGTTCGGATCGTAGAAGCGCCGCCAATCCCAACGTTCCGGCGGGATCTCCCGCACCCCGTCACGCTTGTTGACCACGAAATCCCAGAAGGTTTCCGGGGATTCGATGCCGCCGGCATAGTGGCAGCCGATGCCGACAATAGCAATATCAGACACAATAAAACTCCTGGCCGATGTATCTTCCGTCGCCATGCATCCCGGCTGTGGTGGCGGATATTCCAGACATTTTGCATTGCAGAATTACGCGCCAGGAAGGTCTCGTCACTTCCCGGCTCCGAATATAAATCTACCACCAGCTGTGCGCATTGTGCGATATCGGAATAGCTGATGCGGAGTATGTCGCTGTATTTATGCCATTACTGGAATCATACATATTGTTTTATGCTGATATTTTTAGTATGAGACTACTTCCGACCAGCCTCGATGGATGGCCTCTTGTCTGTGGGTCGGAATCCCTCCGTGGTGAGACGCTGGTACCAGGATTTGGTGCCAGGGTATCCGGAATCCAGGTATCTATGACTAGGAGGATTGCATAGAATTATTGCGTTCGAGTCTGTCCCGGTGGATCGTGTGCGGTTGCGCCAGTGGATTCCGATCGAAATATGCTACATATGGAAAGCAGTGCGGCATAGAGTTCGGGACCGGCGGCGTTCGGGGTCGTCTCGGCGAGTTTCCGACCGGGAGCCGGATTTCCTATGAGTGGCTGTCGAGTATCGAGGTTCGCATCACGGATTTATATTAGATGTGGTGAATTCAGGACCAGTGTACCGGAGGAGTTGTTTTTCTGCCGCGTTACGCGCGTAGCGTGTGCGGTTCGATCGCATCGTGTACCAGTGCCCGTGCGTCGATTGTCTCGGGCTTGTATGGCAGCAGGGCCAGGTGGTCGGTCATTCCCTCGACCGGGTTGTCGATTGTTTCGATCAGTCCGGACAGGAACGACCATTCGTGTTCGTTGTTGTCGTAGTGCATGATGGTGCCGAGCTGTTCACGGAAACGCTGCCAGGACTGCTTCAGGGTTTCGTTGCGTTACATGGTCGCGCGTCCCCGGCTCGGGCGCTCAGCACGCCGCTTGGTGTGAGCGGTGCACGGCATCGGGAGAGGAACTCCGTTTCGTAGAGCCGGTTGTGCTGGGGCTTCCTCGGCGCGTTCGTCCGGTAGATCGATCACGATGATGTCGTAGCGGGTGTCTGTCTGCTCGGCGGTGGTCAGGAAATCTCAGCTGTCGCAGTAGTGCATCCTGATCGGTCCGTTACCCGCGACCGCGTCGGCCGGCTCGGCGTTGGTGTAGCCGTGGGGGAGGTGCTCGGCGCACAGTTCGACCTCGAGCTGATCGATATCGACGTGGTCGACGTGTGTGGCGCCTGCGGTGATCGTTATCGAAGAACAGGCTGATGCCCTGCGCGGTGCGCGCGATCACCATGTGCTGGAAGGGGGTGTGGGTATCGACGATCACCTCGCGCAGATCCCGGATACGGGTCAGGCCCGCGCCCGCCGGCTCCTCGATTCGCTGTCCACCGTTCCCCCTGCGGATAACGTGTATGCGGACATCGCCGGGAGATAAAGCATCTCGGAGATGCTCGACCGCTGTCGACGATACTGCCGCAGGTGAAGACATCGACGAAGATATCGCCGGACTCCGGATAGGTGTGCATCGAGGCGTGGGACTCCGATAACAGCGCGAGGGTGGTCACCCCCTGCGGTTCGAACTTCTTGTGCACGATATCGCAGATGGTGACGCCCGCCGCGATCAGAGATTCACGCAACACCGATTCGAGTTGTTCGAGATCATCGCAGAGGTCTGTGTCGATACCACCGAACTCGGCCAGCCCATGCCAACCGGTGGATTCCGCTGTCATGGGCACACTCATTCTCGCTCAGCGTCCGAGACATAAACGGTCAAGGGCGGAAAACCATTGAAGGACACCGACGAATAACTCGCAGTATAGGCGCCGGTATCGAAGATTCGGATGCGATCACCGGCTCGCAACGTGGTCGGTAGGAGGACTCGCGTGCGCTGATACAGTACATCGTCACCATCGCAGGTCGGACCGGCTACCACCGCCTCGTCGGCGGGATCGCCGTCGCGGTCGGTGACAAAACGGTAGGCGATGTATTCGGTCTCGGCCATTCCGTTGTAGCGGCCGATATCGAGATACACCCAGCGTCGTCCGTCCGGCGCGGTGCGCACCCCGACGACCTCGGCGTGAATGGTGCCCGCCGAACCGACCAGGGCACGGCCGGGTTCGACGATCAACCCGGTATCCGGGGGAAGGAATTCCGCTGCGGCGTGCCCGATCACCGCGGCGATCTCACCGAGTTCAGGTGCCGGATCTGCATAAGGAATAGGCAGTCCGCCGCCGATATTTATCGTGCAGGCCGAAATATCTTTCCGTGCCAACGCTTCGGTGATCTGGCCGGCCTGTTGGATACCGATTCGCCAGGCGTCGGGATCGAGTTGCTGCGAGCCGACGTGGAAGTAGGGTCCTGCCACAACGAGACCGAGATTCCTGGCTCTGATCAGTAACCGAACCGCCTCGCCAGGAGTGCAACCGAACTTCGTGCCGAATGGAGTGCACGACTGTGGAGCCGAAGCGAGGAAGCGGCACTCCACTTCGGAGCCGGGCGCGTGCTCGGCGATGCGCAGGAGATCGTCCTCGGTATCGAAGGCGAAGCGGCGCACCCCCACGGCATAAGCCCGAGCGATATGGGCGGTCTTTTTGACCGGATTTCCGTAGCACAGACGGTGTGGTGCTATCCCGAGCCGTAGACAGAGATCGATTTCACCGATGCTGGCGACGTCGAATTCCGCGCCCTCCTCGTCGAGCAGGCTCAGCAGTTCCGGAACCGGACTCGCTTTGACGGCGAAGCGAATCGTCGTCGTGGTATCGACATGCGCGGCCAGCGCGGCATCGAGCGTGTGGAAGTTCTCGCGCACACGTTCTGACTGGATGACTAGGTACGGTGATTCGGGCACAGCTGACCTTTCGCTCGGGCAGCGGGAGAGAGAGTATCAGCGGCCCCTATCCGGTATCGAATCCGTCGAGTATCGGTTCGCCGCACGGTCGCCGAAGCTGTCTTGATCTCAGAACAGGTTGTTGAACTGCGAGGATGACAAATCGGAAGGTGGTGCCGCTCAGCCGGCGGACACGGTGACATCGTCGAAGACGACCTCACCGGCGGCATCGGATTCGGTGAGATCGACCACCGCGTCGATCGACCAACCATGGTCGCCCGCCGGATCGTCGAGCACCTGCCGCACCTGCCAGAATCCTGGCCTTCGTTCCACTTGGAACAACTGCGGGCCTCTGGCGTCGGGCCCGATCCCGATCCGTTCGTACTCCGTGAAATAGTCCGCGAGCGCTTCGGCCCAGTCCGGGCCAGGACTCAGCTCGGCCAGCGCATCCCAGTGCCGCAGCGCGGCCAGCTCGACGCGGCGGAACATAGCGTTGCGGACCATGACGCGGAAGGCGCGCTCGTTCGCGGTGATCGGGCGCACCGACTCCGCGCCGAAAGCGACTTGCCCGGCATCTATCTCCGCACCTGGATTGGTCAATTGCTCCCATTCGTCCAGCAGGCTCGAATCCACCTGCCGGACGAGTTCGCCGAGCCACTCGATGATGTCGTCGAGCTCCTCGGTACGTGCGGACTCGGGCACCGTACGCCGCAGCGCGCGATAAGCATCCGCCAGATAGCGCAGTACCACGCCTTCGGAGCGGGCCAGTTCGTAATAGGAGATCAGCTCCGCGAAGGTCATAGCGCGTTCGATCATGTCGCGTACCACCGACTTCGGCGCAGGCGCGAACTCCGACACCCACGGGTGCCCGGCTCGGTAGGTCTCGTAAGCCGGTTCTATCAGTTCAGCCAGCGGCTTGGGCCAGGTCACCTCTTCGAGCAGTTCCATCCGCTCGTCGTAGTCGATGCCATCGGCTTTCATCTCGGCGATCGCTTCGCCGCGTGCCTTGTGCTGCTGGGCCATCAGCAGCTGACGCGGATCCTCCAAAGTGGATTCGATAAGCGACACCACATCGAGGGGATAACTCGCTGAGTCTTTGTCCAGAAGTTCCAGTGCTGCCAGGGCGAACGGTGACAGTGGTTGGTCGAGGGCGAAATCGCGTTGCAGGTCGACGGTCAGGCGGGCCCGGCGACCCAGCTCATCCGGTTCCGACAACTGCTGCACCACCCCTGCATCGCGCAATGCCCGATAGAGCCGGATAGCGCGCAGGATATGCCTGCGTTGGGCGGGACGGGGCTCGTGATTGTCTTCGAGCAGATGGCGCATGGCGGTGAAACAGTCGCCCGGCCTGGCGATCACATTCAGCAACATGGCGTTGGTAACGGTGAAGCGTGACACCATCGGCTCCGGTTGCGCCGCGACCAGGCGGTCGAAGGTCTCTTCACTCCAGGAGACGAAACCTTCCGGGGGCTTGCGCCGCTGCACCTTGCGCTGTTTCTTGGGGTCGTCACCCGCTTTGGCAAGCAGTCGGGTGTTCTCCACCTCGTGGTCGGGTGCTTGGACGACGACGGTGCCCATGGTGTCGTAGCCTGCTCGGCCCGCGCGGCCGGCGATCTGGTGGAACTCGCGGGCTTTCAATCTCCTGGTGCGTACACCGTCGAACTTGGTCAGCCCGGTCAGCAGAACTGTGCGGATGGGCACGTTGATACCGACGCCGAGGGTGTCGGTGCCGCACACCACCTTGAGCAGGCCCTCTTGGGCCAATCGCTCCACCAGGCGCCGGTACTTGGGCAGCATGCCCGCGTGATGCACCCCGATACCGTGCCGGATCAATCGCGACAAGGTCTTGCCGAAGCCCGCGGCGAACCGGAATTCACCCAGCGCCTCGGCGATCGCGTCCTTTTCGGCGCGGGTGGCGAAATTGACACTGGTCAGTGCCTGTGCTCGTTCGAGTGCGGCGGCCTGGGTGAAGTGCACCACGTATACCGGGGCCTGGTTGGTGGTGACCAGTTCTTCGATGGTCTCGGTGATGGGAGTGCGGGCGTAGGAGAAGCTCAATGGCACCGGACGTTCGGTGCCTGCGACGATCGCGGTGGAGCGGCCGGTGCGGCGCTGCAGATCGCGAGCGAAGAAATCGACCTCGCCGAGTGTCGCCGACATGAGCAGGAATTGGGCGCGCGGCAATTCCACCAGCGGAACCTGCCAAGCCCAGCCACGGTCGGGTTCGGCATAGAAGTGGAATTCGTCCATCACGACTTGGCCGACATCGGCGTCCGCGCCCTCGCGCAACGCCAGATTGGCCAGGATTTCCGCGGTAGCGCAGATGATCGGCGCCTCCGGATTCACCGCGGCGTCGCCGGTGACCATACCGACGCGGTCGGCGCCGAACACTTCGCAGAGCGCGAAGAACTTCTCACTCACCAGCGCCTTGATCGGAGCGGTGTAGTAGGTGCGCAGGCCTTGGGTACAGGCGAACAGATGCGCGCCGAGTGCGACCAGCGACTTCCCGGAACCGGTCGGCGTGGCGAGGATGACGTTGGCCCCGGAGGCCAACTCCAGCAACGCTTCATCTTGCGCCGGATACAGTGGGGTGCCCTGCTCGGCAGCCCACATCCCGAACGACTCGTAGAGAGCATCGGCGTCGGTCCCCGGGATGTCGAGCAGTTCGGTCAAATCCACTCCGACCACCCTACGGCCTCACGACTGGGTGTCCGCGTAGGGGCGATCGGATCGCCGGATCGCCCCTATGTCAGTCTTGTTCGTCTTTGCCTTCACTGTTGTGGTCACCGCTGTTATTGCCACGGCTGTTGTTGTCACCGCCGTTGTAGCCGCCCTGTTCGGCGAGGAATCGCTCGAATTCGGCACCCAGTTCATCACCGCTCGGCAGTGCGCCGTCACCGACCAACAGACTCGACTGCTGCTCTTGTGCGGTGACGAAGCTGTCGTACTGTCGTTCCAGGGCCTGTACGACGGTCTCCACTTCAGCATTGCCCGCGATATGCTCATTGACCTGCTCCCGTACCCTGGCGGCGGCCTCACCGAGCGCGGCCAGCGGAATCGACAGGCCTGCGTTGTCCGCGACCTGCTCCAGCAGTGTCTGCGCAGCCTCGGGGTAGGCGGTCTGCGCCAAGTAATGCGGGACGTGCACCGAGAAGCCGACCGATTCGTGCCCGTGCTGAGCCATCCGGAACTCGAGCAGAGCCGATACACTTGCCGGCACCTGGAGCTCACCCGGCCAGCGCTGATTCTCCGGGATCAGGTCACGATCGGAGGAATGCGCGGTGACTCCGAGCGGGCGGGTATGTGGGATCGCCATGGGGATCGCGCTCAGGCCGATGCTGCGGCGTACGCCGAGCTGTTCGGAGAGCAGGCGCACCGCGGTGGTGAATTTCTCCCACCGCAGGTCCGGCTCCAGACCCGCGAGCAACAGGAACGGGACGCCCGCGGTATCGCGCACTGCCCAGAGGTTGAGTTCCGGCTCGGCGTAATCCGAGAAATGGTCGGACTTGAACGTCATGAGCGGGCGACGTGACCGGTAGTCCAGTAGCTCGTCCACATCGAACGAGGCGACCAATTCGCTTTCGAGGCTCTCGCGCAGGTGCGTGGTGGCCAGCCGTACCGCGTGGCCTGCGTCGGTGAAGCCTTCCAGTCCGTGTACCAGGACCGGGCCGGAGCCGTCGGCAGACGACAATTGCGGAGCGGGGAACTCCAGTTCGTACATTCGCGACTCGTAGTCCATCGCGTACTCCTTCCTGCGCGGTTCCTGCGGCCCGGACACGCACCCCATGCGCAAGCGCCACCGCATGCCCGATTCTCGCCACCGGCGGTGGCGAGCGTCGAGCAGCCATCCGGGACGGGACCACCATCTATTGTCCCCTATACCGGTGACAGTCATTGCACATGGCCGGGCACCGGCCTCTATCCGCCCCAACAGCGGCACCGGCCTGCGCATTCCCGATCCAGCGGCGTGGCATCGCCGCCGGGGGTCTGGATTTTGACACAGTGGGTGAGTGACCGTGGCGGATTCCACACGCAGACAATTCGGCCGCGTCGTGTTGTGCGTGTGCGCGGTGTTGCTCGCCGGATGTGGGCCGACAGTGTCCGGGCACCCGGTCACAGTGCCGCCTACTGCCGTGACCAGGCATGTGAGCGCAGAGCTACCTGCTTTGCTCCCGGATCCGGCGCAGTTCCCCGCGCCGTATGTGGCGGTGGTGCTGCCGCAGCCCGCGGTCTCCGGGGCGGCAGCGGATCTGGACGGTATGGGTCGTGGCGCGCGGGTGCGGCCGAGCCGGTGTGCACCCGCGGAACAGGGTTTCCAGCCGGACAGTGTGGCGATGGCGGTCGGTTCGGACGAGGTTACGCGTGCCACGCTGACCGTCGAATTGCTGCGTACCGATGAGCCGTTGGCCGCATTGCGCGCCAGACTGACCGAGTGTGGATCGGTGCGCGTCAGCCGTGCGGGCGCGGCGACCACCGTGACGACCGAGCTGGATTCGCCACCGCGGGTCGCTGCTGATGACGTCCTGGCGTTTCGCAGGACCGTACGGTCCGGGTCGGTCGGTGCCGGGCTGACCAGATCCATGTGGACGCGCATAGGTCAAATCGGGGATGTGCGGGTTTCGGTGACGTACATGTCGTTCGCCGAGGGAGAACCGGATTCGGCGGCATTGGAGGCGTTGTTCGTCACGGCCGTGCGGAAAGTGCGGGAGGAGTAACAGGAACGCACCTGGCCGACGCCCCGGGCCAGCACCCTAGCAGGTGCCACCGACAGTGTTCGGTTGTGTGGTCGTCCTGTGGGGGAGCGGTACACAGGGCTGAAGTACATTCCCCAGGTCGGCCGAATCACCAGGCCGGTGCCCGAGGGCCGGGGACGAGGACGGGCAGGCTGGCGGCATGACCATTTCCGCGACGCCCTTTCCCGTCCCCGAACCAGTCGATGCCGAGCGCACTGTCCACGACAACGCGCCGTGCCCCCGTTCACCCAGCCGACGTGTGGCGGCGCGCCCCGTATCAGGCTGCCCAGTTCCCGACAGCGCCGCTTCCGGCAGTACTACACCCCCGCGCGCTCCCGCTGATGCGGGTGTACGGGGGGTCTCATGCGCGATGGGCGCCATACCTCGTATGAGGACGAATGGACACGCATACGCGAGCCGGACTCGAAAAGTCCAGTGCGGTGACAATCCGGCGCCTTTCACCCGGGATACGCCGGGGCGAACTGTGCGCGTGGATGATCCAGGGGATCTGATCGCCGCTGTTCCCGCGATGCTCGGGTTCACCCCGGAGCGGTCGTTGGTCGTCTTCGTCTTGCGGCACGAAGTCGCAGGCCCGGCAGTGGTCGAGGCGGTAGTGCGGTTCGATCTGGACGCGCACGATACGCCTGCCACCACCGTGGCGCGGATCTGCGCACAGGATGGAGCTACGGAGGTGCTGGCGGTTGTCGTCGATGATCGTGTACCGGAAACCGATTCGGATCGGCGGCACTGCGCCGCACGGCATCCGGCCGATGGGCATCGTGGCGACGTATCGGCCGATACGCTCGGTCGGCAGTTGGCCGCGTACGGCATCTCACTGGGCGGGGTATGGGCGGTGCGCGCGATCGAGGCCGGGCAGCGGTGGTGGGCGCTGGCCGGTCCGGACCGTCATGGCATGCTCCGGGATCCGGCCGCTTCGTTGGTGGCGGTATCGCATGTGCTGGACGGCAGGCCGATTCGAGGTTTTCGCTCCGAGCTCGTCGAATTGGTTGCTGTCGATCCGCAGGCACATACCGAGGTGGCGGTATACCTGGAGAACGAGCTCGCCCTGGCCCGTGAGCGGTACGCGCCCGCCGCGCGTCGCGGCGATCCGAACAGATACAGCAGGCAGGCGCTGGAGGATGTGCTGTGGCAGATCGCCAATATCGAGTCCGGTGCTGTGCTGATGGCAGCAGAAATCGCGAAACTGGCGGTTGCCCTTCGTGATCGAACTGTTCGGGACATCATGTTCGCCCTAGCCGTCGGTGATCATGCCGTCGCTGCCGAGACATTGTGGGGCATACTTACCCGCGCGCTCTCCGGCCGGGATCGCGCCGAGGCCGCCACCTTGCTCGGCTTCAGCGCCTATGTTCGCGGTGACGGTCCGCTCGCGGGGATCGCGCTGGATGCCGCTCTGGACGCGGATCCGGAGCATCCGATGGCGGTACTGCTCGATACCGCGCTGCGTCTAGGCATGCGTCCGGATCAGATGCGCCGACTCGCCCGCAGTGGCTACCGCATCGCCGCAGGTCTCGGTGTCGACCTCGGTATGCCCGCACTATAGGAAGGTGGGTGCGGGCACGCCGTACCGAGCCGACGGCATGTGGTGGCGGTCGCCGGGCTCCGATCGTTGTGCCGGTGGTTCCGCCGATCCGCGCAGCCGCTTATTTCGCGCTGTGCGCGCGGGAGCCTAGCGACTGAAGGAATATCCAGGCGTCGGCGACGATCTCATCGAGATCGTTGTGCTGCGGACGCCAGCCGAGCTCGTTGACGGCGCGCTCGCTGGAGGCGATCAGTACCGCGGGATCACCGGGGCGGCGTGAGGCATCCCGCACTGCGATCGGCAGTCCGGTGACGCGTTCGCAGGCCGAGATCACTTCGCGCACGGAGAATCCGGCGCCGCTACCGAGGTTGTAGATACGGTGGGTACCTGCTTCCGAGGTGGTGAGTGCCAGCAGATGGGCTTGGGCCAGGTCGCGGATGTGGATGTAGTCCCGGATCGCTGTGCCGTCCGGTGTGGGCCAGTCGGTGCCGAAGACCGAGATCGCCTCGCGGTGCCCCGCCGCGACCTGCAGCACCAGCGGGATGAGATGCGTTTCCACCAGCCGGTTCTCACCGAGAGCGCCATACGCGCCCGCGACATTGAAATACCGCAGGCTGGTCGCTGCCAAGCCGTATGCGCTCGCGTAGGAGGTGATGGCGTGGTCGATGGCCAGCTTCGACGCACCGTAGGGATTGGTCGGCGCGGCCGGGGCGTCCTCGGTGATCGGTACCTGTTCGGGTTCCCCGTAGACGGCCGCTGTGGAGGAGAAGACCAGGCGCGGTGTGCCTGTGCGTCGCATCGCCTCCAGCAGTTCGAAGGTCTTCACCACATTGCCGTGCCAGTATTTCTCCGGTCGCTGCATCGATTCACCGACCAGTGACTGAGCCGCGAAATGCAAGACACCGTCGATGGATTCGGCGTTCAGCAGTGCGGGGACGGTCACCGCTATATCGCCTTCGACGAACCGGGCGCCGGAGGGAACGCCCTCCGCGTTGCCGGTGGACAGATCGTCGACCACGATCACCTCGTGCCCGGCCTCACACAGAACCTGGGCGCAGACCCCCCCTACGTATCCGGCGCCACCCGTGACCAGAAGTTTCACGGGTCAGACCAGCCTTACCCGCACGGCGTGCGCCATTTCATCCGGAAGTTCGAAACCGCTGTGGCCGGGTACGGTGATGACGACCGCGTTGGGCTTGGTCTCGACCGTGACGCGTGCGTCGGGCACCACACCTGCTTCCCGTAACCGGCCGATGACCTCCGGGTCTGCCTGGATATGTTCGGCGAGTCTGCGCACGACGACGGCGTGCACTCGGCCGTGCGGCAGATCCGACAGCCGCACCAGATTCTCCTCGGAAGTGGTCTTCGGCACGACACCGAGTTCGTCCAGGCCGGGGATGGGGTTGCCGTAGGGGGAGGTGGTCGGATGGTTGAGCACTTCGACCAGACGGCGCTCGACGTCCTCACTCATCACGTGCTCCCAGCGGCAAGCCTCCGCATGGACGTTCTGCCAGTCGAGCCCGATGACATCGACGAGCAATCGCTCGGCCAGCCGATGCTTGCGCATCACCGCGATCGCCATGCTGCGCCCTTTCTCGGTCAGCTCGAGATGACGGTCTCCGGCGACCAGCAGCAGACCGTCGCGTTCCATCCGCGCTACAGTCTGGCTCACCGTCGGGCCACTCTGTTCGAGGCGCTCGGCGATACGGGCGCGCAGGGGCACCACGCCCTCCTCCTCGAGATCGTAGATGGTACGGAGATACATCTCCGTGGTATCGACCAGATCCTTCACCTGTTACCCCTTCGTCGGCACGGATTCTACCTACGAACGACGGCACTTCCGTGTGCCGGATCGTGTCGCTCCGTACTGTGCGCGTCCGCTCCGCTTGCACTCGATACCCGGCAAGCGGCCGTGATCGCCCTCGTTTTGTATTTGTACTGCATACGAACGCTGCACGGGGTCCAGTGCTTCCCGCTAGCGTTGCGAGCATGGACACTGCACCGCGCGGCGAATCCCCGGCGGCGGCTTCACCCGGTAGGAGCGGACCGGGAACCGTTGTCTGGACCGAGCGGTTTCTGGACTACACCTGGACCCCGGAGCATCCTATGCAGCCGGCGCGCCTGAAGTTCACCATGGCGCTCGCGGACGGTCTCGGTGTGCTCGATGGGGTGGAACTGCTCGAACCCGCTACCGTGGATCGGCCGGACCTGTTGCGCATCCACACACCCGATTATCTCGACGCGGTCGAACACGCCGTGCGACCCGTCGGTTCGCATGTGGCACCGCCGTATGGCCTGGGGTCTGCGGACAATCCGGTGTTTCCGCGTATGCATCAGGCGGCGTCAACCATCGTCGGCGGTACCTTGGCCGCGGCGAGGGAGATCGCGGAGGGCCGTACCGCCCGCGCGGTGAGTATCGGCGGTGGCATGCATCACGCACAGGCCGATTCGGCTGCCGGATTCTGCATCTACAACGACGTTGCCGTGGCCATCTCCTGGTTGCTCGACCACGGTTTCGACCGGATCGTCTATATCGATATCGATGTCCATCACGGCGACGGGGTGCAGCGGGCCTTCTACCGCGATCCGCGAGTGCTGACCATCTCGGTGCACCAGCATCCAGCGACCTTGTGGCCCAATACCGGATGGCCGGAGGAGACCGGTGCTGGAGTGGCTGAGGGGACATCGATCAATCTGGGGTTGGTGCCCGGTATCCGGGATGCGCAGTGGTTACGCGGTTTCCATGCGGTGGTCCCCGGTGCGGTGGCGGCGTTCCGGCCGCAGATCGTGGTCAGCCAGTGCGGTGTGGATACGCATCGGGAGGACCCGCTGGCGGACTTGGAACTCACCGTGGATGGGCAGCGCGCGGCCTTCCGTACCATGCGGGATCTCGCCGACCGGTATGCCGAAGGGCGCTGGTTGGCCGTAGGGGGCGGCGGATACGGCTTGGTCCGAGTGGTGCCACGGGCCTGGACCCATTTACTGGCCATCGTATTGGATCGCGATATCGACCCGGCGACATCGATACCGGAGAGCTGGATCGAGGCAATCCGGGTGGCGGCGCCGCGGGTGGATCCGCCACGCACCATGAGCGACGGCGGTGATATCGCCTATCGTCCCTGGGACGGCCCAGGCGGGTCGATCGGCGATGCGCAGATCGACCGCGCCCAGCGCGCCGTCGATCTGGCGGTGCTTGCCACCCGCCGGGCTACCTTCGGACTGCTGGGTCTGGATCCGGAGGATCCTCGTGACTGACTTCCCCGATCCGCTGGATACCCCGGTGCGCCCGCCTGCTCCGCCGCAGCATTGGTTTGCCGACGTACTGGCCTCCGATGGCGGCGTCGTGCGGTTGCGGCCGATTACCCAGGATGATGCCGGACGGCTGCAGGAATTCCATCACGCGCTGTCCACCCGCACCAGATATCTACGGTATTTCGGTCCGTACCCGCGGATCTCCGCCAAGGAGCTCTACCGGACCACACATCTGGACTACCACGATCGGGTCGGTCTGGTGCTGGAACTGGGCGAGGCGATCGTGGCGGTAGGTCGTTACGAGCTGCTGAATCGCCGCGGGCCGCGGGCCGCTGAGGTCGCGTTCGTGGTAGCCGATGGGCACCAGGGCCGCGGGTTGGGCTCGATTCTGCTGGAACATCTGGCAGGCGCCGCGGCCGAGAACAAGATCGAAACCTTTGTCGCCGATGTGCTCGCGGAGAACAGCGTGATGGTGACGGTTTTCCGGGACGCGGGATATCAGGTCCAGCGCAGCAGAGATGGCTCGGTCCTGCATCTGGAGTTCGATATCGACCCGACCGAAGCGCTGCTGTCGGTGCGTGATTCGCGTGAGCGTGCTTCCGAAGCGCGCAGTGTGGGCAATCTGCTTGCCCCGCGATCGATCGCGGTCATCGGCGCCACCCCTGCCACAGGGCGGATCGGCAGAGTGGTACTGGCCAACCTGCTGTCTGGCGCTTTCCAGGGACCGATATTCCCGGTGAACCCGCATCACAAGTCCGTATGCGGGGTGCGCGCGTATGCCACCGTACGGGAGATCCCGGACGAGATCGATCTCGCGGTGGTCGCGGTACCCTCCGCGGCGATCGCGTCGGTACTCGACGACTGCATGGCCAAAGGTGTCAAAGGGCTCGTGGTGTTGACCGCTGGATTCGCCGAGACCGGCCAAGGTGGTGCCGCGGCCGAACGTGAGCTGATCACTGCCGCGCGCGGTCATGGGATGCGGGTGGTCGGACCGAGTGCGCTCGGCATCGCGAACACCGACCCGGCGGTGGCCATGAACGCGACGTTGGCCCCGGTGCTGCCAGCGCGGGGGCGAATCGGATTCTTCTGCCAGTCCGGGCCATTGGGTTCGGCCATTCTCGTCGCGGCCGCGGCGCGCAATCTCGGCCTTTCGACATTCGTGTCGGCGGGCAGCCGCACCGATCTCTCCGATAACGATCTGCTTCAGTACTGGGATAGTGACCCGAATACCGACATGGTGCTGTTGTATCTGGAAAGTTTCGGCAATCCACGCAAGTTCTCCCGGATCGCGCGCCGGATGGCCAGGAGCAAGCCGATCGTCGCGGTGAGCAGTGGCCGCTTGACGGCCCAATCGGCCGGTGACATGGACCGCTCGATCGTCCGGGATTTGTTCGCGCAGGCGGGCGTGGTCCAAGTCGATTCGATCGCGCAACTCTTGGACTGTGCCGCCCTGCTCGGTTATCAACCCCTCCCTGGTGGGGCGCGGCTGGCAGTGGTCGGCAACAGCGTGGCGCTCAGCTGGTTGGCTATCGGCGCGGCTCAGGCCGAAGGGCTGCGGATCGCCGAGCCGGTGAATCTGGGGCCACAGGCGACACCGGGAGCCTATCTGGACGCGCTGGTCGCGGCGCTACGCTCCGATGAGGTCGATGCCATCATCGTTATCTTCGCGCCCCCGGTACCGCTGCCGACCGCCGGATTCGCCGATGCGATCCGCACGGCGGCTGCCGCCGTCCCCGGTGCCGAGAAACCGATTCTCACCACCTTCGTCGCCGAGCACAGGATCCCGAATCTGCTCGCGGTACGTGGTCCTGGTGCCGATGCGGTCCGTGGATCGATTCCGTCGTACCCCGATCCCGAACGGGCCGTACGGGCATTGGCCCGGGTATGGCGGTATGCCGAATGGCGGGCCAGACCCGTATCTCCGGTGGTGCGACCGCATGGAATGCATACCGACCGTGCCCGTCGGTTGGTCTCGGGCTGGATGGCCGGATCGGGCGGTCGCTGGCTCAACGATCTGGAGACCGCGGAGTTGCTTGCCTGCTACGGCATTTCCGTGGTGGAGTTCCGTGAAGTGCACACTGCTGACGAGGCGGTCGCGGCCGCGGACGAGCTCGGCTATCCGGTGGCAGCCAAGGCGACCGGTGAATTGTGGCGGATCAGACCGGATCTCAACGGCGTTCGGCTCGATCTCTGGAGACCGGAAGCAGTGCGGCAGGGGTACGCCGATCTGGTCGCTCTGTGTGGTGATCCGGTCCTGCATATCCAGAAGATGGCGACTAAAGGGGTCGGCTGCATCTTGCGCGTGCAGGACGATCCGTCTTTCGGCTCGGTGATCGAATTCGGCCTCTCCGGCCTGATCATCGAACTGCTCGGCGATCGTGCTTATCGGGCATTGCCGCTGACCGCCGATGAGGCGGCCGCGCTGATCGACGCCCCGCGTGCCGCACCCTTACTGTCAGGAACGCCGGCGAGCCCGCGCGTCGACAAAGCTGCTCTCGCCGAGCTGGCTCAGCGTATCTCGGCCCTCTTCGACGACCTGCCGGAGATGCGGGATCTGTACTTCGACCCCGTGCTGGCCTCGCCGAACTCGGCCGAGATCATCTATGCGCGCGGGCGCATCGGCCCGGAACCGAGCCGGTTCGATACCGGTCCGCGGCGACTGGGGTGAGAACGTGGGGTGAGAACGCCGATCGGGGTGCGGATCGGCGGTACGACACCACCGACCGGCTCGCGGTGCGCCCGGAGGGGGACGGGCGCACCGCGAGCCGGTCGGTGAGGGAGGGCGGACACTACGGCAGGGGTGCCGAGCCGGCCATCCGCGCTGTCGACGAAGGTGCTGGAGCGATGATCAGCTGGCGTAGGCCCGCAGCCGGTCGGCCCGCTCACCCTTGCGCAGTTTGGACATGACTTCCCGCTCGATCTGGCGCACCCGCTCCCTGGAGAGCCCGAAGAGCTTGCCGATCTGGTCAAGGGTGCGTGGCTGGCCGTCGTCCAGGCCGAAACGCAGCCGGATGACCTGCTGTTCGCGTTCGTCGAGGGTGGCGAGCACACTACGCACATCGTGATGCAGCAGACCGGCGATAACCGTGGACTCGGCCGAGGTGGCCTCGGAATCCTCGATGAAATCGCCCAGCGGGGCTTCTTCGTCGTTGCCTACCGGCATATCCAGGCTCACCGGGTCGCGGCTGTGGTCGAGCAGATCGGAGATCTTGTCCACGGGAATGCCCGATTCGGTGGCCAGTTCCTCGTCGGTGGCTTCCCGGCCCAGCTGCTGGTGCAGTTCGCGTTTGATTCTGGCCAGCTTGTTCACCTGCTCGACGAGGTGGACAGGCAGGCGGATGGTGCGGCTCTGGTCGGCCATACCACGGGTGATGGCCTGCCTGATCCACCAGGTGGCGTAGGTGGAGAATTTGAAGCCTTTGGCGTAGTCGAACTTCTCCATGGCCCGGATCAGCCCGAGGTTGCCCTCTTGGATGAGGTCGAGTAACGGCATGCCGCGGCCGGTGTAGCGCTTGGCGAGTGAGACGACAAGACGCAAGTTGGCCTCGAGCAGATGCGACCGGGCGGCCTGACCTTCGCGCACGATCATGGCCAGATCCCGCTTGCGGCCTGCCGACAGCCGCTTCCCGGTCTCCAACAGATGCTTCGCGTAGAGGCCCGCCTCGATGCGCTTGGCCAGCTCGACCTCGTCAGCAGCCGTGAGCAGGGCCGTACGACCGATCCCATTCAGGTACACACGTACCAGATCGGCGGCGGGGCTCTGGGCGTCGAGGTCCGAATCGCTGGCGCGCACACGAGTTGTGGCGGGGCTTGTCATGACTTGCCTCCTGTCGGTGGTGTCTCACTCCGATCAACGGACCCGACAAGAAGAAAGTTCCCCGTCTCCACTGGCGTAAACCGCTCTGAGCTGCGGATTTACCCACTATCATCTGAGAAGTTCCTGAGAAGCAGTTCGGGTGCGGAACAACCTGTGGCCGGGATTTCGTGCGTGTCCTGCGACTACACCGGCCGGATCAATCCGTGCCGCACCAGCCCGAGGACCACGGCCAGCGCATCAGCCGCGAACTCGGTGGTCACTTCGGTGAATCCATGGGCAAGCGCCAGTAGTTCGACCAGTTCCCGCAAAGGCATACCATCGGCGCGCATTCCCGCCAGTAGCGTGGCGATGGGCTCGTCCACCTCGTGCTGCCAGCGCGGGCCGTCACCGCGATGCAGGCGCACCACCTCGGGTGTCCAGCCGTCCAGGCCCGGCAGATACACCCGCTGCAGAGCGGTCGCCTTATCGACCACGAAACGTGCGGACCAGGCGAGATCAGGGTTCCCGGCCACGGCTCGCAGCCAGGCCGAGCGCTCGAAATACCTGATGGCTTCCTGACCGAGCGGGTCATCGAAACTGTGGGTGAGGTCCTCGGCGAGCAATTCGGTGGGCTCGTCGGTGGCGCGCAAGTAGACGAAGCCGAAGCCGATCCCTTCGACGCCGGCGGCCTCGAAGGCGTCCAGCCAGTGCTCCGCGCGGGCGCCGGCGGCCGGATCACGTGGATCCGAGCCCGCGTCGCGTAACCACGTGCCGACGTAGAGGGCGGGATCGGCGATATCGCGCTGTAGCACCCAGGCGTCGACACCGTGCGCGGGTAACCACGAGGAGACTCGCTCGCGCCAGTCCTCGCCATCGATATGCGCCCATGCGGCCAGCATCGCGCCGGTGCCGCCAGGAGCGAGCAGGTCGGCGGCCTGTGCGATCACCAACTCGCTCGCGCCGTCGAGCGCGAGTCCCGAATCCCGATAGGTGTGCTCGATCCGGGCCGGACCCACCACGAACGGCGGATTGGCCACCACTTGGTCGAAGCGCCTGCCCCGGACCGGTTCGAACCAGGAGCCTTCGACCAGTTCGATGTCCAGTTCGTTGAGTGCGGCAGTGGCTTCGGCCAGCCAGAGCGCGCGGGCGTTGACATCCGTCGCGGTCACGTGTTCTGCGTAGCAGGTGGCGTGCACCGCCTGCACTCCACAGCCGGTACCGAGGTCGAGCACGGTGCCGACCGGGCGGGTTGGCGTGGCACGCAATAGCGAGAGCGAGGCATGGCCGACGCCGAGCACATGGTCTTCGGTCAGTGTGCGCCTGCGCATCGAGTCGTCCAGGTCGGACAGAATCCACCGTGTGCCCGCGCCCGCGTCCAACGGCCGGAGGTCGAGTGCCGCCCGCACCTCGGAGCCTGCGCGGTCCAGCAGCCCCGCGGCCACCGCGCGGTCGAGATCTACCGGTGCGAGCGCGGCGGCCACCTCCGATTCGGGCAGTGCGTCACCGAGCAGCAGCAGGCGGATGAGCGTACCCAGTTCTCCTGCCTTGCGTGCCGCGCGGCGTACGGGAACCGGCTCACCGCGCCCAAGTGCCGCATGCGCGTCCCCGAGTGCCACGAACAGAGTGTCGGCGTCGTAGCCGACCCTGGTCAGGGCGATCCGCAGGTCTGGGCACAGCGCGGTGAGCAGCGATCCGGTGGTGGTCGATCGGTTCGTCGTAGGCACACCGCTACTGTGCCACTGCAGTACACCGGCATGGTCCGGCTGCCTGCCGCGATACCACACCTCGTGGCCGGGGCCGGATCGTCATATGCGGCGGTGTCTGCTGCCGGAGAGGGCGATGCTACGCACCAGGCGTACGCACCACGGTCAGGAAAGCGATTCAGCGATCGTTCGGGTCTCGGTCGGTGACACAGTACGGCGTGCCGCTCGGGTCGCTCAGGACGATCCAGTGCTCATGGCGTTGGAGCACGGTCGCGCCGAGCTTCTCATGCCAGAGGGCGGTGGCCTCGATATCGTTCGTGGCCAGGTCGACATGGGCGCTCGCGGGCCGGTTCTCGTCGAGGCGCTGCAACAGCAGCTGTGCTGGCAGCTGCTTTCCGGCGCGCAGCCGGGCGAATTCGGGGCGCTCGCCGGGCAGGCAGGTCCAGCCGGTCAGCGAGGTCCAGAAACGGGTTTCGATCTCGTGATCGGCGGGGCCGACATCGAGACAGACCTGGTCCAGGCGCGACAGTGTGCCGTCGGGAGTGCGTACGGCGGGCGCGGGGGTGCGCGCGGTCCGGCCGCAGGGGGTGAAACAGAAGTTCTGGCCGCAGGGGGAACGCAGTACGGCATAGTCGGGGTGGTTGGCGACCAGCTGGGCGCCCAGATCGAGCCCGGTACGGACGGCAGCCGGAATGTCATCGACATCGATGTCGATGTGCACGCCGCCGAGGCCGGTCACCGCCTGCATCTTGACACTCGCCGCGGCGAACAGCGCAGGATCGGGCAAGAGGGTGCGGAACTCGTCGTTCGCGCCACGTGGGGGCGAAAGCCGAGTATCGGTGACCGCAGACCAGAACCTCGCGCAATCATCGAAGTGTTGCGCCGGACGATCCAGGAAGACCCAGATCCACCGAATCATGTTCGCTCCTGTCCAGTGCCCCGCAATACCCTAGGTCTGCCCACTGGGCTTGTCGAGCAGGTAGCGGTGCTCGGGCGGGTGGCGTGTCGGCGAACTCGATCCGCGAGGCAACCCCACGAGGGAACTTCAGCCTTCGATAGCGCCGTGTGAGCCGGATTCGAGAGCTGGGCGATGCCGATCCCACCGGCTGGGTTCGTCTTTACGGCGGGGCGGGCGGTCGTTGGCGATCAGCACCGCGATCCATGGCAGCGGGATGGACGCGGCGATGATCAGGATGGACAGCAGTGGACTGCCGAACGTGCTGTAGGCGATCGCGGCGAGGACCAAGCACGGAATGCGGAACGCCATGATGAGCGTGTACCGACGTACTCTGGCGCGTTGCTGATCCTCCAGGGAGGGCGCCGCCGCGGTGATCAGCGCCGGGTGTTTGTCGTCGCTTCCTGGGAAGTATCCGGAGGAACGGCGGGCCTGCGTCGGCATCGTCACCTCGGGGTGCCCTGCGCGGTCGCGGTCGTCGGCGGATGCGGAGTCGCCGTGCTGTTGCATACCCCTGAGTCTTCCACTAGCGGGGTATCTATGCATATACCGCGGTCGGCTCCTCGATCCTGTGATGCGGCATCATGGAGTGCGTGAGCACCGACACCATGGTTCGCCCTGATACGACGACCGACGAGACGACGGGCGACGACACCCCGAAGTTCTTCCACTATGTGAAGAAGGACAAGATCGCCGAGAGCGCCGTGATGGGCACTCATGTGGTCGCGCTGTGCGGAGAGGTTTTCCCGGTGACCCGCTCGGCCAAGCCTGGCTCTCCGGTATGCCCGGACTGCAAGAAGATCTACGAGGGCCTGCGTAAGGGCGACTGAGGCCGGGATCTCGGCACCGCGCTCTCGGGTCCTGTGATGCCTATCGCGCGGGCTGTGCCGGTTTGGCGACACGCCGTACCGGCCCGCTAGGGTCTTCTGCGTGACTGGGTCGAGTGGCGCTGCTGCGGCGGGAGAAGCAGAAACGCTGGGCGATTCGACAACCGCAGGCGATGCCGCAACTGCGGGTAAGGCCACCGCGGCTCCACTTCGTGCCTGGCAACGGCGGGCTTTGACGAAGTACCTCGCGACAAAGCCACGGGATTTCCTCGCGGTGGCCACACCAGGAGCGGGAAAGACCACGTTCGCGCTGCGCGTGGCCGCGGAACTGCTTGCCGACCGCACGGTGGACCAGATCACGGTGGTCGCGCCGACCGAACACCTCAAGCATCAGTGGGCCCACGCCGCTGCCAGGAGCGGAATCGCGCTGGACTCGCGGTTTTCCAATGCGACAGGTGGTACATCGGGTGACTACCACGGGGTGGTCGTCACCTATGCGCAGGTCGCCGCGCATCCCTTCCGGCACCGGGTACGCACCGAAAACCGTCGGACGCTGGTCGTTCTCGACGAGATCCACCATGCGGGCGATGCCAAGAGCTGGGGTGAGGCGACGGCGGAGGCATTCGGCGATGCCACCCGACGCCTCGCGTTGACCGGAACCCCGTTCCGCAGCGACGACAGCCGGATTCCGTTCATCGTCTACGAGCCCGACGAATCCGGTTTTCCGAAATCACGCGCCGATCATTCCTATGGCTACGCCGAGGCACTCGCCGACGGCGTGGTGCGGCCGGTAGTCTTCCTGGCCTATTCCGGTGAGGCGCATTGGCGCGACAGCGCGGGGGAGGAGTACTCCGCGCGTCTCGGCGAGCCGCTGGCCGCCGATCAGACCGCCAGGGCCTGGCGCACCGCACTGGACCCGGCAGGCGACTGGATCGCCGCTGTGCTGCGTGCCGCCGACATCCGGTTGCGTCAGAAACGCGCCTCCGGTATGTCCGATGCCGGTGGATTGGTGATCGCCACCGATCAGGAGCGTGCTCGTGACTACGCCGAGCTGCTGGAGCACATCTCGGGGGAGCGGCCCGCGCTGGTGCTCTCCGACGACCCTTCCTCCTCGAATCGGATCGCGGAGTTCAGTAACAGCACACAGCCGTGGATGGTCGCGGTGCGCATGGTCTCGGAGGGGGTGGACGTGCCGCGCCTTGCTGTCGGCGTGTACGCGACCAGCGCCTCGACCCCGCTGTACTTCGCTCAGGCGATCGGTCGTTTCGTGCGTGCCCGTAGGCCGGGCGAGACCGCGAGTGTGTTCCTGCCCTCGGTGCCGGTACTGCTCGATCTGGCGGCGCAGCTGGAGGTGCAGCGCGATCACGTCATCGGCAAGCCGCACCGGGAGAAGAACGGCTTCGCCGACGAACTGCTGACCGAGGCGAACAAACAGAAAGACGAGCCGGGCGAAACGGAGAAGTCCTTCGTCGCCTTGGCCGCGGATGCCGAACTCGATCGGGTGATCTACGACGGCTCCTCCTTCGGTACGGCTACCTTTGCCGGAAGCGATGAGGAGGCCGACTACCTGGGCATACCGGGATTACTCGATGCCGAGCAGATGCGCGCTCTGCTCCGGGACCGGCAGGCCAAGCAGGTAGCCGACCGTAGTGTGGTGGTGGCCGTGCCCGATCCGGGTTCTGCGGTGGCCGCGGCCTCGGAACGTGCCGCCACCGCCGATCGGCTGGGTGAACTGCGCCGTGAGCTCAACAGTCTGGTGGCGATGCACCATCACCGCACCGGTAGACCACACGGTGTGATCCACGGTGAGCTGCGTCGCGAATGCGGCGGTCCACCGACCGCGCTGGCCACCGCCGAACAGCTCAGCGAACGTATCGCCGCATTGCGCCGGAAGTAGCCCGGTAGCGCTTCCTCGGCGGCGAAAGCGGACCGTGCGTTCCCGAACACCCGACCCCGGATACCCGAGCAGCGGACGACCTGTGGGTCGCCCGCTGCCGGAGGAAACGGTGTTCTGTTGTCCGATGCTGTTATCTCAGGACGCGAGGAGCGGGATCAGAGTTCGGGAGCCGACTCCGTGTCGATCACGGCGTCCAGCTCACGCAACCGATCCATGTGTTCATTCGCGTGGTGCTGGCAGAAGAGCAACTCTCCACCCGCGGGCAGTACGGCGCGCACCCGGGCGGCCGCCCCGCAACGGTCGCAACGATCGACCGCGGTCAGTGGGGTGCTTGTCAGGGTTCCTGGCATGACTCCTCCGTCCTGGCTCCCGGCCGAACTGACCGTTTGCCTGGTGTGGGGCCCGTGGTCACTCACCACGAGCTCGCTACCGCTACTTCCCAGCAGGGGTAGGACTACTCTGTCAGACGTTCGGGACGGGGGACTTTGTTCCCGCGAGTGATGCAGTGTGTTTTCGATAACATGACCAGGTATATCGCTACGGGTGAGCACCACAGGCCAAGCTCTCGAAGAGCACTCGATCACATCTCGATCGGCCGATCCAGTTGTCTACCCGGAGATTACCCGTGATCTACAACACTCACACGCTTGTTCACCTATGTACTTCTGGCGAATGGTTTTCCGCTCGGCAAACAGATGGATATTGTCCGCCTTCGCTCGATGTGGCGGGGTTCATCCATCTCTCGGCGGCGCACCAGGTGCACGTGCCCGCCAATCTGCTGTTCGCGGGTAGGCACGATCTGGTGCTGTTGTGTATCGACCCGGATCGTGTGGAGTCGCCGATCAGGTGGGAGCCTGGTGAACCAGATGATCCGGAGTCCATGCTCTTCCCACATCTGTACGGTCCGCTGCCGCTGGAGGCGGTCGTCGCGGTCGAGCGCTACCTGCCCGGCACGGACGGAACCTTCGCGCCACTGCTCGCATGACCACCGGTCGCGGCACTCGCGCCCCACGATGGCGGCTTGAACCTGTGACCGCACGCCGAGTTTCAGCAGTACGCGCGAAACGCGCGTTTCGACCGTTGTCTCGCCGATGAACAGCCTGCGTGCGATCTGCGCGGTGGTCGGACCATCACCGAGGCAGTCGAGCACTTCGCGTTCCCGGTCGGTGAGATCGGCCGATCCAGCCGGACCCGGATGCACCGCAGCGTGTTTCGATATGGCGAACGCCGTGATCACCGCCTTGGTCTGTGCCACAGCGATCTTGTCGTCGGGGGCCTCGCCCACCACGTCGATATCGGCCTCCGTCGCGAGGGCCATCCGCGGGACCGCACGGGTTGCCGCGTGATCATCGGCGATCACCACCCGAATCCTCAGAACGCGCTCACGGAGTCGAGCGGCAGCTGGACAGGCACTTTCCGGGTGTCGGAATCCCTTCCGGCACAGACACTTCCGCCGAGTGCTGCGGCACGCTCGCGTATGTTCGCCAGACCGTTGTGCCCGGTAGGCGCCGATAGCACGTATGGCTGTATCGCTGTGGTGTGCCGCCCCATCGGGCGAAGTAATGACCGAACCGTTTACCGATCCGCATATCCGGTTAATCTGGAGAGCGTGAACGTCGATGTCACCGCATTACCCGGGATTGGTGTCCGCAAGGACTTCGAAGTCCGCTCCGGTCGCCGAATCGGCGTGGTCGCCCACCGTGATGGTGATATCGATCTGATCGTCTCCAAGCTCGACGATCCCGATGCCTGCGCCGCGCAGATTCCCTTGACCACCGATGAGGCGGCGGTACTCGCCAACCTGCTCGGTGCGCCACAGCTGGTCGCCAAGCTCAACGACGATCATCGGGACCTGCCCGGAATCACCACCCGTCAGCTGCCCATCGGCGAGGACTCTCCCTACGACGGTCGTGCCTTGGGGGAGACCGAGATGCGTACCCGCACGAAGGTCTCCATCGTCGCGGTGATGCGGGCAGGGCAACTGCACCCCTCACCCGACCCCGACTTCATTTTCACCACGGGCGATCTGCTCGTTGTTGTCGGCACCCCGGAGGGGTTGGAGGCCGCCGCGAAGATATTGACGCACGGCTGAGCCGTGACGGACACCGCGCTCGCCCTGATCGAGCTCGGAGCGGTTTTTCTCGCCCTCGGCATGATGGGCCGTATCGCGGCCAGGGTGGGTATGTCGCCGATTCCGCTGTATCTGCTCGGCGGAGTCGCCTTCGGACAAGGGGGGGTCCTCGAGCTCAGAGCGTCCTATGACTTCGGTCATGTGGCCGGCGAGATCGGCGTGGTGCTGCTGTTGTTGCTGCTCGGCCTGGAGTACACAGCGACAGAGCTGATGACCGGGTTGCGGCGTTCGTGGCCTGCCGGATTGCTCGATATCGCGCTCAACGCGACACCGGGCGCGGTAGCGGCACTCCTGCTCGGCTGGGGTATCGAAGGTGCCATCACCATGGCGGGCATCACCTATATCTCCTCGTCGGGCATTGTGGCGAAGATGCTCGACGACCTCGGGCGCCTTGGTAACCGTGAGACACCGGTGGTCCTGTCTATCCTGGTGTTCGAGGATCTGGCGATGGCGGTGTACCTGCCGATCCTCACCACAGTCCTGGCCGGGCTGAGCTGGGCCAGCGGAATGCGTGCGCTGGGGGTGGCGCTGTTGACGGTCACGCTGGTGTTGGTGGTCGCACTGCGTTACGGCCGCCATGTCTCGGCAGTCGTGGTCAGCACCGATCGTGAGGTGTTCCTGCTCACGTTGCTCGGCGCGGCGCTGTTGGTGGCCGGCATCGCCTCGGTGCTGAGTGTGTCGGCGGCGGTCGGGGCGTTTCTCTTGGGTATCGCGATCTCGGGATCGACCGCGCATGCCGCGGCGAAACTGCTCGAGCCGCTGCGCGATCTGTTCGCGGCGATCTTTTTCGTGGCTTTCGGACTGAGCACCGAGCTGAAGTCGATTCCGCCGGTGCTGAGCTGGGCTATCGCCTTGGCAGTGATCACCTTGGTGACCAAGGTAGCTACCGGATGGTGGGCCGCCGCGCGGCAAGGTGTCCGCCGGATGGGCCGGGCCAGGGCAGGTGCGGCGCTGGTCGCGCGTGGTGAGTTCTCCATCGTCATCGCGGGACTGGCGGTGAGCACGGGTGCGATCGATGGGCAGCTCACCGCGCTCACTTCGACGTATGTGCTGCTGATGGCAGTGCTCGGTCCGATAGCGGCGCGGGTGGTCGAGCCGGTGGCCGGGTTGTTGCCCCGCGCGCGTCCTGAGCCTGTGGTGCCCTGATCAGTCTTATGTGGTCTCGCCACGTTGGGCGGTAGTGCGCTCGACCCGGTGCCAGAACCGGGTCGCGAGCGCACCGTACGCCAAGCCGATCGCGGCGGCGCACAGATGGCCGTAGTCGGTGAATGTGGGATCGAGGTACAGCGTGATCCCGAGTGCGAGGAGGATCGTCACCGCCCATACCAGCCGTGCCACGCCGTGGAGCCGAAACGCCAGTGCCGCGAGGACGGCGGAGAAGCCGTAGCTGGTACCGACATCCGCCGCGACAGCTACCCGTAGTGGTATCAGGTCGTGGTCGATGGCATGGGCGATGGTGGTGACCGTCAGCAGCGTCGCTCCGATATGCCCGGTCGCGAACAGCAGGATCCAGCGCGTGGTGCCCAGCCAGCGCTCCGCGTACGCCATGATGATCAGCAAGCTCGCGATGGTTGCCCAGGGGAAGCCACCTTCGATCCAGAATGCCGAGGCCACCAGCACTTGTACCGGGTTGTGCCGCATATTGTGGAGATTGGTCGAAGCGGAGAGGATCAGCCTGCGCTCCACCGATTCCCCTACCCCGCGCAGCGTCCACCAGGTGACGAAGACGGTGAACGCGTATGCGGTACTGGCGGGGGCCGCCCCCAGATGTGCTCGCAGCGCGGGCAGGATTCGCCGCGGCAGTCCGGGTCGACGCAGCCATGCCCGCACCCCGCGCAGTTCGGTACGTAGTTCGATGGTCTGCGTCCAGGGCGACCGCAGCCCATGCGATGCCGAGGAAGCCATTCCGCAAGTCTGCCGCGTGAACGTGATGGAGTGCTGAAGCACCATCCGGTGTGCGCTGCACCATGGCCATGAGCGGTGACCGTAACGCCGCCCGCATACCTGGGCAACGTTTCTTCCCGATAAGGCGCCATGCTGCTGAACATGCCCGTATTCGGCGCCGCGGTAGTCGCCACGTTCTCGGTCGATCCGGTGGTCGCGGGCTGTGCCTTCGTGGTTTTCTGTGGCTTCATGGCTTACTTTGGCCTCTATAGCCGCCATCGTTTGGTGGCGAGCTCGCCGGATGAGGAGTTCGCGGTGCTCGCCCGCGCCGAGGAGGATCTGGAATGAGTCGCTACGTCCAGCAGGTGCGCGGGACCACCTACCGTTTCGGCGGTCTGGTCGAACTTTTGGCCAAGGCGACCCCACTACGCAGTGGCGACCAGCTCGCCGGTTGCGCCGCGGAATCCGACGCCGAGCGTGCCGCCGCCCAGTGGGCGCTGGCCGAGGTGGCGCTGACCGAGTTCCTGCTGGACCCCGTGGTGCCGTACGAGACCGATGAGGTCACTCGGCTGATCCTGGATACTCACGATCGCAGTGCGTTCGCACCGATCGCGCATCTGACGGTGGGTGGTCTGCGGGACTGGTTGCTGGCCGTCGCCGCGGGCCGGGACGCCGCAGTCCGATTGCGCGCGGTCGCGCCAGGGCTCACGCCCGAGATGGTCGCCGCGGTCAGCAAGATCATGCGCAATCAGGACCTCATCGCTGTCGCTCGCGCCGCCGAGGTGACCACCGGTTTCCGCACCACCATCGGCCTGCCGGGAACCATGGCCACCCGCTTACAGCCCAACCACCCCACCGACGATCCACGTGGTATCGCCGCCGCGGTACTCGACGGATTACTGCTCGGCTGTGGCGACGCGGTGATCGGCATCAACCCCGCCGGTGATTCACCGCAGGCCACTGCCGATCTGCTGCGCTTACTCGATGAGGTGCGCACACGCTTCGGCATCCCCACTCAATCGTGTGTGCTTTCACATGTCACCACCACGATCGGATTGATCGAGACGGGTGCTCCGGTGGACTTGGTGTTCCAATCCGTTGCCGGTACCGAAGGCGCGAACACGGGTTTCGGGGTGAACCTCGCTCTGTTGCGTGAGGCGAACGAGGCAGGCCGTGCCCTTGAGCGCGGTACGGTCGGCGATAACGTGATGTATCTGGAGACCGGACAGGGCTCGGCATTGTCGGCCGACGCGCACCATGGGACCGGCGGCTTACCCGTCGACCAGCAGACACTGGAGGCCCGAACCTACGCGGTGGCACGCGAGCTGGACCCGCTGTTGGTCAATACCGTGGTCGGTTTCATCGGCCCGGAGTATTTGTACGACGGCAAGCAGATTATCCGCGCCGGCCTGGAAGACCATTTCTGCGGCAAACTGCTCGGCCTGCCGATGGGGGTGGATGTCTGCTACACCAATCATGCCGAAGCCGATCAGGATGACATGGACACGCTGCTGACCCTGCTCGGCACGGCACGATGCGCTTTTGTCATCACTGTTCCCGGTGCCGACGACATCATGCTCGGCTATCAGAGCCTCAGTTTTCACGACGCGCTGTATGCCCGCCAGGTATTGGACCTGCGGCCTGCCCCGGAATTCGAGGCGTGGCTGGCCGGTTTGGGCATGATCGACGCGAGCGGGCGGGTTCTCCCGGTGGAACCGCTCACCTCGCCGTTGCGTGCCGTGGCGGCCGCCCGATGAGCTCGTCGGATCAGCGGCCGAGGCCGGATATCGTTCCACCGAATACCGCGGTGACCGAACCCGAGGGCGAGTTCGCGGAAAGTGCTGCTACACAGGAATTTTGGCAGGATCTTCGGCGAACGACCCAGGCAAGGATCGGTCTCGGCCGCACCGGTACCGCCTTGCCGACCACGCGACTGCTGGAATTCGGTGCCGCGCACGCGGCCGCGCGCGACGCTGTCCATCAACCGTTGGATCTGGCGGCGCTGGCCGAACGGGTAGACACGATTGGTCTCGGCGCCGCCCGGCATGTCCCCAGCCGAGCCCGCGACCGCGCCGAATATTTGCGCAGACCGGATCTGGGCAGGTTGCCGGCCGAGGGCGCGCTCGAGTCCCTTCCTGGTTCCGGCGCCGATATCGGATTCGTGCTCGCGGACGGTCTCTCGCCGCGCGCTCTCGCCGACCACGGCCGAGCCACAGTTGTCGCGCTCGTCGAGGAACTCGCGCCACGTTATCGTCTTGCCCCGCCGGTGATCGCCACCCAGTCGCGAGTGGCACTCGGTGATCACATTGCCGCGGCCATGGGGGTGGCAACGGTTGTTGTGCTGATCGGGGAACGTCCCGGTCTGTCGGTCGCGGACAGTCTGGGGATCTACTTGACCCATCTGCCTCGGCCCGGTCGCACCGACGCCGACCGCAATTGTGTCTCCAATATCCACCCGCCGGAGGGAATGAGTTACCGACAGGCCGCGCGCATCGTCGGGGGCTTGGTGGCGGGTGCCCGGGTGCTCGGCCGCTCGGGCGTTGACCTGAAGGATACGTCGAGGGCCGCCGCGATCGACTCCGGTGTGGTCATTTCGGTCGAGCCCTGACAATCTGGTGTGGGCCACCGAATGCTTGTTCGGTGGCCCACACCAGGGGCGTCAGTCCAGGTAGTCGCGCAGCACCTGGGAGCGGCTCGGATGGCGCAGCTTGCTCATCGTCTTCGACTCGATCTGGCGGATGCGCTCACGGGTGACCCCGTACACCTGGCCGATCTCGTCGAGGGTGCGCGGCTGGCCGTCGGTGAGGCCGAAGCGCAGCCGAACCACACCCGCTTCACGCTCCGACAGCGTCTCCAGTACCGACTGGAGTTGATCCTGGAGCAGTGTGAAGCTGACCGCGTCGACCGCGACCACGGCCTCGGAGTCCTCGATGAAGTCGCCCAGCTGGCTGTCGCCCTCGTCGCCGATGGTCTGATCCAGTGAGATGGGTTCCCGCGCGTACTGCTGGATCTCGAGCACTTTCTCCGGCGTGATATCCATCTCTTTGGCCAGCTCTTCCGGCGTCGGCTCACGGCCGAGGTCCTGGAGCAACTCGCGTTGGATGCGACCGAGCTTGTTGATGACCTCCACCATGTGCACCGGAATGCGGATGGTGCGGGCCTGGTCGGCCATAGCGCGGGTGATGGCCTGCCGGATCCACCAAGTGGCGTAGGTGGAGAACTTGTAGCCCTTGGTGTAGTCGAACTTCTCCACCGCGCGGATCAGACCGAGGTTGCCCTCTTGGATCAGGTCGAGGAATGCCATACCGCGGCCGGTGTACCGCTTGGCCAGCGAGACCACCAGGCGCAGGTTGGCCTCGAGCAGGTGGTTCTTGGCGCGGTTGCCGTCGCGGACGATCCAGTTGTAGTCCCGGCGCATCGCCACCGGCAGCTTCTCGCCCTGTTCGGCGAACTCACGCACCTTTTCCGCCGCGTAGAGGCCTGCCTCGATCCGTTTGGCGAGTTCGACCTCCTCTTCGGCGTTGAGCAGCGCGACCTTGCCGATCTGCTTGAGGTAGGCGCGGACGGAGTCGGCCGAGGCGGTGAGTTCGGCGTCTTTGCGGGCCTGGCGCAGCGCCTCCGACTCTTCTTCGTCCCAGACGAAGTCACCGGAGGCCTTGTCCGCGGCGGTGGGTTCTTCGGCTTCCTCGCTATCGCCTTCATCGCTCTCGGCGACATCGGCCAACTCCTCGCCGTCAGCGAGGTCTGCTTCGGAAACCTCCAGGTCACCGAGGTCCTCGAGGGCGAGCGAGTCGTCGTCGAGAGTCTCGTCGGTACCGGGCTCGCCGTTGGGGGACGCCTTCTTGGCCGCAGCTTTCTTCGCAGGCGCTTTGGCTGCTTTCTTGGCTGCCGCCTTTTTGGCAGGCGCTTTCTTGGCGGCGGTCTTTTTCGCCGGAGTCTTCTTCGCGGCAGCCTTACGGACCGGCCGTGCTGCGGTGATGTCGGTGGAGTCGGCGTCGGCCGATTCGGCGGTCTGACGGGTATTCGTGGCTACCACGTACGCCCTTTCGTGACGGTCTCGTGCGGCGTCACGCCAGAGTGGTGTTCCGGCGGAGCGATCTGTCGGGTTTCACCGGCGGAAGGCCGGTCGGGTTTCACCGGCTCAGCCGGGCACGTTCCATTGTAACGATCTAACCAGGGTACCTACGGCGCGATGTCGAGAACCGCATATCGGCACCGCCCGCGCGCCTCCTCGGATGACACCTCATGGGGTGATGCCGCCCTCGACCGCCATAGCGGCGCCGACGATACCCGCGGTGTTCCGCAGATGTGCGGGAATGACCGGGGTTCGGTTGGTGAGCAAGGGAATCCATTGGTCGGCTTCTCGGCTGATACCGCCACCGGCGACGAATACAGTGGGAAAGAAGAGGTCTTCCAGTGCGGTCAGTGCGATGCCGACCTCGGTGGCCCACTGCGCGTAGGACAGATCGTCGCGTTCTTTCACCGAGGCCGCCGCGCGGTGTTCGCAGCTCATCCCGCCGATCTCTATATGACCCAGTTCGGTGTTGGGCACCAACATGCCGTGGTAGAGCAGCGCGGAACCGATACCGGTGCCGAAGGTAAGTAGTATCACCGGCCCTGCGAAATCCTTTGCCGCGCCGTAGCGGTCCTCGGCCAAGCCAGCCGCATCCGCGTCGTTGAGCACGGTGACCGGTCTACCGCCGAGCGCATCGGAGAACAGCGCTCTCGCATCGGTACCGATCCAGGCTTTGTCGATATTGGCCGCGGTGCGTGCGGTGCCGTCGATCACCACCGCGGGCAGGGTGAGGCCGACCGGGCCGTCCCACCCGGCTTCGGTGACCAGGTCGGCTACGGTTCCCGCTATGGCCTGCGGTGTCGCGGGCTGCGGTGTCGGAATCTTGATCCGTTCATGGACCAGCTCACCGGTGGACAGATCCACCGCGGCGCCCTTGACGCCGCTGCCGCCGATATCGATACCGAATGCATGTCCCCGAGCGGACATGGCCACCCCTTCGCTTCTCGTGCCGGCCGACCGTGCGGACAGCATCGTTGTACCTGGCCGAACCACGCCGTGGCCGGGTGCTGCGATGGGATGCCCGACGACGGCGCTGTGTCGTGCAGGACAAGAGTAATGCGACACCAGGGTTGGGCGTTCGGTGAGGATCTGTGATGCGATGGAAGGCGTGCCGGAAACCCCATCGCCAGTGCCAGAAGTGCCAGCCAGCCCCTTCGACTCCACCCCGATCGTCGCGCGTGGGGACGAGGCCGATCTGCGTCGTATCGCGGTCGATCTCGCCGAGAGCGCTGCCGCCCATATCCGTGCCCGTCGTCCCGAGGTGTTCGGGTCCGCCGGCGGACACGCCGAAGGCGCCGTTCGGGCCAAGAGCCATGCGACCGACCCGGTCACCATCGTGGACACCGAGGCAGAAGAGCTGATCCGGAGAATGCTCGCCGAGCAGCGCCCCGGTGATCCGATCGTCGGTGAAGAAGGTGGCGGCAGCATCGACGACACGAGCGCGGACACGGTCTACTGGGTGGTGGATCCGATCGATGGCACGGTCAACTTTCTCTACGGCATTCCCGGTTACGCGGTCTCGGTAGCCGCGATGCGGGGTGGGCGAACGGTCGCGGGCGCTGTGGTGGATGTCGCACGGGCGGAGACCTACAGCGCGGCGCTCGGCCTCGGTGCGCTGTGTGTCGGTCATGAGGGGACGGTGGAACATCTGACGTGCGGATCCATCGAATCGCTCTCGATGGCATTAGTGGCCACGGGGTTCGCCTATGGCATATATCGCAGAACCGAGCAGGCCGAGCTGGTCGCGCGGGTGCTGCCGCACGTACGTGATATCCGGCGCTTCGGTGCGGGGGCGCTGGATCTGTGCCATGTCGCGGCGGGCCGGGTGGACGCCTATTACGAGCACGGTCTCAATGTCTGGGACTGGGGAGCGGGCGCGTTGATCGCCACGGAGGCAGGCGCGCGGCTCACGGTGCCCGCCGCGACAGCGACGGGCGACGACGGCGATCTGGTGGTGGCTGCGGCGCCGGGCATCGCCGACGAACTGGCAGCGCTGCTGGACCGGGTCGGCGCTGCCGAGCCGATTCCCGATCGTTGATCAGCAGCGCGCCTGCCTGGCGGCGCTGAGCAGCATGGGGTCGATCGACACGGAATTGCCCGGCGCGGGGTTCTTCAGCGAACGCAGCACCTCCGCCGCGTCGGTACTCGGCCGGATGTCCTGCTGGAACAGGGAACCGAGTACCAGATCGACCGTATCGTCCTCGCGTTGATCCTCGATCAGTTCGGCGCATGGTGCGACCAGCTGCACCGCGGCGGCGGCTGGGCGGCCGTTCACGCCGAAGCGAATCTGCCCGGTGCATTCCAGATCACCGTTGACGTAGACCGAATCGTTACCGTATTGCGTACCGGGGGCACTGGCGAAGCCGAGATCGCCGAGCTGGGCTGCGACGTGCGCGGCTTGGCCACGCTGGTTGTTCGCGTTCAACACGCGTACTTTGCTTGCCCCGAGGGGAGCAGGGTCCACATCTTGTAGCCTGCTCACTCCGACCCGTCTGCCGAGCGGTTCCGGTGGTTCCTCGGAATCGGTGGCGGAACTCGGAGAGTTGCAGCTCATCGCGGTGCGGTCGGTGTCGTGTGTCCGCAGCGCGGCCCCCCAGACGATCCCGGAGAGCACGATGAGAACACCGAGCATGATGAGCCAGGGGAGCGGGCGGCGCCGGAGAAAGGGGTTGCCCTGCGCGTCTGTCGCGCTGCCTTCGGTGATCAGTGAAACCACCCGTGCACTCTACGAAAATGTATCCGGGTCCGCGCGCAAGGTCTCGGTATGTTCCGCGGACGGTGTCGATTGCCCTTCAGTTTCGACTCTCCTGTGTTTTGATTGCGCCTTTTCTGCCACAGTCCGCTATTGTCTGGCGGCCCAGATCGAATCACCGGTGGTGCATCGGTGGTCGGTAGCGGGAACAAGAAGGGCACGTCCTGCGTTTACCCAGCGCTATCGGGAGTGAGTCGAGGTGATCCACCCTGATAGGCGACCGGGGCGTTTGTGACGTGCACCACCGGCGGGGCGGTGCTGGTCGCGTCGATTTCGGAGAGAAATCGAGTGTGAGCGGACCGGTCCGGGATATACGGAGTGAGGACGAGGGGAAGACGACATGGCAACCGACTATGACGCACCGAGGCGCACCGAATCCGACGATGTGTCGGAGGATTCGCTGGAGGAGTTGAAGGCTCGTCGTAACGAGGCACAGTCCGCCGTCGTGGATATCGACGAATCCGATACCGCGGAGTCGTTCGAGCTTCCTGGCGCGGACCTGTCCGAGGAAGTGCTGACGGTTCGGGTGATCCCGAAACAGGCCGACGAGTTCACCTGTTCCAGCTGTTTCCTGGTTCATCACCGGAGCAGGTTGGCCAGTGAGAAGAACGGTCAGATGATCTGCATGGATTGCGCCGCGTGATCGCGAGGAGAGCCGACGTCGTTCGATCGTAAGGAGATCGAACGCCGCTCGATTCTAGGGAGGCCGAACGCCGAGGGGGTCGATGCCCGAGGCGACAGAGACCTGAGGGATCGGACACCCGAGGAATCGAACATTGTGTCAGTCCGCGCTCGGAAGGCCGAGCGCGGCAAGGACCTGTTCCGGTCGCCGCGTGCTGACCAGCCAATACGGGGTGGGATCGTCCGGATCGTCGAGTACGAGCAGGATCATCGATCCGACCCAGGGACGATGGTCCAGGTAGGCGGCAGGGTCGAGCTGGCGCCCCAGTGCCGCACTCTTCGCCGCTGGGCCGACTACGGCTGCGCGGGCAACGAAATTCACCGGAAGATGCGCACGGCCTGCGTGTAGCTCAGGTGTACCGGTCGCATCCGGTGCCACTTCGATACGGTGGCGGCTCAGCCACAGCAGTACCCAGACCGGGATCGGGAACAACAGCACATAGGGAAGCCATGCGCGCACTCCGGGGGCTCCCATGTGGATCTCCATAGCGAGCAGGCCGGTGACGGCGAAAGCCGCGGGCCACCACCAGAGCGGTACCCATAGCCGCTCGCGGTATACGGGTGAGCGCTGCTTCTGGTCCATGGCTGTGGGAGTAGGCTGGTCCGACACGAGTCAACACTAAGTCACGAGGGAAAATAGCCTACGCGTAGGCTCGTCCACCGTGAGCGCACTTTCACCCATACCGATGCTGCGGCTGGATCCAGGTATTCCGGTGCCGACACGTGCCCACCCGGGTGACGCGGGCGTGGATCTGTGCACTACCCACGATGTGATCCTGCAGCCGGGGGAGCGGGCATTGGTCGGTACCGGTGTCGCTGTGGCATTACCGGTCGGCACCGTAGGCCTGATCCACCCGCGTTCGGGGCTGGCGGCGAAGACCGGGCTGTCAGTGGTGAACACTCCTGGCACCATCGATGCCGGATACCGTGGCGAGATCAAGGTGTGTCTGATAAATCACGATCCGCATACTCCGATCCGGCTTCGCCGCGGTGACCGGATCGCGCAACTTCTGGTGCAGCGGGTGGAACTGGTGGATTTCACCGAGGTCGACACGCTCGACGAAACCACACGCGGGGCGGGTGGCTACGGATCCAGCGGTGGTCATGCGAGCCTGACCACACAGACAACAGGGGCGGGCCTGGCACCCGGCAAGGAGGCATGATGGGCATCTTCGGGAAGAGGAACAAGTCGTCGGACCGGCACCCGCGGGATCGGTACGACGAGGCGGACGATTACGCGGATACCGAGTACGAATCCGCTGATAACGCGTCCGAGGAGTACACAGGTGCCGAGGACTACGACGAGGCGGTCACCGATGAGCGTTCGTACGCCGGAGTGGACTTCGATGCCGATACATCGCTCCCTGGGACGTCGCAGCCAGGACCGGGACCGTACGACTACGAGGATGTCGCCGAACTGTTCGCCGCGGTGGCCGAGCAGCGGCTCGACCTCGGGTCGGTGCTGTTGCCGGTCCCTCCGGGTGGTCAGTTGCAGGTCGAGATGAATCAGGAGGGGCTGCCGCAGGCAGTTCATCTGGCGATCGAGCAGGGCCGGATCACCGTCGCGGCGTATGCCGCGCCCAAGTCTCCTGGCCAATGGCGTCAGGTCGCCTCGGATCTCGCCGAATCGCTGCGCAAGGACGGGGCCGAGGTCTCGGTGGAGAACGGGCCGTGGGGCCGGGAATTGCTCGCTGTCACCGAAGGCGCGGATCTTCGTTTCATCGGTGTGGACGGGTACCGGTGGATGGTGCGTTTGGTCGCCGCGGGTCCTTCCGGCGCGACGGCTGACGGAAGCCCGTTGACCAAGGCGGCGCGCGCCGTTCTCAGTGAGACGGTGGTGCGCCGCGGCGATGATCCGTTGCCGGTGCGTGAGCCATTGCCGGTAGTGCTGCCGCAGCAGTTGTCCGAACAGCTGGTCGCTGCCCACCAGCAGCAGCTGGAGGCCCAGCGGCAGGCGATGGCGGCGGCGCAGTCCGAGCCGCAAGCCGCGCCGTCGCCGCGTATGCCGGAGGGGCCACGCCAGGGTACTGACGGATCGGCCATGCAGCAGCTCGGCCGGAACTGAGCGCGCGGTTGCGACCGAGTGCGCGGCGGTGCCGGGTGCTCAGGCGAACTCACGAACCCAATCGAAGGAGCCGAGCCCCGCGTGTCCGAGTATCGCGGGGTCGGCACCCAGTTCGTCCAGTGTGATCCGGTGCAGGTGCGCGTGCGGGATCAGCGCGGCCCACTGCTCGGCTACGGTCACCGGATGCACCGGATCGTCGATCGCGGTGATGACCGCGACCGGCCGTTCGAAGCCGGCCAGCAGCTCGGTGCTCGGCCAGAGGTAGTTCGCGGCCTCTTCCAGTGCTTCGGGCAGATATGGCCATTGCGCTCGCCACGATCGGGTCAGTGTGTCCGCAAGCCATCGCGGGCTGTCGGCGCGCATCCGGTCGAGCACTGCTGTCAGGCCATCGGCGCGCAGCTGCGCCGCGGTAGTCGAAGCACTGAGCGCGGCGGGACATGCTGCGGTATCCGGTCCGGTCCAGGCGGGCAGCGCCGTGATGACCCCGGCGACCCGATCCGGGTGTTCAGCGGCCCACTCCAGAGCGATCGCGGCGCCGAGCGAGATCCCCGCCGCGATCACCGGCCCCTGTTGTGCCGCCGCGTCGAGGCAGGCCCGATAACTCGCGACCACCCTGCGTGGATCCGGTTCCACTGCGATCAGTTCGAGGTCACGTGCCGCACACGCGGGCCGGAAAGCGCTCCTTACGAAATGGGCATCGGATCCGGTGCCTGGTAGCGCTACGACGCGGAAGGGGGATGCGGAGTCGAACACCGGACCGAGCGTAGCGAGGGTGAGCCGGCCCATCTACAGTGGCGGTGTACGGCCTCAGTAGGCTGTGCGGTTGAAATCCTCACGATGGCGTGCGACCCATGCCATCTGCTTTATGCAGGAGAGCGTGCACAATGTCATCCGCAGCCTCAGGGTATTTCCGACGTCTCGGCCGCAGGCTGACCCAAGACATCGATCAGCTGGATGCCGAAGAACTGGCCGAGACATCCGAAGCCTCTGGAGCCTGCCCGGCATCGGAATGCAGGCGAGGTGTCGAGGCCACGATGGTCGGTAGGCTGCGTAGTGTCGAAGCGTGTCCCAAGTCCGTCGGTGCCAGCGTGCAGGCGGAGTTCTTCGACGGTACCGACGCCATCACCCTGATCTGGATCGGGCGCAGACGTATTCCCGGCATCGAGCCAGGACGACGCATTCTGGTCCGTGGTCGTGTGGGTGACCGCGACGGCTGCAAAGTGATCTTCAACCCCTACTACGAATTGCGCGGGAACAGCTGACGTATGCCATCGAGCGACGACTTCTCAGGCCCAGGTGATCAGACCGGGCTCGCCGTACCCGGCGACCAGATCGAGGAACGTGCCCAGCGGACCCTTCTGGAACAGTTGGGTGGGTTCAGTGGCCTGATCTACTCGACACTCCCTGTGGTCGTTTTCGTTCCCGTGAACAGTGTCGCCGGGCTCACCGCGGCCGTCTGGGCGGCCCTCGGTGTGGCCGCCGCGATCCTGATCTGGCGTCTGGCGCAGCGCAATCCGGTCCAGCCCGCCATCTCCGGTTTCTTCGGTGTCGGCATCTGCGCCCTCATCGCCTATCGGATGGGCGAGGCCAAGGGGTTCTTTCTCTTCGGTATCTACACCAGCCTCGTATACGCCGGAGTGTTCTTCGCTTCCATCCTGATCCGCCGCCCGCTGGTCGGTGTGCTCTGGGGTGTGCTGAACGGCCACGGTGCGGTATGGCGGTCCGATCAGCGGTTGGTGCGCCTCTACGATCTGGCCACCGCCGTCTGGGTCGTGGTATTCGCCGCCCGCTACCTGGTGCAGTGGCAGCTCTACGATATCGACCGGACCGGATGGCTGGCGTTCGCGCGGATCACGATGGGCTGGCCGCTGACCGCCATCGCGCTGGGTATCACCATTTGGGCAGTGCGCCGTGCGGGACATCTGCCGACCAAGACAGCACCCTCGGCCGACCCGGCTTAGTCGCACGCAGACCATCGGTCACTGCCCGGTGCGTTCACCGGCGCAGGGTAAGGAAGATCCACCGTAGAGGTGGGGGTTTACCCACCCTGGGGTGCCTGGCCGCCGCCCGGCGTTCATCAGACGATCAATACGTACTACATACGTATTGATTCGGTCAGGAGGACTCGGATATGACTACCGAGCACAATGCCGCAGCGCAGCCAGAGAAACGCAGTCCGGCTCTCTCGGAAAGTCGCCGGGTATCAGCGGAGCTGGAGCAGCTGATCGGTCCTGCGGCAGCCGGGGATCGTCAGGCAGTCACCGAGATCATCCGGGTTGTGCATCCGTTGGTGCGGCGCTACTGTGCGCTGCGTCTGGGGAATACGGCGTACCTCCAGGTCACCGTGGATGATGTGGTGCAGGAGATCCTCTTGGCTACCACCAACGCCATCCCGCGCTACCGTGATCAAGGCAAGTCGTTCCTGGCCTTTGTGTACGGCATCGCGGGCAATAAGGTCGCCGACGCATTCCGCCGTTCGCGGCAGCATCCCACTTATCCGATGGCCGATGTCCCGGATTGCGTATCCGGTGCTGCCGGACCGGAGGAGTGGGCGCTGGCCTCCGAACGACGTGCCGCCACACAGGAGCTCATGAAAGTACTGGCACCATCGCATCGCAGAGTCTTGTTGATGCGTATCGTGCTCGGCTGGTCGGCGGCGCAGACCGCGGAGGCCATCGGAACCAGCCCCGGCGTGGTCCGGGTGATCCAACACCGCGCACTGAACAAGCTGCGCGCCGAGCTGAAGCCGGTCGCGTAGTCCTTTCCACCGGAACCCGGCGCAGACCGCGTGACCCGCACAGCTCGGGTAACGGCCGTATCGGAGGGTTACGGCCTGATGCCGTGGTTGGCGAGTTCCACCCGGAGGTCTTCTTCGGCCTCCACCGAAGTCACGAACAGCAGTTCGTCGTCGCCTTCGAACGGGTCGTCGGGCTGCGGGACGATCACTCGCCCACCGCGCAGGATGGTCACCAGGGCGGCATCGCGCGGGAGAGTGAGCGTGCGTACCGGTTTGCCCGCCAGGACAGTGTCCGCGGGCAGGGTCATCTCTACCAGGTTCGCCTGACCTTGACGCAAGGTCATCAGGCGTACCAGATCGCCGACGGATACCGCCTCCTCGACCAGTGAGGCGAGCAACCGCGGGGTGGAGACCGCGATGTCAACGCCCCAGGATCCGTCGAAGAGCCATTCGTTGCGCGGGTCGTTCACCCGCGCGACCACTCGGCGTACCCCGAATTCGGTCTTGGCCAGCAGGCTGTGCACCAGGTTGGTCTTGTCGTCGCCGGTGGCCGCGATGACCACCTCGTAGGTCTCCAGCCCGGCGTGCTCGAGCAGCGCCAGCTCGCATGCGTCGGCGTGTACCCAGACCGCGTCCGGGATCGCGGTCGTATCGATATGCTCGAGCTGTCGCTCCAGCAGCATGACCCGGTGCCCGGCACGCAGGAGCTCCCTGGCGATCGATCGGCCGACCGCTCCCGCTCCGGCGATGGCCACTTTCATGTTCAGTCCTCGCTCGCTGGGGGTTTCGTGGCCAAGGCGACGGCCTCGCCCACGCTGCCGGATGCCACGGCCACATAGACGATGTCATCGGCTTGGACGATGGTTTTGCTCTCGGGAAGCAATCCCTGGCCGAATCGGATGATGAATGCCACTTTGACTCGGATAGCCCGCTCCAGATCGCGTACCGAGTGGCCGTACCACTCCTCATGGAGGGTCAGTTGTGTCACAGCGACCGTTCCGGTGGGATCGCGCCATGTGGTGGTGCTGGGATCGCCGATAAGTGTGCGCAGGAATCGATTGGTCGTCCACGGAACCGTGGCGATAGTAGGGATTCCGAGACGCTCGTAGACGGCCGCTCGTTTGGGATCGTAGATCCGGGCCACCACCCGCTCCACCCCGAACATCTCCCTGGCGACTCGTGCGGAGATGATGTTGGAGTTGTCTCCGGAGGAGACGGCCGCGAACGCATCGGCCCGCTCGATTCCCGCGCGGGTCAGCACATCTCGATCGAATCCGACCCCGGTGACCCGTTCGCCGGGGAAGTCGGATCCGAGCCGGAGAAAGGAACTGGGGTCCCGGTCGATCACGGTGACTTCATGACCTATGCGGATCAGGGCATGGGCCAGCGAAGAGCCGACGCGTCCGCACCCCATGATCACTACATACACCGTGTAACCTCGATCCCGGAACCCTGGTGTTCGGTTTACTTCGCTTTTGGTTTGCCGCGGGGGAGAACCCTACCTCGTCGAAATAATCTCACCGGCCACGTTCCCTTTCCGGCTGCCGGGCAAACCTACGGTCCAGGCGCGCGACCCCCCACATGGGGGCCTATGCTCGCTCCAGTGTCCAAGTTGACGACAGCGGCGAAGCGAGCGCTGCTGGGCAGGCCTTTCCGCAGTGACTCGCTCGGTCACACTTTGTTGCCGAAGCGAATCGCGCTCCCGGTGTTCGCCTCCGATGCCATGTCATCGGTGGCCTACGCACCCGAAGAGATCTTCCTCATGCTCTCGGTCGCGGGTATCTCGGCGTATCTGTACGCTCCTTGGGTCGGTCTCGCTGTCGCCTTCGTGATGGCGGTTGTGGTGGCCAGTTACCGGCAGAACGTGCACGCGTACCCCTCCGGGGGCGGTGACTACGAGGTGGCTACGACCAATCTCGGACCCGACGCAGGTCTGACTGTCGGTAGTGCGTTGCTGGTCGATTATGTGCTCACCGTCGCGGTCTCGACCGCTGCCGCCGCCTCCAATGTCGGTTCGGCTATTCCTTTCGTCGCTACGCACAAGGTGCTGTTCGCTGTTGTGGCCATTGCCACGCTCACCGCGATAAACCTGCGCGGTGTGCGTGAATCCGGCACCGCGTTCGCTTTTCCGACCTACGCGTTTCTCATCGGTATGTTCGGGATGCTCGGCTGGGGCCTGTTCCGGATCTTCGTGCTCGGTGACGAGTTGCGGGCCGAGTCGGCCGACTTCGGGCTGATCCCGGAGGGAGAGCATCTGTACGGCCTCGCATTCGTCTTCTTGATCGCACGCTCGTTCTCTTCCGGGTGCGCCGCGCTGACCGGTGTGGAGGCGATCAGCAACGGTGTGCCTGCCTTCCGCAAGCCAAAGTCGCGTAACGCGGCGACCACCCTGCTGATGCTGGGGACTCTCGCGATCGTATTGCTGATGGGCATCATCATCCTGGCGCAGAAGATCGGAGTTGTTTACGCGAACGACACCGCCAATCTGACCGGAGCACCGGACGACTATCACCAGAAGACTCTCATCGCCCAGCTCGCCGAAACCGTGTTCCACGGATTCCCGCTCGGATTCTTCTACATCACCGCGGTGACCGCGTTGATCCTCGTGCTCGCCGCCAATACCGCGTTCAACGGATTCCCCGTGCTCGGCTCGATCTTGGCGCAGGACCGCTATCTGCCCCGGCAGCTACATACCAGGGGTGATCGGCTGGCCTTCAGCAACGGCATCCTGTTCCTGTCCGGCGCGGCCATCGCGTTCGTGGTGCTCTTCGGCGCCGAGGTCACCAAGCTGATCCAGCTCTACATCGTCGGTGTGTTCGTCTCGTTCGTGTTGAGCCAAACCGGCATGTTGCGGCACTGGACCCGGCTGCTGCGCACCGAGACCGAGCCGCGGCAGCGAGCGAGGATGAAGCGGTCCCGAATGATCAACACGATCGGTCTCAGCGCGACAGGGACGGTGTTGGTGATCGTGCTGATCACCAAATTCTTCGCAGGCGCCTATATCGCGATCTGCACCATGATCGCGATCTTCATCGTGATGAAGCTGATTCGCAGGCACTACGATTCGGTCGCGCGCGAGCTGGACGAACATGAGTGGGACGGGGTGCTGCCGAGCCGCTCGCACTCCATCGTGCTGGTCTCTCGGTTGCATCTGCCGACTCGGCGGGCACTGGCCTACGCCCGCGCTACTCGCCCCGACACCCTGGAAGCGATCACGGTGAATGTCGACGAGGACGACACCAGGGCGCTGGTGCGGGAATGGGAGAACAGCGATATCACAGTGCCGCTGAAGGTGATCGAATCACCGTACCGAGAGATCACCAAGCCGGTCCTCGATTATGTGAAGCGGGTGCGCAAGAACGCCCCGCGCGATGTGGTGACCGTGTTCATCCCCGAATATGTGGTCGGTCACTGGTGGGAGCAGGTGCTGCACAATCAGAGTGCGTTGCGGCTGAAGGGCAGGCTGTTGTTCGAACCAGGCGTGATGGTCACCAGCGTGCCATGGCAGCTGAGCTCCTCCGCGCGGGCCAAGGCGCCCGGTGTAGTGAACGCTCCCGGTGCGGTCCGGCGCGGCTACGGTGATCGGACATGACGTCGGTGGAGCAGGCACGATGAGCGATTGGCTGAACCGCACGTTCGAGGTGCGGCTCGGACCACCTGGGCACGGTGGTTTCTGCGTCGCACGGTATGAGGGTCGGGTGCTGTTCGTCCGGCACGGGCTGCCCGGCGAGCTGGTCCGAGTCCTGGTCACCGAGGATCGGGGTGGGTCGTTCTGCCGTGCCGAGACCATCGAAGTGCTGGAGGCCTCATCGGATCGGGTGCAGGCCACCTGTCCGGTTTCCGGCCCCGGTGGTGCCGGGTGCTGCGATTTCTCCTTCGCGACGCCTGCGGCGCAGCGCGCGCTGAAGGCCACCGTGGTGGCCGAACAGCTGCGCAGGCTGGCCGGGATCACCCGCGACGTTCTGGTGGAGCCGATCGGTCCTGGCGAACCGATCGGTGGGTGGCGTACCAGGGTGCGGCTCGCGGTCGACGCACAGGGGCGCGCCGGTGTGCATCGATATCGCAGTACCGAGGTGATCCCGGATCTACGGTGCCCGCAGCCGGTCGCCGGGGCGCTGGCAGGTCTGGCGGAGCAGCGGTGGACACCGGGAGCCGATCTGGTGATCGCGGTGGACGGCGCGGGCATCCGGCATATTGTCGAGCTGCCACCAGTTCCGGAGGTCGAATCGCGTGGGGGCGGCGCCCGGCGTGGCCGGGGCGGCGGGCGATCGAATATCGGTGGGCGTGCCCGGCGGACACGTTCTGGTGGGCATGGTGACCGGCGTGTGGGCGGAAGCGAGGACAGCGGTGTTCGGCCTGGCGGCACTGGGACCGCGGCGGAATCTCCCCGACGCGAGGAACGCCGTGCCGCGTCCGCCCGGCGGGCCGCGGCGCACGCGGACCGTGACGAGTGGGTGCGCACGGGCAGCGGACGTGCGGTCGAGTATGTGGCAGGACGCCGGTGGGAGGTCGCGGCGACAGGTTTCTGGCAGGCGCATCGGGGTGCGGCGCAGCGCTATTCGGATCTGGTCGCGGAATGGTCTGAGCTCGGGCCTGGCGGGCGGGCCTGGGATCTCTACAGTGGCGCGGGTGTTTTCGCCGCCCGCCTGGCCGAACAGACAGGCAGCTCCGGTGTGGTGCTCGCGGTGGAGTCCGCCCGGTCCGCGGTCGCCGACGGTGCCGCGGCGCTGCGTGATCTGCCCTGGGTGCGGCTACGGGCCGAGCGGGTGGAACGCTGGGTGCAGGAGCACAGCGGTTCGGAGGCGCCCGATGTCGTAGTGCTCGATCCGCCACGCGCGGGCGCGGGCAAGGAAGTGGTCGGCGCGGTCACCGCGAACGGCCCGGCGCGGATCATCCATATCGGGTGCGATCCCGCCGCGTTCGCCCGCGATCTCGGTCTGTATCTGGCAGCGGGCTATCGGCTCGCCGACCTGCGCGCTTTCGACGCGTTTCCGGCCACCCACCACGTCGAATGCCTGGCGTTGTTACAGCGGTGAGCGATCGGATCCTCGTAGCAGGGAGGCGGCGTTCACGGCGCGCGTGGACGGCTTCGTCACCTATGGTGCGGCTCACATTTAGGCACGCTATCGGTAGGTTCGATCGTTCTCGTGTGGGAGCGCCTGCCGCGGCTCCGTAGACTGAATCGGATCAGATGTGCTGTCCGGAGGGAGCTTGTTCAGGTGGGAGTGCTTTCCCGGGTCGATACACCCGAAGATCTGCGTCGGCTGACCGCGCCACAGTTATGTGAGCTGGCTGCGGAGATCCGCGAGTTCTTGGTGCGTAAGGTCGCCGCGACCGGGGGGCATCTCGGCCCCAACCTCGGCGTGGTCGAGCTCACCATCGCGCTGCATCGGGTCTTCGACTCACCGGCCGACCCGTTGATCTTCGATACCGGGCACCAGGCCTATGTGCACAAGATTCTGACCGGTCGTAAGGACCAGTTCGATTCGTTGCGCAAACAGGGTGGTCTGTCCGGTTATCCGAGCCGGGCCGAAAGCGCCCACGATTGGGTGGAGTCCTCGCACGCGTCGGCGTCGTTGTCCTACGCGGATGGCCTGGCGAAGGCATTCGCGTTGAGCGGGCAGGACCGGCATGTGGTCGCGGTGGTCGGCGACGGCGCGCTCACCGGAGGTATGTGCTGGGAGGCGCTGAACAATATCGCCGCTGCTCCGGATCGTCCGGTGGTCATCGTGGTCAACGACAACGGCCGTTCCTATGCGCCGACCATCGGGGGCCTGGCCGAGCGATTGACCGCACTGCGCACCCAACCCGTCTACGAGCATGCGCTCGACGCCGGTAAGCGCATCCTGAAGAGCATCCCGCGGGTCGGTGAATCGGCGTACTCGATGGTGCACGCGGTGAAAGCCGGGATCAAGGACGCGGTCAGCCCCCAGGAACTGTTCAGCGACCTCGGGCTGAAGTACGTCGGGCCGGTGGATGGACACGACCTCGGCGCGCTGGAGGCGGCATTGCGTCATGCCAAGGATTTCGGTGGACCGGTCGTTGTGCACGCCGTGACCCAGAAGGGCCGCGGTTACGCGCCTGCCGAGAACCATGTGGCCGACCAGATGCACGCGTGTGATCCGATCGATCCGCTGACCGGGGTTCCTGTCGGCGGCCCCAAGGCACTCGGCTGGACTGCGGTGTTCTCCGAAGAGTTGATCGCGCAGGCGGAGCGGCGTGCCGATATCGTCGCGATCACCGCGGCTATGCCGGGCCCGACCGGGCTCGCGGCGTTCGGGGAGCGGTTCCCGGACCGGATGTTCGATGTCGGCATCGCCGAACAGCACGCGATGGCCTCGGCGGCGGGGCTTGCGCTCGGTGGTATGCATCCGGTGGTCGCGATCTACTCGACATTCCTCAATCGCGCCTTCGATCAGTTGCTGATGGACGTGGCGCTGTTGCGGCAGCCGGTCACCGTGGTACTCGACCGTGCTGGTATCACCGGCTCCGACGGCGCCAGCCACAATGGCATGTGGGATCTGTCGGTGCTCGGCATCATTCCGGGAATCCGGGTCGCCGCACCGCGCGACGCCGCGACCTTGCGTGAGGAGCTGGCCGAGGCACTGGCTGTCGGTGACGGTCCCACCGCGCTGCGCTTCCCGAAGGGCAGCGTCGCCGAGGATATCGCGGCTCTGGAACGGCTGGACGGCATCGACGTGTTGCGGATGGCCGAACCGGAGGGTGGTTCGGTGCAGGCTGTGCGCGGCGATGTCCTGTTGATCGCGGTGGGCTCGTTCGCGAAGGTCGCGTTGGATGCGGCGGATCGCCTGGTGGAGGAGGGGGCTTCGGTCACCGTGATCGACCCGCGCTGGGTGCTGCCGGTGTCGGATACCCTGCTGAAGCTCGCCGAGAACTATCGGCTCGTGGTCACCCTGGAGGACGGCGGGCTGCACGGCGGCATCGGCGCGACGGTGTCGGCCCGCTTACGCGATTCCGGGTTGGATATTCCCACCCGTGAGCTCGGCGTGCCACAACAGTTCCTGGATCACGCGGCACGGGGCGAGGTGCACGCCGAGCTCGGGCTGACCGCCCCCGATATCGCCCGCCGGATCGGCAGGTGGCTGGCCGCTCGTTGATGCGGCGGGCCCGCGGGCCGGAGTCAGTCCGGTGCGGCGGGTAATGCGGGGGCGAGCCGTGGTACCGCCAGCTCCCGCTGCCATGGGCGGGCGCCGCCGGATTCGAGGAAATCGTCGATGGCTGTGGCGAGGTCGGCGATCGCGTAGTCGGGTAGCCCGTCCCAGCACAGGCGGCGGACCAGATCCGGGGTGAGCAGATTCTCCACCGGAATCGAGAGTTCGGCCGATAGGTCACCCATCGCCGCCCTGGCCCTGGTCAGACGAGCGGCCGCGGCCGGGTCACGCCGTTCCCAGCGGTTGACCGGTGGCGGCCCGTCGTAGGGCTGAGTCATCGGCGGCAACTCGTTGTCCGGCAGCACGCGACCACGTTCGACAGCAGCGAGCCAGTCACGGGAGTACCTGCGTTGCCGTGGCCCGCCGAACACCGGCAATGCACGCAGCTGGGCGAGTGATCCGGGTTCGGCGGCCGCTGCGGCGATAATCGCGGAATCCGGAAGAATGCGCGCGGGCGCGACATCGCGGGCACGCGCCAACGCGTCCCTCGCGTTCCACAGTTCGCGCACTATCGCGAGCTTCCTGGTCCGGCGCAGGGTATGAATTCCGGAGGTGCGCCGCCAGCGTTCTGCCTTCGGTGCGGGCGGATCCAGCGTGCGAATATGCTCGAATTCCTGTGCCGCCCACTCGGTCTTCCCTTGTTCCATCAGGACATCGGCTACCGCGTCGCGTAGTTCGAGCAGCAGTTCGACGTCGAGAGCGGCATAATTCAGCCAGTCGTCGGGCAGCGGCCTGCTCGACCAGTCCGCCGCGCCGTGCCCTTTACGTAGTGCCCGGCCGAGTAGCCGCTCCACCATCGCGGCGAGCCCGACCCGCTCCAAGCCTGCCAGTCGTCCGCCCAATTCGGTGTCGAACAGCCTGGCCGGCCGTAAGCCGAGTTCGGCGAGGCCGGGCAGGTCTTGATCCGCTGAGTGCAGTACCCACTCCAGATCGTTGATCGCTGTTGCCAGCGGGGTGAGGTTACGGGTGAGCGGAATCGGATCGATGAGGAATGTGCCCGCGCCTGCCCGGCGCAACTGGATCAGATACGCGCGTGCCGAATACCGGAATCCGGAGGCACGCTCGGCGTCGACGGCCAGCGGGCCGGTGCCCATGCTGAGCTGGGTGGCTGCTGCGCTGATCCCGGCGGCGGTGTCCAGTACCGGTGGCACGCCCTCGGCAGGCGCGAGCAGTGGCGTCGCGGCCGAAAGTTCGGATTCGTCTGGTACGGACATGGTGTTGAACTCTACGTGCCGATGTGAGGGAACTCCCGCCCTATCGGCTCATTCGGGTGTCTGCCCCGGTGCCGCACGCTCGGTTGCCGCACTCGTGGATCGGTCGGATATCGCTGGTCAGACTATATGACGCACCATGGTCATTCCTGGTCGTCGGCCACGCCGGGCCGTAGTTGCAGCTGGGTGACCCCGGCGGGTGGTAGCCCGGCGGCGTAGGCCAGCACCTCACAAAAAGATTCCAGATGCAGGCGCAGGCCGGTGGTGATCGGAGTCCATGAGGCACGTAATTCCAGCTGGTGCGCGCGTGGTGGGCCGGCGATATCGCCGTAGCGCACCGAACTGGTCGAGGTCACGGTGCCGCCGAGTGCGGTGAACGGTTCGGTGCGCGATTCCAGCGCGTCCAGTAGCCAGCTCCACGCCACCTCTGGGAGGAGTGGATCGGTGGCCAGCGCGGCATCGATATCGGCCTGGATATAGGCCACCAGACGTAAGGTGCCGTGCCAGGTGTCGTTGCCGTTCGGGTCGTGCAGCAGGATCAGCCTGCCGAAGGCATCGCCTTCGGAATCAACCGGAATCGCGGCGGCTTCCGGGGGTTTGACCTCCGCGCCGATAGCGTAGGAATACGGTGCGAGTCGTTGCGGTGGCCGGATGGGCGCGAGCTCGATCCGAGGATGCACGGTAGCAGTGCCCATCGCCTCGACCGCGGCGCGAAACTGGGCCGGCTCGCCATGGGGTCCCTCAGTCGGTGCGGCGCCGTCGCGGAAGTCGAGCGGTGTCACGGATGCTGACGGTAGACCCTGTATGCCCGGAGCGGTCGGAGGCGCGCCGCGATAGATGAGGCGACGTCCGGGTGACCCGGTGTCGGGCGCTCAGCGGCCTCCGGATCCAGCGCTCATGCCGATTCCGCTTACGATAGCCGGGATGAGCACTTACACTCGCCGCCGGTTGACCGATGCCCCATTCCTGGCCGCTGCTACCGGGGGGCGGCCGAGCAGGCGTCCGGTGTGGTTCATGCGCCAGGCCGGACGCTCCCTGCCCGAGTACCGCGAAGTCCGCGCGGGCATCGGGATGCTCGAGTCGTGTTTCGATCCTGAGCTGGTGTGCGAGATCACGATGCAGCCGATCCGCAGGCACAAGGTCGACGCGGCGATCTTGTTCTCCGATATCGTCGTTCCGCTCAAAGCGGCGGGGATCGATCTGGATATCGTGCCCGGCGTCGGCCCGGTGGTCGCTGCCCCGGTGCGAACGGCGAGCGATGTGCGCACGCTGCCCCGGTTGCGTCCCGAGGAGGTCGGCGCGGTCACCGATGGGGTGCGCCTGTTGGTCGACGCACTGGGCGAGACACCGCTGATCGGGTTCGCGGGCGCGCCGTTCACGCTCGCCTCCTATCTGGTCGAGGGTGGACCGAGTAAGAACCATGAGCGCACCAAGGCGATGATGTACGCCGAGCCACAGACCTGGCATGAACTGCTCGGCGTGCTCACCGACATCACTATCGAGTTCTTGCGGGCTCAGCTGACGGCGGGGGTGGACGCGGTGCAGCTGTTCGACTCCTGGGCCGGTGCGCTCACCCTGGCCGATTACCGCAGCTTCGTGCTCCCGCACTCGGAACGGGTGTTCGCCGAGCTCGCCGACGCGGGGGTACCGCGCATCCACTTCGGTGTCGGCACCGGTGAGTTGCTCGGTGCTATGGGAGAGGCGGGTGCCGATGTGGTCGGTGTCGACTGGCGGGTGCCGCTGACCGAGGCCATCCGCCGGATCGGACCGGGGAAAGCGCTGCAGGGCAACCTCGATCCCGCTGTGCTGTTCGCGGGACCGACGGCACTGGAGTCGCAGGTCCGGCGGATCGTGCGCGAAGCGGACGAGGCGATCACCCTCGGTGCTGCCGGGCATATCTTCAACCTGGGTCACGGAGTGCTCCCGGAAACCGATCCCGGCGCGCTGACCGCCCTGGTGGAGCTGGTCCACGAACTGTGAGGTGAGGATCGGCAGTACGTGGCCGTGCGGCCGCGCCCGCTCATGACTGTGCCCGAGCGCCGGTGTGCGATGAAGCACAGGGTGCGGGGTGATCGCTAGGCACGGCCGTGCGGCGCGATACGGTCGAGATATGCGTATCGCGGTGGTCGGCGGCGGAATCAGTGGCCTGGTGGCCGCGTATCGGCTGCGGATGTTGCTCGGCTCGCACGCTGATCTGGTGGTGCTGGATCGGGCCGAACGGCTCGGCGGCATTCTCTATACCGGTGAATTAGCCGGGGAGCCGGTAGATCTCGGGGCCGAAGCGTTCGTCGGACGCAGGCCGGAGGTGCCCGCGCTGCTGCGTGAGCTCGGGCTGGAATCACAGCTGGTCACACCAGCGGGCCTGCGGCCGTTGGTGTGGTCGGGTGGTGTGGCGCATCCCTTGCCGGAGGGCACGTTGATGGGTATTCCGTCGAATGCGGAATCGATGCGCGGGTTGGTCGATGCCGCGACGCTGGCTCGGATAGCTACTGAACCGGACCGGCCGTTGTCCTGGACGCCTGGCTCCGATATCGATGTCCATCATCTGGTCGCCGATCGATTCGGTACACAGGTCGCCGAGCGCAGCGTTGATCCGCTGCTCGGTGGTGTCTACGCGGGTAGTTCGCGTTCTATCGGCGTGCGCGCCGCGCTTCCCCCTTTGGCCGCCGCCCTGGACAACGGTGCCGCCAGTCTCACCGAGGCCGTCGGCGCGGCGCTGCCACCGCCATCGGATACGCCGGTCTTCGGCGGAATCCGTGCGGGCTACCAAGCGCTGCTCGATGCGCTCGCCGAACGTTCCGGCGCCGGATTCGTTACAGCGACTCCAGGAACGCGCTTGTCCAGAGGGATACGTGGTTGGGTGGTCGACCCGATCGGCGCCGTCGACGCGGTAGTGCTCGCTACCCCGGCGCCGGTGACCGCGCGGCTGCTCACCGCTGTGGCCCCGGTCGCCGCGGCGGAACTGGCCGGTATCGAGGTGGCCTCGTCGGTGGTGGTCGCTCTGGCGCTGCCGAGCGATACCGCGTTGCCGCAGCACTCGGGGATTCTGGTAGCGACAGGAGAACCTTTGCGCGCCAAGGCTTTCACACTGTCCAGTCGTAAATGGCCCCATCTCGCGCAGCGTGGGACCGCTCTGGTTCGAGCATCTTTCGGAAAATTCGGCGACGATTCCGTCCTGTCATGGCCGGATACCGAACTCGTCGCCGCGGCTGTGGCGGACCTGGCCACAGTCACCGGTATCGCCATCGAGCCGACCACGGCGGTGGTTCAGCGCTGGCATGGTGGCCTCGCCCAGTACGCGACAGGTCACTGCGCTCGTATCGCCGCCGCCGAAGCCGAGATCGCGACGCTGGATGGGCTCGCGGTAGCCGGTGCGTATCTGCACGGTGTCGGAGTACCAGCCTGTGTCGCCTCCGGCACCGCCGCCGCGTCCAGGATCGCCGCGGGAGCGGGCGTGCCTACCGCTGGGTGATCGGGAGTTCCCAGCTCATCGGCAGGACATCGCGGTTGTGCGGCCGCGGTGCGCACCGTGCGTCGAGGTGAGGTTACTGCCATATCGGTTGTCATCCGATGACAACGCACCCTGGTGTGCCATCGCGTGCTGTTCACCGGGAGCGCATTTGTTGTATCACAAGGGATGTGCCGTCGTATCGATACCCGGCGCCATATCGATATGCGCTGTCGAATTGCGCGGCGAGTGCTGTCGGAAATTTCAGCGGAAGCGAAAAAGTGCACAGATCGGAGTAATTAAGCACACGCGCTCCGGATAGCGGAATCGGCGAAATACACCGGTAGCGTGAGCGCCATGCAACTTTCGTCTTTCACCGACATCGGCTTGCGCACCATCATGCGTCTCGCGGTGGACGACGAGGCGGATTCTCGGGTGACCACCAAACTGATCGCCCGCCAGGTCGGTGCGTCGGAACGTCATGTCGCCAAAGCGGTATCGCAGCTGGTCGAACTGGGATTGGTACGAGCCTATCGGGGACGGACCGGCGGACTGTTCATCACTGAGGCCGGGCGTACCGCTTCGGTGGGCGAGCTGATCCGGGCGCTGGAGGGTGATCGGGATGTGGTGTCGTGCGTGGAACCGCATCCGTGTCCTATGGTCGGCGCCTGCCGGCTGCGCCGAATCCTCGCCGATGCGAAGAAAGCGTTCTATGCCGAACTCGATCGGTATTCGGTAGAGGAATTGGTCACTTCTCCGACCGCACAGTTGCTGAACTTGTTCGCCTTTTCTCCGATGAGTGTTTCCCCTGAGATGGAGGATGTTTCATGAACACCGATACTGTGATGCGTGCCGAACCCGAGCTGGAACCGCACCATGCCGAAGTGATCCGTGCCACACTCCCGCTGGTGTCCGCGAATATCGATCGCATCGCAGAGCTGTTCTACAAGACCATGTTCGCCGCGCACCCAGAGTTGCTCACCGATCTGTTCAACCGGGGCAATCAGGCACAGGGCGCGCAGCAGCGGGCGCAGGCCGCCGCGGTCGCCACGTTCGCGACGCATCTGGTCGACCCGGAACTGCCGCACCCGGCGATCATGATGTCGCGGATCGCGCATAAGCACGCCTCGCTCGGGGTGACTCCCGCGCAGTATCAGATCGTGCACGACAACCTTTTCGCCGCCATCATCGAGGTGCTCGGTGGCGATGTCGTCGAGCCGCCGATCGCCGCGGCCTGGGACCGGGTCTACTGGTTGATGGCGGAAGCCTTGATCACCGAGGAGAAGGAGCTGTACGACGCGGCGAATGTGGCTTCCGGCGACGTGTTCCGCGATGCGCGCGTCCTGGCGCGTACCGAAGATCCCGCCGGCGCGGCGATCTTCACCGTCGAGTCCGCAGATCCGACCGTAAAGTTCCCGGGATTCATTCCAGGGCAATATATTTCGGTCGGAGTTCGGCTGCCCGACGGTGCCCGCCAATTGCGCCAGTACAGCATGATCGGTCTGCCGGGCGACGGCACCTTGTCGTTCGCGGTCAAGCGGATCGATGCGGCCGAGGGCTGCCCGGCCGGTGAGGTCTCCAACTGGCTGCATCAGAATCTGCGCCCTGGCGATACGGTGCAGATCACGCTGCCGTTCGGTGATGTCGCCATCGATCCGACGGCGACGACGCCACTGATGCTGATCTCCGGTGGTATCGGTGTGACCCCGACGATCGGCATGTTGGAATACCTTGCCGCCCATGCCCCTGGCCGCGAGGTGCTGATCGTGCACGCGGATCGTGGCACGCAGACCCACCCGCTGCTCGATCGGATGCACGAACTCGCTGCCAGGTTGGAGCGGGCCACCGTCGAAATCTGGTACGAGGAACCGGCTCTCGGTGCTCGGTCCGGCCGGGTCGACCTTTCGGAGCTGACCCTGCCCGCCGACGCCGATGCCTACGTCTGTGGTCCGCCCGCGTTCATGCACGCTGTCCAGAGTCAGCTCCGCGACGCGGGTGTCCCGGACGACCGGGTGCATATCGAGCTGTTCACGCCCACCGATGTGCGCGTCGACGAGGGAATGGCACGATAGGACTATGGCGCGACTCGATTACCAGGCCCTCAACTCCACCATTCGCTACCTGATGTTCTCGGTATTCCAGGTGCAGCCGGGGGCACTGGGCGAGGATCGAGACGCCGCGATCAAGGAGGCCACCGCGTTCTTCGACGGACTCGCCGAGCGTGATGTCGTGGTGCGTGGCCTCTACGATGTCGCCGGGATGCGTGCCGATGCCGACTTCATGGTCTGGACGCATGCCGAACGTATCGAGGATCTGCAGGCCGCGTACGCGGATTTCCGCCGTACCACCGAGCTGGGCCGGGCAAGCGCTCCGGTATGGAGCGTGGCGGCCCTGCACCGTCCCGCCGAGTTCAACAAGAGCCACATCCCGGCATTTCTGGCGGGTGAGGAGCCGGGCGACTACATCTGCGTGTACCCGTTCGTCCGCTCCTACGAGTGGTATCTGCTCTCCGATGACGAGCGGCGCGGTATGTTGGCCGAACACGGTAAGGCCGCACGTGGCTACGCGGATGTGCGGGCGAACACGGTCAGTTCGTTCGCGCTCGGTGACTATGAGTGGATCCTTGCCTTCGAGGCACCGCAACTGCATCGTATCGTCGATCTGATGCGCGATCTGCGGGCCACTGATGCCAGGCGGCATGTGCGTGAAGAAATCCCGTTCTTCACCGGTCCCCGGGTGGATATCGGGAAACTGATCGCCAGTCTGCCCTGATCCGGCTCCGCCTCGACTCGGCCTGCGCGCTGTGGGATAACCGATCGGTTACCCCACAGCGCGCAGGCCTTTGTCGTTGCGCGCTGTTCCAGGCGAGCTGATCGGCTGCCGCCCTGGAGCCGGGGAGCTATCGCGCCGCGCTGTTCGAGGGGTGCAGTCGCAGGGCGATGGAGTTGATGCAGTAGCGCTTGTCGGTGGGAGTGCGGTAGCCCTCGCCTTCGAATACATGGCCGAGATGGCTGTGGCAGTTCGCGCACAGTACTTCGACTCGGCGCATACCGAGCGATTCATCCGGCCGGAGCAGCACCGCATCGGAAGTGGCTGGATCGAAGAAGGACGGCCAGCCACAATGCGAGTCGAACTTCTCGCTACTGCGGAACAGCTCGGCACCGCAGGCCCGGCACATATACCTGCCTTCGGTGGTGGTATCGGTGTACTCGCCGGTGAACGGACGTTCGGTGGCGGCCTCCCGCAGCACCGCGTACTCCTCGGCGCTCAGCTTCAGCCGCCACTCTTGTGGGGAGAGCTGGATCCGTGGCGCGGAGGGAGGTGTATCGGCTTCGGAGCTCATGGCTCCACGCTAATACGGTCCTCCCGCACCGGCTCCGAAGAACTCTGCTCGGGTCGGCCTGCTTCGGTCGTGCCGGGGGGAGCGGGAGTTGCGACGGGTGGCTGTGGCTTCTCGCCGCGCGGGTCAGGAGCAGAATTCATCCATGCCGGATCGATCCCGAACAGCAGCCGGTTCTCCCGCCGCGCGGCCAGATAGCGGTCGCCGAGCACACAGAATACGACGATCAGCAGCAGACCCCAGCCGAAGGTGATGCGCAGGTACTCGAGATTGCGCCCGATATGCTGCCAATCGTCCAGCAGCCACTTGTCGTAGCTCATGAACCCGAAAATCGCCAGCCAGGCCGGCCAGTTGCGCAGTACCGAGTTACGCAGCATCACCGTCATCAGGAACGGGAACAGCATCATCGAGTAGTACATCTGCCCCAGCCCGTTGAGCAGGAACGAGCCGGTCAGTAGTACCCCGGAGGAGGTGCAGACGAAGAACAGTTCGTCATCGCGATAGTAGCGGTAGAGCAGCCACAGCGACAGCAGCACCAGCACGACGAACAGCACCCGCATGCCCCAGGACAGCCACAGCGGCAGGCCGTAGTACGCGCTGTTGCCGACAATCGAGCTGTTGAAGTAGTCGCGGGTTTCGAGCAGATAGGGGCCGGTGCGGGTGAAGAACTTCTCCGGGTCCTGCGACAGCGGCCAAGCGATCGCGGTCAATGCCACCGGAACGCCGAGCGCGGTGATGAGCACCTTCCACTGCCTGCGTGCCAGCGCCACCAACAGCAGCGGTGCCAGTGTCGGTTTCACCGCGATACTCAACCCGAGTACGGCACCTGCCCAGAGATCTCGTCGTTTCAGCAGCAGATGGATGAAGATCAATTCGGCCAGCAGCACGCATCCGTTGACATTGGTGAACACCAAGGTGTTGATGACGGTCTCGGACAGGAACATCGCCAGCAGCAGCGCGGGCGCGGCGACCGAGTTCAGCGTGTACCGGAACAATCGCAGCAACAGATACCACGCGATGAGGATCGCGATGGCGTTCAGTGCGATGAACAGCAAGCGAGATTTCTCGTAGTCGATCGCCGCTATCGGCGCGATGATCAGGGTTCCGCTGGGTGGATACAAATAGTGCGGGTCCACCGAGTCGAAGTTCGCGGTGTAGACCGGCCTGCCGTTCAGGAAGTCGAGCGATGCCTGATAGACAGGTCTGTAGTCATCGGTGATGAAACCGTTGACAGCTTTGATGAAGACCCGGTTCAGCACGGTCATGACCGCCAAGGGCCAGAGTGCGAACTTGATCACTTCGGCGGTGGTGCGAGCGGTTCGGGGCTCGAGCTGTCGAAGGAGCACTTGGGCACGGTACACCGAATCGGTTACAGGTAGTTGTCGGGACCTGCCGAATGCGCCGCAGGCCCCTGGTTCAGGCCGGGCAGGCGGTGCCGTCGGCGGGGAGTGTGCCATCACTCAGATAGCCGAGCACCGCTCGCTGCGCGCAGTCGGAGTGCGTGACCACAGGATGACCGAAGCCCTGCCAGGTGAGCGCCGCGTATCGGGCGCCCGCGGCACCGAGTGCGCCGGTCACCGACGATTGACCGGTGTTGCCGACCACCGGATCAGCGACCCCGCCGAGCACGAGCACCGGGATGTCCAGCTGCTCGGGCAGCTGCGGTGCGGCCGATACCGGCCAGGCGGCACATTTCATCAGTGCGATGGCCGCCGCCTCGCCGAATACCGGATATTCGGCCGCCCAGGTATCCATGAGTTCGGTGACTTTGCCCGGAGTCGGTGGCAGGGAGGAGTCGGTGCACCGGTTGACGAACTGGCCGTCGTTCTCGGTCGCGGCGGAGGCACGCGCGATCGAGTCGCGCAACGGCCCCTGCTCGCCGCGCCCGGCCGCGGCGAGCACGTCGGACAGCTCACCGATCCGGTCGGCTTGGTCGCCGCGCGGGTTACCAAGGAAACCCGACAGCGCGGTGAGTACTGCGTTCGCCGAGATATCACCCAGCTCGCCTGCCGCGGCCCGGCGCACCAAGTCGGTGATCGCCGCGCGCGGGTCGGTACCGAGTGAACAATCGATGCCGACACAGCGCTGTGCGAACGCGGTCAGCGCGGCCTCGGCGCCACGGACGGTGTGTTCGGTGCTGGTGACGGCGTCGGTGTCGACCGGCTCGGGGGAGTCGAGGATCAGACGGGCGAGGTGGTCGCCGTATTTGCGCGCATAGCTGAGTGCGACTTTCGCGCCGTTGCCGGTGCCGAGCAGTGTGATGTGCTCGACCTGCCACTGCCTGCGCAACTGTTCGATGTCATCGGCGGCGTGCGGTGTGTCGAAGGTGCCTTCATAGGGTTGCAGGAAGTCACGGCAGGCGATGGTGCCGTCCTGGCTGAGTTCGGCCATCCGGGCCACCGGGTCGCCACCAGAGACGAATTGGGCGTTATCGGCCAAGCCACGGCGGAGTTCGGTCGGCAGACAGTCGATCGGCTGCGAGGTGCCGATACCGCGCCGGTCCACCGCGACGATCGGGCGGGCGGCCAGCAGCGCGCCTGCGGCTCCTATGGCCAGGCCTGCCAAGGTGGCGGTCGACGATCGGTCCGCACCGGAGGTGAGTACCACCGGCGGCACATCGGTCGGAGTCTGTGCCAGCCGCGCCCGCAGCGCGCCGGTGCGGAAGGTGCCGAGCACTGTCCCCGCGGCGTCGATCTGGGTCGAGTACTCCGCACAGTCGAGCACCAGCCCGGTCGGGGCAGGGCCGAGCCCGAGTAGGTCAAGGGTCGGCTGAGTGCACTCGCGCCAGCTGAGATCGGTTTCGGGCAGCTGGGCGTCCGGTAGCGAGGCCGGGGCGGCCGAGGTCGTCGCCGTGCCGGTGACCGGCGGGCGCTGCACCGCGACATCGGGACGGTCCGAGGGTCCGACACCGCAGCCTGCGGTCGCGATCGAGAGGGTGGCGGCAAGCACGGCGGCCCGAGTCAAGCGCATTGCTACAGACTGCCAGGTTTCGGTAGCCGGTTCAGCGACGGGTCCACCGGGTGAGTATGGTGCCGTCGTCGTCCAGCAGGATATGCGCGCGGATCATCCGGGTACCGAACTCGTGCCTGGACAGGGAGATTCGCTGTGCGGTGCCGCCGACCAACACCGGTGCGGTGGTCATACAGAATTCGTCGACCACATCGGCTTCCAGCAGTTCTCCCAGCAGCCGTGGCCCGCCCTCGACCAGCACTCGCCGCAGGCCGCGTGTGGCCAGTGCGTCCAACAGGCCGCGGGGCGTCACCGTGGAGTCACCCGCCTCGACCACCTCGGCACCCGCGTCGATCAACCGCTGGGTGCGTTCGGCCGGGGCGGCGGCTGTCGTGATGATCAGCGGCGGTACCCGGGTATCGGTGAACAAGCGCGTATCCGGCTCCAGCGACGCGCTCGCCGTGACCACCGCGATCGGCGGCGGTGTGCCATCCGGATGACCGCCGATACCGCGCTCATGGAATGTGCGCCGCCGGAGCGGGTCGGTATGCGCCCCGCCGTAGTCTTCCGCCCGCGCGGTGCCCGCACCGACCACGATGACGTCCGCGAGTTCGCGCAAGAGGTCGAACACCGTCTTATCGGCGGGGGTGCCGAGGCCACCGGATAGGTTTTCGCTGGTAGCCGCGCCGTCGATACTGGAGACGACATTGGCGCGGACCCACGGTGCGTCCAGTTCCTCGGGGAAGGCGTACAACTGTGGAAGGTGGTCCTGGTTGAGCTCTGTGAGCTGGATCGCATTGTGACTACGCTGCATGACACCAGATCACATCACGTCTTTAGGCTTCGTCCATGCAAGAACGCCTCGTCGATCGTCACCCGGAGGTTCCGGCCGATCAGCTCGTCGCCCAGATGGTGCCCCCGCCCATGTTCGACGAGGTGAGTTTCGCCTCCTACCTCCCCGATCCGGGGGAGCCGAGCCAAGCCGCCGCGGTCAGGAAAGCCGAGGAATTCGCCGGACGTGTCCTCGCGATCGGTAAGGCCGCGCGACGCAAGAGCCTGTTCGGTAAGAAGAAGCAGGTCAATGGGGCCGGTCTCTATTTGGACGGTGGTTTCGGTGTCGGCAAGACCCATTTGCTGGCCTCGATTTTCCACAGTGCTCCCGCACCCAAGTCTTTCGGCACCTTCGGTGAGCTGACCAATCTGGTCGGCGCCCTCGGCTTCGGTAACGCGGTCGAACGGCTCTCGGATAACAGCGTGCTGTGCATCGACGAGTTCGAACTCGACGATCCGGGCGACACCATGTTGGTCTCTCGGTTGCTGACCGAACTGTCCGCGTGTGGGGTCTCGATCGCGGCCACGTCCAACACCCTGCCGGGGCAGCTGGGCGAAGGGCGTTTCGCCGCTCAGGATTTCCTGCGTGAGATCAAGAAGCTCGGCGCCATCTTCGAGGCGGTGCGCGTCGATGGGCCGGATTACCGCCACCGCGATCTGCCGCCTGCGCCGGAGCCGACTTCGCCGGAGGTACTGACCGAACGGGCGATGGGAACGGCGGGTTCCACGCTCGACGAGTTCGATGCCCTGCTGCAGCACTTGAGCACATTGCACCCGTCGAAATACGGCGCGTTGATCTCCGAGGTGTCGTCGGTTTTCATCGCGAATGTGCATCCGGTCACCGATCAGGCGGTGGCGCTGCGCATCGTGGTACTGGCCGACCGGCTCTACGACGCGAGCATTCCGGTAACGGTATCGGGTGCGAAGCTCGACGAGATCTTCTCGGCCGAGATGCTCGAAGGTGGCTACCGCAAGAAGTACCTGCGTGCCATCTCGCGACTGCTCGCGCTGTCGCGATTCGAAGTCGCCGCCTAGCCCGGTGCGGTGTGGTTTCCGGTCGGCCGGTCCGGAAAGATCAGCCGCATCACGTAGTCGTGGTGCAGCTGGTTGCCGACGGTGAACGTCTTCGTTCCGGCCACGGTGAAACCGTGCTTGGTGTAGAAGCGTCGGGCACGGGTGTTCTCCTGGTTGACCCCGAGCCATACTCCCGGATAGCCCTCCGACCGCGCCCAGTCCAGAGCGGCCCGCATGAGCGCGGTGGACACCCCGGTGCCGTGGTGGCCGGGGAGTACGTACATCTTGCTGATCTCGGCCACCGGGCGCGGACCGACCACCTCGGCCACCGCGGGATCCGTGGGCTCGCCCCCGATCAGCATCGCGTAACCGACGATGTCACCGCGGGTAAGGGCTTTGAATACGACCCGAGCCGGGTCGCTCAGGTACTCACCGAAGCGTTCGCTCGACAGGACGTCGGTGATGAAGGTCTCGATATCGGCGGGCGTCGCGTCCGGAGGGCAGGCGAGCGGGAAGGTGGCCGCCGCGATATCGCTGAGCGCCTCCGCGTCCCACAGCCCGGCCCGATCGACGATAACCGGCGGGTCACTTATTCCTTCGTCCGCACGCATGTCCGGCAGCGTACCCGGCTGGTCGGCCGACTTTGCCGCGTGCCGTCGGCGACGTAGTCTCCTGCGCATGACGAGCGAACGCCGCATCGGGATCATCGGTGCGGGTATCGCGGGTCTCGCCTACGCGAAAGTCCTGAAACAAGCGGGTTTTCCGGTCGAGGTATTCGATCGGGCACCTGATGTCGGTGGCGTGTGGAGTGTGACCCGGCGATACCCAGGACTACGCGCGCAGAACACCAAGGACACCTACCACTTCTCCGACTTCCCGATGCCCTCGGACTACCCGCGTGTCCTCGACGGACACCATATGCAGGCTTATCTGGCCGCCTACGCCGAGCATTTCGGGCTGACCGAGCAGCTACGGCTGCAGACCGAGGTGCTCGCCGCGGATCCGGTGGACAGCGGGTGGCTGCTGGAAGTACGTGATCGAAGTGGAAATCCCGGCGGAAATCGTGGAATCAGCCGGGTCGCCTGCGACCATCTGGTGATCGCCAATGGCGCGTTCAGCGATCCGGTGCTGCCGGAGTACCGCGGTACCGATCGGTTCCGTGTGGCGGGTGGGCGGATATGCCACTCGTCGGAGTTCCTGGATCTGGAATCCGTGCGCGGCAAGTCGGTTGTCGTGGTCGGCTACGGCACATCCGCCTGCGAGCTGGCTACCGCGGTGAGTGAGGTCGCGGCATCCACCTCGGTGGTGGCCAGGCGGCTGTTGTGGAAGATGCCACGCACGCTGTCGCGGACGATCGACTACGAGCGGTTGTTGCTGACACGATTCGGCGAGGCGCATTTGCGCTCCCCTCGGCCGAGCCTGCCGGATCGGTTCCTGGACAGCCTCGGGGAATCCGTGCGGATGAGCAATATCGACCTGCTGCAGGAGCTGATCGTCAAACGCCTGAGGCTACGAGAACTCGGGCTGGTCCCGAGCGGTCGATTCGAGGAGATCGCCGGGAGCGCCGGCGGCCTCGTACCGGAGGGTTTCTTCGAGCAGATCGAAGGTGGGCGCATCACGGTACACCGGGATACGACGGTCACCGAGCTGGACGGTGGTCCACACGCAGCGCCTGCGGTGCGGCTGTCCACCGGACAAGTGCTCCAGGCCGATATCGTGGTGTGCGCGACCGGTTTCCAGCAACGTGTGCCTTTCCTCACCCCGCATGTGCAGCACAGGTTGACCGATGCGCAGGGTAATTTTCGGCTGTACCGCCAGATCTTGCCGGTGGATGTTCCGAATGTGTCCTTCGCGGGCTACAACTCGTCGGCGATCAGTACGCTCAGTGCCGAAGTCGCCGCGCATTGGACAGCGGCACTGCTCACCGGCGGGCTTCGGCTACCCTCCGCCGCGACGCGCGACGAGCAGATCGATGCCTGGCTGCGCCGGATCGAGGAACATACTCGTGGCAGGCACGCGCACGGTACTGCGGTCATTCCGTTCGCTCTCCGCAATATCGATGAGATGCTCGCCGACCTGGAGTTCCGCTTACCGCTGCGCACTCGCCTCGCCCAGTGGTTCCGTCGGATCCGGCCGGATTCCTACCGTGGACTGGCCACCCGGCACACATCCGGTACCGATCGGACAGCACAAGCAGCCTCGGTCGAGGCGGAATTGCTTTCGTAACGGCCTGCGGCGAGACGCGCGGCGGATTATCACTCATGCAATACCGGGATCAAGTCATTGCTTTGGTGATAATTCAGGGATGGAAGCGCTGGATATGAACCTGCTCGTGGCTCTGGACGCGTTGCTGGATACCAACAGCGTGACTTTGGCCGCGCAGCGCCTCGACACTTCACCGCCCGCGATGAGCCGGACGCTGGCTCGTTTGCGCCGGGTACTCGGTGATCCACTGTTCGTTCGCGCGGGCCGCGCCCTGGTGCCGACACCACGCGCGTTGGAGCTACGTTCCGAGGTCAGTGCACTGGTCGCGCGGGGCCGTGCGCTGTTGGCCCCGTACGGTGCCCCCGATCCCACGGCACTGCGCCGAGCCTTCACAGTACAGGTGGGCGATATGGTGCTCGCCGAACTGGCCGCGCCGCTGCTGGCCGCTGTGCGGGCCAAGGCGCCCGGCGTAACGCTACGCTTTGTGCCGGACGTCTTCGAAGGCGCCGCCGCACTGCGAGATGGACGCATCGATCTCGAGGTCGGCGTGATCGACCACAGCAACCCGGAGACCATGGTGCGCCGAGTGCTCGCCGACCGGGTGATCGGGGTGGCCGCCACCGACCATCCGTTGGTCACCGATCGGGTCACCGTGGCGGCCTACGCCTCGGCGCGACATCTGAGCATTTCACGCAACGGACGCGCACATGGTCCGATCGACGACCGCCTCGCGTTGCACGGCCGGACCCGGCAGGTAGTGGCCACCGTGCCTACCCTGACCAGCGCGCTGTTCGCGGTGCGCGGCAGTGATCTGGTCTGCCCGGCGCCCGCCATGCTGAGCGCCGCTACGTTGCCCTCGATCGGGTTGGGCGCCTTCGAGATCCCGCTGCCATTGCCGGATATCGCCATCGGGGTAGCGTGGCATCCGCGTAACACCGCCGACCGCGACCACCGCTGGTTACGCGATCTGGTCCAAGAGACCTTGCTGAATTCGGCAGCCGCGGCGCGTCCATCGAAACGTCAGCACGGCGCGTCCGCTCAGGAACTCGGCGGGGAGCTGGAGAGCCGGTAGCCCACCGGCCCGTGCTGCGCGTCGACGTGTTCTGTTCGATGTCCGTTCAGGGGGGTGTCGCCAGTGGGAGGCCCGAAGATATCCGAGCGGTCGAGCGGAGCCGCCGCCGTCCGCTTCAGCTCATCGAGCATGGCCTGCAGTTTGTCGACGTGGGCATTCTCGGCCGGTGCGCGGTCTTCCTCGGTGGCACGATGCGCACCGGCGAGCTCGGAATCGTGGTCGCCGGGTGCGGTCCCGTTCCCGATCGGACCGTGGCCCCGGTCCGATTCGGCGTCGGCAACGGTGTCCTTGTGCGTGGCGGTTTCGGGCGAGGAGTGTGCGGCAGTCGCCGCGCCGGGTTCGCGCACCCCTGCGGATGTCTGCTGTGGTTCGTTCCTCGGCTCGGACTGAGCCGTCGCGGCGGGTTCATGTAATGGCCGGATGGCGAAGCCTCGCCCCGGTTTGCGTGCCGCAAGGTCAGGGCGATGCGGTGCCGCTTCATGTGATACCGACGCGGCGAAGTGATTGCGGGCAGCGGCGCCCGGTTCGGGTGCGGCCGTGGCGGGTTCGCTGAGTGCAGCAGATTCCTTGTGCGCAGCGGAATCGGCGTGTGCGGTGGAATCGGGTTCGGGTGCCGCGTGTACCGACTCCTGCGGTGTGTTATGCGGGCGCACGCCGTATCGGGAACCGACAGGTGCGTGGTCGACGACAGGCAATGCGGCCGGTGCCGTTTCAGTGGCGTCCCGGGCATCCGGACCCGGATACTGCGTGGCCGGAGACTCCGCAACCCCATTCGAAGGCAGGACCGGCGGGTGCGCACTGCTGGATTCCAAACGTTCGACCCTGGTGTCGAGGCCCGAGATATCTTGTCCGGTACGGAACGCCCACGCCTCCAGCGCGGCCAACCGGTCTTCTATCGACTGTTCCTTCGGCACGAGGGGCGTGCCGTCCATCCGGGTCGCTACCGCGTCCAGCTTCTCGCTGACCTCTCGGAGAGCTGATGCGACACTCGCCAACAGTGTGCCGATCGACTCGCCGGTGTGCTGTCCGTGCTCCATCCCGTACCCACTTCCCCGTATCGGACCAGCCCGTATTCGGCCGGACAGATTCTATCCGCCCGGTTGGACATTCGTGGCTTGCGAAGAATCGGTGTGCACCGATCCATCTGATCGAAGCAGCGTAGGCGCACAGACTTTTGCGCGCACACCCGGACTGCGTGGTGATCCGGTTTGTCCGTAACCCTGCGCCATCACAGCGATCGGTTGTTTTCCCGCCGAAATACGTTGTGGCCCCCGACGTGTACCGGTGCCACAACGTATTTCGCCGCCGATCCCGGAGCGGGGGGCAACGGTTCCGGTACGGCGGAGCGTGGCACAGCATGGCGGTAATCGCCGATCCGCCGACCTGGCATCGGGTAGTAGAGGCATGATGGACGTCCTTGTACCGCAGAGTGCGGCGGAAATGCCGATAGTCACAGTGCACCCGGATGTGAGTGGATGGGGCTGGCGAGGGGAACGAACCTGACGCACTCTTGATCTAGGGTGTGGGTCGCGGGCCCACAGTGTCTGTGCGGGAGTGGTCGCGTGAGAACGAAGCAGCGAGCGGAGATCTGCGGGCGCCGAGCGATGCTCGCCGAACTGGGTCTCGGGGATAGCTCCAGCCGGATACGTGGTACGTCGAACAGCTATGCCTGCGCGTGTCCGGAATGTTCCGCCACACAGTGGGATGTGCGGCGGCTCGAGTACTGGTTGTGCGGCAGGCTGCTCGCCTACGGGGCCGATGAAGCCGAAGTGGGTCGGCGGATCGGGACGCGACGGGTAGACGTCTACTGGCGCAAGGGCGATCGCAGGTACGCGATCGAGATCCGCCGGGGGCCGTTGGAACGTGGGCTGGCTCAGGAACATACTGCTCAGCTACGCGCCGCGGGCTGCACGGACGTGTTGTGGCTGTGTCCGCCGGGCCCCTGGGTGCCGTATCTGCACGCGCTCGGTATCGCGGACTTCGCGCCCGCCGCGTGTGATTACCGCGCGATCACCGGGATGCTGGACACCGAGCATGCGATGGCGGCGCCGCGGCGCGAGCCGGTAGAACTGCGTAAGTTCATTGCCGGATGGGTACGCGGTGAGGTCGTCTGGGGCTATCGGGATGAGCGCACAGGAGGCTGGGCCACGGTGACCGATTGGGAACACCACACGAGGACACAAGCCACTGTTATCGCCAGACAGCGCCAAGAGCTGGTCAATCAGCGCACCGCGCTGGCATTGACCCGGACGTCGCTGCGGCATAAGCAGAAGCAGGTGGTGAAACTCGCCGCTCGGTTGGAACGCGCGGAGTCGGCCGCACAGGATCAGGCTGCCGCTTTGGCCGCCGCGCAGCGGACGATCGCCGATCACCACCGGCTGGACAAAGCCCTGCGCGGCACTATCGCCAGGCTGGATCGGACCATCGGGCACTGGCAGTTGACCACTGTCTGTGCGATGTTGCTGCTCAGCCTGTTTCTCGCGGCGGCGATAGTGGTGCGCTGAGCCGGAACGGGGCTCGTTCCCACCGCCATTCGTTACGAAGTACCAGCGTGAGGAAATCCAGTATGTCCAGACCGGTCTGCGCACGTATCACGCCCAGCTCGGCCCAGCGCACCGGACCTCGTTCGACCAGCTCGCCCAATTTCTGTGCGCGTGCCGGGCCGACCGGTCGCTTGACCAAGTCGGGGATGCCGATGCTACTACCGGTCCAGGTCAGCCAGCCCCAGCCATTGGCATGTGCGTACGCGCGGCTCGCAGTCGCCTTCACACGGTTGACATGGAAACCGACATGACCGAGCGGCTCGACGTCGATCAGCACCACCCGGCCATCGGTGAGCCGGACGACAGCATTCGGATAGTGCACCCGCTCGACATCATCGAGGTTGTAGTGGACCGCCACCGGCTGTTCGCGGAACGACTCGACCAGACCGCTCACATTGAGGATCCATAGCAGCCTGGCTTCCAGGCCGGAGTCGAACGATACGTCGCGGCCGACTTTGTCCAGGTAGAAGTGCCCGCGCCCATCATGGCTTTCCGCTGCGCGCGCTGTGGTAGCCGGGATCGGTGCCGCGGCGTGCGCAGCAGGCCAATCGATCTGCCCTATCCATGGGTTCAGCTGACTGGTCTCGTGAGGCTGGGCACCGTGCAGCTTGGCGAGACGGCTGTTGGTCTTCTTCTGCCATACCGCGATGCGCTGGGTGACGAATCCGGAGATCCGCTTCGCGTCCTCGGCCGTATGCCCGCCCAGCCGCAGCTTCAGATACGACAGCTCGCCCGCGGCGATATCGGTATCGGTCACATAGGTCTCCACCAGGAGCGCGCGCACCAGTGCCCGGTCTCCCGCGTCGAGCGGATACCGAGCACCGAGCACAGTGGCGGCGCGATGCCCGGATCGTTGCGCCATCCGGACCAGCTGCCCGACCGCCTTGGTGTGCAGTTGCCGCACGCGGTCCCTGGACAGGTCGTAGCGGGCGCCGAGGTGAGCCAGGGTTTCGGGCTTCTCGCCGCCGATTCCCAGCCGAGCCGTGAGCAGTTCGGCATCCTTGGCCTTGTGATCGGCCCGCATCGCGATCAACTCACCGAGTACCTCGTTGATCTCTTCGAGCTCGAAAGAGATATTGTTCTGTAGGTCGAGCAGCTCGGGGTCGGAGTGATCATCGGGTATGTGATCATCAGGCAGCTGCCCCTGCGTAGTTTCTGGATTGATCGTCACGCGGCAACCCCCTTTTCGCACTGGCACCGTGCGATATAGCGTATCCCTATCTACATACTGACGAGTATTGTCCCGAGGCGTTCGACCTGCTCGGCGACAAAAAATCGGTCACGTCAGGTGTGGGTGCGGTAGATCACCCGACGGTCGTGCGGCACCATTCCCGCTGCGGACATGGGGGCTCTCGCCCCGCGGACCTGTCTGTCCCGAATCGTCTTATCCATATCGGTGTAGCTCTGCGGGTAAGGGGCGGCCGCTGCTGGATGCCGGTCAGCGGTAGGCGTCGGAACGTTTGGCGACGGTATAGATCGTCACCAGCTGCTCGTCGTCGATCTCGTACACGATGCGGTACTGCCCGATGCGAACACGCCAGTCGTCCCGGCTGCCGACGAGCTTCTTCGCGCCTGCGGGTCGTGGATCTTTGCTGAGCCCGATGATCGCCTGAAGCGCCGGCTCGAAGACGTCGCGGGGGAGTTTCTGAAGCTGTTTGAGGGTATCGGGATGGAACTCGATCCTCACGAGGAGAGAACCTCGCTCGGGTCGATGCCCAGCGCGGTCGCCATCTCCGACATCGACATCTTTTCGAACGGTTCTTCCCGCTTCCGGCGTAAGTTCAGCGCATCAGCGAGGTCGGCGTGTTCGTGCAACCGCTCGTAGTCGGCCATGCTGATCAGCACAGCGACCTCGGTACCGCTATCGGTGATGATGACTTCCTCGCCGGTTGACGCGACTCCACGTACGACGGCCCCGAGATTGTTCCGTAGATCCCGCAGGCTGTATGTACTCATGTTGAACATGTTACATACCGGAATGGATTCCGGTGCGGTAGTGGCCACGGAAACCTTCGGTTACCTGCGATGGCTGTTTCCTCCCAGAAACAGGAATGTAAGACCAGATACGGGAACGCAGGAAAAGCTCCTGACCATTTCTCTTGGTCAGGAGCTTTTCTATCTGCTTCCGGTGGTGCGCGATACTGGGATTGAACCAGTGACCTCTTCCGTGTCAGGGAAGCGCTCTCCCGCTGAGCTAATCGCGCGAGGTGGAGACGGGAATCGAACCCGTGTGCACGGCTTTGCAGGCCGTTGCCTCACCACTCGGCCACTCCACCGCGCAAGGTGGGAAGGCTTTTATTACTATTGCCTGGCCCTACCTCTCGAGCGGATGACGGGATTCGAACCCGCGACCCTCACCTTGGCAAGGTGATGCGCTACCAGCTGCGCTACATCCGCATTCCGCCTCCCGGGCCTTGTTTCGACCCCGGCGGTGCGAGAAGAAACATTAGCGGACGCTCAGTGAAAGGTACAAATCCGCTGGTAGGGCGGGGGAAATTCGTAAGTTACGCACTGTGCCGATAGTGGCTCGTGTGGTTGATGGGGATGTGGATCGGCCGGGCAGTCGATTCGAAGCGTGGCAGCGGGACGGTGTTCGGATGGCATCGGCTGTCCCGGGTGGCCGGAATCGGTTTCGGTCCGGTCGTTCGTGAGTCGCGCTCTCGCCATCGATTCGGTGGCGAGCGCGGGCTCGGGTGGATCGCTCCTGTCCAGGTGGCGATTTGGTGAACCGGCAGTATCGCGTGCTAGTGTTTCGTCTCGTCCGGAGGGCATCCCGTCGGACGCCCGCAAGGTCTCATAGCTCAGCGGGAGAGCGTCCGCCTCACACGCGGAAGGTCGCTGGTTCGATCCCAGCTGGGACCACCTCATCCCCTCGTCATGTCATGTGGTCGAGGGGATTTTTTTGTGTCACATCCCGAGAATATTCGGCGTTGTCGGCGGCTGCTGGTGTCCAGCTGGATCCGATGGGTGTTTGCGCATGTGTTGCGTATGTGTTCGCTCGTGCCATCCGGATCGGTGATGTATCGCGAATCGATGTACATTTTGTGATCTGTATCACAATTGAATAGCGGTTGTGTCGGTGCCGACGAGAACCTTTCCTTCCATTTTGCTAAGCCTTTACTATTGATGCTAGCTCTGAGCTGCGAAGCTCGGAGCAGTTGTAGCGCATATCCGGCAAGCGATGGATGTGGCGGTGTGGGGCTGCTTCCGGCCCCGAGCGTTCGGTCGGCTGACTGATGGTCGGCGAAATCGTGAAGTTCGACGACAGCGTCCGCTGAGTAGTCGCGATATCGACCCGAGGGTTGCTGTGCAACAGATCCTGGTGAGGGTGACGAGCTGTTGGTGGCGTGAGGCGCGCTCCGCAAGCCTCCTCAGGCTTTGCTAAGTCTTTGCCAATACACTCGCATTCGTTTACTTCTCGGCCCGTTGGTGTGCCGGGACTGCTTCACCGCGAGATGCCGGTTCGCGGTCTTATGCCCTGCTGGACATGTTGATCGTCAACCGAACTCGGCTGATCGGCCGAGTCGGCGAAGGAGAATCATGGCTATCGATCATGAAATAGCCCCGCCATTGCCACCGTCTGTTACCAAGGGTTCGGAGAGGGGCTCCGGATTGCTACCCGACCGTGTCACAGAGGTACTCCGTTACGACGTTCCCGCGTCGGTGGTGGTCTTCCTTGTCGCGTTGCCGCTTTCGCTCGGTATCGCGATCGCCTCAGGGGCTCCGGTGGCCGCGGGGCTCATCGCCGCGGTGATCGGGGGCATTGTCGCCGGATCGTTCGGCGGTTCCCCCCTGCAAGTCAGTGGTCCCGCCGCAGGGCTCACCGTTGTGGTAGCCGAGACGATAAATCAATTCGGCTGGCGCATGACCTGCTTTATCGTCCTCGCCGCCGGCGTGCTGCAGATTCTGCTCGGGCTCAGCCGTGTTGCCAGGGCCGCGCTCGCGGTGGCGCCAGTGGTGGTGCACGCGATGCTCGCAGGTATCGGCATCACCATCGCCTTGCAGCAGGTTCATGTCCTACTCGGTGGTTCGTCCCGCAGCTCGGCCTGGCAGAACATCATCGAGCTACCCGAGCAGCTGCTGTCGCTGCAGGGTGGTGGTGTGTTCATCGGCATGGTGGTGATCGTCATCATGCTCGGCTGGCGATATGTGCCTGCCAGGGTCCGCGTAGTGCCGGGCCCACTGGTGGCGGTGGTCGCGGGTACCTTGTTGTCGCTGGCTCTGCCGACCGATGTCGAGCGCATTGTGCTGAACGGCTCGCTGTTCGATGCGATCGCGCTCCCGGAGCTGCCGAGCGGTAACTGGTCGGCGGTGGTGTTCGCCGTTCTCACCATCGCGTTGATCGCCAGCGTGGAGAGTCTGCTGTGCGCGGTGGCCGTGGACAAGATGAGTGCGCGCACCCGCACCAATTTCGATCGTGAATTGGTCGGTCAGGGCACGGCGAACGTGCTTTCCGGTTTAGTCGGTGGTCTGCCGGTCACCGGCGTGATCGTGCGCAGTGCCACGAATGTGCAGGCAGGTGCGCGCACTCGAGCCTCAGGGGTGTTGCACGGCGTCTGGGTTCTCGTGTTCTCGGTGATGCTGGTATCGGTGGTCGAGCAGATCCCGAAGGCCGCGCTGGCCGGTCTGCTCATCGTGATCGGTATCCAGCTGGTCAAGCTGGCCCACATCAAGTCGGCTCGCCGCACCGGCGATCTCATGGTCTATGCCGTCACGGTGCTCGGTGTGGTGTTCCTGAACCTGCTGGAGGGCGTGTTGATCGGCCTCGGGCTGGCCTTCGGCCTGCTGTTGTGGCGGGTGGTCCGGGTCGCGATCCGTGCCGAGCAGGTCCCCGGTACGCAGCGTTGGCTGATCACTATCGATGGCTCGGCTACTTTCCTCGCGCTGCCACGACTGTCGGCACAGTTCGCCAAGATTCCTCCCGGTGCCGATGTCACTGTGGAGATGACCGTCGACTTCCTCGACCACGCGGCTTTCGAGGCCATCGAGGCGTTCGAACGTCAGCAGCGGGCCGGCGGCGGCAGTGTCGATTTCGTGGAGATCGGTGGCGCCAGAATGGCCCAGGCCACGGCGAAGCCACCCGCGCGCAGCCTCGCGCGATCGGTCTGGGACGACGTCCTCGCCCCGTGGAGTCACGACGAGGGGGATAAGGACCCCATCGCGACAGGCATCGCGGCCTACCACCGCAATCAAGCTCATGTCGTGCGACCGCACCTGGACGAGCTGCGTAATAGGCAGGACCCGGATTCGTTCTTCCTGACCTGTGCCGATTCGCGGATCGTGCCGAATGTCATCACCAGTAGCGGGCCTGGCGATCTGTTCACTGTCCGCAATGTGGGCAACCTTGTCCCTGCCGAGGGTGATGATTCGGTCGAGGCCGCGTTGCGTTTCGCGTTAGAGGAGTTGAATGTCCGCTCGGTCGTGGTGTGTGGACATTCATCGTGTGGTGCGATGGCGGCTTTGCACGCACAGGCGCGGGTTCCCGGCGTGGATGCCTGGCTAGAGCACGCCCGGCCGAGCCTGGAGCGGTTCCGTGCCGGCCATCCGGTGGCGGTCGCGGCACGTGAGGCGGGGTTCGGCCCGGTCGATCAGCTCGCCATGGTGAATGTGGCGGTGCAGTTGGAGAACCTGCAGCGCCACCCAGCGGTACGTAAGGCGGTCGCCGAGCGCGGCGCCGCGGTGTCGGGTCTCTTCTTCGATATCGCTAGTGCGCGGGTGATCGAGGTGACCGCGCACGGGCTGGCGCGTATCGAGGACACCGATCACTCGGCCGCTTCTGATTTCATGTGATCTATGTGCTGTGCTGCTCGGGCCGGATGATTCCGTCCCGAGCGGCATCGCCGTATCCGGAAACGCGATAGCGGAGTCCGGTGTGCCGGATCGCTCGTACTCTGGGCAGGTGGCCGAGGATCTGACAGTGAGTTCGACTAGAGGGAAAACCGGCCGGAGCGCCTTCCGGGCCGGGCTCATGCGCCGACCTATGCTTTACCTCGTCTATCGGGCCGGGGTCGCGGTGGTCGGTGTGACTGTGCTCGCGGTCGGTGTTCTCGCGATCCCGTATCCCGGTCCTGGCTGGGCGATCGTGTTCGCCGGACTCGGTATTCTCGCCACCGAGTTCGCCTGGGCACGTGGGGTGCTCAGGTGGTTACGAAACCGGTATCGCAGCGGTATGGCCTGGTACTCGGCTCGGGGGCCGTGGATACAGGTGCTCACGACGGTGGGCACCTTTGTGTTGGTCATGGTGACTCTGTGGGTACTCGGAACATTCGGGATCGTGGGTAGCTGGATCGGAGTCGAATGGGAATGGCTGCGCAGCCCTCTGTAACGGTGACTGTCGTCCCGGGATGGACGCTTACCCGGCCTGAGTGGCTGGCCGCTCGGATCACGGAGCTGGGGCACTCGTGGGGAACCACGTCGCTGCGCGTCGCGGGCACGCTGTGGTGGTCTATGGCCGCCTCGGCGTTGGTGGAGCTCATCGTGCGGGCGTACGCGCACGATAAGCGAGCCCCCGAAGCCACATTGGATCGGCTGTCTTGCGAAGTCCGCGCTGATGGCGGCATCGAACGGGTGCGCATCCTGACCGGCGGTATACAGGAAGATTGCTCCGCGCATGCCGGGGCATTAGGGGAAACCCTGGCCGCTGTGGTCCCGCCGGTCACCGAAGTATCCGGCGCGGGGACGGCTGCTTTATGGGCGATCGTGGCCGATGCGATCGGTAATCGTGCGATCGATGCCGGGGCACCGGAGGCGGGAATGCGGTTGGCCGCCGAAATCGGTGGCGCGCTCCCGGTGCCACGGTTCGTAGCGATCGGCGGACGCACTTTCGTGCGACGTATCTCATGCTGCCTGGTATTCCAGGTGCCTGGCTGTGCCTTGTGCACCAGCTGTCCGAAACGACCGGCTGCTGAACGCCAAGCATTGCTGGAGGGCCTCGCCGCGCGGGACTGAGCTGTCCGGCTGCTCGCTTCGCCTGATCGGTGGTACGTGCCGCTGCGCTGATGCCGGTCCATCGGTACGTAGGTCGCACGGTGCCGATAGCATGGTCGCGCCGGAGCGAATACGCGATCGGTCACCGATTCGGCGGGAGCCTGCCCGCACCCGAGAACGCCAAGGAGAGCGCAGCCGTGACCACCTCAGCCCCCATCAGCCCAGTCGCCCTCGTCCGGGTGCCGGCCGGGACGACGGCGGGCGCCGCGGTGCGCGAAGCGGGACTTCCGGTCAAGGGGCCGGACACCATCGTCGTCGTGCGAGCGGACGGAGAACTGAAGGACCTGTCGTGGGTTCCCGAGGTCGATATCGATGTGGAGCCGGTGGCGGCGAACACCGACGACGGCCGCAATGTCCTCCGGCACTCTGCCGCGCATGTGCTGGCCCAAGCGGTGCAGCAGGAATTTCCCGAGGCCAAACTCGGCATCGGTCCCTATATCAAGGACGGTTTCTACTACGACTTCCAGGTCGAGCGACCGTTCACCCCGGAGGATCTGACCAAGCTGGAATCCCGGATGAAGAAGATCGTCAAGGGTGCGCAGCGCTTCTCCCGCCGGGTGGTCGAGGTCGACGACGCCAGGGTCGAGCTGGCCGGAGAGCCGTTCAAACTGGAGCTGATCAGCGATAAGTCCGGTATCGACGATCCCGAGGTCATGGAGGTCGGCGGTAAGGAGCTGACCATCTACGACAACCTTGATCCGCGTACCGGCGCGAAGGTCTGGGGCGATCTGTGCCGCGGTCCGCACATTCCGACCACCAAGTTCATCCCGGCCTTCAAGCTGACCCGCAGTTCGGCCGCGTACTGGCGAGGCGACCAGAATCGCGAGGATCTGCAGCGTATCTATGGTACTGCGTGGGAATCGCAGGAAGCGCTCGACGAGCATATGCACTTACTCGCCGAGGCCGAGCGCCGCGACCACCGCAAACTCGGATTGGAACTGGATCTGTTCAGTTTTCCCGAGGAACTCGGATCCGGTCTTCCGGTGTTCCATCCCAAGGGCGGCATCATCCGCAAAGAGCTGGAGGAGTACTCGCGCCGCAGGCACGTCGAAGCGGGCTATGAGTTCGTCAACACCCCGCACCTCACCAAGGGGCATCTTTTCGAGGTCTCCGGCCATCTGGATTGGTATCGCGACGGCATGTTCCCCGCGATGCATCTCGATGCCGAACTCAACGCCGACGGCACCGTCCGCAAGCCAGGCCAGGACTACTACGTCAAGCCGATGAACTGCCCGATGCACAATCTGATCTTCCGTTCCCGTGGCCGGTCGTATCGGGAGCTGCCGCTACGGCTGTTCGAATTCGGTTCGGTCTACCGCTACGAGAAGTCCGGTGTGGTGCACGGCCTGACCAGGGTGCGTGGCATGACCCAGGACGACGCCCACATCTACTGCACCAAAGAGCAGATGCACGCCGAGCTGACCGATACCCTGCGGTTCGTCCTGGATCTGCTGAAGGATTACGGACTCGACGACTTCTATCTCGAACTGTCCACCAAGGATCCGAAGAAGTTCGTCGGCTCCGAGGAGATCTGGGAAGAGGCCACCGCGACTCTGGCCGAGGTTGCCTCGGCCTCCGGTCTGGAGCTGGTGCCCGATCCGGGTGGCGCCGCCTTCTATGGGCCGAAGATCTCGGTGCAGGCCAAGGACGCGCTGGGCCGGACCTGGCAGATGTCGACCATCCAGCTGGATTTCAACCTGCCGGAGCGGTTCGAGCTGGAGTACACCGCATCCGATGGCACCAAACAGCGACCGGTGATGATCCACCGCGCGCTGTTCGGCTCGATCGAGCGATTCTTCGGTGTGCTCACCGAGCACTACGCCGGTGCGTTTCCGGCCTGGCTCGCGCCGGTGCAGGTCGTCGGCATCCCGGTCGCGGAAGCCTTCGCCCCGCATCTGGATCAGGTGATAGAACGGCTCCGCGGCGCCGGCATCCGCGCGCAGGTGGATCGCAGCGACGACCGGATGCAGAAGAAGATCTTCAACAACACCGCGCAGAAGATCCCGTTCATGCTGCTCGCCGGGGAACGCGATGTGAACGCGAACGCCGTGAGCTTCCGCTTCCGCGACGGAACCCAGGTCAACGGGGTGCCGGTGGACGATGCGGTGGCCACCATTACCGAGTGGATCGCGCACCGGGAGAATAGTTCGCCGACCGCCGAGGGCTTTGCGATCCGATCAGCGAACAAGGGCGGGGCATGAGCGGTCAGGCCCGGAGGCGGCAGCGCAGCGTGGCCATGGAGGGCTCCGCTCATGCCGGAGGAGGTACAGCATGAGCGAACGTACGGTATCGGACGGGCTCGCGGATCTGCACGAGAACGGGACTTCCGCCGAAGGGGGCAGCATTGTGGACACCGGCGCCGGGGAACCGGATCGGCTGCTGCGGTTGTGGACGCCGTACCGTATGTCCTATATCGCGTCGGCGGCCACCAGCCCCAAGGATTCGACCGGTCACCCGTTCACCGATATCCCCAAGATGTCCGATGAGGACGGGCTGGTCGTGGCCCGCGGCGAACTGGTGTATGCGGTACTCAATCTGTATCCGTACAATCCGGGGCACCTGATGGTAGTGCCGTACCGCAAGGTGGCGGATCTGGAGGATCTCACCGAGGCGGAGAGTGCCGAACTGATGGCCTTCACCCAGCAGGCGATCCGGGTGATGAAGAAGGTCTCCCGGCCGCACGGCTTCAATGTCGGGCTGAATCTCGGCGGGGTGGCAGGCGGTTCGCTGGCCGATCACCTGCATCAGCACATCGTGCCGCGTTGGGGTGGTGACGCGAATTTCATCACCGTGATCGGCGGAGCGAAGGTGATGCCGCAGCTGCTGCGGGAGACCAGGGCGCTGCTCTCGGCGGCCTGGAAGGAGGCGTAGATGAGCGACAGAGCGGATCGGCTGTGCTGAGTTTCTTCGGTCGGGAGGTGTTCGCCAAAGCGACCGCGCCGCTGGGCCGGATGCTGGTGAGCACGGGACTCACTCCCGATGTCATGACGGTGCTCGGCACCACCGCGTCGATCACCGCCGCGGTCACCCTGTTCCCGACCGGGCACCTGTTCTGGGGAACCATGGTGATCTGGTTGTTCGTCATGTTCGACATGCTCGACGGAGCGATGGCCAGGGCGCGCGGCGGTGGTACGAAGTACGGGGCGGTGCTCGACGCCACCTGCGACCGGCTTGCCGATGGCGCCATCTTCGGGGGTCTGGCCTGGTGGGCCGTCTATCAGGAACAGCACAAGCCGCTGTTCGTCGCCACGCTCATCGTTCTGGTGACCTCCCAGGTGATCTCCTATGCCAAGGCGCGCGCCGAGGCCAGCGGCCTGTCCGCGGACGGCGGACTCATCGAGCGACCGGACCGGCTGATCATCGTGCTTGTCGGTGCCGGGCTCACCGGCATCGGCGGCTATTGGGATATCGAGTGGCTCACCTACGCGGTGCACGTGGCCATGTGGTTACTCGCTGTGCTCAGTATGGTGACTGTTGTGCAGCGCGTACTCGCGGTGCGTAATTCACCGGGAGCGCGCACCGTGATCCCGGCGGGACAGCCGCAGAACTCGAGCACGGGAACCGCAGGCACCACGGGACTTTCGTCGTGACCTCATCCAGTATCGGGCGCCGACCGATCACAGGTGGCGTCCGGGCCGCCGTGTCTCTCGGTCGTGGACGAGTAATGGAGAGGTGTCGATGAGCCTCGGGGAACAGCTCGGCACCGCCGGGTACGCGGCGGGCTGGCAGTTGGTGCGTGCCTTACCCGACTCGACCGCTCGGCGGTTGTTCGACTGGGGTGGTGACCGAGCTGCCCGGCGCGCCAACCGGGAGTATCGCGCCGGTGCGGCACCGAATCAGTTGCGGCGCAACCTGGCTCGTGTACTCGGGGTATCGCCTGCCGAGGTACCGGACGAGCTGATCCGCGCGAGCATGCGGTCCTACGCCAGGTACTGGCGTGAGGCCTTCCGGCTTCCCACGATGGACCATTCCGCGATCGATTACCGGGTCGACGGGGTGCCGTTGCTCGACGCCGCACTGGCCGAGGGGCGCGGGGTGATCTTCGTCTTGCCGCATTCCGGCAACTGGGATATGGCAGGCGTCTGGCTGGTGCAGCGCTACGGCAGTTTCGCCACTGTGGCCGAGCGACTGCGGCCGGAATCGTTGTTCGAGCGGTTCGTCGCTTATCGGGAGAGCCTCGGCTTCGAAGTATTCCCCCTCACCGGCGGCGAACAGCCGCCGTTCGGTCAGCTGGCGGCACGGCTGCGGGAGAACAAGGTGGTATGCCTGATGGGTGAGCGCGATCTCACCGGTAAAGGCGTTCCGGTCCAGTTCTTCGGAGAACGCACGTGGATGCCGGCAGGCGCGGCGAAATTGGCCATCGAGACCGGTGCGGCGCTGATGCCGGTGCACGCGTGGTTCGAGGTCGATGCGCAGGGCCGGGAGAGCTGGGGACTGAAAACCGAGCGGCCGCTCGATGTTTCCGGTGGGGTAGCCGCTGCCACACAGCAATTGGCGGATCGCTTCGCGGCGAATATCGCTGAGCATCCCGAGGATTGGCATATGCTGCAACCGCTGTGGGAGAACGATCTGTCGCCACGACGGCGAGCTGTGATCGATGCCGCGCAGACGAGTATCCGGGCCGAGCAGGGGGATGTCTCGCCATGAAGATCGGCATGGTCTGCCCCTACTCGTTCGACGTCCCCGGTGGGGTGCAGGCACATGTGGTGGAGCTGGCACGGGTATTCATCGAACGCGGGCACAAGGTGAGTGTGCTCGCCCCCGCGTCGGAAGGTACCCCGCTGCCGGAATTCGTGGTGTCGGCAGGACGCGCGGTCGCTATTCCGTACAACGGATCGGTGGCCCGATTGTCCTTCGGGCCGACGGCCTATACCAGGATTCGCCGGTGGATCGATGGCAACGACTTCGACGTCCTGCATATCCACGAGCCGAACGCGCCGAGCTTGTCCATGCTCGCACTGAAGATCGCCGAGGGCCCGATTGTCGCGACTTTCCACACCTCGACGACGAAATCGTTGGTGCTGAGCACTTTTCAAGGCGTGCTTCGGCCCTATCACGAGAAGATCGCCGGCCGTATCGCGGTATCGGAGCTCGCGCGGCGCTGGCAGGTGGAGGCGCTCGGCTCGGACGCGGTGGAGATCCCCAACGGGGTCGATGTTCCCGCGTTCGCCAGGGCGCCGATGCTGCCGGGCTATCCACGGGCAGGCGGCACGGTGCTGTTCCTCGGCCGTTATGACGAGCCGAGGAAAGGGATGCAGGTCTTGCTCGGCGCGCTTCCCGAGCTGGTGCGCGAGCATCCCGGTATCGAGATCCTCATCGTCGGCCGCGGGGACGAGGACCGGCTGCGCCGTGAGGCGGGCAAGCTGTCCGGACATCTGCGTTTCCTCGGTCAGGTATCCGATGCGGAGAAGGCGTCCGCGATGCGCAGCGCGGATGTCTATGTCGCGCCCAATCTGGGCGGGGAGAGCTTCGGCATCATCCTGATCGAGGCGATGGCCGCGGGAACCGCGGTCATCGCCAGTGAACTGGACGCCTTCCGCCGGGTGCTGCGTGACGGTACGGCAGGCATGCTTGTTCCGGTCGGCGATTCGGCGGCATTGGCCACCGCATTGCATACCGTGCTCACCGATACGGTGCGCAGGGAAGCACTGGTGCGTACCGCGACCCAGGTGGTCGGCGAGTACGACTGGCCGGTGGTGGCCGAACAGATCCTGCGCGTCTACGAGACGGTGACCGTGGGCGACATCAGAGTTCGGGCCGCTGGATGATCACCTTCTCCGCGACCACCGTTCTCGTTCTCGGGTTGTTGGCCGCGCTGGTCGTCGCGGTCGGTCTCTGGGCTTATTCGACCGCGAACCGGCTCGATCGGCTGCATGTGCGTTCCGATCAATCCTGGCAGGCGCTCGATGCGGCCTTGGCCCGGCGGTCGGTGGTGGCCAGATCGGTCGCCATGGCCATCGCGGGACCGGTATCGGACCCGGTCCTGACGGAGCAAGCCGGACGGTTGACCACGTTGGCGGACCGGGCCGAGCGGGTAGACCGCACTGAACGGGAGACCGCGGAGAACCAGCTCTCGACCGCGCTGTCGGCCGTCGATATCGGTATGTTGCGCCCGCAACTGGTCGCCGAACTGGCCGATGCCGAGGCAAGGGTGCTGATCGCTCGTCGCTTCCACAACGACGCGGTACGCGATACGCTCGCGCTGCGCACGCGGCGTCTGGTACGTATTCTGCACCTCGGCGGCACCGCTCCGTTGCCGTCCTACTTCGAGATCACCGAGCGCGCTACACCTGCCGCGTCCACTGGTCTCTCTGTCGACACCGTCCGGACCGCTGCGCGCATCGTGCTGTTCGACGAGAACGATCGAACGCTGCTGATGCGCGGAAACGACCCCAAGACACCGGAGGTGTCGTTCTGGTTCACAGTCGGTGGCGGGGTGGAGCCGGGGGAGAGCCTGCGTGGCGCGGCGGTACGGGAACTCTTCGAGGAGACCGGATACCAGGCGGATCCGGCAGGCCTGCGCGGACCGATCTGGCGGCGGGTCGCGGTCTTTCCCTTCAACGGTGAGCTGATTCGTTCCGAAGAGCTGTTCTTCAGCCTGCGGGTGCGCGGTTTCGAACCGCGCGCGGCGAACCGGACCGTGATCGAACGTCGCTGTATCACCGGTCACAAATGGTGCACGGCCGCGGATATCGTCGCCTTGGATCGCGCCGGCGAAATCGTGTATCCCTATCACCTGGACGAATTGCTGGCCGAGGCCGCGGTAGCCGCCTCTGGTGTCGTCGAGCCGGAAGTGCGCTCCATCCGCTGACCGATTGCATACGGGGTGCTCTCGTCCAGAAGAGCCATCGTCGAGTCCGTACCAGGCCAGTGCGCTACAACTGGCTATCAAGTGGCCTCAGGTGGCCGCTTAGAATCGTAGTGTTCGAATCCGCGCGACCGATTGGCGCACATGACTCAGGAGTTTGCCGTGACCAGCCCCGAGACCACCCAGACCATTGGCACCGCCCGTGTGAAGCGCGGTATGGCCGAGATGCTCAAGGGCGGGGTGATCATGGATGTCGTCACGCCGGAGCAGGCCAAGATCGCCGAGGATGCCGGTGCGGTCGCGGTGATGGCGCTGGAGCGCGTTCCGGCCGATATTCGCGCGCAGGGCGGCGTGTCCAGGATGAGCGACCCGGACATGATCGATGGCATCATTTCCGCCGTCTCGATTCCGGTCATGGCGAAGGCCCGTATCGGCCACTTCGTGGAGGCGCAGATTCTGCAGAGCCTCGGTGTGGATTACATCGACGAGTCCGAGGTCCTCACCCCGGCCGATTACGCCAACCACATCGATAAGTGGAACTTCACTGTGCCGTTCGTCTGTGGCGCCACCAACCTGGGTGAGGCGCTGCGCCGTATCACCGAGGGCGCGGCCATGATCCGCTCCAAGGGCGAGGCGGGTACCGGCGATGTGTCCAATGCGACCACACATATGCGTAAGATCCGCCAGGAATTGCGCAGGCTGGCGTCTCTGCCCGAGGACGAACTGTTCGTCGCGGCGAAGGAGTTGCAGGCGCCCTATGAGCTGGTCCGTGAGGTCGCGTCGACCGGCAAGCTGCCCGTGGTGCTGTTCACCGCGGGTGGCATCGCCACCCCGGCCGATGCGGCGATGATGATGCAGCTCGGCGCCGAGGGCGTGTTCGTCGGGTCCGGCATCTTCAAGTCCGGGAATCCGGCGCAGCGCGCCGCCGCGATCGTCAAGGCCACCACCTTCTACGATGATCCTGACGTGCTGGCCAAGGTGTCGCGTGGCCTCGGCGAGGCCATGGTCGGGATCAATGTCGAGGACATCGCGCAGCCGCATCGGCTGGCCGAGCGCGGTTGGTGAGCACAACTGCGCTGAGTACGACAGCATGACGGGTAGGCCGCTGCGCAGGTAGCAGCGGCCTACCCGGCATCAGCTGTAGCCGAGCGATATCGGCGGCAGTGGCCGGGATAGTCTCACCGCATGGCGACAATCGAAGAAGCGCTGGAGATAGAGCGGCTCGAGCGGGACATTTTCCGCGGCGCGTCCACCAAGACCCAGCTCCCGCGTACGTTCGGCGGGCAGGTTGCCGGCCAGGCTCTCGTCTCGGCAGTTCGGACGGTGGAACCGCGATTCCAGGTGCACTCACTGCACGGATATTTTTTGCGTCCGGGGAATCCGCAGGAGCGCACCGTCTATCAGGTCGAGCGCATCAGGGACGGACGTTCGTTCTGCACCAGGCGGGTGACCGGTATCCAGGACGGCGCGGCGATTTTCACCATGGCGGCTTCCTTTCACGCAGGCGATGAGGGGCCCGAGCATCAGGACCATATGCCCGAGGTACCCGCGCCGGAGGAGCTGCCCGACGCGAGCACCACGATGAGCCCCGAACGGCTGTGGATGATGCGGGAATGGGAGCACTGGGACATCCGTATGGTGCCCCAGGAAGACGTGTCCAAGCGGGACGGGATGGTTTCCCAGCAGCAGGTGTGGTTTCGTTACCGGCATCAGCTGCCTGATGATCCGCTGGTGCATGTGTGCACCCTCGCTTATATGAGCGATATGACGCTGCTCGGTTCTTCGAAGGTCACCCATCCCGATGAGCGGACCCAGAACGCCTCTCTGGACCACGCGATGTGGTTCTTGCAGCCTTTCCGGGCCGATGAGTGGTTGCTCTACGATCAGTCCTCCCCCTCGGCCGGTTTCGGTCGCGCGCTGACCGGCGGCAAGATCTTCTCCCGCGCGGGTGCGCTGGTCGCCGCCGTGGTTCAGGAAGGGCTGATCCGTACCCACCGCGAGGGCTGAACGGTGTGCGTCCTGGGAATGCCCTGGCGCCGCGTCTGCTGTCGCGCACCGAGCGGAACGCCGGGGCATCGGCGCGGCGTGGTGTGACACAGGAAACCTCGGGTGCGAACCCGGAATCCACCGCCTTCGGGCTGGAGAAGAAGTCGAAGCGACCGCGTATGCGATAACGGCTGTGAGTACGCCCACATCAGTACGGCTCGTAAGCTTTCCGGCGTGAACGTTACCCCGGTCGTCGCATCCGCCGCCGACGCAGAACAGACGCAGTCTCGTCCCACCATCGGGGTGCTCGCCTTACAGGGTGACGTCCGAGAGCATGTCGCGGCGCTGGAGCGGTGCGGCGCCGAGCCCGTCCTGGTCCGTCGGGCGACCGAGCTGGCCGCGGTGGACGCGCTGATACTGCCGGGCGGTGAGTCGACAGCGATCAGCAAGCTGCTCGGCGCCTTCGAGTTGCTCGAGCCACTGCGCGCTCGGCTGCGGGAGGGGATGCCCGCCTTCGGTTCGTGCGCGGGCATGATTCTGCTCGCTTCGGAAGTGCTCGATACCCGGCCGGACGCCGAGCATCTGTCCGGTATCGATATGACGGTGCGCCGCAATGCGTTCGGTCGCCAGGTCGATTCGTTCGAGACTGATCTTTCCTTCGCGGGCTTGACTGATGGACCGGTCCGCGCGGTGTTCATCCGCGCGCCATGGGTCGAGCGGGCAGGTCCGGATGTCGAGGTGCTCGCCACCGTCGCGGATGGCCCCGCCGCAGGCCGGATCGTGGCGGTACGGCAAGGTAATGTCCTCGCGACCTCGTTCCATCCCGAGGTGACCGGTGATCTGCGGGTGCACCGGCTGTTCGTGGACCTGGTCCTGGCGGCCTAGCCGGGGCCGCTACGGAAGAGGTGTCCGAGTAGGCTGAAGAAGTTGTCCGTCCGGCGGTGCTGGTAACGGACACCACCAGACGTGCCATCGACCTGAAGGAAGTAGGGAATGAGCGGCCACTCCAAATGGGCCACCACCAAGCACAAGAAGGCCGCGATCGACGCCAAGCGCGGCAAGCTGTTCGCGAAGTTGATCAAGAACATCGAGGTGGCGGCCCGGACCGGTGGCGGTGACCCGGATGGCAACCCGACGCTGTACGACGCCATCCAGAAGGCGAAGAAGTCGTCGGTACCCAACGACAATATCGAGCGCGCCCGTAAACGCGGTGGTGGCGAGGAGGCGGGCGGCGCCGACTGGCAGACCATCATGTACGAGGGCTATGGGCCCAATGGTGTCGCGGTGCTGGTCGAGTGCCTCACCGATAATCGCAACCGTGCCGCGGGCGAGGTGCGGGTCGCGATGACGCGCAACGGCGGCAATATGGCCGACCCCGGTTCGGTGGCCTATCTGTTCCACCGCAAGGGCATCGTCACCTTGGAGAAGAACGGTCTGTCCGAGGACGATGTATTGCTCGCGGTGCTCGACGCAGGTGCGGAAGAGGTCAACGACCTCGGCGAGTCGTTCGAGGTCATCAGTGAGCCCAGCGACCTGGTCGCCGTGCGCACCGCGTTGCAGAGCGCCGGGCTGGACTACGATTCCGCGGAGTCCGGGTTCCAACCCTCGGTATCGGTGGCGGTCGACGTCGATGGCGCTCGTAAGGTGATCAAACTGGTCGACGCCCTCGAAGACAGCGACGACGTGCAGAACGTCTACACCAACGTCGATATCTCCGACGAAGTACTCGCGCAACTCGACGACTAGGGCGTATCCGGTAGTTCGCGGTGAGCGGGCCGGGTCCCGTGGTCATCGCGAACCCGGATCTCGCAACGGCGGGCCGGATCTCGGGCACCCGTACCGTCGCTCGGCAGACACGGCCGGAACCAGGGCCGCGCTACCGCCGGGTCGAAGCCGAGCGCGCTGCCTATCGGTACCGGGACCGAGGGGTTATGTGCTCGGATACGGCTGTGGCGACGCTGCCGCCTACCGGAGCGGAGGGTTCGGTCTACTCCGCGATCTTGGTGCGGTCGCACCATTCGTAGACACGTAACCGACCTTCCTTGGTGTCCCGCTCCCGCTGCGTGAGCAGGAAGTGTTCATACCCGTCCCGGAACGGGACCTTCAACTCGCCTTCCGGTGCGGTGATCGGCACGATACGGGTGGGCAGATCGTGCGGACCGCCTTCGAGAACAGCTTTGGCAATAGTGCTCATTCTCAGATGGTAGAAGTGGGAGCCACCGGCCCGTGGCGGATTCGGAATGCGATGGATTCCGATTAGCTAATAGTTTGCTTTGCATTGCACATTATGGCCCCGAACAGGTCTTTGGTTTAGTTGCCATCTTGCCCTATATCTCGTATGCAATGTCTCGTACGCATCTCTATGTCTCGTCTGTTCTCTGCCGTCTTCCTTACCGGCAGGGTGTGGTGGTGTGGTCGGGGATCGAGGCAAGATACAGCTATGGCCGAACTGGTGATCATGCGTGGCGATATCACAGAACAAGAGGTCGACGCAGTGGTCAACGCGGCGAACTCGTCGCTGTCAGGGGGTGGGGGAGTCGACGGGGCGATCCATCGCCGCGGTGGCCCGGAGATCCTGGCGGAGTGTCGTCGGTTGCGAGTGTCGCGGTACAGTGCGGGGTTGCCTGCCGGTGCCGCGGTCGCTACTACGGCGGGATTTCTTCCCGCCCGCTGGGTTATCCACACAGTCGGCCCCGTGTGGTCGGTCACCGAGGATCGTTCGGCGCTCCTGGCCTCCTGTTATCGAGAATCCCTGCGTGTGGCGGATGAACTGGGTGCGCGGTCGGTGGCGTTCCCGGCTATCTCCACCGGTGCTTTCGGCTGGCCTGTACGTGATGGCGCCCGGATCGCCGTCGAGGCGGTCCGGGCGAGTGCTACGGCGGTGTCGGAAGTCCGTTTCGTTCTCTTCGACGATCCGGCGTACGCGGCGTTCGCCGGTCGGCTCTCCGGTGACTGACGGCACCGCGTCACGGCTGTCCCGCCGCGCGGCGAACTGTGTCGCACACGGGCATCGCGTCCGGTCTCCGCTAGACTCTCGAACAGTTGTTCGTGTCTGTGAGAGGGGCTGTCGTTGCGGGTGATGGGTGTCGATCCCGGGCTCACCCGATGTGGTCTCAGCATCGTCGAAGGTGGTCTAGGGCGTAAGGTCGCGGCCGTGGAGGTCGGCGTGGTTCGCACTCCTGGAGATATGGATCTGGCGCAGCGCTTGCTCGTTGTCGCCGAGGCCGCGGAACGCTGGATGGACACCTACGAACCGGGGGCGGTCGCCATCGAACGTGTCTTCGCTCAGCACAATGTCCGTACCGCTATGGGCACCGCGCAGGCGGGTGGGGTGATCGCACTCGCCGCGGCGCGGCGGAAGATCCCCGTGGCGTTCCATACTCCGAGCGAGGTGAAAGCGGCGGTCACGGGCAATGGCACCGCGGACAAGGGGCAGGTGACCGCCATGGTCACCCGGATTCTCGGCCTGTCCGCCGCGCCGAAACCAGCGGATGCGGCGGATGCGCTCGCGCTGGCCATCTGCCATTGCTGGCGGGCGCCGTTGCTGGAACGGATGGCCGCGGCGGAAGCCAAGGCAGCCGCGGCGCGGCGCCGTTACCAGGAACGACTGGCCGAGGAACGGAAGGCGGTGCGTAGGTGATCGCGTCGGTACGCGGTGAGGTGCTCGAGATCGCTCTCGACCACGCGGTGATCGAGGCGGCCGGTGTCGGCTACCGGCTCAACGCCACCCCGTCCACGCTGGCCGGGCTCACCCGTGGTGCGGAAACCAGGCTCTATACCGCGATGATCGTCCGCGAGGATTCGATGACGCTCTACGGTTTCGCCGATACCGAGGCCCGCGATCTGTTCGGTTTGTTGCAAACCGTTTCCGGCGTCGGACCTCGCCTCGCCATGGCTGTGCTCGCCGTACTGGAGCCCGAAGCACTGCGAAAAGCGCTCGCCGAGAGCAATATCGCCGCCCTGACCAGGGTGCCCGGTGTCGGCAAGCGCGGTGCCGAGCGGATGGTGGTCGAGCTACGCGACAAGGTGGACCTCGTTCCGGTGCTGTCCGGTGCGCCAGGATCGGTGCCTATCGCGGTGCGCACGCCGGTGCGCGATCAGGTTGTCGAGGCACTCATCGGGCTCGGTTTCGTCGCCAAACAGGCGGAGCAGGCGGTCGATACGGTACTGGCCGATCAACCGGCCGCCGATACCTCCACTGCGTTGCGTACCGCGCTCGGTCTGCTCGGCAAGAACCGTTAGGACGCTATGGATCATCAAGAGGAAACCGCCGAATCGCCGGTCAGTGCCAGGTACCTGAAGTCGGATGGCGAGATCGAGGCGAGCTTGCGCCCGAAATCGTTGGACGACTTCATCGGCCAGCCCAGAGTCCGGGAACAGCTGGCACTGGTGTTGCGTGGAGCCAAACAGCGCGGCGGCACCCCGGATCATGTCCTGCTGTCCGGTCCGCCCGGGCTCGGTAAGACCAGTATGGCGATGATCATCGCCGCGGAGCTCGGCACCGCGTTGCGGATCACCTCCGGTCCCGCGCTGGAACGTGCGGGCGATCTCGCGGCGATGCTCAGCAACTTGGTCGAGGGCGATGTGTTGTTCATCGACGAGATCCACCGGATGGCCCGTCCCGCCGAAGAGATGCTCTACTTGGCGATGGAGGACTTCCGCGTCGACGTGGTGGTCGGCAAAGGGCCTGGCGCGACGTCGATTCCGCTGGATATCGCGCCATTCACCCTGGTCGGTGCCACTACCCGCTCCGGAGCGTTGACCGGTCCGCTGCGCGATCGTTTCGGTTTCACCGGACATATGGACTTCTACGAGCCCGAGGAGTTACTGCGTATTCTGCAGCGCTCGGCACAGCTGCTCGGCCTCGGTATCGAGGAGGACGCGGCGGCCGAGATCGCAGGCCGTTCCCGCGGCACGCCGCGCATCGCCAACCGCCTGTTGCGCCGCGTGCGTGACTACGCGGAAGTCCGAGCCGACGGCCGGATCACCCGGTCCATAGCGCAGGCCGCGCTCGAGGTCTATGACGTGGACGCGCTCGGTCTGGACCGGCTCGACCGGGCGGTCCTCGGCGCACTGGTGCGTAGTTTCGGTGGTGGCCCGGTCGGGGTATCCACCTTGGCGGTGGCAGTCGGTGAGGAGGCTGCCACGGTCGAGGAGGTGTGTGAGCCGTTTCTGGTGCGCGCGGGCATGATCGCGCGCACTCCGCGCGGTCGGGTGGCCACCGCCGCCGCCTGGACGCATATCGGCCTCGTCCCTCCCGCTGATCTGGCCTTCGGCTCCATCGAAGTTCGCGGTCGTGAGCTGCATCCTACTCTCGACTTCTTCGAATGACGCCGGGCCGTGCGCACTCGTACGGTCGTATTCGTTGTGCCGGACACGGCGTCGCCGGTGCGGGCGATGACACCGTTGGTGGTGTCCGTGTGCGGGGCCTACTGGTGCATCAGTGCTCACCGGATCGCTCAGCAGTTCTATGTTTTGCGGACACCATCGATGAGCAGGTGGCGGATCGCCTGGTTCAGCCCGGCGACATCGGCCGGGGCCGGTGTGCGCAGCGCGTACACGATGCCGCCGAGCAGCATGCCGGTCACCGCGCGCGCGGTGTTCACGGTGTCCAGGTCGGTCCGTAGATAGCCGAGTTCGACGCCGTGCTCGAGATATCCCGCGGTCAACGCGTCGGCGGTGTCGAGTAGCCGGTAGAGCCGCTGCGTGAGTTCATCGTCGATACCGGTGGCGTGGAACAGCAGCAGTTGGGCGACTCGGCGATCGGCGAGCAGGATCTCGGTGAGGGCCGTCCCGATGCGATCGATCTGGGCACGGTATTCGACCAAGGTGGTCGCGGCATCCGGGGCGTTCTCGGTGCCGAGTGCCGCGATGATACGTGCGGCCAGATTGTCGATGACGTGGTCGATGATATCGCGCTTATTGGTGAAGTAGCGGTAGAAGGTGCCGTGCCCGATGCCGAGTCTGCCCGCGATATCGGCGATAGCGGTGTCGTGGTAGCCCTTTTCGGCGAAACAGGTGAACGCCGTGTCGATGATCTCCTGACGCAGCTCCGCTTTACGTTGTTCGGCACGAGTGGATAGCTTCGACACCTCGCCGATGATACAGTAATCACATTCGGAATGACGTGTCATTCCGTGCTGTATAGCTCGGTTAGCAGGAGGTTCGGCGTGGCACCTCAGTACGACGCGATAGTGGTCGGTGCGGGATTCGGTGGCATGGGGGCAGGCATTCAGCTCGACCGGCTCGGATTGAGCAACTACGTGATCCTCGAACGCGAGGACGATCTCGGCGGTACCTGGCATGTCAATCGCTACCCCGGCCTTGCGGTCGATATCGCTTCGGTCACCTACTCGTATTCCTTCGAGCCGAACCCGCACTGGTCGCGGCTGTTCGCGCCAGGTGCGGAGCTGAAGAAGTACGCGGAGCATGTGGCCGATAAGTACGAACTGCGCCGCCGGATGCGTTTCGGTACCGTCGTCGATGGGGCGCGCTGGGACGACGAACTCGGGCACTGGGAGGTTTCGATCGCGGGTGGGGAAACTGTCACCGGACGCTATCTGCTCACCGCGACGGGATTTCTGTCCCAGCCCTATACTCCGCCCTTCCCCGGTATCGATACCTTCGCAGGCGAGATCATCCACACCGCCGCGTGGAAAGACGATGCCGACCTCACCGGACGTGCCGCTGCGATCATCGGCACCGGCGCCACCGCCGTGCAGCTGATTCCGGAGGTGGCCGAGAAAGCACGCTCGCTCACTGTTTTCCAGCGCACGCCGATCTGGGTGGCGCCGAAGATCGACACCGAGATCCCGGTGCCGGTGCGCAGAATGTTCGAGCGCGTCCCGCTCACCCAGCAGGTCGCACGGCTGGTCAACACCAGTTTGCTCGAGGCGCTGATGGTGGTGGGTGTACTGCATTTCAAGCAGGTAAGGCTGATGAACAAGGGGGTGAGCGTACTGGCCAAGGCGCATCTGCGGGCCGCGGTGCGCGATCCGGAGACACGCAGGAAGCTCACCCCGGATTACGATTTCGGGTGTAAGCGGCCCACCTTCTCCAATCGCTACTTCCCGACATTCAACCGGCCACATGTGCGGCTGGAGACGAATTCGATCGACCACATCGAGCCGGACGGGATCGTCACCGCCGACGGTCACAAGACCGAGATCGATACGCTGATCCTGGCTACCGGTTTCAATCTGTGGGATGTGAACTTCCCGGCCATCGAGATCATCGGCCGGGAAGGAGTGAACCTCGGGAAATTCTGGCGAGACAACCGTTTCCAGGCATACGAGGGCATTACGGTGCCGAAGTTCCCCAACTTTCTCAGTCTCAACAGTCCGTACTCCTACAGTGGCCTGTCCTACTTCACCACCATCGAGGCGCAGATGAAGCATATGGGCAGGTTGTTCGGCGAGCTGCGCAAGCGCGGCGCCACCACCTTCGAGGTCACCGAGCGGGCCAACGCGGAGTTCCTCGACCGGGTCACCGCCAAGCTCGGCTCCTCGGTCTTCTACCGCGGCGACTGCGCTACCGCGAACAGCTACTACTTCAATCCACATGGTGAGGCCGCACTGCTGCGGCCGACCAGCACGATCAACGCGCATCGTGAGGCGGTCAGCTTCCCGCTGGACGATTACATGTACCGCACGATCGCTTGACCCGGAATACCCGCGGCCGCCGTACCGGAAGGTACGGCGGCCGCATGTGTTCCGGGTAGCCCGCGGCTGGTGCGGAGGATGTCTTTGGTGCTCAGTGGGTGTGCGGATGTGGCAGCCGCGCGGCGAACTGGCAGACTGTGTGAGTACTTGCTCATCCCACCCACGACACTAGGGACTGACTTCGACGATGGAACTGCTGTTTCCGCTGCTACTGGTAGCTCTGCTCGTGCCGATGTTCCTCGGTGTCCGCCGTCAGAAGCGGGAAGCCGAGAAGATCGCGAACATGCAGGACACCCTGAAGATCGGCGATCAGGTCATCACCACGTCGGGACTGTACGGCACCGTGGTCGACCTCGACGACACCACGGTCGACCTCGAGATCGCCGAGGACGTGATCACCACGTGGTTGCGCCGGGCCATCCACGAGGTGCGCGTCGACGACCAGGTGAGCACCGAGGAGGCCGATACCTCCGAGACCGGCTCCGGTGATTCGAGCGCGGCCGAGATCACCGAGGAGACCGCCGAGCAGACCCAGACTCGGCTGACCAAGGACTGAGTTTCTCCGGTTGCGCCCCCGCTCGCCGGAGGTCGCAGCGGCGGTCGCCCGTCCGCGCGCCCGGCGCCGCTGAGGCGCGCCCACCTGTTCCGCATTCGTTTTCCCGCCTAGGAGATGAAGTACTGTGCCACCTTCTCAGGGATCGGCGCACCCGCTGCGGTTGCTCGGTGTCTATGCCGCGCTGCTGGCCGTGGTCTACGCGCTGGTGTTCTTCACCGGTGACAACTCGCCGACACCCAAGCTCGGCATCGACCTGCAGGGTGGTACCCGGGTCACGCTGTCACCGCGCACCCCGGACGGCAGCACGCCGAGCCGGGACAGCCTGCAGAAGGCGCAGGAAATCATCGAGAACCGGGTCAACGGACTCGGGGTGTCCGGCTCCGAGGTCGTCATCGACGGCAGCAATCTGGTGATCACCGTGCCCGGCGAGGACGGGCAACAAGCTCGTGCGCTGGCGACGACAGCGAAGATGTACATTCGCCCGGTGCTGCAGGGCGTGCTCGCCGCGAGCCGTGGCACCACGCCGCAGTCGCCGCAGGCCGCGGAGCCGGGATCGGCCGAGGAGCCGGAGCAGGCCACAGCGCCTGCGCCTGCCGCGCAGCCGGGGACCCCGCAGGCCACACCAGCCCCACAGCAGCGGGTATTCCCCGCCCAAGCGCCGACTCAGCCGCCTGCCGAGCCGAACTTGACGCCAACCGAAGCGGCCGCCAAGGAGATCCAGGAGGCCAAAGCGACGCGGCAGAGCACGGATCCGGCGGTGCAGCAGGCCGCGATGGCCGCACTGGACTGCGGAAAGGCCGATCCGCTCGCGGGCAACGACGATCCGAACCTGCCGTTGGTGACTTGCTCGACCGACGGCACCCAGGTCTTTCTGCTGGACAAGAGCCGTATCGACGGCCAGGAGATCAAGGATGCCAGTTCGGGCTGGGATCAACAGCAGTCAAGGCATGAGGTCTACCTGGAGTTCAAGTCCGGCGGTAGCGACGCCTGGGCCACGCTCACCGGTGAGTACATCGGCAAACAGGTCGCCTTCGTGCTCGATTCCCAGGTGGTCAGCGCGCCGACAGTAGAGAGCGGCCCGCAGTACGGCGGTAGCACCCGCATCACGGGCACCTTCAATGCGGAGACAGCGAAGGAGCTGGCGAATACGCTGAAGTACGGCTCGCTGCCGCTGTCGTTCGAGACCTCCGAGGCGGAGACGGTATCGGCGACCCTCGGCCTGGCTTCGCTGAAAGCCGGTCTGATCGCGGGCGCGATCGGTCTGGCCGTGGTGCTGCTCTACTGCCTGGCCTATTACCGCATGCTCGGATTCATCACCGGCTTATCGCTGGTGGCCTCCGGGGTCGCCGTCTACGGCATCATGGTGCTGCTCGGGCGCTGGATCGGCTTCACCCTCGACCTCGCAGGCATCGCCGGTCTGATCATCGGTATCGGTATGACCGCCGACTCGTTCGTGGTGTTCTTCGAACGCATCAAAGACGAGATGCGAGAAGGCCGTAGCTTCCGGTCCGCCGTGCCACGCGGTTGGCAGCGCGCCCGCCGCACCATCCTGTCCGGCAATGCGGTCAGCTTCATCGCCGCGGCCGTGCTCTACAACCTGGCCGTCGGTCAGGTGAAGGGCTTCGCGTTCACTCTCGGCCTCACCACCATCCTCGACGTCGTCGTGGTGTTCCTGGTGACCGCACCGCTGGTGCTGCTCGCCTCTCGGACAGAGTTCTGGTCCAAACCGTCGGTGAACGGTCTCGGCGCGATCCAGCAGATCGCCCGTGAGCGGAAGGCGGCCCAGGCTGCCCTCGGGAAGGCATGAGGACGCGATGATCAACAGCCACACCACCTCGCTCGACAAGGTGAACCCTGGCGAGAACGCCGGATCGGACACCGAGCCGCACCCAGCCGAGCACGGGTTCTTCAACCGCCTCTACACCGGTACCGGTGCCGTTGAGGTCATCGGCAAACGCCGGATGTGGTACGGCATCACCGCCGCGATAGTGCTTATCGCGCTGGGGAGCATGCTTGTGCGCGGTTTCGATTTCGGTATCGACTTCGAAGGCGGTACGCGCGTCCAGTTCCCGATCGGGAACGCGACTGTCGACGAGGTAGAGGATGTCTACCACGGTGCCATCGGTACCGATCCGGTCTCGGTGCAGACCGTCGGCACCGGCGGTTCGGCCACCGTTCTGATCCGGTCGGAAGCGTTGGATCAGCAGCAGGTGGAGGCGCTGAATAGCGCCCTGTTCGCCGCGTTCCAGCCGAAGGACAGCAATGGCGACCCGAGCATGGCCGCGATCAGCACTTCCGATGTCAGTGAGACCTGGGGGAGCCAGATCACCAGTAAGGCGCTCATCGCGCTCGCGGTGTTCCTCGCGCTCGTGGCGATCTACATCCGCATCCGTTTCGAGCTGCCTATGGCCATCGCCGCGCTCGCCGCACTCGGCTTCGACCTCACCGTCACCGCTGGTGTGTACTCGATGGTCGGATTCGAGGTCACCCCGGCGACGGTGATCGGCATGCTGACCATCCTCGGCTTCTCGCTCTACGACACGGTCGTGGTGTTCGACAAGGTGGAGGAGAATACTCGAGGTATTCTGCATCTGACCAGGCGCACCTATGGTGAGCAGGCGAATCTCGCCGTGAACCAGACGTTCATGCGCTCGATCAATACCTCGTTGATCGGTATTCTGCCGATCCTCGGCCTGATGGTGATCGCGGTCTGGATGCTCGGTGTCGGCACCCTCAAGGATCTGGCGCTGGTGCAGTTGGTCGGTCTGCTGGTCGGTACGTACTCCTCGATCTTCTTCGCGACTCCGTTGTTGGTGTCGATCAAGGAGCGCTGGGGACCGGTAGCGGCGCATACCGAGAAGGTTCTGGCCAAGCGGGCCGAGCGTGGGGCGAAGGCGGCGCGGCCGGATCTCGGTACAGTGCCGCGCAGGCAGCAGACGGCACGCGCACCACAGCCGGGTGCGCGGCCGAGCGGAAAACGACACAAGAGGCGGCACTGACCACGAAGCAGGGGGTTGTATGCGACAGCCACGTACGGTGCTCCGACTGATCGGAGTGTTCGTCGCGGGGATGCTGACCGCCGGGTCGGTGGTCGGTTGCTCCGGTAAGAGCCAGGTACCGTCCATCGGCTATGCCACCGATGCCACCATCGCCACCTATAACGGTGGCAGTACGCTCGGAGCCGTTTCCGGATCCACCGCGGTGTTCTCCCGGGTGCTCACCGGATTCTTCTATACGGGTCCGGAAGGCCAGCAGATCGCCGATACCGATCTCGGCACCGCCAAGGAAGTACCCGGCGAATCCCAGACCATCCAGTACCGGCTGAATCCCGAAGGTGTGTACTCCGACGGGGTGCCGACCTCCTGCGACGATTTGGTGCTGGCATGGGCCGCCCGCAGCGGACAGTTCACCGAACCCGGTGACCGAGGGCCGGTTCCGCTCTTCGATGCCGCGAGTACCGCGGGCTACGAGGATATCGAACGTGTCGACTGCCAGCCCGGCTCCCGGGATGCCACGGTGGTGTTCCGGCCCGGCCGGGACTATCTCGCCTGGCGCACCCTGTTCGTCGCGGGGGAGTTGCTGCCCGCGCATATCGCGGCCGCGGCGGCGAACGTGCCGGACGTGGTATCCGCGGTGCAGGCCGGTGATCTCGACGCGATCCGCAGGCTCGCGGAGTTCTGGAATACCGGCTGGAGCATTCCGGCCGACGGCAGTCTGGATGTGTCCCGGTTCCCGTCCTCGGGGCCCTACCGCATCGAATCCTTCAGCAAGGAAGACGGATTGGTGCTGGTCGCCAATAACCGCTGGTGGGGGAACAAGCCGGAAACCGGGCGTATCGTGGTGTGGCCCAAGACCGCCGATATGCGGCAGAAGGTCGGGGAGAATGCCGTCAATGTGGTCGATATCGGCATGAATTCGGTGAAAGACCTGGATCTGAAAGATTTTTCGGTGTACAGCCAGCCCGGCCGTGGGGTCGAGCAGTTGGTGTTGTCGACCAGTGGGGTGTTCGCCTCGATCGAGGCGCGCCGGGCGTTCGCGTTGTGTCTGCCGCGGCAGGCGCTGTTCGACGCACTCGGCAAGGTACCGGACACGCCGAAGACCGGAATCGGCTCCGGCCCGCTGAACGCGCATATCGTCCAGCAGGATGCGCTGCTGTATCCGGCGGTCATCGGTGCGGCGAACAAGTATTCCGGCGACCCGGCGAACGCAACCAGGGCGGTTGCCGCATCCGGTGTGCCGAACCCCACCGTTCGTATCGGATACCTGGCTCCGGACGACCGCCGCGCGCGGACCGTCGCGATGATCGCCGATGTCTGTCAGTCGGTGGGCATCTCGGTGGTGGACGCCGGTTCCCCGGATTTCACCCCTGACCAGCTCACCACGGGTGCGGTGGATGCGATTCTCGGCAGTACTGCCTCGGCGCACGGCCCGGCGGGCTCGGTCGACGCGGTGGTCGCGATCAGTGCGTTGCGCGCCGGTAGCGGACTCAATGTCGGACGGTTCGATAACGGCAGGTACGATGCGATCACTGATCAGCTTGCGGTCGATGACGATTCGACTACACAGCTGACTCTGCTCACCGAAGCCGAGAATTTGCTGTGGACCCAGTTGCCGAGCATCCCGTTGTTCGCGACGCCCCGCACAATCGCTTTCGGCGCAGGGCTGCGTAACGGGCTCCCCGCCCCCAGCCGGACCGGAACCGGCTGGAATATGGACCGGTGGGTGCTGGAGCGGTGACAGACGGTGTGGGTGATGTGATCATGGAGAGGTGTCGATGAGTAAGCACGCGGCCGTCGAATCCGCGGATGTCGCTGTGGAACGGGCCGCCAAGGCTGCCGCGGCGGTCGATCGGTTGACTCGCTGGACCGATGACTTCCCTACGCCTGGAGTGCGTTTCGCGGATCTGACGCCGGTGTTCGCCGAGGCAGAGGGTTTCCGTGCGGTGGTCGATTGCCTGGCCGAGTGCGCACCCGACGCCGATCTGGTGGCCGGAGTCGACGCCAGAGGCTTCCTGCTCGGGGCTGGTGTCGCCGCGACCCTGGGTACCGGGGTGCTCGCCGTTCGTAAGGCGGGTAAGCTGCCGCCCCCCGTGCTCAGCCGGAAATTCGAGCTGGAATACGGCACCGCCGCATTGGAGATCCCCGCGGATGGTATCGAGCTGCGGGGCAGGCGTGTTCTGCTGCTGGACGATGTGCTCGCCACCGGTGGCACCCTTGCCGCCGCGGCCGAGCTGTTCGATCAGGCGGGCGCGGAGGTGGTCGCTCTCGCGGTGGTGCTCGAGCTCACCGTCCTCGAAGGACGCGCCAAACAGGGTGACTACCCGTTGACCTCGATCGTGCAGGCCTGATCCGGCGCCGAGTCGATCATCCGTGCGGGACGTCGAGGTGATTACCGCACTGTCCTGTGACGGCGGTCGCCCTATGCTTCGGACCGAGGCCACGCGCAAGTGTCTTGTCCATGCCGGGCGATCGCTCCGTGTACTGCCTGTCGCTGTTGTCGGGTATCGAGCCGGACCGATACCCGGATCTCTGTGATCCGAATATCACTGGTGTGTCGGTCAGTGCTGTGCCTAAACTGGACGGGTCTTGTTCCCGGTGATCGGAGTCCTGCCGTTGCTCAGCTGAGGTAGCCACTCGGGCGGTCCGCAGTCGCGCACCGCATATCCGGCGCAACCTCTGGGAGCTGGTATGACCACTCTTTCTTTTTCCGATCTCACATTCTTCTGGCCGGACGGGACTTCTCTCTTCGAGGGCCTGGACGCGGTCCTCGGTCCCGGTCATATCGGCCTGGTCGGTGAAAATGGTGCGGGCAAGTCCGCATTACTGCGGTTGATCGCCGGCGAGTTGCAGCCAGCGCGGGGGTCCATCACGGTCGCCAGGAATCTCGGCTATCTGCGCCAAGACCTCGGTCTCGGTGCGGGGCAACGGGTGGACGACTTCCTCGGCATCGCGGAGGTCCGACAAGCCTTGCACCGCATAGAATCCGGTATCGGTAGTGACCGCGACTTCGATCTCGTCGACAATCGCTGGGATGTCGAAGAGCGGGCCGTGGCACTGCTGGCCGGATTCGGCTTGCACCACATCGCCGATTCGGTCGAACAACTGGACCGCACGCTCGACACCCTCTCCGGAGGAGAGACTGTGCTGCTCGGGCTGGCCGCTGAGCTGGTAGCCGAGCCCGACGTGCTGTTGCTGGACGAGCCGACGAACAACCTGGATCGAATGGGCCGTGCCAGGCTCTATGAGGTGATCGAGCAGTTCCCCGGCACGGTGCTCACGGTCAGCCACGATCGTGAGCTGCTGGATCGGGTGTCGGTCATCGCGGAACTCCGTGGCGGTGTACTGCGATTGTTCGGCGGAAATTTCAGCGAGTACGAACGGATCGTCGCTGTTGAGCAGGAGGCCGCCCGTGCGGTGATCCGAGATGCCCGCGGCGATGTGCGTACACAGGCGCGCGAACTCGCGGAGGCGCGCATCAAAATCGATCGAAGACAGCGCTATGGGCAGAAGATGCGGGACCAGAAGCGAGAGCCGAAAGTCGTGATGGGCGAACGCAAACGCCAGGCGCAGGTATCGGCGGGCAAGTTGCGCAACAACCACATCGAAAAGCTCGACATGGCCAGAGAACAGCTAGAGCAGGCTCAGGAGTTGTTGCGCGATGATCGGGAGATCCGGGTGGATCTGCCGGAAACCCGTGTGTATCCAGGCCAAGAGGTGCTCGAGCTGGACGGGGTCGAGTTGCTGCGCGGTCAGGCGGTGACGTTACGAGTGTCCGGCCCGGAGCGGATCGCGGTGACCGGCCGCAATGGCGTCGGCAAGACGACGCTGCTTGGACGCATCGCGCAGGGCGGTCCGAAGGTGCCGTGGCGGATGCTGCCGCAGCGGCTGGACATGTTCGATGAGCGGCGCTCGGTGTTCGAGAACGTCGTATCGGTGACGCCGCACGCCTCCGCGGAGCGGATCCGGGCCCAGTTGGCCCGCTTCCTGTTCCGTGGCGCGGCCGCGGATGTCGCGGCCGCGGCACTGTCCGGTGGAGAGCGGCTGCGTGCGGCGCTGGCCATGCTGCTGCTGGCGGACCCGGCGCCGCGGTTGCTGTTGCTGGACGAGCCGACCAACAACCTCGACCTGCCCAGCCTCGAACATCTCACCCAGGCACTGGCGAGTTTTGCGGGCGCGCTGATCGTGGTCAGCCACGATCAGCGTTTTCTCGACGACATCGGGGTGACCCGGCAGTGGGAACTCACCATAGACGGGCTGGTGGAAACACTGGTGACGTGAGTTCCGACGGTTTTCACCCAGGTGAAACGGGTTCGTCCGATGCTGAGGACTCAGTCGATCGCGACCTGGGATCAGATCGCCGTTATGGCGGCCAGTGGCAATCCGCATGCTGATGTGGTGATCTTCACCGCCCCGGTTCCGGACGATCCCGACGAATCCCGCGCAGATGCCGCTACTGCTGACGCGGTAGTCGCCGCCCTCGGCGGATTCGGCCCCGACCTGCTGTTCGCCCATCTGGATCAGGTGGATCACGCGGGTCATGATCACGGTAGTGCTTCGCGGGCCTATTCGGATGCCGTGTTACGTGTCGACGCCCTGGTCGGCCGGATCGTGGCCGCGGTGGACGCCCGTGCAGCGGCCAGGCCGGACGAGCGGTGGACCATTCTCGTCACCGCCGATCACGGACATCGGCCCGAAGGTGGACATGGTGGCCAATCTCCGGAAGAGACGAGCAATTTCGTTATCGCACGGGGACCGGACTTTTTGCCCGGAACCACCGATAGGCACGCGACGCCGGTCGATATCACCCCGACGGTGCTCGATCTCCTCGATATCATTTCCACCTCCGAGCTGGATGGCCGCTCCTTGCGTCCGGCACAGACACCCGCTCGGGCATCATCTTCTGATCCTTGCCCCGCCGCGATCCGCTGACCCCGATTCCTCCGGTGCGTACACCGGATACGCGGGGAGCTGGGGGACCTGATCGTGGTGCGGCGGGATAGCTGGAACCGCCCGCTGGCAGGCTCCGCGGCTTTTCGGCAGGCATCGGAGGGTATCCATCGTCCGCTGAGCGGACGTGTGTGCTCTACCCGGACTAAAGTGGTGGTCCGGGAGGTTGCACCGGTCGGATAGGGTGGTCCGATCGAGGCGCGGAGAGGTGGTGGCATGACCAGGCATCTGGGCGAGGCGAAGGTCGAGCAATCGACGTCCGGCCCGCAGACCAATGGTGCGGCCGCCACCGATGCCGCGCGGCAAGCGCAACCTTCGCAAGAGGCCGACACCGCGCCCATGCGGCAGCCGGGTGCCTCTTCGGCCGTCCCGACATCGGCTTCGCGCCGGGTGCGTGCGCGACTGGCCCGCCGGATGACCGGACAGCGCGGTATCCCCGCGGTCAAACCGGTGTTGGAGCCCTTGGCCACGGTGCACCGTGAGCTGTACCCCAAAGCCAATCTGACCCTGCTGCAGCGCGCGTTCGATGTGGCCGACGAGCGGCACAGACATCAGTTCCGCAAATCCGGTGACCCTTACATCACCCATCCGCTCGCCGTGGCCAATATCCTGGCCGAACTCGGTATGGACACCACGACGTTGGTGGCCGCGTTACTGCACGACACCGTGGAGGACACCGGCTACAGCCTCGAGCAGCTCACCAAGGATTTCGGTGCCGAGGTAGCGCATCTGGTCGATGGTGTCACCAAGCTGGACAAGGTCAATCTGGGCGCGGCCGCGGAGGCGGAGACCATCCGCAAGATGATCATCGCGATGGCCCGCGATCCGCGTGTCCTGGTGATCAAGGTGGCCGACCGACTGCACAATATGCGCACTATGCGTTTCCTGCCGCCGGAGAAGCAGGCCAAGAAGGCCAAGGAGACGCTGGAGGTCATCGCACCCCTTGCCCATCGCCTCGGGATGGCGACGGTGAAGTGGGAGCTGGAGGACCTCGCTTTCGCGATTCTGCACCCGAAGAAGTACGACGAGATCGTCCGGTTGGTGGCCGATCGCGCGCCCTCCCGCGATACCTACCTGGCGAGGGTCAGGGCCGAGATCGTCAACACGCTGGCCGCCTCACGGATCAATGCCATCGTCGAGGGCCGCCCGAAGCACTACTGGTCGATCTACCAGAAGATGATCGTCAAGGGCAAGGACTTCGACGATATCCACGATCTGGTCGGTATCCGCATCCTGTGCGACGAGGTGCGCGACTGTTATGCGGCCGTCGGTGTGGTGCATTCGCTGTGGCAGCCGATGGCGGGCCGGTTCAAGGACTACATCGCTCAGCCGCGCTACGGCGTCTACCAGTCACTGCACACCACGGTGGTCGGGCCGGACGGTAAGCCTTTGGAGGTGCAGATCCGCACCCAGGACATGCACCGCACCGCCGAATTCGGTATCGCCGCGCACTGGCGCTACAAAGAGACCCGCGGCAAACATTCCAATGACACCGCCGAGGTCGACGATATGGCCTGGATGCGCCAGTTGCTGGACTGGCAGCGCGAGGCCGCCGACCCGGCGGAGTTCCTGGAATCGCTGCGCTTCGATCTGAAGTCGCCGGAGATCTTCGTGTTCACACCGAAGGGCGATGTGATCACACTGCCGCAGAAATCGACACCGGTCGACTTCGCCTACGCCGTGCACACCGAGGTCGGCCACCGCTGTATCGGTGCCAGGGTGAACGGTCGCCTGGTCGCGCTGGAGCGGCAGCTGGAGAACGGTGAAGTGGTCGAGGTGTTCACCTCGAAGGCGCAGAATGCCGGGCCGAGCCGTGATTGGCAGAACTTCGTCGTGTCTCCCCGAGCCAAGGCGAAGATTCGCCAGTGGTTCGCCAAAGAACGGCGCGAAGAGGCCCTGGAAAGCGGTAAAGAGCAGATTTCCAAAGAGGTGCGTCGGGTCGGGCTGCCGCTACAGCGGTTGATGAGTGTCGACGCGATGAACGCGGTCGCGCAGGAACTGCACTACACCGATATCTCCATGCTCTACACCGCGGTCGGCGAGCATCAGGTCTCCGCGCACCATGTGGTGCAGCGGTTGATGGCTCAGCTCGGCGGTATCGGTGATGTGGAGAACGAGCTGGCCGAGCGCTCCACCCCCTCGACAACGCCGAACAGGCAGCGGGTAACCGGTGATGCCGGGGTATTGATCCCAGGCGCTCCCGGTACAGTCGCCAAACTGGCCAAATGCTGTACCCCGGTGCCGGGTGACGAGATCATGGGTTTCGTGACCCGCGGTGGCGCGGTGAGTGTGCACCGCACGGACTGCACCAACGCCGGTTCGCTGCGCGCGCAGGCAGAGCGGATCATCGAGGTTTCCTGGGCGCCATCGCCGTCCTCGGTATTCCTGGTCGCCATCCAGATCGAGGCGCTGGACCGTACCCGGTTGTTGTCCGATGTGACCAAGGTGCTGGCCGATGAGAAGGTGAACATCCTGTCCGCGTCGGTGACCACACATGGTGACCGGGTGGCGATCAGCAAGTTCACCTTCGAGATGGGTGATCCGAAACATCTGGGGCACTTGCTGAATGTGGTGCGCAATGTAGAGGGCGTCTACGACGTCTACCGCGTCACCTCCGCGGCCTGACGGGACGGATTCCTCCTGGGTAGTACGGGGGAGTAGCCGTCGATCGGCTGGTGCGTCATGGTGACAGCGTCCGGTGCGCGGCGTGCGTCCGTTATCCGGGGTGGGCTATCGGAAACTTGCCGAATTTTTTCCGGTAAGGCGCCATGACATGCTGCGCCTTGAACGTTGTTTCGTGAAAGACTTTCGCTGATGCGGCAGTGATAGCTGGAATCTGTTACGGTCTATTGCGTTTCGTGGCGTTGGTAGTTACGGTGAACGACTTGATTGCGGATCGCTATGATGAGTGATACGGCACGACCCGCGGGGATGCTGGCAGCATCCGCCGTGGCTGTAGTCAAGGCTCGGCTCGTCCCGGTGGAGTCGCCGAATCAGGCGGCGACGAATCGAGTAGTGATTCCGCCGAATACCGCGTTCTTCCACGAGATCGCCACCGCCTCCGGCGATAATGTCGTACCTCGGGTAGTCACGAAGTGTCCGACCGGATTCTCCGGTGCGGTCTTCGGCGCGTCGACTACGCCGAGTTCTCCCGGTACGGGACAATTCCCGATGGAGACAGGAGCCGATGGCGCCTCATCCGGCGGCGTGACACCGATTCCGCCCGTCGACCGATCCGGCACACTAGACACCTACCCGTTCTCCACGAACTGATCGCAGAGAGGGTCCGATGATGCGGTACTGCGTGCCCAGTTCTGCGGGAATGGGGGAATGTTGAAGTCGTACAAACAGCTTTCCCGCTGGTACGGCGCTCTGGAACCGGAGAACGGCGCGGCGGAGGACCGGTCGGATAGCCGAGGAGTACCGGCGAGTTCTGGTCGCGCCGCGCAGACCGGCGTGCCGGATCCGCGTCCGGAGCGCATTCCCGGCGACGAGGACTCGGCGCAGTCGGGGCCGGAGGATATCCCGGCCGCTCTACCCGCGCAGCACAGCGAATTCCGTGGTGGCTGGTCGGATTGGGTGGTGACCGATCATGCGCCGGGTCCGGAGGACGACCATATCGTGTCGAATACCGATCTCGGGGAGCTGCCCTGGGCGGTCGAAGAGCCCGATGATCGCGCCCGATCGCGCCCGATCGTGCCGCATCGGGCCGCCGGTGCCCGGTCTGCCGTGCGTCGGGGCAGGCTGCTACTCGTGGTGATCGCCGCGGTGCTGGTGCTCGCGGTGGCCGTGGTGTGCGTTGTGGTCCTTTCGCGCTCGGCATCCGACGCCGCAGCCGCGCCGCGACAGTCGCCCTCGGTACAGCTCACCGCGGGCGGAGCCCGGGCGAGCGGAAATCCGCTCGCCGCAGGCGCCTGCCCGACCGAGCGTGACGATGTGATCGTGCGCAGTGCGGAGGCGGGCGGGACGAACTCGGGTCCGGATGTGGTGTTGCTGTTCCAATACGCGTACTACGTCGAACGTTCCGGAGCGCGGGCACGGGCGGCGGTGGCACCGGATGCCGCTGTCCCGCCGGCGCGGATCATCCAACGTGGCATCGACACGGTCCCGGCGGAGACCACGCATTGCGTGCGGATCGTGACAATCAGCGACAACAGGTACTCGGTGGAGGTCACCGAGTACCGGCCCGGTGGTGCGCCCGCTACGTACAACAAACAAACGGTCACCACCGCGGTGATCGATGGACGCACCCTGATCACGGGTATCGCTGCTGGATAAGGAGAGCGGAGGCGATGGGAGAGGACTGGAGCCGCTGGCTCGACGAGACGCCTGACGGGGGTGGATCGTCGAGCCGGTCGGCGCGCCCAGACGCTCCGGTGGTGCGGTTGCGGCGAGGCAGGACAGCTGAATCCGACGCGGAGCATCCTGGGCGACGCTCGATTCTGGTGGTCGGTGGATGCGGTGGCGCGGGAACCACCACGACGACACTCGGCCTGGCGGGGGAGCTCGGGGCGGACGGAACGCCGACAGTCGCGGTGGACGCGACGTCGGCGGGCAGTGATTTGGCGCTGCGGGGTGCGGACGAGCATCTGCATCCGATCAGTCTGCAGTCCTGGTTGTACGGGCGTGGTGACGATGAACCCGCGCCGTTGAAGGAGTGCCTGTCCCGCGCGACCTCGGGTATCGGGTTGCTCTGGCGTGATGCCGCACCACTGCGCAGGCGTGCGACCTATCTCACGGTCGCTCGCGCGGTACGCGACGCCGGATACACCGCGGTCTACGACGGCGGACACCCGATTGCCGCCAGGCAATTGCTTCCGTTGCTCGATGACTCGGAAGTAGCTCTGGTGCTTACCATTCCGGCTCGCACCGATGCGGCCAACCGACTGCGGGTCACCTTGGAATGGCTCGATGACCAGTTCGGTGCCGCGGAAGGACCGGCCGATGGCATCGTCGGTGATACGACCATCGTGGTCTCACATCAATATCCCGGTGGGGATTCCCGGGTAGCGGATCATTTGCGTGAGCATCTGTCCGGCTGGGTCCGCGATATCGAGGAGATACCCTACGATCCCCATCTGGCCCGTGGTGAACTCGTGCGGCACACCGAGCTCGCCGAGGAGACGCGCCGGGCCTATGAGCACGTACTCACCGAGGTGGCATCATGACCGCCGCCATGATTTTTCCGCGCCAGCCAGATCCAGCGCCCGCCGGTGTGATCGCACCGCCGGAGTCTCGCCGTGCCGCCGTCTGGGATCGCCCCGTGCCCGGTGTCGGGCGCGCGCCCCTGGTGTGGCTGCTCGGTGTGCACGGTGGGGCGGGAACAAGTACTCTCGCGCATGTGCTTGCGCCCGCGGCGGATTCGGGCCGCCGCTGGCCCGGCGTCTTCGACCGCGAAAGTCCGTTCGTCATTCTCGTCGCCAGGGAGACCATCGCGGGCTTGTCCCGCGCACACGATCTACTGCGCCAGCATCTTTCGGGATTGGCCGGTCCCTCCCATGTGGTCGGCCTCGTCACGGTCGCGGCGCGTCCAGGCCGGATGGCTCCGGAGATCCGGCGGTACCGGGAAGTGGTCGGCTCGTTGGCCGGGCAGGTGTGGCAGGTGCCGTGGTACGAGGAGTGGATGCTGGTCGAACCGGAACAGCTGCCGGTGTGGTCACCCGGCGACGCACTGCCGTCCAAAAAGCGCAAACTCGATCTGCTGCGGGAAGTGCCGCTCGATATCAGGGAACTCGGCACCGACATCATCACAGCGGTGCGGACGGCACTACAGGAGGCCACTTCCGATTCCCCGGTACCGGAGCTCGAGCAGCAGGCGAACCCATGAGCTTCCGCGGTGAATCGGTCATAACCACACTCTTCTTCGAGAAAGGTACCCGATGAGCACGATCCTCCTCGCCGTGCAGGACACGTACGGCACCGTACTCGCGCAAGTCGGTAATCCGAGTCCGGAAGCACCACCCGGCTCGGAGAAGATCCTGCAATTGGTGCGGTATCTCACCTGGTTCGTGCTGCTGTCGGGGATCTGCGGCATCATCTACGCCGGCGGGAAATTCGCGTGGGAGAAATGGACCGGCGGTGGTCTGGAGTCGCCGAAGATGGTGGCAGGCGCGATGATCGGCGGCGTTGTCGCCACCAGCGCGGGCACCATCATGAACGCAGTCATCGGCACCTGATGTCCGCGATGAGTACCGTACGCGTGCCGCTGGCCTATAAACAGATGCCTGCCGAGGTCATCGCCCCGTTGATGCAGTTGTTGAACTGGCTGCTGTGGTTCGTGCTGCTGGTATGCCTGGCCTGGATGATCGTCTCCGCAGGCAAGCTGTGGCTGACGTTCCGTAGCGATCTGGCCATGAACGACTCTTCGCACGGTGTGCTGATGAGCCTGCTCGGTGCTGTGGTGGCGAGTACGGCGTCGGGAATCGCTCTGGCATTCCTGCCCGAGTGAGCCATCGAAGCGAGACGGGGAATTACGCGGGAATGATTTCCACGGTAATGCGGCAGGCACACTCTGCCGCAGGGCATTGGAGGTAGCGACGTGAGTGATAAGGAGTCGTACGCGCGTGACCGCGTCTCCTTCGGCGCCGTGGCCTCCGCCGCCGTGCTCGCGCTCATCGTGATCGTCGGTGTCGTGGTCTATCTCGGTCGCGCGGACGAAGAGGTGAGCGGCGCTCCTGCGGTCGCAGCGGGTTCCGGTGGCACCGGGTTCACCGAACCCGAGGTGGATATCCTCGGCAGACGAGTGGACATACCGAACAATGCCGCCGGACAACCGCTCCCACAGGATCCGACGCGGCAGCGTAAACCGGGTGATCCGGACTGGCTGACCGCCGCGCCGGAGGGCACCACCGAACCGTACGGTTGGCAGCGGGTGTACGGCGCCTCCGTCCCGTTCTCCACCTCCGATGGGCCGACACGTATCGAGGACGATCTGGCCGTCGGGTACTCACACACCCCCCAAGGCGCGGTACTCGCCGCGGCACAGATCACCTATCGGCTCAACGCCCGTCCCGCCGACCGCGATCTGTATGTCCGCCAGGTGCGGGTGACCGCGCAGCAGATCGCCGCCTACGACAAAGCGCTGGCCGACGACCGCCTGCCCGAACAACAGCCGGAGCAGGTGACCCGCTACTTCATCGCCTCCGACGCGTTCAAGGTGGACGACTATGCCGATGATCTCGCGATCATCCGCCTGGCCACGAGAGGCCCGGTGGTGGACGGTAAGCAGCTGTGGGCGGCGACGCGCCTGGTCATGGTATGGGACGCGGGCGACTGGCGACTCAAGCCCGCGATGACCAACAACGCCAGGACCGAGTACATCGAGTCGCTTCAGGGGTGGACGACATGGTGACAACGCGTAGTTCCGGTCGAAGGCCCCTCGCGTTGATGGGTGCCGGCGCGGTGCTCAGTGTCGTAATAGCCATTGGTGTCACGGTTTTTTCCGTACGGGACGATTCATCCGGTGACGATCAGGCGCCGAAGGCGGACGCGGCATCGGAGATCACTCCGGTACCGGTATCCGCTGGGGTGGATGACACAACTGTGGTATTCGGTAGCCCGGAGTTCGATATGTTCGGTCGTCGTGTCGATGTGCCGGTCGTCACGGCGGGAGTTGCTCTGCGACAGCATCCCGATCAGCGTAGGCAACCGGATATGCCGGGATCGCGTGTTGCCGCGCCTGCTCCGTCGAACGGTGCGGGAGTATGGCAGCGGATATTCAATGGCCCGGTAGTGCGCTTCTCCACCTCCGATGGTCCTTCCGGAATCGACGGTTCGGCCGCCGTCGGGTTCGCGCGTACGCCGCAGGGGGCCGCATTGGCCGCTGAGCAGATCTACTGGCGAACGAATGCGAATCCCAAGGATCGTGATCTTCTGGTCCGGCTGGTCGACGTAACACCCGAGTACTTGGCCGAATACGACCGTCTGGTAGCCGAAGGCGAGGTGTCCGACCGGCTACCGGACAAGCTCGTGCCGTTGTTGTTTGCTTCAGATGCGTTCCGAATCGAAAGCTATTCAGATGATTTCGCGATGATTCAGTTTGCGAGAAAGGCTCGTGAAACAGTTGATGGCCAACCAACGTGGGTGGGCATGCGCCTGGCGGTCGTATGGCGAGACGGAGATTGGAAACTCACCGCGGTGACGGGCGACCAGCGAGTGCAGATCGATTCCCTGCGGAGTATCGAGGGGTGGACACTATGGTGAGGCGGCTGGTCACGATATTCGCGGTCATCTTCACGGTGATGATCGCGACGCCGACCGTAGCCTACGGCCAGACCTATGGCTTCGACGAGACGTGTAACGAGATCCACGACACTCTCGACAATATCGGCATCCCAGGCATTTCCCTGGGTGACGCCGCATCCGCCGCGTGCAAGGCGGGTAATGCCGCTTCTCATCCGGGGCAGGCCGCGACGGCGGTGCGGGACAAGGCGTGGGATTCGACTTTCGGCAAAGTAGTCGATTCCTTGATGAGCGGTCTCGGTGAGGCTCTCATTCTGGCATTGACCTTCTGGATGAAGGTGCCCAACGAGGTGGCCAGTGATTCGGGCTCGCTGTTCACCAAGATCAACGATTACACGTATCAGATACAGATCCTGCTGTTGATCGCATCGGTCATCCTCTCCGGCGCGCGATTGGCCGAAGCCAGACGCGGGGCGGTGATGAACGAGGCGACGGAGTCGTTCCGTATGTTCGCCAGGGTGGTGTTCAGTTCTTGGATGCTCGGTGCGGTGATCGTGGCGGGCACTCAGGCCTCGGATCGCTTCGCGGAGTGGATCATCAACGATTCGACCGACGGAAATGCGCAGAACCTCGCCGAATTGATGGTGAAAACCAGCAAGTTGCAAGCATTTTCTCCTGGTCTGGTCCTGATCATCGCGATTGTCGGCCTGCTCGGCGCGCTGGCACAGATCGTGCTCGCCATCGTTCGTCAAGGCCTGCTCGTGATCGCGGCCGGTGTGCTGCCGATGGCGGCGGCGGCGTCCGGTATGAACGTGGGCAAGCAGTCCTATCAGAAACTGGTCGGCTGGATCATCGCCTTCATGCTGTGGAAACCGGTAGCCGCGATTGTCTATATGATCGCGTTCACCACAGCGGGCCATGTCGACGAGCTCACCCCGACCAGTGGCTTACCGGAGGGTGAACAGGCCCAGCGCATGCTGGTGGCGATTGTGCTGCTGTGCAGTGTGGCGTTCGTATTGCCCGCCCTCATGCGCTTGGTCACCCCGGCGGTCGCGATCGTCGGTAGCGGTGGTTCCGGCCTCACCGCGACCGGCGGAACATTGCTCGCGGCAGCGGGCCTCGGCGCCATGGGCACGAAGGCCGTCGGCGTCAAGGACGCGGCCGCCCCTGGCGCGGCCGGTTATGTGAGCGGCAGTGGCACCGGTCCGCGACCTGGTGGTGCGGGCGGACCTGGCGGACCTGGCGGTGGCGGTGCGCCACGGCCGACGCCGCCACGGGGTGGTGGTGGCGGACAAGGCGGCGCGGCCCCGCGCGCCGCCGAATCCAGTGGTGAGGCCGGAGTACCGTCCGGAGCGGCCAGGGCGGCGGGACGGCTCGGGGCGGCACGCGCCGCGAGCGGTGGGCTGAACCGAGCCGATCAAGCCATGGGTGATGTCGCGGGTGATCGCTGGGCGAACCGCTCACCCGATCTGGGGAGGAGCACCATTCCACGATGACAGTCACCGACACTTATCAGCGGCGCTCGTACGGGCTCTGGCAGAAGCCGCGCAGCGCGGGCCTTTTCGGTCTGCGCTGGGAGGAGACCGTACTCGGCTTCGTCGTCGTGATCACCGCGCTGATCACCGCGATGGTCGGCGGCTTCCGAGCCGGTGTGATCGTCGGCGGCCTCGGTGTCGCTGTGTTGGTTCCGCTGGTGTGGCGGACCGGAGGCCGTTCGGGTTACGAGACGGGATTGATGATGTTCCATTGGATGCGTTCACGTAGTCGCGGCGAGCATGTGTACCGCGGTGGTCGATTCTCCCGCATTCCGGGTGGGGTCACCCGTCTACCCGGCCTGCTCGCACCCGCCAAACTCTATGAGGGCATCGACGCGGGCGGCTACAGCTTCGGCATGATCCATCTGCCGCAGTTCGCGCAGTACACCGTGGTGTTACGCGCTTGGCCGCAGGGGCACGAGGCGGTGGATCAACCCGTGATCGACCGGTGGGTATCGGCGTGGGGGACCTTTCTGGCCTCGGTCGGTCAGACCAGCGATATCGTCGCTGTCGTTCCGGTCATCGACACGGTGCCCGAGACCGGAAACCGTCTGCTCACCGAGGTCGCTACGATCACGAAGCCGCAGGCGCCGGAGCTGGCCCAGCAGGTGATGTACGAGCTGGCCACCGAGCTACCGCAGGAGCGGGTGCAACTGTTGCCGCGTGTGGCGATCACCTTCAAGGCCACAACTGCCGAGCGGCGTAAGAACCCGGCGGAGGAGGCTGTGGAGATCGGCCGTCGCCTGCCCGGTATCTGTGCGGCGCTGGCGGAGGCAGGGGTGCGCGCACAGCCGATGGCGGCTGACGAGGTGATCGCCTTCATCCGGCGCAGCTACGATCCCGCCGCACAGGCCGATCTGGAAGTCGCCGCCGGTGAAGCCGATGGCCACGGTCTGGACTGGTCGGACGCGGGTCCGGTATCGCATGACGAGAAGTGGGATCACCTGGTACACGACGGTGGCCGGTCGGTCACCTGGGAGATGGACGCGGCACCGGAAGGCGCTGTGGACGAACGGGTACTGCAGCGCTTGCTCGCGCCCAATCCCGAAGTTCCGCGTAAACGGATCGCGATCGTCTACCGGCCGCATTCGGCGGCGGACGCCGCCGAAATCGTCGATGACGATTTCAAGAACGCCCTGGTGGCGCAGCAGAGCGAACGAGGGGTTGTTTCGGCGGCGGCGACCCTGCGCGTCGGTGCGACCCAGCAGGCCCGCGAGGAGCAGGCCAGGGGACACGGTGTCACCCGCTTCGGTGTGTTGGTGACGATCACCGAACCGTTGCGTGGTGATCTGCCGCGCATCGAAGCCATTACCCGCGACCTGTCGACTCAGGCACGGTTGCGGATTCGGCGGTGTTACCGCTACCAGGCGGCCGCATTCGCGGCGTCGCTCGGGTGCGGGGTGATTCTGCCGGAGCACGCCACTATTCCGAAGGCACTGGCAGGGTGAGCGATTCATGGCACAGAACGACGAGTCACTCGTACCGGAACGGGGCGAGCACCCGCGTCGCCGCGGGATCGAGGAAGCAGGCCGCGCCGAGCGGGGGCGGCCGGAACGGGCAGGCCGCTCCACGCGGGATCCGGCGCGGGTGAGCGGCGAGGGGCGGCCGGACGCCGAGATATCCGAGCGGCGCAATGGAACAGGCACGGCCCGACCGGTGGGCGCGCGCGGCGCAGGCCTGCCCCGCGGCATGATCACCGAACCGGGTGACCGGCGGCCGGAACGCAATGCGGCCAGGAACGGCCGGGTGGCCCGACGGCCCGCCAAGGTCGACTACACGGCCGACCGCGCTATGGGCATCCCGGACCAGGACAAGGCGGCTCGGCGGGCAAAGGCAAAGGCGGACCGGCGTAAACAGTCCGGTCCGCCACTGCTCGACGACGCCACCAGGGCTGAACTGGAGATCCTCGCCCGCGAGGGCAGCGGTGTGCGGGCGGCGTGGGCCCAGTTCCGGATTCGCACCGACGATATCCGCAGGCAGAATTACGAGGCCAGGGCCGAACAGCTGGTCGAGGACGGGTTCGACCGCAGCACAGCGCAACTCACCGACCGAGGTTACGCGGGCCCAGGTGGTGGCCGGATGAACGTGGTGGGCCGCCCGGTCGAATATCGTGCTACCACCGCCCAGGTCGCCGGTTTGTGGCCGTGGTCGGTCGGCGCGGGCGCGCCCTTGATCGGCACGCCGCTCGGATCACATCTGCACACCGGCGCACCGGTGTGTTTCGACCCGATGAACTGGTTTCTGCGCGGCAGCTTCATCACCGCGCCCAGCCTGTTCGTGCTCGGTCTCAACGGTTTCGGTAAGTCGTCGTTGGTGCGCCGGATCGTGCTCGGCGGTATCGCGCAGGGGATAACGCCATTGATCCTGGCCGACGTCAAACCCGATTACCGTAAGCTGGTCGAGCAGGTCGGGGGACAGGTCATCGATCTGGGATACGGGCATGGCAAGCTCAATCCGCTTGCCGCGGGTGTGCTCGGCGCGATAGTTCCGAAGTTGGCGGAATTTCCGGCCCTGCGGCTGCAAGTGCTACAGGATCTGCGGGCCAGACAGGTGACGCTGATCGCCGGTCTGGTCGAACTGGTGCGCGGCGACCGTGTCCGCGATTATGAGGAGACTCTGATCTCCACCGCATTGCGTATCCTCTACCAGCCGGGAAGCGGGTACACGCCGGATAAGCCGCCGATCATGGAGAATCTGCTCGACGTGATCGTCGGCGGCGGTACGGAGTTGATGCTGGACGCGGGCGCCGACGATCCGGACGAGTACCAGGAAGCGATCAAAGGACTGCGTCGCTCGTTACGGGCGCTCACCCAGGGGCCGTTCGGCGCGGTCTTCAACGGGCAGACCACGGTGGCGATCGATACCAGCGCGGTCGCGGTGTGTATGGATGTCTCCCATATCCCGACCGGCGACAAGAAGCTCAAGGCCGCGGTCATGCTGGCCTGCTGGGCCGATGGTTTCGCCTCCGTCGAGGCCGCACATGTGCTGGCCGATGCGAAGCTCGGGACGCAGCGTTATTTCCAGGTGGTGATGGACGAGCTGTGGCAGGTGCTCGGCCTCGGCGACTTCATGGTCGACCGTGTCGACGAGCTCACCCGGCTGCAGCGCGGTATCGCCACCGCTCTGATCATGATCAGTCACACCATCAAAGACCTCCAAGCACTCGGGTCGGAAGCTGCCATCGCCAAGGCAGTCGGCTTTCTCGAACGGGCTCGCGCCAAGATCTTCGGCGCACTTCCCGCGGAGGAGATCAACCGACTGGACAGCACGGTTCCGTTCACCTCTGCCGAAGCGGAGATGGTGACCGGGTGGTCCGCACCGCAAGCACTGACCGGCGAAGCGCTCAAGCCGGGACAACAGCGGCCCTCTCCGCCTGGTACCGGTAAATTCCTGCTCAAGATCGGTGAGGATCGCAGGCCCGGCATCCCGTTCCACATGGAATTCACACAGTCGGAGCGAGAAAGCGGGATCCACGACACCAACCAACGGTTCAGCGAATTCACCGGATCGCAGGCACGAGGAACGGATTCGCCGGGGAGTGCCGCATGATGCCGCAACGGTCCTATCGCCGAGTGTCCCCCGAGGTACGCCAGGCCGCGGTGACGCAGGTCATCGCGCTCACCGACAAGCTGCGCAGTGAGTCGGAGGCATGTCGCGTGGTCGCCGAACAGATCGGTGTGCATACGAATTCGGTGCGCAATTGGGTCCGTGCGGCGGAAGGCCCGAGCCTGGAGCGGATGGACGCGACCGCGCTACGGCGTAAAGTCGCACAGCTGCAGCAACAACTGGCGGCAGCTGCCGAGATGAACCGAACCTTGGCCGATACGCTCAACGAAACCCGGCACCGGAGGTGAGTCGCGCCCGGCCCGCGATCGGAGAGCAGCGGCTATGAGCGGCAAATCGGCGCTGTGGACGGCACTTGGCGTTGTACTCGGACTCATGACGATCGTCCTGGTGATCGTCATGCCCGCGGTAGACGATGAGTGCGAGGGCGGCTCGGTGCTCGGTCCGGCTGATCTGATCGACCCGCTGGGCGGATACCCGGCCGATGATCAACACGGGGTGGTTACCGCTGATCCCGTTGCCATCGGCCCCGACGCGCTGCCGGGCGATCCGACCGCGACACCCGTATCGGCCGCAGCGGCGGGGCTGCTGCGCCGGACCCTGCCGCTGGTCGCGGGCACCTTCACCGTATCGGACATCTTCGGTTCGCGAGGGGGCGCGCACAAGGGTATCGATCTGGCCGCGCCTGCTGGGACCCCCATCTTCTCGGTGTCGGATGGCCGGGTGGTGGCTGCTGGTCCGGCATCGGGTTTCGGTAGCTGGATCGTGATCGATTCGGTGGATAGCAACGGCCGTTCGTATTCGGCTGTCTATGGGCATATGTGGAGCTATGGGGTGCTGGTCCGGGCAGGTGACCGAGTGCGCGCGGGGCAGCACATCGGCATGGTCGGCTCGGGGGGCGAATCCAGCGGCCCGCATCTACATTTCGAGATCGTTCCCGGGGGCCGGTTCACCGGCGGACGGCCGATCGATCCGGTGCCGTGGCTTGACGGCGCTCCAACCCCGGATGTCGGTGGTGCGCATGCCTATTCCAGCGATCCGCGGTGCCGCCGCGGCTTCGGCACCGCCGGTGGCGCACTCGCGGCGGGCACGGTGCCGCGAGAACTGGAGATCTGGTATCGCCGGGCGGGGTCGATCTGTCCGCAGATCACGCCATCGTTGCTGGCCGCGCAGGGCAGGCAGGAATCAGGTTTCCGGCGTGGCGCGCTCTCACCTGCCGGTGCGCAGGGGCTGGCGCAGTTCCTGCCGACGACGGCGACGAGTATCAATCCGGATGACGGCAGACCCTATGTGATCGACGCCGATGGCAATGGTGTGGCCAGTGTGTGGGACGACGGTGACGCGATCATCGGTCAGGGCCGATACATGTGCGCGCTCGTGCGCAAGATTCTGGGGTGGCAGGCCGAGAACAGGGTGTCCGGCGATATCATCGCGCTGACATTGGCCGCGTATAACGCGGGTGAGGGGGCGGTGCTGGCCTCGGGCGGCATACCGAACCAGATCGCGGCACATTACCTGGAGACCCAGCCGTATGTGCGGAACATCCTGGTACTGGAGGCGCAATACCGCGCACCGGGCTCATTCGGCCGGTTCATCCCGGGGGAGGGCGCACCAGGCGAGCAGATCGTCGCCGCCGCGTACGAATGGCTCGGCACCCCGTATGTCTGGGGCGGTGGCGGGCCACAGGGGCCGAGCGGAGGTGGCCTGGACGGGCCGGGGCTCACCTCGGCGGCGGTATTCGCGGCCTCGTCCGGAGCGGTGACGCTGCCACGGACGGCCGAACAGCAATGGGAGGCAGGGGTCGAAGTGCGGATGAGCACGGTACAGCCGGGTGATCTGGTGTTCAGTTCGTTCGGGGCACGCGGACCTGCTCAGGTCGGTATCTATGTGGGGCAGGGCAGGATGATCCGGTCCTGGCCCAGCGCGCTCCCCGGATCGGCGGGCGGTGTCACGGAAGTTCCGGTACCAGGGGATGGGCGAGCGAGGAGGGTGTTGTGAGTGTGTTCCGGCCCGGCCCCGTCGCAGCACCGCCGCACCACAGTGCGGTGCGGTTAGCCTGGAGGGACAGCGCGTACGCGCGTGCGAAACTGGTGGTGGTGCTGGTGGTGAGTCTGGCAGTGCTCGGCGCGGCCTGTGGCCGAGCGGACCACGCGGACAACGGGTCCGGTGCGGCACACGCGGTGACCTCTTCGGCTCGATTGCTCGAGGACGTCCCCGCGCCGGATCCCGTGCTGGCCGATGGCGTCGCGGTCGCGGCATTACGAGAGATCTACAGCTGGGAACCCGCCACCGAGAGCCAGGGCGCCGCTCTGGCTCGGGCACGGAAGTTCCTCGGTCCCACTCTGCTTCGTACGTTGGATACACCGCCGCCGGAAGCGCAGGCACCGAAACCCAGCCTGCGGTGGTCGGATTGGGCGGCGGAAGGGGCGCGGGTCGAGGCGTTCACCTTCGCGTCCGGTGAGCAGGCACCGCGCCACGGCGATCCGAACATCCAGCAGTTCAAGATCGGAATCGAGCAGACCGTCGTCTATCCGAGCGGACGCAGGGAGCCGTTACCGCCGACGACGGTGATCGCGACCGTCGTGCGCACACCCGATGGCTGGCGACTCGACGAGTTCCGCTGACCAGTGCTTGCCCTATCGAACGGCCGACCGAGGAGACACACATGGCGAAGAAAAAGGTGACGGACCCGGCTATCCCCGCACCCGATATCAGCCTGTACCTGATCTACGCGGGCTTCGCGATCGTCGGCACCCTGTGGCTTGCCCTGCAGCTGGGGAATCTGCTCTCCGCGCAGCGGCAGGACTTCCCGTTGAACCCGATCGCTATCGCCGCCGAATTGGCCGATGGGACGCTGCGCTGGCCGGGTGCGGCTACCGTGATCCTGGTGCTGGTGCTCCTGACCGTGCTGGCCTATTTCGTGATTCGCGGGTACCGGCAGCGGAAAGGGTCCGTTGGCAGGCTGCCGGTCGATGACAAGGCCGATGTGATGGGGTACGGCGGCGCGATCTCGATGCTCACCGAGGAGGGTGTCCGGGAGAAGGCCGAACAGCTCGGAGTGCGACTCGGCTACAACGACATCCCCGGTGTGCCGATCGGTGTCGGAGTATCCGATGGGACGATGCTCTACGGTTCCTATGAGGATCTGCATCTCGATATCTGGGGTCCACGGCAGGGGAAGTCGACTTCGAGGGTGATCCCGGCGATCCTCACCGCGATCGGGCCGGTATTGGCCACCTCGAACAAGCGTGACGTCGTCGACGCCACCCGAGACGTCAGGAAGGCCAAAGGTAGCCCCACCTTCGTCTTCGACCCACAGGGTGTGGCGGGTGAGGAGCCGACCTGGTTCTGGGACCCGTTGTCCTGGGTGGATGCCGGGCGCCCAGGAAGCGAGATGCGTGCGGCGCGGCTGGCCGGGCACTTCGCCGATGGTGACGACAGTGATGACGGCACCACCGACGCGTTCTTCGATCCGGAAGCCGAGGATCTGCTGGCCGGCCTGTTCCTGGCCGCCGCGGTCGGCGATCACGCGGGCAGCAGGTCGATCTTGCAGGTCTGGGAGTGGGTGACCAATCCGCAGGACACCGAACCCATCGAGCTCCTGCGCGCTGCGGGACATCATTACACGGCTTCCGGTCTGTCCGCGCAATACAACACCGAACCACGCACGCGCAGCGGGATTTTCGGCACGGCCAAGAAGATGGCTCGGTGCCTGAAGCTGTCGAATGTGCATCCCTGGATCACCAACGAGTATGGCGGTACACAGTTCGACGAAATGGATTTCCTGGAGCGCAATGGCACGCTGTACAGCCTGTCGTTGGAGGGCAGAGGGTCGGCGGCCCCGCTGGTGAGTGCGCTCGCCGAGGCGGTGATCGATGTGGCGATGCGCAAGGCTTCGCAGTCGGCCGGTGGCCGGTTGTCGATACCGTTGCTCGCGGTGCTGGACGAAGCGGCGAATGTGGTGCGCTGGAAGGATCTGCCCAAGCAGTACAGTCATTTCGGTTCGCGTGGCATCGTGGTGATGACAGTGCTGCAATCCTGGGCGCAGGGTGTCCGATGCTGGGGCGAGAGCGGAATGAACGCGCTGTGGGCGGCGGCGAACATCAAAGTGCTCGGCAGCGGTGTGGACGACACCAAGTTCCTGCAGGAACGTTCGGACGCGATCGGCGAATACGACACGATCTCGCGGTCGGTCTCCGAAGCCAAGGGCGGCAGCAAGACGTATTCGCGGTCACTGAGTTCGGCGAAGACGTTCACGGTCAACGCATTGGCGACTCTGCCGCGCGGCCGGGCCATCCTGTTCCCCTCCGGCGCGCCGCCGGTGCTGATCCGCACGGTGCCGTGGTGGGAGGGGGAGTACGCCGCAGAAGTGAAGAAGTCCATTTCGCATCATGATCCGCAGCGCAAGACCCAAGTTACGGATTTGGCCGCTGCGCCGTCGCTGAGCAAATCCACACCGCCACCGGATCAAGGACAGATCGAGGAGGTTCGGCCACTGTGACCGACGACCAAGAACAGCCCAAACTCGTGTACGCGAATGTGGGGGAGTTCGTCGAGAAACATCTCAGCAAGGTCTATCAGCGGCAGGTCACCGATCACAGTGATACGGTCTGGTGTCCGGAATGGTGGCGGCACCACGAGGCATATATACGGCTGGACGCGCTCTGGCAAGCCTGGGAGTACTACCGGAACGTTGTGGGAACCGGTATGAGTGTCTGGTTCCTCGATCACGCGGACCCACATATGGCGAAGTTGTTCGACCCGAATGGACCGTTCAAATACTGCAGCGTACGCAACGGCCACAAGGGTATGCTCAGTCGGCTACCAGTGGAACCCTTGCAGCCGGGGCTGGTCGATCATCTCCCGACGGAAGAATCTCCCCGGTAACCGGCGGCGCGGTAGCCGTGCTCGCGAGGACCGATGGAAGCAGTCGTGCTCGCTCGGCGAACCGAGGAGTGCTCGCGGCGGGGACTATCTTGTGCGTTCCAGGCCGCGGGATTCCTGTCTCCGCGCTCTGGTGACAGTGGGCATCTCCTCTGGTCGGGTACGTACGGCTTCTTCCGGTGGTTGCGCATGTCCGATCTCGGTCAGCATCCGCACCTCGACCAACTCCGGTGCGATACCCATTCTGGAGAGATGCGCGGCAAGGGCCGCGCGGCGTTCCGCGGAGTCGTATTGCACGGCCGGTTGCGCAGGGGGGGTGGTATCGGCAGCGACAGCGGCGACCATTCCGGTGGACTCGGACGGTGCGGCGGAGCGGTCCTTCTCCAAGGACACTCCCCGGTCCGTACTCGGCCGCTCGATCAACCGGGCCAGCTCGGCATTCCGTGGGTCCTTGGCCTTCGCGTCGCGGGCCTCACGGGTCTGCATCTCCCTGGCCTCTTTGAGGCGCGCCTCGGTGAGTTTGACGCGCGCTTCGGCCTCTTTCTGACCGCGCTCGCGGGTCCGCAAAGCGACGAGCGTCGCAAGCTGCAACATTGTCCTCATCATGGCCGCGGTTTCCCGGCCGATGTCGTCCAGTTCCTCGGACATGGCTGCTCCCCGATGCTGCGGTGATCACTATGGATGATTGTGGTGCTCGGTAACGGATACTGCCAGGCGAACTGTAGTCCCCCGCAGCGGATCTCGCGCGAGAACTGCGGCACCTGCGGTACGCGTGGCGCGACACTCCAACGGAAATCGCCTGGTGCGGGGTTACGCTGCAGGAACTGCTTGGTTCAAGATTACCCGGCACCCGCCGGGCGCAATCGCATGAGCATGCTGAGCATCAGCATATCGTCCATTTCCTGCGTAGGACGGAAATGGACAGGATGGTCTCCGGATCGAGGACAGAAAGGTCGGCCTCTCCTCGTTCGGATGGCCGACCCCCGGATTCGGTGTGGGCCCGCGACCACATCAGGCGACGGACCCACACCGCAGACGATCAACGATCGAGGCGCACCGATTCGATGACGACCGGCTGTGCGGGTTTGCCGTCGAAAGGCTCTCCGGAGCCGTCCTGCCCCAGCTGGGCGATGGTGTCGAGGGTGCCGAGGCTGTTCTCGTCCACCGTGCCGAAGATCGTGTACTGCGGCGGCAGCGCCGAATCCGCGTAGACGATGAAGAACTGGCTGCCATTGGTGTTGGGGCCGCTGTTGGCCATGGCGAGGACGCCGCGCTGGTACAGGACCGGGGTACCTGCCGCCGGATCACCAGGAGCGTATTGATCGGTCGGGTACTCGTTGTCGAACGAGTACCCGGGTCCCCCTGATCCGGTAGCGGTCGGATCACCGCACTGGAGGACATTCAGGCTATCCGTAGCGGTTATCCGATGGCATTCGGTGCCGTCGAAGTAATTCTGCGCGGCCAGGCTGACGAAGCTGTTCACCGTGCAGGGTGACTCGGCATTGTTCAAGGTCAGGCCGAGCGGACCCTGGTTGGTCTCCATGCTCATGCTGACTGTGGCATCGGCGCCGGTGGTCGGGATGCCATCGGCTTTCGGTGTGGTCGCGGGTTCGGCCGCGGGCTGTTTGTCGGCGCGATACTCGCAATTGACGGTCGCGGGTTTGGCTTTCGCGGGGGGTGGCGCGGGAAAGTCGGACAGCGCGGTGTCGGTGGTCGGCGCGGCGTCGGTGCCGCTGTCCTCACCGCGGGTCAGCAGGTAGATTCCCGCGGCGGCAGCGACCACCACGACGACGCCGAGCGCCGATCCGGCGATGGTGAGCTGCTTGCGCCTACGTGCCCGCTGTGCCCGGTTGGCGAGCTGACGCTCCAGCTTGCGTTTCGCCGCTGCTCGTCGCTGTTGGTTGCTCGGCACTACCGCGTTCCTCCTGTATCCGGTTGCATCGGGATACGAGTGTGCCATCTCTTTCTGAGACTGTTTCGCATCCTTTCCGATCCTCTCCGAGGAAGGGATACGACAAACCGGTTGGACTTCTCGGGCCGCAGTGGGGAAACTGGAGCATCGTGACCAAGACCAGCAGCTTTTCTGCCCCGAAGGGGGTACCGGACTACGTGCCACCCGGCTCGGCCGAGTTCGTCGCGGTGCGCGACGGCTTGCTGCGGGCCGCCAGACTGGCCGGGTACGGGCATATCGAGCTGCCGGTTTTCGAAGACACGGGCCTGTTCGCCCGTGGTGTCGGCGAGTCGACCGATGTGGTCACCAAGGAGATGTACACCTTTCCTGACCGTGGCGATCGCAGTGTCACGCTGCGTCCGGAGGGAACCGCCGGGGTGATGCGCGCGGTCATCGAGCATGGTCTCGACCGGGGCCAGCTGCCGGTGAAGTTGAGTTACGCGGGTCCGTTCTTCCGTTATGAGCGGCCGCAGGCCGGCCGGTACCGGCAGTTGCAGCAGGTGGGGATCGAGGCGATCGGGGTCGACGATCCGGCGCTCGACGCCGAGGTGATCGCCGTCGCCGATGCCGGATTCCGTGGGCTCGGGCTCGACGGTTTCCGGCTGGAGATCACCTCGCTCGGCGATCAGACCTGCCGCCCGCAGTATCGGGAACTGCTGCGGGAATTCCTGCTCGGACTGCCGCTGGACGCGGAGACCGAGCAGCGGGCCCAGCTCAATCCGCTGCGCGTCTTGGACGATAAACGCCCTGAAGTGCGAGCGATGACCGCGGACGCGCCGTTGATGCTCGATCATCTCTCGGAATCGGCGAAGGCGCATTTCGAGCAGGTGCTCGGTTACCTGGACGCGCTCGGCGTGCCCTATGTGGTGAATCCGCGCATGGTGCGCGGGCTCGACTACTACACCAAGACCACCTTCGAGTTCGTGCACGACGGTCTCGGCGCGCAGTCCGGTATCGGTGGCGGCGGGCGTTACGACGGGTTGATGGCCGATCTCGGGGGGCAGCCGTTGTCTGGTATCGGTTTCGGTCTCGGCGTCGACCGCACCATGCTGGCATTGGCCGCCGAAGGGAAAACGGCGGGTGATCCGGCGCGTTGCGAGGTATTCGGGGTTCCGCTCGGCGATGCCGCACGACAGCGGCTGGTCGTGCTGGCCGCACAGCTGCGGGCAGCGGGAGTCCGGGTCGACCTCGCCTATGGCGGGCGTGGGGTGAAGGGCGCGATGAAGGCCGCGGACCGGTCCGGGGCGCGGTTCACCCTGGTGCTCGGCGATCGCGATCTCGCGGAGGACACCGTCGGGCTCAAGGATATGGTGACCGGCGCGCAGCGCCAGGTTCCGCTGCCCGATGTGCTCGTCGTGCTCCGGGAGTCACTTGCCGGTTAGTGTGCGCGCGGAGTCGGATCCGGCCGCGGGTTCCTGGGTTCGGCGTTACGGGTTTCCGGTGCCGAGTGCGACGCGCCCGCGGCGCGGTGGGTGAATCGCTGTAGGTATGGGTGTGAACGCGGTAGCGTGACCGGCGCATACGGCTGATGCCGAAGTCTGGAGCGGCCCGAAGTCTGGAGAAAGCAGAGCAGTGTCGGCGAATTCTGATGACCAGCAGGCGGTCGTTCCGGTAGGGCTCGATCTGGTCGCGCCCGAGGTGTATATGCCGATGCTGCGCCGTCTCGCGTTGGCCGCGGCGGGTATCGGTCTCGGCGCCGCGTTGCTCGCCGCGATCGTGGTGAGCTGGCCGATCGCGGTAGCAATCGGCCTCGTCATCGGTGCGCCCACCCTCTTGTACACCCTCGCGCTGCGCAGGCGGCGTATGTGGTTGGCAGGGACCGTACTGCGTGTCCGCAGGGTGTTCGGTGAACGGCAGCTGGATATGACGGCTGTGGTCGGTGTCGAGGTGCTGGTGTTCCCGAACCGGTTGAGCCGTATCGCGCTGCGGGTAACCGCGGCGGGGATCTCGCAGATCATCCCGCTGGCCATGTATACCGACGCGGGCAGTGGCCGCGAATTACATCTGCTCGGCCTGCGCAGGCTCGCGGACGCACTCGCTGCCGGTCATTCGGCCTCGGCCGTCGCGGTATCGGCCATGTTGGTCCAGCAGCTGCGGGCAGCGGCACGTGATGCCGGGCTGGAGCAGCGGCCACTGTATCGAGCGGTACGGCTGGCGCGGGCCAAGGATGCGGTGTCGCCGATTGTGCTGACCGACAGCGAGGTCGCGGCCCTCGGCTGACTCCGAGTGCCCGCGGGGTGGCTCGATCGAAGCCGGTGTGAATCGCCTATGGGTCACTGTAGCGTAGCTCACCGTTGGGGTTCGGAGGCAGTGAGAGTCGATATGGTGGGCGATAAGAGCCTGCCGACCGCAAGGAGTTCGTCGTGAGCACCGCCGCTGGGACCGCACCTGTCACCGTCACCGTGACCGGGGGCGCAGGCCAGATCGCTTACGGCCTGCTGTTCCGGATCGCCTCCGGCGCGATGCTCGGCCCGGATACTCCGGTGCGGTTGCGGTTGCTGGAGGTACCCGCCGCGGTGTCCGCGCTCGAAGGCGTCGCCATGGAGCTGGAAGACGGGGCTTTTCCCCTGCTGGAGTCCATCGACATCAGCGACGATCCATGGGTCGGCTTCGCGGGCGCCGAGATCGCGCTGCTGGTCGGCGCCCGGCCGCGCACCGCGGGGATGGAGCGCTCGGATCTGCTCGCGGCCAACGGTGCGATTTTCACCGAACAGGGTGCGGCGATCAACGCCACCGCCGCGGACATGGTGAAGGTACTCGTGGTCGGGAATCCGGCCAATACCAATGCGTTCATCGCGATGAACAACGCACCCGATGTTCCCGCCGAGCGGTTCACCGCGCTGACTCGCCTCGACCACAATCGAGCCCTCGCGCAGCTGGTGCAGAAGACCGGCGCGCCCGTCACCGATATCGCGCGCGTCGCGATCTGGGGTAATCACTCCGCGACGCAGTATCCGGATATCGCGCACGCCACGGTAGCCGGCCGTCCCGCCTTCGATCTCCTCGACGATAAGGCGTGGCTGACCGAGGAGTTCATTCCGACCGTGCAACAGCGCGGCACCGCGATCATCCAGGCCCGTGGCGCTTCCTCCGCGGCCAGCGCGGCGGGCGCGGCGATCGATCACATCCACGACTGGGTGCATGGCACCAGGGACGGCGACTGGGTCTCCATGGCCGTCCCCTCGGATGGCTCCTACGGCGTACCAGAGGGGTTGATCAGCTCGTTCCCGGTCACCTGCGCGGACGGTACGTACACGATCGTGCCGGATCTGGCCATCGACGAACTCGCCCGTACCAGGATCGATATCTCGGTCGCCGAACTCGTGCTCGAACGCGATGCCGTTATCGACCTCGGCTTCGCCAAGCGCGGCTGAACCCTGTTCGTCGGCTGTCTCGGCCCGGCCGCCTCTGGTGCCGATTTCGCCGTTTCCGCTATCCGACCGTCCAGGTTTCCGTCCCGGTGAGCAGGGACTGCAGCGAATCGGGAGCGATCGGCTTGCTTTCATGGGCCGCCGCGACCTGATTACGCACGGCGTCGTCGTAGGTCGGCCGTGTGACATTACGGAAGATGCCGGTGGCGACGTGGCCGAGATCTTGATCGGACAGCCGCGACAGCGCGTAGGCGTACTCCGGGCCGTCGATATGCATATCGTGCACGACGATATCGGACTCAGGGACGCTGTCGGCACGAACCACAGCAAGCCCGAAGCCACGGTGGACCACCGCGAATTCACCCTCGGCGCCGAATCGGACAGGTTCGCCGTGCCGCAGCGGGATGAGGTGATTCGCGGCATTCTCCCGGCGCAACATATCGAACGAGCCGTCGTTGAAGATCGGGCAGTCCTGCAGGATCTCCACAAACGAGGTGCCGCGATGCTCGGCGGCGGCACGGAGCACCTCGGTGAGCCCGGCGCGATCGGAGTCCAGTGCGCGAGCGGCGAAGCTCGCCTCCGCGCCCAGTGCCACCGACAGCGGGTTGAACGGGTGGTCCACCGACCCCATCGGGGTGGACTTGGTGATCTTGCCCTGTTCCGAGGTCGGGGAATACTGGCCCTTGGTCAGGCCGTAGATGCGATTGTTGAACAGCAGGATCGTCATGTTCACATTGCGCCGCAAGGCATGGATGAGGTGATTGCCCCCGATGGACAGTGCGTCGCCGTCGCCGGTCACCACCCAGACCGACAGATCGGGCCTGCTGACCGCGAGGCCGGTGGCGATGGCTGGCGCTCGGCCGTGGATGGAATGGATGCCGTACGCCTCCAGATAATAAGGGAATCGGCTGGAGCAGCCTATTCCGGAGACGAACATCAGGTTCTCCCTGCGGATACCGAGCTCGGCGAGAAAGCCGCGGATCGTCGCCAGGATCACGTAGTCGCCACATCCGGGGCACCAACGCACCTCCTGATCAGAGGTGAAATCCTTCGCCTTCTGCGGCCCGTCCGCACGAGGCACCTCGGATACCCCGGTCAGACCGAGATCGGTACCGGCAAGCGAGGTTTCCACGATGGTCATGCATCACCCCTGGCTGTGTGATAGGTGGCCCGCGCTTTGGCGGCGAAGACCTTGTCCTGTTCCATCTCCTCCAGCGATCCATCCAGTGCCGCGTCGATGACCCCCACTATTTCCTGAACGGAGAACGCGGTACCCGCGATCTTGGTCCAGGGCCGCACATCGACCAGGCACTTCGCGCGCAGCAGCAGCGCCAGTTGGCCGCCGTTCATCTCCGGTGCGACCACGACACGATAGCGGCGCAGCACATCACCGATATTGGCGGGCAACGGATTCAGATATCGCAGATGCGCCTGAGCCACCGGTACGCCGCGGCGGCGGGCGCGTCGGCACGCCTCACCGATCGGACCGTAGGAGCTGCCCCAACCGATCAACAGCAATTCGGCAGCGCCTGCCGGATCGTCCACTTCGAGATCGGGCACATCGATACCATCGATCTTGGCCTGGCGTAGGCGGACCATGAGGTCGTGGTTGGCCGGATCGTAGGAGATGTTGCCACTGCCGTCCGCCTTCTCCAGCCCGCCGATACGGTGCGTGCGTCCGCGGGTACCAGGGACGGCGAAGGGACGCGCCAGCGTATCGGGGTCGCGGGAGTACGGCTGGAACGGGCCGGTTTCCTCGGTTTCCGGCTCGAATGCCGGATCGATCCGGTCCAGTTGCGCGACATCCGGAATCGCCCACGGTTCCGAGCCGTTCGCGATCGCGCCGTCGGACAGCAGCACTACGGGGGTGCGGTAGGTGAGCGCTATCCGTGCCGCCGCCACCGCGATAGCGAAGCAGTCGGCAGGAGAACACGGTGCGAGCACCGCTACCGGCGATTCGCCGTTGCGTCCGAAGAAGGCCTGCAGCAAATCGGCCTGTTCTGTTTTGGTTGGCAGGCCGGTGGACGGCCCACCGCGCTGCACGTCGATCACGACCAACGGCAGCTCTGTCATCACCGCGAGGCCGATGGTCTCACTCTTCAACGCGAGCCCTGGGCCGGAGGTGCTGGTGATTCCGAGAGCGCCACCGAGCGAAGCGCCGAGTGCCGCACCTATCCCGGCGATCTCGTCTTCGGCCTGGAAGGTCGTGACACCGAAGTTCTTGTGCTTGCTCAGCTCGTGCAAGATGTCCGAGGCCGGTGTGATGGGGTATGTGCCGAGGAAGACCGGCAGCCCGGCGAGCTGTCCCGCGGTGACCAGACCGTAGGCGAGCGCGGTGTTGCCGGTGATCTGGCGATAGGTGCCTGCGGGTAGTTGCGCGGGTGCGATCTGGTAGGTGGTGGCGAAGCTCTCCGTGGTTTCGCCGTAATTCCAGCCCGCTCGGAAGGCCAGGATATTGGCTTCGGCGATATCCGGTCTTGTGGCGAACTTCTCGCGCATGAACTGCTCGGTTCCGCCGATCGAACGCCCGTACATCCAGGACAGCAGGCCGAGCGCGAACATGTTCTTCGCGCGTTGGGCATCCTTCTTACCCACCCCGGTCGACTCGGTGGCACTCATGGTGAGTGTGGTCATCGGCACTTGGTGGACCACGAAATCCGACAGAGTGTCGTCGGTCAGCGGATCGGCAGGATAGCCGACCTTCGCGAGGGTGCGTGGGGTGAACTCATCGGTATTCACGATGATGGTGGCGCCGTGCGGGAGATCGTCCAGGTTCGCCTCCAGCGCGGCCGGGTTCATCGCGATCAGCACATCGGGCTGGTCGCCCGCGGTGAGAACGTCGTAGTCGGCGATCTGGATCTGGAACGACGAGACACCGGGCAAGGTGCCTTGCGGCGCTCTGATTTCGGCTGGGAAGTCGGGTTGAGTAGCCAGATCATTGCCGAAGGCAGCGGCCTCATGGGTGAAGCGATCGCCGGTCAGTTGCATACCATCGCCGGAATCCCCGGCGAACCGGATGACGACCTTCTCCAGTTTCGCTGTGGCGACATCATCGTGGTGTGAAACCATATGTTTGCTTCACTTCCTCGTTGTGGTGAGGTGTCATCGCCAAACTACTCCGTCGGCCGTGGTATGTCCGTGGAGAAGGTGACCCGCTGCGATTCGGTGGCCGCAGCGGAGTGACCGGATACGCCGATTGCGGATTCCGGCAGCTGTTACGCGATCTGTCTGGCGCCCAGCGGATCCAGCCGGGCGGGATCGTCGAAGAAAGCGACCAGGTCACGAACGGTCTCATCGAGTGGTCGCGGTCGGTAGCCGAGTTCGCGCTCGGCCTTGCCGTGGTCGACGACGGGTGCGGAGATCAGCGCGCCGAGCGCGGCCTTGGAAACGATATCGGAGTTGAAGAGTTTACCGATCGGCGCGAGTATCGGGATCATGCCGGATACCAGCTTCGGTGGTACGGCGAACTTCGGGCCCCGTTTGCCACCGTGAGCGGCGGCCACCCGGCACAGTTCGAGCATCGAAATCATGGATCCGCCGAGCAGGTAGTTCTCCCCGGTCCGGCCCCGTTCCCCGGCCGAGAGCAGACCTTCGGCCACATCGCGTACGTCGACGAGGTCGAAGCCGCCGCCGATCATGGCGGGGATCCGCCCCAGCGCCGCATCCTTGAGCGTCCGGTTGATGCGGGACAGCGGCTTGCTGTAATCCAGTGGCCCGAACACACCGGTGGGATTGCACAGCACCGCGTCGAGGCCCTGGTCGATCACGGTGCGCAAGGCCACCTCGCCCGCCCATTTCGAACGGTCGTAGACCGGTAGCTCTGGATTGGTCGAGCGCGGGGCGCTCTCATCGATCCGGCCGCCACAGTTGTACTGGTCGAAGGCGTGGATGGAGCTGGTGTGCACCATACGACGGGCGCCGACGGCCAATGCCGCCTCGGCGACCACCCGCACGCCTTCGGTGTTCACCCGCCAGGCGAGATCGTTCTTTTCGGCGAGCGTGATCACCGCGACCAGGTGGTATACCACTTCGGCGCCGGCAAGTGCGGTGCGCATCGATAGCGGATCGAGGACATCGCCGTGTACCCAGGTGACGTTCGGTGCTGATCTCTCGTCGGGAAAGGCCCGATCGATGGCGGTCACCTGGTGGCCACGCTCGGCGAGGAGACGGAGCAGATTCGTGCCAAGGTAGCCGGCTGCGCCGGTCACTGCGACCTTCATAACAGAAAGAATATAGAACCTGTTCTAATTTGCAACATGTTCTAACGTGGTTCGCGATATGTTCTGATCGGCGCGGAGCCCGTTGTCCCCCGATGCGCTCGGGTCGAAACAGGACGGTGTCGTCCGCTATATTGAGCGCAGCCGTTGCGGCCCTTGTCGATTGAGCAGGGAACGGGTAGTCGCGACGGCATGTACGGACAGATGTTCATGACGCAGATGCTCATGACGCAGACGTTCACGACACAGACGTTCACAACGATTCGGGGGGAGACTCGATGAAAGATCTCTCGGTAGAGACCGAAGCGGTCCGGGAGTTCGCCGCCACGAACGCGGGTATCGCCGGTGATCTCGCGGGGGCGGGCAATATCGACGCGATGCAGCAAGTGTCCGCCATGGTGCCGGTATTCGGTTTGATCGGCGCCGACTACTTGGCGATGTTCGCCGCGGCCCAGGTACTGCAGGCCAAGGACATCAACGATCTGTCGGCGAAGTACGCCCAGCTCTCGACCGCGGCGTTCAGCGCGGCCGCGGCTTATGACGCCGTCGACGCGACCAACGCGGGCGACCTCGGGGCAGCCGCGGGCCAGATCGGAGGTGCGCTATGAGGCATATGGACAGCGGTGTCATCGCGCCGATGGAGCAGGTGGCTGTCGCCGGGCCGGAGGAGGTCATCGACCGGCCGACGGTGCTGGATGCGCTGCAGAACTCGCCGGTAGGGGCGGTACTCGACCTGCCGTTGCCGCAGCTTCCGGAGGGAATGCCGCCGTTCGAGCCGCCCGCGTTCCTGTTGTCCCGCAAGATTTCCGAGGATCAGCAGTCGACCGGTGCGATGCCCGCGGGCTTGCCAGGACTGAACGGCACACCGAGTGCGGGAGACCCGACCGGCCTGCCGCATGAGGTATCGCCGTTACTCGGCGAGGTGAACACAATGGCCGACCAGGTCGTCGCGCCGATGGCCACGGCGTTCGATCAGGCCGGTGCGGCATTCGCTCAGGCCGGTGCGGCAGCTGGTGCGGCGTTCGACCAGGCCGGTGCGGCATTCGCTCAGGCCGGTGCGGCAGCTGGTGCGGCGTTCGACCAGGCCGGTGCGGCAGCTGGTGCGGTGTTCGACCAGGCGGGTGCCGCTCTCGGTGATGCGTTCGCCACCGCCTCTGATGCGCTGTCCACCGCGATGCGCCCGGCGTCCGGTGCGGCGGCGTTGCCGTCGTTACCGCCGTTGCCCGCCGATCCGGTCGCCGCGTTGCTGAACGGGATCGCCTTGCCCGCGCTGCCAGGGGTGGACCTACTGATAAAGCCGATCCTTGACCTGCTCGGCAGCTTCGGTAGCGGCATCATCGGCGCGTTCGACCCGACCGCGATCCTCAACAAGTCCTCGCAGATCATCGAGATCGCCATGCAGGTGGGCCGGGGCAGCATGGCAACTGTCGACGAGCTGTGGCAGAGTCAGGCCGCTCGCAATGCCCAGGCCGCGAGCAGGCAGGCGAATATCGAGGGGCAGGAGACCGGTCAGCGCGGCATCGATATCTCCGAGCTGACTCAGCGCGCCGCCGCGGTAGTACAGCAGGGCAACGCGCAGCTGCTCGGCATCGCTACCTCGTTCGCCACCGAGGCGACCGCGCTCGCCCCCGCGATCATGACTCCGCCCGCGCAAGCGGCGCTGATCGCCTCGGCCACCCAGCATCTCGGTCGAGCGGTCAGCGTGGTCAACGCGACCCGTGGGGATCTGGCCGGAAAGACCGCCGAGCTCAGCGGCATGGTGCAACAACTGGTAGCACCGGGTGGCGGGCCCGCACCGCATGAAGTCGCCCAGACCTTGGCGCGCAATATCGGCCAGCCGATCCTGGACCAGGTGCAGTCGGGCGCGGCAGAGGCCACGACCAAGGCGGCGAGCCTGGACTCCTCCCTACCAGGGGCGTCGAGCCAAGCGACAGCCCCTGCCTCGGTGCAGACCGCGCAGGTTCCGGGCACGAACTACGGCGCGTCGTCCGGAATCCCGGTAGGCCCCGGCGGGTCGGGTGTCCCTGGCGGGTCCGGTGCCCCCGGTACTTCGGGCGCTCTCGGTGCTTCGGGCCGACCGGGGGCTCCCGGCGCGTTCGCGGGTCCCAAACTCCCGGGTATGCCCGGAGCCGCTGTGGTTCCGCCGGTCCGTCCGTTCGCGGGCATCCCCGGTACGCCACTGGGTGCCGGTGCCGCACCGTACGGTGCGAGTACCTCGTTCGGTACCGCTACGCCGGGCACCACCTCATCCGGTGGTAACGGCTTCATGGGTGGTCCTGGTGGGGCAGCGGGGCATCGGAATAACGACGAAGAACACTCACGTTCGGTGCAGCCCTACTCGAGTCCGCACGGCAGCAACGCCGATCTCACCGGCCCGTTGGGGGAGTCGACGCCGGATGTCATCGGTGTGACGCATCCCGATGAGATCATCAGTTCGGACTACGAACAGGATCAGTTCTAGTCCGGAGCAAGGGTTTCGACTGTCATCTGGTGCGTACGACTACGGCTGTGCGCACCAGATGACAGCTGAGCTGCCGGAGGTCGCCGGTGCGCGGTCCTTCAAGGCGGTGGTACGGCCGGATGTGGGAGCCCGCGCGGCCGTACCGGTCGGAATCTCCTGTCTGTAGACGTCTACAGACAGGAGCGGATGTCACCGCAATGCGGGTGGGTTGCTCAGATCTTGCGCCGAATAGGTATCGCAGGCGCGGACCTGACCGGTCCGGTATCCGGTGAGGAACCACTTCTGTCGTTGTTCGGCCGAGCCATGTGTCCACGCTTCGGGATCCACTCTGCCCTGAGCGGCGCGTTGGATGCGGTCGTCACCTACTGCCGCGGCCGCGGAGAGCGCGTCGTCGATGTCCTTGTCCGACAACGGTGTGAGGAACGGCTGATCACTACCCGGTGCGGGCAGATCGTCCGCGAAATGCGCCCAGATACCCGCATAACAATCGGCCTGCAGTTCGGTGCGTACCGCGCCGGACTCGGGTCCGCGCGGATCACGTTGCGCGCGTCCGATATCGCCGAGCTGGTTCTGGATGTGATGGCCGATCTCATGTGCCACCACGTATTCCTGCGCGAGCGGACCACCACTGGAACCGAAGCCTTCCACCAGTTCCTGGAAGAAGCTGGTGTCGAAGTAGGCGGTCCGGTCGGCCGGGCAGTAGAAAGGGCCCACCGCGCTGGTGGCGTAACCGCAGCCGGTCGAGGTGGCCCCGGAAAAGAGCACGACATCCGGGCGCACGTATCGTTTGCCTGTTTGTTTCGGCAGTTCGGCCGACCATACGGCGTCCAGGCTCTGCGCGGTGAGTGCTACCCGACAGTCGAGGTATTTATTGGCGTCGGCACCGGTCTTGCAATGGCTCGGGGTGCCTGCGGTGTCCGGCGCTGTGTAGTTCTGCTCCGGGGTGCCGCCGAGCAGCAGCGTCAGCACCAGCACGATCAGTCCGCCCGCCCCACCGCCGAGCGCGAGCTTGCCACCCATACCCGGGCCGCCGGACGATACTCGGTCCGGATCGATCTGCATGCCTTCGTTGAAGGTCATCGTCGCTTTCTCCGTTGTCCGCAGCACAGGGCGCACGCCCCTCGGTCACTCACCGTCGATACAGCTTGACACGGGTGCGGCGCTCTCGGTTTCCACTCGGCCGAAGTGTCTCACTACGATGGACCCGCACCTGGTCACACCGTTCGGGTGCCGGAGTCGTCGAAAGGAATCCTGTGCTGCGCACCCACGTGGCTGGTTCGTTGCGAAGCGAGCATGCCGGTCAGACCGTCACTCTCACCGGCTGGGTGGCCCGGCGACGTGACCACGGTGGGGTGATCTTCATCGATCTGCGGGATGCCTCCGGTGTGGCGCAAGCGGTGTTCCGCGAGGGGGTGCCTGCCGAGCAGGCGCACCGGCTGCGCGCCGAGTACTGCGTACGTGTCACTGGCACCGTAGAGCTGCGACCCAGCGGTAACGAGAACCCGGAGCTGCCAACCGGCAGCATCGAGGTGAACGTCACCGAGCTGGAGGTCTTGAACGAGAGCGCCCCATTGCCGTTCCAGCTGGACGAACAGCCCGGTGAGGAAGCGCGCCTGCAGCATCGCTACCTGGATCTGCGTCGTGCGGGCCCGGCGCAGGTCATGCGGCTGCGTTCCAAGGTCAACGCGGCTGCTCGCGCGGTGCTGGCCCGCCACGAATTCGTCGAGGTGGAAACACCGACGTTGACGCGATCCACCCCGGAGGGCGCCCGCGATTTCCTGGTGCCTGCCCGCCTGCAGCCGGGGAGCTTCTACGCATTGCCGCAGAGCCCACAATTGTTCAAACAGTTGCTCATGGTCGGCGGTATCGAACGGTACTACCAGATCGCGCGCTGCTATCGCGATGAGGACTTCCGTGCCGACCGTCAACCGGAGTTCACCCAGCTCGATATCGAGATGAGCTTCGTGCGCCAGGAGGATGTGATCGGCCTGGCCGAGGAGATCCTGGTCGCGTTGTGGCAGCTGATCGGCTATGAGATTCCCACGCCGATCCCACATATGACCTATGCCGAGGCGATGCGGCGCTTCGGCACCGACAAACCGGACCTGCGCTTCGCAGTGGAGATCACCGAGTGCGCCGAATATTTCGCCGACACTCCGTTCCGGGTCTTCCAGGCGCCTTATGTCGGTGCGGTGGTCATGCCGGGCGGTGCGAGCCAGCCGCGGCGTCAGCTCGATGCCTGGCAGGAATGGGCGAAGCAGCGCGGCGCCAAGGGACTGGCCTACGTCCTGGTGAACGAGGATGGCACCCTGGGCGGTCCGGTTGCCAAGAACCTCAGCGACGCCGAGCGGGAAGGCCTGGCCGAACATGTCGGCGCGGTACCGGGTGACTGTGTGTTCTTCGCGGCAGGTCCGGCGAAGGCGCAGCGGGCGCTGCTCGGGGCGGCACGTGCCGAGATCGCCCGCAAGGTCGGGCTGATCGACGAGGATGCCTGGTCGTTCGTGTGGATCGTGGATGCGCCGCTGTTCGAGCCGACCGCCGAGGTGACCGCGAGCGGCGATGTCGCGGTGGGGCACTCCGCTTGGACCGCGGTACACCATGCGTTCACTTCACCGAAGCCGGAGTCGCTGGAGACCTTCGACACCGCGCCGGATTCGGCGCTGGCCTACGCCTACGACATCGTCTGCAACGGCAATGAGATCGGTGGCGGCTCGATTCGTATCCATCGCCGCGATGTGCAAGAGCGGGTATTCAAGGTGATGGGTATCAGCCATGAGGAGGCGCAGGAGAAGTTCGGCTTCCTGCTGGATGCATTCGCCTTCGGCGCCCCGCCGCACGGTGGTATCGCTTTCGGCTGGGACCGGGTCACCGCACTGCTCGCGGGCGAGGAATCGATTCGCGAAGTCATCGCCTTCCCCAAGACCGGCGGCGGCGTCGATCCGCTGACCGATGCGCCCGCGCCGATCACCGAGCAGCAGCGCAAGGAAGCCGGACTGGACGCCGAGCCGGAACGGAAAGCCGCCGCGGACGTCCAGACCGTGTCCTAGATTCTTCGGGCTCTTCGACCGCGCGGATACTCCGCGGGCTCGCTCCGGTCGGTGCCGATCGGCACCGACCGGAGCGAGGTCGGGAACGAGTATGGTGCGACCCCAGAGGACACCGTATTACCCCTGATGGCAGACGCCACCGGTGAGCACCCGGTAGGCGTAGGTCACCGCGATAACGGTGACCGGACCCGCGATCAGCAGGCCGAGGCCACACAGTAGTGCCCCGAGGAAAGTCAGCACCGCTACCGCGAGGGCGAGCAGGAACACCTGTCCGGCATTGGCGAGTACCAGGGCACAGCTGGACTTCAGCGCTTCGAGTGGACCCTGGTTCTGATCGATGACGAAATGCAACGAGAACATGCACAGCCAGCCCACGATCAGACCGGGCAGGATGAACAACGCTAGGCCGAGAAACGACGCCGTGGCCGCGAGTAGCGCGGTGAGCAGGACATTTCCCGCATTCACCGCGCGAAAGTACGCGCCGAAAGGAGGTGGGGTGCCGTCGGTTTCGTATAGCGCGCCGCGCACCATGGCCGCTTGCAGCAGCCATACCGCCGCCATGACCGCAAGGAAAATGAACAGCACCGCCAGCGTCGTCGCCGGGTCGGTGAGCTGCACCACGAGCAGGAAGGCCAGGTAGATGACCATGCCTACCGCCGTCACCGCGATCCATGGCCCCGGATTGGCCCAGAATTTCGTCCAGCCGTAACTGAGCGCTCGCCCCACGTCGAGCGTCGTTGGACCGGGTGCAGCCTGCTGGTAGCCGTAGGCAGGCTGCTGCGGTGCAACGGTGTCTCGGGGCGCCGAGCCAGGTCCTGGATCCGGTGAGCTGTGTCCTGCGTGCGGTGCGCCCATCGGAGCTTGCGGCTGTGACGGTGCGCTGCTGTGTGCCGACGGGCCGTACTCTGCGAATCGGGGATCCGCGAATCCGGGATCCGCCGACCGTGGGTGGTCTGCCGTGTCCCCTGTCTCGTCGGAGCTCCGGCCTGCTCTCTGGTCCGGGTTCGGCGGGTCCTGGCTTTCGTGCTGTCCGGGTCGCGCTGTGAATCGCTCGTCACTTGGGGGAGAAGTGTCGCCGGCCGATCGCTCCGGTGGGGAAGCCGGTGTTCCGGTCACGCATAGACCCTTCCGCTCGGTCGGCTTGCGGTGTGGCGCACGATAGTTGACGATGAGAAAACCCGAAGGACGCACAGGTGTCAAGCGCCCCGCTGACCACTGTCCGGCTGCGCCGGAGACACGCCGGGCGACGCGGAAAGGTTGTGTAACCGCTCGCTAGAAGTGACCCGATGCGAGTAGCTTGAGAGGCGATGACCGCACTATTGGCCGAACGCGCCGCCGAAGTCGTTTCCGCAGCGCAACAGTTGCTCACAAAGCGAATGGGTGCTCCGGTAAAGCTGAGTGATCCGATCGAGCTCAGCGGTAGCGGCAGGACGACAGTCCTCCGTGTGCGGGTAGCCGAGAACGCTTTCTCGTTACCGCGCACGCTGATCATCAAGCAGCTTCGCGGGTCAGCACGGGACCGCAGGGTCGGTGGCTTGGCGCCCGGTGTCGCCAGCGTCGATTCCGCGTTTCTCCGGGAGACCGTGTCGTATCAGTTCACCACCGCGCTCAGCCGGGAACAGCGGCCGGGTGCGTATCTGGTCGCGCACAGCCTCCCCGATCGGTTGCTGATCCTCAGCGATCTCGGTGAGAACTCCCCACTGACCACGGTCCTGCGCTCCGGCGCAGAGCCTGCCGTTCGTAACGCGCTGATGGCGTTCGCGCAGGCACTGGGCCGGATGCACGCCGCGACTGTGGGGCGGGAGGCGGACTTCGTCGCCTTGCTACGCCGGGTCGATGTGGCGCACCGGGTGGACGGTATCGCGCAGCAGGCCGAATCGGCGATCACCGAAGTACCGGGGTTGTTGCAGCGAGAGCTTGGTATCGAGGTGCCAGGTGAGGTCGCCGAGCGGATCGTGCACGGCAATCGGCTGTACTCGGCGGGCCGGTTCCGCGCGTTCAGTCCATCGGATCTGTGCCCGGATAATTTGATCTTGAATGACGAGGGCGCCCGGTTCCTCGACTACGAATGGGGTGGGTTCCGTGATGCCACCCTGGATATCGCCTATGTGCTGGTGTCCTTCCCCGGTTGCCTGTGCGATATCGAACTCTCGCGTGAACGTGCCAAGCAGATGGTGGAGGCCTGGCGCTCGGAGGTCGTTGGGGTGTGGCCCGCGTTGGCCGATGACGACCTGCTCGCTCAGCGCATTCTCGAGGCCAGACTGATCTGGGTGTGGCTGTCGACCTATTGGTTCCTGCCCGCCGATCACACCCGAATCGCGTCGGCGCGGGAACACGGGCTGTCGGTGCCGCGTTCGGCGGCGTTGATCAATCGCTGGGCCGCCCTCGCCGAGGACGCGCGGTGCACGGGTGACGACATTGTCGGAGATTTCGCAGAGGATGTTTCGGCGCGGCTGGAAGAGCACTGGTCGGAATAGGTTCCCGACGCTGTTCTCGTTCGATGCGAAGGTGGATCACCCCGGCTGTGTCGAACCGGGGTGATCGGTATACGGCGTCTGTGGTGCGTCCGGGTGCCGATGGCCGGGAGCCGGGTCCTCGCGGGCGGCTTCGGCCGCACGGTATGCGATGAACTCAGCTGAAGGGGCCGGGACGTTGTTCGAGCCTGCCGCCGGAGCGTGCGGCGAAAGAGGCACCATGGCGTACCGCGGAGTTCGGATCTGTCACGTTCAGCACGTAGTACCAGTCCATCTGCACGTGTTCCGCGGTGACTTCCAGCACACCGTAGCCATGGGAATCCAGTTCGGCATAACGCATGTGCCGGTTGACCGTCTTGACCGATTCGGCGATCGGCGCGGTGCTCGCTCCCAGTATGTCGCCCAGGCTGCTCGAGGTCACCGAGGGAACGACGAATTCGGTACCGACCGTCTCGCCGCCCGGATAGTGCGCTGCCTCGACGGGCAGGTCCGCGGCCCAGGAGGAATGGATATCGCCGGTCAAGAAGACCACATCGGAGATCTGCTGTTCGGTGATGGTGCGGAACAGCCGGGTGCGATCGGCGGTGTAACCGTCCCATTGGTCACCGTTCACCGATAGGCCGGACCGCGGTATGCCCATGGTGCCGGTGATCGCCGCTGTCGTGGTCGGCTCGAGGGGTGGGAAGACCAGCGGGGCGATCATGACCGAGTTGCCGACCAGCTTCCAGCGCACCGGCGCGGAGGCGAGGCCCGCGGTCAACCACTCCATCTGCGCTTTGCCGGTGATTGTGCGCGCCGGGTCGTCGGCTACTCGCCAGCCCGCACCCGGTGTCGCCTCGTGATCGCGGTAGCTGCGCAGATCCAGCATGGACAGTTCGGCGAGGGTGCCGAACCGGAGCCTGCGGTAGAGCTGTACCTCGGCGCCGGATCCGGATCCGGCCGCGCGGACCGGCATCCACTCCAGATATGCCTGCGCGGATGCGGCCCTGCGGCCCGGCCAGCTGCCTTCGGTGAAGGGATTGTGGTTGTTCGCGCCGCCGGACCAGGAGTTGTCCGCGGATTCGTGATCGTCCCAGGTGCAGATGAACGGCACTGTGGCGTGCAGGCCGAGCAGATCCGGATCGGTTTTGTACTGTGCGTGCCGGATGCGGTAGTCGGCCAGACTGATGGTTTCGGTGGCCGGTTCATGCGGGCGCACGGTGCCCGCGCGGCCGCCGTACTCGCCGTTACCGTACTCGTAGAGGTAATCGCCCAGGTGCACGATCGCGTCCAGGTCGCCGCGATCGGCCAGATGACGATAGGCGCTGAAGTATCCGGCTTCCCAGTTCGCGCAGGAGACCACGCCGAATCGGAGGCGGTCGGGGGACTGTTCGGCAGCGGGCGCGGTTGTGGTGCGCCCGACCGGGGAAGTCTGGCCCAGTGTATGGAAGCGGTAGAAGTATTCGACCGCGGGAGCGAGGCCGGACACATCGATCTTGACGGTGTGATCGGCATCCGCTGTGGCCGTCGTGTTTCCGGAAGCGGTGATCGATGCGAATCGTTCATCCGTGGCGACTTCCCAGCGGACTGCCGCCGGGTCGCCGAGGCCGGAGCCGGGGGTGGCCTCATCGGAGACGGTGACCCTGGTCCAGAGGATCACGCCATCGGGAAGCGGATCACCCGAGGCGACCCCGTGCCGGAATACCAGTGGCACCGCACCCGCCTGCCCGGTGCCGAGCACCGCGGTAGCGGCGACGGCTGCCGCACTGCCCTGTAGGAGAGCGCGCCGAGCGAAGCGTCCGGTGGTTCCCTGATTTGAAACGAACACGTTTTCGGTCACGCCAGTGATCTCATAGGAAGTACTGGTGGTGCGCAACTCGAGGTCCCGCGCTGTGGTATCAGGGGCCTGTGCCGGGGAACCGGTCGTCGGCGGGATGTCTGGACAGGACGGAGCGCTGTCCGGGTGGCTGGGTAACGTTCTGCTGGTGAGCGATGGTTTATTCGATGTGCCGGGTACCGCCACGCCTACAGAGTCCGCTATCGACGCCGTGGTGCGCAGGGACCAGGGGGCGCCCTTGGCGGTGCGGATGCGGCCCGCCGAACTGGCGGAAGTGGTCGGCCAGCAGCATCTGCTCGGCCCCGGCTCGCCGCTGCGGAGGCTGATCGAGGGCTCGGGTGCGGCATCGGTGCTGTTGTACGGCCCGCCCGGTACCGGGAAGACGACCCTCGCCGCGCTCGTCTCGCAGGCGACCGGCCGCCGCTTCGAGGCGCTTTCGGCTCTCTCCGCCGGGGTCAAGGACGTGCGCGCGGTCATCGATACGGCCAGGCGCAGGCTGGCGTCGGGTGAGCAGACCGTGCTGTTCATCGACGAGGTGCACCGTTTCTCCAAGACCCAGCAGGACGCGCTGCTGGCCGCGGTGGAGAACCGGATCGTCCTGCTGGTCGCCGCGACCACGGAGAATCCTTCGTTCTCGGTGGTGTCCCCGCTGCTGTCGCGCTCGCTGGTGCTGCAATTGCGGGCGCTCACCGAAACGGATATCCGGCAGGTGCTCACCAGGGCGCTCACCGACCCACGCGGCCTCGGCGGCCGGTATACCGTCACCGAGGCCGCGCTGGAGCACATCGTGCGGATCGCGGGCGGTGACGCCCGTCGTGCACTGACCGCATTGGAGGCCTCGGCCGAATCCGCCTCCGATGGCGTCGTCGATGTGGACCTCGTCGAGGCGAGCTTGGACCGGGCCGCGGTCCGGTATGACCGCGCAGGCGATCAGCACTACGACGTGACCAGTGCGTTCATCAAATCCATCCGTGGTTCGGACGTCGATGCCGCGCTGCACTATCTGGCCCGCATGCTGAGCGCGGGTGAGGACCCGCGCTTCATCGCCCGCAGACTGATGATCCACGCGAGCGAGGACATCGGCATGGCCGACCCGATGGCGTTGCAGACCGCGACCGCCGCCGCACAGGTGGTGCAGCTGGTCGGTCTGCCGGAAGGCAGGCTCGCGCTGGCACAGGCCACGATCCATCTGGCGACCGCCCCGAAGTCCGGTGCCGTGGTGGCCGCGATAGACACCGCGATGGCCGATGTCGCCGCGGGTAAGGCGGGGGCGGTACCCGCACATCTGCGGGATGGCCACTATCAGGGTGCGGCCGCGCTCGGTAATGCCGTGGGATACCGATATCCGCATGACGAGACCGACGGTGTGCTCGCTCAGCAATACCCGCCGGACGAGCTGATCGGTGTCGACTACTATCACCCCACCGGGCACGGTCATGAACGGGAGATCGGTCCCCGAGTCGATAAGTTGCGCCGCATCGTCCGAGGTTGACCACTGTGCCCTCAGCGGTGGGATGGACGCGCCAGGACCGCCGGTCGCTGAATAATCGCGTGCACCGCCCCGGTAGGCTGGACAGTTGTGCAGACCCACGAGATTCGACGGCGTTTCCTGGACCATTTCCTTCGGGCAGGGCATACCGAGGTGCCGAGTGCCTCGCTGATCCTGGCCGATCCGAACCTGCTGTTCGTCAACGCGGGCATGGTCCAGTTCAAGCCGTATTTCTTGGGGCAGGAAGAGCCGCCTTACCCGCGGGCGACCAGTGTGCAGAAATGTGTGCGCACCGGTGATATCGAAGAGGTCGGCGTTACGACGCGGCATAATACGTTCTTCCAGATGGCGGGGAATTTCTCCTTCGGTGACTACTTCAAGGAAAGGGCGATCGCCCTCGCCTGGGAGCTGATCGCCAAGCCGCAGGAGGAAGGCGGTTACGGCTTCGATCCAGAGCGGATCTGGGTGACCGTGTACCAGGACGATCCGGAGACCGCCGAGATCTGGCGGCGGGTCGCGGGCATCCCCGAGCAGCGTATTCAGTTCCGCGACGGCAAGGACAACTACTGGGACATGGGTGTGCCGGGTCCGGGCGGGCCGTGCTCGGAGATCTATTACGACCGCGGGCCGGAGCACGGCCGTGACGGCGGACCGGTCGCCGACGAGGACCGCTACCTCGAGATCTGGAATCTCGTCTTCATGCAGGACGTGCGCGGTGAACTGAGCCCGAAGCAGGGACATTCGCCGGTCGGGTCGCTACCGAAGAAGAACATCGACACCGGTATGGGTGTGGAGCGGATCGCGATGCTGCTGCAGGGCGTGGACAACGTCTACGAGACCGATCTGCTGCGCCCGATCATCGGCAGGGCCGAAGAGCTGTCCGGCCGCAGCTACGGCGTGCGGCACGACGACGACGTGCGCTTCCGGGTGATCGCCGACCATGTCCGCACCGCTGCCATGCTGATCGCCGACGGCGTGAATCCGGGTAATGACGGCCGCGGTTATGTGCTGCGGCGGCTGTTGCGCCGCATCGTGCGCTCGGCTCGCCTGCTCGGCGCCGAGAAGCCGGTGATGGGCGAGTTCATCAAGGTCGTCAGCGATCTGATGGCCCCGTCCTATCCTGAGCTGACCACGGATTTGCGGCGCATCGAGACCGTCGCCGTGGGTGAGGAGACCGCGTTCCTCAAGACACTGAACACCGGTTCCGTCTTGTTCGACAACACCGCTGCCGGGGTGAAGGCCAAGGGGGGCACCACGATCGCGGGGGCGGACGCGTTCACTCTGCACGATACCTACGGATTCCCGATCGATCTGACCTTGGAGATGGCTGCCGAGGCCGGGCTGTCGGTCGACGAAGAAGGCTTTCGCTCGCTCATGGCCGAACAGCGTCAGCGGGCCAAGGAGGACGCTCAGGCCCGCAAGCACGCGCACGCGGACCTCACGGTCTACAGGGAACTGGTCGATCGCGGTGCCACCGAGTTCACCGGTTTCGACGAGCTGGCCACCGAAGCCACCGTGCTCGCCCTGATCGCCGATGGCGTGCGGGTGCCCGCCGCGACCGCGGGCCATGACGTCGAGGTGATCCTGGATCGCAGCCCGCTCTACGCCGAATCGGGTGGTCAGATCGCCGACCGTGGTTCGATCGTCGCCTCCTCCGGCCTGAAACTGCGGGTGAACGACGTACAGAAGATCGCGAAGAAGCTGTGGGTGCACAAGACCACGGTGGAGCAAGGCCAGATCACCGAAGGCGATATCGTGCTCGCTCAGGCCGATCCGGCTTGGCGGCGCGGTGCCACCCAGGGCCATTCCGGTACGCATATGGTGCACGCCGCGCTCCGGCAGGTGCTCGGCCCGAACGCGGTGCAGGCGGGTTCGCTGAACAAGCCGGGCTATCTGCGTTTCGATTTCAACTGGCAGGGGCAGCTGTCCGAACAGCAGAAGGCCGATATCGAAGCCGTGTCCAATGACGCGGTCGGTGCGGACTTCCCGGTGAACACCTTCGTCACCGATCTGCCGAAGGCCAAGCAGATGGGCGCGCTCGCCCTGTTCGGTGAGAACTACGGCGCCGAGGTCAGGGTGGTGGAGATCGGCGGCCCGTTCTCCATGGAGCTCTGTGGCGGCACCCATGTGCAGCATTCCTCGCAGATCGGACCGATCACGGTGCTCGGTGAATCATCGGTCGGCTCAGGGGTGCGGCGGGTCGAGGCGTTCGTCGGTCTGGACTCCTACAAGTATCTGGCCAAGGAGCGGGCGTTGCTGGCAGGCGTCGCCGCCGGTCTGAAGGTGCCCTCGGAGGAAGTGCCTGGCCGGGTGGAACAGCTCGTGGAGCGGCTCAAGGTCGCCGAGAAGGAGCTGGAGCGGACCAAGCGGGCCGCGGTGCTATCCGCGGCGGCCGAATTCGTCGACGCGGCCGAGCGGATCGGGCCTCTGCTGCTGGTCGCCGTGGCCGCGCCGGAAGGGGTGCCCGCGGGCGATCTGCGGACGCTGGCCACCGATATCCGTGGTCGGTTCGGCACCGAGCCCGCGGTAGTGGTGCTGCTCGGCAATGCCGATGGCAAGGTGCCGTTCGTGGTCGCGGTGAACAAGCCCGCCCAGGAACTCGGGATCAAGGCCGGGGATCTGGTCGGTAGTTTCGGCCCGAGCATCGCGGGGCGTGGCGGCGGTAAACCGGAGCTGGCTCAGGGCGCAGGTTCGGACCCGTCCGGTATTCCGGCCGGTCTGGCCGCGGTCCGCGCCCGGGTGGCCGAACTGGCCGGGTGATGGACGACTCCCACGAACAGGAAAGATCCGTGCGGCCCGATGCCGACCACCCGGACCCGGCTACCGATCCCGGGCGCGGCAGGCGGATCGGGGTCGATGTCGGCAGTGTTCGGATCGGGGTCGCCGCATGCGATCCCGACGGCATTCTCGCCACGCCGGTGGAGACCGTGCCGCGCGCGAAACAGCGGCAGCGCTCGCCCGTAGCGCCCGATATCGGAAGAATTGCCGATATTGTGCGGGAATACGAGGCTGTCGAGGTCATCGTCGGACTGCCACGAACATTGCGCGGTGATAAGGGGGTTGCCGCTACGCTGGCCATGGAATTCGCTGATCGATTGCGGAATGCTATTGCACCGGTTCCGGTCCGGCTTTCCGACGAACGTTTGACTACGGTGTCAGCTGCACGTGCATTGCGGGACAGCGGTGTTCGAGCGCGTGGCCGGCGTCAGGTCATCGATCAAGCGGCGGCGGTGGCGATCCTGCAAGGATGGTTGGACGAACGGAGTGCGGTGTTGAGCTCGGTGGAAACGGCCCGTCATACGTCGTCGGGGGACGATATATGACCGATCGGTGGACGCGGGCCGAGGAACTTTTCCGTCAGCGTGAAGCTGATCGGCGGTATCGCAGAGATGAGAGTGCCTGGGCTGGGCACGATGACGACACCACGATCATTCCGCGTTATGTCGAAGACGGTTATGTCGAAGACGGTCATGCGGAAGACGATCATGTCGCGGATGGTTATGCCGAGGGCAGTCATGCGGCGGGTGGTTATGTCGCGGACGGTGGTTATGCCGAGGACGGTGGTTATGCCGAGGACGGCGAGGAGCCGCCTGCGCCGTCTGCCCCGCAGCACGGTGGCCGGCGTCCCCGGGCCGGTCGGCAGCAGGAGACTTCGTCGCGTTCGAAGCACCATCGGACGGAGCGTTCCTCTGGCACGCGGCACGGCAAGCGTTCCCGTGCTGTTTCGCGCAAGGTCGTCGAACGCCAGCGCAAGCGCAAGCACCTGTGGGTCGTCGCCGGTGTGTTCGTGCTGTTGTGCACCGGTGCGGCGGTCTTCGCTGGGATGAAATTGACCGGCGGTCCGAGTGCGCCCGCGGATTACGCGGGTGCGGCCGGACCGCTGGTGGTGGTGCAGGTGCAACCTGGGGAAACCTCTCAGCAGATCGGCGCGACCATGGTCGAGCAGGGGGTGGTCGCGAGCACGGCCGCCTTCTTCCAAGCTGCCGTGAGTAATTCGGATATGAGCGCGGTGCAGCCGGGCTACTATGCGATCCCCAGTCACATCCCTGCCGTGGAAGCGGTGTCCGCGCTGGTCAGCAGTTCCTCGCGGGTGGGCAATGTGGTGGTGTCGGAGGGGCGTCAGCTGCATGATCAGCACGATGTGAACACCGGCGCGCGGAAGGAAGGCATCTATCGCAAGATCGCCGAAGCCAGCTGCATCGGAACCGGGCCTGCACGTACCTGTGTGACCTATGAACAGCTCGACGCCGCGGGCGCAGGCATGGATCTGGCCGCGCTCGGGGTGCCGACATGGGCCGAACAAGATGTCCGCAATGTCCCGGATCGCCGCAGACAACTCGAGGGATTGATCGCTGCGGGCACCTGGAATTTCGATCCGAGCGGTACGCCGGAGCAGATCCTGCGGCAGTTGGTGACCGCGAGTGCGCGCAGTTACGAGGACACCGGCTTGCTGCAGTCAGGGGCGGAGAACACGCTGACCCCCTATCAAACGCTTATCGCGGCCTCGCTGGTCGAACGGGAAGCGCTGCCGCAGGACATGTCCAAGGTGGCCCGTGTGATCGTGAATCGGTTGCGGATCGATCAGCCACTGCAGTTCGACTCGACCGTGAACTACGCCCTGGATACCACCGAGGTCGCGACTACCGACGCCGACCGGACCGAGGTCACTCCGTGGAACACGTACGCCATGGCCGGTCTGCCCGCCACACCGATCTCGTCGCCCTCACTGAACGCGTTGCGCGCCATGGAGAAGCCGGAGCCGGGGCCGTGGCTGTACTTCGTCACGATCGACAAGCGTGGCACCACCTTGTTCGCCGAAAGCTATCAAGAGCATCTGCGCAATACCGAGAAGGCTTTGCAGAGCGGAATTCTCGACAGTGGCCGGTAAACGTAAAGCGGCGGTACTCGGTAAGCCGGTCGCGCACTCGCGTTCCCCGCAGCTCCACTCGGCCGCTTATCGTGCGCTCGGACTGGACTGGACCTATACGCGCATCGAGTGTTCGGCCGAGGAATTACCCGGACTGGTCGATGGACTCGGGCCCGAGTGGGTGGGGCTCTCGGTGACCATGCCGGGCAAGGAAGCCGCGCTGGCCTACGCGCAGGAGCGGACCGAACGCGCTGCCCTGGCCGGATCGGCCAATACTCTGATCCGCACCGCGGACGGCTGGCGGGCCGACTGCACCGATGTGGACGGTGTGCTCGGTGCGCTGCGCGGTGCCGGTATCACCGAGGTGGCCGAGGGCATGGTGCTCGGTGCCGGTGGTACCGCGCGGCCCGCGTTGCTGGCGCTGGCACAGCTGGGTGCGACATCGGTTACCCTGGTCGCGCGCGACGCCCTGCGCGCGCGGGGTGCCCTGGAACTGGCGGAACAACTGGGCATGACCGCGTCCATGATCGGCTTCGAGGCTGCGCCTATCGGTGCGGTCTGCGCGCGAGTGGGGGCGGTCGTGAGTACTATTCCGGCCGCCGCCGCCGCGGCAGTCGCGGACTCGGTGGCAGCGGCCCCGGTGGTTCTCGACGCGATCTATGATCCATGGCCGACGCCATTGGCGCAGGCAGTCGAGCGTGCGGGCCATACAGTGGTCAGCGGATTGCAGATGCTGCTGAACCAGGCATACGGACAGGTCGAGCAGTTCACCGGGCAGCAGGCACCGCGGGCCGAGATGGCTGCCGCGCTGACGGCCTCGGACTAGCGACCTCCCCGCATCGAATGCCGATGCGGGGAGGAAAATTCGGCAGGAAAACCGAGACGAGCTCTAGCTGAGACCCAGGTCTCTCGGGTTATGGTGTTCGGCATGATTGCTTGGGTACTGCGGTCGATTGTGCTCGGCGCGCTGGTGGTGGCGTTGCGTGTCGTGCTCGGGTTCGCGATGGTGTACTGGCCGACGCACGGTGCGCAGATGCGCGCCCTTTCGTTGATCGCGCTGCTCGCGGCCGTTGTGGTGTGGGGGTTGTTCGACGGCCGCCGCAACCGCGCCGCGGACTCCGGTCGCGGCCCTGATCTGACCATGCGCTGGTTGAAGGTCGCTGTGGCAGGTGGGGTCGGCAGCGGCCTGGTTGCCTGGTTGCTGGACTTTCTGCCGCGTTTCGACCTCGGTGACAACGGTCTGCTCTTCGAAGTCACCGCGGGTGCGTCGTTCATCATCCTGTTGATCTTCGTGCCCGCGTCGATCGGTATCGGTATCGGTCGGCTGTTGGCCGAACGGAAGGCAGGCAAGGGCCGTTCGACCCCGCCGTCCCTGCTGTCCGCCGCGGGCACCGCGATCTGATCCGGCGTCACTCACCGGACCACGTGCTATAGCAGAACCGCACTATTTCCTGGATCGTCCGTGCGGGCGACTGCCGCGTACGCGGCGGCCAGCAGGGACGGATCGGGCCCTTCCAGCCGCCCCGGCTTGGCCAGACCGTCGAGTATCACAAAGCGCAGTACCCCGGAACGAGTCTTCTTATCGGTCTGCATGGCATCGAGCAACGCGGGCAGCGCATCGGCATCGTAGCCGGTCGGTAATCCGACAGCGGACAGGATGGTGCGGTGCCGGTCGGCGGTGGCGTCGTCGAGGCGGCCTGCGAGGCGTCCGAGCTCGGCGGCGAACACCAGGCCGACGGCGACTGCCGCGCCGTGCCGCCAGCGGTAGCGTTCCCGCCGCTCGATCGCGTGGCCGAGGGTGTGGCCGTAGTTGAGGATCTCGCGCAGGCTCGACTCTTTCAGGTCGGCGGCGACAACATCGGCTTTCACCTGAATTGCCCGGCGGATCAGCTCGGGCAGCACCTCGCCCCTCGGATCGAGAGCGGCCTCCGGGTCGCGCTCCAGCATATCGAGAATCACCGGGTCGGCGATGAATCCCGCTTTGATGATCTCGGCCATGCCCGCCACGATCTCGTGTCGCGGCACCGTTTCCAGCGTGGCCAGGTCGACCAGTACCGCGGCGGGTTCGTGGAAACAGCCGACGAGGTTCTTGCCCGCCTCGGTATTGATGCCGGTCTTACCGCCGACCGCCGCGTCGACCATAGCGAGCAAGGTGGTGGGTACATGCACGATGCGTACACCGCGCATCCAGGTCGCGGCGACGAAACCGGCCAGGTCGGTGGCAGCGCCACCACCGAGGCTGACCACTACATCGTTACGGGTCAGACCGATACGCCCGAGTACCTCCCAGCAGAACCCGGCAACAGCCAGATCCTTGCCGGCTTCCGCATCCGGAATCTCGATGCGGTGCGCGTCGATACCGTTGTCGGCCAATGCCTTTCGCACTACCTCTGCGGTCTCGGCGAGCGGTGGCTGGTGGAAGATCGCCACGGTGCGCACGCCGGTGCTCGCGCCGCTGACCGACTCGACGAGTTCGCCGAGCAAGCCGCGGCCGATGATCACCGGATACGGGTCGGCGGTCCGGACTTCGAGACGAGTCGGCTCTGTCACGTGGTTCACTCCGATTCTGTTGGTGGTGTCGCCGGCTTCCGCCTGCGTGCTCGTGCGCGGGCCCGCTTGGCTCGGCCGCCTGTTGCTTCCCCGCTGCTCATGTTGTTCTTATCGCTGGATTCACCCGTGGTGACGCCTTGCTGGGCGCGTCTGGATCGGGTAGCCGCGGATACCCCTGGATTCGGTGTGGCGCCGGCCTCGGCGGCCCCGCCCTGCTCGAGCAATCTGCGCCGGGCGGCTGCCCTGGCCCTGGCGCGCCGTCGGGCCCGAGTCCGGCTACCGCCCTGCGAGTTTGTGCCGGACGATGGCCGCAGACCTGGCTTGGGCACGGTGGGTGCCGCGGTCTCCATGCCGAGCTTGGTCATGATCATCCGTACCACCCGCCCCGGGCTGCGACCATCGGTACGTACCCGGACGGTGGCCACTTCCCGGTAGAGCGGGCGGCGGATGCGCATCAGCTCGCGGTATTTCGCGCCGGGATCGGCACCGTTGAGCAACGGCCGCTGCGTGCTCGCTCCGGTACGCCGAAGCCCTTCGGCCACACTGATTTCCAGATACACCACGGTACGGTCGCGCAGCAGTGCCCTGGTGTTCGCGGACAGTACGGCACCGCCGCCGAGCGAGACGATACCGCGCTCGCCGAGCAGGGCTCGGCGTACCACCTGTTCCTCGATCCTGCGGAACTCGGGTTCGCCGTCTTCGGCGAAGATCTCCGGGATCGTTCGACCGGTTTCGTGCTCGATCCCCGCATCGGTGTCGTACAGCTCGACTTGGAGTTCTCTGGCGAGCTTGCGGCCGATCGTGGACTTTCCCGCCCCTGGCGGTCCGACCAGCACCACGCGCGGGGCACGCGGATCGGTCTGCACGATCATTGCGACCGACTACCCGCGGGCACGTGGGGGCGGGCGCCGATGCGATTCAGGTAGCCCGCGATGTTCTCGGATGTCTCCAGCAGCGAGTCGCCGCCGAACTTCTCCAGCGCGGCTTGCGCGACGACCAGTGCCACCATGGATTCGGCGACCACCCCCGCGGCGGGAACCGCGCATACATCCGAACGTTGGTGGATCGCGACGGCTTCGTCGCCGGTGGTCATATCGACGGTGGACAGTGCGCGTGGCACGGTGGAGATCGGCTTCATCGCCGCACGTACCCGCAGCGGCTCGCCATTGGTCATCCCGCCTTCCAGCCCGCCTGCCCGATTGGTGGAGCGCAATACCCCGTCGGGTCCTGGCCGCATCTCGTCGTGCGCCTGGCTGCCCCGCCTGCGTGCGGTCTCGAAGCCGTCGCCGACTTCGACGCCTTTGATGGCCTGGATGCCCATGAGCGCGGCAGCCAGCCGCGCATCCAGCCTGTTCTCACCACTGGTGAACGAGCCGAGGCCTACCGGAAGACCTTCGATGACCACTTCGACCACACCACCGAGCGTGTCACCGTCCTTCTTGGCCGCTTCGATCTCGGCGATCATCGCCGCTTCCGCGTCCTTGTCGAACGCGCGCACCGGACTCTGGTCCACCGTGGCGAGATCGGCTGAGGTCGGTGCGATACCCGTCGAATTGTGCGCGGCGCCGATCGAGACCACATGCGAAACCACTTCCGCGCCGAAGGCTTGACGCAGGAAGTTGCGCGCTACGGTGCCCGCGGCGACTCGGGCCGCTGTCTCCCTGGCGCTGGCGCGCTCCAGCACATTGCGGGCGTCGTCGAAGTTGTACTTGAGCATGCCGGAATAGTCGGCATGGCCGGGCCTGGGCCGGGTCAGCGGGGCGTTGCGCGCCAGATCGGCGAGTTCGGCCGGATCCACCGGATCGGCGGACATCACCGTAACCCACTTCGGCCATTCCGAGTTGGCCACTTCGATGGCCACCGGCCCGCCCATCGTGCGTCCGTGCCGCACGCCACCGATGATGGTGACCTTGTCGGCCTCGAATTTCATCCGGGCGCCGCGGCCGTATCCCAGCCTGCGTCGAGCCAGCTGAGTGGAGATCTCCTCGGATGTCACCTCGACGCCTGCCACCATCCCCTCCAAGAGGGCGACAAGGGCGGGACCATGGGATTCTCCAGCAGTTATCCAACGCAGCACGCCGTTCATCCTCCCATGTGGACCCCGGTGCCCTGGAATGCGGCCCGGCATGACGAAGCGCACGCCGATGGCGATCGGAACTCGGCAGGACGGTCGGCGGACGCTGAGGTCGGAGCAATCCACCGCGCTGCGCTGTGGTGCCGTGGCAGCCGAACAGTGGGCTCCGGTCTCCGAATTCGTGCGCCGTGTGTGTTCTCGGTCCGTGCTCGCCATGAGTTCAGCAGGTAAGCAGGGGCGATGACCACAGTGCAAGCAGGGTCGCCAGACACATCGCGGGTCCGTGCGGCACGGTAACCGAGCGATCGGCCTGCCTGCTGTCGTCGGCGGCGAGTAGGCGCCTGCCTGCCAGCACGCCTACCGCGACGCACGCCGTGAGCACCGGTGCGCCGAGCGCCGCCCAGGTCCATGCCTCGGCGCCGCCGAGCGCAGCCGCCCCGCCGAGTGCCACCGCCAGCTTGACATCTCCCGCGCCGAGCGCGGCGGGCACGACCAGGTGCACCAGCAGGTACGGCACCGACAGCAGTGCCGCACCGAGCAGAGCGCTGGTGAATTGTCCGGTGATCAGGGCATACCCGAGTACGGCCAGCGAACCGAAACCGGTCAGCCGGTTGGGTAGTCGCCGGCTGCGGATGTCCAGCGTGGTCAATACCGTGCACCATACGGCGAAAACGGTGAGCGCGAGCGGGGCCATGCCACCACCTTCGCCCGATCTCGATGTCGCAGGGCCGCGCCCGACCGAAATGTGCATAACACGACCGCTGTGCACAACACCTGCTCGGTGCTGGTGGTGGCACCAGATGAAAAGGACGCCTTCGCTCGGGCATCGCGTGATTCTGGGCCGCTGCACGGCGCGCGGAGCACGTATTGCGCGTCGGCCCGCGCGGCGGCGGTAGTTTTGACGTATGTGTGCTGATCGCCAGGACCATGTGCCCGACTACGCGGCTCGACGTAGCGCGCTGCGCGGCCTGTTGGTGGAGAACCGGGTGGATGCCCTGCTGGTCACCGATCTGGTGAACATCAGATATCTGACCGGATTCACCGGCTCCAACGCCGCGTTGCTCGTGCACTCCTGGGATACGCGCGCCGCAGAGGACCGCACGGTGATCGGCACCGACGGCCGGTACCGGACCCAGGTCACCGAGCAGGTTCCCGACCTGAGATCGGAGATCGCGCGGGCCACCACCCGCCGCATCTTGCAACTGGCGGGGGAGTGGCAGCTCGGCCGGGTCGGTTTCGAAAGCCAGGTCGTCACGGTCGAGCAGCACCGCGGCTTTCTCGAACAGCGCACCGGTCTGGAGTTCGTCGCGACTCCAGGACTGGTCGAGCAATTGCGCATGGTCAAGGACGCTTATGAGGTCGAGCAGTTGCGCGCGGCCTGCGCCGCGGGGGATGCCGGCCTCGCCGCGCTGCTGGAGCGGGGCGGGTTGCGTCCCGGTCGTACCGAGCGCCAGGTGGCCAGAGACTTGGAGTGGGCCATGTTCGAACACGGCGCCGAAGCGGTGTCGTTCGAGACCATCGTGGCGGCCGGGGTGAATTCGGCTGTTCCGCATCACCGCCCGACCGGTGCGGTGCTGGCGGCGGGGGATTTCGTCAAGCTGGACTTCGGCGCGGTAGTGGGTGGCTACCACTCCGATATGACCCGCACCTTTGTGCTCGGTGCACCCACCGACTGGCAGCGCGAGGTGTACGCGCTGGTCGAAGCGGCGCAGCGCGCGGGGTGCGCGGCACTGCGGCCGGGAGCGCCGGTGGCTGATGTCGATGCCGCCTCGCGGTCGGTCATCGAGGAAGCCGGACACGGCAAGCTGTTCGTGCACGGTCTCGGACACGGGGTCGGGTTGCAGATCCACGAAGCACCTGGAATCGCGAAAACCGGAACCGGTACACTCCTTCCTGGCGTGGCGGTGACCGTCGAACCAGGTGTGTACTTTCCCGGCCGCGGCGGGGTCCGGATCGAGGACACGCTCGTGGTGCGCGAAGGGGGCCCGGAGTTGCTCACCCACACCAGTAAAGACCTGACCGTCGTCGACTGACGCCGGTATGCCGAGGCGCGGTAGCGGCAACGACAGTAAGAGAACCACCAAGCGGTAGAACACCGGGCGGTAGCACACCGAACGGTAGAACAAGGAGATCCGAAGACAGTGGCGGACACCAGCGACTTCAAGAACGGCCTTGTGCTGAAAATCGACGGTCAGCTCCAGCAGATCACCGAGTTCCAGCACGTCAAGCCGGGCAAGGGCCCCGCCTTCGTGCGGACCAAGCTGAAGAACGTGGTGTCCGGCAAGGTGGTCGACAAGACCTTCAACGCCGGTGTGAAGGTGGAGACCGCCAATGTCGACCGGCGCGATATGACCTACCTCTACCACGACGGCACGGACTACGTCTTCATGGACGGCCAGACCTTCGACCAGATCTCCATCGCGGAGGAGACCATCGGCGCGGGTGCCCGCTTCTTGCTGGAGAACATGACCGTGCAGGTCGCCACCCATGAGGGTGTGCCGCTGTACGTCGAGCTGCCGGTCTCGGTGGAACTGGAGGTCACCCACACCGATATCGGTCTGCAGGGCGACCGCTCCACCGGCGGCACCAAGCCCGCCACCCTGGAGACCGGCGCCGAGGTGCAGGTTCCGCTGTTCATCAACACCGGTGACAAGCTGCGTATCGACTCGCGTGACGGCAGCTACCTCGGCCGGGTCAACGCTTGATCGCCGGATCAGGCGATCCGGGGATGAGGTGACCGTGGCGGACCAACCTGTGGACAAGAAGTCCACGTACAAGAAGCTCGGTACACGGCACAAGGCGCGCCGTCGCGCAGTCGATCTGCTGTTCGAGGCAGAAGCCAGAGATGTCGACGCCGCCGAACTACTCGGCGAGCGTGTTGAGCTGGCCACCCGGGACCAGGCGGTCGCACCGGTGCACGCCTACACCCGCACCCTGGTCGAAGGCGTTGCCGACGATCTGGACCGGGTGGACGGCACCATCGAATCCTATTTGCAGGACTGGACTCTCTCGCGGCTTCCTGCCGTAGATCGCGCGATCCTGCGTATCGCCGTATGGGAGCTGTTCCACGCGACCGACGTTCCCCCGGTTGTCGCCGTAGACGAGGCAGTGGAGCTGGCCAAGGAGCTGTCCACCGACGACTCGCCTTCCTTCGTCAACGGGGTGCTCGGACAGGTTGTCCTGGTGGCGCCGCAGGTGCGTGCCGCGGCGGCCGCGACACGTGCGCCGCGACAGGAGCCGGAGGCGTGAACAAATATCTCGTGCTGGCGATGCGCACACCACGCTTCGACGCCGCCGTGATCGAACCGCACCGGGAGTTCCTGCGGTCGCTGCAGGACCGTGGGCAGCTGCAGGAGAGCGGCCGATTCACCGACGGCACCGGCGGCGCGTATATCGTCTACGCCGATAATCTGGACGCCGCGAGAGAGATCGTGCTCGCTGATCCCGTGCACACGACAGGCGCTTCGGAACTCACCGTTCACGAGTGGGAAGTTACCGCTGTGCACTGAACACGGTTCTGCCACAGGCGCTTCCGTGGTCATTCAGCTGCGGTCCGCGCACTGCTCTGTGTTCGTGCCCCCGGATGTGCTTTCGGGCGCGTTGGTCCCGTCCACAGGTATGCTCCGGTTCATTCCGGAGTGTGGCGTTCGATCCGGAGCAGGAAGTGCCGCAGCGTTGTTCGGTACACTGCGGGTTGTTCCTGTGGGGTGGGTATATGGATGACCAGCGGGAGCGGACCGGGAACCGGGTGGCTCCGTAAGAGCATCCACCTTCGCGCACAGTACTTCTCGTTTCCGTCCTTCTCCGTGCGACACTGCCTTTATCCTGGTGGAGACCACAGGTGAGGGTGGAGCTGTGTGGCACGATTGCTGAGCTGGACGCGGGACAATATCGATGGTGTCGCCGCATTGGTCCTCGCCCTGGTGGTGGGCCTGTTCGCGGTACTCGGTCTGATCGATGCCGACATAGTGGGCGGGGCTGTGCTACTGGTGCTCGGCCTGCTGGTGACCATGGCACTGCGCGATCGGCGTCTATCGTCGAAAGCGATGCGTGACGCGTCGTCGGTGCGATTGCTCTACGGATCGGCGATCGAGCACGAGCACGCACTGGCTCGCCGCAACACCGAGCAGTGGATCTTCAAGGGCGGGACCGGCATCTCCATTCGGACGGTGACGTTGCCCGACTGCGTGGAGAACGCGCGGCGGGAACAGCGTCCGCTGCGCGTACAGGTGGAGATCCTGGACCCGGCCGACGACATGCTCTGCAAGACCTACGCGCAATTTCGTTCCACACTGGTCCCGGAGGCGGATCGCACCGGGGAACAGTGGACCACCGAGCGCACCAGGAAGGAAGCATTCGCGACGGTACTGGCCGCCTGCTGGTATCGGCAGCGCTTCACCTTCCTTACCGTCGATGTGGGGCTTTCGTCGGTGATGACGACTTTCCGTTGGGATCTGTCGTCCAGCTGCGCGATCATCACCCAGGCGAATCCGAACACACCCGCGCTGCTGTTCGAGCGAGACAAGCCTTATTACCGGGACCTTCATCGTGAGCTGGTGGCCGGTTTCAAGCAGAGTCGCCAGATTCAGCTGAGCCGCGGCGAGGAACTGCCGCTATCCGATAAGCCGACCGTCGAGCAGGTGCGCAGGCTGTTCGACGAACTCGCCCTGCCGCTTCCGGATTCCTTCACCGATCGTGATGTCGCCGATATCGCGCGCCGCGCACTGCAACCGAGGAATCCGCACTAGGTCGTGGCCAGCAGTGCCGCGACGGCGGTGGCCGTGGCGACGACAGCGAGGGCGAGGCCGGTCGACACGAAACGCATCATCGGGACGCGGATATGGTGGGTGCGGCAGAACTCCAGGCACAGCAGGGTGGCCAGCGAAGCCCACGGGGTGATGATCGGGCCGATATTGGTTCCGATCAGCAGCGCAAGCAGCTGCTCCTCGTTCTGTGTCGGGACCACCGCCTCACCCGCGGTGTAGGTGGGGAGGTTGTTGGCGAGGTTGGACAGGGCGGCGCCCGTCGCGGCGGCCCGGTAGGCGCCGGACCCATCCGGCTCGGTGCCGATCAAAGTGCGCATCAGGTCGGCGAGACCGAATCGGCTCAGGGTGGGCACCACGAGGAACAGGCCGATCACGAAGACGAGCAGTCGCCACGGGATGAGTGACAGCCGTAACGCACCGCGGTCGAAGACCGCGAAGGCTGTCACCGCGACAGCCGCGGCGAGGGTGGCCGCGAGACCGATCCGGTCGCCGACCAACGGGATCGCGACGATGAACAACAGGCACGCCCCCGCGGTGGCGAACCGCAGCGCGCGTTCTGGAAAGTTCGCCGGGTGGATCGGTTCGGGCAGTAGGTAGCGGTCGGTCTCGCGGTGCCTACGCCGCCAGTAGCACAGCCACAGGAATACCATTGTCGTGCCGATCGAAACCAGCTGCGGTGCCCACATTTTCGCGGCGAAATCGGTTGCGGACAGGGCTATCCGATCAGCGGCGAGCAGATTGGTGAGGTTGGATACCGGCAGCAGCAGACTGGCGGTGTTGGCCAGCCAGAGCGTGGTCATGGCCAGTGGTAGTGGTGGAATCCGCGCTGGACCGGCCAGCGCCAGCATTACCGGGGTGATGAGCACCGCCGTGGTGTCCAGATTCAGCAGGATAGTGGTGGCCGAGGCGAACAGTACGCACAGGAAGAACAGCACCGGGTAGTGACCTCGACCCAGAATCGCCAGGCGATGGGCGATGGCGTCGAAGACCCTGGCCTGCCTGGTGAGCTCGGCCAGCACGATCACGCTGCTGAGAAACAGCAGCAAGGGGCCGATGCGGCGCATATTCGCGACCGCTTCGTCCCGGGGCAGCAGCCCTGTGACCACGCACAGCAGACCGGCCAGCAACAATGCCAGCCGGACCCGGTCCAGAACGCTGAGCCGTCGTCGGGCGCAAGCTACCGGCATCCGGCCAGGTGTGGGTGGCTGCCGGTCGGCGGGCTCGATCTGTTCGGGCACATCCGCCATCATGGCAAGGCGATGGGACGTGGTTACCGCTCTGGCGTCGAGTGCGCCGCTCGAGTCGGCCGGTGGATGGCGGTCCTTCACCTCATAGCGCCGCGACAGGCGCGGTGGCGACCCAGCCGGCGACGACCGCAGAACCGGTCGGCCGGTGCACGGCGAGAAAGCCGAACGGCCGGTCGAACGCAACGGAAATGACAGTCGCATGGTGCTGCCGCAGCGGCGCGCTCACCGCGCGTACGGTCAACGCGGTCACCGCCGCGGCCTCGAAACCCTCATGGCTGAACCGGGCGAGGACCTCTTGGGTTCCTCGGCCGACACAGAGCGGTACGGGTGAGATCGCGGGAAAATGACCACGAGTGCAGTCGGTGGCGGCGGCCAGGCCGAACAGCTCGGCTCCGGCGAGCAGATCGTGGGTGGAGCGGAGCTCGAAGGAGGGCAGCCGAACCCGCAATTCGTCGGCGTTCGAGCGGACTACCGCGGTACGTACCGTGAGCCCGGGGCCTTCGGTTCCGACGGGAAGGTCGGTGCGGATCGGTACCGTCGCCGATAAGGCGTCCAGACCCGTGCCGAGCACCGTGCCCGGCGTACCCGTACCGAGCAGCAGGTGGACATCGAGGTCATCGACCCCTTCGACGACGACCCGAGTGACAGGCGCAGGGGCATCCACTATCGCGACGGCCGACAGGTCGGCGCTCGTGCGGAACAGCCCGTGGCAGTGCTGCCCCCGCCACGGACCGTCTTCCGGCAGCAGCGTCCCGACATCGAAGGGTGCGCGCCAGCGGGTCTTCGCGACAAGTGCGGTGGCGAGTACCAACAGCGTGTCGGGGTCGACCGTGAGCGGAAACCGTTCGACGAGACCATCGGTATGCCCGGCCGCCCAGCGATCCAGCGCGACCTGCCCGGTCAACCGTTCGACGATCCCCGAGGGCAGCCGGTCGGACCACGTCTGGTGCAGCGGGAGATCGCGGTGCACCCATATGCCGAGTGCCGCTGCTACCGAATCCGCGCGGTCGAGATCGCGCAGCAACCGCAATGCCGCCTCCTCCCCGGACGCCGCGGATATCCCGAGCGCCGCCGCCAGCTCCTCCCGTGCCGGTCCCTCTGCCGCGGTGGCGAGCATCGCCGGCAACGGCCACACCCCCGGGCCGGACACCACGAAATCACGCTCACCCAGTTCCGCGCACCACCGCGCGGTGAGCGCGTTGGCCGCCAGGACCTGGGGCTCCAGGGTGGTTCGCATCGCCCCACCCTAGCCACGGCCGGGCTGGTCGGCGGTGGCTATGACGCGGCAGGCTCCGGGCGTAACACGATTTTTCCCAGCGGGTCCGCTCTTCGAGCAGGCGGTGCGCGTGGCTCACTCGGCCCAATGGCAGCACCGCCTCGACACTGCTCACCGCATGGCCTGATCCGCCTGTGTCACAGGCGTGGACCCGCGATCAGCTGTGCGACAGGATGGCGTCGAAGCGCTCGTCCGCGCGGTCGAGCTGGTCGAGAATGTGTTGTCGTACGTGGTTGGCCAAGGGGGTATCCGGCCGGGTGACCAGGTCGCGGTATACCGCGGTGAGCGGCCGATATTTGGCGGCGAGCTTGGGCATCGCGGGCCCGGTGGCGTAGAGGATGCCCACGCCGTTGTCGGTGAAATCGGACAGCTTGATGATCCGAGCCCACGGGTTGCGGTCCAGATTGGTCGCGACGTGCTCGCGATACTGGGTCTGCCGATCGCGTGCCGGATCGGGTGCCGGATTGGTCACCGCGGCGACGAGCTCGGCCACTCGTGGACCGAACCGGTCGGTGAGCGTGCCAAGCGCGGCGTCGACGGTCGCGCCGGGGCGGTCGGCGGCCAGTTCGGTGGCGTGATCCTCGACCGAATCGTGCAGCAGGCTCGCCGCGACTACATCGGGATCCTGGATCTCGTAGTGGCTGATGACCCGAATCGCCACCCGGAGCAGATGGCTGAGATACGGTTCGCGCCCGTATCGATCGTCGCGGTGCAGTTCGGCCGCGAGATCGAGCGCCTCGGTGAGTCGTGTGGTATCGGGCAGCTCGGCGATTTCCAGCAGTAATCGTTCCCGAAGCCCGGTCTCGCCGTAGACCTCGCTGATCGTGTGCAGCGGCATGACCGCCAAGACTCCCGCCCCTGGATTGCTCATGATGCCAGGCTACTGGGGTGTGCCGCCCGGCATCGCGGTATGCGCCGTGGCTTCCCGGTGGTTCCGCTCACAGTGCGATATGCCTGGTGAAAGCAGGGGTCGGCGCGCTGCTAGGCTGCTTGCCGTAAGACATCCTTTAACGGACCGTCCGGTGAGGCGGGGAAGGAGGTCGGCATGGCCGTGCCCGAAGGAAGGGCCGCCAAGCCGGGTGCTGCCGAGGTATCGCAGCGACATTCCCGAGAGTGGGCGGGACGAGAGCTGTTGTCGGCCTCGGACGTCGGCCGGACCATCGCGCGCATCGCGCACCAGATCATCGAGAAGACCGCGCTGGACGCGGGCGATCCGGACGCGCCGCGTGTGGTGCTCATCGGCATCCCCACCCGCGGCACCACACTGGCTGCCCGGCTCACCGACAAGATCGAGGAGTTCTCCGGCGTCCGCCCGGCACTCGGTTCGCTTGACATCACGCTCTATCGCGACGATCTGCGCAGTCGTCCACATCGGCCGTTGGAGCGTACATCGGTTCCCGAGGGCGGTATCGAGGACGCGCTGGTGGTTCTGGTCGACGATGTGCTGTTCTCCGGTCGCACGGTCCGCTCCGCGCTCGATGGACTACGCGATCTGGGGCGTCCCCGCTCCGTGCAGCTGGCGGTGCTCATCGACCGCGGCCACCGGGAACTGCCGATTCGCGCCGATTACGTCGGCAAGAATGTGCCGACCAATCGGTCCGAGGACATCTCGGTACTGCTCACCGAGCACGACGGTCGCGACGGCGTCTATCTGCACCAGGAGGAAGCGTGATGTCCTTCCCCTGCGGCCTGGTATGCCGGTCCGATTCGGAGCGGGGGACGGGCGTATGAGGCATTTGTTGTCCGTCACCGATCTCGATCGGGCCGCCGCGACGGAACTGCTCGACGAGGCCGAACGGTTCGAGCAGGCGCTACTCGGCCGTGAGGTGCACAAGCTGCCTACCCTGCGCGGTCGCACCGTGATGACCGTCTTCTACGAGAATTCCACTCGTACCAGGGTCTCCTTCGAGGTCGCAGGCAAATGGATGAGCGCGGATGTGATCAACGTCAGCGCGAGCGCTTCCTCGGTCGCCAAGGGGGAATCGCTGCGTGACACCGCGCTGACGCTGCACGCCGCGGGCGCCGACGCGCTGATCGTCCGGCACCCGGCCTCCGGCGCCGCGCACCAGATCGCCCGCTGGATGGACGAATGGGCGGTCGCGACCGGAGGTACCTCAGGGGCGGCGGTCGTGAACGCGGGCGACGGTACTCACGAGCATCCCACCCAGGCCCTGCTCGACGCACTGACCCTCCGGCAGCGGCTCGGCGATATCGAGGGCAAACGAGTCGTCATCGTCGGCGATATCCTGCACAGCCGGGTAGCGCGGTCCAATGTCTTCCTGCTGGCCACCCTCGGCGCCGAGGTCGTACTGGTCGCCCCGCGCACGCTGTTGCCGGTCGGTGTGGCGACCTGGCCCGCTCGCGTCTCCCACCACTTGGACGCCGAGCTGCTCGGCGCCGACGCGGTGCTGTTGCTCCGGGTACAGGCCGAGCGGATGAACGGCGGATTCTTCCCGTCGGCCCGCGAATACTCGATCGCCTACGGCCTCTCCGAGCGCAGGCTCGCCCTACTGGAGGATCACGCCGTGGTACTGCACCCGGGTCCGATGCTACGCGGTATGGAGATCGCGGCCTCGGTCGCTGACTCACCGAAAGCCGCTGTACTGCAACAGGTTACCAACGGTGTGCATATGCGCATGGCCGTTTTGTTCCGCCTGCTCGTCGGAACGCAAGAGGCAGTGGCATGAGTGGCGTGAGCGGTCAGGCCTGGAGGCGGCAGCGGAGCGTGACCACGGAGGGGCCCGCTCATGCAGGAAAGGACTTCTGCGTGAGCGGTCAGGCCTGGAGGCGGCAGCGGAGCGTGACCACGGAGGGGCCCGCTCATGCAGGAAAGGACACAGCAACAGCATGAGCCAGGATCCCGCAATACTGATCAAAGGCGTACTGCGTTACGGCGAGGGTGAGCCGGTCGATGTGCTCGTCGCCGACGGTGAGATCCGCCGGATCGGCACCGATCTGGACGCGGTAGACGCCGATGTCATCGACGCGCGGGGGCAGATCCTGCTTCCCGGTTTCGTCGACCTGCACACCCATCTGCGTGAGCCTGGCCGGGAGGACACCGAGACCATCGAGTCCGGTTCCGCCGCCGCGGCGCTCGGTGGCTACACCGCGGTCTTCGCGATGGCCAATACCGACCCGGTGGCCGATTCTGTGGTGGTCACCGACCATGTGTGGCGGCGCGGCAGAGAGGTCGGCCTGGTCGACGTATACCCGGTCGGCGCGGTCACCGTAGGGCTGGAAGGTAAACAGCTCGCCGAGATGGGCACCATGGCCGCGGGGGCAGGCGCGGTGCGCATGTTCTCCGATGACGGCCACTGCGTCTACGACCCACTGGTCATGCGCCGCGCCTTGGAGTACGCGAATTCGCTCGGGGTGCTGATCGCCCAGCATGCCGAGGAGCCTGGGCTGACCAAGGGCGCGGTCGCCCACGAGGGGCCGAATGCGGCCCGGCTCGGCCTGGCCGGATGGCCGCGCGCGGCCGAGGAGTCCATCGTCGCCCGCGACGCCTTGCTGGCCAGGGACGCGGATGCCAGGGTGCATATCTGCCATGCCTCCACGGCGGGCACCGTGGAGTTGATCAAATGGGCGAAGTCCCAGGGAATCTCGATCACCGCTGAGGTCACGCCACATCATCTGCTGCTCGACGATTCCCGGTTGGCGACCTATGACGCGGTCAACAAGGTCAATCCGCCGCTGCGCGAAGCCTCCGATGTCGCCGCGCTGCGGCAGGCCCTGGCCGAGGGGATCATCGACTGTGTCGCCACTGACCACGCCCCGCATGCGGAACAGGACAAGTGCTGTGAGTTCGCCGCGGCTCGGCCCGGCATGCTCGGGCTGGAGACCGCGCTGTCGATCATCGTGCAGACCATGGTCGAGCCGGGGCTGTTGGACTGGCGCGGTGTCGCTCGCGTGATGAGCGAACGCCCCGCCGGGATCGTCGGTCTCGATGAACACGGCAGACCGCTCGAGGTGGGCGAGCCTGCGAATCTGACACTGGTCGACCCGGCCGCGAGCTGGACGGTGCGCGGGAACGAACTCGCGAGCATCTCGAACAACACCCCGTTCGAGGCGATGGTTCTGCCCGCTCGGGTAACAGCGACGCTGCTGCGTGGCCGGGTGACCGCGCGCGAGGGCAAGGCGAGTGGCACCCGTGCGAAGCCTTAGACGTGCGGAGGCGTGGATGAGTGGGCCCGGTGCGTCCCTTCGGCGGGGCCGGTCGGGCGCGGATATCCCGCAGGGCACCGCGGTGGGTCCGGAGTCGGGCGCGGCGTGCGCCCGCTGCCGAAGGCATGGGGAGCGCCGTAGATCGAGCACGGGAGGTCCGTGAATGGAAAGAATACTCTGGGTTGCCGGGCTGCTCGTGCTGTTCGTGGCGTGCCTCTGGTTGATGTATCGAGGCTGGCGCAACCGCGCGGCGCGCCAGGCGGAGCGTATCGGTGTGCTGCCAAGCGTGCCCGCCGAGTTCGGGGCGCAGTTGCTGGAGCCGACCACCGGCCTGTACCTGGGCAGCACCATCGCCCCCAGTTGGCAGGACCGGATCACGGTGGGCGATCTGGGTTTTCGAGCGACAGCGGAGCTCACCCGGTTCGAACGGGGAATTCTGCTCGAACGCCACGGTGCGGCGGTGATCTGGATTCCGCAGGAGTCCATCACGGCGGTGCGCACCGAACGTGGTCATGCGGGCAAAGTGATGACAGAAGACGGTGTGCTGGTCATTCGCTGGATACTGCCGACAGGAACCGAGATCGATACCGGTTTCCGTGGTGACGACAAGTCGGTCTACCCGGCATGGCAGCAGTTTTCGACGGCGGATCAGGCCGGGACAATGACGGGAGATGACGAAGGATGACGCGCGAAACGGGCGGGGTCGGGCTGGGCACGGACCCAGCCGGGAACAAGGGGGGAGCAGAAGCGGCCCTCGTGCTGGAGGACGGTCGGGTATTCCGCGGCCTTGCCTACGGCGCGGTGGGCCAGACGCTCGGTGAGGCGGTGTTCTGCACCGCGATGACCGGGTACCAGGAAACCCTCACCGACCCGTCCTACCATCGGCAGATCGTGGTGGCCGCCGCACCGCAGATCGGCAACACCGGCTGGAACGACGAGGACGACGAGTCCGCGAAGATCTGGGTCGCCGGATACGCGGTACGCGACCCGGCGCGGCGCGCGTCCAATTGGCGCGCGACGACGACCTTGCCGGAGGAGTTGGAGCGCCAGAGCGTCGTCGGTATCGCGGGCATCGACACTCGTGCGCTGGTGCGCCACCTGCGTACCCGCGGGTCGATGAAAGCGGGCATCTTCTCCGGGGCCGCACTCGCGGCCACCGACGAGCTGGTGGCCAGAGTCAACGGCCAGCCGTCGATGCTCGGCGCCGATCTGGCGGGTGAGGTGAGCACCGACGCGCTCTACACCATCGAGCCGGACGGTGAGCATCGGTGCACCGTGGTCGCGGTCGATCTCGGTATCAAGACCAATACCCCGCGCATGTTCGCCCAGCGTGGTATGCGGGTGCATGTGGTGTCCTCGGCTACGACGCTGGAGCAGATCCTGGAGCTGAAGCCCGACGGGGTCTTCCTGTCCAACGGTCCCGGCGATCCGGCCACCGCCGATAGCGCGGTCGAGCTGACCCGCGGTGTGCTCGGCGAGGGCCTGCCGCTGTTCGGTATCTGCTTCGGTAACCAGATCCTCGGCCGCGCGCTCGGCCGCAACACCTACAAGATGAAGTTCGGCCACCGCGGTATCAACATCCCGGTGGTGGAGCACGAGACCGGCCGGATCTCGATCACCGCGCAGAACCACGGTTTCGCACTGGAAGGCGAGCGGGGCGAGCGGTTCGACACCCCCTTCGGCACAGCCGAGGTGAGCCACGTCTGCGCCAACGACGGCACCGTCGAAGGTGTCCGGCTGGTCGACGGCCGCGCCTTCTCGGTGCAGTACCACCCAGAGGCCGCCGCAGGCCCGCACGACGCCGCATATTTGTTCGACCGTTTCGCCGGTCTCATGGAAGGAGCCTGATGCCTCGCCGCGAGGATCTCGAGCACATCCTGGTGATCGGCTCTGGCCCGATCGTTATCGGCCAGGCGTGCGAATTCGATTATTCCGGCACGCAGGCGTGCCGGGTGCTGCGGGCCGAGGGCCTGCGGGTGTCGCTGGTCAACTCGAACCCGGCGACGATCATGACCGATCCTGAGTTCGCCGATTCCACCTACGTCGAGCCGATCACACCGGAGTTCGTGGAGAAGGTCATCGAGAAGGAGCGCCCGGACGCGATCCTGGCCACGCTCGGTGGGCAGACCGCGCTGAACACCGCGGTCGCGCTGCATGAGCGCGGGGTGCTGGAGAAGTACGGTGTCGAGCTGATCGGCGCCGATTTCGACGCCATTCAGCGTGGTGAGGACCGGCAGAAGTTCAAGGACATCGTCGCCGAGGTGGGCGGGGAGAGCGCGCGGTCGCGGGTCTGCTTCACCATGGACGAGGTCCGCGAGACGGTCGCCGAACTGGGCTTCCCTGTCGTGGTGCGCCCTTCGTTCACCATGGGTGGGCTCGGCTCCGGTATGGCCTACAACGATGACGATCTCGACCGCATCGCAGGCGGCGGGCTGGCTGCCTCGCCCACCGCGAATGTACTCATCGAGGAGTCCATCCTCGGGTGGAAGGAATACGAGCTCGAGCTGATGCGCGACGGCCGCGACAACGTCGTTGTGGTCTGCTCGATCGAGAACGTCGACCCGATGGGCGTGCACACCGGTGATTCGGTCACCGTCGCCCCTGCCATGACGCTCACCGACCGCGAGTACCAGAAGCTGCGTGATCTCGGCATCGCCATCCTGCGGAAGGTCGGCGTCGACACCGGTGGCTGCAATATTCAGTTCGCGGTGAACCCGCAGGACGGCCGCCTGATCGTCATCGAGATGAACCCGAGGGTGTCACGCTCGTCCGCACTGGCTTCCAAGGCCACCGGTTTCCCGATCGCGAAGATCGCCGCCAAGCTGGCCATCGGTTATACGCTCGACGAGATCGTCAACGACATCACCAAGGAAACCCCGGCCTGCTTCGAGCCGACCCTGGACTATGTCGTGGTCAAGGCGCCGCGGTTCGCGTTCGAGAAGTTCCCCGGTGCCGACCCCACGCTGACCACCACCATGAAGTCGGTGGGCGAGGCGATGTCGCTCGGGCGTAACTTCACCGAGGCGCTGGGCAAGGTGCTGCGTTCGCTGGAGACCAAGGCCACCGGCTTCTGGACCGAGGACGACGGTGAATGGACCGACGTCCAAGCGATTCTCGACGATCTGCGTACCCCGACCGAGGGACGTATCTATCAGGTCGAGCGGGCGCTGCGCCATGGCGCGAGCATCGAGGAGGTCGCCGCCGCTTCCGGCATCGATCCGTGGTTCGTCGCCGAGGTGGCCGCTTTGGTCGAACTGCGCCGCGAGATCCTCGACGCGCCGGTGCTGGACGAGCCGCTACTGCGCCGGGCCAAGCACTACGGGCTGTCCGATCGGCAGCTGGCCGCGTTGCGTCCGGAGCTGGCTGGGGAGAGCGGAGTGCGGGCCCTGCGGCACCGGCTCGGTATCCGCCCGGTCTTCAAGACCGTCGATACTTGCGCTGCCGAGTTCGAGGCGAAGACCCCGTATCACTACTCGGCCTATGAGCTCGATCCGGCAGCCGAATCGGAGGTCGCGCCGCAGCGCGAACGCGAGAAAGTGATCATCCTCGGCTCCGGGCCGAACCGGATCGGCCAGGGCATCGAGTTCGACTACTCGTGTGTGCACGCGGCGCAGACGCTGTCGCGGGCCGGATACGAGACGGTGATAGTCAACTGCAATCCCGAGACCGTCTCCACCGACTACGACACCGCCGACCGGCTGTACTTCGAGCCGCTCACCTTCGAAGATGTGCTCGAGGTCTACCACTCCGAATGCGAGTCGGGTACGGTCGCGGGCGTTATCGTGCAGCTGGGTGGCCAGACTCCGCTCGGCCTCGCCCACCGGCTCACCGAGGCCGGGGTGCCGGTGGTCGGCACCAGCGCGGCCGCCATCGACCTGGCCGAGGACCGCGGCGAGTTCGGCGATGTACTGGTCGCGGCCGGGCTGCCCGCACCGAAGTACGGTACGGCGACCACCTTCGCGCAGGCGAAGAAGATCGCCGCGGATATCGGTTATCCGGTGCTGGTGCGCCCGTCCTATGTGCTCGGCGGGCGCGGTATGGAGATCGTCTACGACGAGAGCTCCCTCGAGGGCTATATCTCCCGCGCGACCGAGCTGAGCCCGGAACATCCGGTGCTGGTCGACCGGTTCCTGGAGGACGCGATCGAGATCGATGTCGACGCATTGTGCGATGGCGAGGAGGTCTACCTCGGCGGTGTGATGGAGCATATCGAGGAGGCAGGCATCCATTCCGGCGATTCCGCCTGCGCGCTGCCACCGATCACACTCGGCCGCAGCGATATCGAGGCAGTGCGCCGGTCCACCGTCGAACTGGCCAAGGGCATCGGTGTCAAGGGCCTGCTCAATGTGCAGTACGCGCTCAAGGACGATGTGCTCTACGTGCTGGAAGCCAATCCACGGGCCAGCCGTACGGTTCCGTTCGTCTCCAAGGCCACCGCGGTGCCGCTGGCCAAGGCTGCCGCGCGGATCATGCTCGGTGCAACCATCGCCGAGCTACGCACCGAGGGAATGCTCCCGAGCGAAGGCGACGGCGGCCATGTGCCGCTGGACGCTCCGGTCGCGGTCAAGGAAGCCGTGCTGCCCTTCAACCGGTTCCGTCGCGTCGACGGCAGCGGGGTGGATTCGCTGCTGTCGCCGGAGATGAAGTCCACCGGTGAGGTGATGGGCATCGATGTCGATTTCGGCACCGCTTTCGCCAAGAGCCAGGCCGCGGCCTACGGTTCGCTGCCGATCGACGGCACGGTCTTCGTCTCGATCGCCAACCGGGACAAGCGCGCGATGGTCTTCCCGGTGAAGCGCCTCAACGATCTGGGGTTCCGGATTCTGGCCACCGAGGGCACCGCGGAGATGCTTCGCCGCAACGGTATCCCGTGCGAACAGGTGCGCAAGCACTCGGATCCGGAGGAGGCGGACGACCCGCGTCCCTCGATCGTGGACCAGATCAGGGACGGCGAGATCGATATGGTGTTCAACACCCCGTACGGTAATTCCGGTCCTCGGGTGGACGGTTATGAGATCCGCAGTGCGGCAGTGGGCGCGAATATTCCGTGCATCACCACCGTGCAGGGTGCCGCTGCCGCGGTGCAGGGGATCGAGGCCAGCATCAACGGTGGGATCGGGGTGCGTTCGCTGCAGGAACTGCACTCGGTGCTCCGTGGGTGAGCCGCCACTGGACGGGGTGAGTGCGATGAAATCCTTCGGCAGCAGGCTGCGGCACGCGATGCGGCATTTCGGCCCGGTGTGCGTCGGTATCGATCCGCATCCGGAACTGCTGCGGTCCTGGGGCCTGACCGAGGACGCGGAGGGGCTCGAGCGTTTCGCCGAGATCTGTGTCGAGGCATTCGACGGCCGGGTCGCGCTGGTCAAACCGCAGGTCGCGTTCTTCGAGGCCTATGGCTGCGGTGGAATCGCTGTCTTGGAGCGCACCATCGAGGTGCTGCGCGCATCGGGAACCCTGGTGCTCGCCGATGCCAAGCGCGGCGATATCGGCTCTACCATGGCGGCCTATGCCCGTACCTGGCTGGCCGACGGTCCACTCGGATCGGATGCGGTGACGGTCTCGCCGTACCTCGGCTTCGGTGCCCTGGCACCGGCTCTGGATCTGGCCGAGGCCGAGCACCGAGGGGTGTTCGTGCTGGCGGCCACGTCGAACCCGGAAGGGGCGCTGGTGCAGCGGGCAGTCGCGGCGGACGGGCGCACGGTCGCCCAGACGATGGTCGACGAGGCCGCGGCGCGCAATGCGGGCGCTCAGTTCGGTTCGGTGGGTGTCGTGGTCGGTGCCACGCTGACCGAGGCGCCGGACCTGTCCGCGCTCAACGGACCGATCCTCATGCCGGGTGTCGGTGCTCAGGGCGGTGCTCCGGAGACCGTTCGTGATCTGGTTCCCGAGTCGGTCCTGCGAAATGTCGTACCGAATGTCTCACGTGAGGTGCTTCGGGAAGGACCTGATATCCCGGCACTGCGTGCCCGCGTGCACGCGATGCAGGACGCGTTCGCGTTTCTGCAGAAATAATCCGGCGCAGTGATACGGAGGCCGACCGCACCCGCGGTCGGCCTCCGGTCGTTTCCTGCGTCGGTCGGCTCGGCCACATGCCCTGTACCGGGGCCTGTTCGCGCTTCTGCGCCGGTTTCACGGGCATCTGGTGGACGGCTATGGCCTGATTGTCCGAATGCCGTACCCGGCCTGTTGTCGCGGCACTGGATGCCGTATTCGGCGCACGGGAGCCGGATGTGATGCCCGACACGCACAAGGAATGCGCGACACGCGGAGAATTTCGAGAAAGTTCCTGGTCGAGCGGGTGCGTGATTGCCGAAGCGGCGCGTGCCGCTACCGCAACCTTTCCGCAATCCATCGCTGCGGCGGAAATGCCCTGATAGCGGGGCATTTCGTGGCAGAGGCGGTACGATCTGCACAGCGGCGCGGATTGCCCCACGGTGCGTCGTGTGTACGCCGGCGAAATCCGGAAAGCGTCCGGAATCATGCGCTGACCTGGGGGGTGGGTTCGCAATTGACGGACGTCGTGGGTACGGTCGCTGGGACTGCCGGGTTACCGGCGGGAGTTGATGCAATGAACGATGAGACGGAGGAACCGTGGCCCTTCCCCAGCTGACTGACGAGCAGCGCGCCGCTGCTTTGGAGAAGGCGGCTGCCGCTCGCCGCGCTCGGGCGGAGCTCAAGGAGCGCTTGAAGCGTGGCGGCACCAATCTGAAGCAGGTCCTCACCGACGCCGAGACCGACGAGATCCTCGGCAAGATGAAGGTGTCGGCGTTGCTGGAGGCCCTGCCGAAGGTTGGCAAGGTCAAGGCGGCGGAAATCATGAGCGAACTGGAGATCGCCCCCACCCGCAGGCTGCGCGGACTCGGCGATCGGCAGCGCAAGGCGCTGCTGGCTCGGTTCGATTTCGACGCCTGACGAGAGTGACCGAACACACGCGGAAGGGTCGACTGGTCGTACTGGTCGGCCCCTCGGCCGTGGGCAAGTCCACCGTGGTCCGCTGTGCCCGCGAGCGATTGCCCGATCTGGTCTTCAGTGTGTCGGCAACGACGAGGGCCCCACGGCCGGGTGAAGTCGACGGTCGTGACTACCACTTCGTATCCCGTGCGCAGTTCGACGAGATGATCGAGGCGGGCGAACTACTCGAGTGGGCGGATATCCACGGTGGGTTGCAGCGGTCGGGCACGCCGGCAGGGCCGGTGCGCGCCGCTATGGCGCAGGGCAGGCCGGTACTGGTCGAAGTGGATCTGGCGGGCGCGCGGTCGGTGCGCCGGGCGATCCCGGAGGCGATCCTGGTGTTCCTCGCTCCGCCGAGCTGGGACGAACTGGTGGCGCGGCTGCGCGCTCGCGGTACCGAATCGCCCGAGGTGATCGAACGCCGGTTGGAAACCGCCAGGATCGAACTGGCGGCCTGTGACGAGTTCGACATCGTCATCGTCAACAGCGAGGTGACCAGTGCATGTGAGCAGTTGGTATCCTTGTTCGTTAGCACAAATTCGAGTTCGTGACCCCCATCTGCGCATGAGTGACCAGGGCCGGAGTGATCAGGGCCGAGTAGAGGCAGCCCGCGTGACTGCCCGGCCCCTCGCTCATGCGACATCCGATACAGCAGGAGCCCCTAGTGAGCAGTACGGACACCAAGGCCACGCCCGCCTACGACACGCCGGTCGGCCTCACCAACCCGCCGATCGATGAGTTGCTGGAGCGCACCTCGTCCAAGTACTCGCTGGTCATCTACGCGGCCAAGCGGGCACGTCAGATCAACGACTACTACAACCAGCTCGGCGATGGCATCCTCGAGTACGTCGGTCCGCTGGTCGAGCCGGGGTTGCAGGAGAAGCCGTTGTCGGTCGCATTGCGCGAAATCCACTCCGACCTGCTCGAACACTCCGAGGGCGAATGAGGCGAGCCGGGTAGCGGTGACTACGACCAGGCCGGAGGGACAGTGACTACCGGAGGGGCAGGGACCAGCGGAGGAGCAGTGACTGCCGGAGGGCAGGCGACCACTCGGGTCGTCGTCGGTGTAGGCGGAGGGATCGCCGCCTACAAGGCGTGTTCGCTGGTCCGGCGATTCACCGAGACCGGACATGATGTCCGGGTGATCCCCACCGAATCGGCGCTGCAATTCGTCGGCACGGCGACTTTCGAAGCGTTGTCGGGGAACCCGGTGCATACCGGGGTCTTCGCCGATGTGCCCGCGGTCCCGCACGTGCGGCTGGGACAGGAGGCGGATTTGGTGGTCATCGCCCCGGCAACCGCCGATCTCATGGCTCGTGCCGCGATGGGCCGGGCCGATGACCTGCTCACCGCTACGTTGCTGACGGCACGATGTCCGATCCTGTTCGCGCCTGCGATGCATACCGAGATGTGGGAGCATCCGGCGACGATCGCCAATGTGGCGACACTGCGCGCGCATGGCGCGATCGTCATGGAGCCGGCCGCGGGCAGGCTCACCGGAGCCGATACCGGTCCTGGCAGACTCCCCGAACCGGAGGAGATCTTCGGCCTCGCCACGCTGCTCTTGGAGCGCGCCGACGCGATTCCACGCGATCTGGCCGGGCGTAGGGTGGTCATCACCGCGGGCGGAACCAGAGAGCCGTTGGATCCCGTGCGGTTTCTCGGTAACCGTAGTTCCGGTAAGCAGGGCTACGCCCTCGCCAGAGTCGCGGCGCAGCGCGGCGCGCAGGTCACATTGATCGCGGGCAACACGATCGAAATGGCCGCACCAGCCGCCGTCGAGCTGGTGCACGTCACCACCGCCGAACAGTTGAAGACCGCTGTCGACAAACACGCGGTCGGTGCCGACGCGGTGATCATGGCCGCGGCTGTCGCCGATTTCCGGCCTGCCAATGTCGCCGCGGCCAAGATCAAGAAAGGTGCGGGTGAGCCCGACGGTATCGCACTGACCAAGACCGACGACATCCTCGCCGGACTGGTGCAGGCGCGACGCGACGGACAGCTGCCAGGCACCGCTATCGTCGGTTTCGCCGCCGAGACCGGTGACGAGCACGGCGACGTTCTCACCCATGCGCGGGCCAAACTCGAGCGCAAGGGTTGCGATCTGCTTGTGGTCAACGCTGTGGGCGAAGGCAAAGCATTCGAAGTGGATACCAACGACGGTTGGCTGCTCGGGGCGGACGGCACCGAACAGGCGCTCGATCACGGTTCGAAGGCATTGCTCGCGAGCCGGGTGCTCGACGCGTTGAGCGCGTTGTTGGGCTGAGCGCTGAGCGCGTTATCGGGCTGAGCACCGTTGTCGAACCGAGCACTGAGTGTGCTGTCGCGTCGAGTGTGTTGCTGCCCGGTGTTCGGCCGAGTCCCTGTCAGGATTGTCCTTTGATCAGCCGGTATCGGTGATGTCGTCGCTCAGGGCCTGCGGCGCGGGGCGGGGTTCGCCGCGGCAGCGGTATGGGAATAGTCTGAGATAAGAGGGTTGTGGGGTAGTGGATCGCGCTACTGTCGCAAGCTGATACGAGTAACCCGTTGAGGGAGAGGAAGAACTGTGGGCACTTCCGGCAGCCGGCTTTTCACCAGTGAGTCTGTGACCGAGGGTCATCCGGATAAGATCTGTGATGCCATCAGCGATTCCATTCTCGACGCGTTGCTCGCGGAAGATCCGCGTAGCCGGGTCGCGGTGGAGACCCTGGTGACCACCGGTCAGGTCCATGTCGCCGGTGAAGTCACCACATCGGCTTACGCGGATATCCCGCGCATCGTCCGGGAGAAGGTCCTCGAGATCGGATACGACTCTTCCGCAAAGGGTTTCGACGGTAATTCGTGCGGTGTGAATATCGCGATCGGTGCGCAGTCACCGGATATCGCGCAGGGCGTGGACACCTCGCACGAGGCGCGTGTCGGTGGCTCCGATGATCAGATCGAACGACAGGGTGCGGGCGACCAGGGTCTGATGTTCGGTTACGCCACCAAAGATACTCCTGAGCTGATGCCATTGCCGATCGCGCTCGCGCATCGGCTGTCGCGTCGGCTGACCGAGGTGCGTAAGTCCGGGGTGCTGCCCTATCTGCGGCCGGATGGCAAGACACAGGTCACCATCGAGTACGACGGCGACCGTCCGGTCCGTCTCGATACGGTGGTGATCTCCACGCAGCACGCCGCCGATATCGACTTGGACAACCTGCTCGCACCCGATATCCGGGAGAAGGTCGTCGACGCGGTGCTCGCCGACCTCGAGGTGCCCTCCCTGGACATCTCGCAGGTCCGGCTGTTGGTCAACCCGACGGGCAAGTTCGTGCTCGGTGGTCCCATGGGCGATGCGGGCCTGACCGGCCGCAAGATCATCGTCGATACCTATGGCGGGATGGCCCGTCACGGTGGTGGTGCCTTCTCCGGCAAGGACCCGTCGAAGGTGGACCGTTCGGCCGCGTACGCCATGCGTTGGGTCGCCAAGAACGTGGTCGCCGCCGACTTGGCCGATCGGGTCGAGGTACAGGTGGCTTATGCGATCGGTAAGGCGGCTCCGGTCGGTCTGTTCGTCGAGACCTTCGGTACCGAGCGGGTCGATCCGGCACGTATTTCCACCGCGATCACCGAGGTATTCGACCTGCGCCCCGGCGCGATCATCCGCGATCTCGACCTGCTGCGCCCGATCTATGCGCCGACCGCCGCGTACGGTCATTTCGGCCGCACCGATGTCGATCTGCCGTGGGAGCACACCGACCGCGCGGATAAGCTGCGCGCGGCCGTCGGCCTCTGACCCGATCGGACGGAGTGAACGAGCCCGCGGTGGGCGCCCCCGCCGAACCCGCGGACGGTCCGGTCGCGGGCTCGACAGTAATACGATGCCCGATCGCGCGGGTGCTTCCGCTGCTGGCGCCGGCGCACCTCGACCGCGATTTCGATTATCTGGTTCCCCCTGAGCTGGATGAAATCGCCCAGCCGGGAGTACGGGTGCGGGTGCGTTTCGCGGGCCGTCGCGTCGACGGCTATCTACTCGCCCGGCTCGAGCGCAGTGAACACGGTGGCAAGCTGGTCGAGCTGGAGCGGGTTGTCTCCGGCGAGCGTGTGCTGACGCCGGAGATTCTCCAGCTGGCCACTGCGGTGGCCGCGCGGTATGCGGGTACCCGCGCTGATGTGCTGCGGCTGGCCATTCCCCCACGTCATGCTCGCACCGAAAGCAAGGAAACCGGAAGATCTGCTGCGGTACAGGTTTTTTCGTCTATCCACGGGGAAACCGCACTCGCCCCCTCGATGCTGGCAGGCGAGCTCGGTACCGAATCTCGGGAAATGCCGGAGCATTCGGTGCGAGCCGACCATGCGAGCATGGACCAGCGGATATCGCCGTCATCCGTGACCGAAGTGGAATCGTCTGTCGCGCAGGGTTCTTCAGCTGTATCGGCCGATCCGCAGGAGGCTCCGGAACGCTCGGACGGCGCTGTGGACAGCGCGGCGTGGGAGCGATACATCCACGGCAGTGCCTTTCTCGGCGCGCTGGCACAAGGGAAAGGCGCGCGTGCGGCTTGGCAAGCGCTGCCGGGCGAGAACTGGCCGCGGCGACTGGCGGAACTCGCCGCCGTGGTGGCCGGGCATGGGCGTAGTGCGATCCTCATCGTTCCCGATCAGCGCGATCTCGATCGCGTGCTGGCGGAATGTATTCGGCTGGTCGGGGATTCGGCGGTCGGACTGGCGGCTGGCCTCGGCCCAGCGGCCAGATACCGGCGCTGGCTCGCTGTGCTGCGTGGTACCGCGCGGGTGGTGGTCGGTACCCGTAGCGCCGTCTTCGCGCCTGCGGCGAACCTCGGGCTGATCGCCCTCTGGGACGATGGTGACGACACCTACGCCGAACCGCGCGCCCCCTATCCGCATGCGCGGGAGGTGGCATTGCTGCGCGCACACGAGACCGGGGCGGCATTCGTGGCGGCGGGTTTCGCGCGGAGCGCGGAAATCCAAGCAGTGGTCGATTCCGGCTGGGCGCATGATGTGATCGCCGATCGTGCGGTGCTGCGTGCGGCCGCACCGAGAATCAGTGCTCCCGGCGACAGCGATATCGCGCTGGAACGTGATCCGGTCGCGCGGGCGGTCCGGATTCCCGGCGTCGCGTTCGCGGCGGCTCGCGCCGCATTGCGCGAGGGCGCGCCGGTATTGGTGCAGGTGCCACGCCGTGGCTACATCCCGGCACTGGCCTGTGCCGGCTGCCGCACCTCTGCCAGGTGCAGGCGCTGCCATGGGCCGCTCACCCTGCCGCAAGCACGTGGATCGGCAGCAGGGGCCGGTGCGATCGCTCAGCCCCCTTCCTGCCGCTGGTGTGGTGTCGCCGAGACCGGATTCCGGTGTGCTACCTGCGGATCGCGGGCCTTGCGCGCGGTGGTGATCGGCGCGGCTCGCACGGCCGAGGAACTCGGCCGTGCGTTTCCCGGCGTACCGATTCGTGGTTCCGGCGGGGGAGCCGTGCTGGATACCGTGGAGCCGGGGCCGCAGGTCGTTGTCGCCACAGTGGGTGCCGAACCCGTGGTCCCTGGTGGTTACGGGGTCGCCTTGCTGCTCGATGGCTGGGCCTTACTCGGCCGTGCGGATCTGCGGGCCGCCGAGGACGCTTTGCGTCGCTGGATGGCCGCCGCCGCATTGGTCCGTGCGCATGGCCAGGTCATTGTGATGGCCGAGCCTTCTCTCCCTACCGTGCAGGCGTTGGTCCGCTGGGATCCGGTGGGCGCGGCGCGCGCCGAGGTGGCTGCGCGCGCCGAGGTCGGTTTTCCGCCTGTGGTCCGCCTCGCCGCGATCGATGGCACTACCGAGGCCATCGCCGAACTGCTTTCCGCGGCCGATCTTCCCGATACCGTCGACCGGCTCGGACCGGTGTCGCTGCCGAGCGGCGCGCGCAAGCCCTTCACTTCCGGTGATTCTTCTGCCGAGGTCGAGCGCATGCTGTTGCGGGTCGAGCGCACCGCAGGGGCAGCGCTGGCGCGCCTGCTGCGCGCCGCTCAGGCGGTGCGAAGCACGCACCGCTCCGATGCTCCTTTGCGGGTCCAGATCGATCCGATCGATATCGGCTGACGGACGGCGCTCGCCGACAGTGGGTGATGCCGCTGCTCGAAGGGTGTCGGCCTGTCGTGCTCGTGGGCCCACGCTTTTCGCGATCGGGATTCGGTAGGTGCCCTGGATGCGCAGTGCCCTTGACGCATCGCCGAGGGGCGGGTGGCGCTGGATCGACACCGTCGAGTTTCTCGGACTTACCCTTGAATTCGATGTATTGCCGATATATCGTCGATAAGGAAATCGAATACACCATCCTGAGGAGGTAGGTATGGGATACGGCGGACATCGGAAATCCGAACGGCGAGCTGGAGGGCTGCTGCCCGGCGAGGCGGACGCGGAGCGTGGGCGGCGTTTTCGTCGCGGAGGCCGCCATGGCTTCGGCCCAGAGTTCGGTCCTGGCTTCGGGGCAGAGTTCGGTTCGTCCGGATTCGGTCCACATATGGGTCGTGGTCGTGGGCGTGGTCGCGGCGGCCGGGGCAGGCGCGGTGATGTCCGCGCGGCGGTACTGCTGCTGCTCACCGAGCGGCCGATGCACGGATACGAACTCATTCAGCAAATCGGTGCGCGCAGCGACGACCTCTGGCGGCCGAGCCCTGGGTCGATCTACCCAGCGCTGGCGCAGTTGGAGGACGAGGGGCTGGTGCTCATCGAAAAGATCGCAGGTCGTAAGACCGCGAAGCTCACAGCGGCAGGTGTCGAGTATGTCGCGGCCCATCGGGAGGAGCTGGGCGATCCATGGGCGGAGGTTACCCATGGCATCGGTGCCGAGGGGATGGACCTGCGCCGGCTCATGGGGCAATTGGCCGGTGCGGTCGCCCAGGTCGCCACGGTCGGTACCGCGGAGCAGGCGGTACGTGCCGCGGAACTGCTCACCGAGACCCGCAAATCGCTCTACCGGATTCTCGCCGAAGACGAGACCCCGGAGCCGCGGGAAATGTGAAACATACCGCTGCGGCAGGAAGTTCGATCCGATTAGCGGGATCATTGTGAGATGCGACAGCGGAGTGGTTCGGGAGTTCGGAGTTGTTCACCCTTGCGCCGGGTTGCGCTGGTTTGTCTGCTCGCCGGAGCCACCGCGTTCGGTTCCGGTACAGCGTCGGCGGAGCCCGCGGGCTTCCGTATGCCCGATATACCGATGAACCCAGGGCCACCGCAGTCCGATCATCTGGCCGCAGCGCGATATCAGAAGACTCATCCGGATGTGGCCCCGATAGGTACCAACGACTTCGATTGCGTACCGAGCGCCGAGCATCCCCGGCCGGTAGTGCTGGCGCATGGGACCGACTCAACGGCCTACTCCGACTGGTCGGCCATCGCACCGCGTTTGACCGCGGCCGGATTCTGCGTGTTCGCGTTGAACTACGGCGGTAGTCCCGGTGCGGACAGCTACGGCACCGAGGACTTGGTGCTGAGTGCCCATCAGGTGGGCGCGTTCGTCGATCAGGTGCTCGCGGCGACCGGTGCGACCAAGGCCGATCTGGTCGGATTCTCGCAGGGGGCTGTCGTGACCCGCTACTACGTCAACAAGCTCGGCGGCGCGCCCGAGGTCGAGCAGTGGGTCGGTCTCGCCTCGCCCAGTTACGGCGGTGTGATGTACGGACTTGTGCCCATCGCCGAGGCGATTCCCGGCGCTCTGCCCGCATTCGCGCGGGTGACCTCGCTCGCCGCGGTGCAACAGGCCGAAGGGTCACCGATCATGCTCGATCTCAACGCGGGCGGCGATACCGTCCCCGGGGTGCGGTACGTGACTATCGGCAGCCGAGTCGACGAGATGATCCAGCCGTTCGAAAACATCGCGTTGCACGGGCCCGGTGCGCGGAATCTCGTCCTGCAGGACATGTGCCCCGCCGACCTCACCGGGCACTTCCACATGGTGTACGACCCGTTCGTGCAGGAACTGCTGCTCACGGTACTCGATCCGAGCAGTCCGGCCCCGGTGTGCCGCCCGGTTCCACTCGGCACCGGTATCCCAGAAGTGGTCATCGCCGGGAATTCCTGAACCGAACTCGGAGCAGTCGGGCGGGATGGGTATCGCGGCCGGCGCGGGGAACTGCAGGGCCTCGCCGATCCTTCCCGACGCTCCTCGGCGATGCCGAGGAGCGGATGGGCGGTGGTACGAGATGGTGTAGTCCTCATCGCGGGGCGGCGGCTCATGGATTCTGTCGAACGTCTCGGTTGTCTCGTTCTCTGGATTCGGTCGGTTGTTCACTCGGTTGCACAACCATGTGGGTGCCGTTTCTGCTTCGATTCGGTGTCCGGGTAACCGGGTGTACGGGAGGTCGATGTGGTGAAACCGGTGGAATCGTCGAGGCGAAGAGCCCCATCGCGACCTATCGCCTCGGTTGTCGGTGTGCAATCGGCCGGATTCCGAGTCGAGAGCCGCCGCGCCGGTGTCGCGCTGATGCCGCGGTGTGCTCTGCTATCGGTAACGGCTCGTGTGCGGGCGATGACACTGACGATGGTCGCCGTGATTGTCTGGGCGGCGCCGATGGGGTGGGTGCCGTTCGCGATGGCAGGCCCATCGGCGGATATCGCATTGCCGCGTGCACATGCCCACAACGACTACATCCACGATCGCCCCTTGCGCGATGCGCTCACACAGCGGTTCACCAGCGTCGAGGCCGATGTGTACCCGGGATATACCGGTTCCGGCGGCGGCCTGCGGGTCGCGCATTTCCCCTGGGAGATCCGCCATGGCCGGACACTCGACACCATGTATCTGCAGGAGCTCGACAAGATCGTCCACGATAACGGCGGAACAGTGCTCTCGGGATACCAGGGGGAATTCCAGTTGATGATCGAGTTCAAGTTCGATCCGATGACGTGCTACCGGGAACTGGAGGCCTTGTTGCACAAGCCCGAGTACGCCGACCTCTTCACACGATTCGTCGACGGCCACGTGGTACGTGGTCCTGTCACTGTGGTGATTCTGCCCGCCTTCGTCGACGGAAGCGAGTTGCGGGACGTGATGGCCGCACAGCCGTCTCGGCAAGCCTTCCTGGTGGGCTCATTCGGCGATCTCGGCAAGGGGTACTCCAGGGATCTCATGCCCGAAGTGAACGCCGATTGGGCCGCAGAGTTCTCCTGGAACGGTGTGGGACCGATGCCTGCTGCCGAGCATCAGAAGCTTGTCGCTCTCGTCCAGCGGGCACATGCCGAGGGTAAGCGAGTGCGCTTCTGGGGCGCACCCGACGATCCAGGCGCGGCACGACAGGCGGTCTGGGACGAGCTCTTCGATGTCGGTGTCGATCGGATCGCCACCGACCATCTATCCGACCTCGCCGAATACCTGTCGAGACGCTCATAGGCGGTTGTCGACCAGTTCTCAGGGCGGTCGGCGGCGGGAGCGATACCCGCTCCGGTCGTAGGAAGCCGATGGGGGACCAGCGTGTTCTTCCGCTACTGCCGAGGAATTGATGGCAAGCGCCCTCAATCTTCGGAATCCTACGGTGGATGTCCCTTGGTCCCGATCCCGCTGCTCTGATCGGCCGGATCGGCATCGAAGTGGGGCAACGTCGTGCGATTCGGGCTGCGGGCAGGAACGGGTATACCCCCTTGGGGTGAGTGCGTAGGGTGCGCGAGGCGCGCTTATGATTGCGGTGTGATTGTTCGGCGCCTCCCGTCCCTGATACCAGGGGTATCCCGGGTGCCGGGCCTGTTGGTGCTGCTGCTCGGCATTGTCGCTATGCATATCGGCGTGCTCTGGAGTCATTCCGACGCGGGCCCCGGCGCGCACGGGGCGGCCGAACCCGCTGCCGCGGTGATGCGAATGGCTGATCACGGCTTGCCTCCTGATCCGGCGCCGAGGAACGATCACTACGACGTCGGGCACGAAGTGATGCACGCGTGTGTGTTCATTCTGTCCCATATGACCCTGGCGATCGGTCTCGCGCTGCTCTACTGGTTCGGGACCGGTGCCGAAGGCAGTCGTCTTCCGGGGCCTCATTACCGTCGAGTGGACCACGAGCGTTCACCACCATGGACGGTGCCCTCCCTGGCCGAGTTATCGATCCTGCGGATCTGACAGAGCCCATCGCTTCCACGCGCCGAGCGCTGTGGAGGCGATTTCTCCTGTCCTGAGCCGGTATACCGGCGAATTTTCCGCGGAAAGCGGCCGCTGCCGGCCCGCGGCGATCGGTGCGGAGCATGTACCGATCCGCCCGCTGGACCTGGCTGTGCCGACGATCCCGATACCCATGGCATCGAGCCATCGCATCGAACGGGATCCCGCACGCCCGTCGTCCCGAATGACGAGGGCGCAGCACTCGAACATCAGAAATCAGGGAGAACTCACCATGCTGTCCAGTCAGTCCCCGGACTCGACCCCGATGACCAGGCGCGGATTCCTTGCCCTCGGCGCTGGTGCCACTGTGGCCACCGCTCTCGCCGCCTGTGGTAAAGATGCGCAGACCCCGGCCACCCTTGTCCAGCCCGATTCCGATGCGGTCCTGACCGCGGAGAACAACCGCCGAGCTGCTTCGGCGGCAGTCAGGGAAGTCGCACTCCGTGCCGAGCGAACCACGGTGGATCTCGGTGGCATTCAGGTGCCGACCTGGACCTATGACGGTCTGCTCCCCGGCAGGGAGATCCGTCTTACGCGCGGTGAAGTGCTGCGGGCAGAGTTCACCAACGCGTTGCCCGCCCCGTCGACGATCCACTGGCACGGCATCGCACTGCGCAATGATATGGACGGTATGCCCGGCGTGACCCAGCCGCCCGTGCTGCCTGGCAGCGGCTTCCGTTATGAGTTCACCGTGCCCGACGCCGGTACCTATTTCTTCCATCCGCACGTCGGGGTCCAGCTCGACCGAGGGCTCTACGCACCGTTGATCGTCGAAGATCCCGCGGACGGCGCCGACTACGACCTGGAGGCCGTCCTCGTCTTGGACGATTGGCTCGACGGCATCGATGGCCGCGATCCGGACGAGCAACTGCGGCAGTTGCGGGCCAAGGGCATGTCGGGAATGAGTATGGGCGGCGGGATGAGCCACAGCGGTATGCATACGGACGGTTCGTCGGGGATGTCGATGCCCACCGGCCCCCGTGCACCGCTGGGGCCGGACACCGGTGACGTGAGTTACCCGCTCTACCTGATCAACGGCCGGATCGGTATCGATCCGGTGACCTTGACCGGACGACCGGGGCAGCGGATGCGGCTGCGGATCATCAACGCCGCCGCGGATACCGCCTTCCGGGTGGCGGTCGGTGGCCACCAGCTGCGTGTCACCCACAGCGACGGCTTCCCGGTGCAACCGGTCACAGGTGCGAACCTGCTGCTCGGCATGGGCGAACGGTATGACGCGATCATCGACTTGGCCGACGGGGTATTCCCGCTGATCGCCTCCGCCGAAGGAAAGTCCGGCCAAGGATTCGCCCTGATCCGCACCGGCGGTGGTACCGCACCCGCAGCGGATATCCGTCCGGTCGAACTCGATGGTCGTCCGATCACTGCCGACGAGCTGGTCGCCGTCGAAGAGGTACGGTTGCCGAATCGTGAACCGGACAAAACGCTCGACCTCACACTCGGTTCCGATACCGACAAGTATCTCTGGACCATCGACGGAAAGGCGTTCCCCGAGCATACGGAGCTGAATGTCACCGCGGGGCAAAGGATCCGGTTGCGCTTTGTCAACAACACGATGATGTTCCACCCGATGCATCTGCACGGCCACACGTTCCAAGTGCACAACTCCGCAGGTAACGGACCACGTAAGGACACTTCGCTGGTATTGCCGATGCGAACCGTCGAAGTCGATGTGGACACCGATAACCCGGGGCAGTGGATGGTGCACTGCCACAATGCCTACCACGCGGAAGCGGGGATGATGAGCGTGCTGTCGTACGTGCGTCGACCTTGAAACGGCTGCCACCGCCCCGCGCCGCTGTTCGTAGTCCCTATCGCACTGCCTACCCCGAGATCGATCTCGCCGCTGCCCGGCGGCGAGATCGCTCGGGGCCGGTAGCCAGCCGCAGGCGATAGTCGGCCACGGGCCAGGTGGCAGCCGCCGTAGGCGAGGATGCCGATCGCCTGCCCGGAGCAGCTCGATCTATGGCTACGAGTCGCTGATCAGGGTTGTTTCCGGGCGGCCGGGCGGGGGGATCGACACCCCACCCGGACCGCATAGGAGTTCTATCAGCTTCCGGTCGGCGAATCAGGGATTTCCGGTCGTCTCACTAGAATGAGGCGACCGTATTCGTTCGCTTCCGGGAGTCAGTCGTGACCATTCAGCCCGTTCGCCTGTTCGGCGACCCGATCTTGCGTGCCCGCGCCGCGGAGGTCACCGTGTTCGACCGTGAGCTGCGGCAGCTGGTCACCGACCTGACCGAGACCATGCACGACGACGGTGGGGTCGGTATGGCCGCGCCACAGATCGGGGTCGGCCTGCGGGTATTCGTCTACGACACCGGAGATGCCGCCGGGCACCTGATCAACCCGCAATGGGAAGTTGTCGGCGATGAGGAACAGGTCGGCCCGGAGGGGTGTCTGTCGATCCCAGGCCTGCGCTATGACACGCGGCGGGCGTTGCGTGTGCGCGTGTCCGGCGTCGATCTCGACGGCACCGCGGTCACATTCGAGGCCGAGGGGTTGCTGGCACGGTGCGTGCAGCATGAGACCGATCACCTGGACGGTGTGCTGTTCATCGATCGGCTCGACCCGGCCCAGCGTAAGGAAGCGATGCGGGTCATTCGGGAATCCGATTGGTTCGCGGCGGGGCCGACGATGCGCCCGACGCGCGCGCTGAGCGATGCGGGCCGATCCGATCTGTTCGGACTGGGGCGCTGATGCGCGTCGTCTTCGCGGGCACCCCCGAACCGGCAGTACCGTCGCTGCGGTGTTTGCTCGAATCGTCACGCCATGAGGTGATCGCGGTGCTGACCCGGCCCGACGCGGTGGCCGGACGCGGCAGGAAGGTGACTCGGTCACCGGTCGCCAGGCTGGCCGACGAACACGGCATTCCGGTGTTCACCCCACAGCGTCCGACAGATCCGGAGTTCATCGCGCAGCTCACCGAACTGGCCCCGGACTGCTGTCCGGTCGTGGCCTATGGTGCGCTGCTGCCACAGCCGGTGCTCGATATCCCGCGCTTCGGCTGGATCAACCTGCACTTCTCGCTGCTGCCTGCCTGGCGAGGGGCCGCGCCGGTGCAGGCGGCGATCGATGCGGGCGATGAGATCACCGGAGCGTCCACTTTCCAGATCGAGGCCGGATTGGACACCGGCCCGGTGTTCGGCATGGTGACCGAAAAGATCTCGGTCACCGACACCGCCGGGATACTGCTGCAACGGCTGGCCGACAGTGGGGCCGGGCTGCTGGAAGCGACGCTGGACGGAGTGGAGGACGGCACCGTGCGAGCGATCGCGCAGTCGACGGAGGGAGTGTCGTACGCGCCTAAGCTCGGCGTCGAGGACGGGCATATTCGGTGGGATCAGCCCGCGCTGGCCATCAGCAGGCGGATCCGTGCGGTGACCCCGGCGCCAGGTGCGTGGACCGAGATCGGTGGAACTCGGGTGAAGCTCGGCCCGGTCGAGTTGGTCGAAGAGGTATTGCCGGAGCGAGTGGTCGAAGTCCGCAAGTCGGGCGTCTACCTCGGCACCGCGACTACCGCGGTGCGGCTAGGCCAGGTACAGCCGCAAGGCAAGCGGATGATGGCCGCGCTCGACTGGGCGCGTGGCGCCCGGCTGCAGCCGGGCACGGTGGGCGAATGAGCTCGCGTGGCAATCGTTCCGGCGCGGACGACGAGCGCGGCGGACGACGGGATGAACAGACCGGCGCACCGGAGCGCGCGACTCGATCCGGCCGGCCGAACCGGTCCACCGAGCCGGGGCGAGTCCGTGCGCGGGATGCCTCGCCGCGCGCGGCACGGCAGCAAGACCGCGGCGGTACGGGCCGGTCGCAGCCCACTGAGCAACGGTCCACGAACGGTAGGGATAAGCGCGATCGTGCGGAGCAGCGCGCACCGGGGGGACAGCAACGCTCGGAGGCGGGCAGGCGGGATCGTGCTACGCAGCGGCGCTCGGCTCGTACCGGATCGAAAGCGGTAACGCGACAAGGACCACGGGCTACCGGCGGATCGGCCCGTGGGGAAGCGGTCGATCCGCCGCGGTCGGTCGCGTGGGAGGTGCTGCGCGCGGTCCGCGAGCGGGACGCCTACGCCAATCTCGTCCTGCCCGTACTGCTGCGGGAACGGGGATTGTCCGGACGCGACGCGGCATTGGCGACCGAACTCGCCTATGGCGCGTGCCGGTCGCTCGGTCTGCTCGACGCGGTGATCGCGGAAGGGGCAGGCAGGCCGATCGACGAGATCGACGGACCGCTGCTCGACGTATTGCGGCTCGGTGTCTATCAGCTGTTGCGGACCAGGATCGGCGCACATGCCGCTGTCGATACCTCGGTGGCCTTGGCCCGCACCGAATTCGGCGCTGGTAAGGCGGGTTTCGTCAACGCTGTACTGCGGCGGGCGGGGGAGAAGAGCATCGAGCAGTGGATCGAGGCGCTCGCTCCTGCCGACCCGGTAGGTCGATCGGCCTTCGAATACGCGCATCCGGTGTGGATCGCGCAGGCGTTCGCCGATGCCCTCGGCGCACGGGCGGGAGAACTGCCCGAGGCGCTCGCCGCCGATGACGCTCGTCCGCTGGTGCATCTGGTAGCCAGACCCGGCGACATCACTGCGGAGGAACTCGCGCTGGTGACCGGCGGTACGGAAGGACAGTGGTCGCCGTATGCGGTGTATCTGGACGGTGGCGACCCCGGCAAGCTAGAGCCGGTGCGGGCCGGGATGGCAGCCGTCCAAGACGAAGGCAGCCAGTTGGTGGCGCTCGCGCTGACCCGGGCTCCGCTCGACGGCCCCGATACCGGCCGGTGGCTCGATCTGTGTGCGGGACCAGGGGGTAAGGCCGCGTTACTTGGAGCGATCGCCGCGATCGACGGTTTCCGGGTGGATGCGGTCGAGCCCGCCGAACATCGTGCTGAACTGGTGCGTAAGGCGGTACACGAGCTCCCGGTCGATGTCCATATCGCCGACGGCAGGGACAGCGGGTTGTCTCCCGGATACGACCGCATCCTGGTGGATGCCCCGTGCTCCGGTCTCGGCGCGCTACGACGCAGACCGGAAGCACGGTGGCGGCGTACTCCGGCTGATGTTCGCGAGCTGGTCGTATTACAACGTGAACTGCTCAGCGCCGCGTGGGACCTGCTGCGCCCCGGCGGGGTCGTGGTGTACTCCACGTGTTCACCGCATCTCCCGGAGACCGTGTCGATCGTCGCCGACGCCGTGCGCAGACTCGGTGCGCAGCAGGTGGATACCAGGGAGCTGCTGCCAGGTGTCACCGATGTGGGAGACGGACCAGGAGCACAGCTGTGGCCGCACCGACACGGCACCGATGCCATGTTCCTTGCCGCGTTGCGTAAGCCACGCTGAGTTCACGTCGGCTGCGCGGCTCCAGCCGCGCAGCCGGGTCCGGTTATTCCCGGCTGGACTGTTCGCGCAGGCGAGCAAGTGTTTTCGCGAGGATACGCGATACGTGCATCTGGGAGATGCCCATCTGCTGGGCGATCTGGGTCTGGGTCATCGATTCGAAGAACCGCATGGTGAGAATGCGGCGTTCCCGCTCGGGCAGCCCGGCCAGCAGTGGCCGGATCGCGACATACTCCTCGACCCGGTCGAACTGGGACTCTTCCTCGCCGAGGGTATCAAGCAGTGAGGCCTCGGTTTCGCGGCCGAGTGCGGCCGCATCGATCGAACTGGGCTGGTACGCGTTGCCCGCGATAACAGCCTGGGTCACCTCGTCCGGTTCTACTCCGAGTTCCGCCGCGATCTCTTTGGCGGTCGGTGAGCGGCCGAGGGACTGGGAGAGCGAGTCGATCGCCGCGCCGATGCGCAGATGAGTCTCCTTGACCCGTCTCGGCACACGCATAGCCCACGTATTGTCGCGGAAGTACCGGCGGACTTCGCCCATGATGGTCGGCACCGCGAAGGACAGGAAGTTGGAACCCCGCTCGACATCGAAGCGGTCCACCGCGTGCACCAGACCGACTCGGGCCACCTGGGTCAGATCGTCGAACGGCTCGCCACGCCCGCTGAACTTACGGGCGATGTGATCGGCGAGCGGAATACAGCGATTGATCAGTTCCGCGCGCAGTGCGGCATGCCGTGCTGTCCCGGACTCCGCGGCAGCGAGCTGCTGGAAGAGTACGCCGACATCGTCGTAACCGGGTACCGCGTCGGAATCCTCCAGGGTTTCGCCGTCCTCGGTGTCCGCTGTTGTGGTCGGCGTATCGGCATCGTCTTCTTGCCGGGGGTCGAACACGGTATTCTCGTCCGCCACTACGCTTTCCCTCGAGCCCGACGGAACTGCACCGTCGTCGGATATCCGGAAACTGCCGTATCGAACGAATCCTGGGTCGCGTCCACCGTGTCGGTGAGCGTGCGCAGTACATGCCAGCCGAAGCTGTGCTGGTCGGGTAGCCCCTGCTTGTCCGCAACGCCGTCGACCCGGACGAGGAGTTCGGTATCACCCACGGTGAACCGGCAGTTCAGACTGGTTTCCGGAGCGGCGAGGGCGATCAGCGTCGAACAGACCTCATCGACGGCCAAGCGGATGTCGGCTACCTCGTCCAGCGTGAAATCGCTGAGTAGGACCAGGGTTTCGGCGAGCCCACGCACAATGGGCAGTTGTGTCACCGACGCAGCCACCCGAATCTCTACCGGAGTGCTGTAGAGCCCCTGTTCCGCCGAAATATTGATCACCCTATGCAGGCTACCCACTCTCGCGCCGGACAATCTCGACGCCCACTAGACTTCCGCGTTGTGCCCACCCAGAGCTACCCGCGCCCGCCCGCGCCGATGATCGCCCCGTCCATTCTGTCCGCTGATTTCGCGCGCCTGGCCGATGAGGTGGCGGCCGTGGCAGGCGCCGACTGGTTACATGTCGACGTGATGGACGCGCACTTCGTGCCGAATCTCACCATCGGCCTTCCTGTGGTCGAAAGCCTGTTGAAGGTGACCGATATCCCGCTGGACTGTCACCTGATGATCGAGGACCCCGGCCGCTGGGCTCCGCCGTACGCGGAGGCGGGTGCGCACAATGTGACCTTTCACGCGGAAGCCACCGATGACCCGATCGCGGTCGCACGCGATATCCGCGCCGCGGGCGCCAAGGCCGGGCTCTCGGTGAAGCCGGGCACACCGATCGAGCCCTATCTCGAGATCCTGCGTGAGTTCGACACATTGCTGGTGATGAGCGTGGAGCCCGGATTCGGTGGACAGTCGTTCATCCCGCAGGTGCTGGAGAAGGCGCGCATCGTGCGCAACCTGGTCGATTCCGGTGAGTTGCGTCTGCTGGTCGAGATCGACGGCGGTATCAACACCGACACCATCGAAGCGGCGGCGGAAGCGGGGGTCGACTGTTTCGTGGCCGGGTCCGCGGTCTACAACACCGCCGACCCCGCGGGCACTGTACAGGCGTTACGCGGGCAGGCGGCATCGGTACATCCGCACTGACGGGGTTATCCGCCGGGAGCCCGTTGAGCTATTCGCCTCGGATTTCGCACGCGGTGACGGTGCGCATCGCCGCGATCACCGTATCCAGCGATGGTCGGCGCGCGATGCTCTCCGGTGATCGGATCCAGATCCGGTAACCGGTGCGTTCGTCATCCGGAGAGGGCAGCACGACCTGGCAGCCCGCCCCGGCCACCGTGACATACAGCCGGAACAGCTCGGCCGAGACCGAGGTGCTCAGCGGGCCGGGCCGGGCAGGTCCGGTGAGGAAGGTCCACCGCCTGGCTCTGGGATGGTCGATGACCGGACCGGCGATTCCCTCGTGGGTCAGGCGCCGCAGTACCTGTTCGCCGAGTTCGGTAGGCATGCTGATGGCGCCGTAGTCGATGCCGATACGCAGCAGGATGTGGCGTGAGCCCGGATCCAATGTCGCGGGAAGGCGGAGTTCACGGACATACCGCACACATCGCGCTTCCGGGGTCGAATCGAGAGAAGTGATCATTGCGCGCCCCCAACTGTGCAGAACTCGTTCTTTCCCACCGTTGTTTTCCTCGGGTAGTTGAGCATGGTGCGTCGGGTTTCGTGGTGTCACCACATAGCTCCAGGGCGGTGCCGGTGCGTGAAACGACTCGTGTCGACCGTTGAACGGGCAAGTCGGCCGTACAACGATATCGCTTCTGGTGTCTTTCGCGTGTGAATACGCGGTGTGGTCGTGTCCGGAGCGGGGTGCACAACGCTCGCTGTCGCCGCGCTGCGGCGGCGATAGCTCGAGTCGATAGTCTGGATACCGAACAGACACGGACGTCGTTGCCGGTGTCCGCATCGTCCGGCACCAGGTGACAGCGACGACCGGGTGATAACGATGGGACAGGAGTCAGGGCACATGTTCACAGGCATCGTCGAGGAACTCGGCGAGATCGTCGCCAGCGAGCAGCTGGCCGATGCCGCGCGGCTGACGATCAAGGGCAAGCTGGTGACCTCCGATGCCGGACACGGTGATTCGATAGCCGTGAACGGGGTGTGCCTGACCGTCGTCGACGTGGTCGACGCGGACTCGTTCACCGTCGATGTCATGGCGGAGACGCTCAACCGTTCCAGCATCGGCGCACTAGGGCTCGGCGACAAGGTGAACCTGGAGCGCGCCGCGGCGCTGAACAGCAGGCTCGGCGGCCACCTCGTCCAAGGGCATGTCGACGGTACCGGCGCCGTACTCGCGCGTACTCCGTCGGAGAACTGGGACGTGGTGCGGATCTCGCTGCCGGGGAACCTTGCCCGCTATGTGGTGGAGAAAGGCTCGATCACCGTCGACGGTATCTCGCTCACCGTATCCGCTCTCGGCATCTCGGAGGCACCGAGCGAGAACGGCGACCGGGACTGGTTCGAGGTCTCCCTCATTCCGACCACACTCTCGCTGACCAACCTCGGCGCGGCCCCTGTCGGGGCTATGGTGAACCTGGAAGTCGATGTCATCGCCAAGTACGTCGAACGCCTCCAGCAACGCGGCTGAGCGGTCCGAGACAGTGCGGTTCGGGACAGTGCGACGGGAGGTCGGGTCCGCGGCGTCCTGCCTCGGAACCGGTCCATGCGTATCCGGGGGGCTGCGCGCGGACCAGCGTTTCCCGCGGCCGTGCCGAGCCGGTCGAATGGTCCCCGGGGTAGTGCACATGCGCAATCCTGCGGTGCCGCAGGTGGGACAAATAGCGCACAGTACTGTGGTGTGGCACCTATTCCTAGATGGAGCACAGCAGACGTGACCAGGTTCGACAGCATCGAGCGCGCAGTCGCCGACATCGCCGCTGGTAAAGCGGTTGTCGTCGTCGACGATGAAGACCGGGAGAACGAGGGCGACCTCATCTTCGCAGCGGAGAAGGCGACCCCGGAGCTGGTCGCCTTCATGATCCGTTACACCTCCGGCTATATCTGCGTCCCGCTTACCGGCGACGATTGTGATCGGCTCGGCCTTCCGCCGATGTACGCGATGAACCAGGACAAGCACGGCACCGCCTACACCGTCTCGGTGGACGCGCGGGAGGGCATCACCACCGGGATCTCCGGCGCCGACCGCGCGACCACCATGCGGCTGCTGGCCGATGCCGAGGCGAAAGCCGACGATTTCACCAGGCCCGGTCATGTGGTGCCGTTACGTGCCAAGGACGGCGGTGTGCTGCGCCGCCCCGGCCATACCGAGGCTGCCGTCGACCTCGCGCGGATGGCAGGCTTGCGTCCCGCGGGCGTGATCTGTGAGATCGTCAGCCAGAAGGACGAGGGCCATATGGCCCGCACCGAAGAGCTGCGCGTATTCGCCGATGAGCACGAACTCGCGCTGATCTCCATCGCCGATATGATCGCGTGGCGGCGCAAGCACGAGAAGCACGTGGTTCGGGTCGCCGAGGCGCGTATCCCCACGGCGCACGGTGAGTTCAAGGCTGTCGGCTACCAGAGCATCTACGACGAGGTCGAACATGTCGCGCTGGTGCGCGGCGATATCAGCGACGGCGAGGACGTTCTGGTACGCGTGCATTCGGAGTGTCTGACCGGGGATGTGTTCGGCTCGCTGCGCTGCGACTGCGGTCCGCAACTGGAGGCCGCGCTGGAGATGGTCGCGGCCGAGGGCCGTGGTGTCGTGCTGTACATGCGCGGCCACGAGGGCCGTGGCATCGGCTTGATGCACAAATTGCAGGCGTATCAGCTACAGGATTCCGGTCACGATACGGTCGACGCGAATCTGCGGCTCGGCTTGCCTGCCGATGCCCGTGACTACGGCACCGGCGCGCAGATCCTGGTCGATCTCGGCATCAGCTCGATGCGGTTGCTCACCAACAATCCGGCCAAGCGGGTCGGTTTGGACGGTTACGGCCTGCGGATCACCGAACGGGTGCCGATGCCGTTGCGCGCCAATTCGGAAAACCTGCACTATCTGCGTACGAAGCGGGACCGGATGGGACATGACCTGATCGGTCTCGACGAGCTGGATCTGGAAGAACTGGATCTCGGTGAGACGGCACCCTGACCCCTGCGAGCAGACTCCGAAAGGCGGATATCGATGAGTGGTACCGGGGTACCGACCTTCGCTCTTGCCGATGCCAAGGCACTCACCATGGGCATCGTCGCCTCGCGTTGGCACACGCAGATCTGCGACACCTTGGTCGCGAATGCCGAGCGGGTGGCCAAGGATGTCGGCGTCGAGCAGATCACGATAGTGCGCTGCGCCGGCGCTATGGAACTGCCGGTGGTGGCGCAGGAACTGGCCAGGACCCACGATGCGGTGGTCGCGCTCGGTGTGGTCATCCGTGGTGAAACACCGCATTTCGAGTACGTCTGTGATGCCGTGACCGCTGGGCTCACCCGGGTTTCCCTCGACGAGGGCACTCCGGTGGCCAATGGGGTACTGACCACGAACAACGAACAGCAGGCGCTGGATCGAGCCGGACTGCCCGATTCCTCGGAGAACAAGGGCGAGCAGGCCGCTGCCGCGGCATTGGACGCTGCTCTGACGCTGCGCACACTGCGCCAGAGCGCACAGTGATGGCGAGCAAAGGGCTGTCCCGGAAAAACGCGGAGAAGCCCGCGGCATCCGGTGCGGCGCCCGAGTGGGAGTTCGAGGTACGGCCGCGGCGCGCGGTGCGGACCTCCTGGATCGTGGCGATACTGATCGCGGTCGTGTTCACCGTGGGTGGTGTCACGCTGCGCACCGGCTCGACCGGTGTCAACTTCCGGTTCGTCGATCAGATCGCGATGATCGTGGTCGGCATTCTCGGTGGCGCGGCGGTGCTGCTGTTGACCAAGCCGAGAGTGCGGGCAGGCGCACACGGTGTCACTGTGCGGAATGTGATGGGCGATAAGGACTTCTCCTGGGAATATGTTCGGGGCGTTTCGTTCCCGGATCGGAAATCCTGGGCGCGTCTGGAATTGGTCCACGACGAATACGTCCCCTTGATGGCTATTCGCTCCAATGACAAGGAGCACGCGATGCGCGCTATGGATCAGTTGCGCGAACTCATCGCGAAGTATTCCGAAAGTGCTTGATCGCCCGAGAATGCGCCTTTGGTATTCGTTCGGTCCGGCGATCTCACATCGCTCCGGGTTCCGGTCTAGTCTCCCGGTATGGAGCCGGGTGCATTCGTGCTGGCGGAGGCGTTCGCCGATGATCCGCTGATGTCCTATTTCTGGCCGCGGACGCAGCGGCGGCGAAGGGCATTGCCGCTGTTCTGGAGTTCGCGTATTGCCTCGCGCAGGCGAAACGGGCTGGTCGATCTCGCATACGATGCGGAGGGCAAGCTCGCCTGTGTGGCGTTGTGGGAACCTGCGGGGGTGGTCTCGTCGATGGCGAAGCCGCTGACATTGCTGCGCGCCACGGGGCGTGGCACCGTGCGTGTCTTGGCGGCCGCGCGGCAGCTGGATCAAGCCCGGCACGGCACGCCGCAGTGGTATCTCGCCGCGATCGGTACATTGCCACGTGCCCAGGGGCGAGGTCTGGCAGCCCAGCTGATCCAGCGGCGGCTACCCTCTGCGGGACAGCCGTGCTTCTTGATCGCGAACAGTCGTGATCTCGTGCCGTTCTACCAGCGATTCGGTTTCGAGCCGCAGGGTGCGTTGCCGATCGGCCACGGTCCGGTCGTGTATCCGATGGTGCGGACATAACGCAGGTTCGCTCATGGCAGCACGCTCAGCGGCTATCGCCGAGGACCGTGCCCACACGGCGGGGGTCGGCTCCGCCGATCCAGCCGCCCACGGTCTCGTGTTCCAGGACGCCGAGACCGCTGGATTGCGGTGCGACCGAGACCTGGTGGCCGAGTGCGCGGAGCCGGAGTACGAGTGGGTCGTCGGCACCGTTGTCGGTGGTATCGATCGCGGGATGCTCGCCACCGATACCGGTGGTGGGGTCGTTGCCTGCGCCGAATGCGACCGCGGAGACCGCCTGTTGTGGGTCGAGCCCCCAGTCGAGCATGTTGACCAGGGTTTTCACCACGAACTGGATGATAAGGGAACCGCCGGGTGATCCGACGATATGGGTGAGTTCGCCGCGTACGTCGTCGGTGGTCTTCGCGAATACCAAGGTGGGGCTCATCGAGCTGCGTGGGCGTTTGCGCGGCTGGACCCGATTGGCCACCGGCAGGCCGTCCGCGCCCAACGGGTCGGCGGCGAAATCGGTCAGCTGATTGTTCAGCAGGAAGCCGTCGACCATATGGAACGAACCGAACGCGGACTCGATACTGGTGGTCATCGCCGCGGCATTGCCGTAACGGTCGACCACCGAGATGTGGCTGGTGCCGTGCTCCGGCGGCTGCGGGCCGCTGCCCAGCGGGGCCGGGCCGAAATCGCCTGGCGGCGCGGTGCCCATACTGTGCGCGGGGTCGATCAGCAGGGCCCGCCGACGCAGGTAGTCCTGGTCCAGCAGGGTCCGAGCCGAATGCCCTGGCAGCGGAATGAAATCGGTATCGGCCAGATATTTGTCGCGGTCGGCGTAGGCGAGGCGCTCGGCCTCCGCGATGAGGTGTACGGCTTGGGCGGCAGGCTTTCCACCGTTGCGATCGATGGCGTCGGGAGGCATCGTGGCCAGATCGAAGTTCGCCAGGATGCCAAGGGTGGCGGCGACCGCGATACCACCGGAGGAGGGGGGCGGCATACCGCAGATCTCGTGTTCGCGATAGCCGGTGCACACCGCGGTGCGTTTTTTCGCTCGGTAGTCGTTCAGATCCGTGGTGGTGATCAGGCTCGGGGTGCGCCCGCCGGAGGCGCTGCCTGCGGCCGCGACGATATCGTCGGCGATGGCGCCGGTGTAGAAGGCCTGCGCGCCCTCTGTGGCGACGGCGCCGAGGGTTTTGGCCATGGCCGGATTGGTGAGCAGGGCACCGGCGGGTTTCGGGCTACCGTCAGGATCGAGAAAATATGCCCTGGCCGCCTCGTCGTTCGCGAGATCCTGCGCCGATTCCGCGAGCTGTGCCGCGAGGCGGGGACCGATCGGGAACCCGCGATCGGCCAGATCGATAGCGGGCTCGAACAACTCGCGCCAAGCGGTCCTGCCGTGCTCGTGGTGTGCCAGCTCGAGCATGCGCAGCACACCGGGAACCCCGATGGAACGGCCACTGGCACGCGGGCTCGGCTCCGGCTCGGCACGTTCGGTGTCACTGATCCAGCGCAGCGAGTTCTCGGTCGCGGCCGCGGGGGTCACCTCACGGCCGTCATAGGCGTCCACTGTGTGCGTGGCCGCGTCGTAGTAGAGCAGGAAAGCGCCTCCGCCGAGGCCGGATGCCTGCGGTTCGGTCAGCCCGAGCACAGTCTGTGCCGTGACCACGGCGTCCGCCGCGGTGCCGCCATCACGCAGTACCGCACATGCGGCCTCGGTCGCCATCGGGTCCGCGGTGACGACCGCGAATGTGTGGGTACGCACCGGCGTCATATCCGTGCGGTATCCGGTCGCGATTTCCGGAGCGGTTCTCAGTTCCCTGGTACTGCTGTCCGCCAGGGGGGTCCCTGACGTTGCTATCGGTGTGCCGTTCGGGATCGCCGCGCAGCTGCCTCCTGCTCGGTCCGTTCCCGGTGTACAGGCCGTGAGCATCGCGGTAGCCAGCACGGATACCGCCGCGATTGCTCGCCTGCGTCCCATATAGGGACTCTATCGCCGGGTACCGCTGATTTTGTCCGACTACTGCGTGTGCCGCGGATCTAGTGCTGGGCACCGTGATCCGTTCCATCCGCCGAAGTCGGAGTTGTCGAAGTCCGGGTTATCCGGGACGGAACCGTGTTACGGTCCGGCCAGGAGGTTCATCGGGTATATCGGTCAGGTCGGTACCAACGGGGGTGCGTCCATGAGCGCAGCGTGCTGTGGTGAGGAACCGGTCTTCGGTGCGGAAACGACCATGCCGGAGGCGGTTCGAGAGGCGAAGGAAGCCGTATGGGGTATGGCGGCGTTCGCGCTTGTCTACCCGGTGCTCATGGGGCTGACCCGTGGTGCGGACGCGGCAGCTACCGCGGCTACTCAATTCTGTGTCGCCTGGGCACTGGGTCTGCTGGTCTTCGGGTTCATCGAAGGAGCGCGCTCGGTGCGCACTCTGGTCATGGGTTTCGCGCTCCTGCAGGCTGTTGTCGGATGGTACGCGATCAATGATCTGGAGACGGTCCCGCCGCTGGCCGGTCTCGCCGCGGCGGGGTATTCGCTCGGCGCGTCGGCGGCTGTGCTGCGTCTGCTGAGCAGGCCGGAAGCCAAGGCATGGTTCGGTGCCCGGGCTCCTCGACCACCGGATAACGACGACTGGATAGCCACGACCGGGTAATGCGGCCGCTCTGGGCTGTCGGACCCGGTGGATAGGCTGGACGAGTGGCAGATCCAGCGACGTACCGGCCTGCGCCGGGCACTATTCCGGTCGAACCAGGTGTCTACAAGTTCCGGGATGCCCATCGGCAGGTCATTTACGTCGGTAAGGCCAAGAGCTTGCGCAGCAGGCTGAATTCCTATTTCGCCGATGTGGCGAGCCTGCATCCACGCACCGAGCAGATGGTCACCACGGCCGCGAGCGTCGAATGGACGGTCGTGGCGACCGAGGTGGAGGCGCTGCAGCTGGAATACAACTGGATCAAGGAGTTCGATCCGCGCTTCAATGTCCGTTACCGGGACGACAAATCGTATCCGGTGCTCGCGGTCACTCTGAACGAAGAGTATCCCCGACTGTTCGTCTATCGTGGCGCGCGGCGCAAGGGGGTCCGCTACTTCGGCCCGTACGCCCATGCCTGGGCGATCCGGGAAACCCTCGATCTGTTGTTGCGGGTGTTTCCCGCGCGTACCTGTTCGAAGGGTGTTTTTCAGCGGCACAGCCAGATGGGCCGTCCATGTCTGCTCGGCTATATCGACAAATGTTCGGCGCCGTGCGTCGGGCGGGTGAGTGCCGCGGAGCACCGCCGGATCGTCGAGGACTTCTGCGACTTCCTCGCCGGTCGTACCGACCGCTTGGTCCGGGAGCTGGAACGGCGTATGCACGACGCCTCCGAAGAGCTGGACTTCGAACTCGCCGCCAGGTTGCGCGATGATGTCCGAGCGCTGCGCCGCGCGTTGGAGAAACAAGCGGTGGTGCTCGGCACCGGAACCGATGCCGACCTGATCGCCTTCGCCACCGACGAGCTGGAGGTAGCGGTACAGGTTTTTCACGTTCGTGACGGCCGGGTTCGTGGCCAGCGCGGCTGGGTGGTCGACAAATCGGGCGATGCCGTCGATGTCCCGGCGGCAGGCGGTGAACTCGCCGCGCTGGCCGAACAGTTTCTCACGCAGTTCTACGGCGAGCAGGTCGCCGTAGCCGAGCAGGGGGCTGCCGAGCAGGTCACCGCGGCCGAGCAGGGGGCTACCGAGCAGCTCGCCACAGTGGTGCCGCGTGAGGTGCTGGTGCCTGCCCTGCCCGCCGATATCGAGCAGCTCCAGCAGTGGCTGTCACAACTGCGCGGCTCGGCAGTGCGGGTGCGGGTGCCGCAGCGTGGGGACAAGAAGGCGCTGGCCGAGACCGTGCAGCGCAATGCGGAGGAGGCATTGGCGCAGCACAAACTCCGGCGCGCGGGTGACCTGACCTCGAGATCGCAAGCACTGCAGGACATCCAGGACGCACTGGAACTCGATACCGCCCCGCTGCGCATCGAGTGCGTGGATATCAGTCATGTGCAGGGTACCGATGTGGTCGCCTCGCTCGTGGTCTTCGAAGACGGTCTCGCCCGCAAGTCCGATTACCGCCATTACACGATCCGGGAGGCGGCGGGCGACGGCCGATCCGATGATGTCGGCAGTATCGCGGAGGTGACCCGCCGCAGGTTCCTCCGACTGCGCCGCGAGCGCGACACGCCGGAGATCGCGGACCCTGCCGAACCGGGAAGTGACGCGGGCGCCACGGAGCTCACAGCACCCCCCGGTATCGATCCGGAATCCGGGCGTCCGCGCAAATTCGCCTACCCACCCAATCTCTATGTGGTCGACGGCGGGGCACCCCAGGTCGCGGCGGCCGCCGAAGTGCTCGACGAGCTCGGCATCACCGATATCGCGGTCATCGGCCTCGCCAAACGATTGGAGGAGGTCTGGGTGCCCGGCCAGCGCGAACCGGTGATCCTTCCGCGTCACAGCGAGGCTCTCTACTTGCTGCAACGTGTCCGCGACGAGGCACATCGCTTCGCGATCACCTTCCACCGCAGTAAACGCTCACGGCGGATGACGGCTTCGGTGCTGGATTCGGTGCCCGGTCTCGGCGTGGCGCGGCGCACCGCGCTGGTCACTCATTTCGGCTCGGTAGCCAAGCTGAAGCAGGCCACGCTCGAGCAGATCACGGAGGTTCCCGGGATCGGGGTGGCGACAGCGGAAGCGGTCCTCACCGCCCTCCGATCCGAGTAGTCGCCGCACCTGACATTTCAGTTTCGCGTACGTTGTGTTTGCGCCCGATACCGAAAGCGGTGCGCGATGATCGGAAAGGCACCTCAGAAACGAACTCGGTGGGACATGACACGCGTCGAATCGAACAGCAGTACGGGCAGTCCGTCGCGGAGTGCGGGGCGAGCGGGCTTCTCCGACACCCATGGTGGGGCGAATCCGCAGGTCGAGGTCGTGATTGTGACCGGGCTCTCCGGCGCGGGCCGTGGCACCGCCGCGCGTGTGCTCGAGGACCTGGGCTGGTATGTCGCGGATAATCTGCCGCCTGAGCTCTTCGGCCGGATGGTCGAGCTCGGTGCGGCGGCGAAACCGCCGATCCGCCGTCTCGCTCTGGTCATGGACGTACGCAGCCGGTTCTTCACCGGTGATCTCTCGGTGGTCCTCGAACAGTTGCGTGATCTCGGTGTGCGTACCAGAGTTCTGTTCCTCGAGGCCTCCGACGACGTGTTGATCCGCCGTTTCGGTTTCGCCAGGCGTCGACATCCACTGCAGAGCGAGAGCAAGGACGGCACGTTGTCGGCGGGTATCGCCGCCGAACGAGTGCGGCTCTCGGCCGTGAAGGCCGCCGCGGACCTGGTGATCGACACCACCGAGCTGTCCATCCATCAGCTGCACCGCAAGATGGGGGAGGCCTATGGTGGTGGCGCACCCAGCGCGCTGCAGCTCACCGTACAGTCCTTCGGTTTCAAGTACGGGGTCCCGCTCGACGCCGACATGGTGTTGGATGTGCGTTTTCTACCAAATCCGCATTGGATACCGGAGTTGCGGGAACTGACAGGTCAGGAGGCGATGGTCGGCGAGTACGTCTTGTCGCGCCCTGGGGCGGACGATTACCTGCATACTTGCCATCATCTGGTCGAACTGACGATGAACGGTTACCGCCAAGAGGGGAAGCGATACATGACGGTCGCAGTGGGCTGTACCGGAGGAAAGCACCGGAGCGTCGCGATAGCCGAGGCACTGGGCGAGCTGATGAGCGAGGGCGCGGGCGGACCGGAGGAATCGGCCGACGTGGTTCGGGTCGTACATCGAGACTTGGGGCGCGAATGACCGGGTGGGAGTCCGATCCCGGTATCGTCGCGCTGGGTGGTGGCCACGGCCTCTATGCCACGCTGACCGCGGTACGGCGGTTGACCAGGAAGATCTGCGCCGTGGTCACCGTCGCCGACGATGGAGGTTCCTCCGGGCGATTGCGCGCCGAGCTCGGCGTGCTGCCGCCGGGAGATCTCCGGATGGCGCTGGCCGCGCTGGCCGCGGACGCCGAAGGGATCTGGACGCGGACTGTGCAGCATCGGTTCGGCGGCACCGGCGCCTTGGCCGGGCATTCCGTCGGCAACCTGATCCTGGCCGGGCTCACCGAAGTGCTGGGTGACCCGGTCGCCGCGCTCGATGAGCTCGCCAAGGTATTGCGCATCACGGGACGGGTGCTGCCGATGTCGCCGATCGCGCTCGATATCGAGGCGGACGTATCGGGACTGGAAGCGGATCCGCGGGTGAGCCGCTGTATCCGCGGTCAAGTCGCCATCGCGACGACACCGGGTAAAGTTCGCCGGGTTCGGCTGATTCCTTCCGATCCGCCTGCCAGTACCGAGGCGACATCGGCCATCGGACACGCCGATGTCGTGGTTCTCGGCCCCGGATCGTGGTTCACCAGCGTGATTCCTCATGTGCTCGTGCCCGAACTGCATGAGGCGCTGGTGTATACCAGGGCGCGGAAGATCCTCGTGCTCAATCTCGCCGCGGAGCCGGGGGAGACCGCGGGGTTCTCCGCGGAGCGGCATTTGCATGTACTGTCCCAGCACGCACCGGAATTCGCGGTCGACGAGGTGCTGGTGGACTCCGGTTCGGTACCGGAGGGGCGTGAGCGGGAACATGTGGCAAGGGCTGCCGAACAATTGCGGGCGCGAGTAATCTTCTCCGATGTCGCCGAAGGGGGAACGGGACGGCATCATCCGGGAAAACTTGCCGCCGCTCTGGATCATGTGATCCGGCAACCTCGGCCGCATATGGCAGGGCTTCGAGTCGAGGGACGGCACATGGGTCAGGATGTGCGTTCCGGATTGGGTGGAAAGGAGCGCGTCTCGTGGCGATGACAGCCGATGTGAAGGATGAGCTGAGCAGGCTTGTGGTGTCACAGGTGAGTTCCCGCAAGGCGGAACTGTCCGCATTGCTGCGATTCGCGGGTGGCTTACACATCGTCAGTGGCCGGGTGATCGTCGAGGCCGAGGTGGACATGGGTTCCATCGCGCGCAGGCTGCGCCGGGAGATCTTCGAACTCTACGGTTACGGCTCCGACGTGCACGTGCTCGGTGCCGGAGGATTGCGCAAGACCTCCCGGTATGTGGTGCGTGTTTCCAAGGAGGGGGAGGCGCTGGCCCGGCAGACCGGTCTGCTCGACGTCCGTGGTCGTCCGGTGCGCGGTTTGCCCGCGCAGGTGGTCGGTGGCAGTATCGCCGATGCCGAGGCCGCATGGCGTGGCGCGTTTCTCGCGCACGGTTCGTTGACCGAACCGGGGCGTTCCTCGGCGTTGGAGGTCAGCTGCCCTGGCCCTGAGGCCGCGCTGGCGCTGGTCGGGGCGGCCCGCAGGCTCGGGATCGGGGCCAAGGCCCGTGAGGTGCGCGGGACCGACCGTGTCGTGGTGCGCGATGGCGAGGCGATCGGTGCCCTGCTGACCAGGATGGGCGCGCACGGCACCCGGATGACCTGGGAGGAGCGCAGGCTGCGGCGCGAGGTCCGCGCGACCGCGAACCGGCTGGCCAATTTCGACGACGCCAATCTGCGCCGCTCGGCGCGGGCCGCGGTCGCCGCGGCGGCAAGGGTGGAACGCGCGCTGGAGATCCTCGGCGGCGATGTGCCGGATCATCTCGCCGCCGCGGGCAGACTGCGCATCCAGCACCGTCAGGCATCACTGGAGGAGCTCGGTCAGCTCGCCGATCCACCGATGACGAAAGACGCGGTGGCGGGCCGGATCCGGCGGCTGCTGTCGATGGCCGACCGGCGCGCCAAGGAACTCGGCGTACCCGATACCGAATCCGCGGTCACGGCAGAGTTGCTCGACGAAGCCTGAACCGGTCGTACGGTCTGCCTCCCGGTGGACTTCGCCTCGGCGTGGTATCCGGCGTACACGACGTGGAACACGGGTTGCCCGGTGTCTGACCTGGCATCCCGGTCACGGGAATGCCAGGTGCGTGTCGGCGGGGTCGCGGCAGGGCATTAGTGTGAGTAGGGCATCGGAATGATCTGCTGGAAAGCTGAGGAGCGATAACGTGACTGTCCGGGTAGGCATCAACGGCTTCGGTCGTATCGGACGTAACTTCTTCCGGGCGGTGGAGGCGCAGAAGGCGCTCGGCACCACCGACATCGAGATCGTCGCGGTCAACGACCTCACCGACAACGCGACCCTCGCGACCCTGCTCAAGTACGACTCGATCCTGGGCCGGTTGCCGCAGGATGTCTCGCTCGACGGCGAGGACACCATCGTGGTGGGTGACCAGCGGATCAAGGCGCTGGCCATCAAGGAGGGGCCTGCCGCGCTGCCGTGGGGCGACCTCGGCGTCGACGTGGTCGTCGAGTCCACCGGCATCTTCACCGATGCCACCAAGGCCAAGGGGCACCTCGCCGCGGGCGCGAAGAAGGTCGTGATCTCCGCCCCGGCCAAGGGTGAGGACATCACCATCGTGATGGGCGTCAACGACGATAAGTACGACGGCAGCCAGAACATCATCTCCAACGCCTCGTGCACCACCAACTGCCTCGGTCCGCTGGCCAAGGTGCTCAACGACGAGTTCGGCATCGAGCACGGCCTGATGACCACCATCCACGCCTATACGCAGGACCAGAACCTGCAGGACGGTCCGCACAGCGACCTGCGCCGCGCCCGTGCCGCCGCGCTGAACATCGTGCCGACCGGGACCGGCGCCGCGAAGGCCATCGGCTTGGTGCTGCCCGAACTGCAGGGCAAGCTGGACGGCTATGCGCTGCGCGTGCCGGTGCCGACGGGTTCGGTCACCGATCTGACCGCCACCCTGCGCAAGTCCGCCACGCTCGAGGAGATCGACGCCGCCTACCGGGCCGCCGCCGAGGGGCCGCTGAAGGGCATCCTCAGGTACAACACCGACCCCATCGTCTCCAGCGATATCGTCACCGATCCGGCCTCGTCGATCTACGACGCGCCGCTGACCAAGGTGATCGACAACCAGGTCAAGGTGGTCTCCTGGTACGACAACGAGTGGGGCTACTCCAACCGCCTCGCCGATCTCATCGGTCTCGTCGGCAAGTCGCTCTGACGCGCATGACCGTCAAGACACTCGCAGATCTGCTCGCCGAAGGCGTCGAGGGTCGGGGCGTGCTCGTCCGCTCCGACCTGAACGTTCCGCTCGACAACGGCCGGATCACCGATGCCGGCCGGATCATCGCCTCGGTGCCGACCATCAAGGCGCTGGCCGAGGCGGGCGCCAAAGTCATCGTGACCGCCCATCTCGGCCGCCCGAAGGGGGAGCCGGATCCGAAGCTCTCCCTGGCGCCGGTGGCTGCCAGGCTCGCCGAGGAACTGGGCCGCAATGTTCAGCTTGCCGGTGATGTCGTGGGACAGGACGCGCTCGCGCGGTCGGAAGGACTCACCGACGGCGATGTGCTGATGTTGGAGAACATCCGGTTCGACCCGCGCGAGACCAGCAAGGACGACGCCGAACGCGGTAGGCTCGCCGCGGCACTGGTCGAACTGGCCGGAGACGACGGAGCGTTCGTCTCCGACGGTTTCGGTGTGGTGCACCGTAAGCAGGCCTCGGTATACGACGTGGCCACACTGCTTCCGCACTATGCGGGCACGCTGGTCGCGGCCGAGGCCGAGGTGCTGGCAAAACTCACCGAGAGCGCGGCTCGGCCCTATGCGGTCGTGCTCGGCGGGTCCAAGGTCTCCGATAAGCTCGCGGTCATCGAGGCGCTCGCGCCGAAAGTCGACACGCTGGTCATCGGCGGCGGCATGTGCTTCACCTTCCTTGCCGCGCAGGGACTCCCGGTGGGCTCCTCGTTGTTGCAGGAGGAGATGGTCGACACCTGCCGGCGTTTGCTCGAGCAGTACGCCGATGTCATCCATCTGCCGCGTGACATCGTGGTGGCCGACGCCTTCGCCGCGGACGCCGAATCGAAGGTGGTGCCCGCGCACGAGATACCGGACGGCTGGATGGGTCTGGATGTGGGGCCGGAATCGGTGGAACGTTTCACCGCTCTGCTGACCGAGGCACAGACTGTCTTCTGGAACGGCCCGATGGGTGTATTCGAGTTCGAGGCTTTCGCCGCGGGCACGAGAGGGGTCGCCGAGGCGATCGCCACCGCTACCGGGAAGGGTGCGTTCACCGTGGTCGGCGGTGGTGATTCGGCCGCGGCGGTCCGTGCGCTCGGCCTGCCGGAGGACGGCTTCTCGCATATCTCCACCGGCGGCGGAGCTTCGCTCGAGTACCTCGAGGGCAAGGAACTCCCTGGTATCGCGGTGTTGGAGGACTGAGCATGGCACGTAAACCGCTTATCGCGGGCAACTGGAAGATGAACCTCAATCATCTGGAGGCCATCGCCCTGGTGCAGAAGATCGCTTTCGCGCTGCCCGAGAAGTATTTCGAGAAGGTGGAGGTGGTCGTGCTGCCACCGTTCACCGATATCCGCAGCGTGCAGACCTTGGTGGAAGGGGACAAGCTCCTGCTCGGCTATGGCGGGCAGGACGTCTCGGTGCACGAGTCGGGTGCCTACACCGGCGAGATCAGCGCGGGTATGCTCGCCAAGCTCGGCTGTGCCTTCGTCACCGTCGGACACTCGGAGCGGCGGCAGTACCACGCCGAGGACGACGCCACAGTGCTGGCCAAGACCAAGCAGGCGCTGAAGCATGGGATCACCCCGATCGTGTGCGTCGGTGAGGGCTTGAACATCAGGGAGGCGGGCACACATGTCGAGTACAACCTCGAGCAGATCCGTGGATCGCTGAAAGGCTTGACAGCGGAAGAGATCTCGAAGGTCGTCATCGCTTATGAGCCGGTATGGGCGATCGGTACGGGTAAGGTCGCCACACCTGCCGATGCGCAGGAGGTCTGCGGTGCGATCCGCGCCGAACTGGCTCAGCTCGCCTCGCCCGAGATCGCCGCGGAGATTCGGGTGCTCTACGGCGGTTCGGTGAACACCAAGAACGTCGGAGAGCTGGTCGCGCAAACCGATGTGGACGGTGCTCTGGTCGGTGGCGCTTCACTCAAGGGTGACGAATTCGCCACTCTGGCCGCGATTGCCGCGGGCGGTCCTCTTCCCTGAAAGATCTCCGCATTCCAGTCCGGCAGCCCGGTATCGCCTCATCGCGATGCCGGGCTGTTCGCTGTCCCCGTTCCCCGGAGGATCGAGGTAAGTCAGCGCAGACCGGCAGCCGGGCGATCGAGGCCGTGCTACGGCAGTCGAGTGCCTGATTCGGCGTGATCGCGCCGACCGCATAGACTGTCCGGCATGCGGATGTTCCTGGATATCCTCCTGATCGTCACCAGCGTGCTGCTGGTGCTGCTGGTGTTGCTGCACCGCGCCAAGGGTGGAGGTCTGTCCAGCCTGTTCGGAGGCGGTGTGCAGTCCAGTCTGTCCGGCTCGACCATTGCCGAGAAGAACCTCGACCGCATCACCATTTTCGTCGGTATCGTCTGGCTGATCGCCATCCTCGGCATCGGCCTGGAGATCAAATTCGCTTGATAGGGCCGCGCCAGACCAGCCAGGCGATTCCCGTTATCGCGTGGTAGTTGGGCACCGGCAGTACTCGCCCGGCGTATACCGGTGCGGTCAATCGGTGCGCCGAATCCGGCCGTCGATATCGGTGAAACCGTAGTGCTCGGCGAGATCGGCGACCCGCCAAGGCGAACCGGTGCGCGAGTGCCGCCCGGTATCGGTGGCCAGTGCGACGACCGCGCGACCGCAGAACCGTGGTGTCTGTGCCTCGGCAAGGTCGAACGTACCCGCCCCGGGTAGCGTGATCAGACGCCTGCCGTGTACGTCGGGCGGAACCCGCTGCAGCAGTTCGGTATCCACGATCCCCGGCCAGAGCGACACCACGGTCACCTCGGTACCGGAGAGATCGTGTGCCATATCGACGGTCAATCGGTCCACCGCGCTCTTCGCAACACCGTATACGGCGTTGTGCATGTATCCGATCGCTCCGGGGGACGAGATATTGACGATCAACCCACCTGATTCGATCAACAGTGGTGCCGCGTAGACACCGGCGACATAATGCGATCGGACGCCCACGTCGAAGCTCTCGTCCCATACGGCCGGGGGGACCTCCCAGAACGGTTTGCCGAGCCAACGGGCCGCGGCTGGGGAGTTGTAGACGTTGTTCACCAGCACGTCCAGCCTGCCGTGCTCATCGCGGATCAATTCGAACAGTCGTCGCACCGCGTCGTCATCGCGGTGGTCACAGACGAAGGGGATGCCGACCCCGCCCATCGCGTCGATATCGGCCGCTGTCGTGTGCACAGTGCCGGGTAACTTTCCCTGAGCCACCGATCGTCCGGTGACGAACACTGTGGCCCCTGCCGCGCCGAGCTCCAGCGCGATCCCTTTGCCTATGCCGCGGCTGGCGCCGGTGACCACCGCGATCTTTCCTTCGAGCCCGCCGGATATTCCGCTCACGAAACCGGAACACTACCGTGAAACGATAACGTGTTCTAGTACTAGGAGGTCTGTATGGAGTTCACGCAACGATTCGTGACGACGAACGGCATTCGCATGCGTGTGACCGAATGTGGACAAGGGCAGCCGGTGATCTTCTGTCACGGTTTTCCGCATACCTGGTATATCTGGCACCGTCAGCTTTCCGCGGTCGCCGCGGCAGGCTACCGTGCCATCGCACCCGATCTGCGTGGCTACGGACAGACCGACGCTCCAGCCGACCCGGCGGCGTACACCAATCGCGCCGTCTGTGCCGATCTGCTCGGTCTGCTCGACGATATCGGCGCGGAGCAGGCGGTGTTCGTCGGCTTGGACTTCGGCGCGGTACTGGTATGGGAGCTGGCCTTGCGTGCCCCGCGGCGGGTGCGCGGTCTGATAGTCCTGAACAATCCCTTCGTGCCACGGCCGCGACGCGCTCCATCGCAGTTGTGGGCAAAGGCCGCGGCCCGGCACTTCTTACACCTGCACTATTTCCAGACCCCAGGTGTTGCCGACACGGAACTCGGCGCCCGGCCCAAGGATTTTCTCGCCCGCGTGTACTACGCACTCAGCGCCGACTATCACTATCTGGACACCTGGAGGTTCCCGGCAGAAGGCACCGGCTACCTCGATGTACTACCGGAGGCACCCGCGCTGCCATGGAGCTGGCTCAGCGAAGACGAGCTGGATGTCATAGCAAGGGATTTCGAACGCACCGGATTCACCGGCGGCTTGAACTGGTACCGTGCCCTCGACCTGAACTGGGAAATCACCGCCGACTACGCGGATGCGAAAGTCGCCGTGCCCACATATTTCCTGTACGGCGATCACGATCCCGATATGGAGGGGTTCAGCGGACACGATCCGCTGGCCGTTATGCGCGAGAATGTCGTCGATCTGCGCGCGGTGACCGAGATCGCCGACGCGGGCCATCTCGTGCAATGGGAGCGCACCGAGGAAGTGAACGCCTTGCTCACCGCACATCTACGCGATCTGACCACATATCCTTCCTGGCCCTCCGAAGTTCTGTCCTGAGCCGAGCGGCCGTGGGGCCGGCTACCGATATTCGTCGGCCAGTTCCGGATAGCGGGGGGACCAGTGCGGTAGCGGTTGCTGGTCGAGATAAGCCGTGAGGCGGTCGAACAGGTATTGCCAGCGTGGGCCGATGGTGCCCGCGTCGGCGGGGCAGACATGGCGCCGGGTGAGTTCGACGGTGGTGACCACCCCGATCTGGTTCATACTCACTTCGAGTGGACATCCGTCGATACACACGATCAGTTCGTGCGGTGCCTGGCAGTGGTCGACGCGCACAGTGACAGGTCCGGGAATGGGCCCCTCGAGCAAGTCGATGGAGAAATTGCCTTCACCACCGGAAACGTGGCCCAGCCAGTGGCTGAGCTGACTACGTTCGGTGGCTGCCGACCACACCTCGAGTACCGGCCTGCGGAAAGAACGTAGGTAGTGCAGGAGCACCATGTCACCGTCGGCGGTGTGCTGGTGCTCCGGTCGTACCTCGCCGAGCATGGACGTCGCGCTCATTCGATGGGTCCTTCCACTGCTGGTCACCGTTATCGATAGCTATTCCCCTATTCTTCTCCACTATTCTGTGGCCGAATCGAGTTCTTCGGAAAGCCGTGCTCGATGCTGCCGTGGGGCCTGGCCAGGGTTGTCTCCTCCGGCGCCGCATGGTCTTCCGGCACTGTGTGGTCCGCCAGAAGTGCGTGCGCGGCAGCGGCGATCCGATCCTCGTCGAGCAATACGGCGCCCGCGGCCGGGCCGAGCGGAACGAAACTGTCCGCGCTGGTGACCCGGGCGAGCTGCCCGGAGAAACCCGCGTCGAGCAGGGCCGCGAACACTGCCTCGGACACGCCGCCACAGCGGCGGGTTTCGTCTACGACGAGCACGCGGCCGGTCGCGTGTGCGTGTCGCAGCAGGTCGTCCACCGGTAGCGGAGCCAGCCAGCGCAGATCGAGTACCCGCGCGTGGATACCGTGGCGGGCCAGTTGCCGTGCCACGCGCAGGCTCATGGGTATGCCGTTGGCGAAGCTGACCAGAGTCAGGTCCCCGCCGTCACCGTAGACACCGGCCAAGCCGATCTCGATATGCTCGGTACCCGATATGTGTGCCAGCCACCCTTCGTCGCCGGGCCGGTACAGGTCGCGGGTGTGGTACAGCGCGATGGGCTCGAGGAACAAGCACACGCTGCCATCCACTCTGGCCGCGGAGACGCAGGTGCGCAGCATGGCCGCGGCGTCATCGGGACGGGACGGGGAGGCGAGGATCACGCCGGGAATATCCCGTAACGCGGCGATCGAATTGTCGTTGTGGAAATGCCCCCCGAAGCCCTTCTGATAGGCGTAGCCCGCGATCCGCACCACCATCGGGTTCCGATAGCGACCATCGGAGAAGAACGATAGCGTGGCCGCTTCCCCACGGATCTGGTCGGCGGCGTTGTGCAGATAGGCCAGGTATTGGATCTCCGGGATCGGCACGAAGCCTGCCAGCGCCGCGCCGAGCGCGGTACCGAGCACGCTCTGCTCGTCGAGTAGCGTGTCGAATACCCGGCGTGCGCCGAACGATTTCTGCAACCCTCTGGTCACGCCGTACACACCGCCTTTGCGGCCGACATCCTCCCCGAAGACGAGCACATCGCGGTCACGGGCGAGCAGCTCCCGGAGGGTGCCGTTGATCGCTTGGGCGAGGGTCATCGGACCGCCCGGCGCGGTAGTGCCGTTCCCGCTGATGAAGTCAGGAGGACCGCTCTGTTCTGAGGGCAGGCCGGTGCCGGTCCGCTGCGGTGCGGCAGGTCGCCGCTCCTGCAGCGGACCGGATCGAAGGACATCGGCGCGTACCAGCGCGGGCCGGGTCGGGCTGATCGCAGCGGTCACTGCCGCGGCGGAGCCGAGTTTCGGTTCCCGGCATACGAGCTCGGCTGTCGCGGCGACACGGCGTCCCAAGTCGGTGTATGTGGCGAGCATATCGGCGGGTGTGGATACGCCGGAATCGACCAGCAGCCGCGCTGTCGCGAGCACCGGATCACGGTGCAGATCGGCGGCGATATCGGCGGGGCGCCGGTAGGCGGCTTCGACATCGGAGCCCGCGTGGCCGAGCAGCCGGACGGTCCGCAGGTGTAGGACCGCGGGTCCGCGCTGTTCGCGTACCCAGTGGACGGCAGTACGCGCGGTCTGCAGTGCGTCGAGGATATCGCAGCCATCCGCACCGAAATAGGCCAGACCGGGACGGTGGGCGAATGTCTGCTCGATCCAGTCAGAGGGGGTGGGGACACTGATCCCGATGCCGTTGTCCTCACAGACGAACAGGATCGGCACCGGAATCCCTTGGTGGGCGGTATGCACCGCGGTATTGATCGCCCCTGCCGCGGTGGAGTGGTTCGCCGACGCGTCGCCGAAACTGCACACCACTATCGCGTCCGCGGGCCATGGGCCGGGAACGCCGAGCCGCATCGCGCGATCGATGCCGAAGGCCAATCCCACCGCACGGGGGAGATGTGAGGCGATGGTCGAGGTCTGCGGAATGACATTCGCCGCCAGGCTGCCGAACACTTTGTGCCGCCCACCGGAAATCGGATCCGCCGCCGCGGCGACCACACCGAGCAATACATCCCGGATCGGGTCGAGCCCGGGGACCTGACGGGCTCGGTGCACGAAGAACGCCCCGGAGCGATAGTGCAGCAGGGCGGGATCGGTGGTGTGCAGCGCCGCGGCCACCGCGGCATTGCCTTCGTGACCGGAGGAGCCGATGCTGTAGTAACCGCGCCCGGCGCCACCGAGGCGCCGGGCGGCGAGGTCGAGATGCCTGCTGGTCGCTTGGGATTCGAACAGCTCGAGGCATACCGCGCCGGTTATCGCGGTGCCGGGCGCGATCGGCAGGTTCGTCGGTCTGTTCGGTTGCGGGGCGAGTTCTGCGAGGGCTTTCAAAAACCGTTCGTCCAGATCTGCTACCTGCTCGGTCACCGACCGATCATCCCACATACTTGAGTAATCAGCGGGGCATAAGTCGCGATATATCCTGTAAATACCGAATAATTCGGGAAAATTTACGGATAGATCGGCTGATGAAGATCAGGGCCGATAGCGAGCCGGACCAGCGCAGCGCTCAGCGCAGCGCGGTCGCCGCCTCCTGATCGAGCAACCAGGTAGTGGAATCGATGCCTGCCGCGCCCGCCGCGGGAATATCCAGTGGGGACGCGCCACCGATAGCCGCCGCGACTGCCTCGGCCTTGGCCGCACCGCCGACCACCAGCACGACGTGCCGGGTTCGGCGGATCGCGGCCCTGGTAAGGGTCACCCGTACCGGTGGCGGCTTCGGCGAATCGGTCACGGCGACAACGAGTTCGTGCTCTTCGCGCACTGCCTCGGTGTGAGGGAACAAGGAATTCACATGTCCCTCGCCGCCCATACCGAGCAGATGGAGATCGAATGCGCCGTGTTCGGCGAGATAGGCGTGTACGGCCGCGGAGTATTCGGCCGCCGCCTCTACCGGGTCGGGATACTCACCATCGGAGGCGGCCACCGGATGCACGCGCGCCGGGTCCACCGGCACGTGGTCGAGTAGCGCCTGTCCGGCCTGCAGCGCATTGCGCTCCGGATCGTCGGCGGGGACGAAGCGTTCATCGCCCCAGAACACATCGAGCCGCGACCACTCGATGGTGCCGGGCGATGCGCGCACCTGTTCCAGGAGTGCGATACCGGTGCCGCCACCGGTCAGTACCACCGAGGCCGAACCACGTTCGGCCTGGGCCGTGGTGACCACCGCGACGAAGCGAGCCGCCGCTGCGGCGACCAGTGCTTCGGTATCGATATGGACCTCGACCGTATCGCGGGGGAACGGTGAATCGGTGTGGTTACTCATAGATCACCTTCTCGATTCCGGCCAGTGCTTCGGCATAGCTGTCATCGGCATCCAGTCTGCGTAGTTCTTCGGCGAGGCAGTCACGGGTCTCCCGGCGCGCCAGTGCGATCCGCTGGTCCGGATCACCGGTGCGGGTGAGTGTCGCGGTGCGGCCGGTCTGGGGTCGTTCGATCGCGATCGAGACCGTGGGACGGCGCAGTTCCACACGGAGCGGGCCGGTGCGGCGGTGTACCGGGCAGCCGAGCCGAGCGGCCAGCCAGCCGGCCAGGACATCGAGGGCAGGTTCATCACGTAATCCGGACACCGTCACCGAATCCACCGGTTCGAACGGCGGTTCGTCCATCGCCGCGGCCAGCAGGGCGCGCCAGTAGGTGATCCGGCTCCACGCCAGATCGGTATTGCCGCTCGCGTAGGAGCCGAGCCGTTTCTTGATCGCCTCCTGCGGGTCGGTGGCGAAGGTGGCATCGGTGATACGCCGGGTCGCCAGGCGACCTACCGAGTCCTTGGCCGGGAACTCCGGGGCCCCGCGGGGCCACCAGGCGACTACCGGCGCATCCGGCAGGAGAAACGGGATGACGACGCTGCTTTCCTGGTTGACCAGTTCACCCTGCAGCCGGAGCACGATCACTTCGGCGGCTCCGGCATCCCCGCCAACGCGGATCTGCGCATCCAGTCTGGTGGCAGCATTCCGATCGCCGCGGGCGAGGACTACGACGCGACAGGGGTGCTCGCGGCTGGCATCGTTCGCGGCGTCGATGGCCTCCTCGGCCTCGGAGCTGTCCAGGGTGCACACCACCAGGGTCAGCACCCGGCCCACCGTGATCACGCCGTAGCTCTCGCGCAATCGCACGAGGCGCTTGGTGACCTCGCGGGTTCTGGTCTCGGGCATGTCGACGATCATGGCCGCCGCCATTCCCGCCCGGTGCGGGCGAGCATCTCGTCGGCGGAGGGCGGGCCCCAGGTTCCCGCCTCGTACGGTTCCGGCTTGCCCGCGGTGCCCCAGTGCTCCAGTGCCGGATCCAAGATGCGCCAGCCCAATTCGACCTCCGCGTTCACCGGGAACAGGGAGGGTTCACCGAGGAGTACGTCCAGGATCAGCCGTTCGTAGGCCTCGGGTGAGGATTCGGTGAACGCTTCGCCGTAGCTGAAGTCCATGCTGACATCGCGCACTTCCATCTCGGAGCCAGGTACCTTCGAGCCGAATCGCGTGGTGACGCCTTCGTCCGGCTGCACCCGGATGACCAGCGCGTTCTGCCCCAGCTCCGCGGTCATGGTCTGGTCGAACGGCAGATGCGGAGCCCGTTTGAAGACCACCGCGATCTCGGTGACCCTGCGGCCCAGCCGTTTACCGGTGCGCAGGAAGAACGGGACACCGGCCCACCGGCGCGTATTGACCTCCAGACTGATCGCGGCATAGGTCTCGGTCCGCGAATGCGGGTCGAACCCTTCCTCGTCCAGTAGCCCGACGACGTGCTCGCTGCCTTGCCAACCCTGCGCGTATTGCCCGCGGGCTGTGGTCTCGTCCAACGGTTCGATCAGCTGCGTCGCGGAGAGCACCTTGATCTTCTCGGCCTGCAGCTGACTGGGCTCGAAGCTGATCGGTTCCTCCATCGCGGTGAGCGCCAGCAATTGCAGCAGATGGTTCTGGATCACATCACGTGCCGCGCCGATGCCGTCGTAATAGCCTGCGCGACCGCCCAATCCGATGTCTTCCGCCATGGTGATCTGCACATGGTCGACGAAATTGGCGTTCCAGATCGGATCGTAGAGCTGGTTGGCGAAACGCAGCGCCAGGATGTTCTGCACCGTCTCTTTTCCGAGATAGTGATCGATACGGAACACTGTCTCTTCTGGAAACACCCGGTTGACCAGGGCGTTGAGCTCTTGTGCACTTTTCAGGTCGTGCCCGAACGGTTTTTCGATCACCACGCGGCGCCACGGCCTGCGGCCGAACTCGTCGGGAGCCTTCCGCTGCGCCAAACCGTGTTCGGAGAGCTGATCGAGCACGAGCGGGAAGGTTTTCGGCGGGATCGAAAGGTAGAAGGCGTGGTTACCTCCGGTACCGCGCTCCTTGTCCAGGGTGGCCAGGGTATCGGCGAGCTTGGCGAACGCCGCGTCGTCGTCGAAGCTGCCCTGGACGAACCGGATTCCCTCGGCGAGCTGATCCCAGACCTCTTGGCGGAACGGGGTACGCGAGTGGGTTTTCACCGCTTCCAGCACGACCGAGGCGAAATCCTCGTCCGCGTAGTCGCGGCGAGCGAAACCGACCAAACCGAAGGCCGGGGGCAATAGCCCCCGGTTCGCCAAATCGTAGATGGCAGGCATCAGTTTCTTCTTGGACAGATCACCGGTGACCCCGAAGATCACCATGCTGCACGGCCCCGCGATACGCGGGAGCCGTTTATCCCCTCTGACGCGCAGCGGGTTCTGCCACTCGATCGGGGCCTGCTGCCTGGTGGACGGGGTACCGGTCATCGATCAGCCGTTCCCCGCCTCGGTGGAAGAGCTGGGCGAGGAGGTGGCCGCTCGAGTATCTCCCGTCGCGGCTCCAGCCGAACGCAGCTCCTCGGTGGTGGCGGAAAGCAATTCTTCCCAGGACTTCTCGAACTTGTCCACGCCCTCGCGCTCCAGCACCGCGAATACGTCGTCGAGATCGATACCGACCGCGACGAGCTGGTCGAAGACCTCTCCGGCCGCCGCAGCCGTGCCGGTGACGGCGTCGCCCCGGCTCGTACCGTGATCGGCGACCGCTTCGAGTGTCTGCTCCGGCATCGTGTTCACCGTATTGGGGGCGACCAGTTCGGTGACATACATCGTGTCGGGGTAGTCGGGGTTCTTCACGCCGGTCGAGGCCCACAGCGGCCGTTGCCGATTCGCGCCCGCGGCGGCCAGTTCGGCGTAGGCGGCGCCCCCGTCGAACACGTTCTGATATTCGGCATAGGCCGAACGGGCGTTGGCGACAGCGGCTTTTCCACGCAATGCGAGCGCGGCCTCGGTGCCGATCGCCTCCAGCCGCTTGTCGATCTCGGTATCCACTCTGGACACGAAGAACGAAGCGACGGAATGGATCCCGGCCGGATCGTAGCCGTCGGCCACGGCCTGCCGCACACCGTCCAGATAAGCGTCCATCACCGCGCGATAGCGCTCGACCGAGAAGATCAGCGTGACGTTCACACTGATGCCCTGCGCGAGCACCGCGGTGATCGCGGGCAGGCACTCCACGGTGGCCGGAATCTTGATCAACAGGTTGGGGCGGTCGACGATCTTCCACAGCTCGACCGCCTGCGCGACGGTCTTGTCCGAGTCGAACGCCAGCCGCGGATCGACCTCGATGGAGACCCGCCCGTCCACGCCGCCGGTGGCTTCATAGACCGGTGCGAGCACATCGCAGGCGGCCCTGACATCGTCGGTGGTGATGGTGCGGATCGCCGCGGTGGCGTCGGCGCCTTGTGCGGCAAGCTCTTTCACCTGATCGTCGTAGGCATGGCCTTTGCTGAGCGCGCCCTGGAAGATCGTCGGGTTGGTGGTGACCCCGGTGATGCTGCGCGTGGCGATCAGCTCGGCCAGATTGCCGGATCGGATCCGGGTCCTGGACAGATCGTCGAGCCACACCGACACCCCCGCCGCAGCGAGGGCGGCGAGATTTTCGTTCTGAGCCATGAGCGCTTATCCCTTCACGTTCTCCAGCGTGCGCTGCGCGGCGGCAACGACGGCTTCCGGAGTGAAACCGAATTCGCGGAACAGGGTCTTGTAGTCGGCGGAGGCGCCGAAATGCTCGATCGACACGATCTCGCCCGCGTCACCGGTGAACCGGTGCCACGGCATCGCGATACCGGCCTCGACGGCGACACGCGCGGTGACCGCCTGCGGAAGCACCTCGTCCCGGTACGCCTTGTCCTGCGCGTCGAACCACTCCACACACGGCATCGATACCACACGGGTGGCGATGCCCTGCTCTTCCAGCGTAGTGCGGGCGGCGACGGCGAGCTGGAGTTCCGAACCGGTGGCGATCAAGATCACCTGCGGGGTGCCGGTGGACGCCTCGGCCAGGATGTAGCCGCCTTTCGCCACGCCCTCATAGTGGGTGCCGGTCAGGATCGGCAGATCCTGACGAGTCAGCGCCAGCGCCGAAGGACCGTCCTGGTGCGGCGGTTCGGACACCGAGAAGTGTGAGCTGTGCTCGCTGCTGTCGCGCTCGAGGATGGCACGCCAGGCATAGGTGGTTTCGTTGGCATCGCCGGGACGGACCACGTTCAGACCGGGGATGGCCCGCAACGCGGCCAGATGCTCGATCGGCTGATGCGTTGGTCCGTCCTCGCCGAGACCGATGGAGTCATGGGTCCACACGTAGATGGCGGGCACCCGCATCAGTGCGGCCAACCGCACCGCTGGGCGCATGTAGTCGCTGAACACCAGGAAGGTTCCGCCATAGGGGCGGGTCGGGCCGTGCAGTGCGATGCCGTTGAGGATCGCGCCCATCGCGTGCTCGCGGACCCCGAAGTGCATGGTGCGGCCGTAGGGGTTCGCCTTCCACATACCGGTCGAAATCGACTCCGGCCCGAAGCTGCGTTGATCGGGCATCGAGGTGTTGTTGGACTCGGCCAGATCGGCCGATCCGCCCCACAACTCCGGCAGCACCGGCGCCAGCGCGGCGAGCACCTTACCGGAGGCTTTACGAGTGGCCATGCCCTTCTGATCCGGTTCATAGGTAGGCAGGCTCGCCGTCCAGTTCTCCGGCAACCTGCGCTCGGCGAGCCGGTCGAACAACGTTTTGTTCTCCGGATTCGCCGCGGCCCACGCGTCGAACGACTGCTGCCACTGTGCGCGCGCCGCGCTGCCGCGTTCGATGGCCTTACGAGTGTGCGCGATGACCGCGGGATCGACCTGGAAGTTCTGTTCCGGATCGAAGCCGAGGGCCTTCTTGGTGGCGGCCACTTCATCGACACCGAGCGCGGCGCCGTGCGAGGCGCCGGTGTTCATCTTGTTCGGTGCCGGGTAGCCGATGATGGTGCGCAGCACGATGATCGAGGGCTTACCGGTCTCGGCCGCGGCGGCCGACAGCGCGGCCTCGATGGCGACCACGTCTTCGCCGCCCTCGACCACCTGCACATGCCAGCCGTAGGCCGCGTAGCGCGCGGCCACATCCTCGGTGAACGCGATGGTGGTGTCGTCCTCGATGGAGATCTTGTTGTCGTCGTAGATCACCACGAGATTACCCAGCTGCTGCGTGCCTGCCAGGGACGACGCTTCCGAGGTGACGCCCTCTTGCAGATCGCCGTCCGAGGCGATCACATAGATGAAGTGGTCGAACGGGCTGGTGCCCGGCGCGGCGTCCGGATCGAACAGGCCACGTTCGCGGCGTGCCGCCATCGCCATACCGACTGCCGAGGCCAGGCCCTGGCCGAGCGGGCCGGTGGTGATCTCCACGCCGTCGGTATGCCGGAACTCCGGGTGTCCCGGGGTGAGCGAACCCCATTTCCGCAGGTTCTCCAGATCGGTCAGCTCCAGACCGAAACCCGCCAGATACAACTGGATGTACTGGGTGAGGCTGGAGTGCCCGCACGACAGCACGAAACGGTCCCGGCCGACCCAGCTGGGATCGGCGGGGTCGATGCGCATGGTGCGCTGATAGAGGGTGTAGGCCAGTGGTGCCAGGCTCATCGCGGTACCGGGATGGCCGTTTCCGGCGTTCTGCACCGCATCGGCGGCGAGGACCCGGATGGTGTCGACAGCTTTGGTATCCAGATCCGTCCAGTCGTCCGGATAGTTCGGCTGAGTGAGGGCGCGGATGTCGTCTGTGATCGACACGACCGAGGTTCTCCTGACATTGTTTCGTCTACTGCGGGGGCTTTGGGCTACTACGGGGGCTTCGTCGACGGCGGGTGGTTTCTGACGGCGATGATCGCGCGGCAGTTACCGCGTGCATTCCGGGTATACCCAACTACCCTAGATGTGCCTTCCGGCCCGCACTGCGCTAACCCGTGTCTAATCGGCGGTGTGACAGGTTCGATCGGCGGTGCCGTAGCTGGGGCGGATGTTCCGCGCCCAGCCGGATCGGCCGGAGTTCGCCTCGGTGAAGTGACCTGTCCAGGCCCTGGTGAGGACCGTTTCGGTGCGGCGGGACGGCCGTTCTGGTGGTGCGCGGTAGTCGGTCCGATACATCTGTGGTCCAGACCTCTTGTGCGGGGGCGAGGCGAAGGGTTGGGTCGGTGGGGGGCTACCATCCCCTGTAGTAGTCGCACCGCACCGCGTCGGTCGGAGGGGTGCTCGGCGGACCTACCGGATGCGATGCACAGCGTGCGAGGAGAGATAGTGCGGATTGGGCAACAGCCGGGTGGCGATGGTGCACACGGCTCCTCCGCGACGGCGTTGGCCGACCGGTTCACGGGCGCCGGACTACCGTCTCGGCTGATACGGCGGGTGCTGGCTTATCTCGCGCTGACCAAGCCGAGAGTGATCGAGCTGCTGCTCGTCGCCACCATTCCGACCATGCTGCTGGCCGATCGCGGCACCGTCGATATTCGACTGATCCTCGCCACGCTCTTCGGTGGCTGGATGGGTGCGGCGAGCGCGAACACACTCAACTGTGTCGCCGATGCGGATATCGACAAGGTGATGAAGCGTACCGCCAAGCGGCCGCTGGCCAGGGACGCGGTGTCGACCAGAAACGCTTTCGTGTTCGGCATCGTGCTCGGCCTCGGATCGTTCGCCTGGCTGTGGTGGCAGGCGAATCTGCTCAGCGGCCTGCTCGTCGTGGCGACGATTCTGTTCTATGTCCTGGTGTACACCCTGGTGCTCAAACGCCGCACCGCGCAGAACGTGGTGTGGGGTGGCGCCGCGGGGTGCATGCCCGCGCTGGTCGGGTGGTCTGCGGTGACCGGGGATATCGGTTGGCCTGCCATAGCGCTGTTCGGCGTCATCTTCTTCTGGACGCCGCCGCATACCTGGGCGCTGGCGATGCGGTACAAGGAGGATTACCGCGCGGCGGGTGTGCCGATGCTGCCGGTGGTCGCGACCGAACAGACGGTTACCCGGCAGATCGTCATCTATACCTGGTTGACCGTGCTGACCACGCTGGTGCTCCTGCCTGCTACCGGCGTCATCTACGCGGCGGTAGCGGTAGTGGCCGGTGCCTGGTTCCTGCTCATGGCCCATCAGCTGTACGCGGGGGTGCGTCGTGGGGAATCGGTGAAGCCGCTGCGACTGTTCCTGCAGTCGAACAATTACCTGGCCGTGGTGTTCTGCGGTCTCGCGGTGGACTCGGTGCTCGGCTGGGACACCATCGGTAGCTTCTTCGGCTGACAGCGCCGATACCGCCGTCCGGCCGGACTAGCGGATAACCGCTATCCGACCGGCCGAGCAGCCGGCACCGACCTCGGGCCGGTGCCGAGGGCTCATGGAATGAGCACGATGGAGCCGGTGGTTCTGCGGCCCTCCAGATCACGATGGGCCTGTTCGGCTTCGGCGAGCGGATAGGTCGCGCCGATCCGGATATCCACTGTGTCATCGGCGATGGCGGCGAGAATGTCGCCTGCCCGCCAGGTGAGTTCGGCGCGGTCGCGGGTGTAGTGCACGAGGGTGGGGCGGGTGAGGAACAGCGAGCCGTACGGGGCGAGCCGTTGTGGGTCGAATGGTGGTACCGGTCCGCTCGCCGCGCCGAAGAGGGCGAGTGTGCCGCGCACGCGCAATGCGGCCAGACTCGCTTCGAAGGTCGCCGCCCCGACGCCGTCGTAGACCGCGGCCACGCCGACGCCGTCGGTGAGCGCGCGTACCCGGTCGGCGAGGTCGTCACCGTATCGGAGCACCTCGGCCGCGCCCGCCGCGCGCGAGAGTTCCGCCTTGGCGTCGGAGGACACCGTGGTGATCACCCGGATACCACGTGCGGCGAGCAACTGGGTGATGATCAACCCGACACCGCCTGCGCCCGCGTGCACCAGCACGCTTTCCCCCGGTTCCGGTGAGTAGATCGATTCGATGAGATAGTGCGCGGTCATACCTTGTAACAGCGCCGAGGCGGCGACCGGCGCCTCGACCCCGTCCGGTACCGCGATGGCGACCTCGGCGGGCACCGCGACCTTCGGTGCGTAACTTCCTGGCGCTGCCGCCCACGCGATCCGGTCACCCACCGCGAACTCGGTGACCTCCGCGCCGACCTCGGTGACGACACCGGTTCCCTCGGTCCCAGGAATGTAGGGGACGGGGTGCGGATAGCGCCCGGTCCGGATGTAGGTATCAATGAAATTGACACCGATCGCCTCGGTTTCCACCAGCAGCTGGTCCGGCCCGAGCTGCGGATCGGCCACCTCGGTGTACTTCAGGACTTCGGGACCACCGTGTTCGGAAACTTGAATGGCGCGCATGGGATTCAGTTGTACACCCGAAGGGTAGGCCCGTTTACTACTGGTCGGTAAACTACCTGCCATGAGTGCTCAAATCGTTACGGCCCCGGCGAAGCCCTCGGGAGCCCTCGTGGAGTCCGTCAAAGGGTTCGTCGCAGATCACGGCGGTTCCGCCACGGCCGTGCTCCAGCCGCTCGGGCGGATCGGTGTCCGTATCACCCTGGTCGGTGCCGATGGAGTCCTCGGCGATCGGGTGGCCGACAGTCTGGCCGCAGCCAAGGAACTCGTCGCCACGATCGATGGCCTCACCGAATCCGATGAGTGGGATCGTGAGTTGACCGCGATCGTCACCCCACGCACCGGCCACTGGGCCAAAATGGCGGGTTGGGTCGCCAAGCAGACCCGCTTCCCCAAGGCGCGCAACGAGGCTTAGCCGGGAGCGACGGCCCCGGCGGGCGCGGGTATCGTCGAACTCAGGTGCCGCCGGAGTGATTACGCAGCTGACAGACGCCCCAGCGGACGAGCCAGGTGGCAGCGGTCAGATAGAGAATGGCCGCAGCCACCATCAGCACGCCGTAGTCCACCGCCCAACCGGGGAATCTGGTTATCGAGACGATTGCGGCGCTGACCATCATCACGCCTGCGAGCACCGCGATCGGTGCGAGTGGCGTCAGGTCGGCATCGCTATTGTTGCGGGGTGCTGAAGGAGACATACGCGATCGACTCCGGGTGCAGTGCGGTCTATTCCGGGTGCAGTGCGGTCGATTCCCGGTGAAATTCTTCCGGGTTCAGCTCTTTCCAACCGCAATTCTATCGCTCTCGGCAGATAACAACCAGATGCGGCGCATGATGTAGCAGGTTCTGGCTGGTCGATCCGACCAGCAGTCCGGTGAGCCGGTTGTGTCCGCGACTACCGGTCAGCACCAGTTGCGCGTCTTCGGCGCGTTCGAGCAATACTTGGGTCGGCGTGCCCTTCTGAATTACTTTGGTGACGGTGACGTCCGGGTATTTCTCACTCCATCCGGCCATGCGCTCGGACAGCAGTTCCTTTTCCTGCGTGGCCAGCATGGCCCAGTCGTCGAGTGCTGGAGTCCACTGCAGCAGGTCGGGCTCGTTCCAGACGTGCAATGCGATCACCTCGACGCCGAGCGCGGCGGCCAGTTCGAACGCTTCGGCGACTGCGGCGGAGCTGCTTGGGCTGCCGTCGACACCGACAAGCACCGGCCGTTCGTCCGGAAGCGGCCGGTCCGGATGCCCCCGCCATACCGCCACCGGGCAGGTCGCCTTGTTCGCGACCGTCAGCGCGGTCGACCCGAGCAACAGCGTGCTGAACCGATCCCCGAGATTCGCCGCGACGACTATCATCCGTGCGGAAGCGCTGTATTCGATCAGCTTGTGCGCGGGCACGCCGCGCGCGGCGATCTGGTGGATCTGTACCTGTGGGTGTTCGGAGTGCACGGCCTCGAACGCCCCTTCGAGCCGGTGTTGTGCCGCGGCCTTGAGCTCATCGAGCAGACTGGTCCCCGCGGATGCCGTCGCGGCCAGTGGATAGTCGATAGGGGGGACGACGCCGAGCAGTGCCAACGGGACATGCAGGCGATTCGCGATAGCGCCCGCCCAGCGTGCCGCGGCGAGGGCGGTAGTGGTGCCGTCGATGCCGACGACGATCGGCTGACGATCTGTGAGCGGGTTCATCTGTTCTCCGGCGGGTCGTCACGAGGTCTGTTCCTCTACCCTCGCAGCCGAACGCCAGGTACAACCGAGTCCGCGGCCCTCGATAGCGAGGACCTATGGCCCCGGCCCGGGTTCCGGTCGCCCGCTCTGTGCCGCCCGGTACCCGCCTCGTTCAGGCTGTCTGCGTCGCCTGGCCGGACACCGGCAGGCCGATCCGTTCCCTGGTGCGCATCGAAGCCCAGAGTGCCGCGGTGGCCGCGGTGCAGGCCGCTGCCCCACCCACGTGCGCGACGACCAGCGCCGCCGGGACATCGGTGAAGTACTGGACGACGCCGACCAGCGCTTGTGCGCAGACCAGCCCGAGCACTACGAACAGCCGGGACCGTATCGGTGCGGTGATACCGACGGCGAACAGCCCGAACGCCAATCCGATCAGCAGCGCGAGATATCCGACCAGCAGCTGTGAATGCAGATGTACCAGGGTGACGATCTCGATCTGCAGCCGCTCTACCGGGCGCTCGATGCTCTTGTCACCCGCGTGTGGCCCGGCGGCGGTAACCAGGGTGCCCGAGATCAGGACGGCGCTGAGCGCGATGCCGCTGAGCCCGGTGAGCCAGCGCAGCGGCGCGGGAGCTTGCACGGTGGCGATGCCGTCGTCGGGTTCACCGATCTTCGCGTAGAGCACCACAGCGAGCCAGACCATCACCATCGACGCGAGCATGTGCAGCGCGACTGTCCACCACAGCAGGCCGGTGCGGACCGTAATGCCGCCGATGATCGCTTGTACGACGGTGCCGCCGGGCATCAGCCACGCGTACACCAGCACTTCGCGGCGCCGGCGAGCGCGGGTCACCGCGAGGACGACCAGCGCCGCGCATAGCGTGACCACGAAGGTGAGCAGCCGATTGGAGAATTCGACCGCTTGGTGGATAGCGGGGACCTCCGATACCGCGACCGGCGTGAAGCTGCCGGGGAAACATTGCGGCCAGGTCGGGCAGCCGAGACCGGATGCGGTGACCCGGACGACGGCGCCGGTGACCGAGATGCCCGCCTGGGAGGCGATGACCGCGATAGCGATCAGCCGCTGCACTCGAAGCGAGGGCAGCGGCAGCTTGTCGACGAGTCGCAGAAATGCGCGATACAGCACGTAGAAAATGGTAGCCGGGCCGGATCCGGCGGCGACACTCGGTCTACTACGTTCCGTCGTTTCCAGGTGGTGCGCAGTGGAATCAGGTATGAGCAGTGGAATCAATGGAAGCGGAACAGCCGGGTCGCGAGAATGCCCGATCCTGTACCCCATAGCGCGAGCACCGTCACCCCGAACCAATCGATATGGTTGCCGATCGCCTCTTCCAAGGTGACCGCCAGCGCCCCTGATGGCACCAGCCGAACCAGCGTATGCACCATGGCGGGCAGATCGTCGGTGGTGAACACGACGCTGGCGACGCCGAGCATGACGAACCACAGGATATTCGCCAGTGCGAGCACCACCTCGGCCTTGAGAGTGCCGCCGAGGAGCAGACCCATCGCCGCGAACGCGGCCGTACCGAGTGCCATCACGGCCGCGCCGAGCAGTAACCCGGCGGATTCCGGCCGCCAGCCCAGTGCGAAACCGATCCCGCCGAGCAGGACTGCCTGCAGTACGACGACGATGAGCACCGCCGCGCTCTTGCCGGCGATGATGCCCCAGCGCGGTAACGCTGTCGCACCGATCCGCTTGAGTGCGCCATAGCGGCGATCGAAGCCGACGGCGATGGCCTGACCGGTGAACGCCGTGGACATGACGGCCACCGTCAGCACCGCGGGCACGATCGTGTCCACCCGGTGCGTGCCGAGGTCGTCGAACGGCAGCAGGCTCAGGCCGAGCAGCAGGGTGATCGGGATGAACATGGTCAGCAGCAGTTGTTCGCCGTTGCGCAGCAACAGGATCAGCTCCAGCCGAGTCTGGGCGCGCAGCATCCTGATGCGGGAATTCGGGCGGGGAGCCGGGGCGAAGGTGCCGGGCGCGAAACGATTGGTGGTCAGATCGTGCGTGCTCATCCGCGGAGATCCCGTCCGGTCAGTTCCAGGAAAACGTCTTCGAGCCTGCGCTGGTCGATCCGGATATCGGTGGCAAGCACGTTCATTTGCGCGCACCATGCGGTGAGGGTCGCGAGTATCTGCGGAGTGATCTCACCCTCGATCAGATACATGCCAGGGGTGGTCTCTCTGGGGATGAAGCCCTCCGGCAGCGCGGCCCGCAATAGTGCCATATCGAGTTCGGCGGGTGCGCAGAACCGGAGTTGCCCGGCCGCCCCGCGTGCCGTGACCTCGGCCGGGGTGCCGGCGGCCACGATACGGCCGTGGTCGATGATCACCAGCTGGTCGGCGAGTTGCTCGGCTTCGTCCATCAGGTGCGTGGTGAGCACCACGGTCACCCCGTCCCTGCGCAGGGCATCGATCAGCTCCCACACCATCAGCCTGGCCTGTGCGTCCAGCCCTGCCGTCGGCTCGTCCAGGAACGCGATTTCCGGCTTGCCCACCAACGCACAGGCCAGTGCGAGCCGCTGTTGCTGGCCGCCGGAAAGACGGCGATAGGGAGTGCGGCGGTTGTCCTGCAGGCCGAGCGTACGCAGCAACCATTCGGCGTCGAGCGGATCGGCGGAGTAGGCAGCCACCAAGTCGAGCATCTCGCCTGCGCGCGCGCCGGGATACGCGCCACCGCCCTGGAGCATGACCCCGATGCGGGAACGCAGCCGTTCGGTATCGCGGACCGGGTCGAGACCGAGTACGCGCACCGTACCCGCATCCGGCTCGGTGAATCCTTCGCACATCTCGACCGTCGTGGTCTTGCCCGCGCCATTGGGGCCGAGCAATGCGAGCACCTGCGCCTGTTCGACCTCGAAGGTCAGGCCGTCCACCGCCGTGGTCTCGCCGTACCGCTTACTGACGCCGTCGATGCGGACGGCGGGTCCGGAGGTTATGGTCACGACGGCGCCTCACCAGTGCTCGGCTGTGTCGCTCCGGTCGGTGTCGTGTCGATGGCTCCCTCGCTGCGCTCGGTCACGATGTCACACCGTAAGAGGTGGTGGCCTGTGACGGAACCGACACCCCCGTCTGTCCGCGCCACGGTAGTGCGTTACGGGTGATCACCAGGAACAGCACGCCGACGATCACGGTGGCGAGGGCGGCGCCCACGATCTGGAATACCTCGAGGTCGGCGCCGCGCGGCATCAGGATCACGCTCACAATCGCCGAGAACGCCACCGCCGGAACACGGAACACCGGCCGGGTCGCCCACGCGGCCAGCGGCACGATCGCCCACAGCAGGTACCAGGGTTGCACCACAGGGAACAACAGCACGATGGCGCCGAGAGCTACGCCGAGCGCGCCGACCGGATGCAGCCGCCCGGTACCGGTGGCGATCAGCATGCGCACGGTGAAGAAGCCTGCGACCACCGCCGCGATCGGCCGGGTGATACTGAGCAAGGCGGTGGTGTGGTCACCGAGCCCGAGCAGTACGCCACCGAATCCGGTGATGATGCCGAGTGCTGTCGGCAGCGACATCCAGCTACGCACCACACTCGCGGTATTCACCGTGTAGATCCATCCGAATCCGAGCCCGCTCACCGAGCTGATGAACAGCGTTGTGCCGAGAGCGATCACGCCGAGCATCGCGGCTGCGGCAGCGATCGTGCGCAGGGATAGGCCCCAGCGCCGCGCCAACGCCATACCGACGAAGCCGAGCGCGATGATCGAGGTCATCTTGATCGATGACGACAGGGTGATGATGACCGCCCCACTGATCAGCCAGGCGTAGGCTCGGCCGTCGAAGGGGTGGGTGTCTTCGATGGCGCGTAGGCAGAGCTCAAGTCCGGCCAGCATCAGGCCCAGCATCAACGCGTCGTTGTGCACGCCGCCGACCAGGTGGAACAGCACCAGCGGGTTGGCAGCGCCCAGCCACAACGCGCTCACCGGCGCGACACCGCAGCGCACCGAAAGCCGTGGCAGCGCCCAGACGATCAGTGCGACGCCGCCCAGTGCCAGCAGCCGGTGTACCCAGACCCCGGCGATGATGTTGTCGCCGGTGAGTTCGGCGATACCGCGGCCGATCCAGAGGAAAAGCGGGCCATAGGGGGCGGGGGTGTCGCGCCAGATGGTCGGCACGTTGTTGGTGAGGACGTTGTCGATTCCGAGGCCTGCCACCGGCCCCTCTTGATAGGGATCGATGCCGCGTGCGGCGATCTCGCTCTGCGCCAGATAGGAGTACACATCGTTGCTGAACAGCGGGGGCGCGACGCTGAGCGGGATGAGCCAAAGCAATAGCGTGCGGTCCAGCTGTGAGCGGGTCAGCCGGTGTATCGGGGAGCCGCCGGCGCCGCCGACCGCGAATCGACCGAGCAGCAGCCAGGCGAGTACGACGACAACGGTGCCGATCATGCACATGGCCAGTGATCCGGTGTGCGCGCGGGCGAAGATGCCGAGGACCCGGACACCGGAGGTCGGATTCTGGTGTACCGGCTGAGCGCCGATGCCGAGCGCGCTGATCGCCATCAGCACGGTGCCGGTCGCGCCCATCAGACGGATCCTGGCGAGTTGTCGCAGTTCGCGGCGGTCGAGCCCGGGCACCTCCGACTCGTCGCGGTGCAGCACCGCGATGGTGTGATCGGCAGCGGGTACATCGAGTCCGAGTGCCCGGCGTCCCAACGCCAATGTGCCGCGCCGCGCGCTCTCGAGTACCGCCACGAGAGGAAGCCTAGTTCGCGCGGCGCTCACCCTCCTCGGACGGGGAGCTCCATGCCTGGTTCCCGCCCACCGCGGCGTGGACCCGACGTGCATTGATATCGGTCTCGATCGGAGTGCTCGCCGATACGGGTTCGCCGAGCCCGATCTTCCGCTGTACGCGCTGCATCCAGGACGGTGCCCACCAGCAGTAATCGCCGAGCAATCTCATGGTGGCGGGGACAAGGAGCATGCGCAGGACGGTGGCATCGATGAACAGCGCGGCGATCATGCCGTAGGCGATGTATTGCATCATCACCAGATCGGAGAACGCGAAGGCACCGACGACCACGAACAAGATGAGTGCGGCGGCGGTGATGATCCGGCCGGTATACGCGGTGCCGATGCGCACGGCCTCGGTGGTGGAGGCGCCGAGGGCGCGGGCTTCGACCATGCGGGAGAGCAGGAAGACCTCGTAGTCGGTGGAGAGTCCGTAGATGATGGCCATGATCACCACGAGCACATTGGCTTGGATCGGTTGTGGGGTGAAGTTCAGTAAGGACGCACCGTGGCCGTCGATGAAGATCCAGGTCAGAATGCCGAGGGTGGAGCCGAGTCCGAGTGCGCTCATCAGCGCGGCCTTGATCGGCAGCACCAAGGATCCGAAGGTGAGGAACATCAGCAGGGTCGTCACCAGCACGACGAGCGCCACCATCCACGGCATCCGGGTCAGCAGGGTATCGATACTGTCTTTCTGTAGTGCCGGCACCCCGCCGACGAGCATCGACACGGTCTCCGGCTGTTCGATCGAACGCAAATAGTCGATGGTCGGTCCTGCGTTATCGGAGTCGGCGAGAACCGCGGTGGTGCGATAGACATCCGGTTGCGCAGTGGAGCGGGACGGAACATGGAACGGCTCGGCCAGGCCGGGCGCCAGGTTCGCCTGTTTCCATACCGCGCCGACCGCGATGGAATCGGTCGAGACGAACACCAACTCGATCGGATCGGACTTACGCAGTGGAAAGTAGTGGTCGATCTGCTGTTGGGCCAGGCGAGTCGGATTATCCGGCGGTAGATACTTCTCGTTGAACCCGCCGAAGGACAGGTTGCCGATCGGCAGGATCAACAGGAGCAAGACGATGACCAGCGGAACAGCGACCTTGACCGGGTGGCGCATCACCCAGCGGGCGCAGCGTCCCCAGAAACCGTTGTCGACCTCGTGCGCGGAGGTGGATGCCCGGAAACGCGGGAACCCGAGCATGTCCACGCGTGGTCCGAGAACGGCGAGCAAGGCGGGCAGGAGGGTGATCGCGGTCAGCGCCGCCATCGATACCGTCGCGATCGCGCCGTAGGCGATGGACTTCAGGAAACCTTGCGGGAACAGCAGCATGCCGCCGAGGCTTGCGACGATCATCGTCGCGGAGAACACCACGGTGCGGCCCGCGGTCATCACCGTGCGGCGCACTGCGGCAGGGGTGTCGTAGCCCGAGGCGAGTTCTTCCCGGAAGCGGCTGACGATGAACAGTCCGTAATCGATGGCCATGCCGAGCCCGATCATGGATACCACCGGGGAGACGAAGGAATTGACCTCGGTGAACTCGGTGAGCAGCCGGACGATGCCGAAAGCGCCGAATACGGTGAGTCCGCCGACGATCAATGGCAACGCGGCGGCGACGACGCCGCCGAAGACGAACAACAGCAGTATCCCGACCGCAGGGAATGCCAGCAGTTCCATCCGGTGGATATCGGCAGCGACAGTGTCATTGAGCGCCCCTGCCACCGGCTGCAACCCACCGACCTGTACATCAACGCCGGGGATGGCGAAGGCATCTTTGACGGCACGGAAGTTGCGGATCATCTCGGTGTCGTTATCGCCACGGATCGCGATCGTGGCAACCGCACGTTTCTTGTCTTCGGTAGCGGCGCTCGCGCCGCTGATTTTTCCGGTCTCGGTGGGCCAGTACGCGGCGTTGATCCCCGCGATCTGCTCCGGATATCGGCGCGGCAGGCTATCGAGATTGTCGATGATCGTGCGAGAGAACTCCGGATCGTCCACGGTTTTGCCGTCCGGTGCGGTGTAGAGGACCACCACGTCCACATCGTGATTGCGCCCGAAAGCCGCATCAGCGAGTTGTCCGGCGTGCGACGATTCCGAGTTCGGGTCGAACATTCCGCCCGAACTCAAATGGTCCGCCAAGCCGAGCCCGAAACCGGCCAGCCCGAGCATCGCGGCAGCCACCACACCGATGACCACGAACCTGGCTCGCGAAACGAGCTCCCCCCACCACGCGAACATCTCAGCTCACCGTCCCGTTCATGGTCACCCCGGCGCTGGGATCGGTAGTAGTCGTGATGAGTTCGCCGTGTGGTCGGCGTTCGAATCCCGCCACGCCGGACACAGTGATCGCCATGCGACAGACATCCTTTCCGGCAGCGGTTTTCGCCCGATGCGCCTCCAAGCCGAACGAACCGTCCCCATGACCGGTTCCCGGAACCGGTCGGTCTGTGCCGGTTCGTAGCGGCTGTGCCGTCTCACTCGGAGTCATCTCATCCGGATCGGTACCGCCGACCCCGATATCGTGTCGCGGCTGGTGCTGCGTCTCCGGTGCGGCCGGTGGTGACAGGGATCGCTGGTGGGTCCGAGGGCAGCGTGGTATTCGACACCGGCGCCATCAGGCGAATCCTTACGTGTGATGAATCACATTTCTGCCGTTCGGTGCCGCTCGGCATCCGGTGTGATCGTGCTCGGTCGGCGCAATGCGCCGTCGCCGAACGGGTGCGTTCTGTGCCGCTCGGTTTCGGCGGGTGGTCCCGCTGCGCAGGTCAGCTATGGTGCGCGCGATTCGCTGACGGCGGCGGTGTATGGCCATCCGGCTGCTGCGCTCGGGTGGCCACCTGCCGAACCGGAATCCGCACAGGTCGATCGGACGGGAAGTCAGGCTACCCTTATTAGATTTAAGGAACGAATTCCGCCACACTGATGTTGTGAAAACCATGGGTTTGCGGAAGGGCGATACAGGAGCCGGTCGTGCCGGCGCCGGGTCGGCTGCCGCGTCCATGGCGGCCGGCGGCGAAGGGCATACCCGAGCGGCCATCGTCCAGTTACTGCTGGAGGAGGGGCCGATCACCGCGACCGCCATCGGTAGCAGGCTCGGGCTGGCTCCGGCGGGTGTGCGCAGACATCTGGACGCGCTGATCGACTCCGGTCAGGCGCGGGCCTCCCGTTCGGCGCCGTGGCAGCAGAAGGGGCGGGGCCGCCCGGCCAAGCAATACCAGCTCACCGCGGCGGGTCGGGGCACACTCGGTCACGCCTACGACGATCTGGCAGGCGCCGCCATCCGGCAGCTCGGAGAAATCGGCGGGGACCAGGCCATTACCGATTTCGCTCGGAAGCGGGCGCGCACTATCGTGGCCGGGATCGAACCGGCCGCGGCACATACCCCGGAAGAGATCGAGGCGAAGGCCGAGGAGATCGCCGAGGCGTTCACCGCCGCCGGTTTCGCCGCCGCCACGCGCGAAGTAGGCGCGGGTGTGCAGATCTGCCAGCATCACTGTCCGGTCTCGCATGTCGCCGAGGAGTTCCCGCAGCTGTGCGCGGCCGAACTGGAGGCATTCCGGGAACTGCTCGGCACCCATGTGCAGCGCTTGGCCACGATCGCCAACGGCGACTGCGCGTGCACTACCCACGTGCCCCTGCTCGTTCCGCCGACAGTGCGGAAGAAAACGTCCCCTCACCCCGCTGCACAGCCCGCAGCGGTACGAACGAACGACTCCGGAAGGAGTGCCGAATGACGACGACCACCGACCAGGTGCAACCGCTCACCCAGGAAGAGACCATCGCTTCGCTGGGTAAATACGGTTACGGCTGGGCCGATTCGGATGCGGCGGGTGCAAGCGCGCAACGAGGTCTGTCCGAGGCGGTCGTCCGCGACATCTCGGCGAAGAAGAACGAGCCGGAGTGGATGCTGGAGCAACGGCTCAAGGCGCTGCGCATCTTCGATCGTAAGCCGATGCCGCACTGGGGCTCCGATCTCGACGGCATCGATTTCGACAACATCAAGTACTTCGTGCGTTCGACCGAGAAGCAGGCCACGTCTTGGGAGGAGCTGCCCGAAGACATCAAGAACACCTACGACAGGCTCGGTATCCCGGAAGCGGAGAAGCAGCGGCTGGTCGCCGGTGTCGCGGCGCAGTACGAATCCGAGGTGGTCTACCACCAGATCCGTGAGGATCTGGAGGCGCAGGGAGTGATCTTCCTCGACACCGACACCGGGCTCAAGGAGCACCCGGAGATCTTCCAGCAGTACTTCGGCTCGGTGATCCCGGCGGGCGACAACAAGTTCTCGGCGCTCAACACCGCCGTGTGGTCGGGCGGATCGTTCATCTATGTCCCGCCGGGTGTGCATGTGGACATCCCGCTGCAGGCGTACTTCCGGATCAATACCGAGAACATGGGTCAGTTCGAGCGGACCCTGATCATCGTCGACGAGGGCGCCTACGTGCACTACGTCGAGGGCTGCACCGCGCCGATCTACCAGTCGGATTCGCTGCATTCGGCGGTGGTGGAGATCATCGTGAAGAAGGGCGGCCGCTGCCGCTACACCACCATCCAGAACTGGTCGAACAACGTCTACAACCTGGTCACCAAGCGGGCCAAGGCCGAGGCGGGTGCGACCATGGAGTGGATCGACGGCAATATCGGCTCCAAGGTCACCATGAAGTACCCCGCGGTCTGGATGACCGGCGAGTACGCCAAGGGCGAGGTGCTCTCGGTGGCATTCGCCGGCGAGGGCCAGCACCAGGACACCGGGGCGAAGATGCTGCACCTCGCGCCGCACACCTCCTCGACCATCGTGTCGAAGTCGGTGGCGCGTGGCGGCGGCCGGGCCTCCTACCGGGGCCTGGTCCAGGTGAACAAGGGCGCGCACGGCTCGAAATCGACGGTGAAATGTGATGCGTTGCTGGTCGACACGATCAGCCGCTCCGACACCTACCCCTATGTGGACATCCGTGAGGACGAGGTGACCATGGGGCATGAGGCGACCGTCTCCAAGGTTTCCGAGGACCAGCTGTTCTACCTGATGAGCCGTGGCCTCACCGAGGACGAGGCGATGGCGATGGTGGTGCGCGGCTTCGTCGAGCCGATCGCCAAGGAACTGCCGATGGAATACGCACTCGAACTCAATCGTCTGATCGAACTGCAGATGGAAGGAGCCGTCGGCTGATGGCAGTGCAGAATGTTGCCGAAGCGGCCGAGGCCCGCACCCCCGCGGTCAACAAGGGCGAGGTGTTCACCTCCTTCGACGTGGACGCCTTCGAAGTGCCCTCGGCCAAGGACGAGGCATGGCGGTTCACGCCGCTGCGCAGGCTGCGCGGATTGCATGACGGCACCGCGACCCGCGACGGCCACGCGAACATCGAGGTCACCGCGGCCGACGGTGTGACGGTGGAAACGGTGGATCGTGCCGATCCCAGGCTCGGTGCTGCTGGTGTGCCGTCCGATCGCGTTGCCGCGCAGGCCTACTCGGGCTTCGAACAGGCCACCATCGTTTCGGTCGGCGCCGAGGTGGAGGTCGCCGCGCCGGTGACCGTCGCGGTCACCGGTCCCGGCGCGGGCAAGACCGCCTACGGCCACCTGCAGATTCGTCTGGACCGCTTCGCTCGGGCCACCGTGGTCATCGATCAACGCGGCAGCGGAACATACGCGGAGAACGTGGAATTCGTGCTCGGTGATTCCGCCGCGCTGACCGTCGTCGCGGTGCAGGACTGGGCCGATGACGCGGTCCACACCACCGCGCACCACGCGGTGCTCGGCCGCGACGCCACCCTGCGGCACACCTCGGTGACCCTCGGTGGCGATCTGGTACGCCTGACCGGCACGGTTCGCTACGCCGGTCCCGGCGGTGACGCCGAACTGCTCGGCCTCTACTTCGCCGACGCCGGTCAGCATTTCGAACAGCGCCTGCTCGTCGACCACGCGGTGCCGAACTGCAAGTCGAATGTGCTGTACAAGGGTGCGTTACAAGGAGATCCGCACTCGCAGAAGGGCGATGCCCGCACGGTGTGGGTCGGCGATGTGCTCATCCGCGCCGAGGCCGAGGGCACCGACACCTTCGAGGTGAACCGCAATCTGGTGCTCACCGATGGGGCAAGGGCCGATTCGGTACCGAACCTGGAGATCGAGACCGGCGAGATCGTCGGTGCCGGACATGCCTCGGCGACCGGAAGATTCGACGACGAGCAACTGTTCTACCTGCGTGCCCGCGGTATCCCGGAGGATGCCGCCCGCAGGCTGGTGGTGCGCGGATTCTTCCACGAGATCATTCAGAAGATCGCGGTCCCCGAGGTCCGGGAACGGCTGGAGGCGGCCATCGAAGCCGAACTCGCCGCCATCGGCGCCTGATCAACGACTCATACCCGTAAAGGAACTCGAATTCGATGACCACCCTGGAAATCAAGGACCTGCACGTCGAGGTCGCCAACCCCGACGAGACCGGTGCGCCCATCCAGATCCTCAAGGGCGTGAACCTCACGGTGAAATCCGGTGAGACGCACGCCATCATGGGCCCCAACGGCTCCGGCAAATCGACCCTGTCCTATGCGATCGCAGGCCACCCGAAATACACGGTGACCTCCGGCTCGATCACCCTCGACGGTGAAGATGTGCTGGCGATGTCGGTGGACGAGCGCGCGCGGGCGGGCCTGTTCCTCGCCATGCAGTATCCGGTCGAGGTGCCCGGTGTCTCGATGTCGAACTTCCTTCGCACCGCGGCTACCGCCGTGCGCGGTGAGGCGCCCAAACTGCGGCACTGGGTCAAGGAGGTGAAGGAGTCGATGAACGAACTGGAGATCGACGCCGCCTTCGCCGACCGCAGCGTGAACGAGGGATTCTCCGGTGGGGAGAAGAAGCGCCACGAGATCCTGCAGCTGGGCTTGCTCGCGCCGAAGATCGCGATCCTGGACGAGACCGACTCCGGCCTCGATGTCGATGCGCTGCGCATCGTCTCCGAGGGTGTCAACCACTACAAGGAGCGCGAGAACGGCGGCATCCTGCTGATCACGCACTACACCCGCATCCTGCGCTATATCCAGCCGCAGTTCGTGCACGTCTTCGTCGGCGGCCGCATCGTCGCCGAGGGCGGTCCCGAACTCGCCGAGGAACTCGATGCCAACGGCTACGTCCGCTTCACCCAGACCGCTACCGCGGGAGCCTGATATGACCGCGACGGTCCGCACCATCGATGTCGCCCGCCTCCGGGCCGACTTCCCGATCCTGAGCCGCACGGTTCGGGACGGGAAACCGCTGGTGTACCTGGATTCCGGCGCGACAGCGCAGCGGCCTGCCGCGGTGCTGGAGGCCGAACGGGACTTCCTGGTCACCAGCAACTCGGCGGTGCACCGTGGCGCACACCAGCTGGCCGAGGAGGCCACCGACGCCTACGAGGGCGCGCGGGCCGATATCGCCCGCTTCGTCGGTGCCGATGCGGACGAGATCGTATTCACCAAGAACGCCACCGAGTCGCTGAACCTGGTGACCTACGCGTTCGCCGACGACCGGTTCCCGTACCACGTCGGCCCCGGTGACGAGATCGTCATCACCGAACTGGAGCATCACGCCAATCTGGTGCCATGGCAGGAGCTGGCCCGCCGCACCGGAGCGACCCTGAAGTGGTACGGCGTTACCGAGGACGGCCGGATCGACCTGGACTCGCTGGAGTTGTCCGCCGCGACCAAGGTGGTCGCGTTCACCCACCAGTCCAATGTCACCGGTGCTGTCGCGCCGGTCGCCGAACTGGTACGCCGGGCGAGGGCGGTCGGTGCGCTCGTGGTGCTCGACGCCTGCCAATCGGTACCGCATATGCCGGTGGACTTCCATGCGCTCGGTGTCGATTTCGCCGCGTTCTCCGGGCACAAGATGCTCGGTCCCTCCGGCGTCGGCGTGCTCTACGGCCGCCGCGCGTTACTGGCGGAGACACCGCCGTTCATCACCGGTGGTTCGATGATCGAGACGGTCTTCATGGACCACAGCACCTACGCCCCGCCACCGCAGCGGTTCGAGGCCGGTGTGCCGATGACCTCGCAGGTGGTCGGCTTGGGTGCGGCGGTGCGGTATCTGGAACAGCTCGGTATGGAAGCTGTCGCGGCGCATGAGCACACAGTGGTCGGTGCGGCGCTGGCCGGGCTGGCCGAGATCGATGGCGTGCGCGTTATCGGTCCCACCGAGAACATCGACCGCGGTGGCGCGGTGTCGTTCGTGGTCGACGGTATCCACGCCCACGATGTCGGGCAGATCCTGGACGACGAGGGCGTCGCGATCCGGGTGGGTCACCATTGCGCGTGGCCGCTGCATCGGCGTTTCGGCATCGCCGCCACCGCGCGTGCCTCGTTCGCGGTCTACAACACCCTCGCCGAGGTGGACGCGCTGGTCGCCGCGGTGCGGAAGGCCCAGAGCTTCTTCGGTGTGCGCACGGCGAGCATCAGCGATTGAGCCCTCGGTGTACGTGTAGGGAATGCCGAACGATCAGACCTTCGGTGTGAGCGCAGCGAATGCCGACGATGGAACCCTCGGTGTGAGCGCAGCGAATACCGACAATGGAACACAGTGGAGTTGCCTGAGACATGCGCATGGAGCAGATGTACCAGGAAGTGATCCTGGACCACTACAAGCACCCGCATCACCGTGGGTTGCGTGAGCCCTACGGGGCCGAGGTGCACCATGTGAACCCGACCTGTGGTGACGAGGTGACTTTGCGGGTGCGGCTCGGTCACAACGGTGATATCGCCGACGTCTCCTATGACGGGCAGGGCTGCTCGATCAGCCAGGCCGCTACCTCGATTCTGACCGATCAGGTCATCGGTCTTCCGGTGCAGCAGGCGCTGAAGGTGGTCGACTCCTACAATGAGATGATCTCCAGCCGCGGCACCATCGAGGGCGATGAGGATGTGCTCGGCGACGGCATCGCCCTCGCGGGAGTATCGAAATATCCCGCGCGGGTGAAGTGCGCGCTGCTCGGGTGGATGGCGTTCAAGGACGCTGTACTCCGGATCGACCCCGAGCAGCCCGCGAGCACCGCAGCAGAAACGAAGCCTTCGATGGGAAATGGGGAAGTGTCATGAGTGATGCACCGGTTACCGGCACCGCGCCGCAGGACGGGCTCGCCGATCCCGCCGCATCGGCTGAGCTCTCTCCGGAGGACAGCAAGCTACTGGAGGACATCGAAGAGGCGATGCGCGATGTCGTCGACCCGGAGCTCGGCATCAATGTCGTCGATCTGGGGCTGGTCTACGGGCTGCGTGTCGAACAGGACAATATCGCCGTCATCGATATGACGCTGACCTCGGCGGCCTGCCCGTTGACCGATGTCATCGAAGACCAGTCCCGTAACGCGCTGGTGCGCAGCGGCCTGGTGGAAGATATGAAGATCAACTGGGTCTGGATGCCTCCGTGGGGTCCGGACAAGATCACCGAGGACGGTCGCGAGCAGCTGCGCGCCCTCGGGTTCACGGTTTGATGTTCTCCTCGGCCTGAAGGGCCGAGGACTCCTCTCAGCGTTCGCACGGCCAGGTGTGCTTCGGCTCCGACAGTGCGTTATCGGCCGGTCATCGGGTCCGGTCGCATACCGTGGCGGTCCGGTGAGCGGAATACTGGCGGATACCTGGAATCCTGCTCGCCGAGATCGCTGCCTTGATCAGGCTGGTTACCGCGCGAAATGCGAAACGCGGGCGTGCCGGTGAGGTACCGGGGATGATGCGGGAGTGGACGAAACAACGTATCGACAGTCCAGGCTGGCGTTGCACGCGGCCGCGGAATTGCTGATCGCGGGGCCACAGCATCGGGAGGCAGGCACCATTCGGTTGCGGATCGTGCCGGGAGGATTCTCCGGTGCCAAGTGGCCCGTTTCGGTCATCGGGACCGAGCTGGTGTGGCCGGAAGGGCGAATCCGGCTCGCGGGCACCTATCGGGAGGTCGCGCTCGCGGCGGGTATCACACCAGGGGCTCCGGCCAAGGTGTACGAAGACACCACAGGGGTCGATCTCGACGCGGCGATCGAGCTGGACCCGACCGTGGCCGGGTTGATCGAGGAGTGGTTCGCCCGGGGAGACGAGGCGTTGCGGTCGCTGGCGCCCGAGGTGACACCGGTGCTCTGGCCGGAGCATTTCGACCTGGCGAGCACTGTGGGCGAAGTGAATTTCGGCGTATCACCAGGCGATGACGCATATCCGGGTCCGTACGCCTACGTCGGGCCGTGGACGCCGCGCACCGGAGATTTCTGGAACACGTCTTTCGGTGCGTTACGACCACAGGACGAGGTGGATACCGCATCAGCTCTGCTGCGGTTCTTCCAGGAGGGCCGCGAGCACGCGGCGCGGGACTGACCAGCCGATCACTTGGACCTGCCATGCGCCCCGTACGCCACTCCGAGGTGGCTTCTGTCGGGGAACTCAGGCGCCTTTAGGGGCCGCCGTGGTCTTCTCGGCTGGTTTCTTCGGGGTCTTCTTCTTCGTCGCACTCTTGGCAGCCGAGCTCCTGGCTGTGCCACTGTCGACCGTAGACTTCCCCGCCTGCCGCTTCGGCGCGGTTCTACCGGAACCGCTGCCCGCTTCCCAGTGCCCGCCTGCCGCCAGGCTGCGTTGTAGCGCGGCGATCAGATCGACCACCTCGGTCTCCACCTCGCTCGGTGTGGGCTCGGGCTGTTCGGGCGCCTTTCCAGTACTCTTGGCGATCGCCTGGTCCAGCAGGAGTTTGAGCTCGCTCTGGTATTCGTCGGTGAACTGGTTCGGATCGAAATTGTCGGACATGGTCTCGACCAGCGTCTCGGCCAGCGCCATTTCCGGCGGCTGTGGTGGGGTCAGCTCGGCCAGGGAGGTGAAGTCGGCGGCGCGGATCTCATCCGGCCACAGCAGTGTCTGCAGTACCAGAACGCCGTCGCGCACCCGTAACGCGGCGAGTCTGGTCTTCTGCCGCAATGTGAAATGCACCAGCGCGATACGCTCGATCTTCGCGAGCGTCGCGGCCAGCAGCGCGTACGCTTTCGGCGTACCGGAATCCGGTTCCAAGTAGTAGCTCTTCTCGAACAGGATCGGGTCGATCTGGTCGGACGGCACGAACTGCAGGACGGGGATCTCATGCTTCTCCGCCACCGGCAGCGTGGCCAGATCCGCTTCGGAGAGTACGACGGTATCGCCGTCCGGGGATTCGTACTCCTTGTCGATATCGCTGTACTGGACGGACTGACCGCATGTGGTGCACACCCGGTCATATCTGATCCGGCCGCCATCGCGGGCGTGGACCTGATGGAAATGAATATCGTGGTCCTCGGCGGCGGCGTACACCTTCACCGGGACGTTCACCAGCCCGAATGCGATCGAGCCCGTCCAGATCGCTCTCATCTATCGATCGTACGTTCCAGGTGGTTCGCGTTCGCGGCGAAACCCGACCATCCTAATATTTCGGTCGTCACTGATCGCGCATGTTCGGTACGCCGCCGATGGTGGCTTCCTGCCCGAGTTCACCGAGCAGAGCGGGGACGAGCGGGGAGGAACGATAGGCGGTGGCGACTGCGACAAGCCAGCGGAGCTCGCCGGTGAATGAGTGCTCGGCGGGTTGATGGAAGACCGCATTGTGGTCGGTGGCTACCGCGCCGCTGCGATGAAGATGTAGCGCTGCGGCGATCCGTGTGGCTTCGATCGCCGCAGCGCATTCGCTGGTCGGGATGTGCAGTGCGGTGGCGAGCCTGCCTGCGCGGGTGGCTATCTCTGGACGCGCATAGGGTTGAAGTATCAACAATGCGTCACGGATTTCGATGACACACCGGTATAGGCGTGTTCGGATAGATCGCCGTGTGGCAGGGGCGGCTTGTGTGATGGGGAGCGCATCGCGCAGAGCAGTCCACAGCGGACGTAAGCGATAGAGTGCCCACAGGTGCTTCACCACCCCACCTGCCTGCGGTATCAGCGAGGGACACAGGAAGCCGAGCAGCATGATCGCTGCCCCGACGCTGGCGAAAGCCGGAGCGATTTACCAGCAGACCGCCCGAGAGCCCTGCGACCGGAAAGGGCTCCGCGCGCAGCCGCAATGGCCTGGCCCGCTTACGTGCCAGTGCTTCGGCCAGCTGCGTCACTGTGAATCGCCCCGACAGGTTCAGCTCGGCTAATTCAGCACGCAACACCCGATGATTCATCATGGGACGTGCACCTTGTGGATTTTTCCAGATCGCGATCCGCATACCCTATTCGTGGTCATCACATCGTTGTTCGGCTTCGATCCGGTCCAAGACTTCCCATATCGCCGCGACGGCATCAGGGCGGACAGCTCCGGACGCCAGCCGGTCTCTCAACACGAGTGCCAGGGTGGCGGTATCGTCCCTACCTTTGAGTGCGTGGATCAACGCCAGTTCTTTGCTGCGAGCGGTGGCGAGCTCGGGATCTTTCAAGGGGTCCAGGCTGTCGAGGCCGAAATAGGCGCGCAGTGCTTCCAGGGTCTCCAACGAGGGGTTGATGGTCTGTCCGGTGCGCAGTTTCCACAAGTAGTTCGCCGACAGACGTACACCTGTGCTCCGGCCGATGTCTTCTGCCAGGGCTCGGTGTGTGATCTCGACTGTCCGACCGTCACGTACTGTCGGCGGATGCATCGCGTTGATGAGCGTATTGAGCGCCTGTGTCACCGGATATTGTTGTGTCCCTGGCATTTCCGATTGTATCCCCACGGTTGATGGAGTCTATGGCTGTGATTCTAAACTCCTTTCGGAGGCTTCACCTCCCGAGATGGGGACTGCTTCACCTGGTCGGCCAGGTCGTATCGGTAGGGCGCGCGGGCCGCGGTGTCGAAAGCCCGAGCGCCAGGTAATCGCATTCTCGTCGTTGGTCACCCGTAACTCCGGCCAACGGCTGAACAGCTGGTCGAGCACCCCGGCGGTGATCGGACGTACCAATGCGGCACCGATACACGCATGACTGCCGTGTCCGAGCGCCATATGGGACTGAGGTGACCGGCTCAGGTCGAGCTCATCGGGTCGGTCGAATCTCTCCGGGTCGTGATTGGCCGATGCCAGGCATAGCAATATTGTCTGTCCGGCAGGGATCACGTGCCCACCGATCGCGACATCGACAACCGGGAAACGCGGTCCCGCCAACATCTGTGGTGACAGATAGCGCAACAATTCATCGACTGCCGCCAGTTGATCGCCGCAACGGAAAGTATCGAGTTGCCGCGGTCTGTTCGACAATGCCAGTACTGATCCGGCCAGCAGGTCGATGAGCACCTCGTACCAGACGAACAGTAGATAGAACACCAGACCGGTCAGCTGATCGCCGCTCAACTGACCGTCGGTGATCAACCGGGCGAGCACACTTCGGTCCGGAGTCGCTCGGCCGTGCTCGATAACGATCGAGGTGATCTGCTGCATGCTTGCCAATGTGTCCCGAGCTCGCGGTGCCGCGTCCGCACGCATTGTCGATTCGGCCCATGCCAGTAGCCGATCGCGGGCATCGTCGGGCAGTCCGAGTAGGTCGCCGAGTATGACAGCCGGTAGCGGTACAGCGACGCGGTCGACGAAATCGATATCGTCGACCCGCTCGAGCCGGTTGATCGTCGGAGCGATCAACTGCGAGATCCTGGTAGTCCATTCGCCGAGTCGTCGTGGAGCCAATTCGGCGATCAGCCCTCGTCGCAGCCGCGCGAGGTCATCAGGATCACTGGTCTGGAAGGCATCCATCGGGGCTGGAACGGCGAATCCACGATAGTCGCTTCCCTTGGCGAATCGAACGTTCGTCGACAAGCGATTGTCGAGAAGGCAGCGATGGACGTCGGCGGCCCGGGTCACCAACCACGCGGGTGGGCCGTCGGGTGTCGCTACTCGGTGCACACCGCCGCTGTCGTCGCGCAGCGATGACAACACCGGCCACGGATTCCTTGCGAATCCCTCCCCGAACATGTTCAGCACGCTGCCATCTTCACATGTCCGCTATCGGCCACGCTGTCTTACTCGGTGACCGGTGCCGTTTACCTCCTTTGTCAACTGTAGTTAACTACACGATGCCGTCTTGTCCGGCTAACAGAGCTGTTCATGACGCTGCCCGATGGGGCAGACGCCGGTGTGGCACCGGTAGTAGATACCGATAGTGACTAGCTGTCATTGCGTTCGCATGTGTATGTGGCTATTCCGCTGTCGGATACCACATTTGCCTCAGCTGCCGAAAACCATTCTGAACAGGTGATTTTGCTTCATTACTCGGTATTGCCGCTCTGGGCGGCGCAGATGTCACCCATCGAATGAAAGATGACTTGTTGACACCTCGGGGTGACAACGGTAAACCTTAGGCACTCTCCATCGCAGAAACGGTCGGTCGGATTTGCGGGGTATTCGGCCGACCGTTTCTCGTGCGATGAGGACTTCAGCGGCTTTTCTCCGGACCGCTTCCCTGCTTTCGCGGAGAGATTTCCGCCGAAACCATGGATCGGCTTCTTGCCCGGCTGTTCATTGAACTGCCGCATTGTGCGCACCGGGTGGTGTTCGTGGGGTTCAGGTGCTGAACTCCCGGCGAACCGAGTCGGTGTGCGCGCCCAGTTCGGGACCGCCGGAACGTATTTCGGCGGGACTTCTGCCGAATCGCGGCACAATATTCGGCATGGGAATCGGTTGGGGATAGCCGGGTGCTGCCACCTCGGTGACCATCGACCTGGCCCGGTATTGTTCGTCGGCCAGAATATCGGCAGGTGTGTAGATCCGGCCGCGTGGAATCTCGTGCTTGTCCAAGAGCAGTTCCACAGTGCGTGCGTCCAGGCCCGCGGTCCAGTTCGCGATGATGCCGTCGAGTTCGGCCGCGTTATCGCCTCTGGCTTGGTGGGTGGCGAATCGGGGGTCTTCGTCGAGGTCGCTCCTGGCCATGGCCAGGCACAGCCGGTGGAAGAGGCTGTCACTGTTCGCCGCGATGAGGATCTCAACACCGTCGCGGGTCGGGTAGACGTTCGATGGAGCGACGCCGGTGAGTGTGCTGCCGGTCCTGGTCCGGGTGACACCGCCGATGGCGTAGTCGGGGATCAGCGACTCGCTCAACGCGAAGACGCTTTCGTACAGGGCGACATCGACTTCCTGGCCGCGGCCGGTCCGGTGCCGTTCGGTCAGCGCGGCCAGTGCCCCTGAGACCGCGAACAGTGCCGCGACCTGGTCGCCGAGACTGATTCCCGCGCGCACCGGTGGTCGATCCGGATAGCCGAGCAGTGCTCGCAGACCGCCCATCGCCTCGGCGACACTGCCGAACCCACGGTCGTTGGCACGTGGGCCGTCCTGCCCGAAACCTGATATGTGCACCATGATCAGTCCGGGATTACGCGGTGCGATGGTGGCGTAGTCGAGGCCCCAGGCGGTGAGACGACCTGGTGCGAAGTTCTCCACCACGATATCGGCAGCACTGAACACGTCCGCCGCGGTGGCTCGATCGGTTTCCTCCTTGAAGTCGAGGACCACCGACTCTTTGTTGCGTGCGATAGCGGGCCACCACAAGCTCTTGCCTTCTTGCTGTACTCCCCAGTGCCGCATCGGGTCACCTGCCGGTGGCTCGATCTTGATGACCCGAGCTCCGTAGTCGCCCAGTAGCTGGCCTGCGAAGGGGCCTGCGATGAACCCGCCGACTTCGACCACGGTCAATCCCGCGAGGGGTCCGGCGTTCATCGTCTACCTCCTGGTGCGGCGGTGGGTTCAGTCTGTGGGAACGCGACCATAGACAGCGCGGTACCACACAGTGGCAAGAGTTTCGATAGCTGTCTCGTCGTCGGGGGGATCGACATCGGGATCACCGCCCATCGCCAGCCAGGTCCAGCAGAAGCCTTCCAGCATCGATACCAGCGTCGAGGCGAGTACATCCAGTTCGAGCCCGATCGGTGGGTTGATCCGCTCCGCGCTGTGCAGTCCGGTGAGCACCGCTCGGATGCCCGCCGCGCGATTCGCCCGCCAGCGCCGGGCGAACCCCTCGTCCAGCATGGCCATCTGGAAGACGCCGATCATCTCGGGTAGGTACTTTTTGTAGCTGGTCCAATAGGCGCGCACCGCACCGCGGATACCGTCGAGCGGGTCGCCGGTCTTGGCGGCGAGCGACTGCTCCAGTACCTCGGTCGAGAATGCGCCGAGGAGCGCCTCCAGTAGTTGCTCCTTGTTCTCGTAGTAGTTGTAGAACGACGCGGTTGAGCGCCCCGCGACCCCGGTGATATCCGAGATCTTGGTATTGAAGTACCCCTTGTCGGTGAAGACCTCTCGAGCCGCGTTCAACAGCGCGGCCTCGGTGCGCTGCCCTTTGGCGCTCGATGGCATCGGCTTCACCCTTCCGGTGCTCGCCCCGGGTGGCCGGGAGTCCATTTTTTCGCTGCCACATCATCCGCTCTTCTCCGATGCTTGTGCAATTCTGAAACTGAATCTAGCATCAGAAATGTATCTGAGAAACCGGTCCGAGGAGCCCGCACGATGGCGATGATGACCAGATCCCAATATCTCGCCTCGCTCGACGACGGTCGGCGGATTTTCGCCGACGGTCGTGAGGTGCGAGACCTTGTGAACCATCCGCTGTTCGCCACAGCGATCAAGCGAGTGGGTGACGGTTATGCCGCACACCATCGATCGGAGGGGGATGCGAGCGGTCCGTATTTCCAGATCCCCTACAGCAGAGGGGAGTTACGGGGTCTCCTGGAGACCCTGCTCGAATGGGACATGGTCACGGTGACGACATCGCAAGGGTTGATGGCGTTGCTGACCGCCGCGGCAAGAATGCGCTCGACCTATCCCGAGTACGCCACGCGGATCGAGGCATACTTCGAATACTGTCGCGCCAACGACCTGCGATGTGTCCAAGCCATCACCGATGCCAAGGGCGACCGCAAGCTGTCCCCTGGTAAGCAGCAGGATCAGGACGTCTACACCCGTATCGTCGAGCGACGCCCCGACGGAATCGTTGTGCGGGGTGCGAAATTACACATCTCCTCGGCCGCGATCAGCCATGAGTTGATCGTGATGCCGACCAAGAATATGAAGCCAGGCGACGAGGACTGGGCTGTGGCCTGCGCGATCCCGGTCAACTCCCCTGGGGTGCGGATCGTCAACACGAACTATGCCCCGATGAGCAGGCCGCAGGACTTCCCGCACAGCTCGGTCGACAACACCCCGGAGGGCTTCATCCTGCTCGATGATGTGTTCGTCCCCAACGAGCGGGTCTTCCTGGCAGGCGAGACCGATCACTCCGCGACATTCGCGCATGCGCTCGGTCTATGGGAGCGGCTCGGCGGGACAGCCCATCTGGTCGAGATCGGTGACACACTGGTCGGTCTCGCCGAGCTCATCGCGGAGGCCAACGGCACCGAACGGATTTCGCATATCCGCGAGAAGATCGCCGAGATGGTCATCTACGCGACCCTGGTCCGTGCCGGCCTGGAGGCAGCCATCGCGAATGCCGAGCCGAGCCAGGAGGGCTGGTACTTCCCCAGCGAGTTGTTCACCAATGCCGCCAAGCATTTCGGCGCGGCGGAGTTCAGCAAGATGGTCCGGCATCTGCACGATATCGGCGGTGGGGCGATCGTCACCGCGCCGTCGCTGGCGGATCTGGAACATGATGAGGTCGGCCCGCTGATTCGTAAGTACATGACCGCCGCCGATGGCATCGACGGTGAATACCGGACGCGGCTGTTCCACGCGATTCGCGATTACACCGCGGACGCGTTCGGTGGCTGGCAGTTGGTCACCATGCTGCAGTCGGGCGGCGGACTGTATGCCCAGCGCTTGGTGGCGCGTAAGCACTACGATATGGAAAAGGCCAAGCAACTCGGTCGCAAGGTCGCGGGGCTGGTATGACCGCGGCCGATATCCCGACCGATCTCACCGGTTTCGGTCTCTTCCTGCGCGACCGGCTCGCCGGGCTGGTCGAGGAGTTCGCTCGCGCCGAGGACGTGGATCATACGGGTGGGGATCGCATCGCCGCCGTCGAAGAACTGCGGGAAGGCCATGAGGAGCAGGTGCGGCTGGTCAGACGGTTCCAAGCCGCGCTGTTCGACGCGGGCATCGCGATCCCCAGCGGCGCCGTGGAACACGGCGGTATGGGGCTGACGCCCGCACACGACATCGTTCTCGACACCGTGCTCGGCGATATGGGATTCCCCTCCAGGGAAGCGTTGTTCGTCGGAATCAACATCGTCGGGCCTGCGTTACGGTGGCACGCCGCCCCCGCGCTTCGCGAGAGTGTCCTGCCCGCGCTCTATCGCGGCGAGACCGTTGGCTGCCAGTTGTTCTCCGAACCCGGCGCGGGCTCCGATCTCGCCGGGGTGAGCTCACGGGCGGTCCGCGACGGTGATCACTGGATTCTCACCGGTCAAAAGGTATGGACCTCGATGGCGCATCTCGCCGATGTGGGCGAGGCATTGGTACGGACCGACACGGCCGCGCCCAAACACGCAGGCCTGAGCATGTTCCTGGTCGATATGCACGCGCCAGGAGTGACAGTGCGCCCGATCCGGCAGATGACCGGCGGCGCCGCCTTCAACGAGGTATTCCTCGACGGGGTGCGGGTGCCCGATAGCCATCGGATCGGCGATATCGGTGCGGGCTGGCGGGTGGCCAACACCAGTCTCGGCTCGGAGCGGAGCATGATGAGCGGTGCGGGTGGGCCGGTGACCCCGTATGTGCTGGAGCGGTTGACCGCGTTGGTGCGCAGGCTCGGGGTGGAGGCGCAGCCGGAACATCACAGTCAGCTGGCACGTACTGTCGCCGCCGTCGTAGCGATGCGCGCGGCGGCCACATTGAGTCCAGGGTCGTGGACGCATCAGCTCGCGCCGGTGTCCGGATCTGTGCTGAAACTGCTCATGGTGCGAGCAGCCGACGAGATCGCCCGATTGGCCGCGGCGGTCTTGGGTGAGCGGGCGTTCATCGACTTCGGCGAGCCGGACACCTTCGCCTGGTCCGAATTCGTGCTCGGCGTCCCCGCATTGCATATCGCGGGCGGCACCGACGAAATCCAGCTCAATGTCATCGCCCAGCGGGGCCTCGGATTGCCGAGGCCACCGAAACCCGACTCGATCGCCACATCGAGTCAGCATGTCAACAAGGGACAAGTCTCATGGAATCATTCGTCCAGCACCGCCGCGGACGGACCCCACGCCGGATTCACCGCGATGTCGAACACCTCAAAGATGACGAACTCGGTCGATACGGTTTCACCGGCCGAACCGCGCACCTCTACCGGCGCAACGACCCAACGCAGTTCCGGGTCGAGGGCGACCTCAGGCCCCTCGATGCCCAGACCAACGAACTGATACCGACCGACTTCGGCGACCGTGCCGGAGAGCCGTTGCTGCTGTTCCACAACGACGACTGTCGGATCCTGCTGAGCAGGCGCGGTGAAACCGCCCCCTATTACACGCGCAATGTGGACGGCGACGAACTCGTTTTCGTGCACGAGGGCACCGGTCGCTTCGAGACCGAATTCGGCCCGCTGCCTTACCAGCCGGGTGATTATGTCTACCTGCCGAAGGGGACGACCTACCGCCAGGTGCCGCAGGAACGGTCACATCTGCTGATCATCGAGGCCACCGAGGAATTCCGGGTGCCGGAGCCCGGCCCGCTGGGCCGGTTCTTCCCGTTCGATTCGGCATTGGTCGTGGTCCCGGAGGCCGAGGCTTTCGAAGAGGACGGCCGCGACGAGTACGAGGTGCGGTTGCGGCAGCGCAACGGGCGGACTTCGCTGTTCTACCGGTTCAACCCACTGGACGTCGAGGGATGGAAAGGTGACAACTTCCCGTTCGCCTTCAATCTCGCCGACTACGACGTGCTCACCTCCGACAGCGTCCACCTGCCTCCGACCGTGCACTTGTTCATGCAGGCGACAGGCGTATACGTGATGAATTTTCTGCCCCGTCCCGCCGAAGGAGTGCCTGGGGTCGAGCGGCTTCCGTGGTACCACCGCAATGCCGACTTCGATGAGATCGCCTTCTATCACGCGGGCAACGTATTCGGCGTCGATATGCCGGTCGGCCTCATCTCACATGCGCCACAGGGCATCCACCACGGAATTCCCGAACGCGCCAGGGAGCGGTCGCGGCGGAGGTTCGGTGAGGACACCAGGGTCGAGTGGACGGTCATTTCCATTGATACCCGGCATCGGCTGATCCCAGCCCCTGGGATTGTCGCAGCGGCAACAGCAGAGGATACGAAAGAGGTTCAGGCGTGAGCACACGGGTGTACGACTACGAGCGGATCCCGTACCTGGTGGTCTTCGAGGACGATTCCGCCTACCGCGACACTTATGGTGGCGTCACAGAGAACGTGGTGCTCGAGAGTTATCTGCTGCGGCCGAAGGGGGTGCCATCGGACACGGTGATCGTGTTCATGCACCCGATCGGGGGAGGCGCTTATCTGCCGATGAGCAATGCCTTGCCACGCGCCGGACATCATGTCATCTACTGCAACAGCCGTTATCGCGGTGTCGACAGCGCGTTGATCATGGAGAAGGTTGTCCAGGATCTCGGCGCATGCGTCAAGGACGCGCGGGAGCGGCTGGGCTACACCACGGTGATCCTTGGCGGATGGAGCGGTGGCGGCGCACTGTCGCTGTACTACCAGCAGCAAGCCCAGCACGCGACCGTGACGCGCACACCGGCGGGAGAACTCCCCGATCTCACCGCGCTCGATCTGCCCGCCGCGGACGGGATGATGCTGCTTGCCGCGCACATCTCCCGGCACGCCACGCTCACCGAATGGATGGATCCGTCGATCCTCGATGAACAGGATCCGACCAAGCGGGATCCAGAGCTGGATCTCTACAACCCGGCGAACCCCAACCAGCCGCCGTACACCGGAGAATTCGTCGAGCGCTACCGGTCCGCGCAGATCGCGCGCAATCGCCGGATCACCGCATGGGTCAAGGAAACTCTGGCGGAGCTGCGCGCGAGTGGGGAACCGCTGATGGAACGGGCGTTCACGGTGCACGGCACGATGGCCGACCCACGCTGGCTGGATCCGACTCTCGATCCGAACGACCGGGTACCCGGCCGCTGCTACCTCGGCGACCCGCGGATCGTGAACATGGGCCCGGTCGGGCTCGCCAGGTTCACCACGCTGCGCAGCTGGCTCTCGCAGTGGAGCTTCGACGACGCCAATGGCGACGGCATCCGCTGCGCGGCAGATCTACAGGTGCCGACGCTGGTCATCGGCAACCTGTCGGACGACGCCTGTACCCCGAGCCACACTCGGCGTCTTTTCGATGCGGTGGGCCATCCCGATAAGACGTTGCGTCAGATCAAGGGGGCCACTCACTATTACGCGGGTCCGCAGCAACGTCCGTATCTGCGGCAGGCGGTCGAGACCATCACCGCGTGGATGGGGGAGCGGTCGTGGACAGCCGGATGACCGGTGGTCCGGCCTGGCCGGACCCTACGGTGGACGGCGCGGTTCGTGCGCATGCGGCCGCACGCCAGGACGATATCGCGCTGATCGGGCCCTCGACCACTCTGACCTGGCGCCAACTCGACCTGGCGGCAGGCCGGGCCGCGGCGATCATCGCCGCGACCCACGAAACAGGCGCGCGAGTCGCGTGGCTGGGACACAACGATGTCGGCTATCCCATCACCCTGCTCGGTGCGTGGCGCCGCCGTGGCGCGCTGGTAGGGCTGAATTGGCGGTTACCCGACCAGGATCTGGCCGTAGTGTGCCGTGCGGTGGGTTGTACCCATGTGTTCAGCAGCGCGGAATTCGCCGACCGGGCCGAGGCGATCGCAGGCCCCGGGATGCGGGTAGTGGTGGTGGATCAGAGCACACCCGAACCGTGGGCAGGTGACGAGATCGCGGCTCGGCTCGAACCCGCCGCCGACGATCTGGCCTTGATATTCTTCACTTCCGGTTCGACCGGCAGACCCAAAGCTGTTCCGCTGCAACGGCTCGGCGTGGAGATCGGCGCCACGACGCCGACGGCGCACCGGTTCGATCTCCGATCGCGTCTGCTGATCGTGCCCCCTGTCTTCCACCTCGCCGGTGCTTACTGGGCAGAGTACGGCCTGCTGTACGGGATTGCGCAGGTATACCTCGCCGATTCCGCGCCTACCGCGATCGTGGACGCGTTGCGCGAATACCGGATCACGCATGCGGTATTCGTGCCGACGCTGATCCGCTCGCTCATCGACGAACTGCGAGCGAATCCCCGTGCGTTACCGCACTTCCGGCACCTTGCCTATGGTTCGGCATCGATTACGGCCGCACTGTTGCGTGCCGCTGTCGAGGTCTTCGACTGCGAATTCTGCCAGATTTTCGGTACGACCGAGGCCGGGGGTGTGGTGAGCTTTCTCGAACCAGCGGACCATCAGCTCACCGGTGCGCACACCGGCAGGCTCGCTTCCGCGGGTAAACCCGCGACCGGTGTACGGGTACAAGTCCGAGACCCGCGTACCGGAGCGGAAGTCCCGGCGGGCGAGTCCGGTGAACTCTGGTTGCGGACACCGTCCATGAGCCATGGTTATCTGGGCCTACCCACCCAGAGCGCAGCGGTTTTCGTCGACGGATGGCTCAATTCCCGCGATATCGGGCACCTGGACGAGGACGGATACCTGTACATCGAGGGTCGATCCGATGACATGATCATCACCGGCGGTGAAAACGTGCACCCCGACGAGGTCGAGGGAGTGCTTGCCGAACTGCCGAATGTCGCCGAGGCGGCGGTGTTCGGATTGCCCGACGAACTGTGGGGTCACACGGTGTGCGCTGCCGTCGTGGCCTACGACTCGGAACTCACCGCGGACGAGATCATCGGTTATTGCCGCGAACGGATGGCGGGCTACAAGGTGCCACGTGCGGTGTTCTTCCTCGCCGACCTGCCGAAGACAGCTACCGGGAAGGTCGTGCGTGCGCAGTTGCCCGAGTTCTTGGCCATTGCTCTTGGGGACGATACCGGGCTATGAGTGAGCGAACTATGGAACCTGATCTGAGCCGAGACGAGATCCGTCGCGCGATCCGCGAGTTCTCGACCGAGCGGCCAGGAGTCGCCGAGGTACGCGCCTTTTTGGACGCCGATCCTCGCCGCGAAGAGGCCGGGTTCGACCGGTCGAATTGGACGATCCTCGCCGAACAGCTCGGTGTGGCGAGCTTGGGTGCGCCGGAGTCCTGGGGCGGACTCGGCCTCGGAGTGGATTACCTGGTCGCGGCGATAGAGGAGTGTGGCGCCGGTCTCTACCCGGGCCCGGCCCGGGCGGCACTGCTCATGGCCTGGGCACTTGGCGGTCTCGACCCGGACTCGGTAGATCCGGATATCGCCGAGGTCGTGCGGCGTTTCCTCATGGGTGCGGCTGTTCCCGGTGCCCCGCTGCTCGATGCTGTGGAACTCCCGGAGTGCTCGATGGGCAGGCTACGCGGCACCGCGACGGCGGTTACGCACGGCGCGGTCGCCGATCTCGTGGTGTGCCCGGTGCGCACTCCGGATGGCCTCGCGGTCGCGCTTGCCGTTGTCGACCCGGCGGCCGAGCGGATTGTCCGTCCCTCGGCCGACCCGAGTACTCCGGTCGCCGATATCAGCTTCGCCGCCGCACCCGCAGTGCTCGTGACCGAGCCCGCCGATGTCATGGGAACGGAACGCTTCGCGACGGTGCACCGGCTGCTGTGCGCCGCCGAACAGGTCGGCGGCGCCGAGGGCTGTCTAGCGGCGATGGTCTCCTATGCGAAGGTGCGTCAGCAATTCGGCGCACTGATCGGCAGCTATCAAGCGATCCAGCATCGTTGCGCCGCGACCGCTGTCACGATCGCCTCGGCCAGGGCGCTGGTCGCGGCCGGTGCCACCGCGGCGGCGCGGGACGGCGACGTGGTGACAGCGCGGCAGCTGAGCCTGCTGGCCGGGGCCGAAGCAGGGGAGTGCGCCAACGCCGCCGCCGACAGCTTCATCCAGATCTCCGGTGGGATCGGATTCACCTGGGAGCACGACGCCCACCTGTTCTATCGCCGGGCCCGCACCGCGGCGACAATCGGCGGCACTCCGGAACGCCTGCGCAGCCTCGCCGTCACAGCGGGTTGTGCGGGACTGCTGGTCACTGCCGCCACATAGCTCGCGTTCGAAGGAGCGACAGTGCCCACACCCAGGATGGCCGGACCGCATGCTGACGAGAGGTATCCATGAAGAGAGAGTTGTACGGCGCGACGCACGATGATTTCCGGCGTAGCTTCCGACGCTTCGTGGAGATCGAGATCGCTCCGAATCACGAGAAGTGGGAACAGTCCGGGCGTGTCGATCGGGAAATGTTCCGGAAGGCGGGCGAATACGGATTTCTCGGTATGGCAGTACCGGAGGAATACGGTGGTCTCGGACAGGACGATTTCCGGTTCAATGCGATCATCGGGGAGGAACTACAGCGTGCCGGGGTGATCGGCTCCGGTATGTGCCTGACTCTGCACAATGACGTGGTGCTGCCGTATCTGCTCGGCGCCACCGATGAGCAACAGCGTAAACGTTGGCTACCCGGTATGGTGACCGGCGAGATCATGGGCGCGATCTCGATGACCGAGCCGGGCGCGGGCAGTGATCTCGCGGCGTTGCAGACCAGCGCCGAGCGCGACGGCGACCACTACATCCTCAACGGCGCGAAAACCTTTGTGACCAACGGGCTCAACGCGAACTTGTACGTGGTGGCGGTCCGCACCGATCGCACCGAACGCCATCGCGGCATCAGCCTGATCGCGGTCGACGATTCGACCCCAGGCTTCAGCAGAGGACGGCATCTGGACAAGATCGGCCTGCGCAGCCAGGACACCGCGGAGCTGTTCTTCGATAATGCCAGGGTGCCTGCCGCGAACCTGATCGGCGGCGAAGGCCGAGGATTCGGGATCCTGATGGACAATCTGGCACAAGAGCGGCTTGGCCTTTCGGTGTCGGCGATCTCCGCCGCGGGCTCGGCGCTGCGCTGGACCGTCTCGTACTGCGCCGAGCGGGAGGCATTCGGACAGCGGGTGCTGGATATGCAGAACACCCGGTTCACGCTGGCCGAACTGGCCGCGCGAGTGGACGTCGCACAGGTTTTCGTCGACCATCTGATCACCCTGCACGGTCGAAACGAGCTCACCGCCGTTGACGCGGCCAAGGCGAAGCTGATCACCACGGAACTACAGCAGGCCGTGGTCGCACAGTGCCTCCAACTCCACGGTGGTTACGGCTTCATGCGCGAATACCCGATCGCGCGCGCATATCTGGACGCGCCGATCCAGTCGATCTTCGGCGGGACGAACGAGATCATGCGTGAGATCGTCGGCCGAACCCTGGAGCAGACCTATCGGGAGGAGCGATGAGCGGCGAAATGCGGGATGCCTCATCAGCGGTGGGAACGAACCGTAATCCCCAGTGTCGCGCTTGCGATACGCCGACGTAGCCGCCACGGCAGAGCTTCGAACAGCAAACGCATCGCCGTCACCGTACCGCCGAGATCGGTGCGCCCCGACAGATACGCGCGCTGGGCGGCCGCGGGCAGCGTGAAGAACGTGTCGAAGAACAGCGGAATGTCTTCAGGTGGTAGGGCGAGCAGCGCACGCAGCCCTGCTTCGCGTAGCCGCTGGACGGCACGCGCCTGGGCGGGCCATATCCGCAGGCCTGCCACCATCGCATCGGCTGAGGTCAGGGCGGCGCCCACGCTGTATCCGGTCGCTGGATGCAGGAATCCGCCCGCCGCGCCGAACCGGTCTCGGCCCGGTCTGCCGCCCTGCACCGGAAAACGGACGTGCTCAACGGTTTCGGTGCCGGTGAGCCGGATGCCCCTGGAACGCAACCGGTGCCGCAGCCGCGCTCGCAGACACGTACCGGAGAGCGCGGGCTTGCCGGCCAGGCAGGTCTCCTCCAGCAGCATGCGTCCATCGCCGAGTGGTACAGCGTAGAGAAACGACCGTGCCGCATCGGCAGGCGCGCCGTTATCGGCCCGCCAGTCCATGAACAGCGGGTCGAGACCCGCGGCGCGTCCGGTATCCACGATCAGGCCGTATGCCGTCTGCTCGGCTCGTCGCGGGGAGCGCGCGAGGCCGCGCGCATCGATTACCCGGCCTGCGGTGAGTTCCGTACCGGATGCCAGAATCACTCGCTCGTGCGCGATCTCGACTGCGTGATCGGTGATCACCCTGGCACCGTCCACCGAAAGCGACGATTGCAGCCTGCCGGTATCCAATACGGCGTAGGGGCGGTCCACTACGTGTGCCTGCGTGCCCCACACCATCGGCCGGGAGATCGTCGTGGCGACGACATCCGATACCAGCCAATGCGGCAGTTCATCGGCCCAGGCCGCATAGGTGGCTGTCCAGGTACGCCGCGGTGCTGGATCCACCACGGTAACCGTGAGCCCGCGGGCCAGACCACGATGCGCGATGGCGCGACCGGCCGGGCCGAGACCACAGATGAGGAGGTCCGTTGTCATGTCATCTCCGTCCGGGTCCGCGCTGGGGTGTCTCGGTGCATGCGCTCGAGCCTTCCATGTGCTCGTCCGCCAGGAGCACGGTAGCCGTGGCGGTGTATTCGGGCCGAGCGTTCCGGTGCGGCAGCCGGGTGGGTGCCCGCGAATCGGCCCCTGATGGGGCTTCGAGTACGGAAGATGTTCTCGCTCAGGGATTTTTCCCGAATATTGCTAGGATTTCGGACTGGCGACGTCCGGTGCCACGACAGTGGGAGGTGTCCGGGGGCCGGGGTGTGCCGAGAGGCGGCCGGATAGTGGCACCGCGAATGCCGGACGGCGAATGCGGCGACAGGAACGAGTGAGGGGTAAACGCAGTGTTCGGATTGACCAAGCGAGGCAGCCGGTGGATTCTGGCCGTGTTCGCGGTGCTCGCTGTGGCGATGGGTACGTTGAGTGCGACGCTGTTCGACAAAGTGCAGGGCGGTGGTTACATCGACCCTGGCAGTGAGTCGAGTCAGGCGACCGAGGTGCTGCGGGACACCTTCGGCCAAGCCCCGCCGAATCTGGTGCTGCTGGTGCAGACTTCCCGATCGGTGGACGATGAAGCCGTATCCGCCGCCGCGCTCGATCTGGTGGCCGAATTGGAGGCGGTTTCGGGTATCGCGGGGGTCGCTTCGTACTGGACCACGAAGTCGCAGGCGCTGCGTAGTACCGATGGCACCAAGGGGCTCGTCGTGGCCAGCATCCTCGGTTCGGAGGCCGAGGTCGATAAGCGGGTCGGTGCTATCGCCGACCGGTTCGGCGGTACCCACGGACCGCTCGAAGTACGGGTCGGTGGGTACGCGATGCTGCTGCACGAAACGGTGCGGCAGAGTGAGAAAGACGTCATACTGGGCGAATCCATCGCATTCCCGATTACGTTGGTCGCTCTGCTGCTGGTCTTCGGCAGTCTGGTCGCGGCTGCCCTCCCGCTGCTCATCGCCATGATCACAGTGATGATCACGATGGGGACGCTGTGGTTGATCGCGAGTGTCACCGATCTCGCGGCGACCGCGACCAATGTCGCCACCTTGCTCGGACTCGGCCTCGCGATCGACTACAGCCTGCTGATCATCAGCCGCTATCGCGATGAGCTGGTCGCCGGGCGGCAGCCCGCTGCCGCTGTGCTCGTGACCATGCGTTCGGCGGGGCGTACCGTCGCGTTCTCGGCCGTCACCGTCGCTGTCGCGCTGTCGGGCCTGCTGTTCTTCCCGCTGCTGGCCGTCCGCTCGATGGGTTACGCGGGTCTGGCCGTCGCGGCGATCGCCGCGACGGTATCGCTGACCGTGCTGCCCGCGATGCTGTTTCTGCTCGGCACCAGGATCGACAGCGGACAGTTGTGGTGGTTCCTGCGCGCATCCCGTCCTGCCCCCGGCGAGGGCGCATGGCATCGTCTGGCCCGGTTCGTGATGATGCGGCCGGTGCCCATCGGGCTCGCGGTGACCGCGCTGTTGCTCACCCTCGGGGCGCCTTTCCTCGGCGTGAAACTCGGCTTTCCCGATGAACGTTCGTTGCCGGAGTCGATGAACACCAGGCAGGTCAGCGAGACGATTCAGCGCGATTTCGCCGCTACCGAGCAGAACGGGCTGTTCGCGGTGCTGCCGGACAGCGCGTACAGCGCGGCGGGATTGGACGCCATCGCCAGGCAGCTGTCGGAGATCGAGAACATCCGCCGGGTCGATACCGCCACCGGCAGTTACAGCCATGGCGGATTGCTCGCCCCGCCCACCGCGGCCGATGACCGCTTCCGCGCGCCGGACGCCGTCTACCTCACGATGATCCCCGATACCACCGATCCCGATGTGCTCGACCGGATCGCCGATGAGGTGCGTGGGGTGCCCACCGCATCGCCGATGCTGGTCGGTGGGGTGGCCGCGGCGAACGCGGATGCGATCGACGCGGTGGTCTCGGCGTTGCCGTACGCGCTCGTCTTCGTCGTGCTGATCATGGTGATCGTATTGTTCCTGCTCACCGGAAGCGTGGTGCTGCCGCTGCTGGCGGTAGTGCTCAGTGTGTTGAGCTTGACCGCTACCTTCGGTGCGTTGGTCTGGATCTTCCAAGACGGCCATCTGTCCGGATTGCTCGGATTCACTGTCACCGGCGATCTGCCGCCCACGGTTCCGGTCATGCTGTTCGGCGTCGCCTTCGGCCTCGCCATGGACTACCAGGTATTCCTGCTGGCCCGCATCCGCGAAGAGTATCAACGCACCGGATCCACCGCGCTGGCCGTGACCTCCGGTCTGGAACGGATCGGGCGGATCGTCACCGCGGCAGCAGTGCTGATCTCTCTGGTATTCCTCGGCTTCCTCGCCTCCGACATCACCTTTATGAAGGCGTTCGGTATCGGTCTTCCGCTCGCTGTACTGGTGGACGCGACCTTGGTGCGCGGATTCCTGTTGCCCGCGGCGATGGAACTGCTCGGTGACCGGAACTGGTACGCGCCGGGACCGCTGCGTGCTCTGCACCGGCGTTTCGGTATCGAGGAGGGATCGGCCGATATCGCGGTCGGCGATCACGACAAAGGACGGCAGCCCGCCCTGCGCTGATCCGTGATGTGGTAGCCGGACCGGATCCGGTGGGGCCCCGCGGGCAGCCCGCACCGGATGGGACGGCCGCTCGGGCCGCGGGAAGGTGAAGGTGATGACGTATCTTCCCGGCCACGGATTCGGTCGCGGTGCAAACGATTACGGGAATCCGGGTGGCCCACCGCACGCATCGTAGTTGGGTGGGCCCTCGTCGCGGGGGCATACCCGACGGCGGCGAGGAAGTGCCACCGTCCCCGCTACCGAAGCGGTCGACGAACAGACAGCCGAGAATATCTGCCCTATCGCCACGCCGATATACTCAGCGCACTGGCGTTCCGGTAGGGTCCGCCGACCGCATCGGTACCGCGGTGTTGCCGCGTAGCGGGGTCAGAGACCGCCGGTGGACAGGAGCCCGCCGTCCACCCGCACCGTTTCCCCGGTGATCCACGCGGCCTCATCCGAGACCAGGAACCCGATCAACCGGGCCACATCCTCCGGGGTGCCCAACCGCTTCATCGGGTAGCCGCGTGCGGCGCTTTCCTCATCCTCCGAGTACAGCGCGTCGGCGAATTTCGTCTTGACCACCCCCGGCGCGACCGCGTTCACCCGGATATTCGGGCCGAGCTGCCAGGCGAGTTCCCCGGTGAGGTGGATCAGCGCGGCCTTGGAGGCGCCGTACGCGGCGATCACCCCGGTCGAGCGGATACCGGCCACACTGGCCACGTTGACCACGGCACCGCCGTGTTCGCGCATCCACGCCTGATATGCCTGCTGGAGGTAGCCGAGTGCGGCGACCACGTTCACATCGAAGATCTTGCGTACCGCGCCGAGGTCGGCATCCATCAGCGCACCGAACACCGGATTGATGCCGGTGTTGTTGATCAGGATATCCAGCGAACCGAACTCCGTGACCACGCGCTCGACCGCCTCGGCCCGGTCTTCCTCGACCCCTGAGTTCCCCGCAAGGGCGATGACCTGCCCTTGGTGTCCCAGCTCGCGCAGCTCGGCGGCTGCCTGCTCCAGCGGATCCTTCTTCCGCGCGGTGATCAGCACGTTCGCGCCGCGGCTCAGCAGTTCCGCCGCGACCGCCTTGCCGATACCCCTGCTGGCCCCGGTGATCAGAGCGCTCTTACCCAATAGATCGGTACTCATGACATCGCACGGTAGCGTAGCGATACGCGATTGCCGTTACCGCCGTCACATGCGGGCAATGGGGCGGCCCCATGTCGGCCTGCGGAGTTCCACTGTGCTCCGATAGTGGGGAGGTGTCTTGTCCACCGGAACGCGAGTACGGCGTTCCGCACGACGCGAGACTCGTCTCCGGCCATCTGATTGCCGCGAGTAGGGCTCGGTGTGCAGTAATCAGACGGGCAGATCGATAGCCTGTCGTTACAGATCAGCCAAACGCACGGGCAGAACCTTGTTGGGAGTGTCCACCATGCGCCTGACCCTCTTTGTCAATCCCGAACATCCGCCTGGCGACCCGCTGGCCACCCGGCTGGCCGAGCACTTCGAGCAGGTCGCCATCGCCAGGGAAACCGGCTACGACGGGGTGGCGATCGGCACCCATTTGAACTACGGGTCGGCGGCCTGGTTACCACCGTTTTCGACGCTGACGCACCTGGTTCCCGCCGCAGAGGGAATGTCGCTGTCGACGTGCATGCTGGTGCTGCCGTATCACCACCCGTTGCACGTTGCGACCGAGGCCGCCTTCCTCGACGTACTCACCGGCGGCCGTTTCACACTGGGAGTGTCGGCAGGTTGGGCGAACGACGAGTTCCAGTTGATGGGCATCGACCGCCGCGAGCGTATCGGACGCTTCGCCGAGTCACTCGATCTCGTCAAGCGGCTGTGGACGCAGCAGGGTGTCGACTTCGACGGGCGCTACTACCAGGTACGCAACGCCACGCTGGCACTGCGGCCCTTCGCCTCGCCGCGCCCTCCGGTGTGGCTGGGTGGCAGCGTCGAACGATCCGTCCAGCGGGCCGCCGAGCAGGCCGACACCGTGCTCGGCGACAGCTGGGTGGCGTCATCGCATCTGGTCGACTCGGTGATCAGGCAACAGACCGAGGTGTTCTGGAATCGGCTGGCGGAGCTGGGAAAACCACGCCCGGCGGATTTTCCGCTGCTGCGCAATATCGTGGTCGCCGAAGATCGCGCCACCGCCCTGCGCGACGCGGTGCCTTACCTGCAGGCCAGCTACAAGTTGTTCGATAAGTGGGGGCTGTTCACCGAGGTGATCGGGGATCCGGGTGCGGCAGACGACGTCCCCGAGTTGCTGGCAGGCCGGGTGATCATCGGCTCGCCCGAGCAGTGCGCCGAGGAGTTGGTGGCGTTGGCGACGTCCACCGGGTTTACCCGGCTGGTGGCCCGGGTGCAGTGGATGGGCATGCCGCAGTCGACCGTGTGCCGAACAATCGAGCTGCTCGCTCAACAGGTTCTGCCCATGGTGCAGAGCGCGCTGCGCTGAGCGCCTCGGCTATCCGCAACGCACCTCGAATCGGAACGGCGGAGTCGTGGTGTTCGCAGGGTCCGTACGATCGGTACCGCGGATCGTTCCGCTGATGATGTAGGCGCCGCCGTCGAGGCCGACGACATTGTTTCGATGCGCTGTTCAATGGTGGCAAGCCGCTCTCGGCGGGGACGGTATTGTTCACTTCGAATCAGTTCTGGAGGAATACGTGGCACATTCGAACGATTCTGCAGACGATATCGGTGGTGCCGGACGCTTGATTTCGCATGGGGCGCACGAAGGCGTCGGATACCAAGAAATAATAGAGTCGATGAAGCCCCGTTTGCGGGCGGCGGGAGATTTACCCGGAGCCACGGTCGATCAGCAAATCGCCCTGTTGGAGCAGTTGGCTACGTTCGACCTCGGCCGGTTCCTGTTGGAGAACCGGGGCCTGAACGCGTATTGGACACACCAGCTGATCACCTCCCCACCCGGTACTCGCACTGCGCGAGACCCGGACGACCTGGAGTATCGAATCTTCGAGACGATGCCGTTGATCAACGCCTCGCGGGAACGTTTCGATATCTTCCGGCAGCAGTTGCAAAAGCTGCTCAGCCCGGGATCGATTATCGCTTCGATCCCGTGCGGATTGATGGCGGAACTGCTGCTGCTCGACTACGACGGGCTCGATGACGTCACGCTCATCGGTATCGACCTGGACCGAGCGGCCCTGGACGCGGCGCTGGCCTTGGCAGGTGAACGAGGACTGGCCGATCGCCTGTCGGTGCGTCGTGCGGATGCCTGGGCGACCGGCTTGAATGCCGAGGTCGACGCATTGGTCAGTAACGGTCTCAATATGTATGAGCCCGATGACGACCGCCTCACCGCGCTGTACCGTTCGTTCTTCGATTCGTTGAAGCCAGGTGGAACACTGATCACCAGTATCATCACGCCACCGCCCTCGGTTTCGGCGGATTCGCCGTGGCGTATGGACGAAATCGATACGGACTCCTTGGCCCTCCAGGATGTCTTGTTCACGCGGCTCATCGAAGTGAAGTGGAACAACTTCCGTACATACGCCCGAACTCGAAATCAATTGGAACAAGCCGGGTTTTCCGATATCGAGTTCATCGACAACCGTACCCGGATTTTCCCGACTGTTATCGCACATAAACCACGCTGATGTCATCTCGGTCTCGATCGTGCCGACCCTTCGTCGTGGTGTGATCGAAACCGGAGATCTGTTCGGTGACTCTCGGGACGGCCGCGGTACCGGGGCTGTGCGCCTATTACACCCCTCGATCGGCTTCTTCCCAGACTTCTGGTCGGTGGATCCCGGATCGTTGCGGTAGGTCCGGTGGATGGATCGGCACCGTGCGCGACCCGAATACGGTCGGCCATCGTGACACGGTGGCCACCGGCCCGCGGCAACATCGAGGTGCGCGTCGTTTCCGGAGGGCTGGAATGGGGGTGGACGGTTCACTCCGGGTAAAATCGGTGGTTCTTGTGCGCATCGACCGCACAATCGAACAGAACCACGATCCGCGAGGAGAATTTTGTGATCACCGCGACCGACCTGGAAGTCCGGGCCGGAGTCCGCACTTTGCTGTCGGCCCAAGGACCGGCGCTGCGGGTGCAGGCCGGCGACCGGATCGGACTGGTCGGGCGTAACGGTGCTGGTAAGACCACCACATTGCGCATTCTGGCCGGCGAGGGCGAGCCGTACGCAGGCAAGATCCTACGCTCCAGTGAGGTCGGCTATCTGCCGCAGGATCCGCGCGAGGGCAATCTGGACGTACTGGCTCGTGACCGCGTGCTGTCCGCCCGCGGCCTGGACACGCTGCTGCACGAGATGGAGAAGCAGCAGGCGTTGATGGCCGAAGTCGCCGACGACAAGGAGCGCGAGAAGGCGGTCCGCAAATACGGCAGGCTCGAAGAGCGCTTCTCCGCTCTCGGCGGCTATGTCGCCGAGAGCGAGGCCGCGCGCATCTGCCATAGCCTCGGATTACCCGATCGGGTGCTCGGCCAGTCGTTGCGCACTCTCTCCGGTGGTCAGCGCCGCAGAATCGAACTGGCGCGTATTCTGTTCGCCGCCTCCGACGGCAGCGGCGGGCGGTCGGACACCGTCCTGTTGCTGGACGAGCCGACCAACCATCTCGACGCCGATTCGATTACCTGGTTGCGTGGTTTCCTGCAAAACCACGATGGTGGCCTGATCGTGATCAGCCACGACGTGGAACTGCTCGCCGATGTGGTGAACAGGGTCTGGTTCCTGGACGCGGTGCGCGGTGAAGCCGATGTCTACAACATGGGCTGGAAGAAATACCTGGATGCGCGCGCTACCGATGAACAGCGCAGACGCCGGGAACGTGCGAACGCGGAGAAGAAGGCGGGTGCGCTGCGCGCACAGGCGGCCAAACTCGGCGCGAAGGCCACGAAAGCGACTGCGGCGCAGAACATGGCCAAACGCGCCGATCGCTTGCTCGCCGAGCTCGACGATGTACGGGTCGCGGACAAGGTCGCCAGGATCAAGTTCCCCGAGCCCGCGCCCTGCGGGAAGACGCCGCTGATGGCCGAGAATCTCACCAAGGCCTACGGCTCGCTGGAGATCTTCACCGGTGTCGACCTCGCCATCGACCGAGGCAGCCGGGTGGTGGTACTCGGTCTCAATGGTGCGGGTAAGACCACCCTGTTGCGCTTGCTGGCCGGGGTCGAGCAACCAACGGCGGGCGGACTTGTGCCCGGTCACGGCCTGAAGATCGGGTATTTCGCGCAGGAGCACGACACTCTCGACGATAACGCCACCGTATGGGAGAACATCCGCCACGCCGCACCCGACGCGGGCGAACAGGAGTTACGCGGGCTGCTCGGGGCGTTCATGTTCTCCGGTCCGCAGCTGGATCAGCCCGCGGGCACTCTCTCCGGCGGAGAGAAGACCCGTCTGGCATTGGCCGGTCTGGTCTCTTCGGCGGCGAATGTGCTGCTACTGGACGAGCCGACGAACAACCTCGACCCGGTGTCCCGTGAACAGGTGCTGGACGCGCTGCGCACCTATGCGGGTGCTGTGGTGCTGGTGACGCACGATCCAGGTGCAGCGGAGGCATTGTCTCCGGAACGAGTCATCCTGCTTCCGGATGGGACGGAAGATCATTGGTCGGCCGAATATTTGGAACTCATTCAGCTTGCGTGAGTTTCATCACAGTAACCCGTTGATCACCGCTCGCGGAATGCTTAGCCTGGAGGGATGCTGCTCGGCGACTCGGAGGAAGCCATGAGCGACAGGCCCACACAAGGTAAGACCACACTGGGTAAGGGCACGCGTGTCACCGGTAAGTCACGTGACCGCCTGCAAACTCAGTTGAAGAAGCAATACGAGGCGGGTGCGAGCATCCGGTCACTGGCGCGGTCCACCGGCCGTTCTTACGGTTTCATTCACAATGTGCTGGTGGAGTCGCATGTGCAGCTCCGCAGCCGAGGTGGAGCGAATCGCCGCAAGAGCCAATAGGGTCGGATGCGCATCGGTCCGGTTGTGCGTCGGCTCTCGCCGTCCGCATCCGGCATATCGGGTGGCGATCGAGACAGGTTGTCGCCCGAGCCGGTCGCGTGCGGTCAGAGCTGGTGCGCAGCGGCTCGGGCGAGGCAGGGAGCCGAACAACTCTCGGTGCGTGGGGTGATGTGTGTTGCGCGGGATGTCGGTACGTCCTCAGTAGCCCGCGACCATTCCGTCACCGTTCACCAGGAGATTGGCCAGACTGCGGAAGATCGGCAGTCCGGTCTTGATCTCCAGATAGGCGAACTGCCCCTGTGGGTTGACTTCGAGGAAATAGTATTCGCCGTCACGGCCGAGCCGGATATCCAATACCCCGAAGGACAATCCGAGCGCACCCATCAGCATGGCCAGCGATTTGCTCACCGTAGCGGGCAGCTGAGCGGGCCGGAAATCCACCGAGGTGTCCAGGCGGGAGTCCACCGTGCCGATACCGGCCTGTGAGTCGATGCGCACGGCCCACTCGGTTCCCTCCACCCACGTGACCCGGAAATCGCAGCTGGCGTCGATATAGTCCTGGAAGATGGTCGGTGCCGAACGAATCGAGGTGAGCCTGCCGAGATCGGCTCCGGAGACGATCCTGGTCTCGGTGAACTCGGCTCGGCTGGTACCGATGCGTTTGTAAACGACAGGGCCGGGCCGGGATCCGATGAAACTGCGCGCCTCGTCCGGATCGTTGGTGATCAAGGTTTCCGGTACGGCGAACCCGGCCCGCAGCGCGGTCTCCAGCTGCACGATTTTGCGTCCGGCGGTGCGGTCGGCCCCTGGATCGTTGACCCAGCACGCCGGAATGGACCAGAGCAGGCCCTGGATGAATCCATCACATTCGGCTTGCCGGAAGGTGTTGTCCGAGGCGGGGACTCCGGTGGGCACCTGTGTGGGATGCGGGCGCCGCCACCATACCGATCGGACATCATCGAGGCCGATCAGATGCGACATCGACCGTGCGGTGCCGAGCCGATCCAGCCGGAAGCTGCCTGATTCTCGGGGAAAATCGCGGAGGTCGAGCTGAATCGGGCTGATCCGATGGTGTTTTCGTAACGTGACCGCCATCGCAGTGCTGTGTAGATCTCCGGTTTCGGAGACGATCAGGACCGAGCCCTGCCGGCGCGCCGCCATGCGCCTGCCGTTCAATCGAGACTGTCGCAGTTGATGCCGTCGTCGCTCCCGTCGCACGATTTGGTTTGGCAGTAGGTGAACGTCGTACCGCTCGCGTTCGGGTGGCCGGTCAAGCGCAGCTGGGCCGCCCATGCTTCGGTGAGCTTGTGCAGCTGGTCGTCACCACGAGCATGCGACGGTGACTCCGAGATGGTCATCGGGCGCTCGGTCAGATCGATACGCAGTCGCTGGGTGAAGTCCGCGGTGGCGCCTGCGCGAATATCGACGGAGACCGGACGGCAGTCCGGATCGGCATGTGGCACTGCGGAATCGACGATCCGCACGATATCGGCCCGGCGGAACGTCCACGTTCCCTCGGCGACACGCACCCTGATCTCATGGTCGGATTCCGCGACCAGCAGCCCCCGGAGCGGAGGAACGCGATCCCCTTTCGGCGTCGACCCGGGAAGGTGGATTGCGTCGGTCATAGCCGTTTCTCCGATCTGCTCGCCATTTGCCGCGCCCCCCGAGCGTGTGATCGATCATAACGCGGGAAGGGTCTCGATAATCGCAGATCGCGAGCTTTACCGGCTGTTTGCAAACTTGATTACATTACATCAGGTCGAATTCCGGAAAATTTACTATGGATTCCCAAAGGTTACGCTGTAGCCGCCGAGCTGATCTTGGATGCTGCCTCGGGTGGCCGCGGCACGCTTTCGAGGTGCTGATGCCGGATCAGTGTTTGCGGCGGACCGAAGCTTCGACGAGATCCAGCACCGCGGAGAGATTCTCATTGGTGTGCCCGGAGGCGATCCGGGCGATCAGGCCGTCGAGGACAAGATCGAGGTAGCCGAGCAGGACATCGGTGGGGACATCGTCGCGTAACGCGCCCGCGGCCTTACGGCGTTCCAAGCGGGCCAGGGTAGCAGCGGTGAGCTCGGCCGAACGCTGGGTCCAGCCCGCGCGGAACTCGGGATCGGTGCGCAGCCTGCGCGCGATCTCCAAACGCGTTCCGAGCCAGGTGAATTGCTCCGGATGGGCGAGCATATCGCGCATCACCTGCACGATGCCCTGGTTCGCCGCGACATCGGCCATGCGTTCGGCGTCCTCCTGGGCGAGGGCGAGGAAGAGCGCGTCCTTATCGCGGAAATGGTGGAAGATGGCGCCCCGGGACAGCCCGATCTCCTCCTCGAGGCGGCGCACGGTGGCACCGTCGTAACCGTACTCGGCGAAGCACCGGCGTGCCCCGTCCAGAATCTGGCTGCGCCGGGCGGCAAGATGATCGTCACTGACCTTGGGCATCGGGCTCCTCTATCAGGGATGCGCTGACCCCTGATCGGCCCTTCACCGATCAGGGGTTCACAGTACGAGGCGAGTAGTGATCAGAGTGGCCGTATCACGGCGTTTGAGCACTGGTGCCCCAGAGCCCTACTTGTTGCTCGCACTTCGCAACCCGTACGGAGCGAGTCTTACGAGCGACGTTCGCGACCGTCTCGTGTTTGCGTGCCCGAAGCGTATGCGCCTTGTCGTGAGCGGTCAGGCCCGGAGGCGGGAGCCTGCGTAACCACGCAGGGCCCCGCTCACGACGTATCGGACTACAGGCGCGAGTCCCGGGTGCGCGAACACGCGCCGCCGAAGGCGGCGCGATCAGGCCCTGATCATGTTGCGCAGCACGTACTGCAGGATGCCACCGTTGCGGTAGTAGTCGGCCTCACCGGGGGTATCGATCCGGACCACGGCGTCGAAGGTGATCTTGTCACCGTTCTCCTTGGTGGCGGTGACCTTCATGGTCTTCGGGGTGACACCCTCGTTCAACGCGGTGACGCCCTCGATATCGAAGGTCTCGGTGCCGTCCAACTTCAGTGACGCGGCCGATTCACCTGCGGGGAACTGCAGCGGGACGACGCCCATACCGATGAGGTTGGAGCGGTGGATACGCTCGAACGACTCCGTGATGACGGCCTTCACGCCGAGCAGCCGGGTGCCCTTCGCCGCCCAGTCACGCGAGGAGCCCGAGCCGTATTCCTTGCCGCCGAGCACGACCAGCGGGATGCCCGCGGCCTGGTAGTTCTGCGAGGCATCGTAGATGAATGCCTGCGGGCCACCGGCCTGGGTGAAGTCGCGGGTGTAGCCACCGGAGACATCGTCGAGCAGCTGGTTGCGCAGCCGGATATTGGCGAAGGTGCCACGGATCATCACCTCGTGGTTACCGCGCCGCGAGCCGTAGGAGTTGTAGTCCTTGCGCTCGACACCATTGGCTTCCAGGTACTGCGCGGCCGGGGTGCCCGGCTTGATGTTGCCGGCCGGGGAGATGTGGTCGGTGGTGACCGAATCGCCGAGCAATGCGAGCACCCTGGCTCCGGTGATGTCGGTGACCGGCTCCGGGGTCTGCGGCATGCCCTCGAAGTACGGGGGCTTACGCACGTAGGTGGACTCTTCGGCCCATTCGAAGGTCTTGCCCTCCGGAGTGGGCAGGCTGCGCCAGCGCTCGTCGCCCTTGAAGACGTCTTTGTAGTCCTCGAGGAACATATCGCGGGAGATGACCCGGTCGATGGTCTCCTGGATCTCCTGCGGTGAGGGCCAGATGTCCTTCAGGAACACGTCGTTACCGTCGGTGTCCTTGCCCAGCGCGTCGTGCTCGAAGTCGAAGTCCATGGTTCCCGCGAGCGCGTAGGCGATGACCAGCGGCGGGGAGGCCAGGTAGTTCATCTTCACATCGGGGGAGATGCGGCCCTCGAAGTTACGGTTGCCCGACAGCACCGCGGTGACGGTGAGGTCGTTGTCGTTGACCGCCTTGGAGATCTCCTCCGGCAGCGGACCGGTGTTACCGATGCAGGTGGCGCAGCCGAAGGCGACCAGGTTGAAGCCCAGCTTGTCCAGGTACGGCCACAGGCCGGCCTTCTCGTAGTAGCCGTTGACGACCTGCGAACCCGGCGCCATGGAGGTCTTCACCCACGGCTTGCGGGTCAGGCCCTTCTCCACCGCGTTGCGGGCGAGCAGGGCGGCGCCGAGCATGACCGACGGGTTGGAGGTGTTGGTGCACGAGGTGATCGAGGCGACCACGACCGCGCCGTGGTCGAGCACGAAGTCGCCGTACTCCTCGGTGCTCACCTTGACCGGCTTGGACGGACGGCCCTCGGCGTTGTCGGCGGCCGACACCAGCACCGCGTCGTCGTCGGCGAAGGACAGTACCGCCGGATCACTGGCCGGGAAGGATTCCTCGATGGCCTCGTCCAGGTTCGAGTGCGGCGTGCTCGCGGCAGGGCCGGTGACTTCGTCGCTGGTGTAGTTGTGGATGTCCTTGCGGAAGGCGACCTTGGACTCCGACAGCAGGATGCGGTCCTGCGGGCGTTTCGGGCCCGCGATGGACGGCACCACGGTGCTCAGGTCCAGCTCGAGGTATTCGGAGTAGGCGGGCTCGTTGTCCGCGTCGTGCCAGAGGCCCTGCTCCTTGGCGTAGGCCTCGACCAGCGCGACCTGCTCGTCGGTGCGGCCGGTCAGGCGCAGGTAATCGACGGTCACATCGTCGATCGGGAAGATCGCCGCGGTGGAACCGAATTCCGGGCTCATATTGCCGAGGGTGGCGCGGTTGGCCAGCGGCACCTCGGCCACGCCCTTGCCGTAGAACTCGACGAACTTGCCGACCACACCGTGCTTGCGCAGCATATCGGTGACGGTGAGCACCACATCGGTCGCGGTGACGCCCGGCTTGATCTCGCCGGTCAGCTTGAAGCCGACCACCCGAGGGATCAGCATCGAGACGGGCTGGCCGAGCATGGCCGCCTCGGCCTCGATACCGCCGACGCCCCAGCCGAGGACGCCGAGACCGTTGACCATCGTGGTGTGCGAGTCGGTGCCGACACAGGTGTCCGGATAAGCCTGGACCGCGCCCTGCGTGTTCTCCCGGACCATGACGACCCTGGCCAGGTGCTCGATGTTGACCTGGTGCACGATGCCGGTGCTCGGCGGGACGACCTTGAAGTCGTCGAACGCGGTCTGGCCCCAGCGCAGGAACTGGTAGCGCTCACCGTTGCGCTGGTATTCGATATCGACATTGCGCTGGAAGGCGTCTTCGCGGCCGAATACGTCGATGATCACGGAGTGGTCGATGACCATCTCGGCGGGGGCGAGCGGGTTCACCTTGTCCGGATCGCCGCCGAGGGTGGCCACGGCCTCGCGCATGGTGGCCAGGTCGACGATGCACGGCACGCCGGTGAAGTCCTGCATGATGACGCGGGCCGGGGTGAACTGGATCTCGGTGTTCGGCTGCGCGGAAGGATCCCAGTTCGCGATGGCGCGGATGTGGTCGGCGGTGATGTTGGCGCCGTCCTCGGTGCGGAGCAGGTTCTCCGCGAGGACCTTCAATGCGTAAGGGAGTTTCTCGGTGCCGGGCACGGCGGAGAGGCGGAAGATCTCGTAGGAGTTGCTTCCCACCTCGAGGGTGCCCTTGGCGCCGAAAGTATCGATACTTTTCGTCACGTCAGCTCCACTCGTCTGTGAGGGTGGTCGCAGACGGGGCTGTGCCTGCGACCGAGTCTTCGGAGGTGCTCCGGCGCCGCTGAGCGCCGGTTTCCTCGCATTATGACCTTAACAGTACGCTTGTCCTGTGAAACGGTGGGGGGTGGTTCGCGTGCCGGGTATAGATGATGCGACACTCCGTCGCGTACTGTGCTTTCGAGCCAGCAAAGAGGACCTCCCCCGACTCTGCAGTGCTGGACGCCCGTCGCTTCGGATGCGGATGCCGATGCGGCTCGACAGACCGGATGGAAGATGACCGCCCCGCACACCTCCGTTTTCACCCCTCTGGCCACCGAATTGCCGCCGAATGTCACCTCGGACACTGTGCGTTTGCTCAACGCGGATTTGGCTGATGATCATGTCGCGACGTTGACCGGTAAGGACGAGGCGGAGTTGGCGGCCATCGCGGCGGACGCGCGATCGCAGGGCATTCCACTGAGCATCGTGGTCGTTCCCGGTAACCCGGGACGGGAATCGAGCTTACGCGACCTGGCTACCGAAGTGGGGAAGACTCAGGGCGGCACCGTCGTCGTTTTCAGCGACGATTGGGTCGGTACCTACAGCGATACCCTCAGCCGGGTGCGACTGGAATGGGCCGAAGACGCCGCGAAGTACAGCCACGGTGCGAACGCACAGGCCGCGAGCGGCTTCGTCGATCGCCTGGAGACACCGGAATCGGTGTCGTGGACGGCAGTCACCAGCATTCTGCTGGCCGGGACGCTGGCAGTTATCGCCGGGCTGGCCTGGGTCAAAGCCAGGCGCGCGCGCGAAACCGACTCCGGTTCGGTGTGAGTCTCCGAGCTCGACCGCGCGCGGTCCTGGTGTAGTCCTGCGCTGTTCGATCGGTTCGCTGTGCGGGGGATCGGGTGTCTGCGTGGCGTTCGGGCAGGCATCTCGACGGCCTCGCGGTCGATCCGATGTGACGTCGTGCGGAAACCTTCACCTGGAGTGTTCCGGCATCGGATCAGGTGCTGATCAGAGCCATCAGTATCCTTCTAGCTAATCTTTTATCTGATCGGTTTTTTCTAACCACTGGAACACTCTGCCGCGTGAGGCAAATTTCTGGCAAATCAAAGACTGTGGGTGCGATTTGGTTGCCGTGATTCCATCCCTGTCGGATGTGTCGTACCGTCCGAATGGCCTCCGATGAGGGACCATATGTCCCAGGCCATCTTTTGACCAGCGCTTAATGGTCCACCTTATGCCCTTTGGGTATCGCCGGAATCCGGTCTCGGGAGGTGTGATGCGCAGTAGCGGCGAACCGGTCCGCCGACCATCGTTATTGATCGCTATATGGTTGCTATCTATAGTTGTCGCACTGCTCACCCCTGGGGCGGCTACCGCTGTCCCGCCCCCTCCGCTAAATCCCAGCGACGGCCAGATCGTCGAGGCAGGGGCGCAGGTCGAGGCCGGAGTGGTCGAGGTGGGTGCGCTGATCAACCGGATTGCCGAGGTCGATCAGCAGCTGCGCCTGCTCGACGATGTGGTCGCACAACGTAGGGAAGAGGTCAACAAGGCGCTGGTGGATCTGCGGGTCGCGCGCGAAGCCGCTGACGCGGCCGCTGTCGCGGTCGTCGACACCCAGCACGCACTGGCCGATGCCGCGGTGCGGGTCGGTCAGGCACGATATGACTTCGATCAGTTCGCTACCCAGGCCTATACCCGACCTGGTTCCGATTCGATGGTTGCCTACCTGACGGCAGTCACCCCGGCGGAGATGCTCGATCGCGCTCAGTTACTCACGCTGGTTTCGGCACATCGGCAACAGGTGCTGGACCGCCTGCGCCGGGCCCAGATCGATCAGGGCAACAAGAACTCGAGCGCTCGCCATGCGAAGGCGGTCGCGGACGCGGCCGCTGCCACCGCGGCAGCGCGCAAGGTCGAGGCGGAGAACGCGGTCGCCGCGGCGCGAGCTCAGCTCGATCAGCAGGCCGCGCAGCGTGACGACCTGTTGCGTAGGCGCCAGGATGCGCAGAGCAGGCTGGATCAGGCGCGGCGGAATGTGGCCGGTTTACACGAACAGCGCAGCGCGTTCCACTCGTGGGACGCGCAGCGCAGAGCCGAGGAAGCGGCGGTAGGCGCGGCTGCCGCGGCCCGTTCGTCCGCTGATCAGGCCGCACGCGACCGTGCCGCCGAGCTGGCCGCGGGAAAGCGCCCGCACACTCAGTTGGAGGAAGCGCCACCGCCGCGGCGCAGTGGCCCGCAGCTGAGCCCGTCCAGGGTCGGTGGCTCGGCGGCGATCGAGATCGTGGTGGACCGGGCCATGTCCCAGCTCGGTATCACCTATGCCTGGGGTGGTGGCGACGAGGAGGGGCCGACCCTCGGTATCCGCGACGGCGGCGTCGCCGACCGGCACGGTGATTTCGACAAGGTCGGTTTCGACTGCTCGGGCCTCATGGTCTACGCGTTCGCCGGTATCGGGGTCGCGTTGCCGCACTACAGCGGATACCAGTACAACGCGGGGACGCGGGTGCCGGTCGGGCAGCGCGAACGCGGCGACATGCTGTTCTGGGGGGCCAACGGCAGTCGGCATGTAGCGCTGTACCTCGGTGGCGGGCAGATGGTCGAGGCGCCACAGTCCGGTGACGTGGTCAAAGTTTCCCCGGTCCGGGAAGGCGGCATCATGCCGTACGCGGTACGGGTATTCTCCTGAGATATCGGACATCCTGGATATCGAGCGGTGTGGCGAACCTCGAATTCCCGTCATGTCGGGTCCGGTTGCGGCGCAGGTGATCGATACCTGGAATAGTTGTGGCAGCACGCACAGGACCAAGGCGAAAGCGGGGATGTTGGTGACTTCGACGGACGGTGTGAGCGGAGTGAGCTCGGCGAAGGATGTGCCTGCTTCCGCACCCGGCAACCTCGGGCGTGACGTCCAGCTCTTGGAAAAGGCGATCTACGAGGTCAAGCGGGTGATCGTCGGTCAGGATCGCCTGGTGGAACGATTACTCGTCGGAGTTCTCGCGCGCGGCCACGTGCTCCTGGAAGGTGTTCCCGGTATCGCGAAGACTCTGGCCGTGGAGACCTTCGCCAAGGTGGTCGGCGGTTCGTTCGCCCGTGTGCAGTTCACGCCCGATCTGGTGCCGACCGATCTCATCGGTACGCGCATCTACCGGCAGGGCCGCGAGGAGTTCGATACCGAGCTCGGCCCGGTCGTAGCGAACTTCGTGCTCGCCGACGAGATCAACCGCGCGCCGGCCAAGGTGCAGTCGGCGCTGCTGGAGGTGATGGCCGAGCGGCATGTGTCGATCGGCGGCAAGACCTACCCGATGCCGGATCCGTTCCTGGTCATGGCCACGCAGAACCCGATCGAGAGCGAAGGGGTGTACCCGCTGCCCGAGGCGCAGCGGGACCGCTTCCTGTTCAAGGTGGTCGTCGACTATCCCTCGGTGGAGGAGGAGCGCGAGATCATCTACCGGATGGGGGTGACCGCGCCGGAAGCGAACCGGATCCTGCGACCGGAAGACCTGATCCGGCTGCAGAAGGTCGCGGCCGATACCTTCGTGCATCACGCTCTCGTCGACTATGTGGTCCGCGTGATCGCGGCGACCCGCAAGCCCGCCGACTTCGGCATGCCGGATGTGGCGAGCTGGATTTCCTACGGTGCCTCACCCCGCGCGAGCCTCGGCATCATCGCCGCGGCTCGTGCCGTCGCGCTGATCCGTGGCCGCGACTATGTCGTACCGCAGGATGTCGTCGAGGTGATCCCGGACGTATTGCGGCATCGGCTGGTGCTGTCCTACGACGCCCTCGCCGATGAGGTCAGCCCGGAGGATGTGATCAGGCGCGTACTGCAAACCGTCGGCCTGCCGCAGGTCGCCCCGCACGCGGTTGTGCCGGGTGAGAATGCCGCGCACCCGGCCGCAGGGCCGCAGAGCGCCCCGCATCAACAGAGTCCGCAAGCGCACGCACCGCAGCAGACTGCGTCCCAGCCGCCGAACGGGCAGCCTTCGCAGCCCGTGGGCACCTTCCCGCCGAAGTGACCTCGGCATCGGACCCGGTTGTGTCAGTGCCGATGCCGTCGCACGCACCGCCGTCCTTTCACGCAGGAGGGTTGACCGACCCGAAACTGTCGGTCGCGCTGAAGACCCTCGAACTCACCGTGCGGCGCAGGCTCGACGGGGTACTGCACGGTGATCATCTCGGGCTCATCCCAGGCCCCGGCTCCGAACCGGGTGAGGCACGCGCGTATCAGCCGGGCGATGATGTGCGTCAGATGGACTGGTCGGTCACTGCCAGGACCACCCATCCGCATGTGCGACAGATGATCGCCGACCGGGAACTGGAGACCTGGATGGTGGTCGACTTGTCGGCCAGCCTCGACTTCGGCACCGCCGCCTGCCAGAAGCGTGATCTCGCCATTGCCGCCGCGGCCGCCATCACCCACCTGACCAGTGGCGGCGGTAACCGGATCGGCGCGGTGGTCGCCACAGGCGAGCGATTGGTCCGTATCCCGGCACGCAGCGGGCGCGTTCACGCCCAGTCGCTGTTGCGCGGTATCGCGACCACTCCGCACGTACCCGACGGTGTGCGCGGCGACCTGCGCGGCGGTATCGAATCGTTGCGCCGCCCGCAGCGCAAACGCGGGCTCGCGGTGATCATCAGCGACTTCTTGGGCGAGATCGATTGGCAGCGTTCGCTGCGCGCCATCTCAGCCAGGCACGACCTGCTCGCGGTCGAGGTGCTCGACCCGCGTGATCTGTCGCTGCCCGATATCGGTGATGTCGTGCTACACGATCCGGAGACCGGGCGCACTCGTGAGTTCAGCGTGACCCCCACCCTGCGCGCCGATTTCGCCGCGGCGGCGCAACGGCACCGGAGGCAAGTCGAACAAGCCCTGCGTAGCTGTGGCGCGCCGGTGCTCACCCTGCGTACTGATCGGGACTGGATCGCCGATGTGGTCCGGTTCGTGTCCACCCGGCGCCACAGCTTCGGCGCCCCGACCGGGCGGGTGCCACGTCAGTGAGTATTTCGAATTTCACCGCACAGATCTGGCTCGGATTCCTCATCGTCATCGCGTTGATCGCGCTCGGCTATGTGGTGGTGCAGCGCAACCGGCGCAAGCACATGTTGACGTTCACCAATATGCAGTTGCTGGAGAAGGTCGCCCCCTCGCGGCCTGGTCCGTTCCGGCACGTAGCCATCGCGCTGATGCTGATCGGTCTGGTATTCCTCACCATCGCCGCGGCAGGGCCGACAGCGGTGAAGAAGGTGCCGCGCAACCGCGCGACCGTCATGCTGGTGATGGATGTGTCGTTGTCGATGGAGGCGACCGATGTGGCACCGAGCCGCTTCCAGGTCGCGAAGGACGCGGGCAAGGAGTTCGTCGACGGCCTGCCCAAGGGCTTGAACATCGGTTTCGTCACCTTCGCCGGTACCGCGTCGGTGTTGGTGATGCCGACGACGAACCACGAGGCGGTCAAGGCGGCCATCGACAGTGCCAAACTCGCCGAACGCACCGCGACGGGCGAAGGCATCATCACCGCGCTGCAGGCGATCGATACCCTCGCCACGGTGCTCGGCGGAGCCAGTGAACCACCACCGGCGCGGATCGTGCTGATGTCGGATGGAAAGCAGACGGTCCCCGCCTTCGAGGACTTCGACGACCCACGGCACGAGTACGTCGCGGCCCGGCTCGCCAAGAGCAAGGACGTCCCGATCTCGACGATTTCGTTCGGCACCGCATGGGGCACGGTCGAGATACCGGACACCGAGGGAGGACGGTCCAGGCAGCGGGTGCCGGTGGACGACGAGTCGTTACGGGAGATCGCGAAACTGTCCGGCGGCGACTTCTTCAAGGCATCGAGTATGGGTGAGCTCACTTCGGTATACGACACGCTCGAACAGCAGATCGGATACGAGTTGACCAGGGGAGACGTCAGCCGTCCTTGGTTGCTGCTCGGCTTGCTCATCACCGCGGGCGGTGTGGTGACCGGGTTGCTCTACCGTCAGCGGTTGCCGTAGCGGGCTATGACACAGGCACGGCTCGCGGCATCCGGTCGCTGTCGACCGGAATCCGGCCCGGCGGGCCGGTCGTACCAGCCGAACCGGACCAGGTAGGTTGAACCCCATGTCGAACATCACATCCCGGTCGGTCCTGGTGACCGGCGGTAACCGCGGCATCGGTCTCGCGGTCGCGCAGCGTCTGCTTGCCGACGGTCACAAGGTGGCTGTCACGCATCGTGGGTCGGGGGTGCCGGACGGCCTGTTCGGGGTGAAATGCGATGTGACCGACAGCGCGTCGGTGGATAGTGCGTTCGCCGAGGTGGAGGCGCACCAGGGGCCGGTCGAGGTACTCGTGGCCAACGCGGGCATCACCGACGACACGCTGCTGATGAGGATGAGCGAGGAGCAGTTCACCAAGGTCATCGACGCGAACCTGACCGGTGCGTTCCGCGTCGCCAAGCGCGCCAACCGTGCCATGCTGCGGGCCCGCTGGGGGCGGATCGTCTTCCTCGGTTCGGTGGTCGGCATGGGTGGCGGACCCGGCCAGATCAACTACGCCGCGTCCAAGGCGGGTCTGATCGGTATGGCGCGTTCGATCACCAGGGAACTCGGTTCACGTTCGATCACAGCCAATGTCGTCGCACCTGGGTTCATCGAGACGGATATGACCGCGGAGCTGGATGAGAAGTACCACGATATGGCGAAGGAGTTCATCCCGCTGCAGCGGCTCGGTCAGCCGGAAGATGTCGCGGCTGTGATCAGCTTCCTGGCCTCCGAGGACTCCGGTTATGTCTCCGGTGCCGTGATCCCGGTCGACGGCGGCATGGGTATGGGCCACTGACCACATCGACCACCGCATAGCATCGACCACCGCGTAGCGCGGCAGGCCGCGGCCGTCGCGGGCACTCACAATCGAATTTCAGGAGAACCGAGAACTCATGGGCGGACTGCTCGAAGGCAAGACCATTCTGGTCACCGGCATCATCACCGATTCGTCGATCGCGTTCCACGCGGCGGCGGTCGCGCAGGAGCAGGGCGCGAAGGTGATCATCACCGGCATCCCGGAGCGGCTACGGCTGATCGATCGGATCGCCAAGCGCCTGCCAGAGGAGGTTCCTCCTGCCATCGGGCTTGACGTCACCAACGAGGAGAATCTCGCCGCGTTGGCCGATGCGGTGCGGGAGCTGGCGCCAGAGGGAATCGACGGGGTCTTGCACTCGATCGCCTTCGCGCCACGCACCCTGATGGGGCCGGAGGCTCGGCCGTTCCTCGACGGGCCGGGTTCGGACGCCGCCAAGGCGTTCGAGATCTCGGCGTGGAGCTATGCCTCGCTGTCGCGTGCGGTGCTTCCGGTGATGAACGCGGGCGGATCGATCGTGGGTATGGACTTCGATCCACGCACCGCGATGCCGTACTACAACTGGATGGGCGTGGCGAAGGCGGCGCTGGAATCGGTGAACCGGTACGTGGCGCGAGAAGTGGGCGCGGCCAAGAAGATCCGCTCCAATCTGATCGCGGCGGGGCCGATCAAGACTTTGGCGGCCAAGGCCATCGCGGGCACCGCGACCGATGACGCCGCCAAGCTGAACCAGCTCAACGAGTACTGGGCCGGTGCGTCGCCGATCGGTTGGGACGTCAACGACCCCACGGTGGTGGCGAAGTCGATCGTGGCGCTGCTGTCGGATTGGCTGCCTGGCACGACGGGATCGATCATCTATGTCGACGGCGGAGCCAGCCATAACACCTGGTTCCCCGAGGGCATGTCGGCCAACTGAGTCGGACACAATGGCAGACAACGTTATTCGCGCGCCTCAGGCGCTACTGGTGTTGTCCTTCGGTGGTCCGGAGGGCCCCGAGGATGTGATGCCGTTTCTGGAGAATGTCACCAGGGGCAGGGGAGTGCCGCGCGACCGCCTGGAAGCGGTCGCCGAGCACTACCTGCACTTCGGTGGCGTCTCGCCGATCAACGCACTCAACCGGGACATCATCGCCGCGGTCGAGGGCGAATTGGCCGCGGCAGGGCTGGATCTGCCGGTGTACTTCGGCAACCGGAATTGGCATCCTCTCGTCGAGGACACTGTCGCGCGCATGGCCGCCGACGGTATCGGCTCCGCCCTGGTGTTCCCGACCTCGGCATGGGGTGGCTACTCCGGCTGTCTGCAGTACCACGAGGACATCACAAGGGCGCGCGCGGCTTTCGGTGCGAACGCGCCGGAACTGGTGAAACTGCGCCAGTACTTCGACCACCCCTTGCTGATCGAGGCGTTCGCCGAGGCGATCGGTGCGGCGCGCGAGCAGCTCTCGGTAGGCCGTCGGGCCGCCGCCAGGCTGGTCTTCACCGCACATTCCGTTCCGGTATCGGCCGACGCCGCCGCGGGCCCGCCCGCCGATGGTGGCAAGCTCTACAGCCGTCAGGTCGCCGAGGCGGCCCGGTTATGCGCCGCGGCAACCGGTTTCACCGACTACGACCTGGTCTGGCAGTCGCGTTCCGGCCCGCCGCAGGTCCCATGGCTGGAACCGGATATCGTCGACCACCTCGACGATCTCGCGGCGCAGGGGGTCGATGCCGTTGTGGTCTGCCCGGTCGGTTTCGTCTCCGACCATCTCGAGGTCATCTGGGATCTCGACACCGAGGCCGCGCAAAAGGCCGACGAGCTCGGTATGGAGTTCGCGCGCGCTGCCACGCCAGGGACCGACCCGCGTTTCGCGAAGCTGGTCGTCGAGCTGATCTCCGAACATATGCGTGCGATCGAGCCGGATCGGCTCGGCGCTGTCCCCGGATACGGTTGCACCCGCAACGGCACGCCCTGCGCCCCAGGTTGTTGCGCCATAGCGCGTAGGCCGGGTACGGGGAATTGACGTAGCTGCCGATCGCGTCGGTGCTCGCCACGGCGGTACCGACGTCACGATATGTTCCGTCCATCGATCGAACAGGGCTGGTGGCAGCCGGGAAGCGGGGTCAGCGGCCGCCACGTGTCGAGGCGTGCACCGCGACCAGCCTGGCAGCACGGATCACATCCCATAACGGGCGCAGCAGCGATTCCTGCGCGCCGATCGCACTGGCGGAGGTCGGGGCGGAGGCAGGCTCCCGCTGTGCGACGGTGAGTATGGCCGCGACATGGTCGGCGGTATCGAGAATGCGTCGGGCGCGCAGCGGAATCGAGCCGGGGTAGTCGTGCCTGGTGTAGTCGGCGAGTTCGGCCTCGATGAGCTCACGCGGATCGGAATCGGTCGTGCCGACCGAGGTGGTATGCAGTTCCAGCAGCGCGTCCGCGGCATCGCGGACCGCTTCGCGCATAGCGTATTCGGCTTCACCCAGCGACATATCGGCACTGGGCTCGGTAGGGATAGGGGTGCTGTAGACGGTCCACTGCAGGGTGTCCTCGGCGATGCGCTGCGGGATGAGTCCGGTGCCGTCGGTGCCGGGGATGCCGATCAGGACACCTTCCTCCGCGTCGATGACCTCCGCGGCGAACGCCGTTCCGAGGGGGACGCCACGCACATCGCCGGGAACCGGGAGCACCAGCCGCAGCTGTGCTCCCGGCTGCGCCATGATCTTGCGGATCACGGTGAGCAGGGCCATGACTCCGCTCCCCGGCAGGTCGCCGAGTGCGGACCAGGGCAGGTCGGTGCGGCTGCCGGTGCGCAGATCGCCCGCCGCGATGGTGTGTCTCGGCGCCCATGCGTGCAAGGCCGCCAGAACGTCGTCGGGCGCACTGCGGCCGGCCAGCCAGGAGCTCGCCCACACGGTCAGTGTCGCACTTGGAGAGCACATAATTACCGAGCATAAGGGGTAGGCGTTATCGGTGGGCAGCCATGCACATGGCATTCGTGAGCAGCGCGCATGTCGCTTATGCCTGCTTACCGGGTCGGTGCGGACATCGACTGGTGATCAGGCCCGCACTTCGAGGAGGGTCAGTCCGGTTCGGTAACGAAGTCGATGAGGCGTTCCACCGCACCGATGAGTGGCGCCTCCAGATCCCGGAAAGACGTCACCGCGTCGTATACCCGGCGCCATCCGTCCTGCGGAGTACCCCAGTGCAGCCGCAGGCAGACCCCGGTCTTCCAGTCCTCACCGGGTGGCACTCGCGGCCATTGCGCGATCCCGACGGCCGCGGGTCGTACCGCTTGCCAGACGTCGACATAGGGATGTCCGGTCACCAGGACATGTGGCCCGAGTCCGGTGCTCAGTCGCGTCTCCTTGGATCCGGTCACCAAATGGTCGACGAGCACTCCGACTCGTCTGCCCGGCCCCGGCTCGAATGCCGCCAGTCTCGTGGCCAGATTGTCCAAGCCCTCCAGCTGTTCGACAACGATGCCCTCGACGCGGAGGTCATGGCCCCACACCCGTTCGACGAGCGCGGCGTCGTGCACGCCTTCCACCCAGATTCTGCTGTCGCGCGCCGTCCGGGCGCGCAGCCCCTGTACCCGGGTGGATCCGGAGGCCGAGCGAGTGCGTGGCTTCGGCGGTGCCGCGGCTGGGCGGACCAGCGTCACCGGAACGCCTTCCAGCAGAAACGCGGCCTCGCGCAGCGCGAACAGGCGTACTGTGCCACGGGCATCCTCCAGTTTCACGAACTCGCCGTCGTAGCTGCGGTCGAAACCGACCACGGCGCCGCAGAATCCTGTCGCGGCGTCTTCGACAACCAGATCGCGTTCCGCGTCAACTGTGGGGACCGACCGTTTCGCTCTAGGATGTCCGGAGAAGATATCGCCGTACCTGTCACGCCCGCTCACCATCTGAAGCTAGCACTGCCGCTGAGTATTTCACCGCAACGGGGTTCGTCGCGCGTCCGTGCTGATTTCGTGCCGAGTAGTCGGGCGGGTGATACCCCGGATCGGGTCCGGCGCACTAGAGTGGTGGTGTGGTCGCAATACTGTGGCTGGTCGCGGGTATTCTGCTCGCGGCAGCGGAGCTGCTCATCGGGGACTTCACGCTGCTTATGCTTGGTGTCGCGGCGCTGGGCACGGCAGGCATCAGTGCCGCGGCGGATACCTCGCCGGTGGTGGACGCCGTCGTGTTCGCGGGGATCTCGGCGGTGTTGTTCCTCGGCGTGCGCCCGATCATCCGAAGGCGCTTCGGAGCCGCGCCGCCGACGCTGACCAATGTGGACGCGCTTCCTGGTAAGACGGCGTTGGTACTCGAACAGGTCGCGGAGTATTCCGGCCGGGTGAAGCTGGGCGGGGAGGTCTGGACCGCGCGGCCGATGGATACGAACGAAGTCTACGAACCGGGTACGACCGTGTATGTCATGGAGATCGACGGCGCGACCGCCGTCGTCTGGAAGGGGCCTTGATGGCTGTATTGATCGTTGCCGCCGTACTCGTCCTGCTGGTCGTTGTGGTGGTATTCAAGTCGATCGCGCTGGTGCCGCAGGCCGAGGCCGCGGTGATCGAGCGGCTGGGCAGGTATTCGCGCACAGTATCGGGCCAGCTCACATTTCTGGTCCCGTTCGCCGACCGGATCCGCGCCAAAGTGGATCTGCGCGAGCGGGTGGTGTCGTTCCCACCGCAGCCGGTGATCACCGAGGACAATCTGACCCTGCATATCGACACCGTGGTCTATTTCCAGGTGACCAGCCCGCAAGCGGCGGTGTACGAGATCAGCAACTACATCGCCGCGGTCGAACAGTTGACTGTGACCACGTTGCGCAACGTGGTCGGCGGGATGACGCTGGAGGAGACGCTCACCTCACGTGACGCGATCAACGGCCAGTTGCGTGGTGTGCTGGACGAGGCGACCGGACGCTGGGGCCTTCGGGTCGCCAGGGTGGAGTTGAAGAGTATCGATCCGCCGCCGTCGATCCAGGAGTCGATGGAGAAGCAGATGAAGGCCGATCGCGAGAAGCGCGCCATGATCCTCACCGCGGAGGGGCAGCGTGAATCGCAGATCAAGACGGCGGAGGGCGCCAAACAGTCGCAGATCCTCTCCGCGGAGGGCGCCAAGCAGTCGGCGATCCTGTCCGCCGAAGGTGAACGGCAGAGCCGTATCCTGCGCGCGCAGGGTGAGCGCGCCGCCGCCTACCTGCAGGCGCAGGGTGAGGCCAAAGCAATCGAAAAGGTCTTCGCCGCTATCAAATCCGGCAAGCCGACACCGGAACTGCTTGCCTATCAGTACATGCAGACGTTGCCGATGGTCGCTCGTGGTGATGCCAACAAGGTGTGGCTGGTGCCGAGCGATTTCGGCAAGGCGCTCGAAGGGTTCGCCAAGAGCTTCGGCGAGCAGGGTGAGGACGGCGTGTTCCGGTACGAACCGCCTGCCTCCGAAGGCACGGAAACCAAGCCGGAGGACGACTCCGATGTCGCGGACTGGTTCGATACCGCGCCCGATCCGGCCATCGAGCGTGCCGTACGCGCCGCCGAGGCCACGGCCCGCACCCCGGTCGAGGGGATGACACCGACCTCGTCGCAGCGGAAGGGACACGAACCCTCCCCGCACCGGCAGGTGCTCCCGCCACAGGAGGCGTTCCCGCCGAACCAGCCCCCGGAGAACTTCTCCAAGTAGGACCGTGTCCGACCGCCCCGGATTTCGCTGGAGTCCGGGGCGGTGTCGGTAACGGCCGGGTGGTGGAATTCGCTCAGCCGGGTAGTCCGGAAGCGCGGATCGCCGGAATCAGGACGTCGGCGACACCGCGCATACCTTGCGGGGTGGGGTGGTAGGGAACCAGGGTTTCGGTGGCGATCACGGGGTCGAACCAGCGGATGCCCGCGGGTGCGCACATATCGTGGCCCTCCGAGGCGGCACGGGTATCGATATAGGTGGCGCCGTGCGCCGCGGCGGAGCGGGCCACCACCGTATCGAGGCGATCGAACGCCGCCTGCACATGGGCGGCATCGGCCGGGCGCAGACCGACCAATTCGGGACACCCGCCGTCGCGGACATAGCGCGGCCAGCCGTCGACGAAGATCTTCGCTCGCGGAGCCAGGGACGAGAGCTGTTGTAATGCCGCGGAATACGGTTCCGCGATGGCGTCGATATCGGCATCCCAGTCCGGTCCCGCGCAGGCACCGCCGCGGATTCCGGCCAGGTGACAGGCGATGATGTGCTCCGCCATAAGAGCGTCGTTGGCCCCGATATGTACTGTCACCAGTCTGGTGTCCGGGCCGATGGCGTCGAATTGTGGTGCGATACCAGGCTCCTGAGGTGCGGTGAGATCTGCGATACGCGCCGAGTTGCAGGTGCGGTCGTCCAGTCGCAGGCCCAGATCCCTGGCGATCAGCTTCGGTGTGTTCGCGGTCGAGCGCAGGCACCGGGGCGGGGCGGAGAAGTCGAAATTCCGTACGCCGGTGGTCGCCGCGCCGGAGTCGCCGAGCGCGACGTACTCGGCTCCGCTGCCCGCGTGCGCCGCACCGGTCGGAACGGTACTCAGCGTGAGGAATATGCCGATGACGGCCAGCAGGTGCGGAAGATTCGTCATGCCGTGTTCCTGTGCGTCGGTGGCTCGGTAGCGGGACATGCACGTCTCTTATGCGGCAGGTTACTCGAAATGCCGAGTCCGCGGGAGATATCGAGTGGCAGACTGGCGAGGATGATGACACCGGAATGGGCTGATGTGGACCGCTACCTCATCGACGCGCTGGTGGTGGATCCGGCTTCCGATGCCGCGTTGGCGGCGAACAAAGCGGCGGACCTGCCCGCGATCGACGTATCACCCCCGCAGGGGAAGTTCCTGTACCTGCTGGCCAGGACGGCGCAGGCGCGCCGGGTACTGGAGATCGGCACACTCGGCGGGTACAGCACCATCTGGCTCGCCCGCGCGGTCGGTACGCAGGGCCGGGTGGTCACCTTGGAGTTCGACGCACGGCATGCGCGGATCGCGCGGGAGAACCTGGATCGGGCCGGTGTGGGCGATCGTGTGGAGATCCGCGTCGGTGCCGCGTCGGAGAGTCTGCCCGTACTCGCCGAGGACGGCCTCGCGCCGTTCGACCTGGTGTTCATCGATGCGGACAAAGAGAACAATGCGAACTATGTGCGGTGGGCGATGCGCCTGAGCCGACCGGGTTCGGTGATCATCGTCGACAACGTGGTCCGCGGCGGCGCGGTGGCCGATGCGCAGTCCGAGGACCCGAGCGCACAGGCGGCCAGGGAACTGATCGAGATGCTCACCGAGGAGCAGGGCCTGGACGCGACCGTTGTCCAGACCGTGGGCAGCAAGGGCTGGGATGGTTTCGCCTACGCCGTGGTGAACGGCGCCGATATCGAGTGAGCCGTTAGGGCTGGCAATCAGCGCCACCGCCCGAGTCAGGTCGAGGTCATTCGGGCATGGCGCGCAGCCCGTACTTCGAACCCGTCACACAATGCGTCGAGCCCGCTGTAGAGCAGTTCCTCATAGGGCAGGGTGCCTTCCGTATTGTTCATGAGCTCGGCCAGTGCGAGTGGGACCGATCCATCCGCCGCGGCCGTGGCCGGTGACCGTAGCTGGTTGCCGTCGGGGTGGGCGTCCTTGCGGGTCATCAGCGCGGTACTGATCTTCGGCAAGGTGGCGCCGGAGATGTAGTTCCACACCGTGAGGGCCATGTTCGTCGCCTCGCGGGTGGATACCTCCAGTTCCAGGAATCCGTCTACCAACCAGGTCAAACAGGCCAGGCTCGGCGGCCCGAGGCTGTAGCGCGGGGTGGCGAAGGTGAGGAGCACCCATGGATGTTGCCGATAGAGTGCCCAGTCGATCTCGGCGGCGATGCGGACCCGGTCGCGCCAGGTCCACTGTTGTCCTTCCGGTGAAGGGTACGGGGTGCGCCGCGCCACCTCATCGGTCATCGCCGTCAGTAGTTCGTCCTTGTTCGCGATATGGCGGTACAGCGACATAGCTCCTACGCCGAGCCGATCGGCGATGCGCCGCATGGACAGCGCGTCCAAGCCCTCGGTATCGGCGAGTTCGATCGCGGCATCGACGATGGCAGTGCGGTGCAGCTTGTTCTCGGTCACCCTCGGGCTCGCTTTCCGTACTGAACCTGGATGCGTACACTGTACCCGAATGCGTGCGTACGGCGTACGCGCTAGGTGAGAGGATATTCGGGATGGCTGACGCACGGGCGGTGCCGACCATGTCCGCTGGACCAGAACCGGTGGCTTCGCGTCGTGCTTGGCTGGGGCTCGCGGTTTTGCTGCTACCGGTGTTGCTGGTGTCGATGGATGTGTCGGTGCTTTTCCTCGCCTTGCCGAGGTTGACTGTCGATCTGGATCCCTCGGCAGGACAGCAGCTGTGGATTCTCGATATCTACGGGTTCCTGCTCGCGGGCCTGTTGATCACGATGGGCAATCTCGGCGACCGGATCGGGCGACGCACCATCCTGCTGGCAGGTGCCGCGATCTTCGGGATCGCCTCGGTGCTCGCGGCGTTCGCACCGAGTGCGGGCCTGCTGATCGCCGCGCGGGCGCTGATGGGCATCGGGGGCGCGACCCTGCTGCCGTCCAGTCTTGCGCTGATCTCCAGCTTGTTCCCCGACGCGCGCACCCGGGCTACCGCGATCGGTATCTGGACGGGATTTTTCGCAGGCGGTTCGGTGGTGGGACCGATCATCGGCGGTGTGCTGCTGCATCATTTCTGGTGGGGTTCGGTATTTCTCATCAACATTCCGGTATTGCTGATCCTGTTCGCGTTCGGCCCGTTCGTGCTGCCGGAACATCGGGCAGGCGTACTCGGGCCACTGGATCTGCCGAGCGTCGCCCTGTCGATCGGCGGCATCCTGCCCGTGGTGTACAGCATCAAGCACGCCGCGACCACCGGTATCGACGCCGAAGCGATCGCCATCGGACTGATCGGTGTGGTCAGCTCGATCGCGTTCATTCGCAGGCAGCGTCAGCTCGAGGAACCATTGCTCGACCTGGAGTTGTTCACCAAGGCCCGGTTTTCGGTGGCGGTCGGCTCCAGTTCGGCAGGCATGATGTCGCTGGCCGGTCTGAGCTATCTGAGCAGTATCTACCTGCAGTCGGTCACCGGCCGTGACCCGCTGGCCGCGGCGCTGCTCGGCATTCCGATGGCGATCGCGGTGTTCGTCTGCTCGGTCGGTGGTTCGGGAGCAGGGCATCGGTTCGGTGCCCGTGCCACCTTCGTGTTCGCGCTATCGGCCGCCGCGGTGGGTAATCTGTTGCTGCTCGGTGTCGGCGTACATGGTGGACTCTGGGCGTACCTGGTCGGCTCGACCATCGCCGGAGTCGGCTACGGTCTTGCCTTCACGCTGGTGTCCGATGTCGCGGTGTCCTCGGTGCCTGCGGAGCGGGCCGGTTCGGCGGTCGGTATCTCGGAAACCAGCTTCGAGTTGGGTAACGCGATGGGCTTGGCGCTGCTCGGTTCTCTGGCGGCACTGATTTTCCGATCGGGCGGTGATTATCAGGACACGCTCGGCGAAACCATACAGAAGGCTCACGGCGATACGGCATTGATCGAATCGGCACGCGAATCCTTTGTCTACGGTATGCATGCCGCGGTCACCGCGGGCGCGATGGTGCTTGTGGCTATGGCGCTGTCGGCATGGTTCGCCCTCCGCGCCCGTCGTTGATCGCCTCGGCGGGAGACCGGGATCGTGGCCACGACTGCGGAGTCGAGGGGCCGTGGCGTAGTGCCGTTCGGTGCCTCCAGGGATGGATAGCCTTGTACCGCAACGCACTCTGCTGTGCTGCCGAGGGCGCGCCACCGATATGATCGCACGACAGTGGAACACGCACGAAATGGGCCGTACACCCCGGCGACACGCCGGGACATAGGATCGACGGGTGCGTGAATCTGGTACGAGTGATCCGGTTGCACCGAGTCGTGCGACGGTGCTCGCGCTCGCCGACTCTCGGCTGCCGATCGGCGGGCATGTGCACTCCGGGGGGATGGAAGAGGCCATCGCCTCCGGTCTGGTCCGTGATGTGGCGACGGTGGAGTTGTACGTGCGTCGCCGGATCCGGACATCGGGTCTGGTGGCCGCGTCGCTGGCCGCCGCCGTATGCGCGGGTGAACTCGATCCGGTACGCGCTGAGGTGGAGGCCGACGCGCGCACTCCGGCACCCGGCGCGCGGGTCGCCTCCCGCGCACAGGGCCGGGGGCTGTTACGGCTGGCCAAACAATTGTGGCCCCGGCACGATTGGTCCACCCTCGGGACGACACCGCATGCGTCGACAGCCTTCGGCATGGTCGGCAGGACTGCCGCGGTATCGCCGAGGGAGATCGCGGATGTGGTCGTCTACACCACGCTCACCGGCGCGGCGACCGCTGCTCAGCGCCTGCTGGCCCTTGACCCCGCCGCTATCGCCGCGTGCACGATCCGCCTCACCGACCTATGCGACCGGGTTGCCGCGGAAGCGGTGACCGGTCTCGCCACGGTATCCGACCCGCTGCAAGATGTGCTCGCCGAACGTCACCTATTCCGTGATATGCCACTGTTCGCCAGCTGAAGTCCCGAGAGAAGGAGAATCGCCCTATGCCCCCGCATCTGCTCGACGGTGAACCACATGACCACAGCCACGACCGGCCCAAGCGGACTCGTACGCCCGGCGAGCCCTTGCGCATCGGCATCGGTGGGCCGGTCGGATCGGGTAAGACCGCGTTGGTGGCCGCCCTGTGCAGGCAACTGCGTACGGAGTTGTCGCTGGCAGTGCTGACCAATGACATCTACACCACCGAGGACGCGGACTTCTTGCGCAGGCACGCGGTGTTGCCGGACGAGCGGATCACCGCTGTGCAGACCGGCGGTTGTCCGCATACCGCTATCCGCGATGACATCACCGCCAACCTCGACGCCATCGACGACCTGGTCGCGGCGAACCCGCCGTTGGACCTGATCTTGGTCGAATCCGGCGGCGACAATCTCACCGCGACCTTCTCCTCCGGCCTGATCGATGTGCAGATCTTCGTCGTCGATGTGGCCGGGGGTGACAAAGTGCCGCGTAAAGGCGGTCCCGGCGTGACCTTCTCGGATCTGCTCGTGGTCAACAAAACCGATCTCGCCCCGCTGGTCGGTGCGGATCTCGGTGTGATGGAACGTGACGCGGCACGGGTACGGGGCGACCGGCCGACGGTACTGATCTCACTTACCGAGGATCCCGCGGCGACGTCGGTGCTGGCCTGGGTGCGCGAACAACTGCGTCTGTCGGCCGAGCAGGACCGGACAGCCACAGGCGAATCCGCTGTTGCGCACTGAGTTACGGATAGTCGCCACCACCGCGGCACTTCCGGAGATCCATGCTTGTGGCGGGTTGTCGGCCCGCCGGACCGGCCCGCACGCGGTCCATCTCATCGGTACGGCCGCCACACCACTCGGCGGTGACGAGTTCGACGTTGTCGTGCGGGTCGAACCGGGCGCCGAACTGGTGGTGCGCTCGGTCGCGGCAACCCTCGCCCTGCCCGGTACCGCGACGTCGCTTTCGTTCGGGCGCTGGCATTTCGAGGTAGGTAGTGGGGGAGTGCTGGATTTCGATCCCGAGCCGATGATCGTCGCGGGCGGAGCGTGCCACCATACGGTCACCACGATCCGGCTGGCATCCGATGCCAGGCTGCGCCTCCGCGAACGTGTCCAGATCGGCCGGGCCGATGAGGACGGTGGTCGGTGGCGCGGAGACCTGATCGCCGATGTCGGTGATACGCCCTTGTTGCGGCATCGCCTGGAACTGGGCGCCGATACGGCTGCCGACGATGCGCTGGCCGCTGCCCGCGCACTGGAGAGCGAACTCGTCTATCCCGATGAACGCCCGGTCGCGGCAACAGGATTGACCCAGGCCCGGTTACCGCTGGCGGCTGGCGGGAGTTTGTTCACCCGCACCGGATCGTTGCTTGCCGCTTGATCCGGCTTGGCCCGCGTATCCATCGGGACCGGGAGCTCCGTTCGGCTGGAGATAGCTGAGAAGTTGTCATCCGAAGAGATCGCCCCGGGGTGAGGAGCACCGACACGCCGGAGCGTGCCGGTGGCGAGGTGGGCGTCCGGTACCTGTTTCTCCCCGGCCGCCCACCCCGCGGCGCATCCACGTCAGGTCAGTCGCTGATTGTCTGCGGCGGTGCGCTGAGGGCGTGCGCCGCACCGAGGGTCGCCCCGACACCCGCGCCGATGGCGGTTAGGGGGACGGCCATGAGCGCCGCACCGTAGGCGGCGCCGATCGGGCCCGCTGCCAGACCGATCGGCGCGAACGGCAGGCCTATGGCCAGGCCGAGCGCACCCCCGGCGGCAGCGCCGATCAGCGCGAACGGACTGGCCACCGCCGCACCTGCCGCGGCGCCGATCGCGGCGGCCCCGATGGTCTGGCTTGCGACCCGGTCGGATCTGGTGCGCTCCATCCCCACGGAATCGAGAAATGTCGCCAGCTCCGCTTCCGCTTGCGCGGCGCCGTCGTTGAGCTGGATCGCCTGTTCTCGGTAGAGCCAGTCCGGCGCGTCGACCTGTACATCACCGAAACGCAATTTTCCGGGTGGGGGTGCGATCGGCGGCACCGGGTCGACCGGGGCGGGTGCGTGCAGTATCTCCAACGGGGCGAGGTACTCCGGCTCCGGTATCGGCCGTGCCCACAACAGCGAGCTCAGCGTGTCCTCCGGGATCTGCGGCCCCCGGTACGGACGGACATTGGGTGCCTCGGCGGCGGGCCACTGCACGGCCTGATCGGTCTGTTCGGTCTGGGGTGCCGCTGCTTGGGGCGCCGAGGCGGGCGGACCAGCCTCTGCGTGCGCGGTGCCTGCCGCCATCAGCGCCAGGACCAGGGGAACCGTTCCCGCCGCGACGATCGGGCCCATTCGCAGGCGCCGCAGTGTGGGTGCTCTGTGCTTACCCGTTGCCATAGATCACCTTTCATCAGGAAGGGAGACTCCGACGCCTCACATTCGGATCTATTGGCGACCTGGATTGGTCGAGCGCGTTGCGACACTCCGATTTGAAATAGCTGAGTACTTGCTGATCTGGTTCAGCTGACGTAGGCTCAGCCGGCTTTTGCGTCGGTGACAATCTTGTCCACGGCGACTCGGCTGTTGCTGGCGGCACCGAGCGCGGTGGCCAGTTGTTCGGCGTCTTCGTCATCGCCGGTACTGATGGCCTCCAAGGCAAGTCGGGCGAATACCCACTGCTCGGTGGCCGCCATCTGGCCACGGCTGCGGCCGAGGAAGGTGACGAACCACTGGATGACGGTGATGATCCGGCTGCGATAGCCGACCAGGTAGTACAAGTGCAGTGCCAACCAGGCGAGCCACGCGATGAACCCGCCGAATTCTAGTTTGCCCACCTGGCACACGGCGCTGAAGCGCGAGATCGTGGCCATGCTGCCCTTGTTGAAGTACTTGAACGGCTTGCGGTCCTGCGGTGCCTGCCCGGCCAGCCCCGCTTTGATCTGCTTGGCGGCATAGGTCGCGCCCTGGATGGCGCCCTGCGCCTGCCCAGGCACATCCGGCACCGACATCAGGTCGCCGACCACGAAGACATTCGGGTGGCCCTTGACGGTCAGATCCGGTTCGACCACGACTCGGCCCGCCCGGTCGACTTCGGTGCCATCGGACTGCTCGGCGAGCATTGCGCCGAGCGGGCTGGCCTGGACACCGGCCGACCAGACCTTGCACGAGGATTCGATGCGGCGGGTCGTGCCGTCGGAGTCCTTCACCGTGACCCCGAACGCGTCGACATCGATCACCATGGCGTTGAGCTGGATCTCCACGCCCATCTTCTCCAGCCGCCGTTGGGCCTTGCCGCCGAGCTTCGGTCCCATCGGTGCGAGCACCGCGTCCGCGCCCTCGATCAGCACGACGCGAGCGTCGCGCGGATCGATATTGTGGAAGGTGCCCTCCAGGGTACGGTCGGAGAGCTCGGCGATCTGCCCCGCAAGCTCGACACCCGTCGGACCCGCTCCGACGATGACGAAGGTCAACAGGCGATCGCGCTCCTCCTGGGTGGCCGCCAGCTCGGCCTGCTCGAACGCTCCGAGGATCCGCCCACGCAACTCGAGTGCGTCGTCGATGGTCTTCATACCGGGCGCGTAGGTGGCGAAATGATTGTTGCCGAAGTAGGACTGCTGGGCGCCGGTCGCGACGATCAGGCTGTCGAACGGGGTGACGGTGTCCTGGTCGAGCAGGCGCGAGGTCACGGTCTGGTTGCCCAGGTCGATATCGGTGACCTCGCCGAGCAGTACATGCGCGTTCTTCTGCTTACGCAGTACCAGCCGGGTGGCGGGGGCGATCTCACCGACAGACAGGATACCGGTCGCCACCTGATAGAGCAGTGGCTGGAACAGATGAGTCGAGGTCTTGGAGATCAGTGTGACATCGACATCGGCGCGCTTGAGATGTTTGGTGCCGAACAGGCCGCCGAATCCCGAGCCGATCACCACCACCCGGTGACGACCGTTATCGACAGTCTGAGTGCTCATCATCCTGCTCCTCGATGGACCTCGGGGCCGTCTCGACGACGGTTCTTGACACGCCCAACCGTAGCCGCCGCGCAGTGGATCGTCACGACGAGATCCCCTTTTCCGGAAATGCGCAGTGTGATCTCGCCGCGACCTGGGAGTACCGGGCGGAGGGTCGTCATGGCGCCTCGGCTGACCGAATGTACTGAAGAGCCTATGCTGGGATTGTCGTTCAGGGAGGTTCTCCATGGTCGCTATTGACCGTGCGGTCGGCTCCGAGCCGACGCAGACCGAGTCCGAGAATATTACGCTGATCCAGCCCCCGCATGAGCATTTGCTCGATCGGGCACTTGGATTGCTGCCGGAACGCCGCCGGGTGCTGGCCACCCCGCCGCGAGGCAGCGACACCGTCCCGGTGCGTGGCGACAGCGGATTGCCCTATCTCGGCAGGGCATTGCACTACATGCGTTGGGGGCCTGCCGAGATGATGGAACGCTACCGCAGGTACGGACCGGTCTCGCTGAACACCACATTCGGTCTGGACCGAGTGCTGGTCGCCGGTCCGGACGCGGTCGACGAGGTACTCGGTCGCAGGCGCCGCGATTTCGGCCAGGGTTGGGACTACCTCATCGGCCCGTTCTTCCGTCGTGGATTGCTGCTGCTGGAATTCGAGGAGCACAAATTCCATCGCAGGATCATGCAGCAGGCGTTCACCAGGGAGCGGTTGGAGGCGCATTTGGCTGCGCTGACTCCGATGGTGCGTGCCGGTATCGAGGGCTGGGTGCCACCAGGCGCTACCGGCAATACGGTGCCGCTGTTCCCGACGATCAAAGAGCTGGCTCTCGATATCGCGGGCGAAAGTTTCATGGGTATCGATGTCGGCTCACAGCGCAGCAAGCTCATCGACGCATTCGTCGACTGTTCGCACGCGGGGCTGTCGATCATCCGGCATCCGGTGCCAGGCGGCAGCTGGCGGGCCGGGATGCAGGGCAGGAAAGTACTCGAGGAGTACTTCACCATGATGCTGCCGGAGAAGCGGCGCGGCGATTCGGCGGACTTCTTCTCCGGGCTATGTCATGCGCGCAGCGAAGACGGCGGCGTCTTCGGGGACGTGGACGTGGTGAACCATATGATCTTCCTGATGCTCGCCGCGCACGACACCACTACCACGACGGCCACCGCGGCCGCCTACTATCTGGGCAAACACCCGGAATGGCAACAGCGGGTACGGGCCGAGGTAGCAACCATGGACGAACGGCTCGGCGATACCCCGCCGACTATCGCGGACCTGGACGGGCTGAGTGATCTCGGGCTGGTGGTCAAGGAGAGCCTGCGGCTGATGCCTCCGGTACCGGGGTTGTCGCGGCGCGCTGTGCGGGACACCGAGATCGCAGGCCACTATATTCCGGCTGGTACTCAGGTCGATCTCGCTTACCAGGTCAATCATCTGTTACCGGAACTGTGGACCCAGCCTGAGCGATTCGATCCCGAGCGGTTCAGCGAGCAGCGCCACGAAGACAAGTCGCATCGGCTGGCGTGGATGCCGTTCGGCGCGGGTGCGCACAAGTGCATCGGAATGCACTTCGGCACATTCGAGGTGAAGACGGTGATCGCCGCTCTGGTTCGTGAGTACGAGTGGCGAATCCCGGAATCGTACCGAATGCCTTGGGGATTCAGTACGATTCCCTACCCGAGGGACGGTGCGCCCATGACACTGCTCAGGCGTTCGGCAGGCTGAGGGAAGAAGCGCGACCGCCCCCCTTCCAACGGCCCCCTTCCAACGGGGGCCTCAGCGGCCGGCGAGAAGCATTTCCGCGATCTCGGTATCGGTCTCGGCGCCCTCGGGGTAACCGCCCTCGGTTCCCAATGCGCTCATGATGGCCAGGGTGTATCGTTCGCCCGGCCCGGCGAAGCCGACCGAGTTGACCACCCAGCCGTCCTGTTCGGCAGACCAGCCGTTCTTCAAGCCGGGGCGCATCCGCGATCCCGCGCCCCATACACCCCAGTGCTGGTTGGAGTCCACCGCGCGCATCCGGCCGAGCAGGTACTCGCGATCGTCGGGGTGCATCCGGTTGAGGATGTGGTCCATCAGCCGGTCGAGGTCGGCGGGGGTGCATTTCTGGAACGACCAATCCGGGTACAGGGCGGTGTTGGTCGGCTGCGGTACCAGGGAGGTCATCCCATTGGCACGAAAGGCATTGTTGAATGCCATCCGGTCGATACCCGCGTACTTCGTCCAGAGCAGATCCGCGGCAGCGTCGTTCGAGGTTGCCAGCATCGCTTCCATCAGACCGCGGTCATCGGCCGATAAGGTGATCGCGCCGACCCTGGCCCGGTTCAGCAGATCAGCGGCAATCGCGAGCTTGATCGTCGACGCGGTCCAGACCAGGTTCTCGGCGTTGGCATTGGCGTAGATCCCGCCGGACACCCGGTCGCGTAAGACGTAGCCGGTCACGCCGGGGCGGCTGTCGAGATAGTCGTCGACCGCGGCGATGCGCCTGCTCATATCGCAATCGAAGCCGGGCAGACATCCCTGGGTATGCACGAGCGGCGTAGCCCCAGCGACCGGGAGCACGGCGGGTGAGCTCGGAGCGAGGATTGCCGCAGTGGCGAGGACACAGGCGGAGGCGGCCACGCGAGCAATAGTTCGGTTGGCCGGGAACGGGGAACGCACGAGGAATTACGATTGCACATCATAGATCCGGACGCACGTCTTGAGCTCGGCTCGGTATTGTGCTAGAGCAGTGTGTGAGCCTGTGTCGCAGCAGTTTCGGATGCCCTGCGGTGGTCTCTTCCGGTCGGTGTCCCTTCCTATCGGTGAGACCCGCCGGTCAGCGGAACGCGGCGCGCAGTTCTTCGACGGTACGTCCATTGAGACGATAGCAGTGCTCGAACGCCTCGCCGTGCCGTTCCCTTGGCCAGGATTGCAGGACGACGGTGCGCCCGTAGTGTCGTGAGTTGACGAGCTCCCAGCACTCGCCGACCCGGCGGACTGTGAATCCGCCTCTCGGAACCAGGGGAATCACTATCGCATCCATGAACGCGAACCAGCCTTTCGGTAAAGCTCTTTCGTTCCTCCCCGGTGTTGCACTGTCGCACACCGTCCGGACGCGGCCCGCGTGACACGGCGGAGTAAACCGTTCTCATGTGCTCTATTTCACTCTTCGTGTTCTTTCTCGGGTGGGGTGGTGCGGACGCGTTTCGGGTGTCGAGCGTATAAACGTGCACGAAGTCCGTGGTCGGCGCAGCCCGACACCATCGACCGAAAGGGTGTAGATGCCGCTGCACATCCACCGTGCCGAGCGTGCCGACGTGCTTGCCGAGGCTCTCGCCGGGATGTTGGCGACACCGCTGGAAGACCCGTTCGCTGTCGAGGTGGTCGCGGTGCAGGCGAAAGGCGTGGAGCGTTGGCTGGCGCAGACACTCTCGGCGGTGCTCGGAGCGGGTCACGCGGCGGACGGTGTCTGCGCGAATATCGCGTTTCCTTCGCCTGCCGCACTGGTCACCGAGGTGCTTGCCGCGGCGAGCGATGTGGCGCCCGACGCGGACCCGTGGTCCGCGCAACGTGTGGTGTGGACGTTATTGCGGGTTATCGACGCGGCAGTGGCCGAGCCTTGGTGTGCGGTACTGGCCAGACATCTCGACGCGCAGCACCGTGACGGTCGTGCGGATCGTGTCGGCAGGCGTTATGCGACTGCGGCTCGGGTGGCCGCGTTGTTCGAGAACTATGGCGTTCAGCGTCCGGCGCTGATCACGGAGTGGGCAGCGGGCCTCGACACCGATGGCACGGGTAAGGCGATACCCGATGATCTGCTCTGGCAGCCGACACTGTGGCGTAGGCTCCGTGCCGAGATCGCAGCGCCGAGCCCGGCCGAACGATTGGACGCGGCCTGTGCGCGGTTGCGCGCACAACCGGATCTGGTGGCATTGCCCGCACGGTTATCGCTGTTCGGGATAACCCGGCTGTCCGGCGACCAGCGTGCCATCCTGTCCGCGCTGGCCGCTGTCAGGGAGGTCCATCTGTGGCTTCCGCATCCGAGCCCGGTGCTGTGGTCGCGTTCGGCCGAGGTACCGGGAGCGCATTCGCGCGCCGAGGACCGCAGTGCCACGCTGGTATCGCATCCGCTTCTGACCGGCCTGTCTCGCGAGGTCAGGGAACTTCAGCAGCTGGTAGCGCCCGACGCCGGTTCCGACACCTACTATCCCGCCCTCGTGACGTCGCAGGGGGACGAAGCCAGGGAAGCGGATTCGTCTCCGACCTTGCTGCGGGCGGTGCAGACGGGCATCAGGGACGATCGATGGCCACCGGTGGCCGGGGTGGCCGGTGCCGACGGCACGGTGCAGGCGCATGCGTGTCACGGTCCCGCACGGCAGGTCGAGGTGCTGCGGGAATGCCTGCTCGGGCTGTTCGCCGCCGATGCCACGCTCCAGCCGCGCGATGTGCTGATCATGTGTCCGGAGGTGGAGACCTATGTGCCGCTGGTGCGGGCGGCCTTCGAACAGCATGCTCCAGTGGAACAAGGAGATCCGGTGCATCCGGCGCATCGGCTGCGGGTACGGGTGGCCGATCGTGGGCGCGGAGTGACCAATCCACTGCTCATGGTGGTCCAGGTGCTGCTGGAGTTGGCCGATGGGCGGGTGAGCGTGACTCAGGTGCTCGATATCGCGGCCATCGACGTCGTCCGGCGCCGGTGCGGTTTCGATGACGACGATATCGAGCGGTTGCGAGAATGGGCGGTGGAATCAGGCGCACGGTGGGGTATCGGGCAGCGGCAGCGGCAGGCGTTCGGGTTGGCCGATTTCGCGCAGAACACACTCAACAGCGCGGTGGACCGGATCCTGCTCGGTGTTACCGCGGGCGAAACCTCCGATGACTGGCTGGATCTCGTGCTGCCACTGGATGATGTGGACAGTAACGATGTCGACTTGGCCGGGCGTTTCGCCGAATTCGTCGATCGGCTCGCGGTGTGCTTACGCGATCTGCGCGGGCCGAGGCCCGCGCACGAGTGGGCGGAGGTGCTGGGCCGGATACTCGACTTGCTCACCGAGGTGCCGGACACTCAGGCATGGCTACGTACCGAGGCCGGACAGGAGCTCGCCGCCGCCACCGAGCATGCGGACGAGGTGTTGTTGCGGCTGACCGATATCGGGGTGTTGCTGCGGACCCGATTGGCCGCCCGCCCGGCCAGGGCCAATTTCCGCACCGGGGACCTGACGGTATGCGCGATGACGCCGATGCGCTCGGTGCCCCATCGGGTCGTGGTGCTGCTCGGTCTCGACGACGATGTGTTCCCCCGCGCCACTGTCGCGGAGGGCGACAATGTGCTGGTCAGGGAACCGCTTCCCGGTGAATGGGATCCGCGCGGTACCGACCGGCAGTTACTGCTGGAGGCGATCCTCGCGGCGAGCGACACCCTGCTGGTGTTGTACACCGGTGCGGATCCGGTGAGCGGTGCGCAGCGCCCGCCTGCCATCCCGGTCGCTGAGCTACTGGATGTGTTGCGGGCCTACGTCGGGGCCCAGGCGATGGGCGCGGTGGTCACCCGGCATCCGCTGCAGGCTTTCGACCCAGGTAATTTCCGGGTCGAGCGGCCATTCAGTTTCGATGCCGTGGCCCTGGCAGGCGCCCGTGCGACCAGTAGGCAAGCGCAGCCGCCCGCGGCGTTCCTCTCCACCCCGCTGCCCGCCGCGGAGACGACGGATGTGGCACTCGCCGAACTGATCTCGTTCGCCGAGCACCCGATACGCGGTTTCTTGTGGCAGCGTCTCGGTCTGCGGGTTCCCGAGCACGAGGAAGATATCGACAACAGGTTGCCCATCGAGCTCGACGGGCTGGCCAAATGGGAACTGGGCGAGCGTTTCCTCGCGGCTCGTCTGACCGGAGCGGATCCGGCGGGACTGCGGGCGGCGGAATGGCGCCGAGGCACATTGCCGCCCTTCGGTTTCGGTGCCGCTGTGCTCGATGAGGTCGAGCACACCGTTGACCGATTGGTACGTGCCGCGCAGGCGGACTATACGGGTGTGGCCCGCGAGGTGGACATCGCGGTGGATCTGGGTGACCGGCGCAGGCTTATCGGCACAGTGTCGCAGGTGCGCGGCGAAACCTTGGTCCGTACTACCTTTTCCCGGCTCGCTCCGAAACATCGCATGGGCACCTGGATTTCCTTGCTCGCCCTCGCCGCGACCGAGGACAGGTCCTGGCGCGCGGTGAGTACCGGACGCGGCCGATTCGGCCGTCCGGTATGGCGGTGTGCGCTCACCGCGCCCGAGGCGCCGCGAGCAAAGGACATTCTGCGTGCGCTGGTCGCGATACGGGACACGGGACTGACCGAACCGCTGCCGATCGCGCCGACGGCTTCCGCGGTATATGCCGAACGGCGTTTTCGCGGGGCGAGTGTCGACGACGCGATTGCCGCGGCGGAGCGGGAATTCAACGGCGGCCAGAACGGTCCTGGCCCCTTCGGCGATCACACCGACCGCCACCTGCGTTATGTCTGGGGTCCGGCGCCGCGACTCGACGAGTTCATGGCCGCACCGGCTGCCGCGGGCGAGCGGGAGGAGACCACCCGTTTCGGGGCGCTGGCCCGGCGCATGTGGTATCCGCTGCTCGCCGCGGAGAATCAGGGGCAGTCGTGATCGGTATCGGAGTAGCTGTGCGGCCGCTCGCTTCCGCGCTCGTGCTGTCCGCGGAGCGGGTGCTGTCCGGCCGCGGAGGAGGGAGACCCACGTGACCGTTCCCGAAACTATCCTTGCCGCGCCGGTATCCGCCACCGCCTTCGAGTTGCACGGGCCGTTACCGACCGGGACGACCGTGCTGGAGGCCAGTGCGGGCACCGGCAAGACACATGCCATCGTCGGGCTTGCTGTGCGATATGTCGCCGAGGCCGGTATCGATGTCTCGCAACTGTTGTTGGTGACATTCAGCCGAGCGGCGAGCCGGGAACTACGGGAACGCGCTCGTGCCCGGTTCGTCTCCGTCGCGGCCGGATTGGCCGACCCGGATGCGGCGCGCGCACACGCCGACAGCGTGGTCCGGCATCTGGCGCAGGCCGATGTGGGTGAGATACAGCGGCGGCGGCAGCGGTTGTTGACCGCGCTCTCGGATTTCGACGCTGGCACCATCGCCACCACGCACAGTTTCTGTCAACGCATGCTCGACGAGCTCGGATTCGCGGGTGAATACGATCCGGGCACTCGGCTGGTGGAGACGGTCGACGATCTCGTCGACACCGTCGTCGACGATCTGTATCTGCACCGCTATGCCCGCACCGAACCTCCGTTCACGCTGAAAGAGGCCCGTATGCTGGCGTCGGCCGCGGTGCGGGACCGGCATGCGGTGCTTATGCCCGATCGCGAATCCGGTGCGGGCGAGCGGACCGCGTTCGCGCATGCGGTCCGCGCGGAGACCGAACGCAGGAAACGGCTGGCCGGACTGCGTGATTTCGACGATTTGCTGAGTCTGTTGCACGAGGTCCTCACCGACCAGGAACACGGGGAGCGCGCGCGCCGCCGGGTCAGGGCGCGTTACCGGGTCGCTCTGGTCGACGAGTTCCAGGACACCGATCCCTTGCAATGGGAGATCCTGCGCAGGTCCTTCCACGGACATGTCACCGTGGTCCTGGTCGGTGATCCCAAGCAGGCGATCTATGCCTTCCGCGGTGCCGAAGTACTCAGCTATCTCGACGCGGTCGCGCACGCGGATACCAGGGAAGAGCTCACCACCAACTGGCGCAGTGACGCGGGGCTGCTTGCCGCGCTGGACCACCTGCATGGCGGAGCGGTGTTGGGACACAAGGACATCCGCGTGCGACCGGTCACCGCGACCAGATCCTGGTCGCGGTTGTCCGGACCCGAGGAGCTGACCACTCCGATGCGGATCAGGTGCCTGCCGCGCACCGGTGCCGGACCGTTGAACAAATCAGGTTTCCCGGCTGTCGGCCGTATGCGTGCCGAGGTCGCCGCCGACCTGGCCGCTGATATCGCCGACCTGCTCGAGTCCGGTGTATTGCTCGATGTGCATGCCGAACCCGTTGGCACCGGAAGAGATCCGGGTATGACAGCACCCGTCGAGACGGTGCGCAGGCCGATCGAGCCCGGCGATATCGCGGTGCTGGTGCGGACTCGTTCCCAGATCGATGTGGTGCGTGCCGCACTGGACCGTATCGGCATCGGTTCGGTGCTCGCAGGCGGTACCAGTGTCTTCGCCACCACGAGCGCGGTCGACTGGCTGTGGGTACTGCGGGCGCTGGAACAACCACACCGCGGCGACCGGGTGCGGCTGGCCGCGACTACGCCGCTGTTCGGTGTCACCGCGGCCGAGATCGACAAGGAAGGAGCCGATCTGGTCGGGCGGATCAGCGCCCAGCTACGAGAGGCCGCGCGACTGTTCACCCGCGCGGGTTTCGCCGCTGTCTTCGAGAAGATCGCCGCCGAAGCGCAGGTGGCCCAGCGACTGCTCGCCGAAGAACAGGGTGAGCGCAGACTCACCGATCTGCGGCATATCGCACAGCTGCTCGATCAGGTCGCGAGCACCGAGGGACTCGGTCTGACCGCGTTGACCCGATGGCTGGCCGACCGAGTGCGTGATCCGGCTTCCGGTGTCGTCGCCGATCGCAGCCGCAGACTGGACCGGGACGACACCGCGGTGCAGATCGCGACGGTACACGCCAGCAAAGGGCTGGAATTCCCGGTCGTCTACGTGCCCTTCGCGTGGGACAGCGCCAAGAACCCCTATCCGGCGACGCTGCTGTTGCATGCCGAAGACGGCGCGCGGGTGCTGGATGTCGGTGGTCCGGATGCCCCTGGGTATGCCGAACGCAGGGCGCGCAGTGAGGCCGAGGAAGCCGGGGAAGAGTTGCGGCTGTTGTACGTGGCGCTGACTCGGGCCCGGTGCCAGGTCGTCGCGTGGTGGGCGCCGGCGATCACTACCGCGGCCGCCCCGCTGCACCGGATGATCTTCGGGCGAACCGCGCGCGGTGCCGAGGTCGCCGCGCGCGCCGCCGTACCCGTGGACGCGGTCGCCCTATCGACCCTGTCGGACTGGGCCGCCGATGCGGGGCAGGCGATTTCGGTGACAGCGGTCGCTGGGGCGGGTTCCGGTGCGCTCCGGCGGGTACGCGCCGAGCCCCCGCTCGGTGCGCTGGCCGCCGCGCGGTTCGATCGGGTTCCGGATCAGCATTGGCGGCGTACCTCGTACTCGGCGCTGACCGCGGCAGGGCACGGACCGGCCGGGCCGGTGGCCGACAGCGCACCGGAGCACGCCGGGCAGCTTGGTGACGAGCCGACGGACACACCACTTGTCGGCCGGGCCGAGCCGGACCAGCCGGGCGCCGCTTCCTTGATGAACGGATTGCCCTACGGCGCGCAGTTCGGCACTCTCGTGCACGGTGTCCTGGAACGGATCGACACCGACCGGGCGGATCTGGCCGCCGAGGTGCGCGATCGGTGTCGCGAGACGGTGGCCGAGCAGATGGTGGAGGTGGACCCCGATCAGCTCGCCCCCGCAGTGCTCGCGGTGTTGCGGACACCGCTGGAGCACGGTTGCCTGGCCGATATCGCCGCCAAGGACCGGCTCACCGAGCTCGAGTTCGAACTGCCACTGGCCGGCGGTGACCGGACCGGCGCCACCGCGGCGACAGTCCGGAAGATCGCCGATCTGTTGCGTACCCACCTTCCGGCGGACGATGACCTGTCCGGCTATGCCGACCAGCTGGAGGCGTTGCCGGACATCCCGCTGCGCGGTTATCTCACCGGAAGCATCGACGCGGTACTGCGTGTCAGTGCGGGCGCGACCACGCGGTACGTCGTCGTCGACTACAAGACCAACCGGCTCGGCACCGGCGACCTCACTGTCGCGCACTACACCCGCGACCGTATGGCCGCCGAGATGGGGCGTTCCCACTATCCGTTGCAGGCGCTACTGTATTCCGTCGCGCTGCACCGCTATCTGCGTTGGCGATTGCCCGGCTACGATCCGGCGGACGACCTCGGCGGCGTACGGTACCTGTTCGTGCGCGGCATGATCGGACCGGAGACCCCGGCGGGGTGCGGTGTTTTCGACTGGTATCCCCCCGCCGAACTGGTCGTCGCGCTCTCGGCGCTTTTGGCAGGGGAGGAGGCCGGGCAGTGACTTCGATTCAAGTGGCGCAGCGTGGCACCGGACTGTTGCGGACGTTCAACGAGGCAGGGGTGCTGTCGGCCGCCGATGTGCATGTCGCGCTCCGGCTTGGCAAGCTGGGCCGGGAGCCGTCCGAACAGGTGCTGTTCGCCGCGGCGCTGGCCGTGCGCGCCGTGCGCTCCGGCTCGGTGTGCCTTGAGTTGGCCCGGATGCGGGAGATCGGGCTCGACGCCGACGAAACCTGGGATACGGGCATCGATCCGGCGACGCTGCCATGGCCGGATATCGCGGCGGTGATCGCCGCGCTGCGGATCAGCCCGCTGGTGTGTGGGGGACCGGCGGGACCACTGCGGCCGCTGCGGTTGGTGGAATCCCGGAGCCGGGGCGACTTCGGTCCGCTGCTCTATTTGGATCGGTACTACCAGCAGGAACGAACCATCCGGCGGGTGCTCACCGAGCGGTCGGCGCACCATCCGGCGGTCGAGCCACAGCTCGTGCGCCGCGAACTGGACCGATTGTTCGGCACCGAGGCCGGGGCGGCGCAGGACCGCCAGCGTTTGGCGGCCGCGCTCGCCGCGACGCACTGGACCACCGTGGTGGCGGGTGGGCCTGGCACTGGTAAGACCCACACCATCGCGCGGATCATCGCGTTGTTGCTCGCGCACCGCGCGGCGGAGCCCAAGCTGCCCGCGTTACGCATCGCGCTGGCCGCCCCGACCGGCAAAGCGGCCGCACGGCTGCAAGAAGCCGTGCGTGAACAGGCCGATTCACTCGAATTGCCCGAGCTCACCGCCGCCACCCTGCATCGGTTGCTCGGCTGGCAACGCGGCCGCAGCACTCGGTTCATGTATCACGAGCACAATCGGCTGCCCTATGACGTGATCGTCATCGACGAGACGTCGATGGTCTCGTTGACGCTGATGAGCAGACTACTGGCCGCATTGCGCCCGGATACCAGGCTCATCCTGGTCGGTGACCCCGATCAGCTGGCGTCGGTCGACGCCGGTGCCGTGCTGGCCGACCTGGTCGCAGGCCCGATCGCCACCACCCCGAATCCGGTACTGGATCAGGTCATCGCTCCTGGTACCACCGCGGCTCCGGATACCACCGCGGCAGCGGAGGACCCGGCGGGGGAACTGACCGCGCAGGAGCGGATCCGGCTGCGGGGCGGTATCGTGCGGCTGACCCGCGGCCGCAGATTCGGCGGCCGGATCGCGGAACTTGCGGTCGCGGTGCGGGCGGGTGACGCGGATGCCGCGCTCGCGTTATTGCGTGCCGGTGGTGCGGAAGTGTCCTTGTGTATGCCCGATGACCTGGCCGCGGTGCGCGCCGATATCGTGCGAGCCGCGAACGCGGTGAGCGCGGCGGCGTTCGAGGGCGATGCGACGGGTGCGCTCAGCGCACTCGAATCCCACCGGTTGTTGTGCGCGCACCGACGCGGTCCCTTCGGTGTCGAGCGCTGGGATCGGATGGCCGCGGAGTGGGCGGTCGCGGGGGGCGCGGGCGTCGACCCGCAGCAGGCGCCGTGGTATCCGGGCCAGCCGCTGCTGGTCACCGCGAACGATCACGAGGCGCGCGTCTACAACGGTGATACCGGTGTCGTCGTGCGCTTACCCGACGGTTCGCTGCGGGTGGCATTGCACCGCGGCCGCGAACCCTATCTGGTGCATCCCACTCAGTTCCCGGCGGTGGTCACCGTCTTCGCCATGACCATCCACCGCAGCCAGGGCAGCCAGTACGACACCGTATCGGTGGTCTTGCCCGAGCCGGAATCGACCCTGCTGACCAGGGAGTTGCTCTATACCGCGATCACGAGGGCACGCCGTCACGTGCGGATCATCGGAACCGAGGAGTCCATCAGGGCGGGTATCGCGCGCCGGGTGCTGCGGGCCAGCGGACTATCCCGCCGGGAAGGAGAGTCAGGGCCCCGATGACGGGATCGCGCGCGATCCCGTCCGGTCAGGCAGTGGCCGGGGTATGTTCCCTGACCTGCTCGACGGGGGCCGGGCTGCCCCGGCGGCGATACGGAGTCCACCAGTTGGCCGGGCCCATCAGCTGAACCAGCGCGGGAACCAAGAGCATGCGGACCAGGGTGGCGTCCACGATGAGGGCGATGATCATGCCGAGACCGAGGAAACGCATAGGTGTCAGCGGGGACAGGGTGAACGCACCGGTGACGATCACCAGCAGGGTCGCGGCCGCGGTGATGACGCGAGCGGTCTTGACCGTGCCTATCCGCACCGCTTCCGCGGTATCGGCCCCCGCGTCGTGTGCCTCGACCATCCGCGAGAGCAGGAAGACCTCGTAGTCGGTGGAGAGCCCGAAAACCACAGCGATGATCAGCACAAGCATGCCCGCCGCGATCGGGCCGGTGCTGACGCCGAGCACTCCGGCCAGATTTCCGCCACAGAAGATCCAGGTGAGTACGCCGAACGTCGCGGCGAGGCTGAGGAAGGCCAGGAAGACGGCCTTGAGCGGCAATACGATCGAGCGGAACGCCACCGAGAGCAGCAGTACTGTCGCGGTGACCATGACGAGGATCATCCACGGCATCGCGGTGATGATCGAGTGCACACTATCGGCCGTGACCGCCGTATCGCCGCCGATCCACAGGGCGGTGCCTTCCGGGGGAGTCAGGGCGCGGATATCGCGCACCGTGGCAGTCGCCGCTTCACTGCGATCGGTATCGTGCAGGAAGGCGTGGAATACGACGAAATCCTCTGCGCGACCCACCTGCACTACCTGCCGTACCCCATCGACCGCGTTCAGGGCCGATACGGTGGCGTCGACCGCGGCCGACTGCGGTGGGCCGTCCGCCCCGTGCAGCACAGCGGTGACTCCGCTGCTCGCCGCGGGGAATTGCGTGGTGAGTTCTTCCACGGTCGTGCGCATCTCATTACCGGCGGGCAGCGCCCGGTGATCGATGTCGCCGAGCCGCAGACCGGTCAGCGGCGCCGCGAACACCAGCAGGATCGCGCCGACGACCACGGTCACCAGCCCCGGCCGTCGCAGCACGAAGTCGACCACTCGACCCCAGAACCGTTCGGTGCGGTCACGGGTTCGCGCGGCACCGATGCGGGTGCCGAACAGTGCCAGCAGCGCGGGCAGCACAGTGAGCGAAAGCGTGGCGGCCAGTGCCACCGCGATGATCGCACCGAAGCCGAGTGACCGTAGTACCGCCTGCGGGAAAACGAACGTGCCAGCGAACGCGCAGATCAGCAGCAGTGCGGAGAACGCGACGGTACGTCCCGCCGTCGCATAGGTGCGTGTGATCGCCGATGCCTGGTCGTGCCCGGCGGCGATCTCCTCACGGAACCGGGTGACCAGGAACAGCCCGTAGTCGATGGCCATACCCAGTCCGAGCAGCGAGGCGATATTCACCGCGAACGTACTCACCTCGGTGACTTCGGCGAGCAGACGGATCGCCCCCATCGCCCCGAGCACCGCCAGCCCTCCGATCGCGACCGGGAACGATGCGGCGATCAGCCCTCCGAATACCACGACCAGGATGATCAGTGTCAATGGCAGCGAAATGGCCTCGGCCCGGATCAGATCGCGCTGGGACTGCCCGTTGATCTCGTCGGACAGTGCGCTGAGGCCGGATAAGTCGGTCTCGACCCCCGGCACCCGCAGCTGTGGCGCGATCTCGGGGTATACGCTGATGCGCTTGCTGGCGTCACCGGCGAGGAACACCACCGCGAGGGCGTACCGGCCGTCGGCCGAGCGCAGAAACTCTTGTCTGCCGAATCCGCTGTTCCAATAGGATTCGATCGGTTTTTGTAACAGCGCGGGGTCGATCCCGGCCAGTGACTCCTGGACGCGGGGCCCGATATCGTCGAGTGTCTGCCCCTCAGGGACGGTGTATCGGACGACGATATCGGGGTTCTGCGGTCCGAGATGATCGCGTACGAGCTGATCCGCCCGCGCCGATTCGCTGCCGGGGTCGATGAATCCGGCAGCACTGACCTTATCGGCGACTCCGGCGCCGAGCACACCGCATAACAGCATCAGTCCGACCACCACCGCGAGCACCGTGCGTGGCCGGGCGAGGACGACGCGGGCCAGGGCGGTCATCGTACGGTCATATCGCGCGGCGCCAGCTCGGCTTCCAGCTGTGTGGCGATCCGGTCGAGCAGCGTCTCCAGCCGCGCCTCGATGCCTGCGCCGTTGCGGCAGGAGACGGTCAACTCCAATGTGCCGCTGGTCTCGACCATGGTGAACAGCAGCGGCATCGAGCCACTGTGCTGGGGTAGCACGCGCATGGTTGTCGGTGTCCAGCCGGGCACCGCCATTTCCGCGAGATCGAATTTGCCCATATGGGATACGGTGGCCGAAACCATATTCCGGTTCAGCCTGGCACCGAGCCAATTACTCGCGCGCAGTACCCCACGTACCATGCCGGACGGGAACTTCGACAGCTTGCCGTTGTCCAGCTGGTTCAGCTCGCTCTTCGCTTCCAGTCCGGCACGCATCCGGCCGCTGACCACTTCCCAGTTCTCGCCCGGCGCCACATCGAGGAACAGGGGAAGCGCCAGATTGCCGGTGGAGCGCAGTGCGGGGTCGTGCCTGCGCAGGTCGACCGGGATCATGAAGCGCGATGTCACGGTGGACTCGGCGGCCAGTATCGCCGCCACTCGTGCGACGACACCTTTGCCGGTGGCATGGATCGTGCGGTGGCGCAGCAGCCAGCGTGGGGCCGTCGGATCCTGTCTGCCGCGCCCGGTCGGCGCCTTTTTGGTCGGCAGTACCAGGGTGGGTTTACCCGGTGCGCCGACCCTGGCCACCAGCTCCGCGTCCGCGATCGGATCGGGCGCACCGACGGGCGGATACCCGCGCAAGGCGCGGAATACGTCGTCCACCCACATCCGCAGCCCCATACCGTCCATCGCGCCGTGGAAGGCGCGGAACACCACGGTGGTCGATTCCCCGGTGAACAGCAGCACCTCGGTGGTTCGATCAGGGGTCGGACCGATCGGGCTGTTGATCACCACATCGTCTTCCAATGCGGCGTAGTTCAGCGACCACCCCGGTACCACGCGCACCGTAGCCGCGAGGCCACTGTCCACCCACTCGTCACCGTCCCGGACCAGGCGGGTGCCTGGATTGGCCGCCGCGGCCACATCGACGGCCCGCTGCAGCGTGGCCGGATCCAGACTGCCCTCGCCGTGCACAGCCAAATGCATGACGAAGGGTGGGGTCACCGTCCGCGTCGAGAAGTACAGCCGTTCGGTGGGCGTGATCTTCCGGCGGAAGATGGTCGCGTTACTCATCCTGCTCTCCGATACCGAGGGACGTTCAGCGTAGCTGCCGGGTGAGTTCGATCGCCCCGCCCTCGGCCTGCAACCACGTCAGGAAGGCGGACAGTCCGCGGTCGCGGTCCATGATCGGTCGATAGCCGAAATCTCGTGCGGCAGCTGTGATGTTGTACGTGGCGCTGCGGGTCATCAGTGCCACGGCATAGCGTGACAGCGGAGGTGACCAGCGGGTCGAAACGGCCTGGATACGCCAGATCGCCTCGATGACGCCAACGGCCGCGGCAATGACCTTGGGATTCGGCTTCTTGGTCGGTGGTCGGTAGCCCAGCCGGGTGGCCACTTCGCCGAGAAACCCCCAGACATCGGTCTGTTCGGCATCGGCGATGAAATAGGCCTTGCCGCCTACCGCGTCCGAGGCCGCCGCTTTCACACAGGCGTCGACGATGTTATCGACATGGCAGAGCGAAGCGTATACGGTGCGGCCGAAAGACAGGTCCGGCAATGTTCCGGTACCGGTCCGGCCGAGCAGCCGCACGATGGGGCCGGAGCGGTCGCCCGCACCCCAGATCGCCCGCGGGCGCAGCGCGCAGGTGCGGAAGCCAGGAGCATCGGCGGCCAGTACCGCGCGTTCGGCCGCGGCTTTGGTCTCCGAGTACAGGTTCAGGTAGCGCCGCGGGTACGGCACCGATTCATCGATGTCGAGCTGATCGCCGCCGTGATAGTCCATCAGCGCGCTCGGGCTGGAGATGAACACGAACCGGGTGGCTCCACCACGCCGGGCCGAGTCGAGCAGCAGCTCGGTGGCTCGGACGTTCTCGTCCCAGAACTGCTGCCTGGTGCCGCGCTCGTCGACTCGTGCCGCACTGTGGAAGACGATGTCGACGCCACGGGTCGCTTGTTCCAGCGAGGCCGGATCGGTGAGATCGCCGTAGACCAATTGCACCTTGTCCACGGCGTCGCCGAGGTCGGTCAGCTTGCTGGTACGGCGTACCAGGATCGACACGTCGTGCTCGCCGTCGTGTACCAGTCTGCGTACCAGCGCCCCACCGAGGAATCCGGACGCACCGGTCACCAGAACCTTGCTCATCGCCTCTCCTTCGCATCGGGCTGGGTTCGCCACCAGGTCATACCGAAGACCTGAGTCAAGACCGCCGTTTCCAGCCTGCTGCGGCCGGAGTTCTCGGCAGCCCGCAGCGCGGCCGGGATCTGGGCCGCGTGGACGACGGTGCTGAGGAAGGCGTCGAGCCACCATGCCGTGCGCAGCACCCGGTTGTCCGGAACCCTGTCGGTCGCCACGGCGACCGCGCCGCAGGCCAGATAGAGCCACCCGAGGATCGGAATCGCCCGAAGTACCGTGGTTCTCATCATTGTGTTCGTACTCCGAGCTGCTTCGCCGCCCACACCGCGAGTTGTTCGCGTCCGATCTTGGCGTTGTGCCGGATATCGACGGGGAAGGACGGATGGACGAGGAAGTCCTTGATCATCGTGGTGTGGTCGGACTGTGCCCCGAGTGCCCGTAGTGCGGCCAGCACGGTGTCCGCGTCGGCATCCGGTCTGATCTCGACACAGAGCACCGGCCGTTGCGCACCTCGGGTACCGACTCCGACCAGTGCCGTACGGGCGACGCCTGCGACGGTATTGAAGATCTGCTCGACCTGGACGGTGAACACCGGGCCGTCGGCAGTGACCACCCGCTGGCTCTTGCGTCCGCAGAACCAGATCCGTCCCTGTTCGTCGATCCACGCGAGATCGCCGGTGCGATGCCAGATCCGATCACCGTCGACGATCTTGCCCTGGGCATTCGCCCGTTCCGGCCAGTAATATCTGGTGCTGACATTCGGTCCGGCGACGACGAGTTCGCCGATACCACGTGAGCTCTCCAGCCCTTCCGCGAGTTCCTCGGCGTGTGCCCAGGTCGGAATGGGGTCGTCGGTGATGGCCACAATGCGGGCCTGCACCCGATGTGAGGGTCTGCCGATGCAGGTCCCCGCACCCTGATGCGCCCGCTCGACCAGCCCGTCCAGCAGTTCGCGGGATTCGATGGTCGACATCGGCAGCGCCTCTGTGGAGCCGTACCCCGCGACGACCTGCACATCCTCGTTCAGCACCTCGCGCAGCCCGGCGATACACCAATCCGGTACCGGCGCGCCGCCGGAATAGATGCTGTCGAGCGACTTCAGTTCGACCGGATGGGTGCGCAGGTACTCGAGCAGCGGGATCAGTACTGCCGGAGAGGCGAACATGGTCCGCACGCCGAACTTCTCGATCGCGCTCGCCACATGCGCTGGATCGGTCGCGCCTACCTTGCTCGGGATCAGCGGCGGCAGCACACATTGTGAACCCAGCAGCAGATCCAGCACCCCAACCAGCGGAAGGGTGATCAGGGAGGCTTCCGGTGCGATCTCTCCGCGCGCCACATGCACTTGCTCGACCATCGCGGCCAGATTGCCGTGGGTCATCTGCACGGCCTTGGCCGGTCCGGTGCTTCCGGTGGTGAACGCGATCAGCAGCAGATCGTCTTCGGCGGCCGGACTGCTCCCGGTGGGCACAGTCCCTGTGGGGGTCCTGCCCCATGCCGCCAGCGATTCGCCGCGCCAGAACCACCGCTTGCCGACCGTGACCGCGGTGCGGACCGTGCGGAAACTACGCCGGAACAGCACGCGCAGCGCATGCGCCTGCGGAATGCCGATGAATGCCTCGGCATCCACGGCGCGCAGACAGCGCAACATCTTTCGCACACCCATGCCCGGATCGATCACGACGGGTACCGCCCCGATCTTGAGCAGCCCGAACATGATCGCATACAGTTCCGGGCTCGGCAGTACGAGCACGATGGTGCGCGTACCGGTACCGACCCCGGAGGCGGCGAGCCGCTCGGCGATCGTATCCGACCACAGATCCAGCTCGCGGTAGGTCAGACGGCGGTAGGCGGGCAGGCCGTCGGGGCCTGCCCCGTCCGCGTAGCGGATCGCTACCCGGTCGGGGTCGGTCCGGACGACCGCGCGAAAGCGGTCGATGGCTTGCCAATAGGTTCCCGTGGTCACGCAGAGGCCCCGGCGAAGGCAGGCAACCGGTACAGCACCGCGGCGGCCGATGGCCCCGAGCCCGCGGCGACGAACAGTACCTGGCTGAACCCTGTCATCGTGTCGTCCGCGACGGCCAGGTCGTAGGCCGCGGTGAGCGCGGCCGTATGCGGATCGCCCTCGCTCAGGTCCGGTGTGCGGACCGACTGCTGGTCGATACCGAGGGCGGCGGCGAGCTTGGCCGGGAACTCCGGGGTCGGTGTCGACGCGATCAGCGCGGTATCGCTCAGCGCGATACCGTCGGCCTCGGCGAGCGCGTTCCGCGCGGCCTCCAGCGCCACCTCCAGCAGCCGGTCGTCGAAGCCTGGCTCCCGATCCACCGTCATCAGACCGCGACCGACGGTGCCCATTGTCGAGACATCGACATAGGCCTCGACCGCGGGTGAGCCCTCGCCCGCCGCGGTGTGCACCCGGCCGAAACCGACGGGCTCATCAGTACGTTCCAGCAGCAGCGCGGTGCCGCAGGTGGCGTAGGGGAACTCCTCGTCCGCGGCGGAGCGGGCCAGAGAGGGGTGGGTGTCGCCGGAGACGATCAGAACATGCTCGGCACTGCCGGTTTCCAGAACAGCGGTAGCCACCTGTACTGCGTTGAGCACACTGACCGCGCCGTTCATCAGGTCGAACGAGAAGGTCCGCGGATCGTCCTTGGCATATTCGAGGCCGATGCCTGCCGCCTTCTGGATCAGGGCCGATACGGCGGGTTCGACGGTGTTCGAATCGCGGAAGATGCCCGCGTTGATGAGCAGACCGACCTGATCGGCACGGATGCCCGCGCGTTCGAGGCTTTGTGCGGCCGCCCGGCCACTGTGTTCCACGATGCTGTGGGTATCACCGCCGCGGCTGATGGCGGTGGACTTGATGCGTACGCTCATAACAGACCTCAGACCTTCAGCGACGAGATGGTGGTGGACAAGAACCCGGTGACGATGCCTGAGGCCGCCGGGATCATGAGCAACTTCGAACCCGAGGGGATGTTCTGCTCGCTGAGCTGATCGTGCAGGACGACGAAATGTGAAGTGGTGGAAGTGTTTCCGTACTTCTCGATGACCCGCAGATCCGGTGGCATCGGGCTGCCGAACTCACGTTCGGCGATGGCGTTCATCCACGGAATGGCGGCGGCGCCGAACTGATGGTGGATCACGTAGTCGAAGTTCTCGTCGGCGAAGGTTCTGCCCCGCTCTTCGAGGAAGCTGCGCTGGCTGTTGGTGCCGAGCAGGAAGCGGTCTTCGTTGTGCATCTTGCGGTTGTCGGTGTAGAGCGCGATGCCCTGCGTCTTGTCACTCGGCATCCCCAGGCACAGGTGCGAGTGCTCTGCGGCCGTCATCAGCTCCACGTAGTGGATCATGTCGTTTTCGTCGACGGCCTCGTCCAGCACGATGGCGCACGCCGAATCGCCGACCGAGAGCGAAGCGAACTGCGGATCGTATTTCTGGGAAATCTCGTTGACGGCGGTGTCGGCGATCGGAGTAATCGCCTCACCGCTGACCACGAGCCCGTTCCGAACGGCACCGGAACGAATCATCCGATCCAAGATGTACGTACCGGTCAGCATTCCGGCGCAGGCATTCGAAATATCGAACGTAATGGCTTTCTTCGCACCGATAAGACGGCTTATCGAACCGGCGAACGAAGGCTCCATATACATACGGGTGGCGTCTTTGCTCCGCGTGATCGAGGTGGAGATGATCACGTCGAGATCCGCGGCTTCGTACTGTGACCTTGACAGGCAGTCCTCGGCTGCCCTGACGGCCAGCGTGAAGGAATCCTCGTAGTTCTCCGGCCTGGTATCGCGTACCCGCCGTTCCTTGACGCCGGTAATTTTCTCCAGATCGAACGAAGGGGGTTCCTTCAGTCGGGACAGCAACTCCTGGGTGGTGACTATGCTCGAAGGCATGTAGGCGCCGATGGATTCGAAACGAGAATGCGACACGCGCGCTCCTGGGAATCGTGGAGATATGCGGTTCCGGGATCATCTCTGATCTGCGGTGGACCGGACACTACCCGACGGTAACTAGGAACGCCTATGCGCATGATGCGCGTGCGGCCTGAGATGGATATCACTGCGGGAGTACCTGTTCCGAGAGGTATCACCAACTGGTCACCGACTGGCTATGGCGGATATGGCGGTACACTCGGGTCTGGTACACAGTTTTTTCACTGTGCTGGGCGTTCGAAAGAGTGTGGAGTCACCGGGGTGTGAGAATCGCCCGGTTTCGAGATAGCAAATAACTGGCTATTATCCGCATCGGCGAGATGGCGCGGCGGCGTGTCGGGTGTATCCCTGATCGTGTGTGAGTGATTTCACTGCGAGTCTCGCTCCAGTCTCGATTTTCTTCTGCCCGGCTGATAAGGGGTGGCCGCACGGCCATCGGCTCGACATCATCGTCTCGGCGCTGGTTCGCGGCTTTCGCGACCACTCCGTAGTGGCCCGCATGCGAAAGGCGCACTCCCTCGCTCGACGAACTGGTCTAGGTAACCGTGATCATCGTTGTGAGAGTGCGCCTTTCACATTCCTCGTGTCGTCAGCCCGCGGGCATGGTGATATCGAGGTCGGGGGCGTGGTTGGCGTGGTGTGCGTCGTCAGGCTTCACCGATGCGGTGTCGACCGACCTGCGCACTGCGCTCATCTGCTGGATCCCTAATGTGCCCCTCGGAGATGCCGGCCTTGCTGGTGCCCCGGTCCGTTCGGCCGACGACGGTCCGGCCGCTGCTGATCCTGGGACTCACTCTGCGAGTCGGTCGCGGACCCGGTGGAGGTGTCTGTCGTGTTGCTGTCCGTGGTGTCGGTGTCTGTCGTGTCGGTGTCTGTTGTGTCACTTCCGGACCCGTCCACATTCAGGTCGACGCAGGAATAGAAGGCATTGGCGGTGTCGCCGATATTCCAGATGGCTATAAGTTTCTGATAGCCGCTGTACTGACCGAGGTCGATCGTATGGGTGACAGTATCGCCCGGCATTTCGTTATTGCCGTCGACTTCCTCGATCAAGGTGTTGTCGATGTAGTACTCCCAGTTGGCAGTCCTGTGTTGCGCGGTGTTCGTCCAAGTGAAGTCCACTGTGGTTCCGACATCCTGGACCTGCCAGCCTTTACTGTCGTCATCCAGTTCTGTGTACTTGTCCCCGCTGCAGTTCATCAGCCCCTTGGGGCCCTCGACGCTCTGTGGCTCGTATTTGATGTCACCGCAGCTCACCAGGCCTTGCGCACATTGGGCTTGGCGGCTCAGCGGCGAGGAGATATAGCCGTGCGCGCCGGCCGTCGCCGCCGGTAACACCGCGACGACGATCGGTGCGATTCCCGCGGCCACGCCGACGAGGGACAACATTCTTTTAGCCACTTACACTCCTCGAGAGGGGAACAATGGACAGCGATTTATAGACACTGCCCCGTGATTGTCTCGTGATCTGATCTTGATCTTTTTGTTTTCAAACCGTGATTGAGACTATAAGGCCCGGCAAGTAGCCAGTCAATCGCTCGGTGGGGTGAACTGTCACCGGTCTTGATTCCTCGCTCGGCCTTCGTTCCGGTGTAATCGGATTCGGGTCGAGGTTTCCGAGATCGACTTCGGGACTGGGGGGTAAGTGGAGCAACCCGTGGTCCATGGGCTGACTGTGGTGGGCGGTGCCCGGGGTTTCTCCGGCGCCGCGGTGGCTCGGTGGCCCGAGGTATCCCTCGGGGCCGATAGGCTGTGCGTATCGCGGGCGTGTCATAACGACGGTGTGCCCGGACGTTGCCGACGATCGAAGGAAGAGGTTTATGACAACCGCTGTCGAGCACATCGATGTGCTCATCGTCGGTGCCGGGCTCTCCGGTATCGGCGCGGCCTGCCACGTGAGCCGAACCTTCCCGCGGCGGACCTATCTACTCCTGGAGAGCAGGGCAGCGCTGGGCGGAACGTGGGATCTGTTCCGTTACCCCGGAATTCGTTCCGATTCCGATATGTACACCATGGGTTATCGATTCAAACCGTGGGCGGCGGAGGATGCGATCGCTCGGGGCGGCTCCATTCTCGAGTACCTGCGCGAGACTGCCGCGGAATACGGAGTGGACCGGCATATCCGTTTCCGGCACCGCGTTGTCCGTGCCGAGTGGTCCGGTGCGGACAACCACTGGATCGTGCGCGCCGAGCGGACCGATACCGGCGAGACCGTCGTATTCACTGCGGGATTCCTGCTCTCCTGCTCCGGTTACTACCGCTACGACGCGGGGTACCGTCCCGAGTTCGCGGGTACCGAGAGGTTCGCGGGGCCGATCGTGCATCCCCAGTTCTGGCCGCAGGACCTCGACTGCGCGGGCAAGCGGGTGGTGCTCATCGGTAGCGGCGCCACCGCGGTAACGCTTGCTCCTGCGCTCGCCGAGCGGGGTGCGCACGTGACCATGCTGCAGCGCAGTCCGAGCTATATCGTCTCGATGTCCGCCCACGACCGGCTGGCGCTCGCGGCGCGGCGCATCTTGCCTGCCCCCGCTGCCCATGCGTTCGCTCGTGCCGAGAACATCGTGTACTCCACTGCGCTCTACCAGTTCAGCAGGCGTAATCCGGAGGGCATGCGTAAGCGTATTCGTGGCTGGCAGCAACGCTGGCTGCCCGAGGGATACGACATCGATACCCATTTCACGCCCCGATACGATCCGTGGGACCAGCGTTTGTGTATCGCGCCGGGAGGGGACTTCTTCCGGGCGATCCGCCACGGCAACCTCGACATGGTCACCGACCGGATCGAGACATTCACCGAGTCCGGCCTGCGGCTTACCTCCGGTGTCACCCTGGAGGCCGATATCGTGGTCACCGCAACGGGTTTGAATCTTCTCGCGTTCGGTGATGTCGAATTCGTTGTGGATGGCGCGCCGGTGGAGATGGCGGCGAACATGTCTTATAAGGGCATGATGCTGTCCGGTGTGCCGAACTTCGCTTATGTCCTCGGTTATCCGAATGCCTCGTGGACATTGAAGGCAGATCTGGTGTCGGAGTATGTGGTCCGTCTGCTGAAATATATGGACAAGCATGGGTACGCGCGGTGTATGCCGGTCCGGGATCCCTCGGTTCGTTCCGAATCGCTCTTTCCCGGCTTCACCCCGGGCTATGTACGACGTGCTGCGAAACTTTTTCCGGTCCAGGGTGATCGCGCGCCATGGCGGCTGAGCGCTAATTATCTGCGCGATCTGGTCACCTTGCGATTCGGCCGGATCGCCGACCGGGCCATGCTTTTCCAGCGGGCACGGCGGGGTGCGGAAATCGGCGTGGGAGAACAGGTCTCGACCCCCAACGGTTGATGCACCATGGCGATCCATTCGGTTCGGGCTGGTGCCGCCTGCGGGCAGCCCGAACCGATAGCGTGCTGATTCGCGCTACGGTTCGGTGGGGAAGATCGATGGCATGGTCAAGGCGTATTCCATATCGTCCTTGCTGCCGAGGAGGGTGATCAGTACTCGGATCATCGTCAGGCGGGCGGCGGCAACGGTTTCGGTGTCCGATTCGATGCCGGTGCCCTTGTCCGCGGAGATCCGATAGACCACGTATTCGCACAAGTGCAGCGCGGCGTCCAGGTCGATCGGTCTCGGCAAGGTGCGGTCGAGGTCGGTGAAGATTTCGAGCACCAGGCCGCGGATGTCGTCGAGTGCGCGCTCGCGGTATGCCGATACCGGTGAGCCGGAATCGTGCATCTCGGCGAACAGTGGCCGCAGCATAGGGCCGTGCCCGTATGCCCAGCCCAGGTAGGCGTCGATCAGGCGGATGCCCAGATCCACCGGCTCGGAGCTGTCTGCCAGCGCAGTGCGGATACCGCTGACCAATCTGTCATTGGAGCTGTCGAGCACCGCATGCAGCGGTTCGATCGCATTGCCGAAGTAGCGATAGAACGTCGGCCGGGCCAGACCTGCCTGCTTGATGATCTGGGTGACGCTCAGGTTGTGCGAACCGGTGCGGGCGAACACTTCCGCGGTGGCCCGGATTATGCGGGCCCGGACCTCCTCGGCCTGCTCTGGAGTCTGTCGCGGCCGTCCGCGTCGCGTGGTCGTGATCTCGGCTGTCGTGCTCTCAGCTGTCATGGTATCGCCGCACCGCGCGAATCCTGCCTACCCGAGGGCATGACCAATAGCTTGACGCATTACAAAACCTTGACATATCCAGGGACATGACTATTAATCTAACATTGTTGTTCATTTAATTGGGTATGCCTGCGGGCATCGCGCCCATGTTCTCGAGAGGGCTGATCATGACGATTGCCACCCAACCGGCCACCTCCGACGCGTTGCCCTCGTCACTGGTGCAGCCCCTGCTCGCCAATGCTGTCGCGGGCGGTGCTCCCGCTGTCGAGGTGTTCGCCCCCGTGACCGGCGCGAAGATCGCAGATTTGCCGCAGTCGTCCACCCAGGACATCGAGACCGCGTTCGAGACAGCGCGGCACGCGCAGCGTGAATGGGCGCGGCGGCCGGTGCGGGAACGGGCGGCGGTGCTGCGCAGGTTCCACGACATCGTGCTGGCCGAGCAGAACATCATCCTCGACATCGTGCAGACCGAGACCGGCAAATCACGGGTGCATGCCTTCGACGAAGTCGCCGATGTGGCTACGAACGCCAGGCACTATGCCGCGGTGGCCGGTCGGTTACTGACCACACGCAGGCCGAGGGGCGCGCTTCCCGGGCTGACCCGAGTCGACGTGCGGCATCGGCCCAAGGGTGTGGTCGCGGTCATCTCGCCGTGGAATTACCCGCTGGCCTTGGCTGTCTCGGACGCGCTTCCCGCGCTCGTCGCGGGTAACGCGGTGGTCGCGCGCCCGGACAATCAGACTGCCTTCACCGCGCTGTGGGCTATCGACGCCGCGGTACGTGCCGGATTGCCGCGGGGGCTGTGGCAGGCGGTGCTCGGCCGTGGTTCGGTGATCGGCGGCGAGGTGATCGCCCGCGCTGATTATGTCGACTACACCGGTTCCAGCGCGACCGGCCGGATCATCGCCCAGCAGGCGGGGGAGCGGCTGATCGGGTGTTCACTCGAACTCGGTGGCAAGAATCCGCTGTTGGTGCTCGCGGACGCGGACGTATCGCGGGCGGCCGAGATCGCCATTCGTGCCTGCTTCGCCTCGGCCGGGCAGCTGTGCGAGTCGATGGAACGGATCTACGTCCATGACAGCGTGTACGACCGTTTCGTCACCGAATTCATCGAACATGTCGAGAACATCAAGCTCGGTGGCGGGTTGAACTTCGACAACGATATGGGGTCGCTGACCTCTCGGCGGCAGCTCGATACGGTCGTCGCGCATGTCGATGACGCGGTGGCCAAAGGCGCCACCGTGTTGGCAGGCGGTCGCGCGCGGCCGGACCTCGGGCCGTACTTCTACGAGCCGACCGTGCTGACCGGGGTCCGTCCAGGTATGACGCTGTATCGAGAGGAGACCTTCGGTCCCGTGGTCTCGATCTATCGCGCGCACAGCGATGAGGATGCGATCGAACAGGCCAACGACACCGCATACGGGCTGAATGCCAGCGTGTGGACCAAGGACACGCGGAATGGCCGCGCGGTGGCCGCCAGGATCAACGCGGGCTCGGTGAACATCAACGAAGGATTCCTCGCCGCATGGGGAAGTGCCGATGCGCCGGTCGGGGGGCTCGGAATCTCCGGTACCGGGCGCAGGCACGGGCCAGAAGGCCTGCTGAAGTACATCGACACCCAGACCATCGCGGTGCAGCGGGTGCGGCCGATCGTGCCGTTACCCGGTATGTCCGAAGAGACATGGGCGAAGACCATGACGCTCTTGCTGGGGCTCATGAACACGTTACGGCAGAAATAACTCGCACGATTGCCGATACACAAGGCACGGATCGGAAGTGAAGACAGATGGAACTGGATACGGTGGCGGGCAAGAGGGTCCTGATCACGGGGGCCGCGATGGGCCTCGGCAAGGCATTCGCTCAGCGTGCTGTGCGCGAAGGAGCCGCGGCGGTGGAGCTGTGGGACATCAACGAGACCGCGCTGAAGGAGACCGCCGCGGAATTGGCCGGGTTCGGTAGCGCGGTGCATCACCATGTGGTCGATGTGGCGTCGGCCGAAGCGGTCGGCGAAGCCGCGGCGATCGTCCGTGAGCAGCTCGGCGGTATCGACATCCTGGTCAATAACGCGGGCATCGTGCGTGGTAACAGCTACTTCTGGGAAACAGCGAACCGCGCCGACATCGACAAGACCATGGCGATCAACTCGCTTGCCCCGATGTACGTCACGCTCGAGTTCCTGCCCGCCATGGTCGCGGGCTCCACCGAGGCGCGGGTGCTCACCATCGCCTCATCGGCGGCTCTGGTGTCCAATCCACGCATGAGCGTCTACGCCGCATCCAAATGGGCGGCGCTCGGCTGGTCGGATTCGGTGCGTATCGAACTGCAACAGGCGGGCCACGACCACGTCAAGGTCACAACCGTCTGCCCGACCTACATCAATACCGGGATGTTCGACGGCGCCAAGGGATTCCTGTTCACCCCGATTCTGGAGAAGCAGGACGTGGTCGACGCCTCATGGCGCGCGCTGAAGAAGGGTACTCCTCTGGTCGTGATGCCCTTGTCCTCCCGGCTGAACCGTGCACTGACCAACCTGGTACCGATCAAACTGCGCGACCGCATCCTCACGGCGGCAGGTATCTACCGTTCGATGGAGGAGTTCACCGGTCGTAAGCAGTAGCGAGCATCAGCGCGGGGCGACGCGGCTCGCCGCTGCCGCGGAGTCTGGATTACCGAGATATCCCGTGGCAAGGTTGAGTCGTGGACACACCGATCGTCTTCGTCCACGGCACCAATGCCGGGCCGTGGACGATGGCCGATTTCACCGGGTACTTCGCCGAGCGTGGCCTACGGACTCTCGCTCCGGCCTACCGGCATCACGACGAGACGATATCCGGGGAAACCGCGGAGCTACTCGTCGGAACGGGTATCGACGACTATGTCGAGGACATCGCCACGGCGATATCTGTGCTGGACACGGCGCCGGTCATCGTCGGGCATTCACTCGGTGGTGTGATCGCGCAGATCCTGGCCGCTCGTGGACTGGCCCGCGCTATCGTGCTGCTCAACGGCAGTGTCAATTGGGGCGTACTGCCGACCACCGATGGTGAGCGCGCATTGGCCAAGCGCCTGATGTCCGCCGGACCGTTCTGGGAAGGCACACTGCTGCCGGACTTCGACACTATGTCCGAATTCGGCCTCAACAAGCTGGTGCCGGCCGAACAGCGGCGAGTATTCGACCAGCTGGGACCGGAATCGGGACGCGTCATGTTCGAACTGTTCTTCTGGATGTTCGACGACAACCAGACGACCAGAATCGATTACCAGAGTATCGAGTGTCCCGTCCTGATGGTGTCGGGGACCGAAGATCTGGCGGTTCCACCGTCGACCGCGCGCTTGATCGCACAACGCCATGGTGCGCAGACGACATTCTTGGAAGTACCGGGATTCGGGCATTATCTGATGCTGGAGCCGGGCTGGCGGCAGATCGCCGACTTATGCGCTCACTGGTTGCTCGAATCGATCGGGTAGGCGTCCGCGGCGCCAGTTCGTGAGTGATCCGTTCGGGCACGGGACCACTGTCGATCACTGTGGGCGGGTGCCGATCACGACGGTCGCGTCACGGTCATCGGACTCCGCGACGCGGCTTATGAGACCGTGGTCGATCATCCGGGCGAGGACCAGGGGGCTTTGCCGCCTGCTGGTTTCGACGAGCAGGTGCCCGCCGGGGGCGAGCCAGGCAATAGCGTCGGCGGTGACCCGCCGGATGATGTCGAGGCCGTCGTCGCCGCCGTCCAGCGCCGCACGTGGTTCGTGATCGCGTGCTTCCGGTGGCATCCGCTCGATCATCGCGGAGGGGACATAGGGTGCGTTGCAGAGCAGGATGTCGATGTGGCCGGACAGTTCTTCGGGCAAGGGCTCGAAGAGATCGCCGGTGTAGACCGTGGCGCCGAGTGGACCGAGGTTGCGACGGGCGCAGGCGACCGCCACCGGATCGATATCGGCGGCTGTCAGCGTCACCGCGTGTCCCTCGGCGGTGGCGATCGTGGTCACCGCCATACCCACCGCGCCGGAACCACAACACAAGTCGACTATCCGGTGACCGGTCCCGGCCCGGATCAGCTCGATCGCTCGGTCGACAAGGAAGGTGGTGCGTTGGCGCGGTACGAAAACGCCGGGTGTCACGGTGACCCGGAGCTGATGGAACTCCGCCCAGCCGAGTAGATGTTCCAGCGGAGTACCGGTCACTCGCTGGGCGACCAGCACCTCGACGGCGGTGCCGGTCCGTGCGGCGGCGGCTGTGAGTAGCCGCGCCTCGTCCTCGGCGAACACGCAGCCCGCCGCGCGCAGCTGGGCGATCACAGCGGTGGGGTCGGTTGTCGTCACCGAGCCATCCTGTCGTGCGCGGGCATGATCGCGCGACCGAATTGTTCCGGCGGCACGGATCTGTGCTGTGCGTAGGCGAGCCCGGCCGTGGTTCAACGCGATGTGCGTAGCTGAAAGGTGCGGGTGACGTCGAGATAGATACCGCGTTGCGATGACCGGCCCGGCGGTGGTAGCTGCGAGACCAGCTGTTCCAGCGAGGTTGTCGCGCCGACGACCTTGGTACCAGCGACGAGGAAGTCGGCGACGGCCCGGCGAATGTGGTTGGGCGAGGTGACCACGATCGCGCTCGTCGCCCCGGCCGCCCGGAGCATTCGCGTACTGAACAGGGCGTTCTGCACCGTCGAGCCCGCCCGGTTTTCCACATGAATGCGCGCGGCGGGCACACCGTGGGCGAGCAGCCAGCGCCGCATAGCTTCGGCTTCGGTGATGCCGTTACGCGGATTGCCGCCGGTGACGACGATCGGGGAGAACGGTGCGGCGATCGACTGCAGCCACGCGGCGGTGAGCCGGTTGTGCAGCTCGGGGCGCAGCGACCCGTCCGGGAGCAGGCCGTAGCCGAGGACGACGATGCCGGTCTGCGGCCCGGCCAGTGCGGGTAGCGGATTCGGCAGCGTGCCCAACGCGGCGCGGATGGCGCCGATGGCGTTGTCGGTGCCCCGCGCCAGCTCCGGATCCACGACGCGCAGCCGCATCATCGCGTCGAACAGTGCGGGCAGATCACCCGCGTAGTCGGACCAGATGGCTTGTAGGGCGAGCGCTTCGGCATCGCGAGGGTCGGCGCCGATCAGGGTACGTAAATCGGCCCGGCCCGCGGCGTCGTTGCCATTGCGGAAGTTGTGCTGAGCGGAGTTGTAGAGGGCGTTGGTGTCCGGCATCGCCTGTGCGGGAACACCGGCCAGACCGGTGAGTGAACATGCGGTGAGCACCGTCAGGACGAGATGTCGCACATATCGCGAGGTCTTCACTACGGTCGGCACCTTTCCGCTGCGACGCAGGCTTGTCCTTGCTGGAGGTTCGCTGGAGGTGAGTGGATATCACGATACGTGCGTTTTGTCTGTTTAGGCTGATTTTCGCTCGGATGTCGTCAGGCGGTTTCCGCCGTGTCGTCCCTCGGGAACCGCCGACGGGACGGGTACACGGTTCGCCGGCGTGCGCCGGGATAGGCTGTGTCAACGTGGATACCGTTTCGCTGTCCGGCAAAGAACTCGCCGCCGCCATCAACACCGACACCAAGGCCCGTGCCATCGCGCTCACCGAGGGCGGAGCCGCGCCGCGTCTCGTCTTGGTGGTCGCGAACGACGACCCCGCCAGTGCCTGGTACGTGAACTCGTTACGCAAGTCGGCCGAGCGGCTCGGCATCGCTTGTGACACGGTCGATCTCGGTCCCGACGCGAGCAGTGCGGCGATTCGCGCCGAGCTCACCGAGCGTGGTGCGGATCCCGATACGGATGCGATCATGCTGCAGACCCCCCTCCCGGCCGGTATCGCCCTCGATGAGGTGAGTTCCGCGATCGCCGCGGCCAAGGACGTCGACGGGGTGAGCCCGCTGTCGCTCGGCTTGCTCGCGGCCGGGCTTGACGGTTTCGTCCCCGCTACCGCCGCTGCTGTGGTCGAATTGCTCGAGTACCACGGAATTCCGCTCGCCGGAAGGCATGTCGCGGTCGTCGGTCGATCGAATATCGTCGGGAAACCGCTTGCTCAGTTACTGCTGGCCAAAGACGCCACCGTGACGATCTGTCATTCCCGTACCGCCGACCTGGCGGCAAGCACCGGCTCGGCCGATATCGTTGTCGCCGCGGCAGGCCGGATCGGCTTGATTTCCGGTGAACACGTCCGTAAGGGTGCGATGGTCATCGATGTCGGCACCAACGAGGCCGCCGACGGCACGATCGTCGGTGACGTCGACGCGGATTCGGTGCGCGGTAAGGCTGCCGGGCTCAGCCCGGTTCCCGGAGGCGTCGGCCCGGTCACGACGGCTCTTCTGATGCGTCAGGTCGTCACCGCGGCCGAGAATTCCCGGAGCAACTGAGCCGGGCGTGCCGAGTGGCAGTGGCGCCCATCGCCGCTGCGGACGCGGCTGTCGATGCGTGCCACCTCGTCCTCGTTCGGATCGGCCCTACTCGGAATCGGCCGTACTCAGATCTGTAGCCGCGAGCGGACATGGGCTTTGATATCGACGGTGTGCCGAAGCGCTGCGGAGATGGCGACGCGAACTCCGGCGACCGAGGTGGCCAGCGACATGCTCGGTGCGCCCAGATTGCCCTCCATGGCGGCCACCTCCGGTAGATGCGGCAGATGGATCCACCCGGTCCTGGTCTCTAGATCGTGAGTGGCGACGTAGTGCAGTACGCCGTACATGAGGTGGTTGCACATCAACGTCCCCGGCGCGTCGGAGATATCGGCGGGGATACCTGCTTCGCGCATCGCCAGGACCATTGCGCGAAGGGGGAGGGTAGACCAGTACGCCACCGGGCCGTCGGGATCGGTGAGATCGTCCTCCAGCACCCGTCCACTGTTGTCGGCCACCTGATAGCGGGCGGAGTCGTTGAGGTTCTGGGCGATGCGCTCGACGGTGATCATCGCTCGGCCGCCGTACTCGCCCAGCATGACGACGAGGTCGGGGGCAGTCCGGTCGATAGCCTCGGTGACGACGTCGACGCAGTCGAACCATCTGCTCGGTGCGACCACCCCGGTGATCGCGGCGCCGTCGATCTCTGTACCGTCGAGCGCTTCGGCGACTCCCTGGGCAGGGTTCACCGGCGTTGTGCCGTAGAGCTCGAAACCGGATACCAGTACTGTGGCCATCTGCCTCGACTCCCTTCTCAGCTCGGCCGAGTGGTGGTACGGGCGTCTCGGCCATACCGTCGGCCCTGACAGGTCCGCACTACACCAACGGTAGTTCTTCACGGCTCTTCACGCTGAGGTGTACGGCCGGGTTCTGGGTATGGCGGCGACGAAGCGGGCAGACGGTAGGGCGAACTCGGAGTGTTCGATGTTCGCCCATCCCGTCACGCTCCGGCGGAAGGCCCGCTTGCCGCGCCGGAGCGCGGAGCACGGTTCACCAGTGTGTGACCACGGGGTCGCCGACGCCGAGTGTGTGGTAGACCCATTCGGCGTCCTCCGGAGCGAGGTTGATGCACCCATGACTGACATTCGCGAAACCCTGTTGCGCTACCGACCACGGTGCCGAGTGGATGAAAACACCACTCCAGGTGAGACGTTCGGCGAACTCGCCCTCGAAGAGATAGCCCTCGGGGGAGTTCAGCGGAATACCGATGGTGCGGGAATCGAACACCATCGAACGGAACTTCTCCAGTACCGGCCAAGTGCCCGTTGGCGTTTCCCAGCCGGGCTTGCCCATCGACGCGGGCATGGTACGCACCACTGTGCCACCGATACTGATGGTGAATGTGTGCGCGGACATATCCGCTTCCCCGAAAACACCTGCATTGGTGCGGAATTCCGTATGTGCCGCACCGACTCGAACGCTGATGCCCGCATCGGCGGGCAGCAGCCCGGTCGGTGTCCACACCACTTCACGATCGGTGTTCCAGGTGAGAGCGCCCGTGAGTGACTGTGCTGTTCCGATATCGATGGCTGTTCCGATATCGATGGATTGCTCCGCGCGCGTGCGATCTGTGACCGGTGCGGCGAAACGAATGGTCACCGGATGGGCGATCCCGACGACCTGTCCGTTCGAGGGCTCGATCGCCGCTACCGCAGGCGCCGATGGCGCTCCGGCCGATATCGCCACCCCCTGGCCGGAACCGGCCAGTGTCATGATTACGGACACCAGGATTACGGATACCAGGATCACCGTGGTGCGCGACAGGTACCGGATTGCGTTCCCCATGGCTCCACCCTTTCGAGATGGTGGTAGACAAGGGGGAATTCTAACTCTCACCCGATCAATTCGGCCACGGATGTCACCAGAACGGATGGATCCGGTCCGCAGTCCCGGTTACGGGGTTACCTACGTACCGCGTGCACGACATCGGCGTGCAGTGCGTCCGCGCGAGCGACGAGTTCATCGATACGCACCAGGACGGCGGCGAAACCATCGCCCTCGGCCGCGGGCAGCGACGTCACGTTGATCTCGATATTCAGCTGTGAGCTGGCCGCGGCCGCGCGGCAGGCGTCGGCGGCGGCACCGATATCGGTGACCACGTTCGGGTTTCCGATCGGGAACAGTTCGGAGGCCAGCGAGAGCACTTCGTCGGCTTCGTCGACGACCGCGGCGGGCACCCTGGCGGCCTCGAGTAACGCGGAGGTGATCGCGGCGGTGCGGGCGGTGAGATCCTCCTCGGTCGCTTTGGGCATCGCGTAGGCGGCACCGACAGCGGTGAACGCGGCGGCATCGGCATCGGCGAGCAACAGAGCGCGTTCCCTGGCGGCGTCGGCGGCGACGATGATGCGGTCGACCACCGGGCGGTTGTCGGCATCCTTGGCGCGGGTGGTGTAGCGCGCCACCATGGCGACCAGGGCGGCAGCCTGCGCGGCGTGCAGGGCGGCCACCGCACCGCCACCGGGGGCGGGAATCTTGGCGGCCAGTTCGTTCAAGTACTGCGCGAGGGGGGCCTCGCCGAAGGAAGGCGCAGTTTCCGTGGACGACGTGCTGGACTGCGACACGAGAATGTTGCCTTTCGTTCTGCGGCTGGCGCGGGACTTACGGGTAGACGCTACCTGGTGCACCGGCCGGTCCGATTGCGGCCACGCCCTGTCGGGCATTCCCGCGTGCCGGTGCGCAGCTATCGGATAGCCGACGTTATGTTGATTGCTATGCGGATCGGATTGAGCATTAATTACTCGGGCGGTTTCAAGGAGGCTGCGGCCGAAGTCGCCGACCTCGAACGGGCGGGTCTGGACATCGTGTTCGTGCCCGAGGCCTACTCGTTCGATGCGGTGAGCGCGCTCGGCTATCTGGCAGCCAAGACCACACGCCTGCAACTCGCCTCGGGCATCCTGCAGCTCTACACGCGCACTCCCAGCCTGACCGCGATGACCGCGGCGGGTCTGGATTTCGTCTCCGAAGGCCGGTATGTGCTCGGCCTCGGCGCATCGGGTCCGCAGGTGATCGAGGGCTTCCACGGCGTGCCCTACGACGCGCCGATCGGGCGCACCAGGGAACTCGTGGAGATCTGCCGGAAGGTGTGGCGCCGCGAGCGCCTGGAGTACCAGGGCAAGCACTACCAGATCCCATTGCCCGCGGGGCAGGGCACCGGGCTGGGCAAACCGCTGAAGCTGATCAATCATCCGGTCCGCGAACGGGTTCCGGTGCTGCTTGCCGCGCTCGGCCCGAAGAACGTGCAGCTGGCGGCCGAGATCGCGGAGGGGTGGCAGCCGATTTTCTTCCTGCCGGAGCAGGCACAGCAGATCTGGGGTGATTCGCTCGCCGCGGGCTTCGCCAAACGCGATCCCGCTCTCGGTGAACTGGATGTGTACGCGGGGCCTGCCCTGGCCATCGGGGAGAACGTCGAGCCGTTGCTGGAGTTCGTGAAGCCGCATCTGGCGCTCTACATCGGTGGTATGGGTGCCAAGGGCAAGAACTTCTATCACACCTTGGCTACCAAGTACGGCTACGGCGCCGAGGCCGACCGTATCCAGGAGCTGTACCTCGCGGGCGAGAAAGAGGCCGCGGCCAAGGTGGTTCCGGACGCACTGGCCCGTGACATCTCACTGATCGGCCCGGCCGGCTATGTCAAGGAACGGGTCGCGGCCTTCAAGGAGGCCGGTGCGACAGCCTTGAATGTCGTCCCGATGGCAGGCACTGCCGCGGAGCGGGTCAAGCTGATCGAGCAGCTGCGCGAACTGGTGTGAGAAATGCCGCTGTCGCTGCCGCATGATGCGGCAGCGACAGCGAACAAGTCAGTGCCGCTGGAACGCCGCTAGTGCGGCGTCCAAGGCGGAATACAGCGCGAACACCTGATCCAGGCTGGTCATCTTCAACTGGCGGCTGGTCGCAGGGCCTTCGGCCACGATGGCGATCGCCGTCGTGGCGCCCGCTCGCTGATGGGCGGCGACGAGTGCCGCCATACCGGCCGAAGCGAGGAAGCTGACCGCGGTGAGGTCGATGATCAGGGCCTTGGGTTTGCCGCTGAGAACGGAGTCGATCGCGTTCTCCAGCGCAGGGGCCGTCGCCAGATCGATCTCGCCTGCCACCGTCAACACCGTCGCCTCGTCGTGCGCCACGATCGTGGTGGTCATCGTGTCCGCGAGCGGGTATGCGTCTCCGGAAGAGTTGGTCACCTCACCACAACACACAAATAGTGGCGAATCCGCAACTTCGGAGTGTTCATAGCCATACACACTACCTCGGATACCTGCTATGTGGCGGCGTAGATCCACCAAGGAGCCATGCCACTGTCCGGATCGGGCGTCGGGCGTTTCGCTGGTCATCGTGTGCGGGGACTTTCGGCCCTACTCAGCGGCATAGCGCTGCGGGGATATTCGCCGGGGTCCTCTTGGTGATCATCAGTACGGAAGCGGGTCGGTGCGAGGTGCGGTATTCCGAATCATGGTCGGTGCGGGTCCGGCGAACAGTGCCGGTGTGGGCCACCGGATCAGCAAACGCTCGGCAGGGTGCTCGCGGCCACGTGCGGGTCGTCTCGTGACCGGGCCGATGATCGACAGCCCCGCCTGCCGCGATACCGTCGCGCTCGATCGTGTGGAGTCCATGCGGCTGCTGGCCAGTGTGCCGATCGGGCGAGTGGTCTTCACCAGCAACGCCTTACCCGCTGTTCGTCCGGTCACGCACCTGGTCGATGACCATGGCGCCATCATCGTGCGCACCCGGCTCTCCTCCGGGCTCACTACCGCCGTACGTGGAAATTCGCCCATGGTGCTCGCCTATGAGGCCGATGAGATCGATCCGGTCCAGCATCTGGGGTGGTCGGTTGTCGTGGTCGGTCTCGCGCATACGGTCACCGATCCCCGGCGTATCGCCCATTACGAGCAATTGCTACGACCGTGGGCCTGCCGGGAGCCCGACGCGGTGATCGCGATCGAACCCGACCTCGTCACTGGTATCCGACTCGTCGAGAATGGAAGGTAGGCAATACCGTTGGTGCGTGATCTGACCCAGCGCGAACTTCTGACAGAACTCGAGCCCGCTGCCGAGGGCTGTGTGAACCGGCATCTCGCCCTGGCCAAGGACTGGCATCCGCACGACTACATCCCATGGGAGCGTGGGCGCAACTTCGCCATGCTGGGTGGGGTCGACTGGGATCAGGAACAATCTCAGCTGTCCGAGGTCGCGAAGGCGGCGATGATCACCAATCTGCTCACCGAAGACAACCTTCCCTCCTATCACCGGGAGATCTCGGAGAATTTCTCTCGCGAGGGCGCCTGGGGGACCTGGGTCGGCCGCTGGACGGCGGAGGAGATGAAACACAGTACCGTGATCCGCGACTATCTGGTCGTGAGCCGTGGCGTCGACCCGGTGGCGCTGGAGCGAGCCCGCATGGTCCATATGACCAATGGCTTCTCTTCCGGTTTCGCAGCGTCCGAGTCGGACAGCGGGGCGGGGTTCCTGCATTCGGTCGCTTATGTCAGTTTCCAAGAGTTGGCCACCAGAGTCACCCATCGCAATACCGGCAGAGTGTGCGCCGATCCGGTTGCCGACCAGATGCTGCAGCGCATCGCAGCCGATGAGAACCTGCATATGATCTTCTACCGGACCATCTGCGGCGCAGCCCTCGACCTGGCGCCCGATCAGGCTGTCGAGGCCATCGATACGGTCGTGCAGAACTTCCGGATGCCGGGCACGGGGATGCCGGATTTCCGCCGCAACGGTGTGCTCATGGCCAAGCACGGTGTCTACGACTTACGTCAGCATCTCGAGGAAGTCGTCCTGCCGGTGCTGCGCCAGTGGAACATCTTCGACCGGAACGACTTCGGTGCGCGCGGTGAACGGATCAGGGAAGGTCTGGCCGCCTTTCTCGAAAACCTGGAGCGGGTGAAGATCCCGAGGTTCGAAGAGCAGCGCGACCGTGCTCTGGCCCGCGAGCGGGCCAGAGCCTGAGGAGGCCCTGCGTACCGGTTGACCCCTGACGCGGTTGCCTGTCGATAGCTCGACGCCTCGCCAGAGGCGCGGTCGATCACCTGGAGGATCGCGGGTTCGTGCCTCGCAATGGGTTGGCTACCGGGAAGGTGATCGCGGGGAGCGTTACCGACATCCGTACGGTGGTGCCTGGCCCGGAATGGTCGATGTCCAGTTCCTCGGTCAACGCGCGCATCATGTCGATGCCGCGACCACGGTAACCGGGGTCGGCGGAACGTGGCTTCCAGGTCCCGGTGTCGGTCACCGCGATCACTACGGTGTCGCCATCGCAGGTGGCCGACAACTGGACCCGGTCCGTGTCGTTGTCGCGGTAGGCGTGTTCGATGCTGTTGCTGCACGCTTCGTTGGCCGCGGCGACCAGATCGGCCGCCAGATCATGGGGGACCGCCGCCGCGGTCAGCCAGCTCCGCAAGGTACGGCGCAGCAGCGTGAGCGCGTCGGCTCGTGCGGCTTCGTCCATCCGCAGTGGTGCGGGTGGCTGACGGTAGACCACCATGGCCACATCGTCGTCGTATCCGGCCGCGGGCTGTAACCGGGAGAGCACCGCGTCGGCTACTTCACGTGGTAATCGTTCCGAGGTGTCGGCGAGTACCGCGGCGATCTTGGTGAATCCCTCGTCGATATCGACGCCGCGCTGTTCGACCAAGCCGTCGGTGAACAGCACCAGCGTCGAGCCTGCCGACAGTGCCGTGGTTGCCTCGGGACGGCGTGGCTGCTCGAAGGTCGCCAGCGGGACCGACCGGCCACCTTCGAGTAGTCGGCCGGTCGTGCCGACATCGGCGAGAATCGGCGGCATATGTCCCGCACTGCTGTAGCGGACCAGCCCGCGCACCGGATCGAGGATGGCGGCGCATACCGTGGTGCACATCGCGCCGGGGATACGCGCGGCGACGGTATCCAGTTCGGCGAGCAACTGTGCGGGCCCGGCGCCGCGCAGCAGTAATGCGCGGGCAGCGGTCCGCAATTGGCCCATCACCACCGCGGCGGACAGGCCACGACCGACGCAATCACCGACGACCACGCCGATAGTGCCATCGCGCAGCGGAGCCACGTCGTACCAGTCGCCACCGATCTCCAGCGGTGGCAGCGCGGGCTCATAGTGCACCGAGAAGCGCGGCGGCAGCTCGATCGGGCCGAGCATGGCGCGTTGCAGGGTCAGTGAGGTGGCACGCGCTTGGTCGAAGTTACGCGCCCGCTGGACCGCGAGGCTGAGATGTCCGATCAGTAGGGAGAACAACGTCCAATCCGCGGCACTGATCGCGCGGGGCGCGGCGAAGTGCAACCACATCGCGGCATCGCCGGTCTCACCGAGAGGCGCGACGATCCCCGTCGAACTCTCGGCCCCTTCCGGGATAGCGAGCAGACTGCGTGGCGGCCTGCGTCTGCCACGCTCGAGCAGCGCGCGTGCCCCGTCGTCCAGGACCGGGCCTCCGGATACTCCTTCGCCTGCCCCGGTGCCGGAGATATGTACTTCGGGTGCGGCATTGCGGCTGGGCCATACTCCCACCACGGCGGTTTCCGCGCCTACCGTACGCCGCAGCTCATCGAGACCGACCGCCAGAACCTCGACCACACTGGTCGCCGCGCCGACGGCGGTGGCGAGCCGGGAGGCTGCCTGATCGCGGGCCTGCGCATCATGTTCGGCAGTGACATCACGGATGGTGCCGACGAAGATCCGTTCGTTTCCCTCCGGTGCGATCAGTGCGCTGGTACTCACCGCGAGCCATACGTCGCGCCCGTCGCGATGCCGGATCGGGATGACGAACCGCTGTGCCTCGGTGCCGAGATCGGGGTAGTACGGTCCCTCCGGGCTCGACCACGGATGCGGAAGCGGATAGGGGATGCCGTCGGCTCCATAGCCGGTCAGCGCACCGAAAGCGGTGTTGACCTCGATGATGGTGCCTCGGGCATCGGCCACGAAGAAGCCGTCTTGCAGGGATTCGACGAGGGCGGTGCGAAACGCATCCCTTCCGGCGAGATCATCGGCGCGCGAACGTTGTTGTTCGTAGCGGCGGGTGCCGTCGAGATAGCCTCGGGTGGCGATGTCCAGCGGAACCAAGGTCTGTAACAGGAATTCCAGTGCGGTTTCTGGCAGGCGGTTATCGGATTCGCCCGTCGCGGTGGCCACGCCGTGCCGTTGCTGCTGTGCGTCCTGAACCACCCGGAAGTGGTTCTCGGTGAGATCGAGCAGGCTGATGCCCTCTACCAGCGCGCGTCTGCCCAGTTCGTAACCTTCCGCGAGCCCACCCTGAGCGGGCGAATCCAGGTGCCGCCGCAGCGCGTCCGCGTAGTCGGCCAGGAAATCGGCCAGCAGCGCGCTCATGCTGTGTCCCTTCTCGGCTGCCGTCTCCGGGCCTGATCGCTCATGCGCGTGCCCTTGTGCTGCCACGGTGCCTGGCGGCCAGTACGAGCGCGTCGTCGGTGTCTTTGGCGTACCGGGCCAGGATCTCGGCGGTGATCTCGGCAGTCGACTTGGAAAGGTCTACTTCGGTGGCGGATTCGGCGACGATACCGTCGGTGGACATCAACAACAGGTCGCCGGGGCGCACTGGAATGGATTGTGGTTGCAGGTTCGGTGGCAATCGATAGCCGACGATGCCTGCGGTGAGCAATATCGTGGCGTGTACGGAGGGACCGGCGGGGCCCGCGGTGACCACCTGGGATTCGACATTGCCCACACCAATCCAGTGCACCGTGTCGTCCTCACCGAATCGGGCGAGCGAGATCGCCGCGCCGCGGGTATCGGACAGCACCCGATGACAGCGGTTCATCAGCATCTCCAGTGGCTCGGTGCGGTGCTCCGCGAGTACCGCGTCGGCGTGTTCGGCAGCGTCGGCTGCGGCGGCACCGTGCCCGAGCCCGTCGAGGACGGCGAAAAGGACGGTGCCGTCTCCGGCATCGAGGACGACGCCGCGATCACCCGAAGCCTGTTGGCCGGGTAGGGCGCGCCCTGCCATTGCCCACTCGATCCGGCCGATGAACCCGTCCTTATGCACTGTTGGGCACCCACTTCCACATTTCCACCAGGGTGCCGCGCCCCGGTGCCGAGTCGACAGTGAGCCGGTCCATCAGCCGCCGGGCACCGGGGAGGCCGAGTCCGAGTCCACGGCCGGTGGAGTAGCCGTCCTCCAGCGCGCGGGCGATGTCATGGATACCAGGTCCTTGATCCTCGGCCTGCACGATCAGGGCTTGTCTGCCTTCGCGGTCGGCGACCAGTAGACGGATTTCGCCACTACCCGCGTAACTGGTGATGTTGCGGGCTATCTCGGAGATCGCCGTGGAGATCATCGTCCGATCGGTCAGGGTGAAGCCGAGTTTGGCGGCCAGTTCGCGTCCGGCCTGACGTGCGATCACGATGTCACCGGAGACTCTGACCGCGATCACCACATTCTCAGCGGCCACTGTCACGACCGTCTCGATGATGACGGGCCAGGGTCTTGCTGTTCAACCAGGCGAGTCCCTCTTCCAGATCGAGGGCGGTATGCATGTCCTCGAAGGTGAGGCCGAGCTGCACCATGGCGAACGCGACTTCCGGTTGCAGACCGACGATCACCGTTTCGGCGCCGCGCAGCTGCGTCATATGCGCGATGGTACGCAAGGACCTCGCGGCGAAGGAATCCATCACATCGATCGCGGTGACATCGACGATGATGCCGTGCGCGCGATACTTGCTGACCTGTTTCATCAGGTCGTCCTGTAGCCGCTCGGTATCGGCATCGGTCAGCGCGGACTGCACCGAGGCGATGAGATACGTACCCTGTTTGAGAATCGGAACCGGCATGTGCCCGCCCGATCAGCGGCCGTCGCGTTCGGTGACGCGCGAGACCTCGTAACCGAGTAGGCGCTCGGCTTCCTCGATACCACCCTGCAGATCGCCGACCGCGTTCATCTTCGATAGATCCAGACCGATGGTGACCAGGGTCAGGGCGATCTCCGAGGACAGGCCGGTGATGATCACATTGGCGCCCATCAAGCCGGACGCGTCGACGGTCTGTACCAGGTGATTGGCGACCGTGGAATCGATCGCGGGCACACCGGTGATGTCGATGACGACCACCTTCGCGCGGTTGGCCCGGATGGCCCGCAGCAGTTGCTCGGTGAGCTGCCGGGCGCGCTGGCTGTCGAGTACGCCGATGATGGGCAGGATCAACAGTTGCTCGCGCACCTGCAATACCGGCGTCGACAGCTCGCGGATGGCTTCCTGCTGCTGGCGGATGACACGTTCGCGCTCTTGGACGAAGGAGACGCCCACCGTGTTGGCGATGCGGTTGGCGGCCGGTTCGTAGGCGTCGAGCACCGCGTTGAGCAGATCGAAGTCGGCCTGGTACTTCTCGAACAGTGAGCGGGCGAGCACGTCACGCAGCAACAGGACGATGCCGAGGACTTCGTCGGTCTCGACGCCGCGGGGAATGATGCGCTCGGACAGATCGCGCGCGTACGCCTGTAGAGCCTCGACGCTGCCGGTCTCGAGTACCTCGACGTAGTTGTCGTAGACGGAGGTCGCTTCGGAGAAGATCTCTTCCGGGGTCATCGCGGTCAGCAATTGGGCGTCCGTGATGCGCCTCGCCCATTCCTCGCGCAGCGCGGTGCGGTTCTGCCGCAGGTGTTCGACCAGTTGCGGGAGCAGGTTGTCGACCGGGCCCGCGGCCAGCGAATCCGCCGAAAGGCTCATGGACACCTCGGACATGAAAACTCCTGCCCCTTTCGACGGTTGCGTCGGGATCTTCGTGCGTTCGGCAGCTCGCCGTTTCCGAGCCTAGTCATACCCCATTCGAGCCGCAGACCAAACCCGCCGGTTGGCTGCCGGATGCCACTGTGTGACCCTCACCGCGCGGTGGCGAACCCGCGTTCCAGCGCGGCGAGCGCCTCGTCCAGGTATACGGTGAGGTCCGCGTCGGCACGGGCCAGCCAGGCGTCGAACGCGGCTCGGGCCGCCGCGAGTGTGGTCCGTCCGACAGCGAGGGGCAGGAGTCCGTCCTCCGGTTCGCCGAGTCTGCTCGCGGCGAACGCGCTCACCGCGCGTTCCCATGCGTCGTAATGCGTGCCCGCGGTGGCGGCCAGTGCCGGCACCGTAGCCACCAGATGCATCCTGGTGCGTAATTCGGGTACGTCCTCGGCGCGATACCGGTTGGCGTTCACCACGACTCGGCGCACCGCGGTCATCATCGGGATATCGTCGGCGACGGTGGCGAAGGACGTACGCAGTGCCGCGATCTCGTCGTCGAATTGGTACCAGAGCACCTCCGCCTTGGTGGGGAAGTAGCGGAAGAAGGTGCGCCCGCTGATCCCCGCGACGGCGGCGATCTGCTCGACGGTCGTCTCGTCGAAACCCTGCTCGGTGAACAGCCGCATGGCGATCAGTTCGAGTTCGCGCTTGGTGGTGCCGCGTGGGCGGCCGCGCGTGGTCCGGTTCTCCCGCATCGTCTGATTCTGCTCGACCGCCACGGCTCTTGATTATGTCAGTGACTGACGATAATCTCGCGACATGTTGGCGGATCTCACCTGGCCCGAAGCGGGCGAGCGGGCCGCCGCGGGTGCCATCCTCGCTGTCGCGGTCGGGGCGACCGAGCAGCACGGTCCGCATCTGCCGCTGTCCACCGATACCGATATCGCCGCGGCATTGTGCGCCCGGCTGGCCGCCGCCAGAGCCGATGTGCTGGTCGCACCGGCTATTTCGTATGGGGCCAGCGGCGAGCACGCCGGCTTTCCCGGCACTTTGTCGATCGGACAGCGGGCGCTGGAACTGCTGGTGGTCGAGCTGTGTCGATCGGCGACAGACACCTTCGACCGGATTCTGCTGGTGAACTGGCATGGCGGCAATATCGAACCGTTGCGCCGGGCACAGGATCTGCTGCGCGCCGAATCCCGCGATGTACGCCTCCACCTGCCGTGTTTCGATGGCGACCCGCATGCGGGGCGAGCGGAGACCGGACTACAGCTGGCGCTGGCGCCGGACCGGGTGCGTAGCGCTCTTGCGGTGGCCGGGAACACGCGCCCGCTGGCCGAGCTGCTGCCGCGATTACGCGCCGGGGGAGTGCGCGCGGTGAGTGCCAACGGCGTGCTCGGCGATCCGGCGGGCGCGACCGCCGCCGCGGGCGCCACTCTGCTCGATCAGCTGAGCGCTGATCTGCTCGACCGAACCCGGCTCTGGTGGCCGGAGACCTCCCCGGAAAGGACCGGAACATGAACCCGTGGTTCGAGACCGTCGCCGAAGCGCAGCGGCGGGCGAAGAAGCGGTTGCCGAGATCGGTATACGGCGCGTTGATCGCAGGCTCCGAGCGCGGCCAGACCATCGAGGACAATCAGCAGGCGTTCACCGAGCTCGGCTTCGCGCCACATGTCGCGGGCCCGATCGGCGAGCGGGACCAATCGACGACGGTCCTGGGGCAACAGCTTTCCATGCCGGTGTTGATCTCGCCGACCGGTGTGCAGGCGGTACACCCGGACGGCGAGGTCGCTGTCGCCAGAGCCGCCGCCGCGCGTGGTATCGCGATGGGCTTGAGTTCGTTCGCCAGCAAACCGATCGAAGAGGTGATCGCGGCCAATCCGGCGACCTTCTTCCAGTTGTACTGGTGCGGTGGCAAGGACGAGATCCTGCAGCGGATGCGGCGCGCCGAGGAGGCGGGCGCGGTCGGTCTGATCCTGACTCTGGATTGGTCGTTCTCGCACGGCCGGGATTGGGGCAGCCCGGTGATCCCGGAGAAGCTCGATCTGCGGACCATGCTGAAGTTCGCACCGCAGACGCTGGCGCGTCCGCGCTGGCTGGCCACGTATATGCGCTCGGGCAGGCTTCCCGATCTGACCGCGCCGAATATGGCGGTCGGTGATGGGCCTGCCCCTGGTTTCTTCGGCGCCTATGGCGAATGGATGGGTACGCCAGCGCCGGACTGGGCGGATGTGCGCTGGATCTGCGAGCAGTGGGACGGTCCGGTATTGCTCAAGGGAGTCATCCGGGTCGACGACGCATTGCGCGCGGTCGACGCGGGGGTGGCGGGGATCTCGGTGTCCAACCACGGCGGGAACAACCTCGACGGCACCCCGGCCGCGATCCGCGCGCTCCCGGTACTCGCCGACGCGGTGGGCGGCCAGATCGAGGTGCTGCTCGACGGCGGTATCCGCCGCGGCAGCGATGTGGTCAAGGCGGTGGCGCTCGGTGCGAAAGCGGTGCTGATCGGGCGGGCCTACCTGTGGGGCCTGGCCGCGAACGGGCAGGCCGGTGTGGAGAATGTGCTGGACATTCTGCGCGGCGGTATCGATTCGGCGCTGTTGGGTTTGCGCAGGACGCATATCACCGAGGTGGACCGGTCGGATGTGGTGATGCAGGCCGGGTTCGAACGGGCGCTCGGCGTGCCGGGCACAGCCGCGGTGGCCGATCTCCCGGCCCCGACGGTGTCCACATCGGCCTGAACCCGCCGGGACGCTCAGCTTTCGTCCGCCGAATTCCGATGATGCGCGAGCAGTGTGTCGTAGATATCGGCCAATGCGGCCAACTGCTTGCGATCGAGGACATCGATCATGTGCCTGCGCACGCTCTGCACATGCGCGGGCACGGCACCGGCCAGCACCTCGGCACCGCGCGGGGTGAGCAGGGCCGCGGTGCGGCGGGCATCGCCGGGGATCGGTTCCCGTACCACCAGCCCGCGCCGCTGCATCCGGGTGACCTGATGCGAGAGCCTGCTCTGCGACCACTCCAGTCCGGCCGCCAGGGTGGCGAAGCCGAGCCGATGGTCCGGAGCCTCGGCCAGCTGGGCCAGCACCGAGTACTCGACATAGGTGAGGTTGGACTCCCTGGTGGAATCCCGCCCGACCGCCGCGGCGATGAGGTCGCGGGTGCGCAGGAAACCCAGCCAGGCGTGCCGCTCGAGGTCGTCGAGCCGAGTGAGATCGGTCACGGGAATACCCCACATTCTGGCGGATCACACAAGCGTTCCGCGTCGCTGCGCGCGGTGCGCCGCACATGGCCGGGCGCGCGGACACCTGCGTGTTCTCTTCGGGATGACAGGTACCATCACCCGGTTGAGCGTGCAACCTTTCCGCCTATATGTTCGAGATAGGGTTGCCTAACCAGCTACGGGGTGCCGATCAGTGGCTAGGCTCGCTGTGCTCGTGACCAGCCCGGCCGTTCATCGTGTCCGGGCCCACCCGAAGGAGTGTGACTGGTGACCGCGCCGGACTTCCGCTATTCAGACCTGCTGCCGATCGGCGCGGATGACACCCCCTACCGGTTGCTCACCACCGAGGGAGTCAGCACCTTCGAACGCAATGGGCGCACCTTCCTGCAGGTCGAGCCCGAGGCGCTGCGGTTGCTCACCGAAACCGCGATGCACGACATCAGCCACTTCCTGCGGCCTGCGCATCTGCGGCAGCTGCGTAAGATCATCGACGACCCGGAGTCCAGCGGAAACGACCGCTTCGTCGCGCTGGATCTGCTCAAGAACGTCAATATCTCCGCGGGTGGCATCCTGCCGATGTGCCAGGACACCGGCACCGCGATCGTCATGGGTAAGAAGTCCGAGGGGGTGCTCACCGGCGCCGACGACGCGGAATGGATAAGCAGGGGCGTATTCGACGCTTACACCAAGCTGAACCTGCGGTACTCGCAGCTGGCGCCGATCACCATGTGGGATGAGAAGAACACCGGCTCCAATCTGCCCGCCCAGATCGAGCTCTACTCCACCGCGGGTGATCCGGCACACCCCGCCTATAAATTCCTGTTCATGGCCAAGGGTGGCGGCTCGGCGAACAAATCGTTCCTGTACCAGGAGACGAAAGCCATCCTGAATCCCACCAGGATGCTGGAATTCCTGGACGAGAAGATCCGCTCGCTCGGTACTGCGGCCTGCCCGCCGTACCACCTCGCGGTGGTCATCGGCGGCACCAGCGCCGAATTCGCGTTGAAAACGGCGAAATACGCCTCCGCGCACTATCTGGACAACCTGCCCACCGAGGGCTCGATGTCCGCACACGGATTCCGCGATCTGGAACTGGAGGAAGAGGTCTTCAAGCTGACCCAGTCCTTCGGCATCGGTGCGCAATTCGGCGGTAAGTACTTCTGCCACGATGTGCGCGTGGTGCGGTTGCCGCGACACGGCGCCAGCTGCCCGGTGGCCATCGCGGTGTCCTGCTCGGCGGACCGGCAGGCGCTGGCCAAGATCACCCCTGAGGGCGTATTCCTGGAGCAGCTGGAGCGGGAGCCCGCGCAGTACCTGCCCGAGCAGACCGACGCCATCCTCGGTGGTGACGTCGTCCGCGTCGATCTGAACCGGCCGATGGACGAGATCCGCGCCGAATTGTCGAAATACCCGGTGAAAACCCGGCTTTCGCTGTCCGGACCGCTGGTGGTGGCGCGTGATATCGCGCACGCCAAGATCAAGGAACGGCTCGACGCGGGCGAACCGATGCCGGACTACCTGCGCGATATGGCCGTCTACTACGCCGGTCCGGCCAAGACGCCGGAAGGTTACGCATCGGGTTCCTTCGGCCCGACCACCGCGGGACGAATGGACTCCTACGTCGAGCAGTTCCAAGCCGCTGGTGGCTCGTTCGTCATGCTCGCCAAGGGAAATCGGTCCGCGCAGGTGACCAAGGCGTGTAAGGAGCACGGCGGCTTCTACCTCGGCTCCATCGGCGGCCCTGCCGCGCGGCTGGCGCTGGACTGCATCAAATCGGTCGAAGTGCTGGAGTATCAGGAACTGGGCATGGAAGCCGTATGGAAGATCGAGGTCGAAGACTTCCCCGCGTTCATCGTCGTCGACGATAAGGGCAACGACTTCTTCGCCGAGACGCAGAAGCCGATCGCGTTGCGCGTGCGTACCCGCTCCAAAGAGCGCGTCTGAGTGGTTGTTCGGCCCGTGCCGCGGCATATCGCGGCACGGCGGTGTCATCTCGATCGCCGGGACATCACCGTCGGGCCGGGCATCCGCCGCGGAAGCTTTGCACATGCTGGGGAGCGAAATGTGAAATTCCCGCCAGTGATAGCCGTGGGGGTGGTCATGTGATCCACAGCACTGGAATGAAATTGTGGACAGCGTGTCTTCCAGGTGAGTGAAGTCCCGGCTCCTGGCGGGTGATTGCGCGCATATCGGATATATCGGATGGCGATCATGTGAAGTAGCACCGCTTTCTGTGGAATTCGCCGACTGTTGTCCACAGGACACCAGGGGACGTCGAAGTGCGTGGGATTGTCCGTTGCGGCAGGTGGTATTTCGGTAGTCATGCCGGCACGCGTGCCGGTGCGGTGGTGGCCGGGTATATGAGCAGCGCGTCGAGTTCCAGATTTCAGGACTCGGCGTGCTGCTGCGATACCGCCCGGTTGTTCATATGTGCAGGACCCGGCGTCCAGTAGTGGGCGGCCGCGTGATCCCTGGAAGGGAAGCGCGGCCGCCGCTGGGGTGGGTGTTGCTCTGTTCTTACTCGTTGGGTCCTACCGGATATGGTGCCGAAAAGACTCGGTGGTTACCCGGAGGCGCCGGTCATCATTACAGGTAGGTGAAGCTGGCGAAGGAATCGGTGCCTCCTGTAGTGGTGACGTCGACCGATACGGCCCCTGCGGCGTGCGCGGCAGTCGTTGCGGTGATCTGGCCGTCGTTGTCGACGGTGAACGAGGCCGCCGGAGTGCCGCCGAAGGTGACCGAGGTGGCGCCGGTGAAGTTGCTGCCGGAGATCGTCACCGCGGTCCCGCCTGCTGCCGGTCCGCTGACCGGGTTGATCCCGGTGATCACCGGGAACGGAACGTAGGTGTAGATGCCGGGGTTGCTGATGCCTCCTGAGGTGGTGACGGTGACCCCGGCCGCGCCGACTCCGATGGGGGCGGTGGCGGTGATCTGGTTGTCGTTGTCGACGGTGAACGAGACCGCCGGTGTAGCGCCGAAGGTGACCGCGGTGGCGCCGTTGAAGCCGGTACCGGTGATCACCACGGGGGTACCACCCCCTTCCGGGCCCGCGTCCGGGCTGAGCACTAGGACAGTCGGAGCCGCGATGTAGAGGTAGGGGGATGGAACGCTGGTGCCTCCTGGGGTGGTGACGGTGACCCCGACCGTGCCAGGCCCGCCCGCGGGGGCGATGGCGGTGATCTGGGTGTCGGAGTCGACGGTGAATCCGGCGGCGGGGGTGAGGCCGAAGGTGACGGCGGTGGCGCCGGTGAAGCCGGTGCCGGCGATGATCACGACGTTACCGCCTGTGGTCGGGCCTGCTTTCAGGGTGAGGGTGGTGATGGTGGGGACAGTGAGGTAGGTGTATGCGGCTGGGCCGCTGGTTCCTCCTGGTGTCGTGACGGTGACCCCGACCGCGCCGACCCCGGGGGCGCGGTGGCGGTGATCTGGGTGTCGGAGTCGACGGTGAATCCGGCTGCGGGGGCGGCGCCGAAGGTGACGGCGGTGGCGCCGGTGAAGCCGGTGCCGGTGATGATCACCACGGTGCCGCCTGCTTCTGGTCCGCTGGTGGGGAAGAGGGTGGTGATGGTCGGGACCGGGAGGTAGGTGTAGAGGGCTGGGCCGCTGATGCCTCCCAGCGTGGTGACGGTGACCGCGACGGTCCCGTTGCCGGGGGGTGCGGTGGCGGTGATCTGGCCGGCGGAGATGAAGGTGGCCACCACGGTGATGCTGCCGAAGGTGACCGAGCTGGCGGGGGTGAATCCGGTACCGAGGATCGTCACGGAGTTGCCGCCGCCTTCCGGTCCCGAGGTCGGGACGAGGGCCAGGATGGTGGGGGCGGCGATGTAGGTGTAGCCGAGCGCGTTGCTGGTGCCCGCGGCGGTGGTGACGGTGACTGCGACGGTCCCGGCCCCGGCGGGGGCGATGGCGGTGATCTGGGTGGCGGAGTTGACGGTGAACGAGGTCGCGGGGGTGGCGCCGAAGGTGACGGCGGTGGTGCCGGTGAGGTTGGTACCGGTGAGTACGACGACGGTGCCGCCCGTGGCGGGGCCGGAGGTGGGTACGATCGCGGTCAGGGTCGGCAGTGGGGGTGCGCCGTAGGTGTAGGCGACGCCGTTGCTGACGCCGCCGGCGTTGACCACGGTGACTTGCACGGTGCCGGATCCTGGTGGGGCCAGGGCGGTGATCTGGGTGGGGTTGTCCAGGGTGAAGGTGGTCGCGGTGCCACCGAAGTACACCGAGGTGGGGCCGGTGAACCCGGTACCGGTGATGATGACGGAGTTCCCGCCGGAGGGTGGTCCGAAGGTCGGGAAGATGGCGGTGATGGTAGGCATACCATTACCCCTTCGAGTGCTGTGTGGTGATGGGTACGGTTCACCGGGGGGTGCCCGACGTGTGTTGTTGGCCCGGCTCCTCCATTAACGCCCCCGTAACCTTTGCCGGGCAAGGGGTTTCGTAGTCCGCCTCTGTCCGTTTTCGGATTGTTGTCTGGGTCGACGGCGGTCGGCGATTCAGCGGTAGTCGGGTGTGTTGTCTTGCGGCGATATCGCTTCCAGCGATATCGGTCGGGAAAACTTCATCGGTGATCGTCCTATAGCAGCGTTCATACGCAATGACATGCACTCGCGGCGAGCGGTAGGAGGGCATGGATATCGACGATTTCAGCGAGCAGTCGCTCATTGGTTGTTCGTGCGGCACGAAGTCGTCGCGGCGGAGGAAGTCCGGATGGTCGGTGAGCGTGGCGCTCCGACCTCTGATATCCGCGACAACTCCACATCGTGTTGGGCGACAGGTGAGAGAAGGTACCGGTTCACCGGCTGCCCGCACCGTCGGCGCGTTTTCGGGCGGTGCAGTCAATGGCGCAGGTGCCGACGCTTGACCTCGAGTCGACTTCAGGTTGAAGGATCGTCGTCGCTGGGAGTTCGATATGTGAGGAGCGGATTGTGATTCTGGTGACCGGAGCCGGCGGCAGAGTCGGTGGCAGTGTGGTTGCGCAGCTGCGTGCGCGCGGTGAGAAGGTTCGAGCCCTGGTCCGTGACCCGCGGCGCGGCACACCGATGCCGGGGGTGGAGGTGGTGCGTGGCGACCTCACCGACCCGGTGAGCGTTGCCGCGGCGATGGATTCTGTGCGTGCAGTGGTCCTGGTGTGGCCTACCCTCAGTGCCGATGCCGCCGCACCCGCGACGATCGCAGCCATCGCCGAGCGGGCCGAACGTGTGGTGTATTTGTCGGCGAACGGTGTCACCGCAGGCGCGGACGAGGGCATCCTCGGCTCACACGCCATGCTCGAAGGTCTACTCGAGGATTCCGGTATGGATTGGACGTTCCTGCGGCCCAGTGGATTCGCCGCGAACACGTTGGGTTGGGCCGGGCAGATCCGGGATACCGGTGTGGTGCGGTGGATTCACGGTGCGGCGCGGCGGTCGCTGATCGATGAACGGGACATCGCTGCGGTCGCCGTGCGGGCCGCGACCGAATCCGGTCACGTCGGGCAACGGTATGTGCTGACCGGTTCGGAATCGCTCACCCACATCGAGCAGGTGGCGGTTATCGGTACCGCGATCGGCCGTCCCATCCGCTTCGAGGAGATCGATCCGGATACGGCGCGTCGGACACTGTTCGAGGATATGCCGCCTCAGGCGGTCGATGGCATCCTCGCCGCACACGCGGCCATGGTCGCCGTACCGGAACCGGTGACCGACACCGTCGCACGGATCACCGGAAACCCGGCGCGGTCGTTCTCCGAGTGGGCCGCCGCACACGCGGCCGAGTTCGCATAGCGGATAGCGCGTGCCCCTAGGTCACCGGTACGAGTTCGAGCCCGCCGTCGAGCATGCTTGGTATCCGGCGGCGATCGGGTGAACCGAGTGCGGCGGTCAGTTCGGTGCCGTCGTGTCCGGCGAGTATGTCGCCGCTGTCCCATACCAACAGCGTCGCGCTGACGGTGTGTTCGGCCGCCGAGTGCGCCAGATCGTAGTGTGCGCAAGCCGGGACGTGCGGATAGGTGATCCACAGGTCGTAGCCGGTCATGAACAGGTCGAGGTCGAATTGCACGCTCAGGCCGAGGAGTTCGCTGCGGCCGTTGTCGTCGACGCCGGCGAAGGCTTCGTCAAGGGCGAGTAGACGTGGCGCCTGCGGGTCGGCCGAATCGAGCATGACATGTGCCGCGGCGAACAGGGGCAGGTGCAGTGATACCGACTGTTCGCCGCCGGACAGCGCGCTGTGCCTTGCCACGGTGAGCCGGTCTTCGGTGCCGTCGGTGGTGATGAGGGTGAAGGAGAATACGCGCCAGGTGCGGTAATCCAGGGTGGCCGCGAGGATCTCGGGATAGGAGCGTTCGGGGTGGGCGGCTCTGGCCGCCCTGATCTCGCCGGCGAGGTGTGCGCGGATCGTCGCCAGATCCTCCGCGGTCAGTGTCGAGACGTCCCGATCCATCAGTTTGCACATGGCCCGTGCCGGATCGGACAGCTGGTCGGCGAGCAGCCAGTGCACCCCGATGGTGTTGCCCGATGACATCCGCCGCCGCTTCATCTCCGCCCCCATCCTGGCGATGAGTTCGCGTGCGTCGCTGGTGCGTTCGTGGATCTGCTGGGCGAGGCCGGTCAGCAGTGCGTCTTCCAGGATGCGCTGCTCGGCCGCGGTGAGCAGCTGTTCCTGGTCTCGGCGCGCGGTATCGACGCGGGTGGCGAAATCGGACAGGGAGTGGCAGCCGTGTTCGTCGTCGACCTGGACGACGGTGAGGCCGTCGGCCGCGTCCCATCGCAGCCGGTAGTCGTGGCCGCAACCGGCCAGCGCGGCGTCGAACTCCTGTAATGCCGCGGTGGTGGCGCTGCGCGTCGATTTCCGCGCCGTCTCGCTCGCGTGCACCGTGGCTGTCGCGGCGGTGAGGCTGTCGAACAGGGCGGCGACCTCGCCGGGCAGTAACGGTGTTCGCTGGTTCGGCCCGGCCGCCGTGATCCGGTACAGCAGTTGTTCCGGTGTCGACCAGGCGGCGTCGCTGCTCGGCCAGCGGTGCTCGGCGGGGGCGCCGAGCAGGGTGAGCAGATCCGGTTGGGCGTAGGGTGCGAGGGTTTGGACCGCGGTGCGCACTTCGGTGAGTGCGGTGGCGAGCGATTCGTGGGTGGCGCGATAGGCGGCCTCGGCGTCGCCGACTGCTTCGATGGCCGCGTCGGCGGCTTTCCGCGCGGCTTTGCGCTCTGCCCTTGTCGCTTCGATCCGCCGGCCTGCCTGCGCCAATTCGTGATCGATATCGGTCGCGCTCGCACCGAGTGCCGCACGTAAGGTCTCCAGCTTACGTACCTGTTCCTGATAGCCGGAATGCGCGGCCGCCGCCTCTTCGGCGAACACTTCGGCCAGATCGGCGGCTTCGGTGCGGCGGTCTTCGCTCTCCTCGGCGCGTTCGTGTGCGCGCCGGTGCTCGCCGCGCAGCCGCAGCAGGCCCGCGCCGATATTCTCGAAATGCCGGATGGCGGCGGCGAGAGCATCGAGCTCACGGTGGGTGCGGGGAGTGCGGTGCGCGGTGGCGGCCTCCCGCAGTTTCTTCTCCGCCGTTGACAGCTCCGCGACGGCTCGGTCCAGGTCGTGCTCGGCCTGTGCGCAGGTCTCGGAACGAGAGCGCATCATCCCCGCGGTCTCGGCTACCGCTCGTAGCGCGGCGGTGACCGCGCTCGGCCGCGGCAGGGCTTTGGTCGCGGCACCGAGGCGCGCGAGTTCGGTGGTGAGATCGGCCTCGTGCCGTTCGGCGGCATGCCGGTCGTCATCCGCGGCCGCGAGGGCAGCGGTCAGCTCGGCTGCGCGGTGCTCGCGCCGTTCGGCTCGTGCGGTCGCGCCGATGAATTCCACGGCGGCTTTTCGGTGTCTGCCCAGCTGTACGCCCTGGCGGAAGCCGCCTGCCGCGATACTCACCGCGCCGCTCGGTGCCTCCGCGCTCTCCGGCAGGGCGATGGAATCGAGCAGGTCAGCCACGGTGTTCTTCGGCACGGTGCAGGAATCCGAATCGTCCACGATGACGAGCACATCGGCGAGGGTGCGGCCGGTCGGCCGGTCGGCGACGGGCAGGGGCACCAGGAATTGATCCGATTCGTAGTCCGCGGGCAGTTCGCCGTCCGGGCAAACCCAGCCGTCGAGCAGATTCGCCGCTTCCAGTGCCGCCTCGACAGCCGCCGCGGTCTCTGGCGGCACCTCGTCGGCGAAGCGCACCAGGCGCCACAGGGGGGCACCGGGATATGTTCCGGTCCGGCCGGATCGGGCGGCGACGAGAGGCGGCGCGTCGTCGTGCTCGGCGATGACTCGTTCGCGTTCGGCGGTCAGTTCGGCGCTGCGAGCGGCTGCCGAGGTACTGCGCGTACGCGCCTCCTGGCGCTGGGCGCGCAGCGATTCGAGCAGGGGGCCGGTTCGTTCGGCAAGCACCTCGGCGACGGTGGGCGCATCCGAACCCGCGTCGGCTACAGCGGCGTGCAGTGCGTCGAACAGGTCGTCGCCGAGCGGGGTATAGATCGCGCGGTGCTCGTCCCACCACGATCGGAGCGCATGTGCGGCGGTGCTGCGTGCCAGCTCCACCGCCGCCTCGGTATGCGCGATCTCGGCGGCGGTCGTATCGAGTTGGGCATGGGCACGTTCGGCGAGCCGCTCGGCCCTGGCGCGTTCGGTTGCCGCGGTCTCCACCGCCGCCACCGCATGACGGACCGCGCGTACATCGGCATCGCGTTCCTCGGCGTGGCCGCGCACGGTGGTGGTGAGCTGCTCGATCCTGGCAGGCTCGGGCAGTGGTGTCCACGTGATGCCCGCGTCCTCGGCGGCGGTGCGCAGCTCGTCCTCGCCCTTGGTGAGTGTGGCGGTGGCAGTGTCCAGCGCGGTGCGCGCGTGTTCGGCCTCGTGAGTGCGGTGCTCGAGGGTCTGATATGCCGTATTCGCCTTATCGGCGTGTACCTCCGCCGAGAGTTGTAGGCGCCGTACGGCATCGGTCAGGTCGTCGAGTTGCTGTTTACCTTCATAGGCGGTGGAACGTTGCAGGTTCTCCCGGTCGGCGTTGGCTTGCTCATAGGCGCGGTCGGCATCTTCCGCACGGGCTTCGGCGGCGGTACGTTCGGTCTCCCTGCGTTCACGCAGTGTCGTGGCGGCGAACAGTCCGGTGCTCGCGGTGGTGGCCGCGTCGAGCCGGGCACGCACCTGTTCGACATCCGTTTTCGTCTGGACAGCAAGGTATTTCCGGTAGATCGTGACGAAGGCCTTGGTCGCGGTATCGGCCTGTGCCAGCCCTTCCAGGGTGCGGCCGACGTCCTCCATATCGCTGAAAGAACGGGCGGCATCGAGGATCAGCTGCTCGTCCAGCGGACGCAGCCCGCCGGTGAGTGCCTGGGACAGGCCACGTGGGTCCAGATGTTTGGCCAGCTGGGGGCGGCGCAGGGTGAGGATCAGGGTGATCAGCTGGTCGTAACGTTGTGCGCCGAGCCCGAACATCCGCGCGTCGATGGCATTGCGGTAGTCCACCGGCCGGTCCACGATCGAGTCGGTACCGATCTGTTCGGCGAGCTGTTTACGGGTGAACGGGCGGTCCTCCGGATCGATCAGGGAGAAATCCACGCCGACCCGGCCGTCGGCGACGAAGTACCAGCGGGTCACCTTGTCCGAGGATCGGGTGGCGCGCATACCGATACCGATAGTGACCACTTCGGGGTCGTCCCAGCGACCGCGCGCGAACTCCATCCAGACATAGGAATAGGCCGAGTCCTGTTTGCGGTAGAGCAGATTGGACTTCATCGTGCGTTCCTCGCCTGCGAACGGATTGAGCCTGCGTGGTTCGATCCGTCCGTCGAGGACGAAGGGGAACAGCACTTCCAGTGCCTTGGTCTTGCCCGAGCCGTTCGGCCCGCGTAAGACCAATCTGCCGTCCGCGAAACAGAATTCCTGATCACGATAGTCCCAGAGATTGATGATTCCGGCACGGGTGGGGACGAACCGTACTCCGCCGTGAATGAGCGACATCCTCAGTTCCCTTCCCTGCCACTGCCGTCGTCATCGGGTCCGTAGGTATCGGCCGCGGTGACGAATAGTTCCGCGGCCCGCTTCGTGCGGACTGTCACGACCGCGCCCCGGTAGCGGGCCAGCGCGGGCAGCGCGAGCAGTCCGTCGTCGACAGCCAGGACCAAACGCAATCGTTCCAGTAACGCCACCGATTCCGTGGTGAGGCAGGCGACGTCGGCTTGCCATCGTGCGGCGAAGGTGCTGCCATAGCGGTCGGTGAGGGCCCGCATCGTTTCGTCAAGCCATGCTGTGTCGAGGAGTGGATAGCAGGCCGCCTCCGTCGCATCGGCTTGCTCGGAGCCGCTGCCCGGTGCGGTATCGCCGTCGAGCGCATCCATCGACCGCAGCTCGGGCAGCGGGGCGAACAAGGTCGGCTCGGGGATGGCCCGATCGAGTTGCTCGGCCAGTATCGCGCCAGGAGCGGGCGGCGCGGCGCGGCGCGGCAGCGGATTGTCGCTGTCCAGTACGCGATCGGCGATCTCACCCGCGAGCAGCAGGGCGACCTGCGCGAGTGTTCCGTTCCAGGGGAAACGGATATCCGACATCCGTCCAGCGGTGTCGATCAGCGCGACGCCTTCGGCTCTTCGTTCGGCGCGCAATCCGGTGAACAGCTCGACATCCGCGATGATCCGGTCCTGCGCGAGGACACGGCGTTCTTCTGGTGGTCTCGCGTCGAAGTACACCACCGGCTGTTCGACCAGCGCCCGGCGGATCCGGCGGGTGGTCTCGGCGGCATCGGGGCCGGGTTCACGCCCACCCGTGGCTACCGCCGTTTCGGCGAGCAGCCCCCGCACACTGTGCAGATGCTGCAGCGCCCGCGGGGGCCGGAACAGCGCGAGGACCACCGGCCGGTCGATATCGTAGAGGGCCTCACCGGCTTCCGGGTCGCCTGCCCAGCTGCCCGCGTCGCCGTCGGCCACGGTGAGCGCGCCCCGTGCGGTCAGCCAGCCGACCGCGTCGACGAACGCGTCCCGGTCGGCGACATGGTCGATCGACAGGGTAAGGCCGTCCACCCGGCTCGCGGCGGCGGCGACCTGATCGGCCAGCTCGGACAAGGTGATCTGATCACCGGCCCGGCCGAGTGCGGCGAGCGTCACCGCGAGGTAGGCATAGCGGCGACGGTCGAAGACACGCTCGGCCGTGGTGCGGGCGGGCCTGCTCGCCGTGAGCTGGTCCGCTACCGGGAACACCCGTGCGGTGGTCTCGGTGACTTCGAGCCGGTAGCCGAACAATTCGGCGAGATCCTCGCGCAGTTCGGTAGCCCAGCGACGCACCAGAGGCAGCGCGATCCGGTCCGGATAGGTGCGGGTCACCAGATGGTGGACCAGGACGGTCCGTGCGGCGCGTTGATAGTTGTCCAGGGTGAGCGCGTCGATGGTGCGTGCGTGCATCAGCCGTGTTCCCCTCGTGGGTGGGTCCGTGGCCTGCGCGTCGGTTCGATCGTCAGTATCCGATTGTTCATGTGCAGCAGCCCGTGTGCGGTGCGTACCACGGTCGGACCGGAGTGTTCGGACACTGTCAGAGTGACGCCGCTATCGGAACCGGTGGACCCGGCCACCCGGCCGCGCACCGGAACCCACGCGGTGGACGCGGCGTTCAACAGCCGCAGCAGTACCTCGGTTTCCTGTTCATCCAGCACTCGCTGGTACATATCGCCGCTGCCGAGTGTCGCGGCGGCTTCGGCACGAGCGCGCTGTGCGTTCAGCTGCGCTGCCCGCAGGCGCTGGATGCCTGCGTCATTGCGCTGGATCCGGGCGGGCGCACCAGCGGACGGCGGACGCCCGGTCTCGGCGAGCGTCCGCGATATCGCCAGTGGTGGTGCCTCCCACCAGGATCGGGTTACCGGGATCACGTCGGCATCCGGGTGTGCCTGCGCCAGATGTCGTGGTTTGCCGAGTCCGAATACCGCGTCGAAGAGGGCGTGGGCGCCTTCAGCGGTCGGCGTGGCGATGAACCAGCCAGCCAGATGCCGCAGTGCCGATTCTCGACTCACTCCACCGCGGCGTGTTTCGGTGACTCGCCGCAGCAGCGCGAGGACCGCGGCGATAGCGCTCATGGTTGCCTCACGCAGCCGTTCGGCTTCGGTGCTCCCCGTTGGCTCGGCGCCATCGGGCGCGATGAACCATCCACGGAGCCCTGCCCACCTGGCCTGCCAATCCGACTGGCGTTCGGTCGTGCTCAGCAGCACTCGCTCATCGCACTGCGCTGCCAGGACGATCAGTTCTTCGACACCGGTCTGCTCGATCGCGGTGACGGCGGCCGCCAGCCGTGGCGTGAACCGGGCCAGGTCGAGGCTGAACTCCCGCATATGCGCCAGGAGGGCGTCCTTGTAGGCGAGGAACGATTCCGGGGTGATCTCGGTGGTGCGCACCAGATCGCCGAGCCCGAGATAGAAGTGTGCGGCGCGGGCGGCCAGCTCCGAGAGAGCAGTGTCGAGGCGGCGCAGTGTGCGATAGACGCGCGTGGCGTCGCCTGCCCGGTTGGCCTCGGCCAGGGTATGCAGATCGGCCAGCAATTCTGGGAGTACCAGGCGTGATAGCGAGGCTTCCTGAACGCGGGTGTCGAGCACTCCGGCGACCGCGTGATAAGCCTGGAATCCGGCTTGGGAGAACTGGTATACGTAGTGCCGATTGCGGTATTCGGCCAATGTCGCGGCGCGGGTTCCGTCGTAGCTGCGCTCCAGTACACCCCAGTGGTGCAGTTGGTCGAGGAGTGGGCTGATCTCGGCCGCGGTCAGATGCGGTGCCGTCGCTCGGCTCCCCGCGGCGCAGGAGTGGGCCGAGCGTGGTTCTCCCGGTGTCCGTTCCGTCGGATCGGAGGTGCGCGTGAGCCATTCGGCGACATCGTCGGCATGGAGTAATACCGAATAGGCTGCCCGCGCGCTGTCGAATGCGCGCAACACCCAGAGATAGTCGGCGCGGCGTTCGGCGGTGGCGAAGGAGAACAACCGGAGCCGATCATCCCAGTGGGTGTCGTCAGGGCAGCCGAGGTCGGAGTCGGTCACCGGGAACAGGATAGTTGCGAGCTGATCGCCACTCGCACGATGTTCCGGAATCTGTTCTGGATGTGTCCGATTCGTCGCTGTTTGCCAATGCTGGGTGTGGGCCGGTTCACTCCACGGACAATGCGCGCAACTGGTCTAGATAGGTATGTGCGCGCGGATCATCGGGATAGTGTTCGATGATCTCTTGGGCGGTTTCACCCGCGACCCACATCAGGGACGGTAGCGAACGCCGTTTACCGGTGAACGCGCGCATCCCTTCGTCGACCGCCAGTTCCAGGTCGTGATTGCGCACCGCGACCACGGCCAGGGTCAGGCGTGCTTCGGAGATCCGCATCGGGTTGCGTACGGTGCCGTCCGGGCAGATCGCGTTCTTGATGACTTCCCGCGCGTAGGTTTCGGCGAGCCGATCGTCACCGGCTGCCCGGCAACAGTCCATCGCGTAGAAGTCCAGTTTGTGGGTGTCGATGACGAAATGATTGTCCAGATTCGCCGGATGTTCGAATCGCTCCAGGATTGCCCGGCCGTCCGCCAGTGCTGCCTCGACCTCGCGCGAGTTACCGAGCCTGGCCCAGGCTTTGGCGCACTGGGCGGCGAGTTGCGCGCCGACACGCATATCTCGGCTTACTTCCAGCACCGGCTGTACCGTCTCGATCACACCACGGTAATTGCCCTGGGTGAGTGCGAACCAGGCTGTCATTTCCACTGCCCAGGCGGTGATCTCGGCGTTCTCGGCCTCCTCTCCCAGCGAATAGGCAGCACGGCGAGTCGCCTCGGCCGCGGTGCGTCTGCCGAGGTCGTAGTCGACACATCCGACCAAAAGGGCGACCCAGCCGGAGAGAACGAGGATTTCCCGGTGTTGCCCCAGAGTCAGGCGACCGTCCAGCAATGAGGTGATCCTGCGCAGCCACGCCGTGCCTTCGGCATGCAGGTCATAGGGATCGGCGTAGGAATATTCGCAGCACAGGCGTTCGGCGGTGATCCGGATGGCGTCCAGTGTCACCGAGGAGACATCGGACATCCGCAGTCTGGCGATGAACTCGAGTGTGTCCATGCCCGTCGCGGAGAGTAATTCGTCGTCCCGGTTCGGTCGGGCCTTGGGAAAGAAGGCCGAGGTCATCGTATCGAAGGTGGCGGCGATGATCGGGGCGTAGAAATCGTCAGGGCGTGATTCGCCCGATTCCCAACGGCGCCAGTTACGTAGCAGGGTGCTGTCGGTCGGCAGATTGTGCGATGACTTCCCGCGCATCACGCGTACCGCGTCGGCTTGCGACCACCCCCTCGCGTCGCGTTCGGAGCGCATCCGGATAGCCCATACGGGTCGATCGTCGGTAGCGGTCACATCTGTAGTATCGCACCAGTTAACGCGCGGTGGTCGGGATAGGGCAGACCGATGTCACTGGATTGACAGCTACATTCGCATTGTGGCGTGCGGCAGGCTCGATATGAGCGCGGAAAGTTTGCCAGCGAACCGGATAAGGCTATTGACAAGTACATCTGCTTTTGCGTGAAGCGCAATAACCCCGTACAACGGGGGGATCCACTGAAGAGAACGGCGATCCCAATCCAACGGAGGTTCGGGTGGAAGCGTTGATCTATGGATACTTGCGTGACGATCTGGCCGATGGCCATGGCAAGGAGCTCGAGGCGGCGATGAGCAGTCTGGCTCGCGCGGAAGGGCTCTGCTTCGCCGCGACATTTCATGAATCGACAGGGGGCGATGGTACGGCTTTCGCCGAACTCACCGCGGAACTCAAGCGGGCCGACGCACACCATGTGGTGGTTCCCTCACTCGATCACTTTGCCGGTCAGACGATTCCGCGTGACATACTCATCGCGAAACTGGCACAGGAGGCGGCGGCGCAAGTGTGGACCGTGGACAGCTGACCTGCGTATCCACCTCGTCCGATATCGCGTAGACAGCCGTCGCCGCGGCTCAACCGGAACTCCGGTCACGGAGAAACCGGTGGTGCTGGACGCGAGGGTACTGCTCGAACAGTGGATATATCTGCTGTGCAGCAGAGTTGAGCATGAATCATCAGTGGGCACGATGACGTGGGGAACGGCCTGCCGGATCGTTGTCGGGGCCTGGCGCGCTCGCGTACCCGCCGCGATGCGGGGTCACCACTCACTCAGGTGATCCAACGAGGGGTATGCGGGCAGCACCGATACGGGTGAGCGAACCGATCCGGGAGGCGGCAGCGGCGAACGGGATGGCGCCGCGGTGCGCTGGCCGCGGAGTCGAACGAGTTCTAGAGCCCGAAGCTGCCCGGCCCCCGTCTGCGCAGGTACTTCTCGAACTCGGCCGCGATAGCGTCGCCGTCGATCTTGGCCATCGTCTCGTTCACATCGACCGCGGCGTCGCCGCGTTCCTCCAATGACCGAACGTACTCACTGATCTCCTCATCACCCGCGGTCATCTCGTTGACCGCGGTTTCCCAGTCCTCGGCCTGTTTCGGCAGCTCACCGAGGGGCACCTCGATGTCGAGCACATCCTCGACCCGATGCAGCAGCGCGAGAGTCGCCTTCGGGTTCGGCGGCTGGGAAATGTAGTGCGGCACGGCGGCCCAGAACGATACCGCGGGCACCCCGGCTCTTACGCATTGGTCTTGCAGGACGCCGGTGATCCCGGTCGGTCCCTCATAGCGGGTCTGTTCCAGATTGAACCGCTCGGCCGCCTGCTTGTTGTACGCCGAGCCGGTCACCGGCACCGGCCTGGTGTGCGGAGTATCGGCGAGTAGCGCGCCGAGGATGACCACGGTCTGTACCCCGAGTTGTTCGATGAACTCGAGCAGATCACCGCAGAAGCTCCGCCAGCGCATATTCGGCTCGATGCCACGCAGCAGTACTACGTCGCGGTCGCTTCCCGGCGGGGAACACACCGACAACATCGTCGACGGCCACTGGATTTCCCTGGTCACACCGTCCACCTGGCGTACTGTCGGCCGGTTGACCTGATAGTCGTAGTAGTCCTCGGAGTCGAGTTCGGCCAACGGTTCGGCATCCCAGATCAGCTCCAGATGCTCGACAGCTCCGCTGGCGGCGTCACCCGCATCGTTCCAGCCCTCGAAGGCGGCGACCAGTACCGGTTCCCGCAACGTCGGCAGTGCCGAATCGGAAGTTTCACTGGCGTTCACTCGGTCAGCCTACGGCCTATGCCGATATGGCGTGCCCTGGGACAGGCCCGACAGGCGGTGTGTTCTCCGGCGGCCGCCGTGGATGTGGGGTATGCCTGCAGGCACCGGGCTGTGACGCGGCGGCCCGGGTGTCTCCCTCGCCCACTACCCTGGAGTGCATGTCTGCGCCCCTGCCTGCCGAGTTCGACACCACGCTTCTCGATACGCTGCGTCGCCGGGTGGTCATCGGCGATGGCGGGATGGGCACGATGCTGCAGGCCGCCGATCTGACCTTGGACGATTTCCGCGGGCTCGAGGGCTGTAACGAGATCCTCAACGACACCAGGCCGGATGTGCTGCGCGGTATTCACCGCGCCTATTTCGAAGCGGGCGCCGACGCGGTCGAGACCAATACTTTCGGCTGTAACCTGCCCAACCTCGCCGACTACGATATCGCCGATCGGATCCGGGATCTGTCCGAGCGCGGTACCAGGCTGGCCCGTGAGGTCGCCGACGAGATGGGCCCTTCCGCCGACGGCACACCACGGTATGTACTCGGCTCGATGGGGCCGGGTACCAAACTGCCCACCCTCGGCCATGCCGGCTTCGCCGAGCTACGAGACGCCTATACCGAGGCCGCGCTCGGCATGCTCGACGGCGGAGCCGACGCTGTTCTCGTCGAGACCTGCCAGGACCTGCTCCAGGTGAAGGCCGCGGTGACCGGCAGCAGGCGTGCGATGGCGATACTGGGCAGGCGGATCCCGATCATCACCCACGTCACCGTGGAGACCACCGGCACCATGTTGGTCGGCAGTGAGATCGGTGCGGCGCTCACCGCGTTGGAGCCGCTCGGCATCGATATGATCGGCCTGAACTGCGCGACCGGTCCGGACGAGATGAGCGAGCACCTGCGTCATCTGTCCCGGCACGCGCAGGTACCTGTCTCGGTGATGCCGAATGCCGGACTGCCGGTACTCGGCGCGGACGGCGCGGTCTACCCGCTCACCCCCGAGGAGCTGGCGGTCGCGCTGCGCGGATTCGTCACCGAGTTCGGCCTCGCCCTTGTCGGTGGCTGCTGCGGCACAACCCCGGAACACATTCGTCAGGTCACCGCCGCGGTGCGCGAGGTGGAACCGACCCTGCCGCCGCTCGCCGAGCGTCGCACTCCGGTGCACGAGCCGAGCGTATCCAGCATGTACACGGCGGTGCCGTTCGCGCAGGACGCCTCGGTCCTGATGATCGGTGAGCGGACGAACGCCAACGGCTCGAAGGCATTCCGGGAGGCCATGCTGGCCGGGGATTGGCAGAAATGCCTCGGCATCGCCAAGGATCAGACCAGGGACGGCGCGCATATGCTCGACCTGTGCGTCGACTATGTCGGCCGGGACGGCACCGAGGATATGGCGGAGCTGGCGGGCAGGCTGGCCACCGCATCGACTCTGCCGATCATGCTCGACTCCACCGAGACCGAGGTGCTGCGGGCAGGCCTGGAGCACCTCGGTGGGCGCTGCGCGGTGAACTCGGTGAACTACGAGGACGGCGACGGCCCCGACTCACGCTTCCAGCAGACCATGCGGCTGGTCGCCGAACACGGCGCCGCGGTGGTCGCGCTGACCATCGACGAGGAGGGCCAGGCCCGCACGGCGGCGACAAAGGTGGAGATCGCCGAGCGGCTGATCGCCGATATCACCGGTAACTGGGGATTGTCGGAGAGCGACATCATCATCGATACGCTCACCTTCACCCTCGGCACCGGTCAGGAGGAGTCGCGCCGCGACGGCTTGGAGACCATCGAGGCCATCCGTGAGCTGAAGCGCCGCCATCCGCGGGTACAGACCACGCTGGGCCTGTCCAATATCTCTTTCGGTCTGAACCCCGCGGCACGGCAGGTGCTCAACTCGGTGTTCATGCACGAATGCGTCGAGGCAGGCCTGGATTCCGCGATTGTGCATGCCTCGAAAATCCTGCCGATGAGCCGGATCCCGGACGAACAGCGCGAGACCGCGCTGGACCTGGTGTACGACCGCCGTGCCGAGGGCTACGACCCGTTGCAGAAGCTGATGGAGCTGTTCGAAGGGGTGTCGACCTCATCGTCCAAGGCGTCGCGGGCCGAGGAACTGGCCGCGCTACCACTGTTCGAGCGTCTGGAGCGGCGGATCGTCGATGGCGAGCGGGCGGGAATGGACGCCGACCTGGACGCGGCGATGGCCGAGGTGCCGCCGTTGCGGATCATCAACGAGACGTTGTTGTCGGGAATGAAGACGGTCGGCGAGCTGTTCGGGTCCGGCCAGATGCAGTTGCCGTTCGTCCTGCAGTCCGCCGAGGTGATGAAGGCCGCTGTCGCGTATCTGGAGCCGCATATGGAGGCCACCGACGACAGCGGCAAGGGCCGCATCGTGCTGGCCACGGTCAAGGGTGATGTGCACGATATCGGCAAGAACCTGGTCGACATCATCCTGTCCAACAACGGCTACGAGGTGGTCAATCTCGGTATCAAGCAACCGATCTCGACCATCCTCGACGCGGCGGTGGACAAGAAGGCCGATGTGATCGGGATGTCCGGCCTGCTGGTGAAGTCGACAGTGGTGATGAAGGAGAATCTGGAGGAGCTCAACACCAAGGGGGTCGCGGAGCAGTTCCCGGTGCTACTCGGCGGTGCGGCACTCACCCGCTCATATGTGGAGAACGATCTCACCGAGGTGTACGAAGGCGATGTGCGCTACGCGCGGGACGCGTTCGAAGGCCTCCGGCTGATGGACGACATCATGACGCGCAAGCGTGGTGGCGGGCCCGATCCGGACAGTCCGGAGGCCGTCGCCGAACAAGCCAAGGCGGCGGAGCGCAAGGCCAGGCATGAGCGGTCCAAGCGGATCGCCGCGCAGCGCCGGGCGGTCGAGGTGCCGGTCGAGGTGCCCGAGCGTTCCGATGTCGCGGCGAAGTTGCCGGTGCCGGTCCCGCCGTTCTGGGGCACCAGGGTGGTGAAGGGGCTCGCACTGCAGGAGTACTCGGGTCTGCTCGACGAGCGGGCGCTGTTCCTCGGCCAGTGGGGTCTGCGCGGGCAGCGCGGCGGTGACGGTCCAAGCTATGAGGAGCTGGTGGAGACCGAGGGGCGCCCGCGGTTGCGCACCTGGCTGGACCGGCTGAGCACCGAAGGGGTGTTGCAGCACGCCGCGGTGGTGTACGGCTATTTTCCCGCGGTATCCGAGGGGGACCAGGTCGTCGTGCTCACCGAACCGGATCCCGATGCGCCAGAACGCTACCGGTTCACTTTCCCGCGCCAGCAGCGCGACCGATTCTTGTGCATCGCCGATTTCATCCGGTCGCGGGCATACGCCAGGCAGACCGGTCAGGTGGATGTCCTGCCGTTCCAGCTGGTCACCATGGGGCAGCCGATAGCCGATTTCGCCAATGAGCTGTTCGCGGGGGACAACTACCGCGACTACCTCGAGGTACACGGCATCGGGGTCCAGCTCACCGAGGCACTCGCGGAGTACTGGCATCGACGGATCCGTGAGGAGTTGGTCCTCGACGGTCACGCGGTCGCCGAATCGGATCCGGCCGATGTCCTGGAGTACTTCAAGCTCGGCTACCGCGGCGCCCGTTACTCCTTCGGTTACGGCGCCTGCCCCGAACTGGAGGACCGGGCCAAGCTCGTGGACTTACTGGAAGCCGACCGTATCGGTGTGGTGCTGTCCGAGGAGCTGCAACTGCATCCTGAGCAATCCACCGACGCCTTCGTTCTGCTACATCCGGAAGCGAAGTACTTCAACGCTTGAACCGATGGACCACCGCGCGGAGGTCATGCCGCCGTTCCGGCAGTGTTCTGTTGTGTCAGAGGTCCTGTCGTGTCGCGGTTCTGCTATACCGTGATTCTGTTATGCGGTGGCTCCGCTGTGCTGTGGTTGCGTTACGACGTGGTTGCTCTACAACGTGATTTCGGTGATACCGACCGATTCGATCAGTTGTCCCGGCGTGGAAAGGTGGAAGCCGGTCGGGGGAGTGTGCCATTGTCGAAGGCGTTGTTACTGCATCCGGGGCAGTCGGCGGATGCGTTCGCGTCGCTGATTCCGGAAGCGAGCACCACGGCGCGTGCGTTTTCCGGATTCTCCGTGTGTGCGTGCCGAGTGTGAACGTCTGGGCGGGTACGGCAGGTACGTAGGAGGCACACCACCATGACGGCGGATCGATTGATCGCGGGACGATATCGGCTTACGGATCCGATCGGAACCGGTGCCATGGGAGTGGTCTGGCGGGCCACCGATGTACGTTTGCGGCGCACCGTCGCGGTCAAACAGGTGCTGCTCGTTCCAGGACTGTCCAAGTCGGCCGCATTGGAGGCGAAGCTGCGCGCCATGCGCGAGGGCCGGATCGCCGCGCGGCTGCATCATCCGAACGCCATCACGGTGTTCGATGTGGCCGAAGAGGACGGTCAGCCGTGGCTGGTCATGGAGTACCTGGACGCGCCGAGCCTGGCGGCCACCCTGGCGGGAAACCGCACCCTGCCACCGGTGCAGGTGGCCGAGATCGGTGTGCAGGCGGCGAGCGCCCTTGCCGCCGCACACGATGCGGGTATCGTGCACCGGGATGTGAAACCGGCCAATCTGCTTGTCGCCGCGGACGGTACGGTGAAGATCACCGATTTCGGTATTTCCAGGGCTGTGGGTGACGTCACGGTCACCGCCACCGGATTTCTCGCCGGAACCCCTGCCTATCTGGCCCCGGAGGTGGCGCGCGGCGAGAATCCCGAACCCGCCTCCGATGTCTTCGCTCTCGGCTCGACGTTATACGAGGCGGTCCAGGGCACCCCACCGTTCGGCGCGGGGGACAATCCGCTGGCGATCCTGCACGCGGTGGCCAAAGCGGAGATCGAGCCGCCGGAGGCCGCTGGCGCGCTCGGGCCGGTGTTGATGCGTTTGCTGGCCCCGACCATCGATGCCAGGCCGACCATGCACGAAGCGAAGGCAGCACTGGAAGCCGTTGCGCAGGGCAAGGATCCGCATCTGCCACCTCCGGTGACCGCGGTGCTGCCCGCGCCCGGCGCGGGCAGTGCGACAACGGTCCTGCCACATCGAAGCGCTACCGTACCGGCAGGCAGCGTCGACGACAGCGCGGCAACGGAGGTGGTGTCCACTTCTGGGTCCGGTACGCCGCGATCGGTTTCCGCGCACCGCGTTCCTTCCTCGTCAGGTCCGGTCGCTTCCGGCTCCGGCAGCGCGTCCGGCTCCCGGCGTGGCCTCGTGCTCGCGGTGGCCGCCGCGACGGTAGCCGGGGTGCTGGTCCTGGCCGGAGTCCTCGCATCGAGGATCTCCGGAGAGCGCGACCAGAGCGTGGCTACGGCAGGGTCGGTCGCGATATCGAGTGCGGCCATCGGGGAACCACCGCCTCCGGAGCAGGTTCCTGAGCAGGCCACTCCGGTGCCCGCGCCTGCGCAGGTACCGGCGAACCCCGTACCGGAGGCCGTATCGCTCCCACCGGTGATCGATACCACAACCGCCCCGCCGGGTCCGCCGGCGCCGAGCCGGATCGCCTCTTTCATCCGTAGCTACTACGGTATGCTGCCCGGCAATGTGTCCGGCGCCTGGACTCAGTTGTCTCCCGGATACCAGGCGCGGACCGGCTACGGCTCCTATACGGGCTTCTGGGGCACGATTCGCGCGGTACGGGTGGACTCGGTCGAGCAGAATGGGCCGAACCGGGCGGTGGTCGGGCTGACCTATACCTCGAGGAACGGTGTGCAGACCTCGGAGTACCGATGGATCGAGGTCACCGGAAGCAGCGCCGCGCTGACCATCGCCGCATCGGGCATCTAGGGTATCGGGCATTCAGGCCGACCGGACAGGAGATCCACCGAACGTGACCGCGCGACTGGCCGGTGTGCTCTGGGATATGGACGGCACGTTGTTGGACTCGGAGAAACTCTGGGATATCGCGGTGCGTGAGCTGGCGCGGGCGCACGGTCGCGAGATGACCGACGCGGTTCGGCACGCACTGATCGGCGCCTCCGGTCCGAATGCTTTGCGGATCATGTTCACCGGTCTCGGCATCGAACCACAGCCGGAGTCGCTACGGGTGGCTGGAGAGTTCCTGGAGCAGCGGGTGACCGAGTTGATGACCGGTCCCATTCCCTGGCGGCCCGGCGCCGCGGAGGCGCTGGCGATGGTTCGCGCGGCAGGTCTGCCCAGCGCATTGGTTACCAATACCAAGCGATCGCTGGCGGATTTCGGGCTCGATACGTTGGGGCGCCACTTTTTCGACGTCTCGGTGTGCGGCGACGAGGTGGCGCACGGCAAGCCGGAGCCCGATTCCTATCTACGCGCTGCCGAGCTGCTCGGATTGCAAGCGGAACACTGTGTCGCGGTGGAGGATTCGCTCACCGGAGTCCGTGCGGCACAGGCCGCGGGATGTGCGGTACTCGTGGTTCCTTGCGAGATCGCGGTGCCGGAGGCGCCGGGGCGGATGTTCCGCGATTCACTGACAGGGCTTACTCTCGGTGATCTCGAGCACATATTCCGTGGCAGCGCCGGGGGCGGCCGGGTCGTCGAGGCGATCGGCTCCGGCGCTGGTAACGGCTTTCATTCGGCTAGAGTCGCTGTGCCGCAAAGGGAATGAGCTAGCACCGAGGGGTGTGCTGGATTGTCGGAAATATCGCCGAATCTCGGGCGTGTCGGCAAGCGCTGCACCAAAATGACGCCATGGCAGCATTCGGCGTACTCGACGAGATCGTAGATACCGCACGGTATCCCCTCGCGGATCCGGATGGTTCCGACGTGCGCGAGGTAGTGCGCCGCGCCCGCGCGGAACTGGCCGATAGCGGTTGTACCGTACTGCGTGGTTTCATCCGGCCCGAACTCACCGAGACGCTGCGGGCGCAGGGGGAGCGGATGGCTCCGCATGCGTACTACGAGGTCGAGCAGGTCAACGCTTACAACATCCCGCTGGACGCGGAACTGCCGCAGGATCATCCGGCCCGGATCGTGCTCATGCGGGGTAATGCTTTCGTCCCGCGCGATCGCATCCCGGCCGATGCGCTGATCCACCAGCTCTATGTCGACGAACTGTTCCAGCGATTCGTCGCCCGGTGTTTCGAGTTACCGGAGTTGCACGAGTTCGCCGATCCGCTTGCCGGACTGTGTCTCAACGTCGTGGCGCCGGACATGTCACATCCTTGGCATTTCGACACCAACGAATTCACCGTCTCGATGCTGACCCAGCCCGCGGAGGCCGGTGGTGTCTTCGAGTACTGCCCTAATATCCGCACTCCCGAGGTCGAGAATTTCGACGATGTCCGTGCGGTGCTGACCGGCTCCGGCGAGCGGTTCATCCAGCGGCTCGAGCTGCTGCCGGGGGACCTGCAACTGTTCCGCGGCCGATTCTCGTTGCACCGCGTCTCCCCGGTCAGCGGTGCGCGCCAGCGTCATTCGGCCATTTTTGCTTATACCGATCGTCCCGGAGTCGTCGGGACGGTGGAGCGCACCCGGCAGTTGTTCGGCCGCGTGCTACCCGATCATCTCGCCGCCGCGGCCGACGTCGTCCGGGGTGATCGACTACTCGATTGAGCCGAACGGCTCGACTGACCGTGCTCGACCCGAGAGGACCGACAGTGCCAGTGCCGTTAGACACCACCGGGAAAGCGTCTTTCGACGATATCTACGATCGCCCCGATCCACGCGCCTACTACGCGCGTATGTCCAGCCTCGGCTATCGCATTCCGGAGCTGGCGAAGCCGATATTGCAGCAGCAGATCCGGGAATACCGTGCCTCGGCGCGTACCGAGACCCCGACCGTACTCGATATCGGCTGCTCGTACGGTGTGAACGCCGCATTACTGCGTTCCGATACGACGATCGACGAACTGGCCGAGCATTACGCCGCCGCCGCCGACGATGCCGATCGCGCCGAGCTGATCCGGCGCGATCGAGCGCTCCTCGCGGCCCGTACCACCTCCGACCACATCCGTTTCCTCGGTATGGACGCCGCGGGCCCTGCTCTCGATTACGGGTACGAGGCCGGTTTCCTGCACGATGTGGTGCACGCCGATCTGGAGTCGAGCGAGCCGTCCGACGAACAGCGCGCCTTGCTCGCCACCGCGGATCTGGTCGTCTCCACCGGCTGCATCGGCTATGTCACCGAGAAAACCCTGACTCGCGTGGCCACGGCACACCCACGTAAGCGGCCATGGATGGCACACTTCGTATTACGCATGTTCGACTTCGATCCGATCGAGGCGGAACTCGCCGCGCTCGGCTACCGCACCGAGCGGGCACCGGGATTATACGCGCAGCGTAGGTTCGCCTCCGAGGCCGAGCGTGCGCGGGTGCTGAACACCCTGTCCGCTACTGGGGTCGACACCACTGGCAGAGAAGACCAGGGGTGGCTCTACGCCACCTTGTACGTGTCAAGGCCGTTGCCCAGACATCACACCGACACCGAGGATCCGCATTGACCGAACGCACCTTCGCCGCCGACGACCACCTGCCAAGGGTGCCCCTGCCGACGCTGGAGGACAGTTGTAGCCGGTTCCTGCAGTGGTGTGAGCCGCTGCTGACCGCCGAGGAACTCGTCGCCACCCGCGATGCGGTCGATGACCTGCTGCGCGCCGATAGTCCGGGCCGGGTCCTGCACGCGGCCCTCGCGGAGTACGACACGACGCCGGGAGTCGGCAGCTGGCTGGATCTGTTCTGGCCGTCGCGCTACCTGGGCAGGCGGGATCGGATCGCGTTGAACGCGAACTTCTTCTTCTTGTTCCGGGACGACACCCCGCTGGCCGCCTCCACCGATACCACCCAGGTGGGTCGTGCCGCGGGCATTATCGCGGCCGCGGTCGACTACAAGCTGGCCCTCGACGAGGAAGCCGTCGCGCCGGTGGTCCAGCGCGGGCAGAAACTGTCGATGTGGCAGAACAAGTACCTGTTCTCCGAGACCAGGATTCCCGGTGTGGAACAGGACACGGTGCGAGTTCCCTATAGCGCCGAGTGGCCTGGACATTCGGAAGCCCGGCATATCGTGGTGTTCTTCCGCGGCAGTATGTTCCGGATGGACGTGATCGGCCCGTCCGGCGCACCGCATTCCCCGGAGGACCTCGCCGACGGGCTGCGTGCGGTGTTGAAAGCGGGTGCTCGTCCAGCGCGCACCGACACCACCGTGGGGCATCTCACCACCAAGGCCCGTGCGGAATGGGCGGTCAGCAGGCAACGCTTGCTGGAGGATCCGGAGAACGCCGCGGCCTTGGACACCATCGAAACCGCGCTGTTCGTGCTCTGCCTGGAGGACTTCGCGCCGCGCGACGAACTGCACGCCTGCGATCAGCTGCTGCACGGAGACAGTGCGAACCGGTGGTTCGACAAATCGGTGTCGTTCATCGTCTTCACCGACGGGCAGGCGGGTATCAACGTCGAACACTGCGGGTTGGACGGCACCACCATCCTGTCGTTCGTGGACACCCTGCTGGAAACGCCGGTATCCGACCACGCCGCCCGTGCCGGGGCACAGGCGCAGGGATTGCCCTCGGTCGAGCCGATCGAGTTCTTTCTCGACGCGCGACAGCGCAGCGATATCGGATCGGCAGGCGCCGCCTTCGCGCACTACGCGGCCCAGAACGCCACCCAGACCGTATCGTTTCCAGACTTCGGCACTGCCCGTGCCAAGCAGCTCGGTATCTCGCCGGACGCCTTCGCACAGCTGAGCTATCAGCTGGCCCATCGGCGCAGTACCGGGCGCACCGGCGCCACCTACGAGTCCATCGCGACCAGGCAGTACCGCAATGGACGCACCGAGGCGATGCGGGTTGTCACCCCCGAGATGATCGCCTTCGTGGATACGATGCAGGATCCGGATGCCGATACCGCCGCGAAGCTCACCGCGGCCAGGACGGCGGCGGCCGCGCATGTGCAACGGGCCAAGCAATGTCAGGCCGGGGAGGCGCCCGAACAGCATTTGTGGGAGCTGCAGTGGATCCAGCGCCGCCGCGGCGCGGAATTGGGTGTTACCGCACCGATCCCGCTCTACGACAGCCCCGGCTGGACGATCATGCGTGACGACTATCTGAGCACCAGCTCCGCGCCCTCGGCGAATATCCGCTACTTCGGTTTCGGTTCCACCAGCCCCCGGTGTATCGGTATCGCTTACGTCCTGCTGCCCGACCGCTGGAACATCTACCTGGCCACGCCGAAGGCGGTGGCAGGCCAGATGCATGCGTTCGCCGAGCAACTGCATACAGCGGTAGCGGAGCTGGCGGCGCTGCTCACGGAGAACTAGCCGCAGCCGCTCGGTTCTCGCGTATCCGGGGCGGGGCGGGAACCGAGCGGGCGGTGCCCGCGACCATCGGAGGCCGGGACAACCGGCCCATAGCCGGGTCTGAAACAATGGCTCCTCGTGAAGAACTTCGAATCCTTGTTCGCTGAGCTGCAGAAGCGTGCTGTCGATCGTCCGGAGGGCTCGGGAACCGTTGCCGCGCTGGACGCAGGCGTGCACAGCCAGGGTAAGAAGGTGCTGGAGGAAGCCGGCGAGGTGTGGCTGGCCGCCGAACACGAGAGCGACGAAGCGCTGGCCGAGGAGATCTCCCAGCTGTTGTATTGGGTACAGGTGCTGATGGTGGGCCGGGGGCTGGAGCTCGAAGACGTGTATCGACATCTGTGACGGCCGCCCGTTTCCCGATTCTTCGCTCGAAAGGACCCCCATGCTGCGCGTCGCAGTCCCCAATAAAGGCGCCCTGTCCCAATCCGCCGTCTCGATCCTCACCGAGGCGGGTTATCGCACGCGTACCGATTCGCGTGACCTGACCGTCCTCGATCCGGCCAATCAGGTGGAGTTCTTCTTCCTGCGGCCCAAGGACATCGCGATCTACGTCGGCTCAGGTGAACTCGACCTCGGGATCACCGGGCGTGATCTCGCGCTGGATTCCGGCGCACCGGTGCGGGAACGGCTCGCTCTCGGTTTCGGGCGCTCCACTTTCCGCTACGCGGCTCCGGCCGGACGGGAATGGAAGATCGAAGATCTTTACGATAAGCGCATCGCGACCTCCTATCCGAATCTGGTGCTGAGCGATCTGCGCGTCCGAGGTATCGAAGCCGAGGTGATCCGGCTGGACGGTGCGGTGGAGATCTCCATTCAGCTCGGCGTCGCCGACGCTATCGCCGATGTCGTTGGTTCCGGGCGCACCCTGCGCCAGCACAATCTGATCGCCTTCGGTGAATCGCTGTGCGATTCCGAGGGGGTGCTGCTCGAGGGGAAGGACGCAGACCAGAGCGATCGGGCCCGCAATCAGCTCGTCGCCCGTATCCAGGGTGTGGTGTTCGCGCAGCAGTACGTGATGCTGGACTACGACTGCCCCAAGGGGTTGCTCGACGAGGCGTTCACCATTACTCCGGGGCTGGAGTCGCCGACGGTGGCGCCATTGGCCGATCCCGGGTGGATGGCCGTGCGCGCGCTCGTCCCGCGCAAACAGAGTAACGAGCTGATGGACAAGCTGGCCTACTTGGGTGCGAAAGCGATCTTGGCCACCGATATCCGCTCCTGCCGCGCTTTCTGATCGGCGGTCGATCCGCCCGTGCCGTGGCACGGGCGGATCGGTGCGTGTTCGTGTATGCGGCATCCATGCCGCAGCGTTTCAACAGGTGGGAAGCCTGTGATGTGGGTGGAGCACAGTTCTGCGGGTGTGCTGTGTGCCAGGAACCAGCGCGGGGCTGGACGGTGTGCCCGCGGTTCACTCGGATGCGGTCTCTGCCGACGGCGTGTCCTGCCTTCGGCCGCTGGTCGGCCAACCCGGGTAGGGCGGCGGTGTGCCGCCGAACGCCGGGCACAGTGGCTTGTAGTCGCAGTAGGAGCACAGCCTGCTGGTATTCGGTGGGAAAACCCCGGTGCGGCCGGCTTCCAGGATGGCGGCCCACAACGCCGACAAGGTGCGCTCGAAGCGCAGCAACTCCCGCTCGTCCGGGGTGTAGGTGAGGATCTGCTCGTCGGCCAGGTAGATCAATCGCAACTGGGCGGGTACCAGGCCGCGGGTGCGCAGCATCATCAGTGCGTAGAACTTCAGCTGGAACAGTGCCGTGGTCTCGTAGTCCGGTCCAGGCACCCGGCCGGTCTTGTAGTCCACGATGCGCAGCGCGCCGGTCGGGGCGATATCGATCCGGTCGACGAATCCGCGCAGTGGCGCGCCGTCTTCGAGTTCGGTCTCCACGCGTACCTCGCATGATTCCGGATCGAACCGGGTCGGATCTTCCAGGCGGTAGTAGCGCCGCACCAGCGTCCGCACCTCGTGGAGAAACGGATCGAGCTGCTGATCGGTGATCAGCCCGGCGACCTCCGGCTGCCCGTCGCGCACCCGAGCCCACGCCGCGGGCACCAGTGCGTCGGCGCGTTCGGGCAGGCGCTCGGCCGCGGGGAGCCCATAGAGATCCTCCAACACCGCGTGCACCACTGTGCCACGCACCGCGCGCCGGGATGGTGGCTCCGGAATCCGGTCGATCGCCCGGAATCGGTATTTCAACGGACATTGTTTGAAATCCATTGCCCTGGAGGGTGACAGTGCGGGCCGGGTGCTGCTCGCCGCTGTGGCGGACTCCGGCGTCCTCGGGTTGTCGGCAGGGGGCGTTGACGCGGGCGAGCACATACCTGGCAGGCTATCCGGCGGCACCGACACGCCGGTGCGCGGCAAATACGGATTCGGACATCGGAGCGGAGATTCATGACGGCCAGACGGACGGGGCCTTTCACCATCGGCGATCGGGTGCAGCTGACCGATGCCAAAGGGCGCTTGTACACGGTGGTCCTCGAGCCTGGTAAGGAATTCCACACCCATCGCGGCGGGATCAAGCACGACAACCTGATCGGCGCCGATGAGGGGAGCGTGGTGCATTCCACCAACGGCACGCCGTACCTCGCACTGCGCCCGCTGCTGATCGACTACGTGCTGTCCATGCCGCGTGGCGCCGCGGTGATCTATCCGAAGGATGCCGCGCAGATCGTGCACGAGGGCGATATCTTCCCCGGCGCGCGCGTGCTGGAGGCAGGCGCCGGTTCCGGTGCGCTCACCTGCTCGCTGCTCCGCGCGGTCGGGCCGCAGGGGCAGGTTGTGTCCTACGAAATTCGCGCGGACCACGCCGAGCACGCGGTACGCAATGTGGAGACCTTCTTCGGTGAACGGCCGGACAACTGGTCGCTGACCGTCGGCGATGTGGCCGATCACACCGGTGAGCCGGTCGACCGAGTGGTGCTGGACATGCTCGCGCCCTGGGACGCACTGCCCACCGTGTCCAAGGTGCTCGTACCCGGTGGCGTCCTGATCGTCTACGTCGCCACCGTCACCCAGTTGTCGAAGGTGGTGGAGGCGCTGCGGGAGCAGGAGTGCTGGACCGAGCCCCGCTCCTGGGAATCATTGGTGCGGCCATGGCATGTGGTTGGGCTCGCGGTGCGCCCGGAGCACCGTATGCAGGGCCATACCGCTTTCCTCGTCAGCGCGCGCAGGCTTGCCGAGGGTACGGTCACCCCTAAGCCGCAGCGCAGGCCGTCGAAGGGCTGAGCGGGGCTCGGAGGGTGACCGTAGTCGCCCCTGATCGGGTGTGCCCGGTTCAGGCCGGAGCGCAGGGTGCTTTCGCGAAGCCGAGCAGCAAGCAGCCGCTGGCATCGGACAGCTTCCAGGTACCGTCGACGTTCTCCCAGCTCATCGGTACAGCAGGTGCGGCGCCGTGCGGAGATTCGATGGTCACCCGCGCGTTCGCGGTGCTGCCCTGAGTGGTGATGTCGGTGACCGTGAAGCTGAGCGGATAGCCCTGCAGGCCCGCGTTCATCTGGTCGATGTTCGCGGTGCGCTGCTCGCCGTCGACGATCAGCGCGGTCTTCGCCTCGGTGGATACGGCCGGATCGGTGAGTTCGGTCAGTATCGCGCGCAAGGTCTCGCCGGTCGGTTCGTCTGCCGCCTGGTCGGTGCTGCTCGAAGTGGTGGCGGTTGCGCTTGCGGAGGTAGAGCTCGCCGCGGCGGAGGTCGCGGAAGTGGCGGTCGCGGTGCCTGTCTCGCTGGTGTCGCCGGTATTGTTCTCGGAGCCACATGCCACCAGTCCACCGGAAAGGGCCAGCGTCGCCGCGACAGTGATAAGAGGAACGCGCAGTCTTCTCATGGGTGAGAGCATCCGCAGCAACCTTTCGGTTCGGTTGGCGAGCAAGCCCGCCACAGTCGGGTTAGGGCAGGCTAACATGGTGCTCCGGCCGGTGATCGCGGCGCAGATGTGATCACGAAGAAACCATGTCGGAAAGCGAGAACGGATCGCGCCCGGTAGCGTTGATAGACCGGGACTGGGAGGAGCAGCACATGAGCCCCATCGAGAATTCGGATTCGGCGGCCTGGAGAGAGCTCGAGGCGGTACGTGCCGAGGCCGCTGCACTCCGGAGGCAACTCGCCGACTCGCCGGATCGGGCACGGGAACTCGAAGCCCGCATCGATTCGCTGACCATTCGCAATACCAAGCTGATGGATACCCTCAAGGAAGCGCGGCAGCAGCTGGTCGCGTTGCGTGAAGAGGTCGATCGGCTGGGTCAGCCGCCGAGCGGATACGGCATTCTGATCGGCGTGTACGACGACCAGTCGGTCGATGTGTTCACATCGGGTCGCAAGATGCGGTTGACGTGTTCGCCGAATATCGATACCTCGACGCTCGAGTACGGCCAGACCGTCCGCCTCAACGAGGCGCTCACGGTCGTCGAGGCCGGACACTACGATTCGGTCGGCGAGATCGGTACCCTGCGGGAAATTCTCGATGACGGCCGTCGCGCCCTCGTTGTCGGGCATGCCGATGAGGAGCGCGTGGTGTGGCTGGCCGGTCCGCTGGCCAAGGTCGCCGAGATGGACGATCTGGACGATCCCGATTCCCCGATCCGCAAACTGCGCCCCGGCGACTCGCTGCTGGTGGACACGAAGGCCGGATTCGCGTTCGAACGTATCCCCAAGGCCGAGGTCGAGGATCTGGTGCTGGAAGAGGTTCCTGATGTCGGCTACAGCGATATCGGTGGTCTCGGCAGGCAGATCGAGCAGATCCGGGACGCGGTGGAACTACCGTTCCTGCACAAGGAGCTCTTCCGGGAGTACGCATTGCGCCCGCCGAAGGGTGTGCTGCTCTACGGTCCGCCCGGCTGCGGTAAAACGCTCATCGCCAAGGCGGTGGCCAACTCACTGGCCAAGAAGATCGCCGAGGCGCGTGGTGAGGATGCCAAGGAAGCCAAGTCCTTCTTCCTCAACATCAAGGGCCCCGAGCTGCTGAACAAATTCGTCGGCGAGACCGAGCGACATATCCGGATCATCTTCCAGCGTGCGCGGGAGAAGGCGTCCGAGGGCACTCCGGTGATCGTGTTCTTCGACGAGATGGACTCGATCTTCCGTACCCGCGGTTCCGGCGTCTCCTCGGATGTGGAGACCACGGTGGTACCGCAGTTGCTCTCGGAGATCGACGGCGTCGAGGGCTTGGAGAACGTGATCGTGATCGGCGCCTCCAACCGCGAGGACATGATCGATCCGGCCATCCTGCGTCCGGGCAGGCTCGATGTGAAGATCAAGATCGAGCGGCCGGACGCGGAGTCGGCACAGGATATCTTCTCGAAGTACCTCACCGAGCAGTTGCCGCTGCACGATGACGATCTGGCCGAGTTCGGTGGCGACAAGGGGCTGTGCATCCGTGCGATGATCGAACGGGTTGTCGACCGGATGTACGCCGAGAGCGAGGACAATCGCTTCCTCGAAGTCACCTACGCCAACGGTGACAAAGAGGTGCTGTACTTCAAGGACTTCAACTCCGGTGCCATGATCCAGAACATCGTGGACCGCTCCAAGAAGTACGCCATCAAATCGGTACTCGACACCGGTAACCCCGGCCTGCGCATCCAGCATCTCTACGATTCGATCGTGGACGAGTTCTCCGAGAACGAGGACCTGCCCAACACCACGAATCCCGATGACTGGGCTCGTATCTCGGGTAAGAAGGGTGAGCGGATCGTCTACATCCGCACGCTGGTCACCGGGAAGAACGCCAGCGCGAGCCGCGCCATCGACACCGAGTCGAACACCGGTCAGTACCTCTGAGAAGTACATATCGCGAACGGTCGCGTCCGCCTCGGCGGCGCGGCCGTTCGGTCTTCCAGGGGGCGGCTGTCTGAGCACCGCTGAGGTCAGGGTTGTATCGCCGGTGCGATCTCGGCGAGTGCCCATGTAACTGTGTCCGCCACCTCGACGGCACCGGGCCATCCGTCCCGCTGTATCGGCTGTGGATCTGCTGGGGCTTTCGGTGGTCGATACCGCAGAGTTCGCGGTCGGGGCCATCGGCTCACGTCGTGATGCCGAATGCGCCGGTGGGGCTGGTGGCGAGCACGGTGGGAGTGGCGGTGCCGGTGATCGGCGCCGAGACCACCTGACCGGTACCCGAGTTGGCGATGAACAGGGTGTTACCGGAGACGGTGATCCCCGAAGGGAATGCCAGACCGGTCACCAGAGGAGTCGGTGTGCCACCGGTGACCGGCACCGTCGATACCTGATTGGCTCCGAACTCGCAGATATAGAGGAGGTCACCGACCCGGACGAGATCAAAGGGAGTACTCAGACCGGTTGCCAGCAGGGTCGGTGTGCCACCGACCTGCGGCACCGAGTACACAGTGCCGGGGAATGCGCCATCGGTGGAGAACAGCAGGCCACCGTAGGTGTAGGGCAGGGGGTTGCTGGTGCTGTGCAGCAGGGCGGTGACCGTGACATCGACGGTGCCGGTGCCGGGTGGGGCGATGGCGTTGATCTGGGTGTCGGAGACGATGGTGAAGGTGGTCGCTGTCGCACCGAACGTCACGGTCAATGGACCGGCGCCGGTGAACCCGCTCCCGGCGATCTGCACTGTGTTGCCGCCGGACGGGGGACCGAAACTCGGGTTGAGCGAGGTGAGTGCCGGTGCCGCCAGGGCAGGCGCTGATAGTGCGATCACCGATTGTGTCGGCGATCCATCGGTGATCCCGGATACGCCGGTGGGGCTGGTGGCGAGCACGGTGGGGGTGGCGGTGCCGGTGATCGGCGCCGAGACCACCTGACCGGTACCCGAATCGGCGATGAACAAGGTGTCATCGGAGACGGTGATTCCTCTGGGGAGCGACAGACCCGTCACCAGGACGGTCGGTGTACCGCCGATGATCGGCACCGTCGACACCCGACCGGCTCCGAACTCACAGAGGTAGAGGAGGTCACCGACCTGGACGAGACCTATGGGAAGGTTCAGGCTGGTCGACAGCAGGGTTGGGGTGCCACCGGTTTGCGGCACCGAGTACACATGGCCGGGGAAGCCCGCGTCGGTGATGAACAGCAGGCCGGAGCCGCCGTAGGTGTAGGGCAGTGCGTTGCTGGTGCCGTCCAGCAGGGCGGCGACGGTCACCTCGACGGTGCCGGTGCCGGGTGGGGCGATGGCGTTGATCCGGGTGTCGGAGACGATGGTGAAGGTGGTCGCTGTCGCACCGAACGTCACGGTCAATGGACCGGCGCCGGTGAACCCGCTCCCGGCGATCTGCACCGTGTTGCCGCCGGCCTGGGGACCGGAACTCGGGTCGAGTGAGGTGAGCACAGGCGCCATCGGGGCCTCCGGACAGTGAAAGAGGTTGTTCCTAAATGGATGTCAGCGTGGTCGCGACACCGCTATGTCCAGTAACCCACCAACAGCGGCGGTTCCGCAACGAATCCCCAGTCCGTTTTTGTCCGTTTTCATTCCGGGGCTGGATCTCCGATCGGCCGGTCATGCGGGCGACAGTGGTTACCCGACAACGGATATCGATATCCGCTGCTGGGTAACCAGATGTCCGGTGCCTGCGCTGCTGCGGTCGAACCGATTCGGCTGTGCCTCACCACCAGCCGAGGATCGGCGATAACTGTCTGCCGAGTTCCGGTGCGAGCGAGCGCGAGTAGCTGGCGGTGAGGTGGTGTTCGTCGTGATAGATCAGGACGTTGCCTTCGACGACCGCGCACACCTCGGGTTCGCACACCGCGTCGGTCAGGTCCAACGGGAAGACGTTGGGGAAGGCGCCGGTGAATTCGAGTGCGGGATTGACCTCGTTCAGCGCGGCCGTGCGTGGTATACCGCAGCTGATCCGATCGCCCTGTCCGGCGAGGCAGTCGATCGCCCGGTAACGCACGCCATCGCGGCGTAACCACGGGGTGTCGCGAATGGCGAGTACATTGAGCCCGCGCTCAGCCAGCTGAGACCATACGTCCAGATAGTCGGCAGGGGTTTCGTCACCGTCGCCGGACTGGGGGCGGGTCGCGGTGGTGAACACCCAATCCGGCTGATCCACACCGAGGCGGTCGATCACCTCAGCGGACCAGTCCCGGCAGTCCGGGATGGCTTTGCCTTTGTACATCGGTTCCGCCGCCACGGTCAGCGGGCAGCCCATCTTCAAATAGACGGTGATACGGAAGCCGTGCCTGCGCGCCAGCACATCGAGGGCGGGCACCCAGTGTTCGGCGTGTGAGCTGCCGACTACGGCGATGACGCGTTCTGCACTCGCATCGCCGTAGGTGCAGGTGATGACCTCACGGGTGTCCCAGTCCGCGATACACCCGTCGCGGACGGGATAGGCATTGTCCGCTGGCGCTTCGTACACCGTGGGACGCATCTGGGCCTGGGGCGTGCTCGCCCCACCGACCAGTGCTTCCGCGCCGGGGTAATACACCGGGTCGAGAGCGGTGATCGGTTGCGGTGGGTGCGTCCGATAGACGAGCTGCGCACCCACCGATACGGCGAGGACCGTGACACCGAGCACCGCGACCAGTCGAGCGGCGTGGCTGTCGCGGATCGAGGTCTGCTCTGGTGGCTGCCCGGCCCGCATGCGCAGCGGCTCCTCGATGAACCTGTTGGTCAGGTAGGCGAGCGCCAAGGACACTGCGATGACACCGACGCCGCCGAGGAATCCGGCGGTGGGGGTCTGGGTTCGGGCGAGAACGAAGATGAGGATCGGCCAGTGCCACAGGTACAACGCATAGGCCAGTTCACCGAGACGTACGGCGGCGGACGAGCCGAGGAGCTGGTTGGGGAGGGGCTGGGCGGTGGCGGGGAGATTGTTGCCCGCGATGATCAACGCGAGTGCGGCACCGACCGGAACCAATGCGGCAGGCCCGGGAAAGCGTTCGGCACCGTCGATCAGCCAGCCGCACATCAGCACCGTGGCTGTGCCGAGCACGGCCGCGATCACGCGCACCAGGCGTGGCGGGGACAGCCATGGTGCCGTGAGTGCCAGCAGTGCCCCGGCCAGTAGCTCCCAGGCGCGGGCGAAGCTGTCGTAGTAATTCCAGCCCTGCTGCACCGTGGTGCCGTATACGGCGTAGCCGAACGAGGCCGCCGCGGTCACCGTGAAGACGATCGCCAGGCTGGGGCGTAGTGCCGCAGGCCCGGCGAAACGACGGCACAATCGCACCGCCAATGCGATGGCCGCCAGTACGACCAGGTAGAACTGCATCTGTACGGCCATCGACCACAGATGCTGCAGGGGGCTAACGGACGGGTCGGCGGCCAGATAGTCCGACCAGGACAGTGCCAGGTACCAGTTCTGGTAGTACAGCAGTGACGCCAGCGTCTGTGCGGCGATCTCGCCCCATTGGGTGACCGGACGCAGGAGAATGGTCGCGACTATCACCGCGGCCAGTACCGTTACCAGGGCGGGGAGTAAACGGCGGGCGAGGCGGAGCGCGGTACGCCCGATTCGCACCGTGCCGGAGGATTCCGCGCCGCGTACCAGGGCGCCGGTGAAGAAGAATCCGGACAGGACCAAGAAGATGTCCACACCGCCCGAGACCCGGCCGAACCAGATGTGGAAGGCCACCACCAGCGCGATCGCCACTCCGCGCAGACCGTCCAGATCGTATCGGTACCCACCTGCGCCAGTGCGTGGCGAGGCTACTGTTACGGCTGTCGCTCCCGATCGCCCGAGTCGGCTCACCGCACGGGCGACCGTCACCGGGCCCGCGCGGTGTGGCCGGATCGGCAGCCGGAGGTGACGGCTGGGTGGCAGGTAGCTGTCCGAGACATGTCATCTCTCTTATCACGGGAGGTGAACCGCAGTCCAACGGGTGCTACGTGAATGAGGGAGAGCACATGCAGGCGACATGCCGACGCTGCCGCAAATTCGGTCAATACGGACAATTCGGTCAGTTGTCAGCAGGTGGGTGCTCACCGGTCGCTAGGGTGGTGTCGTGAATGTTGAGGTGACACCCCTGCCGGGTATTGGTGTGCGTAAGGAATTCCCATCGGTCAACACACGACGCCGGATCGGGGTCATCGATCGCCGCGACGGCACGATGGACCTGATCATGAGCAAGGCCGAGAACCCGGATGAGGCCGACCATATAGCGCTGTCGGGGAACGAGGCGGCGGTACTGGCCGGTCTACTCGGCGCGCCGCAGGTGGTCGAGCAACCGCGGGAAGAGCAACGCCAGTTCACCGACCTGATCACCCGGCAACTGTCCATCCTGGACCGATCCCGTTACGACGGGCGCAGGTTGGGGGACACACAGATGCGCACGCGGACCAAAGCCTCCATCGTCGCTGTGGTGCGCAGCGGGCAGACCCTTCCCTCTCCAGGGCCGGACTTCACCTTCACCGCCGGTGATGTGCTCATCGTCGTCGGCGCTGCCGAGAGCCTGGAAGCCGCCGCCAAGATCCTGCTGGATGGTTGATCGGCGATGGTGGCACATGAGACCGCGCTCGCGCTGATCCAGCTGGGCGCGGTATTTTTCGGCCTCGGCCTGCTCGGCCGGATCGCTGCGCGCATCGGTATGTCGCCGATCCCGCTGTACCTGGTCGGCGGACTGATATTCGGCACAGGGGGTCTGCTCGAGCTGGAGCAGGTCAACGACTTCATCCACCTGGCCAGCGAAATCGGCGTTGTCTTGTTGTTGCTGCTGCTCGGCCTGGAGTACAGCGCACCGGAATTGATCACCGGTATGCGCCGATCATGGGCCGCGGGTGTGCTGGACGTTGTGCTCAATGCCACGCCGGGGGTACTGGTCGCGCTCGCGCTCGGCTGGGGTTTCACCGGCGCCATCGCGATGGCCGGGGTCACCTATATCTCGTCCTCTGGCATCGTCGCGAAGGTGCTCAACGATTTGGGCAGGCTCGGTAACCGTGAGACACCGGTAGTCCTGTCCATTCTGGTTTTCGAGGACCTGGTGATGGCCGGATACCTGCCGGTGCTCACCGCGGTACTGGCCGGGGTCGGCTTCCTCGCCGGATTGAAGACGCTGAGCATCGCCTTGACCGCGGTCACGGTGGTACTGATCGTCGCGCTGCGCTATGGCCGCTATGTCTCCGCGATCGTCGACAGTGAGGATCGGGAGATCTTCCTGTTGAAACTGCTCGGCTCCGCGCTGCTGGTGGCCGGGGTCGCCTCCGCGGTGCAGGTATCCGCGGCGGTCGGCGCGTTCCTGCTCGGTATCGCGATCTCGGATTCGACCGCGCGCAATGCCACCAAACTCCTGGAACCGCTGCGCGATCTGTTCGCCGCGCTGTTCTTCGTGCTGTTCGGCCTGAGCACCGACCCGGCGACTATTCCACCGGTACTCGGCTGGGCCTGCCTGCTGGCTGTGGTCACGACGGTGACCAAGGTAGCCACCGGATGGTGGGCGGCCAAACGAGCAGGCGCGGGCAGGTACGGTCGGGCGCGGGCGGGCACAGCCCTGGTCGCGCACGGCGAGTTCTCGATAGTCATCGCGGGTCTCGCGGTATCCGCGGGTGCCGTTCCCGGGGAGTTCGCCGCCTTGGCCACTACCTACGTGCTGTTGATGGCGATCCTCGGCCCAGTAGCCAGCCGGTTCGTCGAGCCGGTCCTCACCCTGGCGCGGCGTCATCGCGTCGGGGTGTCCTGACCGGCGCTGATCGGTGCCGGCCAGGACCTTCGGGAAAATCAGTCACGCACAGTGGTCACGGAATCGAGCACGACCCCGGCAGCGGGCGTACCGTCGGTCAGGCCCCCGTCGACGCCGGCGGTGGCAATGGACTCCAGGACGTCCATCCCCGCGGTGACCCGGCCGAACGGAGTGTAGTTCGGCGAGAGCTGAGTATCGCGATACACCAGGAAGAATTGACTGCCATTGGTGTCGGGGCCCGCATTCGCCATCGCGACAGTGCCCGCCGGATAGACGGCGCCGGTCAGGTTCTCGTCTGGGAAGCTATAGCCGGGACCACCTCTGCCGGTTCCGGTCGGGTCGCCACACTGCAGGACGTAGATGCCCGCGGTGGTCATCCGGTGGCACGGCGTGTGGTCGTAGTACTGCTCCCCGGCCAGGAATACGAACGAGTTGACCGTACGGGGTGCGTGTGCCGCGTCCAGCGCGATGGTCACTGTGCCGCAGTTCGTGGTGAGGGTCGCTGTGTACTCGGCGTCCGCGGCGATGGTCATGCCGGGCTCGGTCGGCCATTGCTTATCGTTCGGCTTGCCGGGGGCAGGTGCGGCGCAGGTGGTCATGGCCTGTTCCGGTACGGCCTCAGGAGTCGCTGCTTCAGCGCAGCCCCCGGTCACCGCGGGGGTTGCGCCGAGGGCGAGGACGCTGAGGATCCGCAGCGTTCGCCGCGCTATGCCACGGCGGCCGACACGCAGGCTGCCGACGAGTGCGCGCGCCTGTACTTCGCTGCTCACTGCTGGGAATCTCCTTTATTCGGGTTACGCACCGGATGATGCTGCGCGAATCATCTCACCGTGCCGACCGTAGTGCGGGCAGCCGGTCCGCACCGTCTATCGCAGTCGCTATGGGTGCGGCGGGCCGGTCGGTACGTCTCGGTACTCTGCGTACATGACATCCGGGCAGACCGAGATCTGGCACAACCCGCGCTGCAGCAAGAGCCGCTGCGCCACGACGTTCCTCGACGAAGCCGGTATCCCTTATACCGTGCGGAAGTATCTGGATCAGCCACCGAGCGTCGCAGAACTCCGCGATGTGTTGCGGCGGCTCGGCGCAGAGCCTTGGGATATCACCCGCACCGGAGAGCAGATCGCGAAGGATCTGGGTATGGCGGAGTGGGCGCGTACCGCCGCGGAGCGGGAACGATGGCTCGAGGCACTGGTCCAGTATCCGAAGCTGATCCAGCGTCCGATCGTGTTGACCGCCGCGGGCGGCGCGGTGGTCGCGCGGGACGAGGCCGCCCTGCGCACACTGCGATAACGGCCACGCCCGGCGTGCTCGGGCTGTCAGCCGGTCTGCCGTAGCAAGCCGGGAATCAGCAGCCTGGTGTCCGGGACGAATGGCCAGCCGGGGTCGGCCAGATGCGCGCGTAACTCCTCGTCGGTCCACCACCAGCCGTCGGCGATCTCCTCGGCTTGGTGGCGGACCGGCCCGTCGTAGCGCAGTTCGTAGGCGAACAAATGGCAGCGAATCGGCTGGTTCTGCCATTCGCCGTCCCAGGAGAACGTCGTCAGCAGTCGCGGTGACGGATCGGCTGCGCTCGGCCTGACGCTCAATTCCTCGGCCAGTTCGCGCAGGGCGGTAACGCGCGGCGATTCCCCCGGTGCGACCACACCGCCAGCCAGACAGTCGTGCATACCAGCGAAGACCAGTTTGGTGTCGGTGCGACGGTGTACATAGATCCGTGCACCATCACGCGAGCGCAGGAGCACACCGGCGCTCGCGTGCCACAATCCCTCGCGATAGACCGTGCCCCGCTCGGCAGCGCCTATCGGGTTCCCGTCCGAGTCGTACAGCGCGATCGGTTCGTTACTCGGATCGCCGGGATACGGCGAGTCACGATGCGGTGACACGGACATTGGTCGAGAGTAACCGAGGACAACACAGATATCCCAGGTCACCCGCAGAGAGGACCGCCGCCCATGGTGCTTCCGCGCGCACTGGCGAATTTCAACCGACATATCACCAATCCGGCCGCAGGCGTGCTCGCGGGCCGGGCACCCGGTTTCGGCATCGTGGTGCACCGGGGCCGGAAGTCCGGGCGGTCCTACCGGACACCGGTCATGGTCTTCACGCAGGATGGGACCTACCGCATCGCGCTGACCTATGGCCGGAACGTCGACTGGGTCAAGAATATCCGCGCTGCGGGTGGTTTCACCCTGGAGACCAGAGGGCGGGTCGTCGAGTTGACCGATCCGGTCGTGCGGCACGACCCAGCCGCGGACTGGGCGCCATGGAGTGTCCGGCAGGCGTTGAAGGCGATCTCGGCCGAATATTATGTCGAGTCCCGCCCGGTGGGGTGAACCGGGCGTGGTCGTCATCGCCCCTTGGTCAGAGCCAGATAGCCGGCCTGCCACAACCACTCGACAGGTCCCCGCGGGTATCGGCGCAACCACAGGTGTGCGCTCACCGCGATGAGCACCGACACCAGCAGATACATACCGATGGTGAAGGGGACACGATCGTCCGGTGCGACCCGTGCCGCGAGGCCGAAACCCCAGCCGTAGCACAAGACCGAGGCCAGCAGATTCTGCAGGATATAGCAGCTGAGCGCGGTACGGCCGATTTCGCTGAGCCTGCGGCCGATGAACCCGGCCTGTTGGCGCCGTACGTACCATTCCGCGACCGCCGACAGTATGCCGAGGGCGACGAACGGAGCGCTGCCGTAGCGCGTGAACAGGATGAGGTCACCACCGACCGCGATACCGGCGAGCAGATCGATCGGTGCCGCGATCCCTAACCCGATGATCATGAGCCGGATACGCAGGCGTGTGCCGCCGGGCTCGAATATGCCCGCGCGCAAGAGCCGCGCACCGAGCAGGAACAACGCGATCGACATCGCGAACACGAAAACAGGCTCGACCCGGAACAAGCCCGCGTTGGTGAGGCGGAATACCACCAGATCCCAGAACGAGCCCTCCGCATAAGGATTCGGTTGCAGCGGCGTTCGTGTTGCCTGACTCTGTTGTGGCTCAACGGCAATAGCGAGCGCGATCAGTGTCATCATGGCTATGTGCACGCCTGCCGCGCCGATCAGCCAGCGCCGCTGTACCGGTTCGCTGGTGGCCAGGATGAACGCGACGACGAGGCCGGTCACCGCGTACCCCATCAGTACATCGAACTCGGCGATGAACAGGAAGTTCAGCAGGCCATCGAGAAACAGCAAACCCGCCCGCCATGGATACGTTCCCGGCCAGTTCCGTCCGGCCGTGCTCGCTGAGCGTTGCTGGATGGCCAGTCCGATGCCGAACATGATGGTGAGCAGGCCGAGGAATTTGCCCTGCGCCACCTGTTGCAGTACCCGCTCGGTCCACATCCATTCGCCGGTCGACCTGCCCAGGTCGTAGAGGTAGCCGATCATCCCTTCCGGGTTGGTCAGGATCCAGATATTGGTGCCGAGGGTGCCGAGAATCGCGATACCACGGAGTACGTCCAGCGCGATGAGCCGGGACGGTCGCGGTACCGGTGGTGCTGTCGCCGGGTGGCTTCCTGCCGTCTCCGCCCGCCGATCGGTGCTCTCTTCGACCATCTCCCGACTATCGCGCAGACCTGCGTCGTGCGGCGTCCTCCGTAAGTACCACCTGCGGTATGACATTCAACTCCGCCGGTCGTGACCGAATAGGCCGGGTGCGTCGCCTAGGCTCGACATCATGCAGCGCATCATCGGAATAGAGGTCGAATACGGCATCTCGACCCCGACCGAGCCGTCGGCCAACCCGATTCTCACCTCGACCCAGGCAGTACTGGCCTATGCCGCGGCCGAGGGGGTGCCGCGCGCGAAGCGCACCCGCTGGGACTATGAGGTGGAGTCGCCGTTGCGGGACGCACGCGGATTCGATCTGAGCCGGATGAACGGTCCCGCTCCGGTGATCGATGCCGACGAGGTCGGCGCGGCCAATATGATCCTCACCAATGGCGCGCGGCTCTACGTCGACCACGCCCATCCGGAATATTCCGCACCCGAGGTCACCGATCCGCTGGATGCGGTGATCTGGGACAAGGCAGGCGAGCGGGTGATGGAGGCCGCCGCACGGCACGCTTCCAGCGTGCCGGGGGCGCCGCGGCTGCAGTTGTACAAGAACAACGTCGACGGCAAAGGCGCTTCCTACGGTACGCACGAGAACTACCTGATGAGCCGGGAGACGCCGTTCAACCAGATCATCGCCGGACTCACGCCGTTCTTCGTGTCCAGGCAGGTGGTCTGTGGCTCGGGTCGGGTCGGTATCGGCCAGTCCGGTGACCACGCCGGTTTCCAGTTGTCCCAGCGCTCGGACTACATCGAGGTCGAGGTCGGCCTGGAGACCACGCTCAAGCGGGGCATCATCAACACCCGCGACGAACCGCATGCCGACGCCGACAAATACCGCAGGCTGCACGTCATCATCGGCGATGCCAATCTGGCCGAGATGTCCACCTATCTGAAGGTCGGCACCACAGCCTTGGTGCTCGATCTGATCGAGGCGGGCGAGGATCTGTCGGATCTGCAGCTGGCCCGTCCGGTCACCGCGGTGCACGCGATCAGTCACGACCCGACGCTACGGGCGACGGTCGCGCTCACCGACGGGCGTGAGCTCACCGGCCTCGCATTGCAACGTGTCTATCTGGACCGGGTGATCAAGTTCGTGGACCGCACCGGCAATGACGATGCGCGCGTGCACGACATCATCGAGAACTGGGCGATGGTCCTCGATCTGCTCGAACGCGATCCGATGGAATGCGCGCATCTGCTCGATTGGCCTGCCAAGCTGCGTCTGCTGGAGGGGATGCGCAGCAGGGAGGGGCTCGGCTGGGCGGCCCCCAAACTGCATCTGATGGACTTGCAATATTCGGACGTGCGCTTGGACAAAGGGCTCTACAACCGCTTGGTCGCGCGTGGTTCGATGAAGCGGTTGGTCACCGAACAGCAGGTGCTCGATGCCATGACCAATCCGCCGACCGATACCCGTGCCTACTTCCGTGGTGAGTGCCTGCGTCGATTCGGTGCCGATATCGCGGCGGCCAGCTGGGATTCGGTGATCTTCGACCTGGGCGGGGACTCTCTGGTCCGCATCCCCACCCTGGAGCCGCGGCGCGGTACCAAGGCGCATGTCGGCAGGCTTCTCGACGGTGTCGACACCGCCGCCGACCTCGTCGAGCAGCTCACCACATGACACCGGACCGATCGGCGACAGGTCGCGGTGCGGCGGCAGCGGATCAGGTGGCGCGGCGGTAGCGGATCGGACACAGCGCGGCCGCAAAACAAGCACACGGTCGATGCTGGTGGGTAGTGTTGAAGGACGAGCACGGACAATGCTCATGATCGGGGCCGTGCTCACGTTGGGTTCCGATCATGATGAAGACAGAGGAGGTCGGCTGCCATGGCACAAGAGCAGACCAAGCGCGCCGGGGGTGGCGACGAGGACGAGGGGCCCGACGGTGTGGACGCCGCCGGTCAGGAACGCCGGGAGAAGCTGGCGGAGGAAACCGACGACCTGCTCGACGAGATCGATGACGTGCTCGAGGAGAACGCCGAGGACTTCGTCCGTGCGTACGTGCAGAAAGGTGGCCAGTGACAGTCGGTGACCCCTCGCGTCTCCACTTGGGGTACGCCTTGTCATCCTTCTCCGAGTATTTGCGTATGCATGCCCCGGATCTCTTGCCGACCAATGGATTCGGAACGAGTGCCGCCGGGATTCCCGGCGGCACTCCAGCGCGGGACATCGCACCGCACGGCACCACTATCGTCGCGGTCGGTTACCGGGGCGGTGTGCTGATCGCCGGCGACCGGCGTGCCACGCAGGGAAATCTGTTGGCCAGCAGGGATATCGAGAAGGTCTACATCACCGACAGCTATTCCGCGGCGGGTATCGCGGGCACCGCGGGTATGGCGGTGGAGATGGTGCGGATCTTCGCGGTGGAGCTAGAGCACTACGAAAAGCTGGAGGGCGTGCCGCTGACCTTCGACGGTAAGGCGAACAAACTGTCGAAGATGGTGCGGGAGAATCTTCCTGTGGCGCTACAGGGTCTGGCGGTGGTGCCGATGCTGGTCGGTTACGACCTCGACGCCACAGATCCGGACCGGGCAGGCCGTATCGTGTCGTTCGATGTGGTGGGTGGCCGCAGCGAGGAACGTTTCGGATACGCCGCGGTCGGTTCCGGTTCGACGTTCGCGAAATCCGCGTTGAAGAAGTTGTACGCCAAGGGAATCGATCAGGATCGCGCGCTGCGGATCGCTGTCGAGTCCTTGTTCGACGCGGCCGATGACGATACCGCGACGGGTGGCCCGGATCTGGTGCGCGGTATCTTCCCGACGGCGATCGTCGTCGACGCGGAAGGCGCGGTCGAGGTGCCGGAATCGCGGCTCGCGGAGTTCGCCCGCGCGGTCGTCGCCGACCGTGCGGCCGCCGAAGAGGGGAGCGCCTGATCATGACACTGCCGTACTATGCGTCGGCCGAACAGATCATGCGCGACAAGACCGAGCTCGCGCGCAAGGGCATCGCCAGGGGCCGCAGTGTCGTCGTGCTGGTCTACGACAAGGGTGTGCTGTTCGTCGCCGAGAATCCTTCCGCGACCTTGCACAAAGTGAGCGAACTCTACGACAGGGTCGGGTTCGCCGCGGTCGGCAAGTACAACGAGTTCGAGAATCTGCGCAGGGGCGGCATCTTGCAGGCCGATCTTCGCGGCTATCAGTACGATCGCCGTGATGTCACCGGACGTGCCCTGGCCAATGCTTATGCGCAGACACTCGGCACGATCTTCACCGACCAGCTCAAGCCCTATGAGGTGGAGATCTGCGTGGCCGAGGTGGGGTATCCGGAGCAGGCCGAGCAATCGGTGCTGTATCGGATCACTTTCGACGGGTCGATCGTGGACGAGCGGGAATACGTGGTGATGGGCGGTACCACGGAGCCGATCGTCACCGCGTTGAAATCCTCGTACCAGCCGGGTCTCGACCTGGCCGCCGCGATCGGCGTCGCGGTGCGCGCGCTCCAGGCGGGCGTGCCGGAGGGTACGGAGAAGGAGAAGCGGGTGCTCGGTGTGCACTCGCTGGAGGTCGCCACCCTGGAACAGGCGCGTCCGCGCCGGGCGTTCCGGCGAGTCAACCGCACCGTGCTCGAGCGTTTGCTCAGTTCTTCGCCATCGGATGAGACGAAGAACAGCGATCCGGAGGACGGAGGCTCTTCGGTGGAGTGATCTCTCCGGAGCGCGACACAGTATCCGGCTCCCGGTGATCCACGAGCGGCTTCCCGTTCGTGGATCACCGGGGTTCGGTGTGATACGGGGGTGCAGATCCTCCGGTCCCACCGGGGTGCGGAGTGGGTAAATTCCGGCGAATCGGGCCAAATCGTTGTGAAGACGTATGCATATGGGTTGTCCGGAGCGCCACGCAAGTCCATGACATGGCTGTAATGTCGGTAGTGTGCAGCGACGAATCATGGGGATCGAGACCGAGTTCGGTGTGACATGCACCTTCCACGGTCACCGTCGGCTGTCCCCCGACGAGGTGGCCCGGTACCTCTTCCGCCGGGTGGTGTCCTGGGGCCGTAGCTCGAACGTGTTCCTCCGCAATGGTGCCCGGCTCTATCTGGATGTCGGATCACATCCGGAGTACGCGACCGCGGAGTGCGACAGCCTCGCGCAGTTGGTGACCCATGACCGGGCTGGTGAGCGGGTTCTCGAAGAGTTGCTTATCGATGCCGAGCAGCGTCTTGCCGAGGAAGGTATCGGTGGCGATATCTACCTGTTCAAGAACAACACCGACTCCGCGGGCAATTCCTACGGCTGCCATGAGAACTTCCTCGTGGTTCGCGCGGGGGAATTCTCCCGGATCTCGGATGTGCTGCTGCCGTTTCTGGTGACTCGCCAGTTGATCTGCGGTGCGGGCAAGGTACTGCAGACGCCGAAGGCCGCCACCTTCTGCTTGTCGCAGCGCGCCGAGCACATCTGGGAGGGTGTCTCCTCGGCGACGACCCGGTCGCGCCCGATCATCAATACCCGCGACGAGCCGCACGCCGACGCCGAGAAGTACCGCCGTCTGCATGTGATCGTCGGGGACTCGAATATGTCCGAGACCACCACCATGCTCAAGGTCGGCACGGCGGCCCTGGTACTGGAGATGATCGAGGCAGGCGTCTCGTTCCGCGATTTCGCCCTGGACAATCCGATCCGGGCCATCCGCGAGGTCAGCCATGACTTGACCGGGCGGCGACCGGTCCGGCTGGCCGGCGGCAGGCAGGCCAGTGCGCTGGACATCCAACGTGAGTACTACGCCAGGGCGGTGGAGCATCTGCGCAACCGCGAGCGCGATCCACAGATCGACCAGGTGGTCGATCTGTGGGGGCGCACTCTGGACGCGGTCGAGGCGCAGGATTTCGCGAAGGTCGATACCGAGATCGACTGGGTGATCAAGCGCAAGGTGTTCCAGCGTTATCAGGATCGTTACGGCATGGAACTGTCCGATCCGAAGATCGCTCAGCTGGATCTGGCCTATCACGACATCAAACGCGGACGTGGCGTATTCGACCTGCTGCAGCGTAAAGGCCTGGCCAAACGGGTCACCGAAGATGATGCCGTGGACGCCGCGGTAGACACTCCGCCCCAGACCACGAGGGCCAAGCTGCGCGGCGATTTCATCACCGCCGCGCAGGAGGCCGGGCGCGACTTCACGGTGGACTGGGTGCATCTGAAGCTGAACGACCAAGCGCAGCGCACCGTGCTGTGCAAGGACCCGTTCCGCTCGGTCGACGAGCGGGTGGAACGCCTGATCGCCTCGATGTGACGCCGGGTTATCGGCTGGTATCGGACAGCGTTCCCGACTGTCAGTTCTTCCGGTCCTCCGCCAGGTAGCGCTCGACCGTCGCCACTTTGGCGGTCATCGCGTCGGTGACACCGGGGCGGATATCGGCCTTCAGTACCAGGCTGCACCGTGGCGCGACCGCGAGGATCGCATCGGTCGCCTGTTTCACCACGGCCATCACCTCGTCCCATTCGCCCTCGATAGTGGTGAACATGGCATCGGTGCGATTGGGTAGCCCACTGGCCCTGACCACCCGGACCGCCGCACTGACGGCCTGCCCGATCTCGTCGCCGGTGCCGAGCGGGGTGACGGAGAAAGCGACGATCATAGATCGATGATGCTCGCGCGCACAGCGGCCGCGCAACCGAATCGCGCGCCGCCGCGCGGTGCTGCCGTCGCGCCGGTTACCCTCTACCGGGTGGCGATATCCAAGGTCGAGCGGCTGATGAATCTGGTCATCGCGCTGTTGTCGACCCGGCAGTTTCTCACCGCTGAGCGCATCAGGGACAGTGTGGGCGGATATGCGGACTCCACCAGCGACGAGGCGTTCAGCCGGATGTTCGAGCGGGACAAAAGCGAGCTGCGTGATCTGGGTATTCCGCTGGAAGTCGGACCGGTGAGCCGGTACTCCACGGTCGAGGGCTACCGGATCAACCGGGATGCCTACGAACTGCCGGATATCGGTTTGACCGACGAAGAGGCCGCGGCGGTCGCGGTGGCCGTGCAGATGTGGGAATCACCCGAACTGGCCGCCGCCGCGGAGGGTGCCCTGCTCAAACTCCGTGCGGCCGGTATCCATGTGGAGACCGACGCCGCCGTGGCCTCGGTACCCGCCGTACCCGCCCGTGCTCGTGGTTCGGAACCGGTGCTCGGCAAGTTGCTCACCGCGATCGACGCGGGCAGAGCGGTGCGATTCGAGCATCGTGGCGCGACCAACGGCCCCTACCTGATGCGCGATGTCGAGCCATGGGGTGTGGTCACTCACCGCGGCCGCTGGTACCTGGTCGGGCACGATCGGGATCGGGACGCGGTCCGCAGTTTCCGATTGTCCCGGATCGGCGACGAGGTGACCCCTTATGGTCCGCGCAATGTCGTCCGTAAGCCCGACGGGGTAGACCTGCGAGCTATTGTCGACCAAGTGACCAGTACGGCACCGGTCAGCGGTGCGGCCACGGTATGGGTGGCCAAGGGGCGTGGACGTGAGATCCGCAGGCTCGGCCAGGTGACCGGTACACGGACGCTCGGCGGTCGCGACGGCGCTGTGGTGCAGCTGCCGATTCGGTCCAGGAACTGGCTGGCCCGGCTCATCACCGGCCTCGGTCCCGACGCGGTGGTTCTCGCGCCCGCGGAGCTCAGGGCCGATGTCATCGCGCGGCTGCGCTCGGTGTTCGATCACACGGAGGTGCGGGCATGAGGGTAATGCGAATACCTGTGACGGGTGGTGCGCCGCGGTGAGTTCCCGGCTGTCGGTACGCCTTTCCCGGCTGCTGAACATGATTCCCTATTTCATCGCGCATCCAGGTATCAGCGCCGCCGAGGCCGCCGCCGAACTGGGCGTGACCACCAAACAGTTGATGAGCGACCTCAATCAGCTGTGGATGTGCGGGCTGCCCGGTTACGGCCCTGGTGATCTGATCGACCTGTCGTTCTCCGAGGAGAGCATCGAGGTCACCTTCTCCGCGGGTATCGACCGGCCGCTGCGGCTGACCTCGACGGAAGCGACTGCGCTACTGGTGGCGCTGCGCTCGCTCGTCGATCTGCCCGGTATGGTCGATCCGACTGCGGCACACGCGGCCATCGCCAAGATCGAATCGGCCATCGCGGGCGGGTCGATATCCGCCGAGAGTGTTGGATCACGCGCATTGCCGCAGGAGGCACCCGCCGTGACCGCGGTGCGATCGGCGCTGGCACGCGGTCGTGCGGTGCGCTTGGTGTACTACTCCGCCAGTCGCGATGCGGTGTCCGAACGTATCGTCGACCCGATTCGCATCCTTTTGGTGGATGACAACAGTTATCTACAAGCCTGGTGCAGACAGGCCGAGGGAGTACGACTGTTCCGCTTCGATCGGATCGAGGCCGCGACCGCACTGGCCGAGGCGGCCCGGCCGCCCGCGCACGCCGCCGCGGCGACGGACGGGCTCGACCTGTTCCAGGATGATCCGGCGGTTCCTCTGGCGCGCTTGCGTATTCGCGCCGACTACGCGTGGGTGCTCGATCAATATCCGATGCGCAAGGTCGGGGTATATCCCGATGGCGACCTGGAAGTGACCATGCGGTTCGCCACCCTGGACTGGATGGCGCGTCTGTTACTCGGTTTCGGTGCGGGTGTCACCGCTCTCGATCCGCCCGGCCTGGTCGCCGCGGTGCGCGATCGGTCGGATGCCGCCTTGGCCGTCTACCGGGAAGCCGGATATCCACCGGGCCCGATGAGAACAGAGGAGGCATAGTGAGTGCACGGATCCTGGTACTCGGTGCGGGCAGTATCGGATGTTTCGTCGGTGGCAAGCTCGCGCTGGCCGGCGCGGAGGTCACCCTGGCCGGGCGGAAGCGGATGCTCGATGAGATCACCGCTTCGGGGCTGCGGCTGAGCGACCTCGACGGCGCGGACGACATGCTCGCCGCCGACCGGTTCCGGGTCGCTACCGGACCGGGGGAGGTCGGGCCGGTCGATCTGGTGCTCGTCGCGGTGAAATCCGCGGCCACCGCGGACGCGGTACGCGAATTCGCCGAGGTGATCCGGCCGGGCACCGTGGTGCTGAGCTTGCAGAACGGTATCGGCAACGATTCGGTGATCCGGGAGATCCTGCCGCACTGTGTGGTCTTGGCCGGCATGGTGATGTTCAACGTGGTGCATCATCCCGGTGGCCGCTTCCACCGCGGTACCGAGGGCGGCCTCGCGGTGCAGGATGATCCGGCGCTCAACCCGGTGCTGAGCGTGTTCGAGCGCGCCGGGCTCGGATTGCACCGATACCCGGAGCTGCGCCCGGTGCAGTGGGCGAAGTTGCTACTCAACCTCAACAACCCGATCAACGCGTTGTCCGGACGGTCGCTGCGCGATGAACTCGGTGATCGCGACTATCGCCGATGCCTGGCAGCGGCCCAGCGCGAAGCGCTCGCGGTGATGAACAGAGCGCGAATTCGCCCGGCTCGGCTGACCCCGCTACCACCCAGGGTGATGGCCGCGTTGCTGACCGTTCCCGACGGTCTGTTCCGGCGTTTGGCCGGGCAGGTGCTTGCCATCGATCCGATGGCGCGGTCGTCCATGGCAGATGATCTGGCACTGGGCAGGAAGACCGAAATCGCCTGGCTGTGTGGTGAAGTCGTCGGGCTGGCCACCGAAGTCGGGATGGCCGCGCCGGTGAATCAGCGGTTGATCGAATTGATCAACGCCGCCGAACAGGGTGACCGGCGCACCTGGACCGGTCCTGAATTGTTGGGCCGGCTGCGGGCCGCCGCGGCGGGCGGCCCGGCCGAACGCCGGGTAAACGAGCAGTGACGGCGCCATTCGCGCACTTCATGGTCCGGTAGCATCGAACCATCAGAGTCTTGGGAGGTAGATCATGGGCAGTATGAGCATCTGGCACTGGCTGATCGTCGCAGCGGTTTTCATCATGTTCTTCGGAGCGAAGCGGATGCCCGACGCGGCGCGTGGCCTGGGCCGATCGCTGCGCATCTTCAAGAGCGAGGTCAGTCAGATGCAGAGCGAGGGCAACACCTCGAACGCCGATACCTCGGCGCAGCAGCCCGCTGCCGCGCAGCCCGCTACGCAGTTGCCCGCCGCGCAACAGCCACCGCAGGCTCAGGCATCGCAGGTTACCGAGCCCCGCACCGAGCCGAAGTCGATCTGAGCGGATCAACTCCCACCGGGGTGAGCAGATACTCACTCCGGTCATAGTGCTGTTGCCGAGCTGAGCGAGGCACGTCAATCCAGGGGCTATCACCAACCATGCGAATCCCGTTCGATCCGCGGCGTAGTAAGCGCAGAACCAATCCCGACGGCACCATGTCGTTGGTCGAGCATCTGCAGGAGCTGCGCTATCGCCTTTTGGTCTCGATCGCGGCGGTGGCCGCCACCACCGTGCTCGGGTTTCTCTGGTACGAGTATTCGTTTCTCGGCATCGAGAGCCTCGGCGAGATCCTGCGGGGACCGTACTGCGCGCTTCCCGCCTCGACGCGTGCGGCGCTCAGTGCGGACGGCGCGTGCCGTCTGCTCGCCACCGCTCCGTTCGAGCAGTTCACGCTGCGGTTGAAAGTCGGTATGACCGCGGGCATCGTGCTCGCGGCGCCGATCTGGCTGTATCAGCTCTGGGCATTCATCACGCCGGGGTTGTATGTCAAGGAACGCAGGTACGCGGTCGGATTCGTGGCCTCGGGCACCGTATTGTTCGTCACCGGGGCGGTGCTGGCCTACGTCGTCATCGCGCACGCGTTGAGCTTCCTGCTGACCATCGGCGACAATGTGCAGATCACGGCGCTGAGCGGCACGCAGTACTTCGGGTTCATCATCAACCTGCTGATCATCTTCGGCGTCAGCTTCGAAACTCCGCTCCTGATCGTCGGATTGAATCTGGTGGGAGTGCTGACCTATCAGAAGCTCAAGGCGTGGCGGCGCGGAATCGTCTTCGGATTGTTCGTCTTCGCGGCGATCGTGACCCCACAGGACCCGTTCTCCATGCTGGCGTTGGCCGGTGCGCTGACCGTCTTGTTCGAGGTCGCCGTCCAATTCTCCCGGCTCAACGACTTGCGTCGTGCCCGCGCGGAACGTACGGGCTTGGGTGCGCTGTCCGATGAGGAAGCCTCCGAGCTGGAGGCGCCCGAATCCATCGCTTCCGCGGAGACGATCACGGCAGCCGAGGGGAAATCCGTGAGACCCGTATCGGATTACTCCGATACCCTCTGACGCGTGACAGATCATCGGTCGCAGCCGGACGAGTTGGCCGCATTCTCCGCCGAGCTGAAGTTCCAGCTGGACCCGTTTCAGCGCGATGCCTGTGTGGCTCTAGCGGAGGGCCACAGTGTCCTGGTCTGCGCTCCGACCGGTGCTGGCAAGACCGTCGTCGGTGAATTCGCTGTGCACTTGGCGCTGGCCACCGGCGGGAAATGCTTCTACACCACACCGATCAAGGCGCTGTCGAACCAGAAGTTCGCCGACCTCACCGAACGTCATGGACGTGAGAACGTCGGGCTGCTGACCGGAGATCAGTCGATCAACCCCGACGCGCAAACGGTCGTGATGACCACCGAGGTACTGCGCAATATGCTGTACGCCTCTTCGGACGCGCTACGCGGTCTGGCGTATGTCGTGATGGACGAGGTGCACTACCTGGCCGATCGATTCCGTGGCGCGGTGTGGGAAGAGGTCATCCTGCACCTACCGCCGGATGTGCGATTGGTCAGTTTGTCGGCCACCGTCAGCAATGCCGAGGAGTTCGGCGCCTGGATGGAGACCGTGCGTGGCGATACCGCGGTGATCGTCGACGAGACGAGGCCGGTGCCACTGTGGCAGCACGTCATGGTCGGGCGGCGGATGTTCGACCTGTTCGATACGAAGTCCACCGAGCAGAAGGTGCTCGTCCACGAAGACCTGGTGCGGTTCATCCGGCATCGGGAAGCCGCCGACCGGATGAATGGGTGGGGCGCCACACGCAACGGCCGCGGTGGGCCCCGGCGTAACTTCCGACCGCTGCCACGACATGAGGTGCTTGCCGAGCTGGACAGCGAGGGCCTGCTGCCCGCGATCACGTTCATCTTCAGCCGAGCGGGGTGTGATGGAGCCCTGGCCCAGTGCCTGCGTTCGCGGCTGGACCTCAGCGGAGCGGACCAGCACGATGCGATCGACGCGATCATCGATAAGCACACCGGGGATCTGCCGAAGCCGGATCTGGAGGTGCTCGGTTATTGGGAGTGGCGGGAGGCGCTGCACCGGGGCTTGGCCGCACACCACGCGGGCATGCTGCCCGCGTTCCGGCACACCGTCGAGGAACTGTTCGTCAATGGGCTGGTGCGCGCGGTCTTCGCCACGGAGACGCTGGCGCTCGGCATCAATATGCCCGCCCGTACCGTTGTGCTGGAGCGGCTGGTCAAATTCAACGGCGAATCGCACGCGGAGCTCACCCCGGGGGAATACACCCAGCTGACCGGGCGGGCGGGGCGGCGCGGTATCGACGTCGAGGGCCACGCGGTCGTGCTGTGGCAGCCCGAGGTGGACACCAGCGCGGTCGCCGGTCTGGCTTCCACTCGCACCTATCCGCTGCGCAGTTCGTTCCGGCCTGGCTACAACATGTCGATCAACCTCATCGACCGGATGGGTGCCGAGGAGTCGCGTGCCCTGCTGGAACGGTCGTTCGCCCAGTTCCAGGCCGATCGTTCGGTGGTGGGGCTGGTGCGTGGTATCGAACGCAACGAGGGCGCGCTACGTAAGCTACGCGCTCAGCTGGGCGGTACGGACGGCGGTTTCCTGGACTATCTCGCCCTGCGTGAACGGATCAAGCAGCGGGAACGCCAGCTGGCTCAGCAGAGCCGCGCCGATCGACGCGGCGCGGCGGTGGATGCGCTCGTGGCCTTACGTCGTGGCGATGTAGTGGCTATTCCCTCCGGACGTCGTGCCGGTCTCGCGGTGATCCTGGAGCCGGACGCGACGCCGGGAGATCCACGACCATTGGTGCTCACCGAGGACAAATGGGCCGGCCGGATCTCGGTGGCCGATTTCCCGGTCCCCGCCGAGGCGCTCGGGCGTATGCGGTTACCACGCCGAGTGGACCATCGGACCGCGCGTATTCGCCGCGATCTGGCCTCGGCGCTGCGCAGTACCGGAATCTCGGTGCCTGGCAGGTCGCGGCGCGGCAAACGCGCTACCGCGGCCGACGACCGGGAACTGGCCACACTACGTCGTAGTCTGCGCGCACATCCGGCACACACCAGGCCCGATCGGGAACAGCTTGCCAGGATCGGTGAGCGGTACAACCGATTGCTCCGGGAAACCGAGGCGATGCGTCAGAAGGTCGCCGCGACCACCAACTCGCTGGCGCGTACTTTCGATCGAATCGTCGATCTGCTGGACGAACGCGGATTCGTGCACGCCGGTGAGGTCACCGCGGACGGGCGCAGGCTGGCTCGTATCTACACCGAGAGCGACCTCGTGGTGGCCGAATCTCTACGCAAGGGATTGTGGCGGGGCCTCGGCCCCGCCGAGCTGGCCGGCGTGGTGTCGATCCTGGTATTCGAATCCCGTCAGGAAGGCGGGTATCTCGGCCCGAGTGGTCCGACGGCGCCGATCCGGCGAGCAGTCGGCGCGACCATCGGCGTGTGGTCGGAACTGCGATCGGATGAAGCGCGGCATAAACTACCGCCGACCAGAGAGCCGGATCTCGGCTTTATCGACGGGATCTATACCTGGGCGCGCGGTGACGGGCTGGCCGATTCATTGCTCGCTGGCGGCGATCAGGGTGCACCGCTGTCCGCGGGCGATTTCGTGCGTTGGTGCAGGCAGGTGATCGATCTGCTCGAGCAGATCCACAACACCGCCGACGACTCCGAGATCGCCACAACGGCGGCCAAGGCGGTACGGGCGATCCGACGGGGTGTCGTCGCGGTGGACGCCGCGTAGTCGATTCGGTTGTGATTTGATTTCTTTCGCTTCCCGACCGTGACAGAGTGGGCCGTGCGATGCGGCCGGCGCGGGGGGTGGTTACCGTGTGTAGAACGATGCGAGTGGAGGCAAAGAGATGAGCGGCCCTTACGGACCGAAAGACCTCGGGGAGGGACGCAACGATCCCACCCAGCAGTGGGGTGCGCCGCAACCGGCGGAAGGACCAGGTGCCGCGCAGCAGTGGGGTGCGCCGCAACCACAGGGTGGTCCCGCTGCCGCGCAGCAGTGGGGTGGTCAACCGCAGCAACCGGCTCCGCCGCCCCAGCAGTGGGGGGAGCAACCGCAGCAGCAACAGCAGTGGGGACAGCCGCCCGCGCAGGGACAGCAGCAGTGGGGTGGTCAACCGCAGCAACCGGCTTCGACTCCGCCGCCTCAGCAGTGGGGGGAGCAACCGCAGCAGCAACAGCAGTGGGGACAGCCGCCCGCGCAGGGGCAGCAGCAGTGGGGCCAGCAGCAGGGATGGGGCGGTCAGCCGCCGCAGCAGCAGTGGGGTCAGCAACCGCAGTGGGGTGCCCCCACTGCCCAGCTCCAGCCGCAGGGCGGTAAAAGCAAGGGGCTGGTGATCGGTCTGTCCGTGTTCGGTGTCGCGGTAATCGGTGCGATCGTCGCGCTGGTGCTGATGCTGACCGCCACGGACGAACTGGATCAGGCCGCGGTTCAGGACGGTGTGCAGAAGGTGCTGTCGGACTCCTACGGCATCCAGGATGTCAGCGATGTTTCGTGTCCGGCGGGGCAGCAGGTGACGATCGACGCTACGTTCGAGTGCACCGTGAAGGTCGGTGGTGAGGACAAGAAGGTGTCGATCAAGATCACCAAGGAGGACGGCACCTACGAGGTCGGTCGTCCGAGCTAGGGCCTGTCCGGTACATCCATGGTGTGTGGGGCGCGTAACCGGAGCCCGATTGCCGCGACCTCGATCCCGCCGAGGCAGCTGCCGGTCCCGAAATCGGCAGCTGCGATAGGCGGCATTACGGCAGCGATACTGAGGCGGTAGCCCAGTGCACGGGATTCTCAGAGCCTCCGGCGCATCGGATCAGGCAGTGCGCGCACCGAGCGCCGTGATCAACCGCGTCACCGGGCTCTCGGCGTTGTAGGCGGTGCCGAGTGCCCGTAGTCCCTCCGGGTCGGCGGGTTCGGTGGGGAGGACATCGGAGCGCGAGAGCGTCACATCCGCATCACGCACCACCCGGACGACCTGTGCGGCGGCTTGCAGATAGTCTGCGGCGGTACGGAGTCGGGCCCTGGTCCCCTTGGCCAAGTCGGCTTCGGGATCTTCGACGGCGGCGCACAGTGCGTCGAGCGAACCGAAACGGGAAATGAGCGCGGACGCGGTTTTCTCACCGATACCGGTGACCCCGGGCAGACCATCGGAGCTGTCGCCACGCAACGTGGCCATATCAGCGTATGCCGGTCCCGTATTCTCCAGCGGCACACCGTATTTCGCCGCGACTTCGGCAGGGCCGAAAAGTTCCGCCTTGGCCAGGCCGCGGCCGACATAGAGGACGCGCACCCGCGGTGCGGGCTCGTCGCGTACGAGCTGTAGCAGATCGCGGTCGCCGCTGACCACGATCACCTCGTCGGTGCGCTCCCTGGTGGCCAGGGTGCCAGCCACATCGTCGGCTTCCAGGCCCGTTGCGCCACCGGTCGCGATGCCCGCCGTCTCCAGTACCCGCAGGATCATCTCGACCTGCGGGGTGAGGGTGGCTGGTACCGCTTCGGCGCCTGCCGCGGCCGCCTGCGAGGTATCGAGACGGTGTGCTTTGTACGACGGGACCAGATCGACGCGATAGGCGGGCCGCCAGTCCAGATCCAGGCAGACCACCAGCCTGCTCGGCGTGTATGTGGTGATCAGCGCGGCCACCATATCGACGAAACCGCGTAATGCGTTGACCGGCCTGCCATCGGGCGCGGTGATCTTGTCGGGGATGGCGTGAAAGGCACGGAACCATAAACTGGCTCCATCGATCAACAGCAGGGGCCCACCGGCAGCACAGGTCACGGGCTGAAGATTACGCGCACGCACGGACAGCGTCGCATGATGTTCGGTATCCATCGATGAGCGGCGGGTAACGTCGGACGAATGAGCGCGCATACGGATTCCAGGTTCGAAGCAGATGTCTACCGTGCTCGGCTGGAGCGGGCGGTGGAGCAGATGCGGGCCGCCCATTTGGATGCCTTGTTGATCACTCCAGGAGCGGACCTGCGTTATCTGATCGGGTCGGCGGCCGAGTCGTTCGAGCGGTTGACCTGTTTGGTGATCCTGGCGGATGGGGCGACACCCTCGGTGGTGATCCCGAAACTGGAGCTGGCGGCACTCGATGGCTCGGCGGCGGGTGAACTGGGACTCCAAGTGCTGGACTGGGTCGACGGAATCAACCCGTACGCCCTGGTGAAGTCGGCATTGCATGTCGGCTCCAGGGTGGCTGTCGCCGATGCCATGCCCGCACTGCACTTGCTGCCGCTGGCCGAATCGTTCACCGGTCTGCCGGTATCCGCCACTCCGGTACTGCGTGAACTGCGCATGATCAAGGATCAGGCCGAACTGGACGCGCTGCGCCGGGCGGGTTCGGCGATCGATCGGGTGCACGCGCGGATGGGGGAGTTCTTACAGGTCGGCCGTACCGAGGCCGAGGTCGGCGCCGATATCACGGCCGCGATCGTCGCGGAGGGGCATACCGAGGCGGCGTTCGTCATCGTCGGCAGCGGTCCGCACGGCGCCGAACCACACCATGAGGTCTCCGAACGACGGATCGAGGCCGGGGATGTGGTGGTCGTCGATATCGGCGGCCCGGTCGAGCCCGGCTACTATTCGGACTCCACCCGCACCTACGCGCTGGGTGAACCCGGTGCGGAGGTGGCCGCTCGATACGCCGAACTCGAGCGGGCCCAGGCGGCGGCGGTCGCGGCGGTCCGCCCTGGCGTCACCGCGGCCACGGTGGACGCCGCGGCGCGAAACCCTTTGACCGAGGCGGGTTTCGGTTCGGCCTTCCTGCACCGCACCGGCCACGGGATCGGTCTCTCGGTGCACGAGGAGCCCTATATCGTCGCGGGCAACGACCTCGTCCTGCAGCCGGGTATGGCGTTCAGCGTCGAGCCGGGCATCTACTTCCGCGGTGCGTGGGGTGCGCGTATCGAGGACATCGTGATCGTCACGGCCGACGGCAGCGAGTCCGTGAACAACCGGCCGCGTGGGCTCACGATTCTGTGATCGTCGTTCCTTCCGGCTGTGCCGGTGCGGGCGGTGCGACGAGGGATCTGCTGGACAGGACGCGCTCGACCTGGATGGCGATCACCACTCGGGTCGGATTCTTCCTCGGCACGCGGTAGCGGTTGGTGTACCGCGCGACCGCCTCGGCGACGTCGGCCGCGTCGTCGAGGACGGTGGCGGGACCCTCCAAAGTGATCCATCGGGCACCGTCGACTTGACTGACCGCCGCGTACCCCGAACGGCGCACATTGCGTACCTTCACCGAACCGCCGTCGGTGATGACACGCGCGATTCCCCGTTCCTGGTCCCAGGTGAACCCCACCGCCACCACATGAGGGGTACCGTTCGCGCGCAAAGTCGTCACGGTCGCGAGATGTCGCTCGGTGACGAACTCGAGGGCCACCGGCGACAGCGGAGCAGTACTTGTCGGCATCCAATGACCGTAGCTCTCGCTGCGGGCGCCCCATCAGCCCGGCCTTCGGTATGCCGCAGGCGCGGGGCCCTCGGCGCCGTGTCCCGCGCGGGCCGATGACAGACTGTGCGGATGGGAACGCGTGAGTTGGCGGGCGGGGCTGTGCTGCTGCTGGGCGGGCGCAGCGAGATCGGGCTCGAGGTGGCGCGGCGGCTGGCACCGGGGCGAGAGGTGATTCTCGCGGCCCGCCGCAGCCATGACCTGGAGGTCGAGCGCATGTCGATCGTGGACGCCGGTGCGCGTACCGTGCACACGGTCGAGTTCGATGCCGACGATATCGCCGGTCATCCGGCGCTGCTGGAGAAGATCGTCGCCGAGCACGGGCGGATCGGCATCGCGGTCCTCGCGTTCGGTGTGCTCGGGGAACAGCACCGCGCCGAACGAGATCCCGCCCATGCGATGGCGATCCTGCACACCGACTTCGTCGCCCAGGCCAGTGTGCTCACGGTCTTGGCGAATCTGCTGCGCGCACAGGGGGAGGGGCAGCTCGTGGTGTTCAGTTCGGTGGCAGGCGTGCGAGTCCGGCGGGCCAACTATGTCTACGGATCGGCCAAGGCCGGGCTCGACGGCTTCGCCGGTGGCCTGGCGGATGCGTTGCACGGTAGCGGTGTGCATCTGTTGCTGGTTCGGCCCGGGTTCGTCATCGGGCGGATGACCGAGGGGATGTCCCCGGCTCCGTTCTCCAGTACCCCGAGTCAGGTCGCTGATGCCGTGGTCGAGGGTTTGCGCAGGCGCGCGGGCCGCGTGTGGGTGCCGCGGATACTGCGACCGCTGTTCTTCGTCCTGCGCATGCTGCCGCAACCCATCTGGCGCCGGATGCCGCGGTGAGGGCAGCCGTACCGGTTCCGTGGCAGGGACCGCCGATCGCGGTTGTCGGGATCGGTGCCGATGGCTGGGACGGCCTCACGCGCGCCGCGAGGGAGGCCATCGGCGATGCCGAGATCCTGTACGGTTCCGCCCGGCAGCTCGCACTCGTCCCGGATACGGTGGTGGCGACCAGGGTGCGCTGGCCCACACCGCTGGTGCCTGCGCTGCCCGAATTGTTCGAGCGGTATGCCAGCGCCCGGCTATGCGTTCTGGCCAGCGGCGATCCGATGTTCTTCGGGATCGGAGTCACGCTGGCCCGGCTGCTCGGCGCACCGGCGCTGCGGGTACTGCCGCAGCCGTCGTCCGCTTCGCTGGCCTGTGCTCGGCTCGGCTGGCCGCTGGCGGAGACACCGGTGGTGAGTGTGGTGGGGCGTCCGGTGGAGTCGGTACTGCCCGAATTGGCCGAGCACCGGCGCTTGCTGGTACTCAGCGCCGATGAGCGCACCCCGCGTGAGCTGGCGCGGCTACTGGGACACCACGGTTTCGGGGACTCCGAGCTGATCGTCCTCGAACAACTCGGCGGTCCGGCCGAACGGCTCGACACGGGGATCGCGAAGCGATGGGAACGGCCGCCGGGTGATCCACTGAACATCGTCGCGATCAGCTGCGTAGCAGATCGGGATCGGCCGCGCGCTACCCGCTTCCCCGGCCTGCCGGACGAATTGTTCTGTGGTGACGGCCAGCTCACCAAACAGGAAGTCCGTGCGCTGACGATGGCAGCGCTGGCGCCATCTCCAGGAGAACTGCTGTGGGATATCGGCGGCGGATCGGGCAGTATCGCGATCGAATGGTGTCGTGCGCATCCGGATAATCGCGCCATCACCTTCGAGCGGCTCGCGCGTCGACGGCAGCAGATCACCGACAATGCCGCCGCACTCGGGGTCCCGCAGATCCTGATCCACGGCGAGTTACGCGCCGAGACCGTCGGTGACATCGAATCCGACGCGCCCGACGCGATCTTCGTCGGTGGCGGTCTGACTCAGGATGGCGTGCTAGAGACATGCTGGACGCGACTACGACCCGGCGGCAGGCTCGTCGCGAACGCGGTGACGGCCGAATCGGAATCCGTGCTGCTCAGCTGGGTGGCCGCGAAAGGTGGTGCGCTACGGAAGTTTCAGATCTACCGTGGCGAGCCGCTCGGATCTTTCACCACATGGCGGCCGCAGCTTCCGGTGGCGCAGTGGTCGGTGGTGAAGAGCAGTGGTCGGCGGTGAAGAAGTGAATCGCCGATCCGGAATCATCCGACAATGGGTGAACACGGTGCCACCGACGGGGTAGGGTCTGGGCCGAGTCCGACTCGATCGGAGAACCGATTCCTGTTGGGAGATAGATGAGATACAAGAAGCTCGCGGCGACCGCATTGCTCGCTGTCGCCGCTACCGGGGTCACCGCGGGTACCGGCTATGCCGCGCCCGCCCCACCCGTAACGCAGGACCGGACTGTCATCGCATCGAAGATCACAGGTTCGGAAAACGGCGTCGACTATGTGCTAGAGCTTGCCGACACCGGTAAATCCGTGGTCGCGGGCGTGACCGGCGGTGCGTTCCGGGTCGACGCCGACCGGCAGTCGGTCATCATGACCAATTCGGCGGGGGAGGTCCTCACGACGATCCCGCTCACCATGACAGCAGGCGGACAACAGGTCCGGGTCGCCGCGGAGATCACGGACGCGGACACCAGGCTGATGCTGACCCCGCAACTGACCCCGACCGCCGACGCACCGTCGACCGCCGAGTTCGTCGGCGCGCAGGAGTGGTTCTTCGCCGAATTGCAGCGAGCCTCGCTCGGCGCCCTGGTCGGTGGCCTGATCGGTGGCCTGATCGGCCTCGTCTTCTTCGTTATCGGCGTCGTACCAGGTGCTGCGCTCGGTGCGTTGATCGGTCTCGCTGTCGCAGGCGGGCCTTCGCTACTGAACGCGGGAATCGCCTACTTCAGCGGACAGCCCTGAGAATTCTGCTGCTCGGCGGCACCAGGGAAGCGCGGGAGCTGGCCCATATCGCTTCCGGCGAGCGAGGATTCGAGATCATCTCCTCGCTCGCCGGTCGCGTCCGCGCACCACTGTTGCCCGCCGAAGGTGCGGTCCGAGTGGGTGGTTTCGGTGGTGCGGAGGGATTGCGTGCCTGGCTCGCGGATAACGAGGTAGCCGCGATAGTGGATGCCACTCATCCGTTCGCGGCGGCGATCACTGCCAACGCGGGCACAGCCGCACGTGCCGCAGGGGTGCCGCTGCTGCATCTACGCAGGCCGGGATGGCACGAGCGAACCGGGGATCGGTGGATCCGGGTGCCCGATCTCCCCGCGGCCGCGGCGGTGACAGCGACGCTCGGTGTACGGGTATTCCTGACGATCGGCCGCCAAGGTGTTGACGCGTTCGCCGGGCTGGCTCGGCAGTGGTTCCTGATCCGTGCCATCGATCCGCCGGAAGGTCCGCTGCCGCCGCGGCACGAAATACTCCTCGCTCGTGGACCTTTCGCCGTCGAGGACGAAGCGCGACTGATCGCCGCACAGCGGGTGGATGTGCTCGTCACCAAAGACAGCGGCGGCGACCAGACCGAAGCCAAACTGGTGGCCGCTCGCGCGGCGGGTATCCCGGTTGTCGTCATCGAACGCCCGCCCCTGCCAGAGGGCGCGGAAACCGTGCAGACCATCGCTCAGGTAATGGGCTGGCTGCGTGCGCTGCGAGCCGCGCACGGGTGATCTCGACCGCGAAGAGCGCCGAGCCGGAATACCGTGGGGCGGTCGGCGCTCAGTTGTCGAGCAGTTCAGGGCTGTCGAGCAGTGCGGGCAGTTGGTCGAACCACTCCAGTACGGCCCGCTCGTAGCGGATCCCGAAATCGAGTGTGGCGCGGGCGAAGGCCGATTTCTCTATGGGTTCCTCGGTGAGGTACCGGGCGAGCCGTTCCTGATGGAGCTCACGATTGGCTGCGATGAGACCGTCGAGCCGTTCGCGATCGAGATGCTCCCCGAACGAGAGGGTGAGCAGCAGCGGCGCCCGGATAGTTTCCCCACCGAGATCGCGAGCGATCCATTCACGGAATACTTCGCGTCCCGCGGCGGTGATGTGATAGGGCGTCCGCTCGCGGGCGCCGACTTCCCCCTTCTCGACCAGTCCTGCCGCGTCCATGATGTTGAGCTCGCGATAGACCTGGCTCTGGGTGATCGTCCAGAAGCCGCCGATCCGGTTCTGGGCTTCGGTCACCAGATCCCATCCCGACATGGGGCCTTCGTGTAGGAATCCGAGCAGTGATGCCGCTGTCGAGTTCAGTGGCTTGCGGGTGGCCGCGGTCTTGGTCAACGCCTGCTCCCTTCGCTCTGACATTCCATAGTGGAATGTTGCCGGAACGGGTATACCTGCCCGCCCGGCCGAAGCGGGCATGCTCTGCGTGATGACTCGTTCCGGTCGTATGCGGTTTCGATCGAGCTGCGTCCGCAGATCCTACGCGTCACCGGGCGCTGTGTCCGGTGTCCGGCTGTAGTGTCGGGATGTGTAGACCCGGATGCCCTGACCCGTTTCGAATGCCGTTGTGGTGGACGCGCCGATGATCAGCAGTGTGCGCATGTCCACGTCGGCGGGGTCGAGATCGCCGAGTGTCACCACCCGGACCGATTCGGTCGGTCCGCCGACGTCCCGCCCGAGCACCACGGGCGTGCCGGGTTTGCGGTGCTCCAGCAGCAGGTCCCGCATCGCGCCGACCTGCCAGGTGCGCTGCGATGATGCCGGATTGTAGATCGCGATGGCCATATCCGCCGCCGCGGCCGCCGAAAGGCGTTGTGCCACCACATCCCACGGCTTGAGCCGATCGGACAGTGAGATCATCGCGTAGTCGTGCCCCAGCGGTGCGCCGACCCGGCTCGCTACGGCGTTGGCCGCGGTGAGCCCGGGCAGCACGCGCACAGGAACTTCCCGCCACCGGGGGTCCTCGGCTTCCGCGAGAACGGCCGCCGCCATCGCGAAGACGCCGGGATCCCCCGAGGAGACGACCACGACCTTGGCGCCCCGTTCGGCCAGGTCCAGAGCCATCACGGCGCGCTCGGACTCCACCCGGTTGTCGCTGGCATGGCGACGTTGTCCTCGACGTCGCGGCACCCGGTTCAAGTAGGTGGTGTAGCCGACCAGATCGGTGGCCTCGGTCAGCGCCGAGCGCACCTCGGCGGTGGTCCACTCCGGTGCGCCTGGACCGAGTCCGACGACCACGACTTCGCCGCCGTCGTGGTGCGCGGACTGTGTGCCGGGCACCTGCCTGCCTGCCGCCGAATCCGGTTCGGTGCGGGGTGGCGGCGCGGCCGTCGCCGGGCCGGGAACGAGGGTGATCGCGAAATAGGGCACCTCGGCGTCGTCGACCGCGTCGGCGGGCAGGACGCGTTGCTCGGTGGTGCTCGCTCGCTCGATGTAGTAGGCGTCGGCAAGCCGTCCGGAATCCGAAAGAGCTCGGCGGACACCGGGATAGGTCCGGCCGAGCTTCATAATCGCGGCAGCGTCGGTGGTCCGTAACCGGCGGGTGAGCTCATCGACCGGCAAGGTACCCGGCAACACGGTGAGCACCTGCTCGCCCTCGACCAGTGGGGTGCCCAATGCGGCCGACGCTGCGCTGACCGAGGTGACACCGGGGATGATCTCGGTCTCGAATCGGTCGGCCAAGCGCCGGTGCATATGCATATACGAGCTGTAGAACAGCGGGTCGCCCGCGGCGAGCAAGGCGACCGAACGGCCCGCGGCCAAGTGCTCGGCCAGCCGTTCGGCAGCCTGCTGGTAGAACTCGTCGATCGCGCCCCGATAACCGCCGGGATGTTCGGTGGTCTCGGTGGTCACCGGGTAGACGAGGTGCTCTTCCAGCTGGCCTGGGCGCAGGTACGGTGCCGCGATGCGGCGGGAGATACTGCGGCCGTGGCGCGCACTGTGGAACGCGATGACATCGGCTGCCCCGATCACCTTGGCCGCCTTGACCGTGACCAGTTCGGGATCGCCGGGGCCGAGCCCGACACCCCATAATTTCCCCGGAACGCTCACTGCTGTTCGCTCGCGATCGCGTTCACCGCGGAGGCGGTGATAGCGCTGCCACCACGCCTGCCGCGCACCGTGAGGTATTCGATGCCGCCGGTATCGATCAGCGCGTCCTTGGATTCGGCGGCTCCGATGAACCCGACCGGTATACCGAGGACAGCTGCGGGGCGCGGGGCGCCGTTCGCCAGCAGATCGAGCAGATGGAACAGCGCCGTCGGGGCGTTGCCGATCGCGACGACGGCGCCTGCGAGCCGGTCGCGCCACAGCTCCAGCGCGGCGGCGGAGCGGGTGGTGCCCATGGCCGCGGCCAAATCCGGTACCCGCGGATCGGTGAGCGTGCACAGTACTTCGTTATCCGCGGGGAGGCGTTTCCTGGTCACCCCCGCGGCGACCATGGTCGCGTCACACAGAATCGGCGCACCCGCCCTCAACGCGGTACGCGCGGCGGTGACCACGCCGGGTGAGAAGGCGATGTCCTCGGCGAGATCCACCTGGCCACAGCCATGGATCATCCGCACAGCCACCTGTGCCACATCCGTGGGGAACCTGCTCAGATCGGCCTCGGCATGGATTGTCGCGAACGAGCGACGGTAGATCTCGGCTCCGTCGGTCAGACAGCGGGCACGTACCTCGGACATGCGGTCCACCTTATGGGCCGGGGGACGGGCGGGTCGGCTCGGGTCACGGGGAGCGGGGCAGTGGACCGGGGCCGGTGCGCCGGTTCAGGTCCGTGGACGTTCGAGCAGCCGGGACATGACGATCGAGCTCCTGGTGCGCCCCACACGCGCGTTCTCCCTGATCCGTTCCACCGTCACCTCGATCTCGGCCATATCGGTGGCTATCACGTGCACCAGCGCATCGGCCTCTCCCGCAATGGTCCACACCCCGACTACCTGCGGGATCGGTTCCAGACTGCGTTTGAGTTCGGCGGGGGAGATGTTGTCGCGGTAGTAGACCTCGACGTACGCCTCGGTCTTCCAGCCGAGCGCGGCCGGATTGACCAGTGCGGTGAACCCGGTGATCTGTTTGTTCGCCACCAGGCGGTCGACCCGGCGTTTCACCGCGGGCGCGGACAGCCCGACCGCGCTGCCGATCTCCTGAAAAGAGGCCCGTGCGCGTTGCAGCAGCTGTTCGAGGATTCGCCGATCGAGGTCGTCCATGTCACTTCTCTCCGGTGGTATGCAACAAAGAGCTATTTTTCTACCCGAATGCACAATGAATCATTGTTTCTAGCGCAACAGTAGGCGATTTACCGTCGTGACGACCGAAGGTTTCCTCACCCCTTGGAGTCCCATTGACGTCCGTAGCCCCACTCCACGTCGAGTCCGCCTCGCCTCGCTGGTCGCCGCGCCGGTTCGTCATGTGCCGTCCCGACTATTTCGACGTCACCTACTCGATCAATCCCTGGATGAATCCCGCCGAGCCGGTCGACCGCTCGCGCGCGATCGAGCAGTGGGAGCTGCTGCGCACTATCTACGCGGACTATGGGCACACCGTCGAGGTGGTGCCCGGTGTTCCCGGCTTACCGGATATGGTGTTCGCCGCCAATGGCGGGTTGATCATCGGAGAGCGCGCGATCTCGGCGCGCTTCACCCACCCGGAACGCGCCGCCGAAGGCCCGGCCTATCACCGCTGGTTCGCCCGGCTCGGTTTATCGGGTCTGGTCGCCGCTGCGGAAGTGAACGAGGGCGAAGGCGATTTTCTCCTGGTCGGCGACCGGCTCTTGGCGGGTATGGGATTCCGTAGCTCGCCCTCCGCACACGCGGAGGTCTCCCGACATTTCGGTCTGCCCGTGGTGTCCCTGGAACTGGTCGATCCGCGCTTCTATCACTTGGATACGGTGCTGCTGCCGCTTGGCGGCCGCACCATCGCCTATTACCCGCCCGCCTTCAGCCAGGCATCTCGCGCGATACTCGCCGAGCTCTACCCGGATGCGATCACGGCCACCGAAGCAGACGCGGTGGTACTCGGATTGAACGGTGTCTGTGACGGGCACACCGTATTCCTCAGCAGTCGCGCAACCGATCTGCACGAGGCGTTGTGCGTTCGCGGCTATCACCCGGTCGGGATCGAGATGTCCGAGTTGCTGAAGGCAGGCGGCTCCGTCAAATGCTGCACTCTCGAAATCCACGACAGGTAAGAGCCGACCACCTGACTGTCCCCGGCGCGGTTACCCCACAGCAGGGACCGCAACGCCGCCACGACGATCTCTGCTGTGGCGGAATAGGTCCGCACCAGCATCGATGGTGTGAGATACGTGGATAACCACCTCTGGGTCGGTGATCCGGTTGCTGTCCGAGCCGAGAATCTCTGCCCCAGGCGGGAGGACCGTCAACCGATGCGGTACCCCGTGCTGGTGGCCACGATATCGGTGACCACCCCGCGGGGGCGGCCGCAGCGGCGATCGCAGCCGGACCAGTGTTGCCGACCACCCACCGCGATATCCGACGCGGTGGGTGGTAGTACTTCCGATGCTCCGGTGTCAGGAGCGGTCTCGACGGGTAATACCCGTCCCGCGTCGACCGCCTCCGCCGCATCGGCACGGACATCGGCGTGCGATTTCGCGCACCCCGGCAGTCCGGCACAGGCGCTGACCAGGAGCCAGGGAGAATCGGCGTCGAAGATCATGCCCATCGGGGCCAGTACTCGTACTACCTGCTCGGCGGCCCATTCGGTCAGATCGGTGATCACCAGACTGCGCCAAGGGGTGGCGAAGATGGGTCGTTCGATCGCGGCGAGGAACTCGGCGGTGCGGGCGGTCACCGAGCCGAGGCGCGCACCCGCACCGAGGCTGACCAACCCGTTGTCCTGCGCCAGCCATCCGATCGGCGTCGGTTGCGTCGCAGCGAGCTCGAGCCGATCGGCGGTAGCGGGCAGCCCGAGGAGAGCGATCAGGCGTTCGGCGCCGTTCTCGATATCGTGTAGCCGCCAGTGGCCGGCATCGTCGCCGCGTAGCTCGAGGAAACCGTGTGCGGCGGCGAGCATGACCTCGACCGCATCGGTGGCCGGGAGCCGGATTCCGCTGTCGCCGCCCGCCAGGAGTACCGCGAACTCGTCGGCGCCGAGGGCATGGATCCCGATATCGGCGCCGAGTCCGCTGACATCGCCGCGTCCGTCGTCGAGGGTGAACAGCATCCGGCCGGGCAGTTCGGCCAATCGCGGCGCACCACGCAGCCCGGTGTCCAGCGCCGCGACCAGCGGGTGGATATCGGTCGATCCGCCGATCCGTCCGGACAGCGGCGAAGCGATGATATTGCGCACTCGTTCGTGGGTGCGGCTCGGTAACAGGCCGACGGTCGTCAGCCGGTCGGTCAGCGCGTCCGCATCGCGTACCCGGCGCAGTTGAACATTGCCCCGCGAGGTGAGCTCGATATTTCCGTCCCCCACCGCGTGCGCGGCTTCCGCGAGCGCCTGCCACTGCGCGGGCTCGAGCAGTCCGCCGGGCACCCGGATCCGCGCCAGCGGTCCATCGGCCGCCTCGTGTAGCCGCAAGACGCCTGGACAGGAATCAGGTACACCTCGTGTCATATCTGGTTCAGCCTACGGACCCATGGCAGGCGCGGAATACGCGGTCGGTTGCCGGACGGGCAGAGTGGTCGGACGCCTGCGGAGAGACCGTCGGCCTTCCTGTCCGACGGGAAGCGAATCCCTTGGAAACAGGAACCACCTCGGCACCACAGAGCGGCGCGGGAGGAGTCCAGGTCGTTCACGGCCGGGAAGACACCGATCGAAGTGCGGACGATGCCGGGAGTGTAGGCCGGATGCGGGGCCGGGCCCGGCCCCGCAGGCGGGTAGCATCGGCATGCTCGACGGGTGACGAGGAAACCGGTGGAAGTCCGGTGCGGTCGCGCCACTGTAGAAAGCCAGACCCTCTCCGGCGAGCAGCGAACCCCGATGGGCGCGTCACCCGAGGAAGGCTGCCACTGTGTTTGTGCTGTTGTCCACGTCCGACACCGACTTGCTGAGTGCCCGCGCCAGCGGCGCCGACTATCGGTGGGGCAATCCCGCTCGATTGTTGGTCGACGATGTGCCCGCCCTGGTGGAGGGCGCCGATCTGGTGATCGTGCGTATCCTCGGCGGCAAACGCGCGTGGGAGGACGGGCTGGAGGCGCTTCGCGCGCACGGCGTTCCGCTGGTCGCGCTCGGTGGGGAGAACGCCCCGGACGCCGAGCTGATGGCGTGCTCGACGGTGCCTGGCGGCGTCGCGGCCGCCGCGCACAACTATCTGGCCGCTGGTGGCCCGGAGAATCTACGGCAACTGCACAACTTCCTGTCCGACACGGTATTGCTCACCGGGCACGGCTTCGAACCACCGATCCAGTTGCCCAGTTGGGGTGAACTGGACCGGGTCGCGGCACCGGTGGCCGACGGTCCGACGGTCGCTGTGATCTACTATCGCGCGCAGCATCTGGCGGGCAACACCGCCTATGTCGATGCCCTGTGTACCGCGATCGAACAGGCGGGCGCGCGTCCGCTCCCGCTGTACTGCGCGTCGTTGCGCACCGCCGAACCCGAATTCCTCACGACGTTGCGCCGCGCTGATGCCCTGGTGGTGACGGTGCTCGCCGCGGGGGGAACCAAGCCGGCCACCGCCGCGGCAGGCGGTGCGGACGAGGCATGGGATATCGGCGCGCTCGCCGATCTGGATGTGCCCATCCTCCAGGGTTTGTGCCTGACCACCGGTCGCGCCCAATGGGAGGCCGATGACGACGGCCTGTCGCCATTGGATGTCGCCACCCAGGTCGCGGTCCCGGAGTTCGACGGCCGGATCATCACGGTTCCGTTCTCGTTCAAGGAGTTCGACGCCGACGGTCTGTCCACCTATGTGCCCGATCCCGAGCGCGCTGCCAGGGTGGCGGGTATCGCGACGCGTTATGCCAGGCTGCGCCACATTCCCGCCGCGAAAAAGCGCGTCGTCGTCATGCTGTCGGCCTACCCGACCAAACACGCCCGCATCGGCAACGCGGTCGGTCTGGATACCCCGGCCAGCGCCATCCGTTTGCTCACCGAGATGCGCACTGCCGGCTATGACCTCGGTGCCCCCGGCGAGCTCCCCGGCCTGGACGATCAGGACGGGGACACCCTGATCCATGCCCTGATCGCCGCGGGCGGACAGGATCCGGACTGGTTGACCGACGAACAGCTGGCGGGTAACCCGATCCGTATCGGTGCGGCCACCTACGCCGCCTGGTTCGCCACCCTGCCCGAGGATCTGCGTACCGCGGTGGTCGAGGCGTGGGGCCCGCCGCCAGGGGAACTCTATGTCGACTATTCGTCCGATCCGGACGGTGAGATCGTCATCGCGGCACTGCGTTTCGGCAATGTCGTGCTCATGGTGCAGCCGCCGCGCGGTTTCGGTGAGAACCCCGTCGCGATCTATCACGATCCCGATCTGCCGCCCAGCCACCACTACCTGGCCGCCTACCGCTGGCTCAGCGCTACCGATGGGTTCGCCGCCGATGCGATGGTGCACCTGGGCAAGCACGGGAATCTGGAATGGCTGCCGGGCAAGACCCTTGGCATGTCGGCCTCCTGCGGTACCGATGCCGCGCTGGGCGATCTGCCGCTGATCTATCCGTTCCTGGTCAACGACCCCGGCGAGGGCACCCAGGCCAAGCGGAGGGCACACGCCACTCTGGTCGATCATCTGATCCCGCCGATGGCCCGCGCGGAGAGCTACGGCGATATCGCGCGTCTGGAGCAGCTACTCGACGAGCATGCCAATATCTCCGCGCTGGACCCAGCCAAGCTTCCCGCCATCCGTCAGCAGATCTGGACGCTGATGCGCGCCGCCGAAATGGATCACGATCTCGGCCTCACCGAGCGCCCGGACGAGGACTCCTTCGACGATATGTTGTTGCATGTCGATGGCTGGTTGTGCGAGATCAAAGACGTGCAGATCCGTGACGGCCTGCACGTCCTCGGACAGGCGCCAGAGGGGGAGGCGGAACTCGATCTGGTGCTGGCCATGCTCCGGGCGCGGCAGCTGTGGGGTGGTGAACGTACGGTGCCCGGCCTGCGGGAGGCACTCGGACTCGACGAGTCGGGTGATCAGGCACGGGAACGCGTCGATGCCGTGGAAGACAGTGCTCGCGCGCTGGTCGCGACCTTGCAGGCGGAGCACTGGTCGCCGGCCGCGGTCGACGGGATCACCGATAACCAGGAGGTCCGCCGGGTACTGCGCTTCGCGGCGACCGAGGTGGTACCACGCTTGCGGCAGACCGGCCGGGAGATCGAGCGGGTACTGCATGCCCTCGACGGCGGATTCATCCCGGCCGGTCCGAGCGGTTCACCATTGCGTGGCCTGATCAATGTGCTGCCCACCGGTCGCAACTTCTACTCGGTGGACCCGAAAGCCGTGCCCTCGCGGCTGGCCTGGGAAACCGGTCAGGCCATGGCGGAATCCCTGCTGGAGCGATACCGGACCGACCACGGCGAATACCCGCGCTCGGTGGGCTTGTCGGTCTGGGGCACCTCAGCCATGCGCACCTCGGGTGACGATATCGCCGAAGTCCTCGCGCTACTCGGTGTTCGTCCGGTATGGGACGAAGCGAGCAGGCGGGTCAGCGCACTCGAACTCATCTCGCTCGCGGAACTGGGCCGTCCCCGTATCGACGTCACCGTGCGCATCAGTGGTTTCTTCCGGGACGCCTTCCCCCATGTACTCGCCCTGCTGGACGACGCGGTCCGTTTGGTCGCCGATCTGGACGAGCCGCACGAAGCGAACTACGTGCGGGCGCACGCCGAGTCCGATCTGGCGGCCCATGGTGACCAGCGGCGCGCCACCACCCGTATCTTCGGCTCCAAACCGGGGACCTATGGTGCCGGCCTGTTGCAGCTGATCGATTCGAAGAGCTGGCGCACCGATGCCGACCTCGCCCAGGTGTACACCACCTGGGGCGGTTACGCCTACGGACGTGATCTCGACGGTGTTCCCGCCGCAGACGATATGCGTGGCGCGTATCGCCGGATCGCGGTGGCTGCCAAGAACACCGACACCCGCGAGCACGATATCGCCGATTCCGACGACTATTTCCAGTTCCACGGTGGCATGGTCGCCACTGTGCGCGCATTGACCGGCAAGGATCCGGAGGCCTATATCGGCGACAGCACCCGTCCCGACGCGGTGCGCACCCGGACCCTGTCGGAGGAGACCGCGCGGGTGTTCCGGGCCAGGGTGGTGAACCCGCGCTGGCTCGCGGCGATGCGCAGGCACGGATACAAGGGCGCGTTCGAGATGGCGGCGACCGTGGACTACTTGTTCGGCTATGACGCCACCACCAATGTCGTGGCCGACTGGATGTACGAAAAGCTCACAGAGAATTATGTTTTCGATGATATGAACCGGAAGTTCATGGAAAAGTCCAATCCTTGGGCGCTGCACGGTATTGCGGAGCGGCTGCTGGAAGCGGTGGAACGAAAACTCTGGGAGCATCCCGAACAGGACACCCTCGATCGGTTACGGCAGGTGTATCTCGATACCGAAGGTGAACTGGAATAACTGCCGCGCAACCGCTTTCTCACGTAGCGGGCTGTGCCGCGCTGGATGGTGTACAGCGCTATTCCACAAGAGATCTCGATCTTCCACTGTTGCCGATACAGTCATGCGCATCATGCATGACTGATAAGCTGCCACGGCTGTATCCGGAATACAACAGATCGAAATCGGTTGGAGGACGGGAAAGCTCATGAAGATCCAGAAACTGGTCGCGACCACGTTGCTGACCATTGCTGCCACCGGCATCACCGCGGCCACCGCTTATGGTCAGGCCGAGGTGTCCGGCCCGGCGATCAGCGGCTTCGACCGTGGCGTCGGCTACACCGCGACTGTCGCACCGGACCGGTCCAGTGCGGCGATGACACTTACCTCCGGTACGTTCTTCTCGACACCGGAGGCGGTGACAGTTCTGGCTCCGGATGGTGCGGTCGTCGCCACGGTGCCGACGACCCTGCATACCATCACGGGCCAGGAGCTTCGAGTGGCCCCGAAAATCGACGCCGCCGCAACCACTTTGACGGTGACACCGGTCGCGGCCGCAGCGCAGGGTGCGCCGCAGTTCGTCGGTGCGCCACAGTTCATCGGAAACCCGGGCACCATCGCGGCAGGCGCGGCGATCGGCTGCGTGCTCGGTGCGCTGGTCGGCCTCGTCCTCGCATTCATCGGATTCGTGGCCGGTTGCCTGATCGGCGGGCTCATCGGCGGTATCGACGGTGCGAATCGATAGCGGTATCGCCGAGGTGAATCAATAGCCGGGCGCCGAGTGTGCCCGTGGCAGGAAGGTCGGCCGCACTCGACATGTTCGTCGGGTGCGGCCGACGCCGATGTCACGTCGAATCATGTCGATCGCCGGTATGTGCTCGTGGCCGCTCGTATACTGTGCCGATGTGGTCAGCGGGTCCGAGACAAGCACGCCTCGACCGTGAAGTCGAGTCCGGAGGTATTCACCGTTACCGGTAGCGGCATCTGCGGGGAGAGTGACGCTGCCGACCGTGGCCGGAAGTCGGCGGCGGTCAGCAGATGCGCCAGTAGTGTGCTGGTGACGAAGAGGACCAGGTTGCGGCCCGGGCAATCGGTCTGCCCCGCGCTGAACGGCACCAGCTGCGGGTATTGCTCCGCACGGCCGTCGAGCCAGATATCGGGGGTGAACTCATCGGCGAACGGCAGCAGATCGCTGTCGCGGTGGAATGCCGAAAGAGCGATTATCAGGGTGGCGCCTGCCGCGATGGTGAAGGATTCGTCGCCGTCCCGCCATTGTGTATCGGTGGTGAGATCACGCAGCAGTATCGGTGTGGTCGGCCACAACCGTACTGATTCGAGCACACAGGCACGGAGATAGCTGCGCAGCGCGACCCGCTGGGGTTCACAGGCATCGCCGAGCGCGCGGGCGTGATGTTGTGGATGGGTGCTCAGTACCGCCATCGTACGGCTGAGTGCGCTGCCGGCGGCATCGAAAGCGAACAGCCAGTGCGGGATCTGTCCGACCAGGTCGGCAGTACTTCCCGTCGGTGCCGTTGCCAGTGTCCCGGCGAGGCTGTCCGCCGGGGCGGACTCCACATGGCGATAGAGACGATCGGTGAACTGGTCCCGTTGTCTGCGGCGCGCAGGGGCGAGGAACGACCAGCTGCCCGCGGAGCGCAGCCTGGCGAGTTCATCGGTGAGCACGATATCGTCGCGTCCCCGTTCGCCGAGTACGATCCGGCGGACCAGCTGCCACCAGTGCGCGGTGAATTGTCGTGCGTCCAGATGCCCGTGGCGCAGCGCCGAGTCGATCATTCCGCGCGCCTCGTCGGCGATAGCCGCGGCGAACGGCGTAGCAAGGTGATGCAGTGGCGCACCGGCATCGAGCGCGGCCTCGTTCAGCGCTCGGCGTTGCGCCCGGATCGGCCCATCGGACAGTAGGGCGCCATGCGGTTGGAACTGGCGTGATGGATGCCGCTTCTCCCGATTGGCCGGGTGGAAGGGCGTCGGCGCGCCGCCCAGCACCCGCCCGATATCGGCAGGATCGAGGAGTACCGCGATCCGGCGTCCGAGAACCACGAGTTCGACCGGACCGGAGCCGAATTCACGGCGTAGCTGGCGCACCCGCTCGATGACCCTGGACTCGGCTCCGGCGCGTTCCAGTAGTCCCGACGCCGGTCGCCGCCGGGCGATCACTCCGGAGGTGGCCGAGGCGAATCCGAGATCCGCCAGTGCTGTCACCGCGGGCACGCCCACCAGCCGGTGTTCGCGGTTGTACGCCATACGGCTTCCTCCCGGTGCACTCGGGCCGACACAGTGCCGACGACCGGTCGGTTACCCGGCCACGCGTAGCCGAAACCGCAAGGGGTGTATACGCCGCTGCCGAGCTCAGCTCGGCGAGGGTGTCTCGTCGGCGGCCAGCGCGTCCGCCACGGTGTCGAATACCATGAGCAAACGGTCCAGCGCGGTCACCTCGATCGGCCTGCGCGCAGCATCGCTCGGCACCACCCGCAGCCCACCCGTACCGGTGGCTTCCGAGGCGGCCAGCAGGACGCTCAGACCGGCGGAGCCGAGGAATCCGACATCCGACATATCCACCACGATCGCGGGGGAAGCCGCGCGCAGCGCCTCGTCCAGCGCGGACTGTAAAGACGGAGCGGAAGCCATATCTATTTCACCGTGCACGGTAACGATCACCGCGCCTGCTGCCGAGCTCAGGTGAATCTCCAGCGCCTTGGGCACGCTCTCGGAACTCACAACCAACCTCTCCTGCCGCGTGACCCCGGCAATACACTGCGTCGGCTCTGCCGCATGTCGCGTACTTCTGCCGTTGTCGTGCAGAAAACGAGCATTCCGTCGGTCAACTTACCGCATCCTGTCCCTGGGCAGACACGGTGCGGTGCTACCGAGCGGGGGCGCCCGTCTCGTCCGCCCGGTCACCGGCGGGACGTGTGAGCGGGGTGGGCGGCCAAGGGAATCGCATCGAATATCGCGCGGAACCCAATCCGGGCGGCGGTGCACCGCGAAATCAAGTCATGTGGGTGTGCGCGAAGCGGGTGAGCCGACGCCTCGATGTGAGTCCGAACGACTGCGGTCCGGTTCCTGGAGTGCCTTCGGCCCGGCCGCGGACCTCGATAGGTGGGCGCGTGCCTTGCTCGAGGCAGGCCGGGATGGTCACCGCGCAAGCACCGCACCAGGGCACTGTGTCCGGAGGTGGCCGATCATGACCGAGACCGAACAGTCGCGAGCGGACCTGCTCGCGTTGGCGTATCCCTATGCGATGGACGCGGTCTCCGAGATCGAGCGTCGTCATATCGAAAACCGGGTAGCGAAGGCCGATTCCGCCACCGTAACCGAATTCACCACCGCGGTACGCGGGGGCAGGGAGATGCTGGCCGCGTTGAGCGAGATCGATGCGGTGGCTCCGCCGCAGGCGTTGGAGTCGAAGATTCTTCAGGCGACTCACGGCTCCGGTGACGGTAGTCGCCCCGCCCGGCCGTCCTTGCTGGCTCGGCTGATCGCTGTGCTCATCGCCGGTATGGGGATGCTCGCCGTGCTGATCGCCGGACGGATCACCGAATATCGTACTGAGGCGGTCACGGCCGAACAGGTGCTTGTGCAATCGGATTCCCGGTCTCGGGTACTCGAACTGCCGGTCGGCGGCACGGTGACGGTCAACACTTCGGGACGGCTCGGAGTGGTCGCGGTGACCTTCGACGCAGTACCAGCGCCGCCACCGGGACAGGCCTACCAACTCTGGATGGTGTCCGCTGAGGGGACCGTGCGTTCGGCGGGGTTGCTGACGGCGGTGCCGCAGGCAGGAGTGTCGGCTCGGTTCGATCCGGCGGATATCTTCAGCGTGACGATCGAACCAGAGGGCGGCTCGCCGCGCCCGACGTCGGTGAGCCTCGCCATGCTGGCTCTCGGTTGATCCGGCCGACGACTCCGAGCAGGACCGTGGTCACACTCGATCGCACCCTTCCAGGGTCGCGCGTGCTACTTCGGCGACGACATCACCGACCTCGCCACGTACCTGGAAGGCCGCGACTTGTCTGCGCGCACCGTTACCGCGGGCGAGCAGGCGGGCGAACGCCTCTTCGACGAATTGGCGGTCGCCCGCCGCGTCGAGGGCGGGTGCGACATGGTCGATCAGCCGGTGCAGCAGGGTGCGGATGGGTGCCACCTCCCCGTCGTGTGGGTCGACACCGTCGCCTGCCAGTCCCGAGCGGGCCGCTTTCCAGTACGCGGCCCTGAGCACCTCAGCCGGTACCGCGGGCGGGGGGTGTCCGTCGGCCAAGGATTTTCGCGCCATCATGACGATCGCGCGCACCAATGCCGCCAGCAGCGCGGTTTCCTCGACAGTTGCCGGGATATCGCTGACCCGCACCTCGACGGTCGGGAACGAGATGGATGGGCGGACATCCCAGTAGACCATCTGCTTGTCCAGGATGCTGCCGCTGTTGAGCATCATCGCGACCATGGCTTCGTAGTCGCGCGCCGATTCGAAGTACGGCGGCGGTCCGGCGCTGGGCCAGCGCCGCCACAGGATGCTGCGCCAACTGGCGAACCCGGTCTCGGCGCCACGGTAGATCGCCGAATTGGCGGTCATGGCGAGTAGTTGCGGAAGCCAAGGTCGCAGATAATTGCTCACTTGGATCGCGGTCTCGCAATCAGGGATGCCGATATGCACGTGACAGCCGGAAAGCCCTTGTTCATGAGCGAGTAAACCGAAATTCTCCGCGATACGTTGATAGCGGGGGGTATCGGTGACCGGGAACTCGTGCGGTACCGTCGGCGGGATCCCCACGGCGAGCAGGCGCCCTTCGTTGCGTTCGGCGCAGTCGGCGATGCCACGGCGTAGCTCACGCAGTTGCCGATGCAGTGTGCTGATATCGGTATGGACCGCCGTGCTGGCCTCCACTTGACAGCGAGTCAGCTCCAGTTGCAGATCGATGCCGATGTCCTCGGCTGTGCGAGCTACTTCGACATTACGTGCCAAAGGTGCACCGGTACGCGGATCCGCCAGCAGAAACTCCTCTTCCACTCCGACGGTCGCGCGGCCATCGTCCATGGGGTGAGGATACCCATGCCTCTGCCGGGCGGTAGGTGGAATGAGTCTGAGGTTGCCAGGTGATCGCCGGTCAGCGGATCACGGTGTTCGGTGCCGGGGTTTGAATAGCGGCGCAGCGGAAACTGCCGACGGCGGGGGCCATACCGAAAGGAGGCATCGTATGTTCCGGATCGCTCTACGCAGCACTGTGGCAGTCGGCTTCAGCGCAATACTCGCCGTAGGCGGGGCAGGGGTCGCCGCCGCGGGGCCAGTATTGTCGGCGGATCCCCAGGAAGAGGGTTCCATCGAGCTGAGCGGCCAACCGGACTCGGAGAGCTGGACCTGCGCACTGCTCGGCCCGGCCGAGTCCACCGGTCCACGGATGGATCTCGCTCGGAGCGGGGAAAGCAGGGGCGGATTCGCGGAAGGTAGCACTGTTACCGCGCTGTGCGCCGGGCCGCAGTGGCCGATGGTGACCACCACCACCGGCGTCACCTCGCTCGATGACGATGATCGCGAGGCCGAAGGCGATGACGACAACGGCGATAACGGTGACAACGGTGACAACGGCGAAAGTGGTGCCGACGACTGATCGCTTTCCGGCTCGCCGCGGCAGGCTCGGTGACGCTTGTACCGCGGCGAGACCAGCCCTGCGCTAGATGCTAGATGCCGTCGGCGCGTAGCAGCGCGCCGACGGCATCCGGGTTCCATCGGCGATCGGCGCCGGGGCGGGTGGCGAGATAGCCGGCGACAGCCGAGACGGACCACCTGTGTGCCGCGCGCAGTCCTGCCGCCAGACACCGCAGATAGGCGGCGGCAGGCGGATTGCCGGGCAGATCGCGATAGCGCCAGGGCGCGGTGAAGGTCAGCACGGGGTATCCGTCGTGTGAGCCCGCGCAGATCACGGTCTCGTACCGGCCGGGACCGAGAGTCATCGGGCGACTGCCGGTGATTCCGGTGAAATCCAGCGAGGTGCCGGGAGCGCGGTACATCTCCTGGGCCGCGATATCGGAGAACTGGGCAGTCGTGAGCAGATGGGCGTGCACCGCGATCGCACCGGGACACCGAGGATCGTAGAAGGCACGGCCCCCGGACCAGATGCGTGATTCGGTGGCGAAGTACAGCACTCCTGGTAGCAGCAGGGGGACGGAGCGGATCGGGTCGGTGCTGTCGCGACAGCCGGGTACGGAGAGAGCCCCGCCGTCGGGTCTGCCGCCGCGAAGGTAGGTGCGCAGCCTGGTCAGGCTCATATTCGAGCCGTAGGCGGCATACCAGACAAGGTCCGGGCATGGCTGCGGGTTCGTTCGGCGGGGCACCGAGTCGGCAGCCGGGTCGATATGCGAAGCCCTCATGCTATTCATTCTCGACTTTGCGTCGTGCGCCTGCCTGATACCGATTCGGCAGCGGCGGTTGCGTCACTAAGCCGATGCGGCCAGTCCCGCCGAGCGCCAGATATCCGCGAGGTCGTCGAGCGCGAGCCCCAGTACCCGGCTGAGTGCCACGACGGTGCCGAAGGCGGGGGAGGGCAGGCGACCGGTCTCGATCTTGCGCAATGTCTCCGGTGAGATGCCCGCCGCTCGTGCGACCTCGGTGAGATCGCGGTCGGCGCGGGCGGTGCGCAGGGCGGCACCGAGGCGGCGGCCTGCCTCGATCTGTGCCGGAGTCAAGGGGAGGCGAACCATGTGCTCACGGTACGGAGGGGAGCCGGATACGGCAAGCAGTCCTGACGGTATTTAAATACCTGTAAGGTATCCGGTATTTAAATACCGTTGCACAGGAGGAATGATGGTCGAGTTGAAGAGCCCCGCGGAGATCGCCCGGATGCGAGTGGCGGGGCGTTTCGTCGCCGAGGTGCTCACCGAGCTCAGGGCGCTGGCTCGGGTCGGAGTGAACCTGCTCGAGCTGGAGGCATATGTCCGGGAGCGCATTCACGCACGTGGCGCGCAGTCCTGCTACTGGGACTACACCCCCTCGTTCGGGCGCGGACCGTTCCGCAACACCGTGTGTCTGTCGGTGAACGACGCGGTCCTACATGGGCTTCCGTTCGATTACGCGCTACGAGATGGCGATGTACTGAGCATGGACCTCGCGGTCGGTGTCGACGGCTGGGTCGCGGATTCGGCCTGCACTGTCGTGGTCGGCGTCGCCGCCGCCGAGGATCTGCGGCTGGTCCGGGCCACCGAGCAGGCACTGGCCGCCGCGGTGGCGGTCGCGCTACCCGGTAACCGCATCGGCGATATCTCCGCCGCTATCGCCGCTGTCGCGCGGGAACACGGCTACCCGGTGAACACGGAATTCGGAGGTCATGGACTCGGCCGCACCATGCACGAGGAGCCGTATGTGCCCAACCAGGGCCGTCCCGGGCGCGGCTATCGATTGCGACCAGGACTCACCATCGCCATCGAGCCATGGTTCGCGCGCACAACCGACCGCATCGTCACCGACCCCGACGGCTGGACCCTCCGCTCGGCGGACGGATCACGCACCGCGCACTCCGAACATACGATCGCGATCACGCCGGAGGGCCCGCAGGTGCTGACTCTCGCGGCATGACCGCGCTACGCGGGACGGGAAGCCGCCGGTCCCCTATGTTCGGACAGCCAGGCGGTGAGGTCGTCAGCTGTACGCAGTTCATCGGCGATGACAGCTCGTTCCACGGCGGAGAGCGTCATCGCGCGTAATTCGGCGCGGAACTGCTCGACGCGCTCGGGGTTTTCAGTGGCGACGGCCAGTTCGGTGAGTGCTGCCAGTGCGCGAGCCCGGTCCAGTCGCGGCGCCTCGGTGCGGAATCTCCGGAGACCGACCTCGAGAACTCGGAAGGCTGCCTTGTCGTCGTTTTTGAAATCGCGCAGAATTCCGGCGTTGTCCAGTACTTTGGCCAGCCCGTCCAGTTCCTTCGATCCGCCGTACTCCAGTTCCATGGGTTCGTCGCGCTGGATGTAGATCACCTGGTTGCCCGCCGGGTCGACCACGGTGAAGCGGGACTGCCCCGGTCGATAGCGAGTGATCCGTGGCAGTCCTTTCGCGGGTACTTTGCCGTAGCGGGCGCGCAGCGCCGTGGTGAATGCTCGGTGTCTGTGCGCGATGTCATCGACCATCACCAGGCAGCCGGTCCGTTCGGCAGATACGGAGACGTTCTTGGGCGTCGGTACGAAATGTAGTGCGCATCCACGGTCTTCCACGCTGCCGTAGACGTAGGGGCGGGTCTGTTCGTAAGTCACTGTGTAACCGAGTGTCTTGTAGAAATCCAGCGTGCCGGCCAGGTCGCCAGTCCACAGCTGTGGCACCGCCATGTCGGTCATAGGGGCCCTACTCTCTATTGGTCAAATTTGACTAATAGAGAGTAGGGCCCTGCTCGTTGAGAAGTCAAACTTGACTACCATGGCGGCTTCCGATCGGAAGGAGTTCGCCATGTCGGCTGTGCGCTTGTTGGTGCTGGGTGTACTGCGCTTACGTCAGCCTGCCCACGGCTATGCGGTGCGCAAGGAACTGCTGTCGTGGCGCGCCGAGACCTGGACAAATGTCAAACCGGGGTCGATCTATCACGCGCTCAGGCAGCTCACACAGGAGGGGAAGTTGAGCGCGTCCGATCCCCAGGAAAGCGACCGGGGCTCTGGGCGTACGCTCTTCGAACTCACGCCAGCCGGCGAGGCCGAATTCCACAGACTCATGGATGCCGCGCTGATCAGTGTCGATATGGAAGAACTCGGGGCGGGAATCGCTTTTATGGATGCGCTGCCCAGGCCGTATGTCATCGAGAAGTTGCGTGAACAGCGTCGTCGCAGCGAGGACACGCGCGACAGTCTGCTCGCCATGATCCCGAACTTCCCTGGGCGTTATGAGGCGCCGCATGCGACCGATCTCCTGGAGCTGTGGAGTGGGGTCTTCGAGAATCTGTCGAGATGGACCGAGGGGGTGCTGTCGCGGCTGGAGGCCGGAGAGTATCGGATGCCGGACTGAAGGTGCGTTGTCCGCCGGTTTGTGTTCGGCCGGGCAGGAACATCGGCCATCGGTGATGCCCACGATCGTCAGTACGTCGCTTGTCGGGCCGAATGGCGCCGCGTTATGGCGTGTGTCCGCGGGATACGCTGCCCGCATGACGAATTCGCTGGAAGCTGTGGCCGCGGCCGATTATGTGCTGCTCACCACGTTCCGTAAGGACGGGACTCCGGTCGCCACCCCGGTGTGGGCGGTGACCGAGAACGGAAAACTGTACGTATGGACGGTGACCGACAGCTGGAAGGTCAAACGGTTGCGTCGTAATCCGGCGGTCACCGTGCAGCCGTGCAGTGCGACCGGTAAGCCGCACGGGGACGTGGTGGAAGGGACCGGCCGCGTCCTGGACGCCGCGGGTACCGATCGGGTGCGCGCACTGCTGCGGCGCAAGTATTGGCTCACCGGGCCGCTGGTCATCCTCGGCAGCACGCTGCGGCGCGGTAAGTCGGGCACCATCGGCATCGAGCTCACACTGTCGGCCTGACCCGCGCGCAGCGGTGCGTGTTGCGTGGTCAGGTCGCCTGGCTGACCGAGGACATATGGAAGTCGGGGATCCGTAAGGGCGGCATCGCGGTTCGGGTGAACCAGTCCTTCCATTCCCGCGGCAGGGTGATCTCGGTGGCGCCTGCCTCGGTGGTCCGCCGGAGCAGATCCAGCGGGCTCTCGTTGAACCGGAAGTTGTTCACCGCGGCGGTGACCTCCCCGTCTTCCACGAGGTACACCCCGTCGCGGGTGAGGCCGGTGAGCAGCAGCGTCGCCGGATCGACCTCGCGGATATACCACAGGGTGGTCAGCAGCAGACCGCGTTCGGTGTTGGCGATCATCTCATCGATGGTGGCGCCGGAACCGCCGGTCAACAGCAGGTTCTCTCCTGGTACCGCGACCGGCGCGGAGAACTCGGCGGCGGTGGCGCGCGGGTACACCAGCGCGGAGATCGCCCCGTCGCGCACCCAGTCGACCCGCTCGGCGGGTAGTCCGTTGTCGAACACCGACATCGCCTCAGAGGACGCGGTCGTGGCGACGAACGGACGGTATTCCAGTCCGGGCGCATAGGGGTCCGAGTACAGCGTGAGGGGGATATCGCCCAGATGTTCGCCGACGCGGGTCCCGCCTGCCCGCGCGAACGCGGTATGCCCTTCCTGCGCGCCCCGGCCTTCCATCGACCAGGCGAGGTAGATCATCAGGTCGGCGACCGCGGAAGGGGGCAACAGCGTGTGGTAGCGGCCCGCGGGGAGCTCGACTGTGCGTTCGGCCCAGTCCAGTCGCCGGGACAGCTCGGCGAGCAGTGCGGATACCTCGACGTCGGTGAAGTCGGCGGTTCCTACGCCTGCCCAGGCGCTGGCGAGACCAGAGCCGGTACCGCGCTTGCCGTTGATCTCCACCGAACCGATCGGTTCGACGAAACGTCGGCGGATTCCGGTGGAGGTGCCCAGCCAGGTGGTGTGCACCTGATGGTGTGCGAAACCGTAGAGGCGATCGGCGCTGTCGAAGCCGGTGGCCAAATCCTGGGCGAGATCGGTGAACACGTCGATGCCGGTTTCGCCCGCTCGATCGGCCCAGTCGGTGTCGACGGCGCCGGGTTCGAGCAGGGGCATGGCGTCTCGTGCTGGTTCGGCGGTGCGGGCGGCCTGCTCGCTTGCCCGCACCACTGCCTCGATATCGGCTGGGTCCGCGCTGGTCGAGCTGACCGTGCCGACCCGAGCGAGGGTGGGTCCTGTCCGGACTATCGAGATCACTGTCCAGTTCCGCGATACCGACGTGCCGTTGGTGGTCATCGAATTGCCTGCCCAGCGCAGCGACGCCTCGTGCTGGTCGCGGACGACGACCATCGTCTCATCGGCTTTCGACAGCGCGAGCGCCCGCTCCACGGTCGCGCTCGCGGGGAACAGATCGTCGCTCACCGGCCTGCCTCCGTCCGGGTGTTGAGTACGTTGATGCCACGCACCAGGATCGACGGGCAGCCGTGACTGACCGCCGCGACCTGGCCCGGCTGCGCTTTACCACAGTTGAACGCACCGCCGAGTCGCCAGGTCGAGGGTCCGCCGACCGCTTCCATCGCCCCCCAGAAATCGGTGGTGGTGGCCTGGTAGGCGACATCGCGCACTTGGCCGTCCAGTTCACCGTTCCTGATGCGGAAGAACCGTTGCCCGGTGAACTGGAAGTTGTAGCGCTGCATATCGATCGACCACGATTTGTCACCGACGATGTAGATGCCCTCGTCCACCCGGGAGATCAGCTCGGCGGTGCTGGTATCCCGGTCCGGGTCGGGTCGCAGCGAGACATTGGCCATGCGCTGGATCGGTACATGGTGCGCCGAATCCGCGTAGGAGCAGCCGTTGGAGCGGTCCAGGCCCAGCCGCGGTGCGAATACCCGGTCCAGCTGATAGCCGACCAGAACACCCTCCCGGATCAGATCCCACTGCTGCCCGGCGACACCGTCGTCGTCGTAGCCGATGCTGGCCAAACCGTGTGTTTCGGTGCGGTCGCCGGTCACGTGCATGATCGGGGTGCCGTAACGTAACGTGCCCAACATATCCGGTGTGGCGAACGAGGTGCCCGCGTAGGCGGATTCGTAGCCGATGGCCCGGTCGTATTCGGTGGCGTGACCGATGGATTCGTGGATGGTCAGCCACAGATTGGTCGGATCGATCACGAGATCGGTCGGTCCGGCCTGCACACTGGGCGCATGCACCTTCTCGGCCAGCCATTCCGGGATCCTGGCGAGCTCATGGTCCCAGTCCCAGGTCCCATCGGCGCCGGTGACATACTCCCAGCCGCGGCCTGCCGGTGCGGCCAGAGTGCGCATCGTCTCGAATACCCCCGCCGCGGTATCGACCGTGATCGCCTCCAGGCTCGGATGCAGCCGGACTCGCTGCTGGGTGATCGAGGACCCCGCGGTGTCGGCGTAGAAGGTCTGCTCCTTGACCTGTAGCACGCTCGCGGTGACATGGTCGACCCCGGTGGCGCGCGACAAACGCTCCGAATAGTCCTGTAGCAGAGTGACTTTCGCGCTGGTGGGCATGGTGAACGGGTCGATCTCGTAGTCCGAGACCCAACGCACCCCTTGGTAACGCGGTTCTGGGGCCAGTTCGACGCGCTCGCGATTGAGCGCGCGCAAACTGGTGGCGGTGGTGACGGCGGTGCGGGCCACCTCGGCGGCGGTGTCAGGGGTGAGCGCGATATGCGAGGCGAAACCCCAGGTGCCATCGACGATCACGCGGACGGCGAAACCCAGTTCGGTACTGTCGGTGACGGCCTCGACCAGGCCGTCACGCAACCGGATCGACTGGGTGACCAGCCGGTGCACCCGGATATCGGCGTGCTCGACGCCTGCCGCCGTCGCCGCGGTGAGTGCGGCATCGGCGAGCGCGGCCAGCGGAAGAGCCAGGAACTCGGCGTCCACATCTCTGGAAGTCGTGTTGCTCACCCATCCCAACCTAGCCGGTATCGCATCGCTCAGGGAGCGCACCGTGGGTGGAGGTCCCGGCGCATCATCTCGCGCGCCGAGCCGGTGCTCGCGCTTCGCGCCGGTGCGCGGATCAGCCGAACTGTTGCCAGCCCAACCGGATAACCATCCCGATCACCACAACGAGCAGCACGATGCGCACGAACTCGGCGCCTTTGCGCAGCGCCATCCGGGAACCGGCCACCGCGCCGAGGACATTGGCCACCGCCATCGCCGCGCCGAGTGCCCAGAGGATGTGCCCGGTCGCGCCGAAGAAGATCAGGGCACCGACGTTCGAGCCGCAGTTGATCACCTTGGCCATAGCCGCGGCCCTGACGAATTCGGTGCCGAGCAGGCTCGCGAAGGTGATGATCAGGAATGTGCCGGTACCGGGGCCGAGCAGGCCGTCGTAGCAGCCGATCAATCCCGCCGCCAACGCCACGGTAAGAACGGTTTTGCGCCGGGTGGGCGGATGAGTGGCCAGTGTCATACCGATCGAGGGGCGCAGGGTGACGAACACGGCGACGCCGACCAGCACCACCATCACGATCGGGATGAACAGCGCGCGGTCGATCAGGGAGACCGCGGCGGCGCCCAGCGCGGCCGCCGCCGCCGCGAGTACCGCGGCTGGGAGCAATATCCGCCAATGCATCGGTACCTTGCGCGCGAAGGTCGCCACCGCGGCACCGGTCCCGGCGACCGCGGCGAGCTTATTGGTGCCCAACGCCGTCGGTGGCGCGATACCGGGTGCCACCACGAACAGGGTCGGCAAGATGATCAGACCGCCGCCGCCGACGACCGCATCCACCCACCCCGCCGCCATCGCCGCGGCCAACAACACCATCCAGTCACCGATTCCCACCGCGTCAGACAATCAGACCGCTCAGCGGCCACTGTTCGTGGCCATCGATGCGTGCCATCCGCACTCTCCTCGCCCATACCGGCGGGGGTGGCGTGGGCCGCGCCCCTAGGGTTGATCCGTGCGCAGGTTCAGTTTGTGGCTTCGAGACAAACCCGTGGTCGCCGATTCGGCACTGGCGGTCCTGCTGCTCCTGCTCGAGATCATCGGCGTAGTCGATGCCGAGAACAAACTCGCCTATCTGGCCATCGGCGTGCTGCTTCCGCTTCCGGTCGCATTGCGCAGGGTGTATCCGCGGGCCGTCGCGGTAACCACCCTGGTACTGGCGTTGGCCGCCATACTGGTCGGGTCGCTGGCCGATGACGATGCCGACCACATCACGCTGGTGTCCCAGGGGATCGTGCTCTACACCTTGGTCGCCTACACCGGGCGGCGCGAGGGATCGTGGTACGGGTTCGGCCTTGTGGTCACCGTCGCGCTGTCGATGATGGCCATCGGCAGGCCCTTCGGCTCCGAGTTGCTGTTCACCGTCATGTTCTACGCGCTGTGCTGGACACTCGCGGAATTCATCGGTGCGCGGCACGCCTACGATGCCGAGGTCGCCGCGCGGCTGGTGGTCGCGGACTACAACAAGGAGCGGCGCTTACACGATGCTGTCTCGGCCGAGCGCACCCGGATCGCGCGAGAACTGCACGATGTGGTGGCGCACGCGGTGAGCGTCATCATCGTGCAGGCCGATGGTGCGAAATACGTGCTGCGCCGTGACCCGGAGGCCGCCGAACAGGCGCTCGGCACCATCGCGAGCACCGGCCGCGAGGCACTGCGTGAGCTGCGCAGAACTGTGGCACTGCTGCGCACCGAGCACGCACCGGACCAGGTGCCACAGCACGGCACCGCGGGACTGGCCAAGATGGTGGAGATGATGCGTGGTACCGGTCTCGCGGTAGAGCTGGAGCTGGCGGGCGAACTCGACGATATCGCGCCCGAGGTCAGTCTCGGCGTGCATCGCATCGTGCAGGAATCGCTGACCAATACCCTGCGCCACGCCGGTCCGCACCCGAAAGCGTGGGTGCGGGTGCGCCGCACCGATACGGCGGTGTCGATCGATGTCACCGACACCGGTGTGCCCCCGGCCCACGAACCAGCTGCTCGAATCAAAGGCAGTGGGCTCGGGTTGGTCGGGATGCGCGAGCGAGTCGCTGTGCTCGGCGGCAGCCTGGAGGCCGGGCGCGATACCGATGGCTCCTGGCGGGTACGCGCGAGCATCCCGCTGCAGTCCGATCCGATGGAATGAACTCGGCCGGGGACGCACGTTCCCGTGGACCGAGACCGTGATGCCGGCTCCGCTTCGGTACGGAAGGTGCCGCGCGGGAACGGGTGGGCCGTGCGCAGGCGCGTGCGGACACCCAACGCTGTCGCGTTAGATTGAGATCGTGCCGATCACCGTTCTCGTTGTCGATGACCAGGAACTCATGCGGATGGGATTGAAGATGGTGCTCGGCGCGCATCCAGGTATCGAGGTGATCGGCGAGGCGGCCAACGGTGCGGTCGCGGTCACGCGGGCGGCCGAACTGCGACCCGATATCGTGCTGATGGACGTGCGGATGCCCGTTGTCGACGGGGTCACCGCCACTGCCCGCATTGTGGGAGCCGAGCACGGCAGCCGGGTACTGGTGATGACGACTTTCGATATGGACGAGCATGCGCTCGGGGCATTACGGGCCGGCGCGAGTGGATTCCTCTTGAAGGACACCCCGCCGGAAGATCTGGTCTCCGCCATCCGCAGTGTCGCGGCCGGTGATGCCGTGGTGTCACCGAAGGTCACCAAACGCTTGCTCGACCGTCTTATCGCCGAGGATCGAGCGCCTATCCACGACCCGGAAGTACTCGATGCGCTCACTGCCCGCGAGCGCGAGGTGCTCGAGCACATCGCGGCGGGGCGTTCGAACGCCGAGATCGCCGAGCAGCTGTACCTGTCCGAGGCCACCGTCAAGACGCACGTCGGCCGGGTGCTCACCAAACTGGGTCTGCGCGATCGGGTGCAGGCGGTCGTCTTGGCCTATGAGACCGGGCTGGTTCGCCCCGGCGGCTGACCCGGTGCCTGGCGGTGCTGCGACCAGCGGGTGGCGTCGCGATCGTGAGGTTCGGGAGAAAAGCGCGGGCGCCGGACGTTGATCGAAGAGAGCGTCCGAAAGGAAGGACACAGGATCACCATGGTCGCGTTGTTGTTCGTACTGTATGTCGTCGTCGAAGCCGCTGCGCTGGTCACGGTCGGCCAGCTGATCGGGGTCATGCCGACCATCGTGGTTCTGCTCGTCGGATCGGCCACAGGCCTGTTGCTGGTCGGTGCCCAAGGGCGGCGGGTGTTCGCACAGTTCCGGCGTGCCGGGCGCGGCGAGATCACCCCTGGCACCGCTGTGGCCGATGGCGCTCTGGTCGCCGTGGGCGCGGTGCTGATGTTCGTGCCAGGGCTGGTCACCTCACTGGCCGGTCTGCTGTTGTTGCTGCCGCCGACACGGTTCCTGTTACGTCCGCTGGTCACGGCACTCGCCGCACGACGCTTCGGCCGGTTCGCCGCCGGAACGCATTACCGTGGTGTCGTCATCGATGGCGACGAGGTGATCGATGGCACCGTAGTCCGGCAGTGGTACGACGACGGGCAGGGCGGCGCCCACCGGGCGATCACGCGATAGCGAACGCGAAGCCCGCGGTTCGGTGTGCGCACCGCGGGTGACCGCACCCACCGGTGCCCAGCGGTATTGCCGGTGCCCGCGCGGCAGGAACAGCCCTAACGCATGGTGGGTGACTGACCCACACCACCGAATCGGGCATACGGCAGACTGGTGCCTCGTGAGTACTCAGTTGCTGACCGGTGGCCGGTTCTACAGTGCGAGTGCGCCCGACGCCACGAGCATGGCGGTGACCGACGGGACAGTGGTCTGGTTGGGTGCTGAGCAACCAGGGCGTGCGATGCATCCGGACGCGGAGATCATCGACCTCGACGGCGCCTTTGTCACGCCAGCGTTCGTCGACGCGCATGTGCATGTCACGGCTCTCGGGCTGCAGCTGACCGGACTGGATCTGTCTGTTGCCGAATCGCTCGGGCACGGGCTGCGGTTGCTGAGCGAATTCGCCGCGGCGAACCCGGACGGCGCCGTGCTCGGTGTGGGCTGGGACGAGACCACCTGGCCGGAAGGGCGGCCGCCAACGATCGAGGAGATCGATATGGCGGTGCCTGGTGGTCGTCACGTATACCTCTCCCGGGTCGACGGTCACTCCGCTGTGGCGTCCTCGGCGCTGTTGGACACGCTCCCCGGGCTGACCTCGACCGGCGGATTCACCCGGGGTGAGCCGGTGCGCGCAGCCGCGCACCATATGGTGCGCGGTGCCGCGCTGGCGGGCCTGTCCCCGGAGCAGCGGGATCGGGCGCGCGCCGCCGCGCTGGCGCACGCGGCCTCGCGCGGCATCGTCGCAGTGCATGAATGCGCGGGCCCGGAGATCTCGGGGCGTGTCGATGTTCGTGAGCTGCTCGAATTCGACCACGGGGTAGAGGTCAGGGCGTACTGGGGCGAAGCGGTACGCAGTGCCGAGCAGGCGCGCGCGCTGATCGAAGAACTCGGTGTGCACGCGCTCGGCGGTGATCTGTTCGTCGACGGCTCGTTCGGTTCACACACCGCGTGGCTGCGTGCGCCCTACGCCGACGCATCGGGATGTGGCCGGAGTTATCTCGACGCCGATGCGATCACCGATCATATCCGCGCCTGCACCATGGCAGGCATCCAAGCCGGCTTCCATGTGATCGGCGACGCTGCCATGGACGCGGTCGTCGCAGGCATCGAGGGTGTGGTCGCGGAACTGGGTGGTCCGGCTGTCGCCGCGCTCGGGCACCGGATCGAACATGCCGAGCTGATCGATGCCGAGCACATCGCGAAACTCGCGCGCTGGGGTGTGATCGCCAGTGTGCAACCGGGGTTCGACGCCGCATGGGGTGGGCCGGACGGTATGTACGCCGCGCGGCTCGGTGCGGATCGGGCCGCGCGGCTGAATCCGTTCGCCACTATGGCCGCCGCTGGTGTCTCCCTGGCACTCGGTTCCGACGCACCGGTCACCCCGCTGGAGCCATGGGCGGCGGTGCGGGCCGCGGCCGCCCACCGGACACCGGGGTACGGTGTGTCGCCGCGCGCCGCCTTCGCCGCGGCGACCCGAGGCGCTTGGCGTGCCGGCGGGATCCGGGACGGTGTGGCCGGCACGCTCGTCCCCGGTGCTCCCGCCTCCTACGCGATCTGGGAGGCCGATGAGCTCATCGTCGCCGCGGCTGCCGATTCGGTCCAGCGCTGGTCCACCGACCCGCGTTCCCGCGTTCCCGGATTACCTGCGCTCGAACCTGATTCGCCGTTGCCGACCTGCGTGCGCACCGTGCACCGAGGAGTGCCGATCTATGCGGCATGAGCAGGGCGGCGCTGGGGCGATGACAGCATGTGCCCGCCGGTGTCCCGCGGTACCGGGCGGCTGTCCGGTGCATCCACGTACCCGGGTACGGTGCAGGCCGATTGTAGAAGTATGCCGCGGTGGTGAGCGGCCGGGCGGCGGATGGTGAGCGGATAATGGTGGGCGCGCGGATAACAGGATGGTGGCGTCCGATAATGGCGGTAGTGCGTGGGTATCCCGTGCTCGCGCGCGTACTTGCGGCGATCATCGCCGGATTGCTGCTGTTCGGAAGTTTCCCGCCGCGTCCGTGGTGGTTTCTCGCCCCGTTGGGCGTCGCGGTGCTCACCCTGGTTGTCCGCGGTGCCGGGCGGCTGCGCGCGGGTTTCGGATACGGGTTCGTGGCCGGTCTGGCGTTCTTCATTCCGTTGCTCCCGTGGACCGGGATCTATGTCGGCCCCTTGCCGTGGCTGGCGTTGTCTCTCGCGTGCGCACTGTATCTGGGTGTCTTCGGCCTGCTCGTCCGGCTCGTCGGCACCTTGCCGGGCTGGCCGCTGTGGGTGGCATCGGCCTGGATTACCGCGGAGTGGGGCAGATCAAATTTTCCTTTCGGCGGATTCCCCTGGGGTCGTTTGGCTTTCGGTCAAGCTGATGGTTGGTTCCTGCCGTTGGCCGCGGTCGGCGGCGCACCGATGGTCGGATTCGCGGTGGCGCTCACCGGAGCAGGCGTTGCGGCGTCGGTGACCCGATGGTGGTCCCGCCGGGCCGGTGTGCCCCGGCTCGGATATGTCACGGCGGCGCTCACTGTGCTGGTCATGCCGCTTGCCGGACTGCTGTTGCGGTCCGCGCTGCCCGGTCCGCAGGACGGTGAGCGAATGGTCACCGTCGCCGCGATCCAGGGCAGCGTGCCGCGACTCGGACTCGATTTCAACGAGCAGCGGCGCGCGGTACTGGACAACCACGTGCGCCGTACCGAGGAGTTGGCCGCTGATATCGAGGCGGGCCTGGTACCGCGACCGGATGTGGTGATCTGGCCGGAGAACTCATCGGATATCGATCCGTTACGCAACGCCGATGCCGCTGCGTTGATCACCGCGGCGTCCGAGCGGGTCGGCGCGCCGATTCTGGTCGGCGCGGTACTGATCAACTCGGATCGGACCACGACCAACTCGGTGATAGTGTGGAACGGTGCGGCGGGGCCGGGGGAGCGGCACGATAAGAAGATCATCCAACCCTTCGGGGAGTACCTGCCGATGCGTGGGTTCTTCCGGCTGTTCTCCGCATACGCCGATCGGGCCGGGTACTTCGTGCCTGGGGACGGCGACGGTGTTGTCCGCGCGGCAGGTATCGAGATCGGTGTCGCCACCTGTTATGAGGTAGCTTTCGACCGGTCGTTCGAAGACGCGTTGCGTGCGGGCGCTCAGCTGCTGGCAGTGCCGACGAACAATGCGACTTTCGGTGACAGCGAGATGACCTATCAGCAGCTGGCCATGTCGCGTGTGCGCGCCGTGGAGCACGGCCGGGCGCTGGTCGTCGCGGCGACCTCGGGTGTCAGCGCCATCATTACCGCCGATGGCGGCGTGCGGCAGGAAACAGCGTTATTCGTACCCGCTGCTCTGGTCGCCGAGCTGCCGGTGCGTGAAGACACCACTTTCGCAACACGAATGGGACCTTTGCCGGAGCGATTATCGGTTATTATCACCGCTGCCGTCGTGCTCGCAGCAATTGTTCGGCGGAGATCCACACGGGATGATGAGCTGGCCAGCAGCGTTACCGAACAGTCGACCGTGCAAAAAACCCAGCGTTAATCCGACATTTGGTATGTTATTTCCCCCATCAGCCCGAAATAAATGGTGAGGCATAGGGGTTGCGCGTCATTCGACTGACAACTGGACCAATGCACGGAGTATTATCGAGCAAACCGGTCGAGGCCATCTCCGATCTGGTTCGGCCTGTTCGAGCCGCAATATTTGCGAAAATGTGACCAACCAAAGTGGCCTTCTGCCAAGGGCGTTGGATGTGAAACAAATCCAAAACGCCGGCAATCCGGCTGGTGCGATGCTCCGAATCATAGGGCGTGGATCACGTCCTACGGCTGGCGCGTGTGCGCTTGCCGGGATGGTGCTCGGGGAGTTGCGTCAATAGCGGCAGAACGGAGTGATTGATGAGTTCATTGGCCACGGATCGCGTCGACCAATGTTCATCCGGCGAATTCTCGGCACAACCGTTTGCTCTGTCACCCGCACAGACGGCTCTCTGGTACGCGCAGCGCATCCGGCCCGACGTACCATTGACGATCTCTCAGTACGTCGAGATCCACGGTGACCTCGACGCGGGACGCCTGCTGTACGCGATCGAGCGGTTCGGCGCCGAGACCCAGGTAGGGCAGGTGCGCCTGGTGGAGATCGACGGCGTGCCGTACCAGCTTGTCGACCCGATGCATCGGCCGGGCTGGACTCGTCTCGATTTCCGCGCGGAACCCGATCCCTACGCGGCGGCCCTGCGCTGGATGCATGAGCATACGAGTTCGCCGATCGACCTGGAACGCGATCCGCTGACCTCCAACGCGGTGTTGCGGATCGGTGAGTTCGATTACGTGTGGTACTCCTTCGCGCACCATATCGTTATCGACGGTTACGGTGCGATGAACGCCCTTACCCGTACTGCCGAGATCTACACCGCGCTGGAGAATCGGACCGAGCCGGTTGCCTCGCGGGCGACGCCACTGGCGGAGCTCTACGCCCAGGAGGCGAACTATTACGACTCCGACCGGTTCCGCAGCGATCGTGAGTACTGGTTCGATCAGTTGAAAGGGATCGGTGAGCCGGTAAGCCTCGGTGGCGCCAGGATCACCAGTGCGGTGCACGATGCGGGCCGTAGGCTGGTCGCGGCCGTACTGGACGACGAGTACCACACTGCGGTGCGAGCGGCGACCGCGGCATGCGATACGACCGATCCGGCGGTCTTCGTGGCCGCGATGGCAGCTTATGTGCGGTCTGTGACCGGTAACTCCGATGTGATCCTGAGTCTACCGGTCTCGGCACGGGCCACGGTCTCCTTACGCCGTTCGGCGGGTGTGGTGTCCAATGTTGTGCCGATCCGGCTCAACTTCAATGGAGCGGACAGCGCGCTCACGATCTGCGAACTGGTGAAGGCGGCCGAACTGCAGATCACCGGTGCGCTGCGCCATCAGCGTTACCGCCACGAAGACATCCGCCGCGACAGCGGCTACTCCCGTGACACCCGCGGTTTTTTCGGCCCGATGGTCAACATGATGCTCTTCCACAGCGAGTTGCGTTTCGGCAGCCTGGTCGGCTCGATGCACGTGCTGGCCACCGGGCCGGTCGAGGATCTGTCGGTCAATATCTATAACGGGACGCACGGGCGTATCCACGTCGACTTCGAAGCCAATCCCCGGCTCTACAAGGAGACCGAGGTCAGCGCGCATCACACACGCTATCTGGAGTTCCTCCGCCGATTCCTGAATGCCGACCCGAGGACCCCGGTCGAATCACTCGGCGCGATCACCAGCGTAGAGCGCGAATGTGTTCTACGGCAATGGAATGCCACTCGGACATCGCGGCAGGAGGGGACGCTGGCGAGTTTGTTCGCCGAGCGTGCCGCGGTCGATCCGGCCGCGGTCGCGCTGGAGTTCGGTGACGAGACATTGACCTACGCCGAGTTCGACGCGCGGGTGAACCGGTTGGCCCGGTTGCTCATCGCCCGTGGCGCCGGACCGGATACGACCATCGGCCTGTGCCTGCGCCGCAGTCTCGATCTGGTCGTCGGTATGTACGCGATTGTCGCGGCTGGAGCGGCATATCTGCCGCTGGACACCGAGCATCCGGCCGAGCGGATCGGGCAGATCATGCGCGACGCCGATCCACTGTTGGTACTCACCGTGGCCCGCGAAGGGCTGGAGTTGCCGGACACCACGCCCCGGCTGGATATCGACACCGCACCGGTATCGCAGTTCGATGCCGCGCCGATCACCGATGCCGACCGGCGCGATGAACTGCGTCCCGATCACCTCGCGTATGTGATCTTCACCTCGGGATCGACCGGAAAGCCCAAGGGTGTCGGCGTGACACACGCCGCGATCGTCAACCGCTTGCGCTGGATGCAGCACACCTATCCGCTCGACAGCACCGATGCGGTGTTGCAGAAGACTCCGGCTACCTTCGATGTTTCGGTGTGGGAGTTCTTCTGGCCCTTGCAGATCGGCGCACGCCTCGTCGTCGCCGCACCGGAGGGTCATCGGGATCCGCTGTACTTGTCGCGCATTGTCGCGGAGAAGGGCATCACCACAGCACATTTCGTACCATCCATGCTTTCGGTGTTCGTCACCGAGGCCGATCTGCGTGACTGCACCGGCCTGCGCCGAGTGTTCTGTAGTGGTGAGGCGCTACCCGCTGCCACTGTTCGGGATTTCTTCGCGGTGCTTCCCGGATCCGAACTGCACAACCTATACGGTCCGACCGAGGCTGCCGTCGACGTCACCGCAGCGCCGTGCACACCGGATATGGCCAGTGTGCCGATCGGCGCACCGGTGTGGAACACCCAGACCTATGTACTGGACGGTCGGCTGCAACCGGTTCCACCTGGAACGGTCGGTGAGCTGTACCTCGCCGGTGTACAACTGGCTCGTGGCTATCTCGGACAACCGCGACTGACCGCGGAACGGTTCGTGGCGAATCCGTTCACTCCGGGTACCCGCATGTATCGCACCGGTGATCTGGCGCGGTGGCAGGTCGGTCCTTCCGATTCCATGCCTGGAGTACTGGAATACTTGGGCCGTAGCGATTTCCAGATCAAGATCCGTGGTCTGCGTATCGAACCGGGCGAGATCGAGGCGGTACTGCTCGATGATCCGAGCGTTGCCCGCGCGGTCTGCGTAGCGCACGCCGGTCGTGCCGGTGACCAGTTGGTCGCCTACGTGGTCGCGGCCGGTCAGGATGATCAGGCGGATCGGGGCGACGCGGGCCGATTGGACACGACCGCGCTGCTGACCGCACTGCGCCGCGCGTTGCCCGAGTACATGGTGCCGGCGGTAGTACTGGAGCTCGACGAACTGCCGTTGGGCGCCAACGGCAAGATCGATCGTAAGGCGTTGCCCGAGCCCGTCATCGATACTCCGGTGATCCAGTCGATCACCGAGCCGCGTACCGAGATGGAGCGGGTCCTCAACAGGATCTTCGTCGAGGTCCTCGGAATCGAGATCGGCGTCGAGGACAATTTCTTCGATCGGGGCGGCAATTCCCTGGTCGCCGCTCGGGCGGTGGCCAGGATCAACGCCGCGCTCGGTGCCACGCTGTCCATCCGGGATCTGTTCGAGGCCCCGACGATCGAGGCGCTCACCCAGCGTTTCGATACGCAGATCTCCGATGCGTCCTCGCCGCGGCTGACCCCGGCGCAACGGCCGGACCGGATTCCGCTGTCGCAGGCACAGCAACGGTTGTGGGTGCTCAACCGCTTCTCCGAGCATGCCGCCGCCTACAACATGCCGTTGGCGGTCAAGGTCGACGGTCCGCTGGACGTACAAGCGTTGCGCGCGGGACTGGCCGATGTCATCGAACGGCACGAGAGCTTGCGCACCACCTTCCCGGAGTCACCGGAGGGGCCTTATCAGCTGATCCATCCGGCCGACGCGATCCCGTTGATGCTCGACCCCATCGATGTCGTGGATGCCGATGTGGCCACCTTGGCGGCCGAATACGCAGGCTACGGTTTCGATCTACGTAATCAGGCCCCGATTCGAGTGGCGCTGTACCGGACCGGGACCCAGCAGCATGTCTTCCTCATCGTGCTGCATCATATCTGCGGCGACGGCTGGTCGATCGCGCCGTTGGCCAGGGATCTGATGATGGCTGTTGCGGCGCGGGCGAACGGTGTCGCGCCGCAGTGGACGCATCTGCCTGTGCAGTATGCCGATTTCGCGCTCTGGCAGCGTGAATTACTGGGTGAGGAGTCCGATCCGGCCAGCCCGCTCAGCCGCCAGCTGACGTATTGGCGCTCAGCGCTCGCCGGGTTGCCCGAACAGCTCGATCTCCCGTTGGATCGACCCCGCCCCTTGCGCAGGTCCACGGCCGGTGGCCGGGTCGAATTCATCATTCCCGCCGAAGTGCGTCGTGGCGCAGTCGAACTCGCGGCAAGCCGGGGCGTAAGTATGTTCATGGTGTTGCATACGGCGCTGGCAGGACTGCTTGCGCGGTTGTGCGCGAGCGATGACATCGCGATCGGGACTCCGATCGCGGGTCGTTCCGATCCGGCGCTCGACGATCTGGTCGGCATGTTCGTCAACACACTGGTGCTGCGCACGAAGGTGGATCCGGCAGCGGGATTCGATCAGATGCTCGATATGGTCCGTGAGACCGATCTCGATGCCTTCGCCAATGCCGACGTCCCGTTCGAGCGCTTGGTCGAGGTGGTCAATCCGGAGCGCTCCCCGTCACGCCACCCCTTGTTCCAAGTGATGCTGTCCTACGATCACGCGCCGGAACTGCACGTCGATCTGCCAGGGGTGCGCGCCACCGTAGTGCCGATCAGCCAGGACGTCGCCAAGTTCGATTTACAACTGGTCGTGCACGACGACGCGGCGGATGGATCACTTTCTGCTGAATTCGGTTATGCGACGGATGTTTTCGAGGAAAGCACGGTACGTTCCTTCGCGCGCCGGTTCGTCACCATACTCGGCGGTGGTGTGGCCGCACCCGATCTGCCGGTGGGTGACCTGCCCATTCTGGACCGCAAGGAAAACGAGAATCTGGTACCCATCGGGGGCGCCCCCGCCGAGACGCCGATCACGCTGGCCACTTTGCTCACCGATACGGCTTCCCGGATACCGGATGCGGTCGCGGTGCGGTATCTCGGCGCCGACACCACCTACCGGGAACTCGACGAGCAGTCGAATATTCTGGCGCGCGCACTCCTCGCGCACGGCGCGGGCCCGGAAGAAATCGTAGCGATAGCACTGCCTCGTGGTTTGGACGCGATCACCGCGGTGTGGGCCGTCGCGAAAACCGGTGCGGCGTATCTGCCGATCGACCCCGGCTACCCCGGGGAACGGATAGCGCATATGATCGGCGATTCCGGCACCGTGCTCGGTCTGACCGACACCGCCTGTCTGGCCACCCTGCCCCCGGCACATGACACACATCATAAGGACGATGTCGATTGGCTGGTGCTCGGCTCCGGCGATCTGACCGCCGAGCTCTCCGGTTACCCCGCACATCCGGTTACCGATGCCGAGCGGCGTCGCCCGGTGCGAGTGAGTAATCCGGCATATCTCATCTACACGTCCGGCTCCACCGGTATCCCCAAAGCAGTTGTGGTCACGCACGGGGGTATCGCCTCGCTGGCCGGTGAGCAGACCTACCTGTTCGGTGTCTCCGATTCGGCGCGCACACTGCATTTCTCCTCCCCGAGTTTCGATGCCTCCGTGCTGGAGTTGCTGCTCGGCTTCGCCGCAGGCGCCACCATGGTGATCGCCCCCGCGGGGATATACGGCGGTACCGAACTGGCCACCCTGCTGCGCCAGGAACGGGTCACCCATGCCTTCGTCACGCCCGCGGCGCTGGCCACTGTGCCGAATGCGGGGCTGCACGAGCTCGAGGTGGTCATCGTCGGTGGTGACGCGTGTTCGGAGGAGCTGGTCGAGACCTGGACGACCGGGCATTGCATGCACAATATGTACGGCCCCTCGGAGGCTACTGTCGCGGCGACCGCGAGCGGACCGATGATGCCGGGACGCCCGGTGCCGTTGGGGATGCCGGTGCGCGGCATGCGGCTGTTCATCCTGGACAATCGTTTGCGTCCGGTGCCGCCGGGAACGCCGGGCGAGCTGTATCTGTCCGGTGCCGGTGTGGCCCGCGGCTATCACGGCCGTTACGGTTTGACCGCGCAACGATTCCCGGCCAATCCGTACGGCAGTCGCGGTGAGCGGATGTACCGCACCGGTGATCTGGTGGTGTTGGAGCGATCGGGGCAGCTGCGCTTCCTCGGCCGTGCCGATGACCAGGTCAAGATCCGGGGTTTCCGCATCGAACTGCGCGAGATCGACAGTGTGCTGCGCACACATCCCGGTATCCGATTCGCGCTGACTCTGGTACACACCGACGAACACGGTCAGCAGCGGCTCATCTCCTATGTCACAGCGGATCGGCCGGTCGATTCCAGGGCCATTGTGGAGACCGCGCGCAGGCAGCTGCCCGGTTATATGGTTCCTGCTGCGGTGGCTGTGCTCGACGAGGTTCCGATCACCGCGGCGGGCAAGCTGGACCGTAAGGCGTTGCCGGAACCGGTGTTCGACGCCGTGGGTAGTTCCCGAGCGCCGAATACCGAGCTGGAGTCGAATATCGCGCGCATATTCGGCGATGTTCTCGGCAATCCGGTCACCGGCGCCGAGGACAGTTTCTTCGATCTCGGTGGTAACTCGTTGCTGGCTACCCGGCTCGCCGCGGCAGTGCACGCGGAGTTCGGTGTGGAACTGGCGGTCCGGTCGATTTTCGAGATGCCGACCGTCGCCGGGGTCGCCGCGCAGGTAGCCGAGGCACCAAAGGTAGAACGACCCGCGTTGACGGTGCAGTCGCCGCGTCCGGAGCGTATTCCCCTGTCACTACCACAGCAGCGCTTGTGGTTCCTCAACCGCTATGCGCCCGAATCGAGCGCTTACAACATCGCTGTGGTGATCCGTATCGCGGGGGAGCCGGATGTGCCCGCGTTGCAGGCCGCTGTGACCGACCTGGTGCGGCGACACGAGGTGCTGCGCACGGTTTTCCCGGAAGACACCCATGGCGCGCAACAGGTGGTGCTGCCCATCGACCGGGTGGCGCCCGATCTCATGGTGACCGATGCGGTGGTGACCGATATCGATGCCGCCGGTGCCGAGCGCGCGCTGGACGCTTTTGCGCGCACCGGTTTCGATCTGACCAGGCAGATACCGGTGCGGTGGTTGCTGCTACGCACCTCACCCGAGCACTACCTGCTCGGCATCGTGGTACACCATATCGCCGCCGACGGCTGGTCGGTCGGCCCGCTGACCAGGGACTTGGCCGCCGCGTATACGGCGCGGCACCAAGGCGACCCACCCTCGTGGGCGCCGCTTCCGGTGCAGTATGCGGATTTCGGTCTCTGGCAGCGCGCAGGCCTCGGCGCGGAACAGGATTCGGGGAGCGTGGCGGCTACTCAGCTGGAGTACTGGCGGTCCGCGTTGGCGGACATCCCCGATCAGCTGCCACTGCCTTATGACCGGCCGCGCCCCGCCGAACCGACTCAGCAGGCGGGTACTGTGCGTTTCACGGTACCCGAGCCAGTACGGCACGCGCTCGCCGCGAGTGCGCATGAGCAGGGCGTCACCATATTCATGGTGCTTCGTTCAGCGTTCGCGGTGCTGTTGCGTTGCGTCACCGGCGGCCGCGATATCGTGATCGGCACTCCGGTGGCCGGGCGCACCGATACCAAACTCGACGATCTGGTCGGGATGTTCGTGAATACGGTGGTACTGCGTTCGGATGTGGACCCGGACCGCAGTTTCGCCGACCTGTTACGCGCCGACCGGGATACCGAACTGGCCGCGATGGCGCACGCGGACATCCCGTTCGAGCGGATCGTGGAGGAACTCGGGCACGAGATGCGCTCGATGGGGCCGCACCCGCTGTTCCAGGTGGCGTTGAGCGTGCAGGACGGGCCGGTGCCCACCGTGGAGCTGCCCGGTCTCGTACTACGCACCGAAGCATTGGATATCGCGGTAGCGAAATTCGATCTGGAATTGCGCGTGGCGGATATCGGCTTCGGCGCGAGCGCGGATGCCGCGGGTAACGAGTTCGAGTTCATCTACGCCACAGAACTTTTCGATGCCACGACAATCGAGACGCTGGCCGATCGGTTCGTGCGCGTGCTCACGACCGCCGCCGCTGATCCGCAGGTACTTGTGCGTGATATCGACCCGCGTACCGAGTACGAGCGCCGCGAGCTCGCCCCGGTACAGGGTCGGCAGGCCGCCCCGCCGTGCACGCTGGCCGACTATGTCACCGCCACCGCGCAGCGGTATCCACAGCACACCGCCGTCTGCTTCGGCGCGACATCGCTGTCCTATGCCGAACTCGACCGGCGTTCGAACAGATTGGCGCGTGCGCTGATCGCCCGTGGGCTCGGTCCTGGAGATCGAGTGGCACTCGGACTCACCCGCTCGATCGACTCGGTCATGGCGACACTGGCCATGGTGAAGTCCGGTGCCGCGTTCGTGCCGGTCGACCCGAAATACCCCGCCGACCGCATCCGGCATATGCTCGCCGACTCCAGTTGTTCGATCGGTATCACGATCGCCGAGTACGCCGACCAGCTGCGTACCGGCGCACCCGAGGAAGCGACGACCGAGTGGTTATTGCTCGATCACCCCGAATTCGTCGCTGAGCTGGCTGAATATTCGGATTCTCCGATTGCGGGCCAGGAACGATCACGCCCTATGCGGATGGACGACCTGGTCTACCTCATCTACACCTCCGGCTCCACCGGGGCGCCCAAAGGCGTTTCGGTGACCAACAGCGGTCTGTCCAACCTTGCCGACGAGTTCCGCGACCGGCTCGGCACCGATGAGCATTCCCGGACGTTGCATTTCGCCACGCCCAGTTTCGACGCGGCGATTCTGGATCTGCTCCTCGCGGTGGGGGCAGGCGCAACGATGGTGATCTGCCCGGCCGATATCTACGGTGGCGACGAGCTGGCCGCGCTGATAGACCGGGAGCGAGTCAGTCATTGCTTCCTCACCCCGGCCGCACTGGCCACCATCGACCACGAACGGTGGCCCTTGCCGCAGCTGCGTGGGCTCATGGTCGGCGGCGAGGCGATGGGGCCGGATCTGGTGGCGCACTGGGCGCCGGGACGGTTGATGTACAACATCTACGGTCCCACCGAGACCACGATCGTCATTATGTTCTCCGATCCGCTGTACGGTGGCGCACCGATCACCATCGGAGGCCCGGTACGTGGTGCCAGGGCAGTGATACTCGATGAGCGGTTACGCCCGGTTCCGGTGGGGGTGCCCGGTGAGCTGTACCTCGGGGGACTCGGTATGGCGCGCGGCTACTTCGCCCGTTCCGGGCTCAGCGCCACCCGTTTCGTCGCCGATCCTTATGGTCCTCCCGGCACCAGAATGTATCGGACCGGTGATGTGGTGCGCTGGAACTCGGCAGGTGAGGTGGTGTATCTCGGCCGCAGCGATCACCAGGTGAAGTTGCGTGGTTTCCGTGTCGAACTCGGCGAGATCACCGCCGTGCTCGGCGATCACCCATCGGTACGGTTCGCCTACACCGAGGTGCGCCGGATCGCGGATGCCGATCGGATCGTCGCCTATGTCCAACCCGCCGCCAGTACGGCGGGGGTGGATATCGATGTGGTCCGAGCCTGGGTCGCGCGTCATCTGCCCGCGCATATGGTGCCTGCGAGCATCACCGTGCTGGATACCATCCCGCTGACCCCGGTCGGCAAGCTGGATACCAAGGCGCTGCCCGAACCGCAGCTCGCCGCGCACCCGGCCCGCCATACGCCACGGACCGAGACGGAGTGCCTGGTCGCCGCGGTGATGGGTGAGCTCGTCGGCGCGGACGATGTGCGGCTGGAGGACAGTTTCTTCGATATCGGCGGAAACTCCTTATCGGCGACCCAGCTCGTCGCCCGGCTGGCCGCCGAGACGCATGTGCGGCTCGCGGTACGTACGGTGTTCGCCACGCCGACGGTTTCCGGGCTCGCCGCGCTGCTCGATGCGGGTGCCGAGGTCGAAGAAGGCAGGCCGGCTCTGGTGCGCCGGGGCCGCCCGGAGCGCATCCCGCTCTCACCCGCACAGCAGCGGCTGTGGTTCCTCGACCGGTTCAATGCCGCCGGTGGGCCCGGCGTGGATCAGCCGACCGGCGCGTACAACATCCCGCTCGTATTGCGCATGACCGGCCGCCTGAACATCGATGCGCTGGTCCACGCCCTCGGCGCGGTGCAGGCCAGGCACGAGACATTGCGCACGGTATTCCTGGAGACCGAGGGCACACCGGTCCAGGTCGTCCTCGATCCGGCCGATGCGGCGATCCCGCTGTCCCGCGCGACGGTATCACCGGAGCAGGTCGAGACCACGGTGCGGCATTTCGCCGCACCCGGATTCGACCTGGCCACAGCCGCTCCGATCCGCGCGGCACTGATCTCGGTGACAGCGGATGCCACGACCGATCCTGCGGTAGCCGAGTACATCCTCGTTGTGGTGGTGCACCATATCGCGATGGATGGCTGGTCGCTCGGTCCGCTGGCCGGCGACCTCTCCGTCGCCTACCGCGCGGCCTGCGCGGGCACTACGCCGGACTGGGCCGAACTCGAGATCCACTACGCGGATTACACCCTGTGGCAGCAGGATGTACTCGGCAGCGAGGACGATCCGGACTCGACGGTGCGCAGGCAGCTCGATTACTGGCGGCGCGTCCTGGACGGGGTTCCCGAGCTGTCCACCGTCCCGGCCGACCGGCCACGTCCGCCCGCACCGTCCTACCGAGGCGGCACCGTGGAGTGCACGGTGGGTCCGGACACACATCGTGAACTGCACACGATCGCCGACAGCAACAACGCCAGTCTGTTCATGGTGCTGCATACCGCGCTCGCGGTCCTGCTGCACCGGATGACCGCAACCGACGACATCGTTATCGGCTCACCGATCGCGGGCCGCGGTGACCCCGTGCTCGACCCGATGGTCGGCATGTTCGTCAATACGCTGGTGCTGCGTACCCGGATCGAATCGGGTGCCGGGTTCACCGATCTGTTGCGCACCGTGCGTGAGACCGATCTGGATGCCTTCGCCAACGCGGACCTGCCGTTCGAACGCCTCGTCGAGGTGCTGAACCCGGTCAGGTCCCGAGCGCATCATCCGATGTTCCAGGTGATGCTGTCGGTCCGTAATCAACCGCTCGGTGGTCTCGATTTGCCGGAGTTGCGGATCGAGACGGTCGATATGGATACCGGAGTAGCCAAGTTCGACCTCCAGTTCACCGTGACCGAAGCCCAGACCGCGCAGCGAGATCCCGCCGGTATCAGCATCGCGGTGAACTATGCGATGGATCTGTTCGACAAGTCGACCGCGCGGCGGCTCGGCAAACAGCTGACCCGGTTGCTCACCTCGATCGCCGCGAGTCCTACCACCGCTGTCGGCGATCTGGAACTGCTCGACCCCGCTGAATGGTCGGGACTGGCTCCGGTGCGCGGTGCGGAACCGGACCATCCGGTGAGCTTTCCGCAAGTTTTCGAGCAGGCAGCGAATATCGACCGCGGGGCTATCGCCCTGGTATCCGGTGGCACCGAGCTGACCTACGATGCGCTGGAGCGCAGGACCAATCAGCTTGCCCGGCTGCTCATTACGCGTGGTATCGGCCCGGAAACGCTGGTGGCATTGGGGATTCCACGGTCGATCGAGTCGGTGGCGGCGATGCTGGCGGTGGCGAAGACCGGCGCGGCCTTCGTTCCGGTCGACCCGCTGTACCCGCAGCAGCGCATCGTGCACATGCTGTCGGATTCCGGGACCGGACTCGGCCTCACAGTCTCGGGATATCGTGATGAGCTGCCCGCGAGCACCGAGTGGATCGTGCTGGACGACGCACAGGTCGATGAACTCATACGCGGATTCCCCGACAAACCCATCGACGATGCCGAGCGAATCACGCCGCTGCGGATCGACAACCCGGCTTATGTGGTGTACACCTCCGGGTCTACCGGGACCCCGAAAGGCGTGTTGGTCACACACGGCGGGCTGTCCAATTTCGCCGCCGAGACCGCCCAGCGGTTCGATGTCGAGCCGGGCTGCAGGGTGCTGCACTTCGCCACCCCGAGCTTCGACGGCGCGATGCTCGATTTGCTACTGGCCTTCGGTGGTGCGGCGACGTTGGTCATCACGCCTCCCGGTGTGCTCGGTGGTGTCGAGCTCGGGCGGGTATTCACCGAGGAGCGCATCACGCACGCGTTCATCACCACCGCGGCCCTCGCGACGGTCGATCCAACAGGGATCACCGAGTTGCAGCATGTGCTGGTGGGTGGTGAGGCGTTGCCGCCGGATCTGGTGACCAGGTGGGCGCCAGGCCGCCACCTGTACAACGTGTACGGGCCTACCGAGACCACTATCGTCACGGCGATCTCACCACCGATGGCGCCAGGTGCGCCGATCACCATCGGCGGTCCTATTCGTGGTGTCAACGCGGCTATCCTCGATGCGCGTCTGCACCCGACACCGATCGGGGTGACCGGTGAGCTGCACTTGGCTGGAGACGCGCTGGCCCGTGGCTACCTGAATCGGCCGGGGCTGACCGCACAGCGGTTCGTCGCGAATCCGTTCGGGAAACCGGGGGAGCGGATGTACCGCACCGGTGATCTGGTGCGCTGGTGGAGTGGATCGAGAGGACCGGGGCGGTCCGCGGATCCGGCGCTGGAGATCGAGTACGTCGGGCGCACCGACCACCAGGTCAAGATCCGTGGTTTCCGGATCGAATTGGGCGAGATCGATGCCGCGCTCGCCCGCCATGACACGGTGGAGTTCTCCCTGACGATCGGGCACCGGACTCCGGCAGGCGCGACGGCATTGGTGTCCTATGTGAAGGGGTGTGCGGGCGCTACGCTCACCGCGGCGGAATTGACCGAGCATCTGACCGGGCTGGTGCCGAACTACATGGTCCCGCAGTCGATCATGGTGCTCGACGAGGTGCCGTTGAATCCGGTGGGCAAGGTGGACCGGGCCCGGCTGCCGGAGCCGGTGTTCACCGCCACGATGGGATACCGCGCACCGTCCACGCCTACTGAGGCAGTGTTGTGCGAGGCTTTCGCCGCGGTGCTCGGTGTCGAGTCGGTAGGTGCCGACGATGGCTTCTTCGAGCTCGGCGGTAACTCGCTGCTGGCGACGAAGGTGGTCACTCAGGTGCGGGAAGCCGGTATCGATCTGCCGGTGCAGCTGATGTTCGGCGAGGCGACCCCCGCGGCTATCGCGGTGCGGCTGGATGGCACGGATACGCATCCGGGTGCCGCGGTCGCCGCGATGCTACAGCCGGTGCTGCCGATCCGGCCGAGCGCGCAGACAGATCAGGCCCCGGTGTTCTGCGTCCATCCGGCGATCGGATTGGCGTGGTGCTATTCGGGATTGCTCGCGCACCTCGCGCCGGATCGCCCGGTGTACGGGTTACAGGCCCCACATGTCGCGGGAGACGATGGCTACGAATCCATCGCCGAGGCCGCGAGCCACTATGTGGCCACGATCAAGGCGATCCAGCCGGAGGGTCCGTACCATCTGCTCGGCTGGTCGCTCGGCGGCCTGATCGCGCACGAGATAGCGGTGCAGTTGCAGCATGCGGGTGCGCAGGTCGCGCTGCTGGCGATGATGGACAGCTACCGGCTCTCCGATGAGCTGCTCGATCGCGCCACTCCGCGCTTGTCCGAGATCATCGGCGAGTTCGGCAGTGCCGAACTCGGCGAAGAGATCGATCCAGAGCTGAGTTTGCTCGACGCGGCCGAATTGCTGCGCGCGCAGTCCGGACCGTTCGCGGCGCTGACTGTCGAGCATCTGGAGCGACTGTACGCCGGCTATACCAACGGCACTGTGCTCGCGCACAGCTTCCAGCCCCGAGTCTTCGAGGGCGATCTGTTGTTCTTCACCGCAGGTGCGGACGAGATCAACCGGGCAGCCTCGGATCGGTGTGCCGATGCCTGGCAGCCGTTCGTCGCCGGCACGATCCACGACTATGAGGTTCGCTGTGCGCATTCCGAGATGACGACGCCGGAGGCGCTGGCAGTGATCGGGCCGGTGTTGCGGGAGTGGCTGGAAACAAGGGAGACGTGTCGGTGAGTTTGGCGGTGGAAGTAACAGGTCTGGTGAAGAACTACGGGAAGGTTCGGGTGCTGGACCAGATCGACCTCCAGATTCCCACCGGTACAGTGATGGGCTTGCTCGGACCCAATGGCGCGGGCAAGACGACGACCGTGCGGATCGTCACCACCCTGTTGCGTCCGACCGCGGGATCGGTACGGGTGGCAGGCGTCGATGTGCTGCGTGATCCCAGCGCGGCACGCAAACGGATCGGCTTGTCCGGTCAGTACGCCGCTGTCGATACGAATCTCTCCGGTTACGAGAATTTGCGGATGGTGGCCAGGTTGTACGGGATGCCTGCCAGGCAGGCGACTGCCAGGGCTGTCGAATTGCTGGCCGCGCTCGGGCTGGAGCATGCCGCGCACCGCAGAGCGGGTACTTATTCCGGTGGTATGGCGCGTCGGCTCGATTTGGCGGGTGCGTTGGTCGCCCGGCCTGCGGTGGTGGTGCTGGACGAGCCGACCACCGGTCTCGACCCTCGGGGCAGGCTGGACATGTGGCGGGTCATCGGTGAACTCGTCGATGACGGCACCACGGTCTTGCTGACCACGCAGTATCTGGAAGAAGCGGATCTGCTGGCCGACCGCATCACAGTCATCGACCACGGGCGGGTCATCGCCAGGGGTTCGGCCGATGAATTGAAGACCTCCATCGGCGGTGATCGGCTCACCGTGACCTTGGCCGCGGGGCAAGACGCCGAGGTCGCGCTGGCGGTACTCGCGCACGTCGGCATCGGCGAGCCCAGTCACGAAGCAGGTACCGACGAGGCGTCGGTAGTGGTCGGCGACGGCTCACGCACCATGGTGGAGGCGTTGCGCAGGCTCGACGACGCGGGTGTATGCGTGGTCGACGCGAATGTGCACCGGCCGAGCCTGGATGACGTATTCCTTTCCCTCACCGGCAAACCGAGCGGTGCCCCCGATGAAGAAGCACAAGCCGACGACGTACAAGAGGAGATCATGTCGTGAGTACGGCAGTGGTCGGGGAAGCATCCCAGCGCGGGGAGAACACGCCGGACGCGGCTGCGGTCCCCACCGACTACGGCCCGCGGCTGCGGCTGTTCCGGGACAGCGCGATCGTCGCCCACCGTAATCTGCTGACCATCTTGCGGGTGCCGACGCTGTTGGTCACCGCGACGATCCAGCCGCTGATGTTCGTGTTCCTGTTCGCCTATATCTTCGGTGCCTCACTGGGCGGCGGTCAGTATCGGGAATTCCTGCTCGCCGGTATCTTCACCCAGACGGTCGCGTTCAACGCCGCGTTCACCACCGTAGGTCTTGCCGGTGACCTGCAGAAAGGCATCATCGACCGGATGCGGGCTCTGCCGATGTCGCGGCTGGCCGTGTTGATGGGCCGCACCTTGTCCGATCTGGTGGTCAACATCCTCAGCCTGGCCGTGATGGTCGGGTGCGGGTACCTGGTCGGTTGGCGGATCCACGGTAGCGTCGGCGACGCTGTGCTTGCGTTCGCGGTGATCCTTTTGTTCGCCTTCGCGATGTCCTGGGTCGGTGCGTTGACCGGCCTGTTGTCACCGACGGTCGAGGTGGCCCAGAGCGCCGGGCTGATCTGGCTGTTCCCGTTGACCTTCATTTCCTCGGCATTCATCTCCGCCGAGACGCTGCCAGGTCCGCTGCGCACGATCGCGGAGTGGAATCCGATCACCGCGGTGTCGGCATCGGGGCGCAAATTATTCGATAACAGCGCACCGCCCAGTTTCGTCCCACCCAGCGGCTGGGCGGCCGACCATTGTGTCGAGTACGCGACGGCCTGCTCGGTGGCGATTCTCGTAGTGGCCATACCGTTGGCGTTGCTGCGCTACCGCAAGGTAGCCAGCCACTGACCGATCGGCGGGGCCGATCGAGGAATCCGTCACTGTGCCGCTGCGGTGAGTTAGGCAAAGCATCGGGAGTGGAAACAGGGCGAGGGCAGGCATATCGGTTGATATGCCTGCCCTCGCCCTGTTCGCTCGGCCCTCAGGCGCGGCGGCGGGTTTTGAGCAACTCGAGGCGCTCCTTGAGCAACTCGTCGAGCTCCTCCTTGCTGCGGCGTTCCAGCAGCATGTCCCAATGGGTGCGTGGTGGTTTGGCCTTCTTGGCTTCTTGACTGGCGCCCTCGATCACCACACCTTCTTGACCGTTGCGGCACAGCCAGGTCGGCGGGATCTCGGCATCGTCGGCGAAGGGGACATCGAATTCCTCGCCGTTGTCGGTCCGATACCGTGCGATCCGACGTGGAGCCAGGTCGTGGTCGCGATCGGTCTCGTAGCTCACCGCTCCGAGCCGACTGCCTCGGAGTACGCGATCTGCCATGGTGTGCCTCTCCCTGTGTGCTCGAGCCTTCGTGCGTGGCGACGGTGTCCGCGTGCGGCGGACCGGGTCCGCATGAGCGTATGGCGCTCGCCGGACTTGATGTACAACGATCGGACCTGTGCAGGCAGTTCCCGACATGGCCGCGATGAACCGTTCCATTCTAGTGCCATCGGCAGGAGGTGGTGTCATCGGCAGGTGGTGTTCTCGGCGGGCCGCGCGCGTTGTGCCCCGCGATTGTCCGGGGGCGCCGAGTGGGTCATGAGCCACGGGATACTAGGGTTCTGCGTCATGTCGCGCCGCGTGCTGTCCTGTCTGTGGTGTGGGCGCCAGATCATGGAGTCGGAGGCCGGTCGTCGTCGCCGGTACTGCCGGCAGTCCTGCCGTCAACGTGCCTACGAACATCGCAACAGCTTGAAAGGAACCGGGATTCCCGACGATTCGGTGGTGCTCAGTGCTCAGGAGGCCGCCGATTTGGCCGACCGCTGGTTCGCTGCTCGCTGTGCTGCCGAGGATGTCGCCACCGCCATCGACGAGGGAGCGACGACAGAAGAGCTGATAGCGCTCGGTAAGGTTCTGGTCACGCTCACCAGGGACGCGGAACGTCTGCGCTGACCGGTTCTTCCGTCGGTGGCGCGGTCACCCGACGCGGCGGTAGGCCGATCCGCGCCGGTCGATGCCCGCGCTGTGCCACTTATGGGTGCGCAACTGCTTGTCGACAGCAGCGGTTACTTCGGCGACGTCGATACAGAGCAGGCCGGGATCGGGAATGTCGGCGTCGCGGTCGCCGAGGTGGCCTGCCCAGAGCACGGCATGTCTGCTCAACAGATGCGGAGGTGGACCGTTCCGTCGGGGCGAGGTAGGGCCGAACAGCAGGACGGTACGGGTTCCGAACGCGATGGCCAGATGCGCGACACCGGTGTCGCCGCAGATAACCAACGCGGCCTCGGCGATGGTCGCGGCCAGTTCGACGAGGTTCTGTTCCCCGGCGAGCACCCGGCTTGCCGGTAGCCCGGCCCGGGTGGCGATGCTCAGCGCGAGTTCGCGTTCGCCTTCGTCGCCGGTGAGTACTACCTCGCGCCCGAGTACCAGCAGATGCCGGACCACTGCGGCGAACCGCTCCGGTGGCCAGCGTCTGGCGGGTGCGCCCGCGCCGACGTGTACGACCACACAGTCCCGGTGGCTGGTGGTCGAGACCGGCGGAACCAGTCCGAGGTTGCGGCGGTCGGCCATGATGCCGCCGTATTCGAGTAGGTGGCACCAGCGGTCCACATCATGCATATCGCTCTGCCACTCGGGCCCGGAGAGTTCGGGGAATGCGGTGTTGCGATAGGTCAGGATGCGTTCGGGCTGCGTCTTGGCCAGCGCGACGATGCTCTCCGCGCTGTGGCCGTGCAGGTTGATCGCGAGTTCGGGTGCGGGTGCGTCCCAGCGCAGGCCGTCCGGTTCGGTGGTAGGCGCGAGGGTGTCGACGGAGGAGATCAGATCGACGATCGGTTTGAGTCGCTGCGGAGCCGCAAGGACGATGTGATCGTGTGGTCTGGTCCGGCGCAGCGCGCGTAAAGCGGGGACCGCGGTGAGTAGATCACCCAGCCCACGCGCTTGCAGCACGAGCAGAACCGCCACCCTCTTCTCCTAGCCACCCGAGTCTCGTCGAACCCGACCCACCCGTTCACCCAGGGGCGTACGTGAAGAGCCACTCAGCGTTTACTACCCGGCTGGGGAGCTGATAAACGTGCATGGCAAACGTCACAGTGTCACTGCTGGTCAGTTGCTGGTATCGCATGCGCTGGCAAATATTCAGAAAATATAGATACTTCAGCTATAGCATCAGCTCATGACGACAAACAGCGTGCTAGAGGGGCCGCTGCAGTCCCTTGTTCGCAGTGCATGGCAAACTATCTTGGTCACCGGTGTTCTCGCAGTGTTCCTCGGCATTTTGATCGTGGCCTGGCCGGGGGTGACGCTGTTGGCCGCAGGCATCATCTTCGGCATCTACCTGGTGGTCACCGGTGTGCTGCAGTTGGTGGCGGCTTTCGGAACACCGGCAGGGGCCGGTATCCGGGTGCTGTCCTTCATCGCCGGTGTGCTGAGCATCGTGATCGGGGTCTTCTGTTTCCGGGATGAGCTGACCTCGATCTTGTTGCTCGCATTGTGGATCGGTATCGGTTGGTTGTTTCGTGGGTTCGCCCTGGTGATGGCCGCGCTTTCCGAGCCTGCGCTACCAGGGCGCTGGTGGCAGCTGCTGTTCGGCGTGCTGACCGCGGCCGCCGGTGTGGTGCTGATCGTCTGGCCGGTGCGCTCGGTGGCCACCTTGGCTGTTGTGGCGGGGGTGTGGCTGATCGTGCTCGGCGCTGTGGAGATCGGCGTGGCTTTCGGAGTGCGCAGGGATGCCAAGGCCCGCTTCGGTGCGCCCGGCTGAGGAAGGAATTGGCGCATTCGATCATCCCCGGGGTAGAACAGTGAACTGTCACCCGAAACGTGGGGAGTATGCACCGTGGAATTCGTCTATGACATCGTTGTCATCACGCACCTGCTCGGCATGGCCGCCGTGATCGGCGCTTATGCCGCGCGGCAGCCCGTGGTCTCCGGGCCGATGGTGTGGGGGGCGCGATTGCAGATCGTCACCGGACTGATCCTTGTCGGCATGGCCGAATCGATCGATTCGCTCGGCAAGGATCCGAATATGGTGAAGATCGGTGTCAAATTGGTCGTTGCCATCGCGGTGGCAGCGTTCGCCGAGATGGGGTATGCGGATCACAAGCGGGGCAAGTCGGTGCCGTGGTTCGCGCACGCCGCGGGTGCGCTGGCGGTCGTCAACGTATTCGTCGCCGTGTTGTGGAGCTGACGCGATCCGGTGCCTGCGGGGTATTCCGCAGGCACCGGACGCGGTTCATGCCTCGAACAGTGACTGCCCGAGATAATCGCCCGGTGCGGACACCCCGGGCGGCATCACGAACACCGCAGAACCGATCGGCGTCGTCCAGATGTTGAGCGCGTCGACTTCCGCGAGACGGCCCTGGACGGGCAGGAACTGCGCGTCCACATCGCGCTGGTAGGCAGTGAACACCAGGCCGGAGTTCGAGATCCGGCCTGGCTGCGGTGCGTCGTCGTAGTTGTAGCCACGCCGGAGAAATCGTTCACCATCATGCGTGTGATGGGCCCGAGCGATATGCGAAGACGGCGGGATGACCGGGATGCCGTTCGCGTCGACCGCGGTGAAATCGGGTTCGTCGAATTCGTCGGTCCCGGTCAACGGGGCACCGTTGGCCACAGTGCGGCCCACGCTGAGTTCCCTCCCCTCCTGGTCGATCTCATCCCAGGTATCCAGTGTCATCGCGATCCGACGTAGTACCAACGAGGTACCGCCTGCCAGCCAGGGCTGGGTCGTGCCGTCATCCCACACCAGGCGGTCGAACTCTGGTGTATCGGGGACGAGGTTCACGGTGCCGTCCACTTGACCCATCAGATTGCGCGGCGACTTCCCCGGTTCGGCGTTACGGAATCCGCGCTGTACCCAGCGCACAGTGACCAGCGAGGATACGCTCCGGCACAGTACACGCACTGCGTGTGACACCGTGGTGACTTCATCGGCGCAGATCTGCAGCAACAGATCACCACCGGTCCAGGATGGTTCCAATCGGTCGATGGAGAACGGCGGCAAGGGCCGCAGCCAGGCGGGCCTGCGATGTTCGAGTTCGGCGAGCGGGAATACCGCGGGCCCGAAGCCGACCGTGACGGTGAGCCGCGCAGGCCGTTGCGCGAGTTCGGGTTCGGTGTCCGCGAGCGCGGGGCTGCCTTGGGTGAGCCGGGCGGCGTCACCGGTCCAGATCCGCAGCAGTCCGATGAGATCCGCACGTGTGGTATCGGGTCGCAGATCGAACGCGACGAACGCCGCGTGTGCCTGCGGTGCGGTGGCGATGCCCGCTTGGTGCGCGCCGTAGAACGGCACTGTCTCCAGCGGGTCCGCGGTGTCGGGTTCGTGCCGTTGGGTCAGCGCGACCATGCCGAGGCCGATCCCGGCGGCGCCTGCGGCGGCACCACCGCCGAGCAGCCGCCGCCGGTTGATGCGTACTGGTCGCGGCTCGTTCCGCTCAGCCACCGTGCGCGGGGGTCCGAGTGGCGGAGTGCGGCTCATCATGGGCGTGGTCATCGCCGGCATGGTCTGGATCGGCATGGCCGGGTGCGTAGTTCTCCTGATTGCCGGAGAAATCACGCACCTGGGCGGTGAAGGTCGTGGCCGAGCCGTCGTCGAAGGTCAGCGTGACCGAGGTTTCCGAGCCTGTGCGCAGCGGTCCGAGCAAATCCATGAACATGATGTGATCATGACCCGGTTCCAGGTTCTTCTGGCCGTGCGCCGGAATCACGAAACCATCCGGTTTGGGGCGCATCGCCGTGACCCCGCTCGCGTCCGTGACCACTTCGTGCAATTCCACCCGTTCGGAAGCCGGGCTGCTCGCCGATACCACGGTGCGGGGTGTATCGCTGTCGTTGTTCAGGATGCCGAATGCGGCGGACATCCCGCTGTCGGCCGCCTTGACCCACTGATCGGAGATGGTCACGGCATCGGCCGCTGATGTGGCAGCCGTCTCGTCGTTCGACGAGCAGGCCACCATGAGGAAGGGCACCATCGCGGTGGCTGCCGCGCCGCGCAGGATACGTGCGGTGCGCGAAGCGGGACGGAGCGGATTGACGGGGGTGGTATTCATGGGAACTCCAAAGTGGGGTTACTGATGTGCTCCCTCGGCAGTGCTCGGCACCCATCGGTTCGACATGCGGCTCGAAGCGCATCGAACCGTGGCCGGCCAACCCGACGGCGGGCGGCCGGCCCGTGGTGACGAGCGTGGCGTGGGCTGGAGAACATCAGGACAGCGCTGGATCTTCCGCTTGGGCGGAAGGTGTCGCATCGTGATCGCGCGGGGAACCGCCGGGTCGCCGGTGGCGCCGGATGCGGTATCCGCGTTCGGTCACGGGTCAGTGGCAGAGGGGTGGGCCGCGCAGGCCGGAGCCTGAACCGAGCAGGTGAATTCGGGGGCCGGGGAGCGCCCGGTCGATAGCGATCGTGCGGATTCCGGTCTGCGCGGCAGGACTGTCGACCAGGATCCGCACGGTGTGGTGCATTCCGGAAACCGCTCGCAGCACTGCCCGTTCGCCGGAGTGGATGAGCAGTGCGCCGATCGGAACGGCCGCCAGATGGGCGCCGAGCATCACCGGCGATATGCCCATGCTGTGCTGATGCCCGGCAGCCGAAGCCAGCGTGAGGTGCGCGACCGCCTGTGCGATCGTGAGCATCAAGAGGATTTCGCCGAATCCATGCTGTTGTGCGCGCGGCTGTCGTGCGCGTGCGCTGACCAGCACACCCACCGAGGAACACACGGCGAGTAGCGCTGTGATCGCCCACATACTGGGGAAGAGTGCGCCGCCGCCGAGCGCGTGCCCGGCGATGCTCACCGCCCCGGCCGCGGATCCGACGAAGGCGCCGCGCAGTCGCGCCGCCATTACTGTCGGATTTCGCACCGATCCATACTACCGCTTGTCATAGCGGGCGGCGGTGCCGGAGCGGGTGCGCAGCCTGGCACTCTGTTCGGAGTGATCGGTGTGCCTGCCGGGACGGTACTCGACCGCCATATCGTGAGCAGCTCAGAGCGTGACAGTCGCGTGGACGAGATTGTGATCGGATACTCCGTTGACATCGTCGACAGATGCGGTGGTGACCGTCGCGCCGTGTACCACGATGTGATCGATGTATTGCGATTTCGTGCCAGAGGTGCGTGGACGAGTCGGCAGTGCCCCTGGGGTGTATTCGGCGATCGTGAAGCCGTTGCCCAAGCCTGTGGCGACCGTGCTGCGGTCGGCGTTGAAATCACCGAGTAGCACGGTGGCGCGTTCCGATGCGGTGGAGAGTTCGGTCAGGCGGGACAGTTGGTGTGCGCGTCGCCGGTCGCCCGTGATGTGCGTGGCGATCACGACTACTCCGTCCGCGTCGACGACCAGTGCGCCTTTACCGCTGTCGTGCGCGAACGATTCGGAGGTGAGTTCCTTGCTCGGTGCGGTGGTGAGCACCACGAGGTACTCGCCACCGTCGAGCAATGAGCTGGGTATCCGGCGCGGGGTCGGTAGACGCTGATACCGCATGGCATGAAAAATTCGGTGCGGCATGGCTATTCGAAGATCTGCCAATTGATCGCCACTGACTTCCTGTAATGCGATGATCCGTTCGGTACGTTCGGCCACCTTGGCGGTGATTTCCGCGATCCGGGCGGACTCGTCCGGCCAGCGCGTCGCGACGTTCTCGTACCAGTTTTCGGCATGGACGCGATGCAGAACGTTCCATGTAGCCACCGTGATCACATTCGTGATGGTAAGCGACTCGGTGAAAACGATTGTGGCGCGGTTATGCCGAGGATGCCGGAGCGGCTGTCACCGGCCCGCCGAGCAGGCCGGGTGCCGCGTATCGCCGGTGTTCTCGGCACGGATGCCTTCGGGTGGTGCCACAGTAGTGGCATGCATGGCTACAGTGTGTTCCGGCGAGTCACCGGGCCGGGAACCGAGAGGTGGACGCGTATGTCGCTGCGGCGCGCGGGAATCATCGTTATCGCGGCGGCGATGCTCGCCGTAGTGTCGCCGATGGGTCATGCGGTGGCCGATCAGCTCGTGCCGGGCGCGTCGCCGGGAACTGTGGTGCACAGTGAGCCGCTGCCCGAACAGTTGTGGATCGAGGGCACGGGCGAGGCCCGCCGCTTGACATATTGGACCCGTACCTCCGAGGACCAGCCCGCACTGTCCACCGGAGCAGTCTTCATCCCAGCGGGTACTCCACCGAGTGGCGGCTGGCCGGTGGTGTCCTGGGAACACGGGACGGTAGGTCTCGGTGACGATTGCGCTCCCTCCACCGCTGGGCGTAGCCGGAACAATCAGGCCTACCTGGCCACCTGGATGCGGCAGGGCTACGCGATCGTCGCCACCGACTACATCGGACTCGGTACGCCGGGGACACATGCCTACCTCGATGGCCGTGCCGAGGCGCACGCGGCGATCGATATGGTGCGCGCGGCCAGGGCCGGAGACGATTCGCTGTCGTCGAAATGGGTGGCCATCGGTCAGTCACAAGGTGGTGGCGCCGCTGTCTTCACCGCATCATTGGCTACCGGATACGCCCCTGATCTCGACTACCGCGGCGCGGTTGCCACCGGGCCGGCTTCCGGCATCGTCGATGTGGCCACGCTCCTCGGGCCGGGTACGCCCCCGATCGAGAACCCGTATCTCATCGCGTATATCGCCTACACGATAGCGGGGCTGAAAGCGGCGCGGCCGAGTGTCGATATGGACCCCTATCTCAGTCCGCTCGGCAGGGAGCTGGCGACTGCCGCGCATACGTTGTGTTTCGGTCCGATGGCCGATCGGGTACAGGGCGTCTCGATCGATGAGCTGTTCTCTCGCCCGCTGGCCGACGGAGATTTCATCGCTACCGCCCGCTCGGTCATGGATATTCCGCTCACCGGGTACGACCGGCCGTTGTTCATCGGTCAAGGTGCCGCCGACACCGACATCCCGGCCCCGTTGACCGCGAAACTGGTCGCGGATCTGGTATCACGTGGTTTCCGGCCCGAGGTGCATATCTATCCCGGCGAGGACCACAGCACCACTGTGGCCGCATCCCTGTCCGACAGCATTCCGTTCGTCGCCCGCCTGTTCGCCTGATCCGGCCTGCTGCGGTGGCTACGCCGCGGCAGGTGGGCCGGAGGGGTGTTCTCCCGGTACGGCGGCTCTCGGCCACCTCGGACCTGTGCGGTGCGGGGTGGGTCAGCCAGGACCGGTCGTCTCGGCCGGGGTACCGCCGAGCGCTTGCCGCACGGCATCGGCAGGGCTGTTCGCCACCGGCCCCGCTGCGAGGGTCTGCCCGCTCATATCGCGAATCTCCCAGCCGCCGAGGCGGACAACCGGAATCCCGCCCCGGCGCCGGGCCAGCGCGAGCTCCGACAGGGTGCCCCATGAGCCGCCGACGACGATCACCGCGTCCGCCGACTCCACCAGGATGGCGTTACGCGCTTCGCCCATACCGGTGAACAGCACAGCCGACAAACCGGCGCAGACTTCGGTGCGATCGGTATCCGGTCGCACTCCGATCACCAGCCCGCCCGCGCGTGCCGCTCCCTCGGCGACCGCGGCCATCACCCCGCCGCCTCCGCCGCACAACACGGTGATACCCGCGCATGCCAAGAGCCTGCCCACTTCGCGGGCCCATTCGGCTTCCTGCCGAGTGCAGGCTCCCGGTCCACACACCGCGACTTGCCGCATCGGTTCACCTCGCTGTCGTCGAACTCATTGCCGTCGAACGAGGTGCCACCAGGACATTCTCTCGCAGGCATCGGCTTCGCGGAACTCTCAGACCATCACGAACGAGGCGGCGAACCATGCCAGCAGGACCAGCACGGCGCCGATCAGCGCGCCGGGGAACAGCGCCCGGCCGCGTCTGGCCGCCACACCCGACAGCACCGCGCCGATAGCGAATCCGGCGAGCCCGCCACCGACCATGATCCATACGCCCGCGCCGGTATCGACCCGGCAGTCCGGCCTGGACTCACAGATACCGCTGCCGAGCAGAAACCACGGTGCGAGGACCACCGACATGATGGCCAGCGCGGCGGGCAGGAACCACAGGAGTGCGCTGACCGCCAGATCGGCATTGCGCGGTGGCTCGATCGCGCGGACTTCCGGTTGGCGTATCGGATAGCCGGAAGAGGTTCTGCCGTGGGAGACCTGGTTCGGGTAACCGTGCATCGTGTCTCGCTATCGCTCGTCGGTGGAGTCGACCGGGTCGATGGAAGTTATACACGACCCTCCGGGACACTGAAGTGCTCGTGTTCCCCTCGGTGCGAAGGGCAGGTGGTCCGGCGTCTGCGGATCGCTCTCGCCCTGTGCGCGGGCCGGGGCACTCCCTTCTGCGTAGAACACATCGAATGCCTCCTGCCCGCCCTCGCCGGTGCCGAGTCCGCTGCCGGGAGCAGTGGAAGTGTCGGTCCGCTCCCCAGAGGCGGTTTCGTGGTAGAGCCAATCATCGGCGACCACCGTGCCGAATTTCCTATATAGGGGGTTATGGGGTATTCGAGCAAAGGTGAGTTTATGCGAGTTATAACCGGAATGTCGGCGGTCGCGATTCTGTGCAGTGGGGTCTTGGGCGCGGCCGTGCTCACGCAGACCCACGCGAGTGAACCGTTCGGCGCCGAGGCGGGCACCCCTATAGCAGCGCCGGTGTCCGATCCGGCCATGGAACAGGTGCTTGCGTTATCGTCACCGATACCGGGTCGGGTGCTGGCGTCGATGCCGGTTCCACCGGCCCCGCCACCTGTGCCACCGGTGGAACGTCCTCCTGGGCAGAACACATCGCCAGGGTCCATCGGGGTGTCTCCCTATGGTGTCGACGCCGACTTCTCCCTCCGTAATCAGCCGCCGCCAGGACCTCCGCCGCTGTCGTCACAGGATGGGTTCGATACGACTGTGTGAAGCGGTCCCAGTGTCTGTGCCGATCAGGTGCGCTGCTCCGCGCTGAGCACCGGCGAGCACGGCGTGCCGTCGATAGTCTGGACGGATGACTGCACGCACGGCCGGATCGGTGCGGATCGCGGCGGACATGGCCGCGGTGACGACTCGCGGCTACGAGGATGACCCTGCGGCGACCGGGATCAGCCGAGGCGATATCGAATCGGTATGGGAGTCGGTACAAGCGTGGTACCGACTCGGTACGACTCCGGCGATTCAGGTATGTCTACGGCGCAACGGCATGATCGCGTTGAATCGGGCCATCGGTCACGGCTGGGGTAATGCGCCGGGCGATGGCCCGGACGCGACCGAAGTGCTCATCACCCCCGATATGCCGTTCTGTGGTTTCTCGACCGCGAAGGGTGTTGCCGGTGCGCTCGTGTTCATGCTCATCGAGCAGGGGGCATTCGGACCGGACGAGCCGGTATGTGCCTATATCCCCGAATTCGCAGCGCACGGCAAGGACGCCATCACGATCGGCGATGTACTGTCCCACTCCGCTGGGGTGCCTTTCGTCACGCCGCCGTACCGGGGCGTCGATCTGGTACTCGACGAGGAGTTGGCCACGCGGGCACTGGCCGATCTCGTCCCGAGCTGGAAGCCGGGTCGTTTCCGGGTGTACCACGCATTGACCAGTGGTCTGATTCTGCGGCTGCTGGTGCAGCGGGCGACCGGTAAGCGCCTGCGTGAGCATCTCCGCGAGCAAGTGCTCGACCCTTTCGGTTTCCGCTGGACCGACTTCGGTGTGCGCCTAGAAGATCTCGGCGCGGTAGTGCCGAGCGTCCGGACCGGCCCCGCGCCCTCGCGGATAGCCGCCTATCTGGCCCGCAAAGCGATCGGTGGACGAATGGACCAGGCATCCCGCTCCGCGGCCGATGCCTTTCTGCTCGCCGAGCTACCCTCAGGGAATTTGGTCACCACCGCATTCGAGTTGTCACGGTTCTACGACCTGCTCACCCGCGGCACCCCGGACGGCCGCCGGATCATCCGGCCGGAGACACTGGCCGAGGCGGTACGACCCGCGCGCAGGATTCCCGGTGTCGCCGGACGAGTCAGCAGAGCCGGTTTCGAACTCGGCGGGCGCAGATCGAAGTTCGGTCGCGACACCGCATCGCATTTCGGCCGTAGCGGGCTGACCACCCAGTACGGTTGGGCTGATCCGGCGCGTGGCCTATCGGGCGCGATACTCACCAGCGGAAAGGCGACAGCCGATACCAGACGGCCATGGCAGCTGGTCGCGCAGATCTCCGCCGCGGCACACCCAGCCAGGTAGTTGTGCTGCCGGATGATTCGGCGCGCGATCATCGGTAGCGGAAACGACAGTGAGCCCGTTCAGAGCAACCCGCCGCGGCGAGCATGGTCGAGGGCGCCGATCCGGGAATTCGATCCCAGCTTGCCGTAGATACCACGCAAATGGGTTTTCACCGTATTGACCGAGACACCGAGATCGGCGGCGATCTGCTGCGCGGTGCGCCCGGACGGTAGCTGTTTGAGCACAGTCATCTCGGTATGGGTCAGTGCGGGGTAAGTCGCTCTGCGGCATACCGCGGGATGTCGCCGGACCAGCTCGGCGAAATTCTCCGATCGACCGAACCGGCCCGCGTAGCTGTCCAACAGGGGAATAGCAGTGGGTATGTCGAGGAACGGTCGTACGAGCAGCTGGGGGGCGGCGGCACCGAGCGCGTTCTCCAGCGCGGTAAGAGCCTTGGCGGGCATGCCGGATTCGTGTTGCGCCGAAGAGTACAGTAGCCACCCGGTGATCGCGCTGGCCGGGCGTAAGTCGCTCGCGTGTTCGAGCAACGGTTCGAGGAGGGCGCAGGTCGCTTTGGGCCGTTCCGCGGTAGCGGTCAGCGCAGCGCAGGACAGACGAATTTCGGGTAGGTCGCCGATCAGGCCACGGGCCCGATCGATCAGTACCTGCGCGGTTCTGATGTCGTTCGTGCGCAGCAGTGCCCACACCACGGGAAGAATCAGGCTGCCGGTCGTGGCAGGCAGCGGTTTGTGCTCCACCAAGGCGAGCAGGCTCCGGCGCAGCGCGTCGACCGCGGCGGATTGTCTATCGCTTCCCTCCAGATCGAGTAGCCGCCCGATCACCTGCTCGGACCATCCGGCTGCGGGGCCGAGGGACCCACCGTGATCGATGTGTTCGGTGAGAACTGTCGCCACCTGCGCCGGATCGGTCGGCTCGCCTTGTAGGTAGGTGCCGTAGGCGGCGATGGCGGTGGCTTGTACGGCGTCGATCGTGGCCGAAAGCCCGTATGCCTCGGCAGTCGCCAAGGCGCGTGCCGCACGTTCGCGCATTGCCGAGGCAGCATCGACGGCGTTCGCGGCGAATGCCAATCGAGTGAGCGCGCGCAATACCAACCGTGGTCTGCCGATGTGCTCGGTCAAGGCGAGACTCGCGTACAGCAGCTGCTCACCCCGTGTCACCGCACCGCGTGCGATCTGGGCGGTAGCGACCTGAATCGCGGAGTACGCATCGATATCGGGGTCACCGATCGGTGCGATTTCCTCCGGTAGCGCGCCGCGCAGAGTTCCGGTGGTCGCGGCGACATCGGTGGTCGCGGCCAGCGTAAGAGCATGGACCAGATCCGTTGCGGCGAAAGAGTTCTTTGCTGTACGCCGGGCGGTCGCGGTATCCAGACAGGCAATGGCTGTTGCGGTATCGCCGCGGACGAGTGCATCGACGACTCGCACCAGCCACAGAAAAGGATCGTCGAGGACTGTGGGTGCCGACTGCGCGAGTCCCTCGAACAGGGCGTCGCCTGCTCCGTCGAGAACTATGCGCAGGGCGCACTCGGACAAGAATTCCCCGAGGAGCCTGCGATCGGGGTCGGCGAGCAGATGCGGAAGAGCCTGTACGGCAAGTCCAGCGGAGCGCAACCACCGGGCCGACTGCGCGTGTAGGTCCGCACATAACTGTGGTCCGAGCCGGTATGCCTCGGCGCGAAAATAAGCGCGCACCATCGGATGACAAGCGAACCACACTTCCGCACCGCGCACGGCGGAGCTGATCGGGAAATGGATCCGTTCGAGTTCACGAAGATAGTGGCCTGCGCCGCCACCGACGAGCTCATCGGCGAATCGCTCGGTGAACGAGTCAGGAATGCTGGTATAGACGAGGAACTGGCGTAGCGCCGGTGGCAGCCCATCGATCAGCTCGCCGGCCAGGAACTCCGTGAGCGCTCGCGCGGGCCGGGCCAGTACGGTCAGCGCATTGGCGCGGTCGCCTGGTTCGGCAGCCAACTGAGCGGCACTGATGCGCACCAGCGCGGCCCAGCCATCGGTCAGCGTGCCGAGCGTGCCGAGCTCCTCGGCAGTGAGCTCACAGCCGTGTTCTCGGCAGATCGTATCGATCTGTTCGAGCGTGAAGGCGAGTTCCTTCGTGCCCCAGCGGGTCAGCCGCGCCTGCAGTTCGAGGAGGTGCCATCGGATCGGCAGCGCGAAGCGTCCGCACAGCACCGTTGTGACGGTCGGCGGCGCATGCTGCAGAAAGTGCTCGACTCCGGCGAGCGCGAGCGGGTCGGTGATCAGATGGGCGTTATCGAACACGAGCACCGTCGGAGTGGCCCGCGCAGCGAGAGCTTCGGCCAGTCTCGTCGCGGCTCCGGTCGACGGGGCGGCGCAGGCCGCGGGTGTCACCTGGAATCGAGTGTGCAGTACGTCCCACAGCGAGGTCGCGTCGTTGAGCCCTTCGGTGATCGTCAGCCAGGCCACATCGGGTTCACCCGCGGCCTGCCTGCGTGCCCACTCGGCCAGCAGAACCGTTTTTCCCGTGCCTGCCGGTGCGCACAGGAGCAGTACCTGCCCATTGCGGATATTCGAGATGGCATCGATGGCGGTGTGTAGATCCGCTCGAACGAGTGGTGAGAACGGTAATGCCGGTATCGCGCCTGTAATTTCCGCCGCGCGAGGGATGCGACGTAGAGCGGGGACGTGCGATATGGTCACCGTGCCTCCCGGGCCGTCTGCTGACAGATCCCTACCGCGCCTGATTTCCGGAATGTACCTGGCGCACAGTGCACTCGATCCCATCGTGTGCGGTCGTTATAGAAATTTCATCCCGATGGTGCTGGTACCGGATGGTGCTGGTACCGGAGTCATCCGGGTCGGGTGAAGTGCCGGACCGCATGGTTGCTGGAGATTCGGAAGACGTCTGTTCACTTCCCGAGAAAGGCAGCGATCGATGACGCACACGAGTGAATCGAAACAGAATCCGGTGCGCCGCGGTATCGCGGCGGGCACATCCATCGCGGCCGCGGTTCTGCTGCTTACCGTCGGCATACTGTCGATCTTCGAAGGTATTTCCGCTGTCGCCGAGGACGACCTCTACCTTGTCGGAGCGGAATACATTTACAAATTCGACACCACCACGTGGGGCTGGATCCATATCGTGCTCGGCATCTTCTTGGTCGTCGCCGCCCTTGGCTTGCTGACCGGCGCCATGTGGGCCAGGATCATCGCGATCTGTGTGGCCGCTTTGTCGATTCTCGGAAATTTCATGTGGCTGCCCTACTACCCGGCCTGGTCGATCCTCGTCATCGCGCTCGATGTCGTGGTGATCTGGGCGATCGCCGCGTGGCGGCCGGAGACGATCTGATCCTACGGGCTTCGCATCGGCCTTCATGCCGCAATTGCGGCATGAAGGCCGATGTTGTCGCAGTTCACAGCGGTCTGCTGCCGGATGAAGCCTGCGGCCTTACCGGATCTGGGCGGGTGGAGATAAGCGGGTAGATCGATCGGATTCCGGGTTCGCGGTACCGCGATAGCGGCCCCGCTGTAGTAGGGCTGGAACCGATCTGTTATCTACTGGCTACGATTGTTTTCGACTACTCGCGCTCGGTAACTGTGAAGGGACTATCTCTATGGCACGCAAGGTCGTGGTGACGCTGATCGATGACTTCGACGGCGAGTCTCAGGCCGAGGAAACAGTGTCCTTCGCCCTGGACGGCGTGGCCTACGAGATGGATTTGTCCACGGATAACGCCGGCAGGCTACGCGATCTCTTCGAGCCGTGGGTGCCGCACGCCCGCAAGCTCGGCCGGGCGCGACGCGGCCGCGGTGTCTCGCGCTCGACAACCGATCGGGAGCAGGCCACGGTCATCCGGGAGTGGGCGCGCAAAAACGGCATCGATGTGTCGGCACGCGGGCGTATCTCGGCGGAAGTGGTCGAGGCCTACAAGAAAGCCAACGGGTAACCCCACACGCCATGAGATGAGCTACCGGCCGGGGACCTGCGCCGGCAGGCCGGTACTCCGGATTTCTGTGACGGTGTGGCGATGACCGCGCGACGGTATGGGCGGGTGGCTCATCCGTAGGCGGTGGAACATTATCCGGCAAACCGGCTGCCGCAGCCGGTTTGCCGGATTCGCTCCTGGGTAGCTGCCGGATATGACTGTTTCACTGCGCGGAGTCGTTTCGTCGTGGTGGTTCGAGGCATCGACTTCCGTGGCGACGGAAGCAGTGCTCGCGGGCATGGATATGGCAGTCGATCTGGGATCCAAAGCTGCACAGGCTCCGAAGCACGCCGTCACGGCGAGCGCGTCGCTGCTGAAACCGAGCCGCGCGGAGCGGTCGAACGATGAACTCACTGCGCGGCCGTTGCCATCTCGGCACCGGGATGCGCAGCACGACGACCGTGCCGTCACCGAAATGCGCGGCCCTGGTTCCGGTGACAGCCTGTCTACCGCGCACCCACCGCGGCGGCCAGGCAATACCCAGCCCCTCCCGCGCCGATGGCGAGTGTACGAGGTGCCTTACCGTGTCCTTACCGTGCTCGCGCGCAGCGCAACCGAACTACCGGACTTCATCGCAGGCATCGAGCCGACCGAGGCCGCCACCCCCATTCACGAGCAGAGCTACCGCCGGGGTGACGAACATCCCGCCGACCCGGAACCAGTGCTGCGGGCCGGTATCCAGATCGCAGTCGATATATGTGCGATCGGGCTGTCGACCACAGCAGCCGTGTTGCCGCTGCGCGGGCCCGCCAAGGTAGTCCGCGCGGTCGCCGTGTTCGCCGATACCCAGCCCCGGGTACGCGAAATGCTCGAACAGCGGCTCGGTCCGCAGCGGGCAGATCTGTTACTCAGTACCGCCACTGCCTTCGGCAACGCGCTCGGCAACCGCGCCGCGGAGGCGACAGCGAATGTACTGGTCGATATCGCGCACCGGAGTCTCGTCCTGACCGAGGCACTGACCAGATATACGCAGTGGCGGTACTGGGAGGACGAGGCAACCCTCCATCTCGCCGATAGCCTCGAACCACCGGTGCCGACCCCCCGTATCGTCGATATGCCCCAGGGGCCGATCGAACGAGTCGCCGACGAAACAGCCACGGGTGCGCTCGCCGGTGCCGCCACCGCGGTCCTCGGTGGCCGTGGTCTGCTCGACGCGGCCGATGCGGTGGAACTCGGTGCACCGAAGGCAGCACGCGCCTGTCGTGAAGCCTATAGCGCCGTGGTCTCGACGCTGTTGAGCCGGGCGGGGGTACTGACACTGCGCCCCCGGGTCTGGCGCAGGCTGGATCGGTTGTCCGCGCTGGTGATCGATGGCGAGACATTGCTGACCACGCGCCGGGTGGTGCTCGCCGCCGAAGCGATCGACCAAGGGTGGTCGGTCGCCGAGGTCTGGAGCGCGAGCCAGCGGGTGCTGTGGACCAGGAGCGATGACGAAAACCTCGATGACGACCCGTGCTGTGCCGACCTGCGCCCAGCCGATTTCACCGAGCAGCTTCCACCACGTGCAGGCAGGCAACGGCTGGTACATCCGGGGACAGGGAAACCCGATCGCGGTGTGGCCCGTCGACCGGTATGGCGAGAACTCCAGAACAACGGCACAGCGGTGGGACGGGTACTGATCGGACGTGAACTCGACCGCCGCGCACCCACAATACTCAGCCGGGCACGCACCGCAGGTCTGCGCGTGATCCTTGTAGCAGGCACCGACGCCGCCGAGTTGCGGTCGATGTCCGACGACTTCATCGACCCGGCCCGCTCATTACGCAAACTGGTACGCGACTTACAACAAGACGGTCATGTGGTCGCTCTGCTGAGTCCGTGCGCACACAAGGCATTGGCGTCGGCGGATGTGGCCATCGGGCTCACCGGCCGGGAAACCGGTGTGCAGACACTGCCATGGTCCGCCGACGTGGTCTGCCGCGACCTGGCCCAGGCACACCGGATCCTGGCCGCTGTCGCGCCTGCCCGGCAGGTGAGTGAGCGCGGCCGTTCGCTGGCACTATCGGCGGCGGCCTTGGGTGGTCTGCTGCTCGCTGTCGCCCCCGACCGGCAGACCAAGGCGGCACCGGGCACCGCCGCACACCTCACCGGACTGCTCACCGGCGCCTACAGCGGGTGGCGCGCAGTCAGGGCCGAGCCACCGGCCACCCTGTCCCCACTACTGCCGTGGCATGCCCTCGAACCAGGCGAGGTCCTGCGCAGGCTACCCGAACCGATCCCGGTGGCAGACCGTGCCGGACCGAATCGGCAGACCAGAATACCGGGGCCAGCCACAGTCAGATCTGTGGCATCGTTCGCACGGCAACTTCGTCGTGAGCTGGTCGATCCGCTCACGCCGGTACTCGGGGTCGGCGCAGTCGCCACCGCCATCCTCGGCGCACCATTCGACGCGGTGCTGTTGTCGTCGGTACTCGCGGTCAACGCGCTGGTCTCCGCCTGGCAGCGGCAACGAGCCGAAAACGCGTTGCACCAGTTGTTCGAGCGGGAAAAACTCACCGGCAGACTGATCGGCCGCGCCCAACTCGACGCGGACGAACCCGATGAACACCGAGTGTCCGCGAACCTGCTCATCCTCGGTGACGTGATCACACTGCGGGCAGGCGATGTCGCCCCAGCCGATGCGCGACTGTTGCGCGCAGACGATCTGGAAATGGACGAATCCGGGCTCACCGGTGAATCGGTGACCGTCGAAAAACAGGTCACCGCGACCCCGGGCGCAGCAGTAGGCGACCGCGCCTGCATGATCTTCGAAGGCAGTACCGTCGTCAACGGGACCGGTCGGGTGATCGTCGTGGCAACAGGAGCCGACACCCAGACCGGTCGGGCCACCGCAGGCGCCATTCCACCGGAAAAAGCCGGCGTACAAGCGCAAATGCGCAGGCTGACCGACCGCGCTCTGCCACTGACCTTGACCGGTGGCGGGATCGTGACCGGATTAGGGATACTGCGTGGCGGACCGCTGCGAGCCGCCATCGCCGATGGTGTCGCAGTGGCAGTCGCCGCGGTACCGGAGGGGTTGCCCCTGGTGGCAACGGTCGCTCAGCTCGCAGCCGCCCGCAGACTCTCCCGCTACGGCGTCCTGGTCCGAGCCAGCCGGACCGTCGAGGCCCTCGGCCGGATAGACACCCTGTGCTTCGATAAAACCGGGACCCTCACCGAAGGACGCCTGCGCCTGACCACCCTCGCGGACCTCGAACAGCAGTGGCACCCGCATACGAACTCCGGCGGTGCTCGCACATTGCTCCGCGCGGCAGCCCGCGCCTGCCCCGATCCTGCGGAAGGACCGATCGTGCACGCCACCGACCGCGCGGTGTTGGAGGCAGCCGAAGAGGTGCTCGGAGACGATACCCGCCGCTGGGACCACATCGACGAGATCCCGTTCGAGTCCAACCGCGGCTACGCCGCCACCCTGGGTCACACCACCCGCAAACTACGTCTGATCGTGAAGGGAGCCCCCGAGGTCGTCCTGCCACGCTGCAGCACAGTACGCAGCGGTGAGACAGGCAGCCTCCCGTTCGACGAACACACCAGGGAGCGCGCGGAACACGCGATCCGCGAACTCGCGGAACAGGGGCTGCGCGTGCTGGTGGTAGCGCACCGCGACCTGCGCACCGCGCCGGACGACGTCGAGGCGTACGTCGGAGAGCTCACCCTGCTCGGCTTCCTCGGACTGGCCGACACCCCACGCCCGCAAACTCTCCCGCTCATCACCGCATTGCGCCGTAACGACATCAGCGTCAGGATGATCACCGGCGACCATCCCGTCACCGCGGCAGCCGTGGCCGGACAACTCGGTATCGCGGCGGGCACAGTGGTCACCGGCGCGGATCTGGATGGTTTGGACGAGACCGCACGGGCCGCATTGATCGAACACAGCACAGTCTTCGCTCGCGTCGACCCCGAACAAAAGGTGCGCATCATCGCCGCACTTCGCCGCGCGGGCCATGTCGTCGGGATGACCGGCGACGGCGGCAACGACGCTGCCGCGATCCGCACGGCCGACGTCGGAATCGGCCTGGCGGCACAGGGCTCCATAGCTGCCCGCAACGCCGCCGATCTAGTACTCACCCATCCCGACCCACTGGCGCTACTGCACGCCCTTGTCGAAGGCCGTGGCATGTGGCAGCGGGTCACCGACGCGGTCGGTGTACTGGTCGGCGGTAACGCCGGTGAAGTGGTCTTCACCCTGTACGGCACCGCCGTCAGCGGCCACGCCCCTCTGGGCACCCGGCAATTCCTACTGGTGAACATGCTGACCGATATGTTCCCCGCCATGGCGTTGGCCCTGTCTCGCACCAGGGACACCGCGGATCCATCGGATTCCGACGACCCGCATACCCAGGCACAGCTGGCAGCCGAACGCCTCGCCGAACTACCCCCCGCACGGCTGGGGACGGATCTGTTACGCGCCCTCGCCGTCCGTGGCGTCGTCACCGCCACCAGCGCATCGATCGCCTGGACCCTCGGCCGGTACACCGGTACGCAGCGGCGTGCCGCCACCATCGGATTGGTCGCTCTCATCGGTACCCAACTCGGGCAGACCCTGGTTTCCGGCTACCGTAGCCCCTTGGTCTGGCTCACCATCGCGGCAAGCGGCACGGTACTCGGTGCGGTGGTGATGACACCGGGGCTGTGCACCTACTTCGGTTGTCTGCCGTTGGATCCCGTCGGGTGGGCGATCGCGACCACCTGCGCGGTGACGGCTACCGCCACCGCGGTGTTCGCGCCTCGTCTGCTGCCGGAATCTCTTTTCTCCGATGCCGGGACGTTTCGAGCTATTGCCCGGTAGCACGGACACCCACTGATCACTCCATACGCGACAGCGCAGCGGTAGGGGAGCAGGCAACCGGCCGGCCACCACCTCGGTGGCATTGCGCACATCCGAACCCTGGAGGAAGGTGAGTATGTCCGGTGGCGCCACCGGGGTGCCACCCTGATCAGGGCAGGAGGTGCCCCGTGTACGCACGTTCCAGCACATTTGTCGCCCAACCTTCGGCTATCGACAAGGGGGTCACCTACCTCCGCGATGAAGGGATGCCGAATCTGTCGGAGTTCGAGGGTTGGGTGGGTTTGTCCATGCTGGTCGACCGGTCGACCGGACGCTGTATCGCCACGACCGCGTGGGAATCCGAGACGGCACTCCATGCCAGCAGCGATCGAGTCCAGTCGATACGCGAGAGACTGGCCCGTACCTTCGATGGCAGGCTGGACCGAGTCGAGGAATGGGAGATAGCGCTCATGCACCGCGGCCACCCGGCCGGCGAGAACTGCCGCGCCCGGTGCACCTGGGTACAAGTCGATCCGGACCGGCTCGACCGGCTGATCGATACATTCAAAAACGAAGCGCTGCCGCAGACCGAGCGGCTCGACGGATTCCGCAGTGCGAGTCTGTTCGTCGACCGGGCAACCGGCCGTGCCGTGACCGCGATCGTCTGGGCGAATGAGGAAGCTCTCGAGGCCAGCCGGGAACCGGCGATTCGGACCAGGGCCGCGGCGACCCAGCGGCTGAGCATAAATGTGCTCGAGGTCGGGGAATTCGATCTGGCATTCGCACACCTGCGGGTACCCGAGATGGCCTGAATCGACCGCGGCGTCAGGTCGGAGTGCGGTTTCTCCGGCCTGACATGAGGGAACTTCGCAGAGCAGCTCACCGGTCGACCTTCGCGATGACCTCCTCCGCGAAGCGGGACAGATGAGCGATCTTCGTCTCGAGTGGCTCGGTATCCTGCTCGGTGGTGTACGGCACCCGGAACCCGACGATCACATCGGTGACCCCCTTGTCCTCTAGACGCTTGACGCCGTCGGTGGTGAAGCCATCCAGTGAAATGACATGGACCTCGAAGTCCTTCCTGGTGCCGTACTCCGCGCGCAAGACCTTCAACTCGGCCAGCAACCTGTCCAGTTCGGCGCCGTCGCCGCCTGCGTGCATCCATCCGTCGCCACGCTGCGCGGCCCGGCGCAGCGCGGGTTTACTGTGCCCGCCGATGAGGATCGGTACCGGTTCGGTCGGCACCGGGCTGATCTTGATCGGCGGAATATCGTAGAACTTCCCGTGATATTCGAAGTACCCGCCGTTCATGAGGCCGCGCACAATATCGATACACTCGTCCATCCGCGCACCACGTTTGTCGAACGGCACCCCCATGATCTCGAAATCGTCCGGCCACGGACTGATTCCGACCCCGAGTCCGAGCCGATTACCACTGAGCGCGGCCACCGACGCCGCCTGCTTGGCTACCAGGACCGGCGGCCGGATCGGCAATTTCAACACGAACGGCGTGAACCGCAGCGTGCTGGTCACCGCGGCCATCGCGGCACTGAGCACGAAAGTCTCGATAAACGGCTTGTCCTCGAGGAACTCCCGGCTCCCATCCGGGGTATAGGGATACTTCGCATCGGAGTTCTTCGGATACGCCACGCTGTCGGCGACCGCCATAGCGGTATATCCCGCCTGCTCGGCGGCCTGGGCGAGCGGAAGGTAGAACGAAGGATCGGTCATCGTCTCGGCGTAGGTGAATCGCATGTCGATCGCCTTCCCGGCGCATCGAATGCGCCGCACGGGTCCTGACGATAGCGCCACCTACTGCCATGGGTTGGTGAAACCTGCCGGAATCAGGTGGTCGAACATCGCCTTCATCTCTTCTGACAATCGCATCAACTCGATGTAGGAGCCGATCGACCCGCCATCGAGGTAGGCGAACTCCATCCCGATGTCATCGAATCTGCCGCGCGCGACGATCTCGATGCCCGCGGCACAGGCTTCGGTGAGCGCGGCGTCGTAGTCGTCGGGTACCCAGGCAGCGTGATGCAGCCCGGGGCCGATGCGTTCGAGCTGCTCGGAGTACAAGCTCACCCCATCCCGCGGCTCGATCAGCTCCAATTGCTGCCCACCGGCGTAACCCAGCGCCACACTGATCGTGTAATCGGTCGGCACACCACGTAATTCAGCGGATTCGGTACCGAAATGCACATCGGGGATACTGAACCAGTCCGCCACCCCGTACTGCTCGGTGAACGCCTGCTGCGCCACGGCGATATCACGTACTACCCAGCACAGCTGAAAGATAGCGCCGCCGACGATCATTGCCGACTTCCTCTGCAGCTCATCGGCTTCGGAGAGCGGCGAAAGAATGTCACCCCGTTGTGTACGGACAGGAGGCGGTGCCTCGTGCCGATTCCCGATACGTCATAGGTGACTGCCGCCACATTCCTCACATTATTCAATTAATCACCTGTATCCGGCACCGTCAATACGCGGATCCACTGCCGCGCGGACAGCTCCGGTGGCACTGCGCGCACCGTGCTACTCGATGTTCGGATACAGCGCATCGGCGGTGCCGCATCGATGTACCGCTGCGCGATGTCGTACCGCTGTGCGATGCCACCGGCGCGGCAGCACAGTGTGGTAACCCGACCCCGGTACTGCCAGGAGCGCGCCGCGGTTGGTGGGTCTACGGGCCGCCCGGACCGCCCCCATCTCGACCAGAGCGACATCGCCGCCTCGCCGGACGCTGCCTGAGCGTATCGTGGACACGTGGGCGTCATCGGGGAACTCTTTCCTGGCAAGAAGCTTATGCACGAAGGCGATCAGGACGGCGAAGGGCAGGTGCACACCCCTCGGTTCGATATCGATCTCGATACCGGGGTGGCGCGGATGTCCCGAGCGGTAGAGCCTGCCGGTGGAGAACGACAGGCCGGGCAGTCCTAGGGGAGGGGAGTCTGCGAAATCCCGATCGCGCCACCCGGACGAACCGATTGATCACGCATATCCGCCGCGGATCGACCAGACTTGCTGGGTGACTCGATACGCATTCGACGCCGACCGTGCCGCCCTCATCGCCATCTGGGCGACCGGGCGGGGTGATCTCGCCCACCTGGTTGCGCCATTACCCTCGTCGGCGACCACGGATCAGGCAACCGACCTGGCATCGAATCTGACTACTCTGTCGCGGTTCCAGTGGCGTACCTACACCCATCCGGCCAGTGCCGCGGGTGACCCCGGCGTCCCGGAGAGCGAAGCATGGCGGCGCGCCGAAGAACGCGGGAACTTCGAAGAAGTCGAAGCGGGGCTGTGTAATCCCCATCTGCCTACCGAAGAAGGACTGCTCGTCTCCTATAGCGGCGTCGTCGAATCCGCACACCGTATCGGACGTGTGCTGCACGCTATCGGCGACAGCGCGTTGTGCGACGCCATTGTCGCCGAAGTACGGGCCGAGCAAGGAGCCATCGAATCCGCCGAACGCGGCGATCTCTCCGGTCGTGCCAGGCAGGCTGTCGAATTATCGCGTCCCGATGTGTCCCCGGCCCAAGTCCATGCCGCTGATGCGCTACTGCGCGCGGATCCGCTCGGCGCCATCGAACTGTTCACCGAGATCGATCCCGCGTCCGCGTCTGTTGCCGCTGCCCATTGGTTGTACGCCGCGGCGGAAGTCGCCGGCGAGGCCGCGGAGGTGCCGACCACCGATGTCGTGGCCGAGGCCGAGGGTGTCGAGTCGCTTCACGTCGAAACTCCGACTCTCGTACTGGAACGACTGGCGGCAGGCGATACCCCGACCGAGGTGGTTCTCGACTTGATCGCCGAGGCCATGGCGGTAGGTGAAGGTCGTATCTCCGCGCCATGGGACTTCGTCGCTCGGGTCGCCGAAATCGAGGCGCAGGCACATCGCTTCGGTGTGGATGCCGACACCCGTCAGACGATGCTCACCGGATTCCGTATCAGCCGCCTCGACCCCGCGCGACCTGCACTCGACCTTTTGGAAGATCTTCTCGACGGCATTCGCGGTTGCCTGCTTCTCTACTCCGCCCACATCGATGCGGACGACGTGGTATCCCAGTTCATCGCCGACATTCGTGTCGAAGCCGACGCCGATCCCGAAGACCTCTTCTGACGTCGAAACCGCGGCGCGAAGGCATCCTGGCAGGGGAGGGCGCCCCGAATCTTCGATGGCAGGGGAGAGAGGGGGCAGGCATTGTGGTCGTGCCTGCCGAACAAGTACGGGGGAGCGTCTTCGTTCGATGGACACGCCCCAAGGGGCGGAAGGGCGCAGCGAACAGCCGCTGATGTTCACGTACCGCACGAACGCTGTATGGAGCCGCCGTGGAGCCACTGTATAAAAAAATATTGTGTTATGTAGATATTCGCATCTAACTATGTATCTCAATAATCGATACCACATCCGGAACATACAAAAACAGCCATACTTCAACAGCAGCAAAGAAGGGGAGGGGCGATCTCTGGTGAAAGACGGAGATCGCCAGAGCATGCTGGTTTGTCCGTAGACCGCCGGTGGTATGCCCCGCATGCCGAACTGTTCTGTCAGCGGCACCCATTCGGGCAGAGCCGGACTGTGCTCTACACCGAATGGCGTAGGTTCGATCAAGGAGGACGCGATGAGCGCCGAACACCGGCCGGGTTCGCGGCCCATTCCACAACTGCGCGAGATGTTCCGGGCACAGTTGTGGCCGCTGCCTACGCTGGGCATCGCACTCGCCATTGCCGCTGGTGCGGGACTACCTCGGCTGGATGAGCACATTCAGCAGAGTATCCCGCCTGGGTTGGCCGACTATCTGTTCAGTGGCAGTGCCGACGCCGCGCGCACGATGCTGGAGGTGATCGCGGGATCCCTGATCACTGTGACGGCACTGACCTTCTCGCTCACCGTACTGACATTGCAGTTGGCGAGCAGCCAATTCTCCCCGCGGCTGCTGCGGACCTTTACTTCGGATCGATACGTCCAGACCACTCTGGCGTTCTTCCTGGGAACATTCACTTACGCTCTGACCGTATTGCGTACCATCCGCAACGGTACAGATGAGCAGGCCATGTTCGTCCCGCAGGTCTCGGTCACCCTGGCTTTTCTGCTTACTTTGGCCAGTGTGCTTGCCCTCGTGCTGTTCTTGTCCCATTTGGCGCGGGAGATCCGGGTCGAGGCGATGATGCGCAGCGTGCACGCTGCTGCCGACCACACCATCCGTCAGCTCCTGCCGACCGAGGATACTGCTGCCGGGAACTGTCGTGGCGCACTGCCCGCACCCCCGGCCGGCGCGGTGGCATTACCCGCAGACACCTCCGGCTTTCTCTCCTCGGTGAACGAGTCGGCCCTCCTGCGGGCCGCTGTGGAAGCCGACGCTGTCGTGCTCATCGACCGTTATCCAGGAAGCTCCCTGATCGCAGGCACCCCTATGGGAGCCGCGTGGACACGCACGGGCGAACCGTTCTCTGCCGAGGTGCGAACACGCCTGCTCGACAGTGTTGCTCGAGCGGTTGTGATCGGCCCGGAACGCACCGATCTACAAGATATTGCCTTCGGGCTTCGGCAACTCACTGATGTCGCAGTCAGAGCGCTTTCACCCGCGATCAATGATCCGACCACCGCTGTTCATGCTTTGTCGTACTCTTCGGCGCTGCTGTGCGAGCTGGCACGGCGCGACCCCGGCTCCCGGTTGTTATGTGATGATCAGCATCGGACCATCGTCGAGCTGCGCCGCCCGGATCTGCAAGAACTCTTGGATTTGGTGGTGGACCAGCCCCTCCGTTACGGCGCCACCGAGCCTGCTGTCCTGATCCGCATCGCGATATTGCTGCGTGAACTCGCCTGGGCCTGTGCCTCAACGCGGCAGCAACCCGTCGCTGCCGCACTGGCTCGGCTGCGTTCCGTTGCCGCCGCCCAGGATCTCCATCCCCTCGAACGTTCCCGTATCACCGAACAGATCCAGCTGATCGAACAGGCTATGGCGGGTCATTGGCCGTATGGACGTTCCTGTTGACAGTCAGGGGAGGGGAGTGGCGCAGTTCTGGTGGCAGCGGCCGCGGCGAGGCGATCACTAGGGTGCACGCCGCGGGCCACTGACGACGGCACGGTATCAGGATTGGTATGTGATGGTGTGCCAGAGAAAGGCGAGGGCACCGAGGGTGAACAATGGTGACACGATCCAGGTTTCGACCTTGTTCCCGGTACGAGTGATGATCGGGAAACTGATCCGGACACCGAGGGGCCAGAACAATGGGCAACCGCGATCGGTCAGGCAGTCACCGAGCAGATGCGCCAATGCGCCGATACCTACTGCGAACGGTAACCAGGCCGGTTTGTCGGCGATCCAATGATCCATGGCGAATGTACCGACGGTGGCCAGCACCACAATAGGTCCCCATGCCTTGAAGCTGTTACCGGAAGGGCACAGATGTAATGCGCGCACGGCCAAAGCCAGCAGGAAGAAGACCAGCCCAAGGGTGAACCAGCGGCCGAGCCATTGCTCACCGGCCCAGGTGCCTGCGAAGACAGCTACGACGAAGAGGAGCGAGTGGGTAGCGTTGCGGTGACCGCCGGAAATCCATGAGATGAACTTGCAGGCGTAATGGGTGATCGGGCCGAGTGTGTGTGCGAGTGTTCCGTTCGGATGGTCCGCATCGGGCAGCAACGCGGCTCCCGCGGTGAGGAATACACCCAGCAATAGATCGGCGGTACCGAGTTGTCCCATTGCGTCGTGGAGAGTGGGATAGGTCAGTACGCTGACCGGCAGCATCGCCGCTGCCGCCGACCAGGCCAGTGCGCCGCTGGTCGCATGTGAGTGTCCGAGCATCGGTCGAACATTAGTTCAGCTACCGGCTGGTAAGCGAATGCCGTTATGTGGTGCCGGAACGTGTATGGGCATACGCACGGCTCGAATGCCGAATGTCAACGGTGCGCAGGACTTTCTGCCCTACTGGCTCTGTTCTCCGGATGGTGCCATGCATCGTGCGGATATCGCCGCGAGCGCAGAGAAGGGTCCGGAATCACGTGAGTTGGTCCGAATGGTGAAAGTAGACAGCGATATCAGCAGTCGATCGGTGATCAGCAGTCGATCGGTGCGGCGGGTGTTGAGCGTGCCGGCCTGGTTGTTGCTCGGTGGTGGTCTGATCGGATGGTTCGCGTCACTCACCTTGACCATCGAGAAGTTCAAGCAACTCACCGAACCCGGGTATACCCCGTCATGCAGTCTCAACCCGGTCGTGTCCTGCGGCACTATTACGGCGAGCGAACAAGCGGCTGTGCTCGGGTTCCCGAATCCGATCATCGGGGTGGTCGGGTTCTCCGTGGTGGTCACCTTCGGTATGCAAGCTGTGGCGGGTGCGGAGCTGCCCCGGTGGGTCTGGCGTGGCCTGTGGCTCGGTGCCGCGTCCGGCGTAGGATTCATCTGCTGGTTGATCTTTCAGGCGCTGTATCGGATCAATGCGCTGTGTCCCTATTGCATGGTGGTATGGGCAGTCACACCAGCGTTGCTGGCGCTGATCACCGGACAGTTGCGCAGCTCGCATCCGGTGATCGCTATGGTGGCGCAGTGGCGTTGGACCATACTGGCGATCTTCTACGCCGTGGTGACCCTGTTGGTGTTCTTGCGATTTCAGGATTATTGGCTGACTCTGATGTGAGCGCATGACGATGTCGTACCCCTGCAGTAGATTCCAGGTCAGTTGCACTCATAGCGAGGTGTGGACGTCCAGGATGCGAGTGTCTGAATGAGCTTTCGCGACGCACTGGCTGTCCATCGCCAGACGGCGCTCGACGGCGTGCGGTTGCTGCAGGAGTTCGACATATTGGATACGGAGTCGCGCCGGGCGGCAGGCAAGCTCTCCGGTACCTTCCCGAATGTGTTCTTCCCGGACCGAAAACTCCGGTATTGACGGCAGATTCCTATCAAGCAGGCCGCGAAGCGGTTACCCTCGCGGTGTGGGAGGAGAGCGCTGGAATCACAACATCCATTATCACCGGATCGTACTCGACGCGGTGCCCGGCCACGCCCGCTCTGCGCTCGATGTGGGCACGGGGAACGGGCTATTGGCCGCTGATCTGTGTGCCGAGATTCCGGAGGTCGTTGCGATCGACGTGGATGCCGAGGTTCTGGATGTGGCACGCCAGGAGTGCGACGACGTCGAATGGATTCTCGGGGACGTGATGGCCTACCCCTTCGAACGGACATTCGACGTCGTCGCGTCAGTGGCAACTGTGCATCACCTGCGGGATTTGGCGTCCACGCTTCGGCGTCTCGCGGAGTTGACCTCACCGGGTGGTGTTCTGGTTGTGGTCGGCCTTGCGCGATCGACGAGTCCATGGGAGTTCGCTGTCGGTGGGCTCGGAGTTATCCAACAGAAGTGGCTGTCGTGGCGAAGAGGCTACTGGGAGCACACTGCGCCGACCGTTTGGCCGCCATCTCATTCGTATTCGGAGGTTCGAAAGTGCGCTGCAGAGGAGCTTCCTGGTGTGCGATGGAAGCTTCTGCCTATGTTCCGGTATGCGCTGATCTGGCGAAAGCCCGGTGATCGATCACCATCGCCGAGCTAGGGCGGCGGTCGGATCGGTATCGGCTGTTGTCCATCCGAGGATCCTGGCGTGGCGTGCGACAGTGGGGTACATCCCGAGGCAACTACTTGACATAATGTTGATTATCGGCGCAAATGTCGGGGTGGTGTGGAAGCGGTTGGTGTGCGTGTATCGCAGTACATGTGGGTGGACGCTGTTCGCCCTTGCGGGACATGCCGGTAGACCGGCCTGGCTGCGGGCTGCTGTGGATGAGTGCGTCGTCTGATGTGCGTGATCTGGATGGCAGGATTTTTGCGTGTCGTGATGACCGGTTGTGATTGCGAATATTGCGAATATCCGTGAGCTTTCATGAGTTTCCCTTTCTCGGTTTTCCATGGTCGTACTGCTGTTGTGTGCAAATATTGAAACGTCACTGTGACAGATGGGATCGTGTCCCCCTTCTGGTTGAGACGGTTGTCGCAGATCTACATCCGATGTGGAGGAAGTATGCGAGGGGCAACGCGTGCACTGGTCAGTTGTGTGATGGCCGGTACCTTTCTTTCCGGTATGCCGATGTCCACTGCGATGCCGTCCTCGGGCTTCGGTGAGTATGTCGCCCTGGGTGATTCGTGGGCGGCGGATGCCACCCTGAGTCAGCCGACGGCCGAGTTCGTGCCGTTGGGGTGTGGGCAGAGCCGGGCCAACTATGCCAAGCAGGTGGCGGCGGCGCTGGCGATACCGGTGTTCCTGGATGCGGCTTGTGGTGCGGCGAGAACGGTTCATATGACGGCCCCGCAGGCCACTGAGCTCGGGGTGAACGCGCCGCAGTTCGACCGGCTCTCCCCCGGTACCGATTTGGTGACTCTCGAAATCGGCGGCAATGATGCCGAATTCCCCTCCGCTATCCGGGGATGCTTGACACCCGATCCAGCGGTATCGCCGTGCCAGGACAAGTTCGTGGTCGGTGGAGTGGATCGGATGTCGGTGAATATCGCCGCGGCTGAGCCGAAGGTCGCGGCGGTGATCCGTGGTGTCCAGGCGCGGTCGCCGCGCGCGCGGATCCTGCTGCTGGACTATTTCCAAGGTATCGATACCGGAACGGGGTGTTATCCGGAAATTCCGATTTCTGCGGTGGATTCGGCGTGGTTGGGGCGTAAGTTACTCGAGCTGAACGCGATGTTGGCTCGGGTGGCGGCGGATACCGGTGTGGAGTATGTCGATACCTATTCGTCGAGTGTCGGGCATGATGCCTGTCAGCCGGCGGGGGTGCGATGGGTGGAGGGTTTGGTCCCGTTCTCCGAGTACCCGGTGGGGCCTGCGGTGCCGTTTCATCCGAATCAACTCGGCGCGGATCATCAGGCCAGGACCTTGTTGGCGGTCTTGAAGAACGGGTGATTCCTGTTATCGCCTGGTGAGATTGGGCACCGGCGTTGGTCCGGCTCGGTTTTCCGGCTATAGCGCTCGTCATACCGAGCGGCCGGAACCGGCGGGACTGTTTCTTCCGACTAACTGGGGTGGGGCAGCGCGAACAGTGCGAGCCGGGATGGTCGGAAGGGACGTAGTGTGACAGTTCGAACGATCTGGTTCGGTTCGGTGCTGGTAGCGGTGCTGGTGGTTGTCGGGGCGGCCTGGTCCGCTCAGGAGTTTCCGTATACCGCCGCGGGCACGTCGTATCCGGGGCTGATCCATGCGTTGATGTATACCGGGCTGCGGGTGGTGGCCGTGGTGGCCGGAGCTTTCACGCTGGGTGCGTTGGTCTATTCGGTGTGCGGTACGGCGGTCGAGGGGCGCGGGCGGATCGGGGTGGATGGGTACGCGGGAATCCGGGTGGCCGAGCGAGCGAGTGTGGTGTGGGTGGTGGCCGCGCTTGCGTTGATACCGGTGACCGCGGCCGAGATCGGCGGTAGGACCACGGCGGAGGTGCTGCGCAGTGGTGCGCTCGGACCGTTGGTCGGGGCGAGTGAGAAACCGAAGGCGTGGATCGTTGTCGCGGTGTTCGCCGCTGTTGTCGCGGTGGCGTCGCGGTTCGTTCTGTCCTGGGCTGGGGTGGTGTTGCTGGCGTGGATCGCGGCGATCGGTGTGCTGCCGCCGGGTGTCGTCGGGAATGCCGGTGAGGGGCCGGGGCACGACTATGCGACCGGTGCGATGCTGATCTTGCAGATGGTGATCTCGGTTCCGGTCGGATTGTTGTGGTGTGTGAGTGCCCATCTCGTTCGCGGGGGTGGTCATACGGTGGCTATGGTGCGCCGGGCACGGTTCGTCACGTGGCTGTGTCTGGGTGTCGCGGCGGTGTGTGGGATGGTGCTTGTCGCGATACTTTTGCCGTTGTCGCGGGTGTTCACCAGTGGATATGGGTGGATGGTCGTCGCGGCAGGGGTGCTGATGGTGCTCGTGTCGATGCTTATGTGGCGGGCTGGTCGCGGGGCGGGCCGTGCTGTGGTGTTGTCCGCGGCGGCGGGTGGTGCGGCGTTGGTCATGCTCGCGGTGCTCAGTTGTGCGGGTGTGCGGCCTGCGCCTGCGTTCGCCGACCGGCAGTTCACAGCGCAGCAGGTCTTTCTCGGTTTCGATATCGTGGATCCGCCGTCGGTGCTGCGTATGGTGACGTTCTGGCGGTTCGATGTGGTGTTGGGCAGTGTGGCGGTCGCGGGGGTGGTGCTGTATGTGGTGGGGGTGCTGCGGTTGCGGCGGCGGGGTGATACTTGGTCACCGTGGCGGACTGTGTCTTGGCTGGCTGGTTGTCTCAGCATGTTGGTCATGACGTCCGCTGGGGTCGGTGTGTACGGGTACGCGATGTTCAGCTTTCACATGATCACGCATATGGCGTTGAATATGGTTGTGCCGGTGCTGTTTGTGCTCGGTGCACCGGTCACGCTGTTGTTGCGGGTGGTGCCCCCGGCGTCGCGTGGTGGGCTTCCCGGAATTCGGGAAGGGGTGTTGGCGGTGTTGCATTCCCGGCCTGTCGCGGTGGCGGCGCATCCGGCGTTCTCTCTGACAGTGTTCGTGGTTTCGCTGTACGGCCTGTATTTCACGCCGGTGTTCGAGACGTTGATCCGCTATCACTGGGGGCATGTCTTGATGAACGTGCATTTCTTGATCGTGGGTTATTTGTTCTATTGGGCGATCATCGGTATCGATCCTGGTCCGCGGCGGTTGCCGCATCTGGGCAGGCTGGGCATGTTGTTCGCGGTGATGCCGTTCCACGCGTTCTTCGGTGTTTCGGTTATGTCGATGACGACGGTGGTCGGGGAACGTTTCTACACTGCTTTGCAGTTGCCGTGGGGTATCGATCTGTTGGCGGATCAGCATTCGGGTGGTGGTATTGCCTGGGTGGCCGGTGAGGTTCCGGTACTGATTGTGGTCGGTGCGTTGCTGAGTCAGTGGTTCGTGCAGGATCGCAGGACGGCGGTACGTACCGATCGGAAAGACGAGGTATACGGTGACTCCGACCTCGACGCGTACAACGCGATGCTTGTCGAGTTGGCCCGCACTCGCCGTTGAGTGGCGGTGGGTCAGCCGCGATGGGTTCGCGCGCGGCGTAGCCGCAGGCTGTTGGTGACGACGAAGAATGACGAGAAGGCCATTGTGGCTCCGGCGATGAGTGGGTTGAGCCAGCCGAGTGCGGCGATCGGGATGGCGATGACGTTGTAGCCGAAGGCCCATGCCAGGTTGCCTTTGATGGTGCGCAGGGTGGCGTGGGCGAGGTCGATGGCGTCGGGCACGGTGTTCAGGTCGGCGCGGACCAGGATGACGTCCGCGGCGGCGATCGCGATGTCTGTTCCGGCGCCGATGGCCATCCCGAGGTCGGCGGTGGTCAGTGCTGCTGCGTCGTTGATGCCGTCGCCGACCATGACTACGCGGTGTCCTTGTGCGCGCAACTGTGCGATTGTCGAAACCTTGTCTTGTGGCAGTAGATCGGCGGCTGTTTCGGTGATGCCGATCTGTTCGGCCACCGCGTGGGCCGTGTGCTGGTTGTCGCCGGTCAGCATGAGGGTGCGTAGGCCTTGGCTGTGGAGTCGTGCGATCGCGCCTGCTGCGGATTCCTTGACGGTGTCGGCGACCGCGATGACGGCCACAATAGCGCCGTCGACGGCGATGAAGACGGCGGTGTGCCCGGACCTGGTGTGGTGGTCGTGTGCTTTCTCCAGTGCTGTGGGGGTGGTGAGTCCGTGCTGGGACATCAGTTGCGGTCGGCCGATGAGTACGTGTTTGCCTTGTACGATGCCTCTGGCGCCGAGACCGGGCAGTGCCTCGAAGGATTCGGCTGTGGGTAGTTCGGTGTGTCGGCGTGCGTGCTCTGCTATTGCTGTGGCCACGGCGTGTTCCGAGGCTGCCTCTACTGCGCCTGCGAGGCGGAGTACTTCGGATTTTTCGATCCCGTCCGGCACGGTGATGTCGACGATGCTCATCCTGCCGTGGGTGAGTGTGCCGGTTTTGTCGAATACCACTACGTCTATATCGCGGGTGGCTTCGAGTGCCTGATGGCCTTTGATGAAGATGCCCAGTTGCGCACCGCGTCCGGATGCGACCATCAATGCTGTCGGGATGGCCAACCCGAGCGCGCAGGGACAGGCGACGACGAGGACTGCGATGGCTGCTGCCCCGGCGCGGTCGGTTCCTCCTCCGAGTAGCAGCCATACCGCGCCGGTGAGTGCGGCGATCGCGAAGACGAAGGGTACGAATACTGCTGATATCCGGTCGGCGATCCGCTGCATCCTAGCTTTGCCTTGTTGTGCCTGTTCGACGAGCCGGATCATGCCCGACAGCATGGTGTCGGGGCCTACGGCGGTGGTTTCGACCACGATTCGGCCGGTCAGCGATACTGTTCCGCCGAGGACCTCGGCGCCTGCCGCTATGTCGACGGGTATCGCTTCGCCGGTCATGGCGCTGGTGTCGATACTGGATGTTCCCGAGATCACGATGCCGTCGGCGGCGATTGTTTCGCCGGGGCGGACGAGGAAACGTTGACCGTGGCCGAGTTCGGTGGTCGGTACGGTGATTTCGCGGCCGTCGCGGGTCAGCACTGTGACTTCGTGGGTGGCCAGTTCTGCCAGCGCGCGCAATGCACTGCCCGCGGTGCGTTTGGCTTTGGCTTCGAAGTAGCGGCCCGCGAGGACGAACGCGGTGATTCCGGCGGCCACTTCCAGGTAGATCGAGTCGCTGGACCAGATCGCCGCCCATACCCCGGTGGGGGTTTCGGTGCGGGTGGGGCGCAGGTACATCGTGTGTAGTGACCACAGGGTGGCGGCGAGCACTCCCACGGATACGAGGGTGTCCATGCTCGCGCCGCCGTGGCGGGCGTTGGTGAAGGCTCGTCGATGGAACGGCGCGGCGGACCAGCAGACGACGGGCGCGGCGAGCACGGTGAGCAGGAGCTGCCATCCGTGGAAGCGGGTGCTGGGAATTATCGCGAACATGACTGATAGATCGGCCAGCGGGAAGAACGCGATGAGTGCGACGAACAGTCGCCGCCGCAGATCCGCTACCGCACCGTCATCGTTTCCGGTGCCTGCGAGCGCGGGGCGTGCCTCGGTCGCGGGCTCGGCGGTGTAGCCGGCTGCGGTGATCTCGTTGCCTACGTGTTCGGCCGAGATCGGCGGGGTGGCGTCGATGGTGGCGGTGCCGGTGGCGTAGTTGACCGATGCGGTCACGCCGGTCATTTTGTTGAGCCGTCGTTCGATCCGGGTGGCGCAGGCCGCGCAGCTCATACCGCCGACTGTGAGGGTGATTCGGGTCGGTGCGGTGTCGGAGTCGATGGTCTGGTCGATGGTCTCGGGATGCGGCACTGCCAGGTAGTCGGATGAGGGCGTGCGCTGGTTCCCGCTGTCGCGTATTGTGTGCCGCCATCGGCCGTGGCTTCTCGGGGTGGGAGAATCGGCTTGTGAAATGCTCGGTAGCGCGGGAATCATTGTCTGCCCGGCTCGATGGCGAAGCCGGGGCTGTGCCGTCGAGCCTGCTCGATGAACACCTTGCGCAGTGTTCGGGTTGCCGCTGGTGGTATGCGGCGGCAACCGATGTGACTCGGCGGGTGCGGGTGGGTGCCGCGCCGGTTGTTCCCGATCTCACCGATCAGATCTTGGCGTTCGTTCCGGATGATCTGTCGGTAACGGCAGCGGAGCCGGATGCCCACTGATGGTGGTGTTGTGCGTCGTGTCCTGTTGGGATTGGTCGGTGTGCGGTAGGACGGGCTGGTTGGCGCGTCATGGGTGCCGTTGACGGCCGGGTGCTGTGTTTCCCTGCGGTGCGGTGCGGTGGTTCCCTCCCCCGCGCCGGAGAAGTGTGGCTGCCTCGGTGGCGGAGAGGTCAGGTGTCGGTGTGGTGTGGTCGGATACCCAGTCTCGGTCGAATCCGGCCAGCTGGATATCGCACCATCGTATGACGGCGGCGCGTAGTGGCGGGGCGAGGTTCTGGCAGGTATCGATGCTGTCGCGCCAGTGATCCAAGGGGATGGTCGGCATCCGGGTGCCGGTGAGGTGAGGTAGTACGTCGGCGAGGGCGACCGGCTCGGGGGTGAGCAGATCGAGTACTCGTGGTCGGGGTGTCGGGTCGGTCCCTATCGCCGCGGTGATGATCTTGGCGGCGATGTCGGCGCGGACCATCGGTTCACGCACTTCGGTGTGTGGTAGAGATCCGATTGCGGTGGCCGCGGTGGCCAGTTCGTGCAGGAAATCGTGGTCCAGGTCACGTGGATCGGCGGGATGGGGCAGGATTCGTCCCACTCGTGCGATGGTCGTCGGTATTCCGAACTCTGCGGCGGCAACCGTCAGTAGATGCTCGGCCACGGATTTGCTTTGTGCGTATCCCGTCGGTAGTGCCGCGGGATCGGCCAGTGTTCCCCGCGGTCCGGCTGCGGTGGCGGTGGAGATGAGTGTCAGTGTCGCGTCGCAGGTGCGTGCGATGCGTAGTAGGTGGTGAGTGGCCGCGACGTTGACGCTGCGCAGGCTCTGATAGGAGCGGACCGCGCTGATCACCGCCGCGCTGTGCACGATGTGACCGATTCCGGTGCGTGTATCCAGTTCGGTCGCGAATTCCGTTGTGGCGCAGTCCCCGAGGGCGACGGACAGTCGGTGGGATGCCAGGGCGGATCGGAGGTGGTGTGCCGCGGACTCCGTCGCGGATGCGGTGCGCAGTCGATGCTCGGCGTGTTCGGTGGACTCCGCCCGGACCAGGACCGTCACGTCATGGTCGGTGGCGGCCAGTAGTTCGGCCAGTAGGTATGCGCCGAAGAAGCCGGTGGCGCCGGTCAGCAGGATCCGGTTCGTGGCGGGGGGCGCGGATGGGGTGAGGGATGACAGAGTGGCACGTAGCGCCGTGATTTCTTTTTCGTGTCCCGGGTGGTCGGTGTCGGTCCGGTCCGGTCGGTGGAGGTGGGCGGCGAGTTCGGCGGCGTTGGGCCGGGCGAGTATCTCGTCCACGGTTACCGTGTGTCCGGTGGCCAGGGTCAATCGGTTGGCGAGGGCCAGGGTCTGCATGCTGGTTCCGCCTGCGGCGAAAAAGTCTTCGTCTGCGGTGAGTTCGTCGTGGCCGAGGATATCGTGGAAGACGCGCAGGATGTGTTCGACGTCGGGTTGGGCGATGGTTTCGGTCGCGATGAGTGCCGTGCGGTCGGCTTTGAGGTTGCGGGTGCGTGGGATGCGGTCTACCGCGATGATCCGCGCTGGAACCCAGGCTGCGGGTAGCTGTGTTGCCAGCTGTTGCCGCATGGTCGCGAACCATTCGGGTGTGTGGGGTCTGTCCACGGTTACCAGTGCGTCGAAGGCGAATTCGCCGCGCCGTGTGATCAGTGCGTCGCGCACCCCTGGTTCGCGGCGCAGGAGGTCTTCGATCACGCGGAGACCGATGCGCTGCCCACCGATTTTGATCACCCCGTCGTCGCGTTCGATGAATTCGAGTACTCCATCGGCGCGCACGCGCACTCGGTCACCGGTCGCGAAGGTCCTTACTGTCCGGTCCGCGATCCGGGTTGTTCTGAATCCTGTTCCGGCGGTTGCGGGCAGGTATCCTTCGGCCAGCATCGGGCCGTAGAGGTGGAGGTATCCGACCGGATCGTCGTGGTCGTGGTCGGCGGGTTCGAGGTGGTCGACGGCGAGTATCGCTCCCGCGTGGGGGAACAGTGGGCCGAGCGGGACGGGAGCTGCCGGATCGTGTGCCGATGCGATGTCGGTACTCGCGCAGACGACCGCGGCTTCGCTCGGGCCGTAACTGTTGTGCAGTACCGGGCCGCCGTGCTGTAGCCAGCGCGCGACCAGCTCCGGTGATGCCTCTTCTCCCCCGATCACGATCCGGCGAACCGTCGTCGGCAGGTGGGCGGTGTCGGTGTCGACGGCGAGGGCGAGCTCGTGCCATACGGCGGTCGGTAGATCGAACACGGTCGCTCGGGTGCGCTGGGCCAGGGCGAGTAGCGCGACCGGTGCTTGCCGGTCGGCGGGTCGTGCGGTGACCACACATGCTCCAGCGGCCAGGGTGACGAAGATTTCCTCGATGCTGGTGTCGGCGTGTAGTGGTCCGAACTGGATGACGCGGTCATCGGGTTGCCACTGGTAGCGGTCTATCGCGTCGGTGACGAAAGCGGCGAGTGCGGCGCCACCCACACGGACGGCTTTCGGTTTTCCGGTGGACCCCGAGGTGAGTACCGCGTATCCGGCTCCGCGTCGGGATGCTATGGGTGTGTGGTTGCCGAGGAGCTTTGGGTTCGGTGCGGTGGCGGCGATCATGGCGGTGCTGCCGGGTGCTATCGCGCGGGCGAGTGCGGCGTGGTGTGGGGGGTGGATTATCGCTGTGGGTGCGATCGTGTCGACCAGTGTGTGGAGGTCGCCGACCGGAAGTGTGGGGTCCAGCGCGATATGCGCGGCACCGGCGAGCTGGATCGCCAGGATGGACACGATATCGGCGCCGTCGCCGCAGGGCAGTATCGCGACGATATCGGTGGCGGTGACACCGCGATCGATCAGTTCGGCGGCGCGTGTGGTTGCCAGTGCGAGTAGTTCCGCTCGGGACAGCAGGTGGTCGTCGTCGAGGAGCGCTGGTGCTTGCGGGTCGGTGTCCGCCCAGGTGCGCATTCGTGTGATCGGGTCACCTACCTGTGTATCCGCCGGGGTTTGGATCGGCAGGTAGGTGACGCCGATATCCCGGACCAGGCGGGTGCTGTCGGTCCCGGCTTCGGTGATGGTGCGGTGGAGCGCGTCGGCGTGCTGGTCGAGTGTTCGGGGGGTGTAGCAGTGCGGGTTGGCGTCAAGGACGAGTTCGGCGGTACCGGTCCGCAGGTAGAGGTTGATCGACAGATCTTCGACCGGTCCGGCGCTCAGGTTGTGTGCACGCACCTGGATGCCGGGTAGCCCCAGGTCGTAGTCGAACGGCATGATGTTGACCATCGGGCCGAGTAGGCTGCGTCCGCCGCCGATCAGGCCGAGTTCCGCGCGTAATCGTTCGTGCCGGTAGCGGGCGTGTCGCCGCGCGGTGCGCAGTTCGGCTCCGATGCGTGTGGTGAGTTCGGCGATGGTCTCGTCGGGGTCGACTCGGACCGGTAAGGCTATGGCATTGAGCACCATGCACGGTACGGTCGCGGCGGGCGAGCCGATCCGGTTCATCATGGGCACGCCGAGTGCTACGTCACGTTCTCCGGTGCGGCGGGCGAGGTAGATCGCTACCGCCGCGAGTATCGACTCCGCGATGTCGATGCGGGTGCGGGGCGCGGGTTGCCAGGAGGTGAGGGGGCGTCGTGTTCGGTGGGTGCCGATGGTGGGTGGGTGGGGTGTCGCGGTCAAGGTGGGTGCGCTGCGACCGGTCAGCGTTGTCCGCCAGTGTGTTCCGTCTTCGGCGCATCGGGTGGAACCGTGGTATGCCGTGTCGTCGGCGATGACATCGGTCAGGCTGTGGGTGAGCGGTGGGACGGTGTCGCCGGTGCCGGCACGGTAGTGGTCGGCCACCCGTCTGGCGCACAGTGCGAAACCGTAGCCGTCCAACGCGATGTGGTGTGCGCGGTGGTACCAGTACACCTGTTCGTTGTCGAGCACCAGGATGCGGTGGTGTGTGGTCACACCGTGGTGGGGGTCGGACGGTGTGTCGAGGTCGGCGCGCATGATCGTCATCGCTTCGGCATGGGGATCGGCGAGCTGGGTCAGGTCGTGGACGGTGACGGGCACCTCGTCGGGGAGGCCGATGATTTGGTGGGGACCGTGTTCGGTGTGTATCAGGCGGATTCGTTGTGCCTGGACGTCGGTGATCATGCGGCGGATCGCTTCGGCCAGTGCGGTTGGATCGACGGGGCCGTGCAGCGCAAGGTATTCGGCCAGGAGGAATGCTCGGCTGTCGGGCCACAGGCGTTGGGCGTCGACGATGCCGCGTTGTGCGGCGGTGAGGGCGATCGGGGTGGTCATCGGTGCTCCGTCAGCTGCTCGAGCCACAATCCAAGTACCGGTTCCTCGGCCAGGTCGGCGAAGGTGATCCTGGTTCCTGCCGCGCGCCAGCGCTCCACCAGGGTGGTGAGTCTGATCGAGTCGAGGCCGAGGTCGGTGAGGTCGGTGTCGGGATGTAGTTCGGTGGGGTCGGCGTAGAGCACGTCGGCGATATCGGTGATCACGTGTTGTCGGCTCAGCCGCATAGTGGTTCCTTCCTCGGGTGGCTCGACAGCCGCGGGGACACTGCCATCGCGGTGCTGGAGGCGGGCGGTGCGATGGCAGGCCACAGTGCGTGTTTCGGCCGGGGAGGCGCGTTCGTCTCAGTTGACGCGCCGATCACGATCCGCCCAGAATCGTTCCCGCAGTGTGCGGCGCAGGATCTTGCCGCTGGGGTTGCGTGGGATGGTGTCGAGGAACTCGTAGCGTGACGGTATTTTGAACGCGGCGAGTCTGCCGGTCAGGAAGCGTACGAGGTCTCGGGTGCGTAGCTCGGTGTCCGGGTGGGTGACCACGAACGCGTGCACACGTTCACCCCAGGTGTCGTCGGGTGTGCCGATCACCGCGCAGTCGTATACCGCGGGATGCGCGGTGATCGCTTTTTCCACTTCGGCGGGGTAGACGTTTTCTCCGGCGACGATGATCAGGTCTTTGACCCGGTCACGCAGCACCAGATAACCGTCGGTGTCGAGGTATCCGGCGTCACCGGTGCGGATCCAGCCGTCGGTCAGGGTGGCGGCGGTGGCCTCTGGGTCGGCGAAGTACTCCACCATCTGGGCCGGGCTGCGTAGGAACACCTCGCCGGATTCCCCGGTCGTGGCGCGTGTTCCGTCCACGCGGCGGATTTCGATGTCTACGCCAGGGTATGGTGTGCCCGCGGCGTGCAGGCGCTGCTGCCCGGGCACGTGGTCGGCGGGTGGGAGGCAGATCGCGGTGTTCCCGGTTTCGGTCAGACCGTAGATCTGGGCGAATTCGCAGCCGAAGGTGTCGACGGCGCGGGTCAGCAGATCCGGTCCGATCGGGGATCCGCCGTAGACGATCTTGCGCAGCGAGGCGAAGTCCGCTGCTGCTTTCCCTGGTTCGGACAGCAGCATCAGCAGCATCGACGGTACGAAACAGCTTGTGGTGACGTTGTTCTCCCGGATCGCGGTGATCGCTGCGGTCGCGGTGAAGGCCGGGATCACCACATTGGTCACACCGGCGCACAGACCTTGGAGCGCCCACCACAGTCCACCGATGTGGAAGGTGGGTAGTGCGAGCAGGTTCACCTCGGTGGGGTGCCAGTCGATCCAGTCGAGTCCGGCGGTGTCCAGCATGTTACGGACGGCGAAGAAGGTGCGATGCGCCAGCACCACACCTTTCGGGGTGCCGGTGGTGCCGCTGGTGTACATCTGCACGACCGGGGTGTCCGGTGTCGCGGTGACCGCGACGACCGCAGCGGGTTCGGTAGGTGTACGCCAGGATTCGAAGTCCGTGACCGGAACCACGAGATCGCAGGAGGATCCGATACGCGCCGGATCGTCGGTGACGACGAGCCGTGCGCGGCTGTGCTGGAGGATATCGGTGATTTCGCCGGGGGCCAGCCGCCAGTTGATCGGAACCAGGACTGCGCCGATGGTGGCGCAACCGTAGAGCAGCTCGAAGACGGCCGCTGTGTCTTTGGCCAGGTAGGCGATCCGGTCGTCGGCGCGGATACCCGCATCACACAGTGCCTGTGCCACTGCTGCCGCGCGGGCGGCGAGGTCGGCGTAGGTCGTTGTGGTGTTCGCTTCGAGCAATGCCGGATGTGCCGGGCGGGTGGCAGCGTGCCGCTGCAGGGTGGGTATCAGTGTCGGCAGGTTGTTCACCGGCCTGTCTCCCGGCTATCCGGGCGTGGCGGGTCCACCAGCACGATCTCGATGTCACCGGATGCGCTGCCGGTGGCGGTATCGGTGAACTCGACGTGGGTGCGCAGCGCGAGCAGCGGTCTGGACCGATGCCGGAATTCGACGGCGCCGATGGTCAGTTCCGCGTGGTAGGCGTGCGGGTCGATGGGTCGGCGGTAGTGGCTGTCGAATCTGCTGATGAGTACCGAGGGCAGTTGGCGGACCCAATAGTCGTCCAGCGACCAGTCCGCCAGTTCGGGGATGAACCGGTCGCGGATCGCGGCGGCCAGGGTGTAGTAGAACAGCTGGTTGTAGGAGATGGTGAATTCGACCGCGTTGAAGTGGCCGGTGTCATCGATGTAGCAGGACTGCGCGATGGCGAAGTCGCCGGCGCCGACGACGTGTTCGCCGCGGTGTTCGGCGCGGGCCCGGTGCAGGTAGACGGTGTCTTTATGGGCGTAAGGCCGCATGGCGCGTTCGAGTAACGCGATGTCTTCGGGTGGGCTTTCGGATACGGGTCGGGTTCCCGGTGCTGTGCTGCTGGTCATGCGGCGTCCTCCCGGGTCAGCGGGTATTCGTCGAGCACGGTGACGCGCAGCGATTCGGTTGCTTCGTTGCTCGGATTGTGCAGGGCGCGGTGGATGAGGGTGCGGTTGTCCCATAGGACCAGGTCGCCGGGCTCGTAGGATTGCAGGAAGATGTTCTCGTGCTCGTATCGGTCGTCCAGCTGGCCGGATTCGGTGAGCAGGTCTGTCAGTAGTGTCTCCGGCAGCGGTGTCGCGGACGCGTCTTCGATCGCGTAGGTGAACGCCTCCGACAGATACAGCACCTGTTCGCCGGTCACCGGGTGGGTCATCACGGTGGGCCATCGCTGTGCGGGGGTTTTGCGTTCGACCTCCGCGATGAGTTCACCCAAGGGGCGGAAGACGTCCGAGGGCCGGATCTTCACGTAGCGGCGGGCGCTGTGCTTGCAGTACGTGCCGGTGATCGCGTCACGTAGCCGCGGGCTCAATCGTCGATAGGCCTCGGCCATATCGATGAAGTAGGTGCCTCGGCTCGCGGTCGGGAGGCGCTGCGGGTAGAACAAGGTGACGGCGAATGGTTCGGGCATGAACTGGTAGTCGCTGTGCCAGAACGCGCCGGTCTTGGGTACTCCGATCCGTCCGGTGTCCCGGTCCAGGTTCGAGGAGACGAAGACGAGTTCGTTGTCGGGGTGGTGATACATCGGTTCGTAGTACGGCACCGGGGTGCCGAATTCCGTACCGAGCGCGACGAACTCGGTGATATCGAGTGACTGCCCTTTGAGCACCACGATCTTGTCGTGATAGATGTGCCGCCGTAATGTCGCCAGATCGTCCGCGGCCGCGTCGGCCGGGTCGAATCCGTGCACCTCGACGCCGCGACGATCCCCGGTTCGGGTGTCGATTCTCATGTGCTTTTTCCTCTGTCCAGCAGTGCGATCCGACGGTTGTGCGCCCCGGAAGACCGCGATGTTCACTCGAGCCGACATCACCGGCATGCCACCAGCCGTTGCTGTCGTGGGAGGTAGTCGGACAGTGGGGCCGTTCGGTTCCCGGCGCCGCACACAATGTTCCCTTCGTCTCAGCGGGGGTATCGCGCAGCGCCGTGGCGTGGTTGATCCCGCCGGATACTGGGGTGGTGGTGCGGAGGTGGCGTGCTAGGCTGCCGCTGCGCCCCGGCCGATTCCGGTCATCTCCCCTGCCACCAGCCGCACGATTCAGCGGTTTCGGCCGCTCAGCTCGAGAGCGAATTCCTGGTGAGCCACATCGATTCCGGCGAGGTCGGTGCCGAGCGGCGTTTTGTCGCCGACTCCGGTGCGCTGATGATCGCGGCCGTCGTCAACGGCGGGCTCGGTCTGGTGTTCTGGGCCGTCGCTGCGCGCACGCTGCCGGTGCAGGCAGTGGGCCGGTCCAGCACTGTGATCATGGCGGCGACAACGATCGGGGCTGTGTCCAATCTGAGCATGGGACCGTTTTTCGAGCGTTTCCTGCCTATTGCGGGTGCGGTGGCCCGCCCGGTGATCTTCCGTACGCATCTGGCTGTCGCCGGTGTCGCCGTTGTGCTCGCCGCCGCCTATGTGGCCGTGGCCCCACGCCATGAACTGTTCGGCAGTTCGGTGGACATCGCGGTATTCATGATCAGCACGGTCGTCGTCGGTGCGTTCGCACTGCAGGATTCGGTGCTCATCGGGTTGCTGCGCGGCCGGTGGGCGGCGCTCAAGAATGTCTTCCACGCGGTGGGCAAACTCATCCTTCTGGTGGTGTTCGCGTGCTGGTACACCGGTTCGACCGCGGTGCTGTTCGCTTGGACCGTGCCCGCCGCGGTCTCGGTGGTCGTTGCGCAGGTGGTGATCGCGACCGGCGGTGGTGGGCTCGATCGTTTGTTCGCCCGCACCGCCTGCGCGGTGCCGCCTTTGGCGAGGCTGGTGGGTGAGTGTGTCTCCCTCTATGGCATCGTGCTGGTGAACGCGGTGCTGCCGGTGTCGATCCCGCTGTTGGTGGTGCATATTCTCGGTGTTGTCGACGCCGCCTATTTCGGTGTGGCGTGGACATTGGTCGCTGGAACGACACTCGTCCTGTCGATCATCAGTGGTCCGTTCGTCGCGCGGGCGGCGGCACGTCCGGAGGAACTGCCTGCGTTGGTGCGTAGCCAGGCCCGGCTGCTGCTGTTCGTCGCGACGGCGGCGACTATCGTGCTCGGTGTTGTCGCGCCGATCGCGCTGGAACTGCTCGGCGCGGATTATGCCGAGAACGCGCGGCCGCTGCTGATGGCGATGGCCTGCGCGCAAATCCTCTCGGTACCGGGTTATGTGTTCGGTGGTCTGGTGCGGGTGCGGCGCACACTGGGTTATGCCCTGTGCGTCCAGATCGGGATGGTGGCGGGGGTGCTCACCCTGACCTGGTTGCTGTTGCCGAGGTTCGGTATCACCGCGGTCGGTATCGCGTACCTGGTGATGGAATTCGTCATGATCCTGGCCGTCGCGCAGCCGATCCGGCGGATGCTCACCGAGATCGGTGCCGCCGGGCGGGTACCGGCATGAGGAATCCGCGGATGACCGCCGCCTCAGCGGACCGGCCCGACTTGCAGTTGGTCACCGGCACCGGTCGGCACGCCGTGCGCCGTGCGCCGTGCTTGGAGACCACCCGCTATCCGACGGCCACAGTATTGCGATTGCGGCAGGTGCTCGATGCCAACCCGAGATGACCTGCCCACACCAGGTGGCCCGGTACGCACCTGCGGTGTCGAGGTGATCATTCCGGTGTTCGATGCCGCCGAATATGTACTCGATTGTGTGGCCTCGCTGGCTCGTCTCACACTGCGCCCGGAGCGGGTGATCGTCGTCGACGACTGTTCCACCGATGGCAGTGGCCGGTTGGCCGCCGCAGCGCTCACCGCCGCTGGAATACCGGTGACGGTGATCGAATCGGATTCCCGTGGCGGGCCGGGCATGGCCCGCAATCGAGGACTGGCCGCCGCGACCGCTGCCCTGGTCTGGTTTGTCGATGCCGACGACGTTGTCGCGCCGGAGGCGCTGCGTATCCTGCTCGAGGCACTGGGGGAACACGATTTCGCGGTCTGCCGTACCACCGTCATCGATGAATCCGGGACGATGATCGGTATCGATGAGCCGCTGCCACCGTACCCGGTGGTCTCCGGCATCGAGTACGGGCGCATGTTGTTGCACGGCACAGCACGTGCTTATGCGCCGACGAAGCTGTTCCGTCGTGCGCTGCTGCCTGCCGATCCGTGGGACGAGGTCCGTCGTTATGAGGATATGGCGGCCATGGTCGCGCTCGCGGTGCGCGCGCGGTCGGTCGCGTTGGTGCCCGATGCGCCCTACCGCTATCGCAGGCATGATCGGTCGGCCTCGCGATCGTTCGATCCGGTGTCGTTCGAGCTACTGGAACTGCCTGCCAGGGCGCTGTCGCGGATGACGGCGGCCGGTGCGGTGGTCGGTACCGCCGAAGCGGCCGAATTCACGTTGCGTGAGGCGGTGTTTCCGCTCGCGCATCTGGCGATGCGGGCCGAGGCCGGTCCGCGATCGCGGCAGGCGGTGTATGCCGCGCGGCGGCGTATCCGGTTCGCCGACCTCGCCGCGTTGGCAGGTGCGGGCCGGATACGCCCGGTCGCGGCAGCGATCCTGCTGCTGTTTTTCCCCCGTTGGTACGCAAGGATTCTGAGGAACCGATGAACATCAGGCAACGTCACGCTACCGACATCGTCGTCATGGACGCTTGGCGGGAGATTCTCGGTATCGACGATATCGACCCGCACGACACGTTCACCGCGCTCGGCGGGACCTCACTGCAGATCGTGGAGTTGCGGGAGCTGCTGACCCAACGGTTCGGGCTGCGGCTGAGCGTCGCCGACCTCGCCGCCGCACCCACTGTCGCGGAACTCGGTGCCCGGCTGGAGAGTGCCGGTCGCCGCGAGTTCACGGCCGGTTCGGTGGCGGTGACACGTGTCGGCCGGGCGGCGGGGCTGCCTCCGCAACCCGGTGCGCCGCAGATCAACGTCTTCTGTCTGCCGGGGTCAGGAGGCAGCTCGTGGTCGTTCGTGCCGTTGGCTGATCATCTGCCCGCCCAGGTGGCGGTACATGCCATCTGTCAGCGTGGACTCGAACACCGTGGGGTGCCGCATTTCCGGATGCGGTCGCTGACCGGTTATGTCGCGCGGGCGATCCGATCGGTGCAACCACACGGACCCTATGTGCTGCTGGGGCATTCGATGGGTGCGGTTGCCGCACTGGAGGTCGCGCACCGGCTGCGCGGCGACGGCGCCGATATCGCCCTGGTCGTGCTGTTGGACGCGCCGCTACCGGCGGCCACCGCGCGCAGGCTCGGTGAGCCGGTGCACGCACCGGGTGGCGCGGCCGGTGCGGGCGGGCATACGCTCGCCGAGCGCGCCGGTCTCTATGGTGCGATGCTCACCGCGGGAGTGGTGCGGCGACCGATCGGCAGACAGCAGCAGGTGTTCTACGAGATCGGGTTACGGGTGCAGAACCGGCATCGGATGCGGCCGAGGGAATGCCCGGTGCTCGCGGTGGTCACCGAACATACCGCCCATCATGTGCCTGGATGGCGGCGTGTGCTTGGCGATGTCCCGACTTACGTGGTCGACGGCGGGCATATGGATGTGGTGCGGGAGGGGCCGCTGCTACGGGGGGCGGCCACCCGGATCGGTGCGGAGATCCTGCGGCGGTGCGGCTGATCGCGCACCGCCGCGGTGAGCCGGGTCAGATCTCCCAGACCCGGCCCAGTGTCGTGACTATGTCACCGGAATCGCTGACCACGGTCACATACGGTTGTACGGTGGCTGTGCCGATGATGCCGGTGACGGTGCCGAGGAAGTTCACGATCTGGATATGTCCGGCGGTGCCGGTGATTTTGCCGCTGGCGACCTCCACCTGCCGTACCCCGGGACCGAAACCGGCTTCGATTTCACTGGTCACGGTGGGAACGAGGCTGATGCTGAGGCCGAGTCCGAGGCCGCTGGAGTCGATGTCGAGATCGAGCGATGGGCTGGTGTAGCCGACTCGGATCCTGCCGCCGAAGGTCGCCGGGTATCCGAGGAGGTAGCCGATCTTGATGGTCCCGGTGAACTCCTCGGCCTTGTCGCCGGTCACGGTGAATTCGGCTGTGCCGTCGTACAGCCATTGGCGGGTCAACGGATTGCGATCCAGTGGCGGCACTCCACGGATGACGGTGTCGGCTTGGATCGCGCTGATCGTCCGCTGCTTGGCGTCGACCACGATATCGGTGCTGTCGACGGCCGCGGCCGCCATACCACCGCCGAGAGTGCACGCCACGGTGGTGGCGAGCCCGAGGATCGCCAGTTTGGCGTGTCTTCCGGTGCCCAGATGCGAGAGGACTGTCTTCAATTCTTTCCTTTTCCATTTTCGTATCGCCGATCCCGACATCGGCGTGGCAGATCATCGGCCGGCTGCGGGTGGTCTCGGTCGGTGTGGTGTGCAGCGGGCCCGGCAGTGCGGCTGCCGCGGGATGGCCGCGGCGGCTGCTGTTCACCGGATTTCGGCGGTGGCCGAATGACAGGGCGGCCGGCGCACCCGCGGCGAACAGTTCCGGGCAGTGAGACTGCCGGATCGGTGCGGTCGATTCCACTCGGAGCGGGAGACCGGGAAAGTCTTTTGTGGCGAAAGCCATTGTCATTCGGGTGAACTGGGTTCGCGGGTGCAGCCGGTGTAGGGGCATATCAGCTGGTGCGGGGCGCTTCGCTCATCGTCCTTGCTCCGCGATCGTGACCGGTTCGTACACACTCACCCAATCGATCTGGATTTCGGTCAGCGCGGGTGTCCCTGCCCATGGGCACGGTGGGGCTCCCTCGGCCAGCGCCTTCCGGCAGCCGTCCGCTTGCGCTTGGATGCCGAGCCACATCGGCACCGACGGCACCCGCGTACCGGTCTCGGTTCCCCATACCCGGCCGTCGATGGTGTAGCGGATTTCGCCAGGCAGCCATTCGACACCGAGGGTGTGCCACTGGGTGAAGTCGCCGTCGAGCACCTGCTCGGATTTGTCGGCCTTGCCTGCCCGGTCGGTCCAGTGCAGAAAGGCGTCGAGGTAATCGCGTGACCCGCCGAAGTTCTCGGCGAAATCGATCTCCGGTGGCCACACTTCGTTCTGTGGCCAGAGCAACAGGTGATAGGTGACCTCGTCGCTGGCGTCGGCACGAACCCGGACCTCCCATTTGCCGTATTGCTGAGGGTGCGGCCACATACCAACACCGCCGGTCACCATCCGGCCGTATTCGTGATAGCCCTGCAGCACCAGCATGCCGTCCCGCACGATGGTGTGTGAGGGCAGCCAGAAGCTTTCCGGGTCGCCACTAGGGACACCGCTGTACCGGCCCCAATCCGTTTCGGCGAGATCCGTGCCGGTGAAGTCGTCGACGAATACCTGCCGCCAGCCGTCCAGATCCCCGCGTGGGGCCGCGATACCGGACGGTAGGGCGGCGCTGCTGTGCCCGCCCGCGCCGCCGGTGATCGCGAGCACCAGCAGGCATACTCCGGCCGAGACGGCGATCGACCAGGCCACCGGCCCCCGGATACGCGCCCTCGCCGCCATGTTCATGTCAGCACACCCATCCGGACCGCGGTGGCGCTGAGGCCGAGGACAATAGCGGCGAATACGATGCCGTGGATCACCGGACGCGAGGTCGCCAGCCGATCAGTACTCCCCCGCACGGACACCCCCCACTCCCGTAAGCAAGTGGACACTACCAGAAAACCCAGCGCCACAGCGAACATCACCGCCCCACCCGGACCGATGACGAAATCCCACATCGACGATCACCCCTGTTCCTTGCGTGCCAGCACGAGTGCGTGCCGGGTTCGTTCGACAATCTGATAGCGGCCCTGATCGACCAGTTGATCGGCGAAGTCGTAGAGCCAGCCGGGTGGCGCCGCCCTTCGCAGTTCCAGGTCGGCCTGCTGGCTGGTGCTGATCAGGATGTAGTCGGCGCCGAAGGCGTCGACACATTCGACGGTCCACGCATTGCAGGTGCTGCTCTGTGGTCGCACCACGGTGGTGAGCCGCCCCAGTTTGAGTACGCCTTCGCTGCCCGACGGCAGTAGTGTCGTGCCGTCGGGCACTGTGGTCAGCAGTGCGCGCGCGGCACCGACGAGATCGGCCGGGTTGCGTTCGAATGCGGTGTTGAGCCCGCGGGTGGTCATTCCGAGCATCGCGGCCGACCACACCGCGGCAGTGAGCACCAACACCGGCGCCGCGGGCGAGCGGCCGAGGACCCGGATATGGCCGAGAATCCAGCGGTAGAGCCGGAACAAGCACACCGCGGCCAGCGGCGCCATCACCGGCAGCGCGTAGAAGAAGCAGCGCAGCACGATCTCACCGCCGTAACTCTGGCCGATGATCAGGGTGAACGGGGCCACCAGCAGTACACCTACCGCGAGCGCGGATCTGTTGCGCCGATAGCACAGCCAGCCGATGCCCGCCAGCACAGCCAACCCGCCACTCCAGGCGATTCGCACCAGTTGCATACGCTGGTATTGCTGCGCGCCGCTGAAGCGATCACCGAGCCCGGTTTGCAGCGAGCCGGTGACCTTACCGAAATCGCCGAGAAGTACCTGCAGGTGACCGGTCCAGTAATCCGGTGCGCCGTAACTCAGCCAGACGACGAACACGATACCGATCGCCACGGGCAGGCAGCGTTGCCGCAACGAACCAACCACCGCCAACAGGGTCACGGTGATGATCGTGAGCACCGGGGTGAGCTGGTGGCTGACCACCATCGCCGTCGCGATGAACAACAGCAGCGACTCCAGCAGCAGCGCTTGCCGCCTGCCGATATGTGGCGGCAGGCCGGGCAGCCGGATCAGCATGGTCGAGGCACGGTGGGCGAGACCACCCTCTAGCGGAGGAAACGGCGCCGCCCGCAGCCACCACAGCAGGGTCGCCACGATACTCAGATGCATGACGAACGCGATGGCCTGCGGTGAGAAATAATCCTGCTGGAACCAATTGCCGCACACATAGATCGCCATGCTCACCCAAGCGAGCCTGGTGCCGCCGGTGATGAGCCTGGCGATGATGAACACCGGCAGCGCCACGAACGCGGTCAGCACGGCGGGCGCCCACAGCAGCAGCGGGCCTGCATCGGCCAGCCCGGTCAGCTCGACCAGCACCGCAGCGGCATCGAAGAACCCCGACCAGCTGAACCGTGCGTCCACGCTCGGCGGCAACCGGTGCGCGGTGCCGATGTAGTCGATGAACCCCACATGCACGAACCCCGTGCCGACCACCGGGTTGCCGTCGCTGATCGCGACCAGTTGATAGAGCAGGCACACCAGTATCGCGAGCGCGGCGAACGCGACCGGCTGGTCCAGCCGCCTGCGCCCGACGGCGATCCCGAAGGCCGAACCCACCGCACCCAACGCGAGCGGCAACCGCCAGGTGACGACCCCGATCAAGCCGTAGGCGCCCGTGGCGTCGAGATCGATCACCCGCGTCTCCCACCAGCCGAGCGTCACGGCCCCGCACAGCAGTGCCGCGGCCACACCCCGAGGCCGGTCCCACCGGTATCGTGCCCGGCGCAGGCGGGTGGTGAGCGGAACCGATGCCGCGGGCGCGGCACCCGTGCGCACGGAGAACGCGGCGGCGGCCACCGACACGGTCGTGACCGCGGCGGCGCAGGGCACCGGCGCCCACCAGCCTGCCGTCACCTGCCACAGCGAGATCAACAGCCAGGTCGCCCACGATGCGCTGATGCCGAGCATGAGCGCGATCGCCCGGTTCGGTAGCCGCAGCAACGCCACCAACGGAATACCCGGTGTGCTGGACATCATCGCCACCACCACCGCCATCCGCACGAGACCGCCACCGAGGTCGGTGGCTGCCGCGAATGTCGCCGCCCCGGCGATCCCGGCGCACGCCAGGACGAGCCCACAAGGCAGTGCGGGCGACCGAGAGAGCAGTGCGGTCCTGCTCACGGGGTGCACGCTCACCGTCATGCCCGCCCCAGCCGGGTCCGGTGCGCCCGCCGGTGACTGCGCAGCAGATGCAGCGGTCCCGCGGCATACCCGGCCAGCTCGATCCAGGTGAGCGAGCGCGGGTAATCGGCAGTCTTGCCCGCGTTCTTCTCCGACGCCGGATCCAGCAACAGGCGCATACCACCCGGTAGCACCCGCAGTGTGGCGCGGAACCCGGTTGATGTGCTGGTGGCGTAGCGGAGCACCCCTGCGCACATACCGACGCCGTAGTCGTACATCTGCCTGCGCAACTGTGCGACGGTGGCGCGATGATAGTGGCGCACGATCGCCGCGGGCTGGTAGACCAGCGCCCTGCCGTCGAGGATCACCCGACGGAACATGTCCAGATCCTCACCGCCACGCGCCGGGCTCCCGGTGCCGAGCACGGTGTCGAACCCCCCTGCGGCCAGCAGCCAGTCCCGCCGCAGCGCCATGTTGTTACCCGACCCGAACTCGCTGCCCGCGACGGGAAACGCCGGGCCACGCCGGCCGGCCACCGCATACGGTTCGTATCGCCGCAGCCGCCGCAGCAGGTCCACGGACGCTGCGGGTTCCCACACCATCGGGACGTAACCGCGTTCGAATCCACTGCTCTGTTCGAACCAGCGGTGCGTGGCCAGCCCGAGATCGGCGGGCACCACCAAACCGGTCACACACCCGATCTCGGCGTGGGTATCCGCGTCGAAGACCTCGCTCAACCGTGCCAGCCAGTCCGGTTCGGCCGCGACATCATCATCGGTGAACGCGACCACGGTCGATGTGGCGGCGGCGACCCCGGTATTGCGGGCCCAGGAGACCCCGCGCCGAGGCTCCGCGACGATACGCAGCCTCGGGTCGTCGAATTCCGCGAGCGCCCGCACGGTGCAGCCCGAAGCCGGGGCGTTGTCGACGACGATCACCTCACGGGCCGGACGGATCTGTCCGTGCAATACCGCGGCTACGGCGGTGGCGAGAGTCTCGGCGCGACCGAGGGTGCACAGCACCACCGAGACCGAGGTCCCGCCGGGTGGCCAGCTCGCTGCCGGTAGCGCGGGCTCTGGCAGGGCGTCCCGGAAACGCGTTGCCGCCGAAACCATTTGTTCGACCAGGTCGTGGCCGGGTCGTACGGTCAGCTCGGTCTGGCCGACAGGACGGTGATCCACCCGTACCAATACATGGGCCTGTTCCACACCGTGGGTGGTATCGGCCGGTATGCCCGATACCGGTGCCGCGGGGACCTCCCCCACCTCGACACACCACACCGGTGCGCGGTCGCGGTCCGTGACCGTCGATGTCGATGCGGTGGTGCGGCCGGGACCGCGGCGCACGCACCCGAACAGCCAGCCGACGACTGCCGCGCTCAGCCCGAGCGCCGTCCAGCCGATGCGGCTCGGTGCGGCACGATCCCCGCTGGTCCAGGCGATCAACTCCCGACCGACCGCACGTGGGAGCGTGATCAGCGCGTGGTCCGCCTCGGCCGAGAGGGCCCCGGTCGTGCCTGTCATCCGCATCAGGGTGGCTTTGGAGCGACCCTCGGCGAAGCATCGGCGCAGCAGGTAGCGGCCGGTGCAGCGGTCGGCCTCGACGTGATGGTGCACCGGTGCGCCGGGAATACGGCGGATGCTGCCGTGTGGCGCCGCCGCCCGCATCCTGATCGCCAGGTCGGTCTCCTCGCATCCGCTCGGGGTACCGCCGCGGCGGCCGAGTTCCTGGCGGAATCCGCCGACCCGCCGCAGGGCTGATCGGCGCAGCGCCATGTTCGCCCCGATCGGGTTACGGATCTCGGTGCCGAACATGGCGATTCCCGCATAGTCACAGCCGATCACCCAGTCGAATTCCGGCGGAAACCAGGAGGGGCGAGCACCCGGATCCGGCCATACGGCAACCACTTCCCCACCGGCGGCGAGCAGGTTCGTGTCGGTGAACGCCGCCCGCAGGGTGGACAACCACCCAGGCTGGGGTACCGCGTCGTCATCGACGAACAGCACGATATCGGCGTCCACCATCTCGGTGCCGGTGTTCCTGGCACCCGACAGTCCCCGTTCATGACGGTTGGCGACGACGAGCACCGAATCGAAGGCGGCGAACGCCGATGCGCACCGGCGGCGCAGCGACTCGTTGTGGTCGACGACGAGCACCACTGTCGCCTCGGCGGCACGCGCTTGGGCGGCTGCTTCGGATACACACGCGGACAACAGCTGCCACCGTCGCTCGGTATAGCAGCAGATCACCACTGCGACCATCGGCTCGGGGCCGTTCATTCCCCGGCCTTGTCGGCCGCCAGGGCTTCGGCGGCGGCCGGGCGGTGTGGCGCGGGCATAGGGCATTCGGCGAGCGGATGCCCCGTTTCCGCAATGCTGGAAGCGAAATATCTTGCCGCGGGAGATAATCGGATGCTGCGATCACGGGAGCGCCACTCGTGCACCAAGGTGCGCAGCACCCGGCGGCCGTCGCGCCACGCGTGCAGATTGCTCGGTCCGTGTAACCGGTGTCGCTCCTGGCTGGGGACCTCACGGATCACCAGCCCCGCCGCCGCGGCGCGGCAGGTGATCACGGTTTCGATCTCGAACCCGTCACCCCAGCGGAACACCCCGTCGGCCGGTCGCTGGTCGGGCAGTTCCAGCAATGGCAGCACATCGCGCCAGAAAGCGTTGTAGCCGTAGCACAAATCGGTGAAATGCATACCGAACAGCTGGTTGGCCACCGCGGTGAGACCGTGGTTTCCCGCCCGCCGCAGCGCGGTGATGTCCACACTGCCGCCACCGGCCGCGAAGCGGGTCCCTTTGGCGAAATCGGCCCCGGCCATCAAGGTGGCGACGAACGCGTCGATCTCACGTGCGTCCGCGGACCCGTCGGCGTCGAACATCACGATGACATCCCCGGTGGCCGCGGCGAATCCGCAGCTGAGCGCGTTCCCCTTACCCCACCTGGTCTGCCGCAATCGGATCGCGTCGGCACGCAGCTCGGCCACCACAGCCATCGAATCGTCGACCGAACCGCCGTCGACGACGATCACCTCGTAATCGCGTGGGATGGTCGGCAACACCTGCCGAAGATTGCGTGCCTCGTTGAGCACCGGGACGACAACCGAGATCCTCGGCCCGTCACGATGCGCCGAGCGGTCGCCGTCCTCCGTGCGCAGGCCGCGGTTACGTCCGCGATACCAGTTGCCGCCAGTGGGCATGATCCGTCCTCGTGTCCGGCCGGCTTCCCTACACCGGCTCACCGGACAAGTCGGACAGGTGGTGGTTCTGGTTCCCGGTCCGGCTCGCACTATGCGACAGATCACGTTCAGGTGATCAACCGGTGACAGCTTTTGTCACGCTTCCGCTTTCGGTGGGAGAGCTGTCGGTGGGCAGACCCGTCACCAGGTGTGGGCGACCGGTGATCGGGTTGTCGATGATCTGTGCGGACACCCCGAAGACTTCCCGTAACAACTCGGCGGTGATGATGTCGGTAGGCTCACCCGCTGCCACTACTCGCCCCGCCCGCAGGACGATCACCTGATCCGCGTACGCCAGGGCTTGGCCGAGGTCGTGTATCGCCAGCACGATCGTTGTGCCGAGTTCACGCAGCAGCTGCAGCAGTGTCAGCTGAGCGTGGATGTCGAGATGGTTGGTGGGCTCGTCGAGCAGGATCACCGGCGCCTGCTGCGTCAACGCGCGAGCCAGCAGGACACGTTGCCGTTCGCCGCCGGACAGCCCGGCGAAACGGCGGTCGGCGAACGATTCCACTCCTACCCGCCGCATGGCGGCCAGCGCGATATCACGATCGTGGCGCGACTCGGGCTGAAAGTACTTCTTATGCGGTGAGCGTCCCATCGCGACGATCTCACCGACGGTGAAATCCGCTGCCTCGCCGTGATGTTGGGTGACCACCGCGCGCATTCTCGCCATCTGTTTCACCGAGGTTCGCCACACATCACATCCATCGATGTAGGCCGCGCCCGCGCTCGGCTTACCCGCCCGGTATATCGATCGCAGCAGGGTGGATTTCCCTGAACCGTTCGGGCCGACGATCGCGGTGATCCGGCCCGGCGCGGCGGTCAGATCGATGGCGTCGACGATGATCGCGCCATCGATCTCCACCCGCAGACCGACGACTTCTACGGCTGCGCCGGTCGGCGCCGCGCCCGCAGGCATGCTGCCCGCTGATATGTTGCCCGCCGGGGTGCTCATACGGTGCCCCCGGACCGGCTGCGTTTGAGCAACCACAGGAAGAAGGGGCCGCCGAGTGCGGCGGTGAAGATGGTCAACGGGTACTCGTTCGGGATATCGATCGCGCGTGCCGCCACATCGATCAGGACGAGGAAGCTCGCGCCGAACACCGCCGCCGCGGGCAGCAGCCTGCGATAGTCGGAGCCCGCCGCGAACCGGGCCAGATGGGGAATGATCAGGCCGACGAAGCCGACACCGCCTGCGATGCTCACCGAGAGCCCGGTGAGCATCGCGACGATCACGATGAGCTGCACCCGCAACCGGTTCACCTCGACACCCAGCGCCACCGCGTCGTCATCGCCCATGGACAGCGCGTTGAGCCCACGCCCCTGCGACAGCAGCCACCCCAGGCAGGCGGCGACCAGCACCGCGGGCAGCGCCAGCGCACCGAGCTCGGCGCCGGCGACACTGCCCATCATCCAGAACAGGATGCCGCGGACCTCGGCCGGTTCGGAACGTAACTGGATCAGACTCGTCGCCGCCGTCGCGACCTGGCCGACCGCGACACCGGCGAGCACGATACGCGGACCGGTGAACTGGCCGTTGTGGTGGGCGAAAAGCAGAACGAGCAGCAACGCCGCCATAGCCCCCGCGAACCCGGCGACCGGGACACCGAGATCGCGGATCCACAGCGCCGACACCGAGGACATCACCGCGACGGCGGCCAGCGCCGCTCCCGAGGAGACACCGAGCACGAACGGATCGGCCAACGGGTTACGAACCATCCCTTGCAGCACCGCGCCCGCGACCGACAGCGCCGCGCCGACGAGGACCGCCGCGAGCACCCGAGGCACCCGCAGCTGCCAGACGATCATCCCGTGCAACGCGTCCGGTGCGGGCCCGATCCCGAATCCGTTGAACCGCACCGCCGCCCACACCTCGGCGACCGGAACCGTCACCGACCCGAGCGATACCCCCGCCAGGCATGCGAGCACCAGAGCCGACACACCGGCCCAGAACACCACACCAGGAGCGAAACGGCCCGATCCCACCCAGCCTGCGCGTTCCCGGTCAGAAGACGGTGGGATGGGCGACCCTGGCGATCTTCTCGATCGCAGCAGCGTTCGCGGGCCCGAGATAGATGCCATCGGAAACCTTCACATAGGTGTTGTTCTTCGCGGCGTTCCACTGCGGGTACGCGGCGAAGAGTTTCGCGGCCTCGGCGTCGAGATCCTCGCCGGGGCGATACGCGCCGAGGATGAGCACGTCCACCTGCGCGGCGGCCAACTGTTCGGCGCTGAGATTGCCGGTGAGCTCCCAGTCACCGTCCGGGAAACTCGGCTCACCGCCCGCGGCCCGCACCACCGAGTCGTAGATCGTTCCGGACAGGACCGCGGGCAGTCCGTTCGCGTTCATCACGCTCATATCGGGAAACGCGATGAGCATCCGTTTCGGCTCCTGCCCCGCAACCTGCTGCCGCACCAGCTCGATCCGCTCCCGCAGTTCGTTCACCACTGTGGTTGCCTGATCCGGCACACCGAAGACCTCACCGATCAGCTCGACAAAAGCCAGCGAGGACTCGGTGGACCCGGTGCGGTAGGTCTGCTCCTCCGCGGCCGTGACATTCCTCGGTTTGCCGTAGGCGCAGTTGACCGGATTCACCAGGGTCCGGATCCCGGCCTGATGCAACATCTCTCGGTCGGCGAACCCGTATTTCGGGTCGAATCCACCCGACCATGTGGAGACCACCAGATCAGGGCGCAATGCCAGTATCTGTTCGGCGGGCACGTCGGCGGCGGCATTGAGGACCAATCCGCCCTTGGGCAGTGCGTCGACCTGCTCCGCCATGCCAGGGATATCGGAAACCCCGTAATACTGAGTGTTGGCCACGATCGTTTCCCCGAGCCCGAGCGTGAGGAACGTCTCGACCTCACCGACCGAAGCTCCCTGCAGGATCAGCACCCGTTCCGGTGGACGGTCGAAAGTCTGCTGGTAGCCGCAATTGTCCACCGCGACCGGATATCCGGTCGCGGTGGCCGGTCCGGTGGTGAGGTTCTCCTCGACCGGCGGGGACCCGCAGGCACCGAGCAGTCCGGGGCCCGCGATCAGCAGCCCGCACAGGGCTGTCCGGGAAAAGCCTGTCCAGGAAAAGCTTCGGATCATCACGCCGTGCACTCGTCCTCTGCGATATCGACTACCGCGGACCGTGATCCGGCCCGCCGCACAGATAGTCGCCCGGCCCACTCGCCCAGTTCCCGTGGTATAGCTCACATCGGATTCGGCCCGTCCGGTGGCGCCGCGACCGCGCGCCGCCGATACCGGTTGTGGCGTACGACAGCGGCGACGAACAGCACCGTCCCCACCAGCACAGCCAGCACCATCTGCGCGAACGGCAACGCCCACAGCGTTTCCGCGCGCAGCACTTCCGGCCGATCGAGCGATACGGTCGCACCGTCGCTATCGGGGGGCAGGAAAGCGATCTGGGTATCGAAACGCACACCCGGCCACACCTCGGGCAGCCGTACGATCCCCGAATACGACGCGCCCGGTACCAGAACAACCATGGGCAGGGCAGTCGGATCGGGGAGCACCCACCTGCGGTACAGCCCCTCCAGACCGGCGAGGAAATACCCGGACATCGTCACACTGCCGGTATTGGTGACAGTGAACCCGATCTCGGCCGAACCGGGCTCGAACGGGTTCAGGTTCGGTTCGTACACGCCGGTCATGCTGGTGATCTCGACCGCGGGTCGTAGTGCTCCCGCGATCCGCAACGGCACCGGCCGCCAGGTATCCACCACCCCGGCAGGCCGGTCGGCAGGGTCGCGCACCGCGCCGAGAGCCAGCGGATGATCGCCAGGTGCGGCGTCCACGGCGGCCGATACGGTGAACGGCACCCATTCCGAGGCGCCTGCCGCGACGATCACCTCGGTGTGTTCGACCGTGAGCGCACCGGCTCCGGACGGCTCCGGTGACCAGGCCATCGCTCCGTCGGCTCCGGTCCCGGTCCGGCCGGTCCGCAGCTGCGCTACGACCGGTCGCGCGCATCCGTTGACGAGCTCGACCACCCCGGACACCCGCTCTCCGGGCCACAACTCCGAGCGCACCTGCGCATACGAGGGATCACGCAACGACAGACACGGATACGACTCCTCGGCAGGCTGGGGACGAGCGGGAGCGGTGCTGCCGAGCGCACCGCAGCCGACCAGCGTCGCCATGAGCACGGCACAGGATCGCGCCGTGCGGCGATTCGGGTGCATGGCCTCCAGCATGGCGTCCGGCGCGCCGATCACTCAACCTCGCAAACCGTTCGGCTCGGACGGGAACCACGCACCGGGCCACCGCGACCAATCAGGTATGCCGGGCCCGGGTACATCCAGCCCTGATCATCGCCCGACCCGAGATGGATGCGACGATGGACGGCGCTATGAGACCGCCACACACCTCACCGACCCTCCGGCTGTGCCGGGCGATGGTCTTCGCGGTGATCTGTGTGTTGCTGTCGGCGACCGGGCACGCCGCCACCTCAGGGCATCCGATGTCGTTGTCGACAGTGTCGCTGGCTTTCGCGGCGGTTACGGGCGTGACCTGGGCGGTTGCCGATCGCCAGCGTGGCCTGTACGCGATTACCGGCGGATTGCTCGCCGCACAAGGTTTGCTGCACCTCTGGTTCGGTGTCGCACCGGTCCCCGGTGGACACGGCGGCGCGCATGGCACGGCCGCCGACCGCTTGGCCGAATCGCAATCGATGGCGATGCTAGGGGCGCACTGTCTGGCCGGACTGGTCTGCGGCATATGGCTGTGGCACGGGGAACGCACCGCGTTCTCCCTCGTCCAGTCGTTGTATGCGCGGATGGTGCTGCCACTTCTGCTCTTACTGGCGCGCCCGATCCACACACCTCCGGCTGTCACACCGATGTCCGGGTGCCCGACCGTACGCGTGCGGCCGATGCGGATGCTCCGCCACACCGTGGCACGGCGTGGTCCCCCGGCCGGTTCGATCTTGTTCGAAGAGTCCGCCGCGACACCGTGACCCGCTGATTCCCGCTGCGCCGGGAACAGCCTTCGGCATCGGTGCGCGCGATGGACGCCGTCCGCACCGTAGGTCGCTGCCGGTGGGGACGTTGTTCCACGGCCAGGAGCTACGCAGTGCGACTGCGGCGTACCCCGGCCCCGACACGACACCGATGCCGCTGTGCGTGCGTCCTGAACCGGAGATCCCGATATGAATCCCGACCCCAACTGGTGTCCCACTGTGCTGCGGCGACGCAGCAGATCCCACTGCCGGGCCACCGCAGGCTCGACACTGTCCCCCATCGACACCACATCGACGACGATGTCGTCCGATGAGCAACTGACCGCGCTGGCCCTAGCCGCTGGCGCGGGTGATCGCGCAGCGCTGGAAGAATTCATCCGCACCACACAGACCGATGTATGGCGATTCGTCGCCCATCTGGCGGACGTGCAGTCCGCCGATGACCTGACCCAGGAAACCTATCTCCGTGCGATGGGCAGCCTCCCGCGTTTCGCCGGTCGATCGACCGCGCGCACCTGGTTGCTGTCGATCGCCCGCCGGGCAGTGATCGATCGGTTGCGCAGCGCCGCGGCCCGCCCACGCACTGCCGACACCACTGACTGGGAAACCGCGCTGGAAGGTCATCGCGATCGGCACCACAGCGATGTCGGCGAGGAGATGGTAGTCGCCGACCTGCTGCGGCATCTGCCCGAGGAACGTCGGGAAGCTTTCGTGCTCACCCAGATCCTCGGGCTGTCCTATGTCGAGGCCGCGCAGGCGGCCGACTGCCCGGTCGGCACTATCCGATCCCGGGTCGCGCGAGCGCGTGAAGCACTCGTCGAACTATGGCAAGGCATCGACATGGAGTACTCCGTGATCTGTACCTTCCCTCCCGATCGGCCCGCTGTGCTACACGCTTCGATCGCCGGCGCTCGGTAACCGGGGACCTGATCCGGCCCGGTGACCACCGGCAGCGGCCACCGGGCCGGATCCCTCGACTCGATAAGAGCTGTATTCGATGCGGGTCACAACTGAATGGGCACGAACTCATATGTGATACACGACAACTATGCCGCTATCGGATCGTCGCTATCCATAGCCGAAAGGTATGTATGGATGGCAGGGATCCGATCCGTTGACGCGACGGAAGGCGGCAGTGGCGGTGGTGGAAGTTGCAATCCAGCGGGCTATGCGGCATCTTTGCGAGTGGAGTGCCGGGAAGTCTGGTCGGCAGCCCGGCCCGAACAGGGTCGGTTCGGTTCGACGACAGGTGACATCGTGCTGATACGACGTCTCCGCCCGGACCTCGGCGACGGTGTGGCACTCCTTCATCGACGCACGGTCGGTGTGCGGTGTTCACGACCATACGCCGTGCCCGGTTCGTTTCCGTGGCCCGGGCAACCAGGCGAGCGATCGCGCGGGGATCCGCTCACGTGACCTCGATGATCGACCACTCGATGCGTGGCGTCTCATTCGTCCGGCGAACATTCGATATCCCGCCGCCGGATATGAGGCCTCGCCGCTGGTTGTGGTGAGTCTCGGGGAACCGCAGGCTACCGAGCACCCGCCCACACCGTCTGCTGGGCACGTACGCACCGACCTCGACAAGGCAGGACCACATCCGATGAGTAGGCCCCAGCCCCGCCTCCGATTGTTCGCCCCTGGTTCGTGGCCCGAAGCGCAACGCATCACCACGCTCCTGCGTACCGAGACCGCGGGTGGTCTCTTGCTGATCGTCGCCGCGGCGATCGGTCTGATCTGGGCGAATACGCCGTGGTCTGAGTGGTATGAATCCCTCCGCGATTTTCGTGTCGGGCCGGAAGCCTTACATCTGAATCTGACATTGCACGCCTGGGCGACCGACGGACTGTTGGCAGTCTTCTTCTTCGTGGTCGGGCTGGAGCTCAAACGCGAATTCGTGGCCGGAGACCTGCGCGACCCCCGGCGAGCGATGCTGCCGGTGGTGGCCGCGGTGGGCGGAATGGTCGGGCCCGCGCTGGTCTTCCTGGCGATCAACGCCGGTAACGGTGACGCGACGACAGGCTGGGCGATTCCGACTGCCACCGATATCGCCTTCGCCCTGGCCGTACTGGCGGTGCTGAGTACCCATCTGCCGACGGCGTTGCGCACCTTCCTGCTCACTCTCGCCGTGGTGGACGATCTGCTCGCGGTGACAGTGATCGCCGTGTTCTACACCGATGATCTGAACTTGCTCTGGCTGGGCCTCGCGATGCTCCCGCTGGCGCTGTTCGCGCTGGTGGTGCAACGCGGGAACGTCTCGGTCTGGCTGCTGCTGCCCTTGGCGATGATCGTCTGGTGGATGGTGCATCAATCGGGGGTGCACGCCACCGTTGCCGGCGTCCTGCTCGGGTTCACCGTCCCGGTGTTGTCCAGGGCTAAGGCGGCTACCGGCAAAGAGGCGACCGAGGAGAATGCGTCGTCGCCGGGGATGGCCGAGCAATTCGAGCATCTCCTGCGTCCGCTCTCGGCCGGGGTGGCGGTACCGGTGTTCGCGTTCTTCGCCGCCGGCGTCACGATCGGTGGGCTGTCCGGTCTCGTCGATTCGTTGTCCGACCGGATCACTCTCGGCATCATCACCGGGCTCGTCGTCGGCAAAGTGCTCGGCATCACCCTCACCACCTTCGCGACCGCGCGGTTCACCCGTGCCGAACTCGACGACGACCTCGCCTGGGTCGATGTCATCGGGGTGGCTTTACTGGGCGGAATCGGGTTCACCGTCTCACTGCTCATCGGTGAGCTCGCCTTCGACGACCCCACCAAGGCCGACCACGTCCGGATCGGCGTATTGTTCGGCACCCTCCTGGCCACAGTGCTGGCGGCGATCGTGCTACGGCTGCGTAACCGCACCTATCGCCGGATCGCCGAGCGTGAGGTCTGCGATGACGACCACGACGGTATCCCCGACATCTACCAGCAGCGATAGCGCATCCCACCCGCAATCGGGTGCACACCGGCCTGCCGCGTCAAGGGGTCGATTCGTGCACCCGTTTGTCATGGAATTCCAGAAGTGCCGCTAGGGTCTGCTCAGGCGCTTCCAGCTGGGGATAGTGGCCGACGTTCGGCAGCTCCACCACATCCGGGTCGGGGATCAGTTCGCGATAGCGGCGGGCCATATGCCCCCCGGAGACCGGGTCGAGCACTCCGTCGACGAACCGGATCGGGACCTTGGCCTGCTGTAATGCGCCCACCCAGCGCTGCCGCTGCTTGCGACGCTCGGCCAGATAACTGATCAGTTTGTGGCCGTTGCGCTTACCGTGCTTACTGCACCACAGCAGCCAGAACTGGTGGAGTTCGGCCTCGGTGGGTTTGCTGTCGGGACCGAACACCGCGGCCAGGCTGTGGTGGAAGGTGCGTTCGTTGCCGAGCACCCCGACCAATGGTCCGAGCGGACCGGCCAGCAGCCGTTGCACCGGTCGCGGGCGATGCGCCTCGGGAAACAGGCCCCCGTTGAGCAGGCATACCGATTCGAGCACCAGCGATCGGTCGCCTGCCGCGCGACGTGCACTGGCACGTGCCAGCAGTTCCTGGGCAACGGTATCGCCGTAGTCGTGGGCAAGTATGTGGAACCGGTCGATGCCTTGTTCGCGCAGTAGGCTCTCGTGGATATCCGCCTGGTCGGTGATGCGATAGTCGTAGTGGCGTGGTTTCGCCGACCAGCCGAAGCCGATCATGTCCGGGGCGATCACCCTGGCGAAGCGCTCCCGCAGACCGGGCCAGATCCGATGCCAGTCCCAGGATGCGGTGGGAAACCCGTGTATGCACACCAGGACCTGGTCACCGCCGCCTGTGTCATCGCGCCAGAAGACTTGATGACCGCGATGCGTGAGGCGTCGCCCGTTGGCTCGCCACGTCGCGAATTCCTCCATGTCTACCTCCTTGTCATCGACAAGCATGGCGCGTGCGCGCGCTGCGCACAGCGGTTCGGCCGAGTGCCGATCGCGCAGTACTCACCGGTGTGGCCGGATCCGGACGAATTACTCGGCTGCCCCCGCGAGCGCGGTATCGGCATACGAGTAGATCAGCCGCGCGTATTCGGCAAGAAGCCCCTCCAGGGACAGTTCTTCGCCGCCCGCGGCGATCTGCTGATAGCCGACGAGCATCGCCATCCCCAGTGAGGTGACCGCGTCGGTGGTGGCATCGTCGGCGACGATGCCACTGATCGCCTTGCGCATGGTGCGCCTACGGGATTCGTCGACGCGTTTGAGGGCCAGGTTGACCGATTCGTCATTGGCCGCCCACGCGCGGATGGCTGCCTCCGCGGCATGGTGCAGGCCTTCGGCCAGGACGGACATGGTGCGGATATCGTCGTCCGGATTTCCCTGGTTGAACGGCAGCGTCGCGAGGATACGTACCTGGCGGTTCTCCCAATAGTCGAGCAAGGCATCGACGAAACCCTGCCAGCTGCCGAAATGATGGTAGAACGAACCACTGGTTACGCCGAGCCTGCGGCACAGTACACCGATGTTCAGGCCCTTGAAGCCGAATTCGGCAAGCACGAGCAAGCCGGTGTCGAAGTACTGCTCCTTGGTGACCACACGTGACATTCTCGGCGCCGTTCTCTTCGTTCGGGCAGGGGCGGGAGCGAACAGTACCGCATCGTAGTGCCGGGCGGACCGAGTCGTCGCAGACTCGACGACTGGATATCGGACACAGTGAGTAGCTGTTACCTGCGGAGATAATTACCGATACGGCAGGTGCTCTCCCCTGCGCCCTCCCCCGTGCCCACGTACGGCTTCGCGCTGGGTGGCTGCCGGACATCGACCCGGTCGCCGTCCTCCGCATGAGAGTGCTCCGGTCATCCGGAGTTCTTGTCCTACAGAATTTTTCGGAACAAAGAAGTATGCCGGCGGTGGTGCCGGCGCGGGGAGTTCTTCATCGGAAAGCGATCGAAAACGCCCCGCGCACTACGGCAGGACGCTTAGTGTCTGGGGAAGTCTGTGTACCGAACGAGAGTTGTGTGATGATCGAACCCAATACGTCCTGTGCCGCATTCCAACGTAGCGCGGCGATCGATCCGGACGCTGTGGCGGTCCGGACTGTCGGGGGCGAGCAGACGCTCACGTGGCGGCAGTACGCCGAGCAGGTTCGTGCGATCACGGCCGGGCTGTCCGCACTCGGTATCGGTCGTGGTGACACCGTGGCGTTGATGATGGGCAACCGGGTGGAGTTCTATCCGATCGAAGTCGGCGCACAGCACACCGGCGCGACCTCGTTCTCGGTGTACAACACTCTCGCGCCCGAGCAACTGAGCTACATTTTCCGCAATGCGGGCAACCGGGTGGTGTTCTGTGAGGAGCAGTATGTCGAGCGCATCCGGCGTTCCGGTGCGCCGATCGAGACCATCGTCTGCATCGATGGCGCTCCGGACGGCACCATCGGGCTCGATGAGCTGAAGGCCATGGGGCGCCCCGATTTCGACTTCGAGGCGACCTGGCGGGCAGTGCGGCCCGAGGACGTCCTCACTCTCGTCTACACCTCGGGCACCACCGGAGACCCCAAAGGTGTCGAGGTGACGCACGCCAATCTGTTGGCCGAAACGCGGGCGATATGCGCGGTGCTCCCGGTCGAGTTCGGCGACCGGCAGACTTCTTTCCTGCCGTCGGCGCATATCGCCGACCGGGTCTGTTCGCTGTATCTGCACGAGATGTACGGTGTGCAGCTCACCGTGGTGCCCGACCGTGCGTTGCTGCCCGCCGCGCTGGTCGATGTGCACCCGACGATCTGGGGCGCGGTGCCCCGGGTATGGGAGAAACTGAAAGCGGCTATCGAGTATTCCGTCGCCAACGAGCCCGACGAGGCCACCCGCACTGCCCTGGAATGGGCACTCGGCGTGGCGGCGCGCAAAGCGGACGCGCAACTGCGAGGTGAGCCGATCGATGAGCAGCTGGCCGCCGAATGGGCGAAGGCCGATGAGCGGGTGCTTTCGGCATTGCGCGCGAAAATCGGTTTGGACCAGTTGAAGTGGGCGATATCGGGTGCCGCGCCGATCCCGCCGCAGACGCTCGGATTCTTCTTCGGACTCGGCATCCCGATCTCGGAGATCTGGGGCATGTCCGAACTCACCTGTGTCGCGAGCGCCTGCTCGCCGGCCGAGGCCAGGTTGGGTTCGGTGGGCCGGATGCTGCCAGGAATGGAGTGGCGTATCGCCGAGGACGGTGAATTCCTGGTGCGGGGGCCACTGGTGATGAAGGGATATCGGAAGGAGCCGCAGAAAACCGCCGAGGCGCTCGACTCGGACGGCTGGTTGCACACCGGTGACATCTTGTCGGTCGACGACGACGGTTACCTGCGGGTGGTCGACCGCAAGAAAGAGCTGATCATCAACTCCGCGGGAAAGAACATGTCCCCGGCCAATATCGAGAACACGATCAAAGCCGCGACTCCGCTGATCGGCTCCATCGTCACGATCGGCGAAGCCCGCCCGTACAACACCGCCTTGATCGTCATCGATGCCGAAACGGCGGAGTTCTATGCCGCCAAGCGCGGTCTGCCGGACAATTCTGCCGCGACGCTGGCCGCCGATCCGGAAGTAGTGGCCGAAATCGCACACGGTGTGGCGGCGGGCAATGCGGCGCTGTCGCGGGTCGAACAGATCAAACGGTTCGCCATCCTGCCGACCTTCTGGGAACCCGGTGGTGACGAGGTGACCTTGACCATGAAGTTGCGTCGCAAGCCGATCTCGGCCAAATACGCCGAGCACATCGCCTCGCTCTACGCCGATGACCTGCTCGAGGGCGTGTACGAACCGCAGCAACAACGGGCCGGCCTGTAGCCGGAACCACCCAGCTGTTGCTGGGTGCGCCCGTAGTCGCGGACTGTGCCGAGCCACCGACACGGTGGCTCGGCACAGTCCGTATCAGAGTTCGATGCCGAGCAGCGCGTCGACCGCGGCAGCGATCACCGCGGGGGCTTCGGCATCGGTGCCCCCGTAGTCGAGCGCTTGGCGCGCCCAATTGTCCACCGCGTCGAGTGCCTTGGGGGTGTCCAGATCGTCGGCCAAGTGCCTGCGCAACCGCGCGACCGTATCGGTGGCCGCTGGACCCGTCGCCGCTGTCGCGGCCGCGCGCCACCGTGCCAGCCGAGCGTGCGCCTGCTCCAGCAGGGCATCGGTCCACATCCGGTCCTGGCGGTAATGCCCGGCCAGCAGGCCGAGACGAATCGCGGCCGGGTCGACGCCGTCGCGGCGTAGCGCGGATACCAGTACCAGATTGCCCCTGGACTTGGACATCTTCTCCCCATCGAGCCCGATCATGCCGGTGTGCACGTAGTGCCGGGCGAAACGACGGCCGGCGATCAGCGACTCGGCATGTGCGGCGGAGTACTCGTGGTGCGGGTAGATCAGGTCGCTGCCGCCACCCTGGATATCGAATCCCGAGCCGATGCGGTTCAAGGCGATCGCCGAACACTCGATATGCCAGCCGGGCCTGCCCGCACCGAACGGCGCGGACCAGGACGGTTCGCCGGGGCGGGCCGCACGCCACAGCAGCGCGTCGATGGTGTCGCGTTTACCCGGTCGCTCCGGATCGCCACCGCGTTCGGCGAACAGCTGTTCCATGGTGGCCCGGTCGTAGCCGGATTCGTAGCCGAACTGCTCGGTGGCGTCGCTACGGAAATAGATATCGGGATACTCCGGATCCTCGACCGTGTAGGCCGCGCCGGAAACCAGTAACTTCTGCACGAATTCGACGACCTCGTCGACGGATTCGATCGCGCCGACGTAGTCGCGGGGCGACAGGATACGCAGCGCGGACATATCCGTACGGAACAGGTCGGTCTCCGCGGCGCCCAGTTCACGCCAGTCCACGCCGTCTCTGGCCGCGCGTTCGAACAGCGGGTCGTCGACATCGGTGACGTTCTGCACGTAGTGCACCTCGTGTCCCAGATCCCGCCAGATCCGGTTGACCAGGTCGAAAGTCAGGTAGGTCGCGGCATGTCCGAGATGCGTGGCGTCATAGGGGGTGATCCCGCAGACGTACATGGTGGCGGTCGCCCCGGCAGCCACCGGGCGCACCCGGCGGTCGGCGGTGTCGTACAACCGCAACGGCGGTCCTGTTCCGGGGACGGTCGGGAGGGCGGTATCGGACCAGGACTGCATGTCTACGAGGGTAAGGGTGTGCTGGAGATCATCCGCTCCCGGCCCCGTTCCGACCGTGGTGAGCTGTGTCCGGAGTAGCCGTGGCGTGGGCTTACAGCGCGGGCCACGGGATGGGGCGCGCGGTGCGCGGAACCGGCATCACCGGATTACCGACCATATGCCGGGTCCGTTCGATCAGTGCGTCGATCTCGGCATCGGTGATATGTTCGCTCAGGGTATCGGCGACCCGGCCCGGTAGCCGGGTAGCGAATGCGGTGATATCGGTGATCAGCTCCGCGCTGATCGGTTGCCCCGCCCAGCCCCACAGCACGGTACGCAATTTGTCCTCGGTGTGCAGGCAGATGCCGTGGTCGACACCGTAGACTTGCCCGTCCACGCTTTCCAACGCATGCCCACCCTTGCGGTCGGCGTTGTTGAGCAACACATCCAGTACCGCCACCCGCTGTAGCCGCGGGTCGTCGGCATGGATCAGCGATACCGGGTTGCCCTCCTGATCCAGCGCGCGCAGCACTTCGCGGAATCCGTCGGGGACCGCGCCGGTGGGACACAGATCGATCAGGTCGAGCCGGGTGCCGCGTTCGGTGTGGTTGTCGACGCCCTGCACCCAGCGTTGCACCATCCCGAGCCCGAAAGGCCCTTCGCGCAGAATGGTTTCGGGGATCACCCCCCAGCCGATCGCCTCGGAGATCAGGTACGACGCCACCTCACGTCCGGCCAGGGTGCCGTCGGGGAAATCCCATAACGGCCGTTCACCGCGGATCGGTTTATAGACCACCCGCAGCGGTGGCTGCTCGGTGTCGTCGTCGGTGTCACCGATATCGCAAACCAAAGTCACGTTACTGGCGGTGCTCACCCGCCCGGCCACCCTCAGCTCACCACTGTGCAGCCGGTCCCAGGCCTCGACCACCGGATTACTCCTCTAGCTCGGCCGTACCGAAGATGTCGCCGCGCTTGTAGCCGTTGGTGCGCACGCACATATGACCGCGCGAGGAGAGCGGCTCGCCGCACAGCGGGCACGGTGGTCTGCCTGCCGCGATCACCCGGGTGGAGCGCAGCGCGAATTCGCGTGCCTGGCTCGGGGTGAGGAACACCCGCACGGCGTCCGGACCCTCCTCGGTGTCGTCGAGCACCACCGACTCGTCGACCTCGGTTTCGGTGATCGCCAGCAATTCCACCACTACTGCGCCTGCGTCGGCGTCCCAGCCCAGTCCCATGGTGCCGACCCGGAACTCGGCATCGATCGGGGTCACCAGCGGCGCGTTGTCGGCGACGTCCTCGGCCTGCGGCGGTACCTCCGCGCCGAAACGGCGCGCCACCTCGTCCAGCAGCAACCCCATCCGGTCGGCGAGAACCTTCACCTGCTGCTTCTCCAACAGCACGCTGACCACGCGTGGCTGTTGCACGGCCTGCAGATAGAACGCGCGATCGCCCGGCTCACCGACGGTCCCGGCGACGAAACGATCGGGGGTGCGGAATACATGGATTGCGCGTGACACATGCACCTCCTGATACGTGACCCTGATCGACTACCCGCGGTGCGGGGATTCCCTACAACTACTGACAACTGCTCCACTGATCACCGGGAATCTCGGCGCTCCGCACCCCCATTATCCGCACTTCCCGAACCACCGAGCTCGCCACCCGGAACAGCTTCGGCGCTCACGGTTCCCGAGGAGCCCGAAGCTCCCGAGCGTTGCCCGCCGGTCGCGGCGAGCGCGGACAAGTCGGTACCGGTGTCGTTGATCCGCCACACATACGGTGCGGCCGGGGTATAGCGGACGACACTGATCGATGCGGGTTCCACCACGATCCGCTGGAAGCCGTCGAGGTGGATGCCGAGTGCGTCGGCGAGCACCGACTTGATCACATCCCCGTGGGTGCATGCCACCCACAACACATCGCGGCCGTGTTGTTCGGCGAGTGCGCGCTCGTGCTCCCGGATCGCGGCCACCGCGCGGGACTGCACCTGGGCCAGGCCCTCACCGCCGGGGAACACCGCACCCGACGCATGCCGCTGTACGACCTTCCACAGCGGTTCGGCCACTAGTTCCGCCAGCGGCCTGCCTGTCCACTCGCCGTAGTCCACTTCGATGATCCGGTCGTCGGATACCGGTTCCAGGCCGAATTTCTCCGCTAGTGGGGTCACGGTGCGTCGGCAGCGCAGCAGCGGAGAGTGCACGATGCGCTCGACCGGGAGCCCGCTCAGCCGTTCGGCGATAGCCCTGGCCTGCTCGTCACCGTGTTCGGTGAGATCGACGCCGGTGCTGCGGCCTGCCAAGGTCCTGGCGGTGTTGGAGGTGGACACACCGTGCCGCAGCAGGATCACTGTCATGCGGCCAGCTTAGCGATCATGTCGCCGAGACCACCCCGCCTGCCAGCAGACCCATGATGGTCAGCCCGAGCAGGATGCGGTAACCGACGAACCAATTCAGCGAATGGCGTGCCACGAAACGCAGCAGCCAGGCCACCGCGGCATAGCCGACGATGAACGACACCAGCGTCGCCACCAGCAGTTGCGGTCCACTGGCATTGAGTCCGGCACCAGCGGGCTCGAATGCGTCCGGGAGGCTGAACAAGCCGGAAGCGGTCACGGCGGGGATGGCGAGCAGGAACGAAAAACGCACGGCTGCTTCGCGCTCCAGCCCGAGGAACAGTCCGGCGGATGAGGTCGCGCCGGAGCGGGAGACCCCGGGGATCAGTGCCAGGCACTGCGCGAAACCCATCACCAGTCCGTCACGAGTGGTCAATTGCTCGATCGGGCGCTGTTTGCGTCCGTAGTACTCACTTGCGGCGATGACCAGGGCGAAGGCGATCAACATGAACGACACCAGCCACAGATTGCGGGCGCCAGTGCGGATCTGATCTTTGAACAGAAGACCGAGCACACCGATCGGAATGGTGGCAATTATCACATACCAGCCGATTCGGTAATCCAGTCCACGGCGCGCCGAGTCGCCCAGCCCGGCGAACCATGCCCGCACGATGCGTGCGATGTCCTTGGCGAAGAACACCAATACGGCGGCTTCAGTACCGAGCTGGGTGACCGCTGTGAACGAAGCGCCCGCATCGTCGCCGAAGAACACCGACGACACGATGCGCAGATGCGCCGACGACGATACCGGCAGGAACTCCGTCAATCCCTGCACCAGCCCGAGCACCAGTGCCTGTACCCAGGTCATCGACTCGCCCACGAAATCCCTCTCTGCTACTACACGAAACCTCTACTACCCGAAACCTCGGAGCGGACTGGGCAATTGGCGCGCCGCGCCGGTTCCGTCGCAATCTCGCAGCGAGAGTACAGTGCCCGGTTGTGCGCGATATGCCGGGCTACCGCCGCGTTCGGTGGTACGCCGGGAAGTGGTGTGCGCGGAACTCACTGCGGTCGGCACGTTCTAGGCTTGGCGCCGTGACGAATGCGCGGACACGGTGATGGAACAGCGGACGGTCGGGCGCAGTGGCCTGCGGGTATCGCGGATGGGTCTGACAACCCATACCTGGGGTACGCACACCGATGCCGAGGCCGCCAGGGGGCAGCTGATGGCGTTCGTCGAGGCGGGCGGCACGCTCGTGGACACCTCGCCGGTCTATGGGGGTGGTGCCGCGCAGCGGATCCTGGCCGAGCTGCTCGGTGATCTGGTCTCCCGCGACGATCTGGTGCTCAGTGGGTGCGCGGGGGTCGTTCCCCAGAACTCCGCCGAGGGGCCGATGCCGGAGCTGTCGCAGGCCACGGTGGATACTTCGCGGCGGGCGCTGCTCCAGCAGCTGGATCGCACGCTGCGGCAATTCGGCACCGATCATCTCGACATCTGGAATGTCGCGGTGTGGGATCCGTTGACGCCGCTGGCCGAAGTCGCCGCGACCCTGGAACAGGTGGTGCGGTCGGGGCGGGTCAGGTACGTGGGAGTGCGTGGTTTCGGGGCATGGCAGTTGGCGAGCTTGGCGGCGACCACGTCCGTGACCGCAGTGCAGACACCGTACTCGCTGCTGGCGCGCGATGCGGAGGCCGATATCGTTCCGGCCGCGCACTACCACGGTGTCGGGGTGATCGCTTCGGCGCCGTTGGCGGGCGGCATCCTCACCGGGAAGTATCGCGACGGTGTCCCCGCCGATTCACGTGGCGCCGAGGAGGCTACCGCGGCCGAGATCCGCAGCGGCCTCGACGAGCGCGCAACGCGTGTGGTGGAAGCGCTGGTGACCGCGGCGGACGGGCTGGGCACCTCGCCGCTGGCGGTCGCGCTGGCCTGGGTCCGGGATCGGCCCGGTGTCGCGGGCATGATCGTCGGTGCCCGCGACATCGGGCAGCTCACCGGGGTGCTCGCCGCCGAAACCCTCGAACTGCCCCGGGCGATCGCGGCTGCCCTCGACGACGTGAGTGCACGCGCCGAATGACCGAGAATTAGCCTTGCCTGCATGAGCACTGCAGTGACCGAGGGTCGGCGTGGCGACCGAGTCCGAGCCGGATGGTGGCGGGTTGTCGCGGCCCTGTGCATCGCGAGCCTGCTGGCCTGCGCGACCGCCTGCACTTCGAAGAGCTCGGAGAACGACGCCGAGCGGGCCGGGCACGGGCCGTCGACAGCGCGGCTGACCGACCTGGATCCGGTGCCGATCGAATCGGATACGGCGCCGGTGCTGCCGGTGACCGTGCGGTCGTTCGACGGCAGTATGGTCACCGTCACCGATGCCGACCGCATCATCGCCGTCGACCGCTTCGGCACCCTGGCCCAGATCGTGTACGCGCTCGGTTTGGGGCCGAAGCTGGTCGGCCGCAGCACCAGCGCGTCGTTCCCCGCGGTGCGTGATGTGCCCAATGTGGCCGGTGGCAACGGGTCGATGAATGTGGAATCGATCCTGGCGTTGCAGCCGTCGGTGCTGTTGACCGACACCACCAGCGCCACCGCCGCGGTGCGGGAACAGTTGGGTGCCGCGGGTGTCACGATCGTCTATTTCGATCCGTCCCGCACGATGGCAGGGGTGCTTCCGCAGATCGAGGCGGTGGCAGCCGCGCTGGGGGTGCCCGAGCGCGGGCAGGTGCTCGCGCAGCGCACCGGCGACGAGATCGCCGCGGCGAAAGCCGCCGTTCCCGCGCACGATCCGCCGCTGACCATAGCGTTTCTCTACCTGCGTTCCACAGCCATCATGATGATGGCCGGGCCGGGCTCCGGTGCGGATACCCTGATCGCCGCGCTGGGCGCGCGAGATGCAGGCACCGTCGTCGGGTTGACGGAGCCGTTCACCACGATCACCAGTGAGGCCATGCTCGGTGCTGCGCCGGATGTGCTGCTGGTGATGTCGGACGGGCTGGAATCCATCGGCGGGGTGGACGGGCTGGAGAGCATCCCCGGCATCGCGCAGACCCCGGCGGGCCGCGACCGGCGAGTGGTGGATATGTCCGACGCCGTGCTGTTGAGTTTCGGGCCCAATACCGGCCGGGTGATCGCGGCACTGAGTGCGGCCGTGTACGACACCGGGCACGCATGAGTTCTCCGGCTACGCCGGCAGCGCGCCCGCAGGCCGCCCCCGCACCGGGAACACGTGGCCGCTCCTGGGTGCTGCTGGTGTATATCGTCGCGGTGACCGGGCTGGTCGCGTTGGCGTTGGCATCGGCGGCGATCGGCCAGGTGCCGACGACACCGGCCGAGGTGGCGGGCAGTGTCTTGCACCGGATCGGGCTGGATCTGGGACCGCTGCCCGCACATCCGGCAGGTGAGGTGGCCTTGTGGGAGGTCCGGTTCCCTCGGGTGGTGCTGGCGATGCTGGTCGGCGCGGCGTTGGCGACAGCGGGTGCGTTGTTGCAGGGAGTGTTCGCCAATCCGCTCGCCGAACCAGGGGTGATCGGGGTCTCGGCAGGCGCGGCGGTCGGCGCAGGCACGGTGATCGTGGTGGGTGGCGCGTTCGTCGCGGTGTGGTCGGTGGCCGCCGCCGCGTTCGTCGCCGGGCTCGGGACCACGCTGCTGGTGTATGTGCTGGCCAGATCGCAGGGGCGTACCGAGGTCGTCACACTGGTGCTCACGGGGGTGGCGATCAACGCTTTCGCGGGCGGGTTGATCGCGTTACTGCTGTTCATCGCCACTCCCGCGGCCAGGGACCAGCTCGTGTTCTGGCAGCTGGGTTCGCTCAACGGTGCGACATGGGAGTCGGTCGGTGTGGTCACACCGTTGGTCGTGGTCGGTAGCGTCGCGGCGGTGGCGTTGGCGCCACGGCTGGATCTGTTGGCGCTCGGTGAGTCCGCCGCACGGCATCTCGGCGTCGATGTGGAGCGGCTGCGGCGCGCGGTGATCGTCGTCGTCGCGGTGCTGACCACCGCGAGTGTCGCGTTCACCGGCATCATTCTGTTCGTCGGGCTCATCGTCCCGCACCTGGTGCGCATGCTGGTCGGCCCAGCCCATCGCATCCTCATCCCGCTCAGCGGCCTCGTCGGCGCTGTGGTGCTACTCGCCGCCGATGTCACCGCCCGCTCGCTGATCGACAATGCCGATCTGCCCCTGGGGATGCTCACCTCCCTGATCGGTGGTCCCGTCTTTTTCTGGTTGTTGCGGCGCACGCGCGCCCGTTCCGGAGGGTGGGCATGATCCGAGGAGTACGCGGGGTGTTCGAGCGGGAACACGAGCTGCCGGAAACGCCGGAACGCGGGGCGGTCACGCTACGGGCGCGTGGGGTGCGGGTGGATCGGCGAGGGGCGGGCGGAACGCATACCAGGCATGTGCTGGAGGGGATCGACTTCGATGTCGTCGCGGGGCAGGTGATCGCCCTGGTCGGCCCGAACGGTGCGGGAAAATCGACGTTGCTGGCCGCCCTCGCCGGTGAGCTCACGCCGAGTGCCGGGGTGATCGAGCTGGAGGGGCAGGCGCTGCGGCAGTGGACACCGCTGGATATGGCGCGCCGTCGTGGCGTCTTGCCGCAGAGCCACACCGTCGGCTTCCCGTTCACCGCGCGGGAAGTGGTGGCGATGGGGCGTGCGCCGTGGGTACGGACCCGGCACCAGGAACGCGACGAGGACGCGATCGCCGCCGCGTTGGCCGCTACCGATGTCGAACACCTCGGCGCCAGATCGTTTCCGACCCTGTCGGGTGGTGAACGCGCCAGGGTGGCGCTGGCGCGGGTGCTGGCCCAGGACACCGCGACAATACTGTTGGACGAACCGACCGCCGCCCTCGACCTCGGTCATCAGGAGGCGGTGCTGCGGTTGGTGACCGAGCGGGCCGCGGCGGGTGCGGCAGTTGTCGTCGTCCTGCACGATCTCGGGATCGCCGCCGCCTACGCCGATCGGGTCGCGGTGCTCGAATCCGGCCGCATCGCCGCCGACGGGCCACCGCGTGCGGTGCTGACCACCGAATTGCTCACCCGGGTCTATCAGCATCCGGTCGAAGTCCTCGACCATCCCGTCACCGGCGCTCAGCTGGTGTTACCGGTTCGGGGTTGACCGCATACCGCCAGGAGCGGGCGGTTGAGGACGTCATCGCCAGATCAGTTTCAGCACCGCGGGGGTCAGCAGCATGCGGATCACGGTGGCGTCCAAGACCAACGCCGCGATCATCCCGTAGGCGATGTATTTCATCAACACCAGATCCGAGAACCCGAACGCACCGGTGACCACGATCAGGATGGCGGCGGCCGAGGTGATCACACCACCGGTGTTGGCGATACCGGAGCGGATCGCTTCCGGTGCGGTGGCGCCGTTGGCGCGTGCCTCCGAGACCCGGGACAACAAGAACACCTCGTAGTCGGTGGACAGCCCGAACACCACGGTGACGATCAACGCCAGTACCGCGAACATCAATGGGCCCGGCGTGAAATGGAAGATCTCCGCACCGTGGCCCTCGACGAATATCCAGGTCAGTACGCCGAGGGTGGACAGGAGACTGAGTGCGCTCATCGCGACGGCCTTCAGCGCGAGCACTATCGACCGGAATGCCGCGTACATCAGTGCCAGCGCTGCCGCCACCAGGATCGCCAGCAGTGCGGGAAGGCCATCCAGCAGGCCGTTGATACTGTCGCGTTCCAATGCGGGCACTCCGGTGACCATCACCCGCACCCCCGGCGGCGCATCGATAGCGCGCAGTGCGTCGATCACCCGGTCGGCGTCACGTTTGTCGACCAGCCCGGCGGCGAGGACGTTGATGCCGTCGGTGGTCGGCGCCGCGGGCTCGAAACGTCCGGTCAGACCGGGGATTTGGTTGGCAGCGTAACGAATATCGCTCAGTTGCCTCGGATCGGCGCCGATCACCACGAGCTTCAACGGTTCGGTGCGGAAACTCGGGAACAGCTCGTCGAAACGCTCCTGCGCCACCCGCGCCGGATTGTCCTGGTTCAGATACCGTTCACTCAATCCGCCGAATTCGATGTGGCGCAGCGGGATGCTGAGCGCGAGCAGCCCGAGCACCAGTGGCACGGCCACCGCCAGCGGATGGCGCATAGCCCATACCGCGAGACGAGAGAAGAATCCGGCGTCGATCTGTGCCCGGGTCTTGGTGCGGGAAAACCGCTTCCAGCACAGGAAGTCGATGCGGTGCCCGATGATGCCCAAGACTGCGGGGAGCGCGGTCACCGACAGCAGCGCCGCGAGCAGGACCGCGCTGATGCCGCCGAAAGGCACCGAACGCAGGACCCCGTTCGGGAAGATGAACAGCGCGGCGAGGCTGGTCGCGATGATCGCGGCCGAGAACAGCACGGTACGCCCCGCGGTCGTGACGGTACGGGCGACGGCGTCTTCCACGGTGCGGCCCGCGGCGAGCTCCTCCCGGAAGCGGGTGACGGTGAACAATCCGTAGTCGATCGCCAAGCCCAGGCTGACCAGGGTCATGACAGCGCTGGCGAAGGCATTGACCTCGATATGGTCGGTCAGCAGCCGCAGCGCACCCTGCGTGCCGAGGATGGTCATACCGCCGATCAGGATCGGCAACAGCGCCCCGATCACGCCGCCGAACACGAAATACAGCAGGATCGCCACGATCGGCAGGGCGATCACTTCGGCGCGTCTGATGTCGTGCTGCATTCCGGCGTTGATGCCTTCGACAATCGGTTGCAGTCCGGCCAGTTGCACTGTTGTCCCGCCGGGGCCGCCGCCGGGGTGTCCGGCGCCGAGCTGATCGGCGATGGCCGTGTAGTGCTCGATGGCCGTGGTGCCCGAATCGCGCAGGCCGACACTGGCGAACGCGTGTCTGCGCGTGGCGTCGGTGGCCTGTGCGGCGAACGGGCTGTCCCAATAGCTGTCGATCTTCAGGATGCGGTCGGGATAGGTATCCAGCAGCCCGGCGAGTTGCGCGGTGACCGGGCCCCGGATGGCTGGGTCGTCGACGGTCGTGCCCTCGGGGGTGGTGTAGAGCAGGATCAGGTCGCTGTCGGTGTCGCGGCCGAAGGTGCGGTCGGTCAGTTCGGCGGCGGCGACCGATTCGCTGCTCTCGTCGAACCAACCCTCCTGGGTCAGCCGCCCGGACAGATCATGGCCGTACCAGCCCGAGCACAACACGAACAGCACGGAGAAGATCAGGAGGGGGAAGCGGTTGCGGTGGACGAAGCGTCCCCAGCGCAGCGATTCGGATCTGCCCATCACGTCGCGGGCGCGTTCAGCCGCAGGCCGGGGTGTGGTAGTCCGCCGAACGCAGAATGCCACACAGATCGGTGCGCGAGATCTTCCACATGCCATCGATGAGTACGAAATGGACGACGGTGGTGCGGATCGCGGTACCGGTGCCGTCTTTGTCCAGGCGCATGGTGGCGGTGAGTGTGCCGTCGTGGTTGTCGAATACCGGATCGGTGACGCCGTAGCCGGCGCGCGGATTGTCCTGCAACGCCTGGTACATATCGGGGATGGCCTGCTGGAAGGCTTCGCCGTCTTCGATCAGAGCGGTGCGTTCACTGTCGGGCAGGGCCGGATCCAGTGCCCGTTTGATCTGGGCGTCTAGTTCGGCGGCTGTCGGTAGTGGCGGGCGGGCGGCACTGCTGGAAGCGGTGCTCGCGGCGGACAGTGCCGCGTGCGCCGATGAGCGGGCCGCGGCGACGGAGGCATCGTCCGGTTCGTTACCGCAGGCCGCGATCGATACCGCGAGCAGGGCACTCGCCGCGATGAGGGTGGTCAGGGCGAGCGGTGGGGTGGTCATCACGTCCTACATACCTTCGATGGCAGAGCTGATCCGCCCCAACAGGGCTCGCACGGTGGTGACATCCTGGTCCGCGGGGGCGCTGATCGGTACGGCGGTGGGGATCATATCCCGTACCAGCGCGACGACGCTGCGTTCATCGTCGAGATCGATGTCGGTGACCGGCGCTTCGGCGACCGCGAGTACGTCGTCCGGGCCTGGGACAGGGCTGTCGAGGTCGCGACGGTAGATCTCCAGCATCAAGGTCGCGCGAACTGTGCGGAACGCGAAGGGATTGCCGCCGGCCGTGGTCCCGAACCCGTGCGCGTAGCGACCGACAGTCACGTCATCGATGGCAAATTCCGACGAATGGTCGGCTTCCAACCCTGATCTCCCTACATCGGACAGCATGTACTGGCTAAACCGTAACTCTGATCACCTACTTTCCGCTCGAATCGGCACCCGGTCGGTCGGCTTGGTGCGTCATCATGGTCAGATGGTGAGGTTTGCAGAAGATGCGGAAGTCCCAGTGGTAATCGGTAGCCGGTAGTTCGTCGGTAGAAGGAGTTCGGTGGATGCACCCTCGCGGCTCGGTCGTCTCGGCATTCGCGGTGTCGGGAGTGTTGATGCTGCTGACCGGATGCTCCTCCCCCACCTCGGGGCCCGACGTGCCGACCAGGGAGCCTGCCACCGCCGCGGTGGCGCCCGAAACCGTCACACCGCCGTTCGGCCGGGTACTGCCCAGCGGGCCGATCACCGCGCTGGAAGCGGATTCCGCCGGCGGATTGCTGGCTGCCCTGCACGGTGCCGTTCTCACCGTGTTCGACCCCGATGGCGCCGTACCGGTAGTACGCACCGTGACCTTGCCCGAACGCGCGACCGGTCTCGCACCGGGCGGACCCGGCGAGATGCTGGTGGCCGCGCCGGGCCGGGTGCTGCGGGTCGACCTCGCCTCCGGCACGATCGGCGAGGTGACGGTCGACGGTGATGTGCGCTCGGTGCGCTCGCGTGCCGACGGTGGACTGCTGATCGGCACAGCCGACGGCCGGGTGCTGGAGACCGCGGCGGACGGCACGGTGAACCGAACCGTATCGGGCCTGGTCTCCGTGGACGAACTCGCCGAAGCCGGGGGTGAGCTCGCGGTACTCGACCGGCACCAGAGCGCGATCTTCGAGATCGATCCGGATAGCGACCGACCGGGGCTGGCCTTACGGGCCGGTGACGGGGCCACAGAGATGATCGGCGATACCGAAGGCAGGTTCGTGATCACCGATACCGCGGGCGGTGAACTGCTGGTCTACACCGCGGGACCGCTGGTCCTGCGCCAGCGGTTCCCGGTAGGATTGTCGCCTTATGCGCTGGCCTACGATCAGCGGTCCGACACCGTATGGGTGACGTGTACCCAGCGCAACGAGGTGGTCGGATTCGATCTGTCGACTGGTATACCGAAAGAAGTGGGTCGCTATGCCACCGTTCGGCAACCGAACTCGGTGACCATCGAGCAGCGCACCGGGGATCTGTTCGTGGGTTCCGCGGTCGGTGAGGGGCTGCAACGGATCGGTGCGGACGATCGGAAGAGAGGGCACTGATGGCTCGGAGACCGCGCGCGGGCGACGATTCCGCGACACCCACCGATCCGGCGGCACACCGGGGGCGCGGGCGTGCGCTGCCCGCGGGCTGGGAGACCACCGGTGACGATTACGAGTACGTGCCGCTGCGCCTGCCGCCGGATGTCACGAGGGTGACCGCCTCCATGCGGTTGGCGATCCAAGCCGAGTTCGGTGGCTGGGAACTCTCGCGCGTCCGGGCCTATACCGACGGCAGCAGGCGGGTACTGCTGCGCCGCCGGAAATCCGCCCTGCTACCTCAGCCCGAACCCGGAATGTGAGCCGATGTACGCCCTGTTATTGCGACTGATGTTCCTGGTCGCACCGGAACGCATCCACCATGTGGTCTTCGCGGTCCTGCGATTCGCCACGTGGTGTCCGCCGCTGCGCTGGATGCTGCGCAAGACCCTCGTCGTCGACGATCCGATCCTGCGTACCGAGGTATTCGGGGTCGAGTTCCCCGCGCCACTGGGTTTGGCCGCCGGGTTCGACAAGGACGCCGTCGGCGTCGATGCCTGGGCTCCGCTCGGGTTCGGCTTCGCCGAGATCGGCACGGTGACCGCACGAGCACAACCGGGCAATCCGTCGCCTCGGCTGTTCCGCCTGCCCGCCGACCGCGCCCTGATCAACCGAATGGGCTTCAACAACCACGGCGCCGCCGCCGCTACCGAACGGCTGCGACAGCGCCGCGGTGGTGTGCCGATCGGCGCCAATATCGGCAAGACGAAAGTCGTCGAACCGGATGCCGCCGCCGCGGATTACGCCACCAGCGCCGCCCTGCTCGGCCCACAGGCCGACTTCGTCGTGGTCAATGTCAGCTCCCCCAACACGCCCGGACTCCGTGATCTGCAGGCGGTCGAGTCGCTGCGCCCGCTGTTACAGGCGGTACTGGACCAGGTGCGAGTTCCGGTACTGGTGAAAATCGCGCCCGATCTGTCCGACGAGGACATCGACGCGGTCGCCGATCTGGCTGTCGAACTGGGGTTGGCGGGCATCGTAGCCACCAACACCACCATTCGGCGCGACGGTCTGCGCACCGATCCGGACGAGGTCGCCGCCCTCGGGGCCGGCGGTCTGTCGGGGCCGCCGGTCGCCGATCGTTCGCTCGAGGTACTGCGCAGACTGTACCGGCGAGTGGGGAATCGAGTGGTCCTGATCTCGGTCGGTGGTATCGAAACCGCCGATCAGGCATGGGAACGTATCCGCGCGGGCGCGAGTTTGCTGCAGGGCTATACAGGCTTCATCTACGGCGGCCCGTTCTGGATGCGCACGATCCACCGCGGACTGGCGCAGCGGTTGCGCGCCGGTGGGTATCGGAATATCAGTGAGGCCGTCGGCGCGGAGCACGCAGCGCATACCTGATCCGCCTCGCGGACAGTGGGATGTCATGGCCGCCGTATAGTGGGAAACCCCCTATCCGTGCGGCGGGCAACCGTGGGTAAGCGGCGTTTCGTCGGTGTGATCTCCCGGCGGTGCCGGGGCGGTGTGTGCTCGTCGCTCCCGTTCCAGCCGCGCCGCCATCCGTTTGGCCAGGAGGATCACCGCGTGATCACGCAGGATGCCGAGCTGATCAGCATAGGTTTCCCCACGGGCTCGGGCGGTCCGGTCGTGCACCATGCGTGGGTCGCTGAGTAGTTCGTCCAGGCGCATACCCGCCAGCGCCTGGGTGCGAGTCAGTCGTCGATCCGGCAGCCAGCTCAACTGCCAGCAGCTGCCGCTGCCCGCACTGTCGCGGTAGGCGGATTCGGGGGTGATATCGCTGGTCATCGTCCATTCGGTGGTGTGAATGGTCATGATCTTCTCCGCTGCAACAGGTGGAGTGAGGCGGGCTCGAGAAGTGCTGAGTCCGATGATCACGCATGCCTGATGTGGCATATCCGCCTGCCTGTCGAGCAAGCAGGCGCGGTGCTGCGTGCCGGTGCCCAAGGGCTACAGGGCTACAGCCGGTCCGCTCGGCGGCGCGGCTCGGCTACCTGTGCTGGTTGTGCCGAGGAGGAGGAAGCAGGATCGGAGGAAGGGGCGGGCAGAGCCGCCCATGCGATATGGCCGGCCTGGCAATGCGGTACCGCCGGTACGCAGAGAAAGACGACCGAGGCGTGACATCGAGGATGTCCGGCGGCTGGTTCAGTCCACCACCGGCTTCGGAACCGGGTCGGTACTCGATCCGGCGGAACGGTGCCGCCGCCTGCGAGTCTGCCGTATTCGGGGAGTCACTCTCATCACCAGCCCTCCCGATGTGTCTGGTGGTGCGATGGAAGATCGCCGTATCCAGTGTGGCATTTGTGGTTATCCGAGGGCAACTGCCGATGTAATTCGGTGATCGATGGTGTGCCCGTCGGTCACACTCGATAGGCACGGCCGGCGCGCGCGTGCTGTCCCGGTATTACGCCGAGTGCAGCGAGATTCTTCGCCATGTCCCGCAGGATTCGGGCACGGCGCGCAGTGCGCGATACTTTCACCAGGCTGTGCGTACGGCCCGGATCAGGCGAACCACGGGCATACCTCGCCGAGTGCTGGTTTCCGCTGCGCGAAGCCGTTGGAGCGCGGGTGTTTCCCGCCGCGCCTGCGGTCCCGTCGTTGCGTGGCACACCCGAGCACCGCGCGCCCACTGAGCTGAGTTTCCCGGTGGGGTCACCGTATTCGGTGATACGGTGACCCGAGCACCCCTACCTGGTCGGCCGGATCCCGGCCCCGGCAACAGTACTCGCGGACGGTGTGCCGAACATCCTGTTCCATTGCGCCGGAGTCGTGTCCGGATCAGAATCCTATTCCGTTGCGCGGGGTGTGATCTGCGGTTTTCTGCGCCGTAACAGCTCTCGCGCCGTGGTCCGCCACGGATCGGTGTGTATCGGTTTCCCAGTAGCGCCACCATGATTCCCGCATCTGGCTACCATTGACGGATCGCGCTTTTGTGGTGTGCATCACTAATGACAGATTGAGGCAGTATTCGATACTTTCTGTCATCAAGCGTGTCTAGGATCGGTCATCGGTGAGTGCCGGAGTCCGGTTCACGCTAGAGGTAACGGAACGGGGATATGACGAAAACAGATATCGGATTCGCGCACGAATCAGGCAAAACGGTTTACACTGTGCCCGCGGCGTTTCAGGAGACTGCGCGGCTACGACCGGATCAGATCGCGCTGCGCAAGGTAGGCGGCACCCAGAAGTACACCTGGCGTGAATACGCTGAACGAGTACGCACCATCGCAGCGGGCTTGGCCGGCCTCGGCATCGGGCGCGGCGACACCGTCGGCATCATGCTGACCAACCGTCCCGAGTTCAATCTGATCGATACCGCCGCACTACATCTGGGCGCTACCCCGTTCTCGATCTACAACACCAGCTCCCCCGAGCAGATCACCCACCTGTTCACCAACGCGGGCAACAAAGTCGTTGTGACGGAACAGGTTTTCCTGGACCGGATCACCGCGGCCGGAGTGCCGATCGACCACATCATCATGGTCGACGGCGCCGCGACGGGAGCCATCACGCTCGAACAGGTCGAGGCGGAGCCCGCCATCGATTTCGATTTCGACGCCGCCTGGCAGGCCGTCGAACCCGACGACCTGGTCACGCTGATCTACACTTCCGGCACCACCGGGCCGTCCAAAGGCGTGGAAATCACCCACCGCAACGTATTCGCTCAGATCATCGCGCTGGTCAACGGTCCGCTGCAGGTCGGGCTGGACGATCGCGCCGTGTCCTATCTGCCTGCCGCGCATGTGGCCGACCGGATCTCCGGCCACGCGATCAACCTGCTCACCGGTATCCAGATCACCACCGTGCCGGACCCGCGCGAAATCGCCGCCGCTCTGCCCGATGCGCGCCCTACCGTTTTCTTCGGTGTGCCGCGGGTGTGGCAGAAGATCAAGGCAGGCATCGAGAGCAAGCTCGCCGCCGAACCGAGCCCGGTCAAGAAGGCCCTGGCCAACTGGGCGATCAGCACCGGCATCGCCGCCGCGCAGACGGGGCTGGCAGGTAAGAGCCGTGGTCCGGTCCTGGCTGTGCAACACAAGATCGCCGAAACCCTGGTGCTGTCCAAACTACGGCACACACTCGGTCTGGATCAGCTGAAGGTCGCTACCTCCGGCGCCGCCCCGATCCCGCCGGAGACCCTGGAATACTTTCTCGGCCTCGGTTTCACCGTCAGCGAAGTGTGGGGCATGTCGGAGACCACCGGCGTGGCCACCTACACCGAATTGGACAAGCCGCGTCCCGGCTCGGTCGGGCGCCCGGTGGACGGTATGGAACTGCGGCTCGGCGACGACGGCGAGATACTGGTCCGCGGTCCGGTCATCACCGGCGGCTACCGCAATATGCCCGATAAGACCGCCGAGGCCATCGATTCCGACGGCTGGCTGCACACCGGCGATATCGGCACCCTCGATGCCGATGGCTACGTGCGGATCGTCGACCGCAAGAAGGAACTGATCATCAACGAGGCGGGCAAGAACATCGCGCCCAGCAATATCGAGAACGCGATGAAGGCCGCCTCCTCCCTGATCGGGCAGGTGGTCGCCATCGGCGACGCCAAACCCTACATCGCCGCGTTGATCGTGCTCGATCCCGATATCGCCGCGATCCGGGCCAAGGAACTCGACGCCACCGCCGACGATCTCGCCGCGCTGGCCGCCCATCCACGGATCGTCGAGGAAATACTCGCCGCGGTGCAGGCGGGCAATAACCGGCTGTCGCGGGTCGAGCAGATCAAACGGTTCATCATCCTCGGCGCCGTATGGGAACCGGGTGGCGATGAACTGACCCCGAAGATGTCGCTCAAGCGCACTCCGATCGCGGCCAAATACCAGGCCGATATCGAGGAGCTGTACGCCAAGGAACCCTCCGGCCGAGTTGTCAACGTCGAATAATCTCACCGGAACCCGCTGTGGCATCGAATATTCCGTTCGAGGCCACAGCGGGTCACCTGGAGAACTCACCGCAATGCCACAGGAGTGATCCCGGTCGTTCCCGACCGGGAAGACATCAATTCTGTTCGTAGGTACCGATGAGAGTCGCGCGGGCCAGTGCGTGGGAGAACAGGGTGAAACCGAGATAGGCGGGCGTGGCGTTCGCATCGATGCCGAGACTCTCGACATCCACCGCGTGGACGACGATGAAGTAACGGTGCGGGCCGTGGCCTGGCGGCGGTGCGGCGCCGACATAACCCGGGAAACCGCCGTCATTGCGCAGGGTGATGGCGCCGGTGGGCAGGGCGCCACCTTCCGTACCGCTGCCCGCGCCGCTGGGCAGGGAGGTCACCCCCGCCGGGATATCGGCGACGGCCCAGTGCCAGAACCCGGATGCGGTGGGGGCATCGGGGTCGTACACCGTGACCACGAAGCTCTTGGTCGCTTCCGGGAATCCCGACCAGGACAGCTGCGGTGAGATGTCCTTGCCGCCCGCGCCGAATACCCCGCTGACCTGATCGTTGTTCAGCGGCTGTCCGTCGGTGACATCGGTGGAGGTGAGCGTGAACGACGGCAGCTGGGGCAGCGCGGCGTACGGATCGTGAGTCATGGAACCCCTTTCCGGGATCGGTTCAGCTGTGCAGTAGGAAATGTTCCAGCACCCGGGTGCCGAATTCCAGGGCCTGTACCGGCACTCGTTCGTCGACACCATGGAACAGGGAGGTGAAGTCCAGTTCCGGCGGAAGCTGCAGCGGCGCAAAACCGAAGCAGCGGATACCGAGGCGGGCGAACGCTTTGGCGTCGGTCCCACCGGAGAGCATGTAGGGCACAGTACGACCCTGCGGATCGTGGGCCAGGATGGCGTTGTTCATCGCCTCGACCAGATCACCGTCGAAGGTGGTCTCATAGGGATCGAGCTTGGTGATCCACTCCCGCTCGACGTCCGGGCCGATCAGCGCGTCCACCTCACGTTCGAAGGCCGCCAACCGACCGGGAAGCACCCGGCAGTCCACCACCGCTTCGGCGGTCTGCGGAATCACATTGGCTTTGTACCCCGCCTGCAACATGGTCGGATTCGCGGTATCGCGCAGTGTCGCACCGATGATGCGCGAGATGGTGCCCAGTTTGGCCAGTTTGCTGTCGATATCCGGGGTCGCCGGATCGAACTGCATCCCGGTCTCCTCGGCGACAGCGGCGAGGAACTCGGCCACCGAATCCGGAACCACCAGCGGGAAGGTGTGTTTGCCCAGGCGTGCGACCGCCTCGGCGAGGATGGTCACCGCATTGTCCTCGTGCAGGAACGAGCCGTGGCCCGCGCGCGCCTTGGCGCGCAACCGCATCCAGCCGATGTCCTTCTCGGCGGTCTCCACCAGATAGAGCCTGCGCTCGGTGCCGTCGGGGCGCGGCACGGTCAACGAGAACCCGCCGACCTCCCCCACCGCCTCGGTGACACCGTGGAACAGGTCCGGGCGATTGTCCACCAACCAGTGCGAACCCCAGGTGCCGCCGTTCTCCTCGTCGGCGAGGAACGCGAAGACCAGATCACGCGGCGGGACCGTGCCCTCGATCTTGAACTGACGGGCTACGGCCAGCATCATGCCGACCATATCCTTCATATCGACCGCACCGCGCCCCCACACGTAGCCGTCCCGTACGGCGCCGGAGAACGGGTGCACACTCCAGTCCGCGGCCTCGGCTGGGACCACATCCAGGTGCCCGTGGATCATCAGTGCGCCGCGTCGCGGGTCGGCGCCGGGCAACCTGGCGAAGACATTGCCGCGTCCGGGCGCGCCGGATTCCACGTACTCGGTGGTGTACCCCGCCTGGTTCAACTGGTCGATCACCCACTGCGCGCACTCGTACTCCCCCTTGGTAGTGGCCGGGTCGCCGGTATTGGAGGTATCGAAGCGGATCAGGCTACTGACCAGCTCCACCACTTCAGATACCGCCAGGGATCCCCTGTTCGGGTCGGTTTCATCACCAGTCACAGACACCTTCCCTTCCTACCACCTCACCGTCACTCGGTGGATCCTCGGCACGGCCACACCGTTGGGCCCGTCGTACCGGGCCCGTCGATAGGCCTGCGGGGGCATCAGCAGCCAGGACAGGGCTGTTTCCGCTCATCCGGATGTGGTGCGGTCCATCTCGTCGGGGAACACCACCCGGACGAACGCCCAGAACCGGAACACCATGCCCAGCGCGGTGCCGATCAGCTGGGCGGCCACGAAATCGGCCACGTCCTGGGTGAGTCGTGAGACCTCGGGTACTTCCAGATGTAGGACATAGCGCGAGACCCACAATGGTGCGGTATTGATCGCCACCGCCAGGAAACTGACCAGATAGAAAAGCGCGGCCTCGTGATGCCCACGTCGTCCGCCGCGTCTGTGGAACGACCACTGTTTGTTGAGCGCGTACGACAGTGTGATCGCCGCGAGCACCGCGAGGACCTTGGCGGTGATCGGATACGATTCGAGCACGGTGCTCTTCAGGGTCAGGAACACCGTGGTGTCCAGGGTGAACGCGGCGATACCCACCATGGCGAAACGGGTCAGTTCACGCCGCCGTGCCTCGCCCCCCAGCGCGGATCTCACCTTTGCGGAAATGGGGCGTTCGGAAAACAGCACAGGTAAAGTTTCCGGCACGTACTCCGACCCCACAACAAGATCGGCGGATTCTCCGGACCGCGTATTCCCTCGGTGCGCGGCAGGTGGATCGCGGGCAGTGAGCAGGCAGCGTGAAGAAATCCGAGCGACGCACCCGTGCCCGACCACCGGCAAGAGACAGTACACCGCCTGCCGCGGAGCCGATCGCCGTTGTCGGTATGAGCTGCCGCTTCGCCGGGGACATAGATTCTCCGGAAGCATTGTGGCGCTTGCTGATCGAGGAGAACGATGCGATCACCGACGCGCCGCCACCCTGGCGCCGGGGCGATGGACACTATCGTGCTTCCGACCGCGCCACCGCGGGCAGGACGGTGTCGATCGCCGGTGGCTATCTGACGGATGTCGCCGGATTCGACGCCGAATTCTTCGGAATCACCCCCCGCGAGGCCGCCGATATGGATCCGCAGCAGCGCCTGGCGCTGGAACTGGCCTGGGAGGCGTTCGAAGACGCGGGTATCCGGCCCGATCGGGTCCAGGAGACCGGGGTGTACTTCGCCAACAAGTTCAACGACTACCGGGCCGTCAAACTGGCCTGCGGCGCCACCGCCATCACCCCGTTCACCAGCACCGGCGACGTCGAGGGGGTCATCGCCAACCGGGTGTCCTACACCTTGGGTTTCGACGGGCCCAGTATGACGGTGAACGCCTCCTGCGCGGGCTCACTGGTCGCGGTGCACCTGGCCTGCCAGGCGCTGCGCGCCGGGGAGAGCGCGCTGGCGATCGCCGGTGGCGTGCAGCTCAACCTGATTCCGGAGACCACGATCGGCCTGTCCGCACTGGGCGTACTGTCCCCACACGGCCGCTCCCGCGCCTTCGACGCTTCCGCCGACGGATACGTCCGTGGCGAAGGCGGTGCGGTGGTCGTACTCAAACCGCTGACACAGGCGCAGCGCGACGGCGACCGTATCTACTGCACATTGCTCGGCAGCGCCACCAACAACAACGGCAGACACCACGCCATGCCCGCCAGCAGTGCGACCGGTCAGGGCCAGTTGCTGCGCCGCGCGTGCGCACGAGCAGGTGTCGACCCGGCGACGATCGACTACGTGGAGGCCCACGGCACCGGCACCGCGGTCGGTGACCGCGCCGAGCTGTCCGCGCTGGCCGAGGTCTACGGCGCGGGCCGCTCCCCTGCCACACCATTGATGATCGGCTCGATCAAAACCAATATCGGGCACACCGAAGCGGCATCCGGTATGGCGGGCCTGCTGAAGGTGGCGCTCGCCTTATCACATGACCGCATTCCACGCAGCCTGCACTTCGACTCCGCTCCAGCGGATCTCGACGTGGCATCGGCGGGATTGCGTATCGCAGACAGCGCCCTGCCGTGGCCCAGGTCCGACCGGCCGCCGCGGGCCGGAGTGAGTGCGTTCGGTTTCGGTGGTTCCAACGCCCACGTGATAGCCGAAGCAACCCCAGCGCCGTCCCCAGCGATCTGCTCCGCGGTCTCCGAGCGGTTGGTGGTGCTGTCCGCACACACCCAGGCCGCGTTACGGGCGCACGCCCGCAGAGTACGTGACCACCTCGTGCGTGATCCCGGTATCGATCTCGGTGATCTGGCGCATACCCTGGCCACGAGAACACCCCTGCCGCAACGGATCGCGATAGTGGCCGACGAGGTGGGCCGGGTCGTCGAATTCCTCGATGATTATCTGGAAGACGACCATTCCGAAGGTGACCATCCCGAGGGGGGCTACCTCGAAGCACGGGCGCGGACTGCTGCCGAGGAAACGAACAGCACCGACTGCGCGGAGGAAGAGATACTCCGGCGAGTACTGTCCGCGGCCCTGCGGCCGGGCACGGTGGCCAAGCATGACCTGATGCGAGCAGCGGCCGTACTGTTCCGGCGTGGTGTCGAACCCGATTGGGCCGAGGTGAATCCACCGGGACACCCTATCGCGCTGCCCACCTATCCATTCCAGCGGAAACGGCATTGGGTGGCACCGCGGCTCGCTGTCTCGGAACCCGATATCACCGCCCCCGATCCTGCGGTACCCCAAGCACTGTCAGGTGGATCAGCCATCGCGACAGGTGATCCGGGGTCGCCGCGTACTGCGGGCGCCGTATCCGGCAGCGCGACACTGGCGGCGCTTGTGACCGCGGAGTTGGCCGAAGTCATCGGCATCGCATCCGCCGAGATCGATACTCGGCGCAACTTCGACCGGTTCGGCGTCGGATCGGTGCACGCGGTGGAACTCAGCGCCCGGCTGACCACCCGGCTCGGTATCGCAGTGCCCGCGGCGATCATCTGGGGCTGCCCCACAGTCGAGCTCCTGGTCACCGAACTGGAGACACGTCTGCTTTCGACGGATTCAGCACCCGGGTCGACCTCGCTGCCTGTGGATCCACCGGCGGCGATGCGAGAGCCGGACTCGGGCGAGGAAGTGCTCTCGACCGCCGAGCTACTGGCCCTGGGGCGAGAACTACTCGGCCCCTAGCAGTTCGGCAGGAAGAGAAAGGAATTCGGTCACTCGTTCACGCCTCTGTCAGCGCGGCCACGCCCTCAAGGCGATACTCGCGATACTGTCCAGCTCCGCGCGAGTAGCCCCGTCGGCGGCTTGCGTATCCATCCCTTGGATCACTGCCGCGTAGAACCGCCCCAGTGCGGTGGCGTCTGTTTCCGCCGGGAGTAGTCCGGCCGTCACATCCTCGGCGATCTTCGCTGTGATACGAGCTTTCGCCTGCTCCCGGAAGCCGCGCAGTTCCTCCTTCACTGCCGTATCGGCCTCGCTGACGTTGACCGCGGCGCTGATCACCAGACACCCAGGCGGGTGAACCGAGCTGGTGTAGCCCTCTGCGACTTCTCGCAGCATCCTTTCCACCGCCGCGTATGCCGTTGACTCTTCTGCCAGTGGGCGGGTTCCGTACTGGCCCCACGTTTCCGCGTAGCGCGCGACCGCCTCACTGAACAGCGTGCGTTTATCGCCGAACGCCGTGTAGAGGCTCGATGGGTTGATGCCTATCGCTGTGGTCAGCATCGAGATCGACGTCGCCTCATATCCATAGCGCCAGAACAGGTCGAGCGCCGCATCGAGTGCCGCATCGCGGTCGAAGGCGCGGGGACGGCCCCGGGACGGTGGTGCAGCCATAAAGGAATTCTATAGCGGTCACTAGGAAATGTGGTACGTTCCTTTTGTAGCAATCACTACAAAATTATCGGAGACCTGCCGCCTGCCGAGCACCCCGAACGGTGGCAGCCCTCATCACGAACTTCCCCAGACCCCACCGCCAAGGAGAACTGAGCACTATGCGCGCGATCACCCAGCATGCTTTCGGCGCCCCGGATGTCCTCGAAGTCGCCGACGTCGCCAAACCCGCCCCGCTTCCCTCCGAGGTGCTCGTCCGGGTCCACGCCGCCTCGATCAACCGCGTGGACACCTATGTCCGCTCCGGAGCCCTCCCGCTCCTCGGCGAACCGCCGTTCATCCTCGGCTGGGACATCTCGGGGGTCGTTGAAGAAGTCGTCCCCGGCGTGACCCGCTTCGATATCGGAGACGAGGTCTTCGGTATGCCGTTCTTCCCCAGAGCGGGCAGCGCCTTCGCCGAATACGTCGCCGTTCCCTCGCGACAACTCGCCAGGAAACCCGCGAATCTCAGCCACGTCGAAGCAGCGTCCATCCCGCTCGCAGGCCTGACCGCTCGGCAGAGCCTCATCGATACCGCACACATCACAGAAGGCGACAGGGTTCTGATCCACGCAGGTGCGGGTGGGGTCGGCCACTTCGCCATCCAAATCGCCAAAGCCGCAGGCGCCCATGTCATCACCACCGCCGGCGCCGCCAAGCACGACTTCGTGAAGAGTCTCGGCGCGGACGAGGTGATCGACTATCACACTACCGACTGCACCGGACACCTCCGGGACCTCGATGTCGTTCTGGACACGGTCGGCGGCTATGGTGACGCCGCGATCGCCACTCTTAAGCCCGGCGGCCGGTTCATCACGATCGTCGAGCGCACGGACCTCGACCTCGCACACCGCGTAACGGCGGCCGGACGCCGCTTCGCGGGAGTCACCGTCGAGCCGGACTATGCCGGACTGGAGCGGCTCGCCGCACTCGCTGCCGACGGTGCGCTTCGGCCACATATCCAGCAGACATTCCCGCTGGAGGAGGCCGCCAAGGCGCATGAGCTGGTCGAGTCGGGTCGCACCGTCGGCAAGATCGTTCTGACGATGTCGAACTGACCGGAGCGGCGGGCGCCTCGCTGCCCGGCCGTGTTCTCGGGGCGCTCTGGTATCGAGGCGGTGTTGGCTGTGTTGTCGACGATATTTCGGGTGAAGCCGCCGTGGATCACCCGCTCAGTTCGCGGCGGCGTAGACCTCTGCGCCACTGAGTGATTCGCTGGGGTGTCCGTCGATATCGAACGGGATGTCCCCGGTCAGGGTGACCCGGTGCATGATGCGGCGGCTGTTGCCGTAGTCGTCGACGGCGCGATGCTGAGTGGCCCGGTTGTCCCAGATGGCTACGTCGCCGGCTTCCCAGTTCCAGCGAATCGTGTGCTCGGGCAGGGTGATCCGCTCCTGGAGCAGGTGCATGAGCACTTGGGATTCCCTGGCGTCGAAGCCGACGAGCTGCTGTGCGAAATTTCCGAGTAGCAGTACCCGTTCGCCGGATTCCGGGTGCACCCGTACCACCGGGTGCACGGTGCGGATATCGGGCGCGGTGAACCGTGCGGCCTTCTCCTCGGACATCCGCCCGGCGAACCGGAGCTTATCGGCGTAGTCGAACCGGTTGCTGTGCACTGCTCGTAGCGATTCGGCCAGCCTTTTCAGCGGTTCGGGTAGCGCGGTGTAGGCGGCGGCAGCGGAAGACCACAATGTAGTGCCGCCGTAGTCGGGCAGGATGACCGCACGCAGGATCGATGCCTTGGGGAAGTTCGGCATGAATGTCATATCGGTGTGCCACCGTGTGGCTTTGGTTTCCGCGGAGTCGATCGAGGTGATCGGGTCGCCATCGCTGACGTGATGGGCAACTGGGGTGCCGAGCAGTTCGGCGAAGGCATGGTGCCCGGTGTCGTCGAGGTGGTGCTGGTCACGGAAAAAGAGCACCTTGTGCTCCAGCAACGCCTGGTTGATCTTCTCGATCATTCGCGAGTCCAGCTCGCCGCCGAGGAGTACGCCGTCGACGCGCGCCCCGATATGCAAGCCCAGCTTGTGAACGGTCATCACACTCATGGGTCGAACCTTTCCGAATCGAATCCCCGCGCCACTGTAATCAGTTGCTTACGGGCTTTGGATCGAGTGTAATCAGTCGATTACAGTCGTAGGTGAGAGAGAGCTGAGAGTTGGGAAGAGGATGGCCACGGCAGATAAACCCGATAAACCGACCGGGCGCGCGCAGGTGGTTGCCGCGATGCTCGAACACGCTGCGGATTTGTTCGCCGAGCGTGGCCCGGCGGCAACGTCGACTCGCGAAATCGCCGCACGGGCAGGTATCAACCAAGCGCTGATCTTTCGCCATTTCGGCAGTAAGGAACAACTTGTCGGCGCGGTGCTGGACGATCTCGCCGCACAGGCCGTCGCCGCCCGCCACGCGGATACGGCGGCCGCGGGAACCGATGGCCCGAATATCGAAGGCATGCTCGCCGGGGTGCTGCCACCCGGATATCCGGAGGAAGAAGCGTCCGTCCGGGCGATCAACAGCAAACATCGACAGGTATTGGCCCGGGCATTGCTGGATGGGTACCCGGTCGGCCGGTTGCAACGGCAATTCCCCGGCGTGAGCGAATTGATCGAGGTGACCCGCGCCAGAATCGACGATGACACCGACGCTCGCTTGGCCGCGGCCAGCGTGGTCGCCCTTGTCCTCGGATGGCAGATGTTCGGACCGTTCATCCGTTCGGCCGCCACTGTCGACGATGTACCCTACGGGCGTATCAGACAGGCGATCGAAACCGCGATCACCGGCATCCTCGATAGTGCAGGTCACGATGCGGGGCAGCACAGTGATCCCGACGCCGAGCCCACCGCACGGGGCTCGATTGATCAGTGACGTCAGCGGGCGCGCATACCCTGTTCCACCGCCAAGCCACACCGGCGATCAGCACCGGAGGAATTCTGCTGGCGCTGGGCCGAGAACTGCTGGTTCGATGAGGTTTCGGACCGGCGAGGCCGGATAAGCGCTCAGGCCGGAAGAGGATAGGAGCATAGTTCGTGAGCATTCCCATACTGCTCGGGTTCACCGGCCTGTGTTTGCTTCTGGCGATCACACCTGGTCCCGACACGTTTCTTGTACTCAGATACGGTCTCGGCGGTGCCAGGCTCGGCATTGCGGCCGCGATCGGTTCCGGGATCGGGTCGCTGTGGTGGGCCGCTATGGTCGCGCTGGGGTTGGCCGCTCTGCTCCAGAACTCGGCCTCCGCGTTTCTCCTTGTCAAAGTGGCAGGCGGGCTCTACCTGCTCTACCTCGGGATCGCCGGGTTCCTCCGCCGCGGTCGCGGCAACGCGGATAGCGCGGACAGTGGTGCGGGCGTTACCGGTGCCGCCGGACTGCCGAGCATCCGATCGGCCTTATGGTCCGGATTATTTTCCTGTGCGTTGAACCCCAAGGTCGGCCTGTTCTTTCTCGCAGTGGTCCCGCAATTCCTGCCTGCCCACGCGATCGGTATCGGCCCGACCATGGTCCTCGGCGCCATCGATGGGGTCGTGGCCGTGTTCTGGTTGACTCTGGTGGCGGTGGGGTCGGCCACGGCGGTGGGATGGCTGCGGCGGCCGAAGGTGAGCCGCCGACTCGAGGAGATCAGCTCGGGCATTCTGGTCGCTCTCGGCATCGGTACGCTCGCCAGTACCGCGTGATGGATGGCTCGGGTTTCGATCGACGGGTCGGTGCCGCCGGTGTCACTGTTCGGAGTCGACCACACAGATATCCGAAGTCCTCGGTATTCCCAGGGGATCACCGAGTCCGGGCTCGGTATGGGCGGCTTCCTGTGCTGCTTGTCCTTCTGCGATATCGCGCGGAGTGAACCGCATCATCAACACGACGAATCCCGCTGCTATCGCGATGGCGGCGCAGCAGACGAACGCCAGTCCGTATCCACTGGCCAAGGCATGGATCTCCGGCTCGGACATATCCGGGAGGGCTGTGGCCGGGCCGCCGAGCGACCGGGTCCGCGAGCCTGCTATCGCGCCGACCGTCACCAGCCCCACGGCGCCGCCCAGATTCTGGGCTACCTGCGCGAGCGCGGTGAGCGGGCCGATCTCGGCCGCGGTGGCGCCCGCGATGACCGACAAGGTCAAGGGAATGACCGCGAACCCGACACCGAACCCGACCATGACCACCGCCGTGGCAATGGCGGGAAAGTAGGCCGGCCGATGGGTGACGATGGCGGAAGCGTAAAGACAGCCGATGAGGATGACCATCCCGCCGAGGATCACCAGCCAGCGCGGCTGCCAGCGCAGGGCGAGTGCGGACGCGAGCGCCGCGGCGACACCAAGCCCGACCGCGAACGGGGCAACAGCCAACCCGCTGCGCAATGGTGAATACGCCAGAACCCCTTGCAGATACAAAGAGATGAACACCGCCAAACACATCACGATCGCACCGGCAAGCACGATCGCCACCAGAGCCGCGACCCGGCTGGGATTGCTGAACACAGTGAACGGCAGGATCGGGTTCGCGGCCCGTTGTTCCACGATCACGAACCCGGCCAGCAGCACCACCGCCATAACCGCCGGGACAACGACGATCGGGCGATCCCATCCACCAGGTCCCTCGTTCACGGCGAACACCGCCGCGGTGACCCCGAGCGTGACCAGCACCGCACCGGGCACATCGAGGGCCGAACCCGGCCCGTGCGACTCCCGCAGATACATGACCGCGCCGACCACCACCAGCACCCCGATCGGCACATTGATCAGGAACACCAGCCGCCATGACAATTCGGTGAGCGCACCGCCCGCGATGAGCCCGGCCACCGACCCCACACCACTGAGAGCCGCGTAGACGGCGAAAGCCTGGCTGCGGGCTTTACCGGGGGCATAGGTAGTGGCGATCAACGCCATCGCGGTCGGTGCGGCCACCGCCGCCGACATCCCCTGCAAGGCGCGCCCGACGATCAGACTGGTCTGATCCCATGACAGCCCGCACAACAACGAGGTCAGCGTGAATGTCACTACTCCAGCCGTGAATACCCGCCTGCGACCGAAGCTGTCACCCAGCCGCCCACCAAGCAACATCAGACCACCGAAAGCCAGCACGTAAGCGGTGATGATCCAGTTGCCCGCCGACTCGGTCATCCCCAGCGCATCACGAACCCGCGGCAGCGCCAACGCGACAACGGTACCGTCCAGCACCACCAACAGCTGCAACCCGCCGAGCACGAAGATCGGCACACCCCACACTCGATTCTGCCCAGCGTCGGTGATCGTGCCCGAAGAAGTCATGATCAGCGACGCTACCGGTTAATTGCGGGGAAGCGGCCGAGTGTCTGTGCACCGGTTATCCTCATCCGATCGATACCTCGTCGCCCACGCCTGAAGATTCGAATTCGTTACTGGACGGTGGTGAGGTAGTCGCTTCCGCCGACGTAGACCGTGTGGCCGAGGGGAACGGGGGCATGGGCGGCGCGGGCGATGGCATCGGCGAATTCGTCGACGGTGGGCAGCGCCCCGTGAGCACGGCGGGCGTCCACTGCGGCGGGATCACGGCGTTCCAGCAGCTGCACGATGATCGTGCCATCGATCATGTCGCCACTGACAACGACGAACTCGATGCCGCGAGCGGCCAAGTCGGGAATCCGGGTACGCAGGGCGTCTTCGCCTGCGCGTTTACTTGCCGCGATCGGCTCATACCCGGCAGGCAGCGGACCGCCACGGGGATGGAAATGCGCTTGGTGGCTGGTGATGAACACGATGCGCCCACCCACAGGCATCAATCCGGCCGCGCTATCGGCCAGATGTAGTTGGGCATCGCGGTTCAGGCGCATCGCGTACCCGGGATCGGCGTCACGTTCCAGTCCGCCGGAGGCATTGAGTACCAACACATCCAATCGCCCGAAACGGTTCTCGATCTCGGCCAGCATCCGATCGGCCGAATCGGGGTCTGAGACATCGGCGCCCACCGCGTCGGCCGTCGCGCCCGTACTTCGGATCCGGTCGACCACCGTCTGGGCGCGCCTGTGCTTCTCCCGATAGTTGACCACCACGTGCATGCCCGGGCCGGCGAGCCGGATCGCGGTCTGCGCCCCGATCCCGCGGGAAGCCCCGGTCACCAGCACTACCTTCTTCGCCGTGTCGGCCGTATCGGGCATGACTGTCCCTTTCGTCGCAGACGCTTCTGATTCAGAAGCAACTATGGTACTTCGAAATGAGAAGCATAAACGGTGATCGAGCTGTGCCGACGGTGATCGAGTTGCTGGGACAGCGCTGGATGCTGCGGGTGCTCTGGGAACTCGAACCGGGGTCGCTGGGGTTTCTGGACCTGCGCCGCCGGATGGGTAACTGCTCGTCGAGTGTCCTGTCGGACCGGCTGCAGCAACTACAAGCCGCCGGGCTCGTCGAAAAACGCGGTCCGCGCGGCGCCTACGAACTCACTCCGGCAGGCATACATCTCAGTGAGGCCCTGCAACCGTTGTGGCACTTCTCGGCCCACACCTACCGTCGATAATTCAGGACAAGTGGCAGTCGTTTGCTGGATGGCGAAGCTGCGGTCCTCGGGAAGCTCCGGTCGGAGAACAGGGTGGAAGCCGATAGTCGGTAGTCGATCGCCGGGCGCTGTGCTCTAATCAACCCGTAATGAACATTTCTCAGCTCTGGTGGCCGTTGGTCTAGCGGCCGAAGACTGTCTTTGGGCCGCCTTACCCGCGGCCTGTGCTCGTTATTCGACGACAATTCAGCCCAGCCGTGCATGAGGTGGTCCTGGTGAAGAGGAAGGACCACGAATGGCGATTCATCAGGAGGAGCCGACACCGGCCGAGGGTTTCGGCCGGATACTGATCAGCTCCCGCTCGCTCGACGAATACCGGGCGATGTTCGAACTCACCGACGGTGATCTGCGTCGGCGTATCCTCGACTGTCCGAGCGGGGCAGCCGAATTCACCGCCGAGATATGCCGGCTCGGTGGTGACGCTATCGCTTGCGACAGCGCGTACTTCGATAACGGGATCGACAAGGTCGCCGCGACCGCAGTGGCCGAAGCCGAACGCGGCAATCGATATGTCCATGCCAACCGGCATCTCTACAGGTGGACCTTTTTCGCCGATCCCGACCAGCACCGGATTCAGCGACAACGCGCGGCGGAACGGTTCGTGGCACATACTCGGCAGAGTCGTGGTCGCTACGTTGCCGGGAGGCTGCCCGCACTTCCCTTTCCCGACAACGATTTCGATCTTGTTCTCAGTTCGCACCTACTGTTCAGCTATGCCGAGGAACTCGATTACGACTTCCATCTGCACGCGTTGCTCGAGTTGATGCGTGTCACGCGCGGTGAGCTGCGTGTGTTTCCACTTGTGTCGATCGGCACGACCGCGCGATATCCACACCTGAACGAACTGCTTGTCCAGTTGCGTCGCTATGGAATCGCTGGCCGGATCACCGAGGTCGACTATGAATTTCAGGTGGGCGGCAACGAGATGTTGGTCTGCCGCCGTCTGGAGGGCATGCCAACATACTGAGCCGTTAGACCGGTTCAGTGCGTTGGCGGCGTCGAGAACCAGAACTCGGGGACTGTCGCCATCGGCTCTCACTCCATCCCGCTGAACCGCGCACTCCTCTGTCGATATGCCAGGGTCGGCCAGCGCCGCGGCCGCACCCGACCCTTGCTGTGGTCTGGTCGGGCTGGGGCCGGGGTGCCGGATAAGTGGTTAGCCGTGGACTTTCCGGAACAAATAGACATCGGCGGGCAGTGTGTATCGGATACCGCGGCCGGTGTGGTTGAGTTGTTCGCGGGTGGGGTGCGGTGGCCGTGCGGGTTGCAGGTATCGGTCGAGATCGTCGGTGACGAGCCGGTATCGGCCGGATCGGTGATGGATCGCCGCGTCGAGTCGATATCGCGGGTCCAGGTGCGCGAGTCCGGCATCGGCGTGGCTGTTGTTGACCAGCAACCAGCCATCGGGGCGCAGGCACCGGGTGGCGTATTCGGAGGCGGGGCCGGTGTAGAGCGAGATCACGAGATCCCAAGCATCGCCAGGCAACTCAGCAAGATTCTGGGTGTAGTCGCCCGGTACGAATGTGATCAGGGGGTCGGCAGTGTATTGCCGGTGGTCTCGTGCCAGGGCGGTCGCCGCGTCGGGGTCGGCGAATGCCTTGCGGGCGCGTGCATCTGAATCCAGATAGGTGACATCGGACCATATGTAGGACGGTGCGAGGTCGAGGTAGCTACCGGGGTAGAGCACGCGCTGCGCGCCGGTCCGGTCGGCAACCGCCGCGTATAGGTCGGTGCGGTCGCCGATGCGCTCCATGTAGTCGATGAAGGCGGTGGTCGAGCGGTTCACGGGACTCCTGTCGAGGTCGGCAGCATGAGAGCGGGATGGGTGGAATTCGGAAGAACGTGGAAAAGCGGCTGGTTTGACGTCCTCCCGGCCCTGAAGGACCGGGCTTGCGCGCTACGTTCCTCGGTCAGCGGCCGTCGACGATCACGCCGCAGTGGGTGGTGGTGATGGCTGTACCTCCGGGAAATCGAGTTCACTACCAGTACTGATGTTGTTTTCCGTCGGTGTCGGCGAGGAAGACGACCGCATCGGTGCCGTCCAAGTCCGCCGGGTCGATCGGGATATGGCCGGGCACGATCGGTTCGCCCGCGCCGATCGATGGGGGAAGCGCGGCCCGCAGTGCTTGTGTCGGGAACAGGGCGCGGCGGGTGGTCGCCGCGGCCAACATGCCCTGGAAGGTGTTCGGATCACTGTCGGGGCCTGCGTCGGTCGCCAGGAACATATAGCGCGCACCGAGGGCTAGCCCGACGAGTGCGCCCGCGCTCCCCCAGCTCATTTCGTCGTCGCCTGCCCGCAGGCGGGACTGCGCACGCTGTAGGTGCACGTTGTGCGCGAATACCAGGCTCGGCCCGCGTCGCTGCTCTTGTGCGATGAGCGCGAGCAGGTTCTCGGCCATCATTTCGGCGCGCAGACCGAGCAGGGTCGCGAGGCGGTCGGGTGCGGGATCGGCCATGGCCGCGTGATAGCGCAGCAGACCCTCGGCAGTACGCGCGTGTGCGACGGCGTGGTCGTAACCGGTGGGATCGGAGGGACGCAGGTCGGGTGCCGCGCGGCGCAGTGTGCTGGTGAGGTCGTCGGCGATGCGGCGAAGGGCACGAGCACGGTCGGAGTCGCCGATGGATGCCGCCGGGTCGAACATGGCCGCCTGGTTCGTCCAGTCCGTGTCTTCGCCGAGCAGTGCGTCGAGGTCGTGGATCGATCCGGGCCGTATCGGCTCGGGCAGGTAGTCGATGACCGACGACAGTGCGCGGCGCGGGCTCGGTGCGGCGGAGTACTCCACCGGTGCGTCGAAGCCGTAGAAACGAACCCGGTCCTGTGGCGCGCGGTCGGCATTGTGCGTGCGGAGCCATTCGACGAGTTCGCGGTTGCCGGGCACAGCGCCGAACCCGTGGCTGAATCCGGTCGCGAGCACCGTATCGAGTTCCGCAGGCGCCCCGGCTATGTAGTCGTCGACGATGGCGGCGGCGAAGATATCGGTCTCCAGCGCGATCGACCGGTACCCACGCTCGATGAGGTGAACGAGGAGTTCGTTGCGCAGCAAAGGGAACGCCTCGATCCCGTGTGTCGGCTCACCGAGGGCGAGCAGGGCCGGTGGCTCGGTTCGTGTGGCGAGTAGTTCGTCGAGGGCACGGCCAAGGCTCGCCGGGTCGTCGAGTTGGCGGCCGATCCCGCGCAGTGCTGTGGCAGTGGACATGAACACTCCTTTTCAGCAGGTACAGCCCTCGACAGTATCGTTGAAGTTTCGAGTGAAACTTCTGCGATTTGTTCCTGTCGATAAGGGATGAAAGTCTCAAACGGAGGTGCGAGCTGCGGCCTATCGACCTCGCCCGAGAGCACGGGTTGTCCGCTCAGGCGGTCCGCAACTACGACGCCGCGGGAATCCTCCCGCCGAGCGAACGCAGCGCGACCGGTTACCGGTACTACACGCCTCTGCACGCGCAGGCCCTACGCACCTTTCTCGCGTTGCGCCGTGGCCACGGGCACCAGCGGGCAGCGGAGATCATGCGCGCGATCAACCGAGGCGATACCGACTCCGTCTATCGGCTCATCGACGCCGCGCACGTCGCACTGCTCGCCGAACGCGACACCCGCACCGAGGTCGCCGCCACTCTCGGTGCCTTGTCCGCTGCCGCACCCACCCAGGTCGGTGGTCGACCGTTGACTGTGGGCGAACTCGCGCGCCGGATCGGCGTGCATCCGGCAACGCTGCGCACCTGGGAGACCGAGGGCATCCTGCGCCCCCAACGTGACCGGGCAACGGGTTACCGCGAATACGGACCGGACTGCGTACGCGATGCCGAGATCGCACGACAACTGCGCCGAGGCGGATACCTGTTGCGTCAGGTCGCGCAGTTCCTCGAATCGCTGCGCGAGGCAGGCGGGACAGACGCGTTGAGCGCCTTCCTCAGCTCCTGGCAGGACCGGCTGGCCACGCGCAGTCGTGATCTGCTCGCAGGCGCGGCCCAGCTCGACGCCTACCTCACCCTGTTCGGTCACCCGTAACGGAGGTGGCCGGCGAGAACTACCGTCGGGATGCCGGACAGGTCGGACGCTTCGTGCCGCGGACCGGCCGCAGTTGACGACGCGAAAACTCGGATGCACAGATTTTCTGGATCGTGTTCACTGGGGACGTTTTTCCGAGCGGCGGTGCCGCGGAACTCCGGTGGAGGTATCGGCCATGCATGACGAAGCGATCGCCGCGAACAGGGCGAACTGGGATGAGCGGGCGGATGTGCATGTGCGGTCCCGGATGTATGACGCCACGGATTCCGCTGAACTTCGCTGTCGTGGCCCGGCGCGTGGACTGAATCGCTACGGCTGCCACACGCCGTCCCCGATCGGTGTCTTCGCTGATCAGCTCCTCGTGGGCTGGGTGATTCGGCGGATCGGCCGAACGCGGATGCCGGATTCCGGCCGCAGGTTCACCGAAGCCAGTGGCCGTACCGGGTGGGCTGGGTCGAGCTCGAGCCGGAACCGCTGCACCGTCATGGCCAAGATGAGCACCATCTCGGTCATCGACAGGTCTTTGCCCAGGCAGATGCGCGGGCCGCCGGAGAACGGGAAGAACGCGAACTTGTGTCGTTCGGCGACCTCCTGGTCGGCGAAGCGTTCCGGACGGAATTCCTCCGGGTCGTCCCACAGCCGCTTATCGCGGTGAATGTAGTACATACACAACGTGACTCTGGCACCAGCGGGCACATCGTATCCGCCGATCACGTCGTCGGCGATCGGGGTGCGTTCGACGATCCAGGCAGGCGGGTACAGTCGCATGGTTTCCTCGATCACCATGCGGCAGTAGCTCAAATGCGCCAGATCGGCGAAGCTCGGCACGCGCTCGCCGAGTACACCGCGCACCTTCTCGGCCAACCGCTCTTGGATCCGCGGATGCGTGGCCAGCAGATAGCATGCCCACGATAATGCGTTGGCCGGGGACTCGTGGCCTGCGACCAGGAGGGTTTTGATCTCGTTGAGCAGATCCTCTTCCCGCATACCCTGTCCGCCTTCGTCGCGGGCGCGTACCAGGGCGGTGAGCACATCGGCGGTGTCGCCGCCGCGGCGGCGTTCGTCGATGAGATGCCTTACCACGTCGTCGAGTTCGCCGACCTTGCGCGCGACCTGCCGTGCCTGTGGGGTCGGGAACGATTGCGGTAGTTTCACCGGCGCGTTCACTCGCTTCATGATGAACGCGAATGCCGCGCGCATCGCGTCGGTCACCTGCGTGGTGTCGGTGGACAGGTCGATGCTGAACAGGATGCGGCCGGTCACCGCGAGCAACAGCGTGACGTAGTCGTCGTAGATATCGCGGAACTCGCCTGCCGTCGCGTCCCAGCCGTCGAGCATGGCCGCAGTGCTTTCGGTGATGGAGTCGGCGAAACCCTTGACGTGGGAGTGCGAGAACGCCGGGTGGATGAGCTTACGCTGCTTACGCCAGTACTCCAGATTGTTCGTGGTCAACTGTCCTTCACCGAGCAGGATGCTGAACTCGTCGTAGATGGGGCTTTTGCGGTAGTTGGTGTAGTTGTCCTTGAGCACGTACTCGGTCATCGCCGGATCGGCGACGAGATAGACCAACATCGGACCCGCCTTGACCCGCACGACGTCGCCGTAACCGTCGAGCAGGGCGCCTACCGTCCCCAACGGGTCTTTCGCCAATTTCGGCAGTATTCGTCCGGTTTCCACCAGTCCTGGCCCGGGTGCTTCCATGATCCGGCCTTTCACTTCAACAGCTCGGCGTGTTTGCGCAGCTGATTCACGTAATCCTGTTTCTCGACCACCAGCGGGTACTGCTCCGCGTGATAGAGCCGCAACCCGGCATGCAGATCGGGTTGGCGGCCTCGGGTGGCGCGTTCGAAGCGGGCGACCCGCTGCGGATCGGCTGCCTTGGTGCGCAGGTATTCGGCGACCAAGTCGGCCTGTTTCTCGTAGACGTCCCAGTGTGAGCCGATCGGCCGCACCATCCCGACCACGAACAGGTCGCGGGTGTGCGGCGGAAAGATATTGAGATACAGGTCAGGTCGCAGACTGTTCTCTGCCCAGTTGAGATGGGCGCGGTCCACCACGGGATAGTTCGGCACGAACCCCGTGGCCAGCACTACGAGATCGACTTTCTCCTCGGTGCCGTCGGCGAAGGTGACTCGATCGTCGTCGACCGCGGCGATATCCGGTTTGGGCATGATGTCGCCGTGGGTGTAGTAGTGGTGCAGTTGATCGCCGAGCATCGGGATGACGATGCCCGCGTCGAAATCAGGGACCGGAAGTCCGAACGAACGCGAGCGGCTGCGCAGATGCCCGAACAATCGCTCGAAAGCCCGCCTGCGTAGCGGCCGCCACATCTGGCCCTGCAGCATGCTGTCGGTCGGGCGGCCGAACATGTACTTGGGCATGCAGTAGAACCCGCGCCTGCTGCTGTGCAGAGTCAGCGCCGCGTTGACCGCGCAGTCGGACAGAATGTCGGCCGCCGATTGCCCGGCGCCGACCACAAGCACCCGCTTACCGAGTACCTGCTCGGGATGGCGGTATTCGCTCGAATGCAGCACGGGGACGGTGCCGGCGCCAGGGATGTCCACCTGGCGCGGGGTGCGGTCGTGTCCGGTGGCGATGACGACTCCCGCATACGACCGCTGTGCACCGTCGCCCAGTGTCACCGTCCACCCGTCGGCCACGGGTTCGACGCGCCGCACCACGGTGTGTAAACGGATCCGCGGCCACAGATCGAAGGCATCGGCGTACGCGTGCAGATAGCGCAGTACGAGCTCGTGCCCGGGATAGTCGGGATAGTCGGCAGGCATGGGGAAACCGGAGAAGGCCTGGACCCCTTTGGATGCGATCACATGGGTGTTGTGGCTGACCGGCGAATCCGCCCGCCGCGCGTCCCAGATCCCGCCGATCCCGTCGCCCGCCTCGAGCACCTCGAAGTCGAGCCCGCGCGCGGCGAATCCCCGTGCGGTGGCCAATCCGGCTGCGCCTGCACCGATCACACAGTAGGTATTCATCGGGCACCCACCGTTTCGGTATCCGGCTTGTCGGCATGCGACGGCGGCGCCGGTTCGGTGCCCGCGCTCGCCCGCAGCGCCACCGCGAAACAGGCCACGTAGATGACCGTCTGCCCCAGCAGGGTGAAGTAGACGTTCTCGTTGTAGACCGCGATGACGAGCCAGACCGTGGTGAGCAACGCGACGCTGCGTACGCTGCCGCGCATCAGTCCGGCGTACACCGCGAGCATCCACACCGCGCCGACGGCGATATACACCCAGGGACCGAAGGGAGCGCGGAACGACGCCAACGTCAGCACCGCAAGCCAGATGGCCAGCTGTTCGGCGCGCACCCGCGGCCCCTGCGCACCCGCGCTCAGTCGCCGGTGGATCCGTATCGCGGTGACTGCCACCAGGATCAGCAGCAGCAGTGTGTAGATGGTGGTGATCAGTTGCGCGGGCCCGGTCGGATCGCCGATATCCCAGCCCATGATGTCCGCTTTGTACGGCAACCCGTACGGCGAATAGTTGACCAGCTGATTGGCCCGCTCCACGAGCACGAATTGGTGGAACTCCCCACTGGCCAGTCGCTGCCAGGTGCCGTCGGACAGGAAGGCCCGCCACGGTTCCCGGCCGAAGATCATCAGCGTCGCCAGCGCGTACACCCCGCAGAAGGCCGAGGTCCACACCGCGGGCCGCCAGCGTCGCTGCACCAGGAGATAGACCAGCAGGATCGCCGGTGACACCTTGGCGATGATCGCGAAGGCCAACACCGCGCCGCCTGAGATATCGCGCCGCAAGTGGAACAAGATCATCGCGCCCACCGCCCCGACATAGAGCACCAGAACGTGGATATTGCCGATCTGCAGGGTCGCCAGTGTCGGCAGGCTGATCCACACCACCGGGGTCAGCGCGGCGAGCACCCCGCCCTGTCTACCGCCGATCCAGCGGGCGATGGCGAACATCGCCACCAGCACGATCGCGACGTACAGCGAATACCACAGCGCGCGCAGGGTCTCGAAGTCGTGGCTGAACAGCAACAGCAATCGCGGCAGCAGCAGGAACGGTGGCGGGTAGAGATAGGGGTCGCGTTCTTGCGGAGCCACGCTGGGCAACACCGAGTCCGCATCCGGTGATTCGTAGCGGTGGCGGTCGTAGAGACTGGATGGTTCGTGCTCGGCGATCAGCGCACCGCTGATATAGCCGGACAGATGGGTCTTCTGCACCAAGAAGTCGTCATCGGAGGCCAGTGAGGCATCGACGTTGTCCGCGTCGAGTATGAACTGTGTCAACCGGGCCAGTAGCGCGACGACAAGGAGGACGACCACACTCCACAGCACCCGCACCACCAACGGCTTGCTGCGTATCACCTCCCGCCATTCCACCGGAACGGTCGGTACGAGAACAACGAAAAATACTACGGCACAAATAATTCCGAGCACCGAGGTGACCACACCCGGCAATCCGGTGAGTGCGAGGGCGATCATCACGACGGGAACGAGAATGCCGACGACGAATACCGCGTACATCGCGGCGTAATAGTCGAGCGAACCACGGAATCCGGTCCATGTCCTGGATATCATCTGCAACTTTCAGTTCTCGCGGCGCCCGGCTCGTGACGTCGCGGCCGATCTCATCTGGTCGCTGCCCCGGCGTGCTCGGTCAGCAGCGGAATAACCTGCGCCACCACGTCCTGCGGGGTGGGTGCGCTACGCAGGTCGGCGCCGATCCGTGCAGCGGCGGATCGGAACCGGGATTCGCGCAATAGCGTGTGCGCCGACGCGGCCAGTGCTTCGACGTCGGCTTGGTCGGCCGAGGTCTCGGCAGTCAGGCCCGCACCAGCCCGCACCAGCCCCCGGCCGTAATCGAACTGGTCGAACATCTGCGGCAACACCAGTTGCGGAAGGCCGAACCATCCCGCGGTGAGCCCGGTTGTCGAACCACCGTGGTGCACGAGCAGATCGCAGCCGGACAGGAACAGGTTCAATGGCACCTCTTCGACGACCCTGACCCCACCGGAAAGCTCACCGACCACAGTCCGGTCGTGCGCCGACAGCGCCACGATCACCTCCGCTTCCGGAGCTGCCGCGGCCAGCGCGGCCAGCACCGTCCGCAGTGGCCGCGAACCGGTCAGGCCGAGTGTGCTACCGCCCATACAGACCGCGATCCGGGTGCGGTCCTGATCGTTGCGGTGCCACTGTGGCAACATGCCGGTGCTGTTGAACGGGGCGTAGCCCATCCGGATACCGGGTGAAGCATCGGGCGCCTGCAACTGTGCTGGGCAGATATCGAGCACGGCGACCGGGTCGACCTGCCGCATGCCCGACTGTTCGGCCAGTGCGGCGGTGTGTTCCTGGAAGGGACCGCCGGTGGGATCGATGCCCCACCGATGTGTCAGGACCGGTAGATTCAGCTCCGCGCCGAGCGCGCGGCCGATGGTGGCCAGCGGGTCGGTGAGGATGACGTCCGCGCCCCAGTCCCTGGCTACCGCGGTGAACGCTGCCACGTACTGCTCTGCGTGGTTGTGCCAGTTCTGCGCGGCGACCTGCCACAGGCCCTGCCCACTGGGCTGATCGCGGTCGGCGAACAGCGGCAGCGGGAACATATCCGGGTTCACCTTGGTGCGCAGCTCGTCCATCGGCACGTGCAACGCGGTGAGCTCGACGGCGTTGAGACCCGAGCGCAGCGCTGTCGCCGTCACATCGCTTCGCGAGGCGACCAGCACATCATGGCCCGCCAGCCGCAGCGCCCAGCAGAACGGCACCATCGCCAGCAGGTGCCCGGACGAGGGCACGGGTACGACAAGGAACTTCATCCGATTCACTCCTTCGGCTTCATCCACTCCATCGGATTGGTATGCCGAGGCACCCAGGACGGAGCTGATTGTTCGACACTGCGCCGCTTTTCGATGACGACGATGTTGTGGTAAAAGTGCAGCGCTCCGATCCAGCCGTCGAAGGCGCCATCGGCGCGGCCGGAATCCTTCTCGAATTCCTGATGATGCAGCGCGTCGACCAGGGTCTTCAGATAGCCGATACTGGTCGCCGGATCATCGGTGCCGGTGCTGCTTCCGCCCCAGCCCGACCAGTAGGAGGTCTGGGTGTCCTCCACTACGTACAGCCCACCCGGCCGCAGATACGGCAACAGCGCCTGGAACGAGGTGAGCACATCGCTGCTGATGTGGCTGCCGTCGTCGACGATGATGTCGAACGGGCCGAGCGAACTACCGAGTTCGTGCAGGAACGAAGCATCGCCTTGGTCGCCCTGCAACGGTTGCAGCCGTGGCTCGGCGATACCGGACTTGTCGAAGTAGTCCAGTCCGTACACCATGCCGCGCCGGAAGTACTGTTTCCACATCCGCAGCGACGCACCGCCCGCCGTGGGCGCCTGGTATCCCCCGATCCCCAACTCCAGCACTCGTACCCGGCTGTCGCGCAACGCCGCGAAATGCTCGGCGTACTGCTGGGTGTACCAGTGCCCACCCCACTTGTCCGAACCGAACTGCAGCGACAGCGCGTTGAGGTCATAGGGATAGGGACGGCACGCGGTGATGATCCGGTCGGCAGCCACAGCGGCAGCGTCGCGAGCCAGCCGCCACGGATCATCCGGAGCGAAGCTACCCGGACCCGGCTCGTCCTTCAGCGCGATCGCACGGGTGCCGATAACAGCATCGGGTGGGCCGTAGACCGCGCGCAGCAACTCCACCAGGTCTTGGCGCACCACCAGCCAGGGGTCGGCCAGAGCTCCCGGACCGATCGCGGGGGCATCGGCACCGAGGGTCATCAGGTAGTCCAGTTGCTTGCCCTCATGGGTCAGCTCGAATACCGCGGTGACCGGTTGGCTCGGCGGGGCGTTGTGGTCCGCGCGCCACGCGATCTCTTTGAGCACCGCATCGGCGACGGTGTCGGTGCCGATCTCCCCGATGCGCGCGGCGGTCTCCTCATAGACACCGTCGGCGATCGAGATCAGATGAGCGGCAAGGAGATTCTCGTCGTTCAGCTTCACGTTATCCCTCCGTTCCGCCGGTGGGTACCGGCCTCGGTTCCACTGCTCTCTCGTGCATGGGCGGGGCCCTGCGTGGTGATGCTGTGCTGCCGCCTCCGGGCCTGACCGCTCATGCTGTGTTGTGTTCTGGCATGAGCGGGGCCCTGCGTGGTGATGCTGCGCTGCCGCCTCCGGGCTTGACCGCTCATGCCGGTACCAGGCGTACGTTCTCGGCGACGAGCATGGCCCTGACCATGCCGCGGAAGTCAACCGAAGGGCGCCATCCGGTCCGCCTTCGTAGCTTCGTCGCGTCACCTACCAGAGGTTGTCTGCTTCGGGTGAGCATCGAAGGGCATTCGCGAACATGGTTTCTCCAGTCCAATCCGGCCATGCTGAACGCGGTGGCGCAGAATTGCTCGACCGTGTGGTGTTCGCCGGTGGCGACGACGAAATCGTCCGGTTCGCCGAGAGCGAGAATGCGTGTCATCGCCTCGACGTAATCCGGGGCGTATCCCCAGTCGGCACCTGCGTCCAGCTTGCCGACCTGCAGGGTGTCGGTTTCGCCGCGCTGGATTCGCGCGACCCCGTGCGCGATCTTTCTAGTGACGAATTTCTCTTCACGTAAGGGGGATTCGTGGTTGAACAGGATTCCTGTTGCGGTGAACAGGCCACGGGCCCGGTAAGTACGGCAGGCCAGCAGGCCCGCCGCTTTGGTCAACGCGTAGATCGAGTCAGGACGCAGCCCGCTGTTCTCATCGCACACCCCGGCGCCGTCGGCGCCGAAGATATGTGAGGAAGCCGCATAGAACAGGCGGGTTCCGGTGTGGTGGCGCTCGACCGCTTCCGCGAAATGCTGCACCGGCATGGTGTTCACCCGATGTGAGGCACGAGCGAGCTTGTGCGCTTCGCCGTGATCATCCTGCGCGGAGTGTTGTACCGCGGCAAGCAGATACACCTGCGCGGGACGTTCGGTGGCGATCAGTTGGTCGACCGCAACGGCGTCGGTGATATCGATCGGACCGTCGCTGCCGATCCGCAACACCTGCTCGCCGCGCGTGGCGAGCAGATGTGACAGCAGTGTGCCGTCCTGTCCCGCCGCGCCCGTGACGACCACAGTCATCTCACATCACATCCAGTTCGGGTAGCGGGAACACCAACCGTCCACCCGCTGCGCGGAAGGCGTTCTCTCGGCGCAGCAACATCGTGCGGAAGTGCCAGGGCAGCACGAAGAACTGATCGGGGTTCAGTTCGCGGGCCTTGTCCTCGGACACGATCGGGATGGCGCTGCCCGGAGTGAACTTTCCGAATTTGTCGTCGTTGACTTCCGCGATGTAGGGCAATTCCTCCGGCCCTATCCCGCAGTGCTGCAACACCACATTGCCTTTGGTCGAGGCGCCGTAACCGAGAGTGCGTAGACCCGCTCCACGGGAACGGTCGAAGAATTCCCGAACCTGATCACGATGCTGTTCGACCCGTTCGGCGAAATCGGCGTAGGGCCGCGGGGTGTGCAGTCCGAGTGCGGCTTCCTCCTGACGCATCCGCTGCAGTGCCGCGGTGGCAGTGGCTGATGGCAGGCCCCGCTTACCCAGGGTCAGCGCGAAACTGCCACCGTTGATGGCATTGCGTTCCACCTCGAGCACCACGAATCCGCACCGTCGTGCCATCCATTCGATCTGGTCGAGGGTGTAGTACTCGAGGTGTTCGTGACAGATTGTGTCGTAGGAGGTGGTGGCGAGCATCGCGGGCAGGTAGCTCTGTTCGAGCACCCAGATGCCGTCCTCGGTGAGGTTGTCGTACACCGTGCGCATGAACTCCAGCGGGTTCGGCACGTCGTAGAACATGGCGATCGAGGTGATCACCTTGGCTCGCCGACCCGCCAGAACCGACTCGACCAGTGCGCTGGTGAAGTATCCGGTCACCAGCCGCACGTGTGGCGGATAGAACCGGCGGAACTTCTCCCCCAGCGGGTCGATACCGAGTAGCGTCGCGATCCCTTCCGGATAGGACCGCAGCAGGGTCGCGTCATTGCTGCCGATATCGATCACCACATCGTCCGGTGTCAAGGCCATCTGTTCGGTGATCCTGTCGACCCGGTGGGCCAGGTGATCGATCATCGATCGATTGAGACCGGAGCGGTAGCCATAGCCGGGGGAATACATCTCGTCGAAATCGGCGGTGTGGCGCAACTGCACCAGTCCGCACTCCTCCGGGCCGGTGGATACGCAGCGCACCAGTTCCAGGGGATAGCGTGGTACCGAGGTGGGGTCGGTAGCCGGGAACACCCCGGTCAACGCCATCGTTCCGAGATCGACAACCGTCTCGAGCCGAGTATTCGCACATACCCGGCAGCACTCCACCGCCACTGCTTGCGTCACGCGTTCTCCATATCGTGGGCGACCATCAGCTCGACAAGTTCGGTGAAGCTCGTGCGGGGCTCCCACCCGAGCTTGTGCTTCGCCTTCGTCGGGTCACCGGTGAGATGGTGCACCTCGGCGGGGCGGAAATAGGTCGGATCGACCTCGACGAGCACCCGCGCGGTGTCCGGGTCGATCCCTTTCTCTGCCAAACCGCTACCTTCCCAGAGCAATTCGACTCCAGTGGCGGCGAACGCTGCCTCGCACAACTCCCGCACACTGTGTGTCTCACCGGTCGCGATCACATAGTCATCGGGCTCGGGCTGCTGCAACATCAGCCACATGGCTTCGACGTATTCCTTGGCGTATCCCCAGTCTCTGCGGGCATCCAGATTGCCGATGTAGAGCTTGTCCTGTTTACCCTGCGCGATGCGCACGGCGGCGCGGGTTACTTTTCTGGTGACGAAAACTTCTCCACGCCTGGGTGATTCATGGTTGAACAGAGTGCCGTTGACCGTGTACATCCCGTAGGCCTCGCGATGGTTCACCGTGATCCAGTAGGCGTAGAGCTTGGCGACGGCATACGGCGAGCGCGGATGGAACGGGGTGTTCTCACTGAGTGCGATATCGCGCAGTCCGCCGTAGAGCTCCGAGGACGAGGCCTGGTAGAACTTGGTGGCGATACCGGTCTTACGGATCGCGTCCAGGATACGCAGCGTGCCGATCGCATTGGTCTCTGCGGTGAATTCCGGGATCTGGAAAGAGATGTGCACATGTGATTGCGCACCCAGATTGTAGATCTCCGAAGGGCGCACTTCCTCCAGAATTCGGTTGAGGCTGCTGGAGTCCATGAGATCTCCGTAATGCAAAAACAACCGGCGGCGTGAATGCGTATCGGAATACAGGTGATCGATACGGTCGGTATTGAAATTCGATGCACGCCTGACTATTCCGTGCACTTCATATCCCTGTTGTAGCAGGAATTCTGTCAGATAGGACCCGTCCTGACCTGTGATGCCCGTTATCAAGGCTTTTCTCATCAAATCTCCAACCCTGAGGCTAACGGGTTCCGAAAGTGTTGACAATGACTATCTTTCGGTAGCCGACGGTACTAAAATTCGATCGCATGAGTGCGGCCTCCGAAAAAACTCTGGTCATGATTCCGACATACGATGAGCGGCACAACGTCGGTCCGTTGCTTACCCAGATTCTGGAACAGGGAACCGATTTCGAGGTCCTGTTCGTCGACGACAACTCCCCTGACGGCACCGGTGAACTGCTGGAGGAACTGGCGGAAGCGCACTCGCCCCGAATTCACGTGCTGCACAGAGCCGGTCGTCGAGGTGTCGGCTCCGCGCATCAGGCCGGCATCCGTTGGGCGTATACGAACGGATATCGACATATCATCACGATGGACTCCGATTTCGCGCATCCACCGTCGTATATCCCGGCATTGCGTGCCGCTGCCGACGGTTTCGATATCGTGGTCGGATCGCGGTATCTGAAAGAAGACAGCCTGGCCGACTGGACTCCCTTCCGTAAGGTACTGACCAGGGTCGGACATTTTCTCACCGTGACACTGTTGCGGATGCCCTACGATGCCACCGGTGCGTTCCGATACTACCGGCTGGACTCCGTTCCTATCACTGCTTTCGACAGGGTTCGCTCGACCGGATACTCGTTTTTCTTCGAAAGTCTCTACATACTCAACGCCAACGGTTTCCGAATCGAGCAGGTGCCGATTCACGTGCTCAATCGCACAGCGGGGGCGTCGAAGATGCGCACTCGCGATGTCGCGACCAGTGTGCGTTTTCTGTTGATGCTGTGCGCGGAGAAGTACTTCCGGCCGAGCAGGCACCGGATCAGTTCGTCCACGCACCGCTGACCCTCTGCCCGGCCAGCCAGTCGATCACCGCTGCTGCCTCCGGCCAGTCCGTGCCGGTGGCGGTGACCGGGAATTGGTCGTCGACATAGTCTTTGGCGAAATCAGAATGCGAGCCCACCGCATCGCGGACCTCGGCCAGCGTCACGGTGGTTCGCGCGCCGACCTCGCGCAGACCGGTGTCGCCGAGGTGCTCTACGATCCAGTCCGCACACCACCGCACCGGTGCGAAGCTCTGCCGCGAGCTGCCACTGGCGAATACCGGACGATCGGCGGCCATATCCGCGAGCACACCTTTGCGGTAGTCGCCGCCGTACATCGGCCCCAACCGGACGATGAAAGTATCACTGCCGGAACATAATCGCTCCGCATCCCTGCGGTGGCGCCCATACACCGTATCCAGCTGTGTACGTGCGGAGATGCTGCTGATCTGCACGAATCGGCCCCAATGCCACTGTTCGCGCAACCGGAGCGTCGCGCCAACGGACTCCTCGTGGTCGGCATCCGGATTACGCTCGGCCCAAAACCGTTTCGATGGACAGGCGGCATTGATCACCACGTCGTAGCGGCCCGCGGCGCGGTGCCGGTGGTACTCGGTACGCACGACCGGCACCACATCCCACCGGGTATGTTTGCCGAGTGCATCGACCAGCGCTGCACCAACGTACCCCGCGGCACCGATAACGGCTACGCGCAATCCGGTCATACCGGTTTTCCTTCCAAGGTGTGTGGTAGAGGGGCGATCTGGACGATCGGTGGATCACATTCGTCCCAGGGTTTGGTCAGCATGGCGACGAAGGTCAGCGAGGTGATCGAGTACACGGTGTGCACCACGCCGATCGGCGTGCGGGTGCAGATGCCCTTGGACACGTGGATGAACTCCTCCGGGCAATCCGGATCCGCGTGGTCGTCCTTGGTCACCAGCACCCCGCTGCCTTCGACGAACAGCAGATATTCGACGAAATGCGGGTGGTAGTGCAGCCCACGCACTTTGCCGGGGTGCATGTAGATCAGATTGAACTCCAACAGGGGTTCCGGCGGAACCCAGGTGAATATGCCGCCACGGCCGTCGCGAACAGTATCGAGATTGCACGAGGGGGTGAGGACTTCGACTTTCATTGACTGCATCCCTTCATCAGGCTGGTATCACGTCGAGGCGGATAGCGGCGAGCTTGTCTGTGAGTGAGTCGAGCAGCGCCTCGCGGTGTTCGACGAGGAAGAAGTGACCACCGGGTAACAGTTCGGTGCCGCGCAGTCCGGGCAGGACATCACGCCACGCCTCCAGTTGGGTCGCCGCCACTTGACGGTCGTCCCGGCCACCGAACAGATAAGCCTGGCACGGCGGTGCGGTGCCCGGTGCGAACCGGTAGTCATCGAAGATCTCGAAATCGCTGCGCAGTGCGGGCAGAAACAGCGCCATCACTTCGGGGGTGTCACGCACCTCTGGGGGGATGCCACCGTAATGGCCGACCGCGTCGAGGAAATCCTGATCCGGCAACTCCGACAGCCGGAAGGGCCGAGGCAGATGCGGCGCCGCCGCGCTGCCGAGGAACAGCGCCATGGGTGCGGTCCCGGTGGGTAACCTGCGTGCGACCTCATAGGCGGTCAATGCGCCGAGGCTGTGGCCGAAGAACGCGAAAGGCAGCTCGGTCAGTGGCGCGACCTGCGCCAGCCCTGCTTCGACCAGATCGGTGAAGCGCCGGATCGGGGTCTGGTCGCGGTGCTGTTGCCGGGCAGGCAACTCCACGAGGCATAACTCGACCCAGCTGGGCAGCTGGTGGCGCCACGGGGCATAGGTCGCGGCTTTACCGCCTGCGAACGGCCAGCAGAACAACCGGAGGCGCGGTTCCCCTGCGGCCCGGCGCTGGAGGGTCAGCGCACCCGGCTCGGTGCCGGCCGGGATCGGGGGTGTTGTTTCGGCTGCGCTTCCGACAGATTCGGTCGGAACACGATGGACAGCAATATTTTTCGTGCTCTCTTCCGGAACGAGAGATTCGCGTGTCAGTGTGCGCAGGTCGCCTACCGTCGCGATTCGGGTCACCGGCGCGCCCAAGGTCGCGAAGAACTTCGACAGCGGCGCGGACGGACCGATCTCGTAGCGATGCGTACCGGAACGCAACAGCGCACGCATATTGGCGGTCCAGCGCACCGGAGCGGAGATCTGGCGCACCAAATGCTCAGCGAGCAGCTCGGGGCGATGGAACTCTCCGGTGTAGTTCGAGGTCACCGCGGCTGCCCGGTTGGCGTGTGCGCGGGACATGCAGGCGGCGAGCTGTTCGGCGAATTCGGTTTCGATGCAACGCATCCACCGGGAGTGGAACGGCGCGCTCACCCGCAGTGGGACGAAGCGCAGCTCGGGAAGACGTTCGGCGAGGATCGTCCTCGCGGCGGCGACGGCGCCACTGCCACCACTGATGACCAGCTGATCGGGCGAATTGTCGTTGGCCACTTCGGCGTCCGCCGCGGCAACCAGCTCGGCGGCCGTTGAGCTCGCGATATCCGGCAGGATGAGCGCGGCCATCGCGCCTCGGCCTTCGGGCACGGCGCGTTGCATGAGGGCGCCGCGGGTGCGCACCAGCCGCACCCCGTCGGCGAGGTCGAAGACGCCTGCCGCGACCAGCGCGGCGTACTCGCCGAGACTGTGCCCACCGAAAGCAGCGGGCCGCATACCGTATTCGGCCACCAGCACCCGGTAGACGGCGATCTCCATGGTGAGCACACACGGTTGGGTGTACTCGGTGCGGTGCAACCGTGGGTCGCGCTCGACGCAGATCCGCAGCAGATCCTCCCCTACCGCGTCACTCGCCTCGGCGAAGGTGTCTCGTGCGAGGCGGAACTCGGCGCAGAAGTCGGCGCCCATCCCGGTCCGCTGGGCGCCTTGCCCCGGGAAGACGAGGGTGCACTCGGGGCTCATCGCAGCACCCCCGTGGTCGGTTCGGCCGCCTGTGGAGCGGCGATATAGCCCACTTCGGCGCAGTGCGCCAGATAGACCCGGATCAGCTCTTCGGTCGTCGGACAGTCGATGCCTGCCGCGCCGAGTACCCGCCGGGTGTAGGTGCAGTCGGCGTAGGAGCTTTCCTCGTAGTGGATGGTGCCGAACAGTTCGATGCCGTACTTGAACATCTCCAAGGTCTGGCTGTCGTAGACCTCCTCGGTGCCGAGCCGGTAGATCTGCCGTTCGGTGGCCCTGTGGTGGAACTCTTCCAGCGGCACCAGCCGCACGTCGTAGCCTGCGCGCTGGACGTAGCGGACCACGTCGTAGTACCGCCGGATATCCGGATTGGTCAGGTGGTAGGTCTCCCGGTAAGTGGCCCGGTGCACGGCGATGTGCACAATCGCGGCGCTGACATAATCGACCGGCGTGATGTCCCAGTGCACCGGCGTCAACATCGTCTCGCCGGTCTCGATCATGGTCTTGAGAATGTCGTAGTACGCGCCTTTGACACTGACTTCGGAGAACGGGTACCGGCCGGTGCAGCTATCGCCCATGATGTTGCCCGGCCGCACGATATCCCAGAGCAATCCGCGGGAACCGGCTGCCCGGATCAGTTTCTCGGACTCGTATTTCGTCTGCTGATAGGGCAGATGGTCGTAACCCTGCCCCAATTCCAGATCGTGCTCGGTGAACGGCGGGTTGTTGAAGTTGAGCCGATCGCCCAGCGCACTGAAACTCGATATGTACACCAGGTACTTGCCCCGCGAGTGCAGCGCGAATTCCACTGCGCGCCGGGTTCCTTCGACATTGATCGGGGCCAGCGCGTCGTAGAAGGTGACCAGCGTGGTTCGGCCCGCGGCGTGGATGGTCAGGTCGACCTCGTCGGCGATCCGCCGCCAGCTCGTCTCGTCCAGGCCGAGTCGTGCACTGGAGACATCGCCGAGCACCGTCGTCACCCGGTCGGCGAACGCCTTGTCGAGGGCGCCGTCGGGGTCGTAGGTGCTCAGGAAGTGTTTGATCCTGCGTTCGGCCGTGGCGACCGTCTTACCGCGCACCAAACAGCTCACCCGCACATCGGTGTGCGCGAGCAGGTCGTGCAGCAGTTTTCCGCCCAGTACACCGGTCACACCGGTGATGAACACCGACCGTACCGGGATCGGGGCGTCCATGCGCACCGGCACGATATCGGGCTCGGTTCCTTCGACTGGGGTGACCGTCGTGGCGCGTGGACCGTTGGTGTGCGCAGTTCCGGTGATGATTCCCGAGGCCACCAGGTATTCCGCCAGCGCGGCGATGGTCGGATACTGTTCGGTCGATTCCGCCGGAATCTTGACGTCGTAGTGTTTCATCAGCCGGTTGAGCATGCGTACGGTGGCCACCGAGTCGAACCCGAAATCGGCGAACTCCGCGTCGAGCTCGAGTTCCTCGGGGTCGGTCTTGGTCAGATCCGCGAAGATATCGCGGATCTGCGCACTGATCCGATCGCGCAATACGGTGCCGTCGTCGGACAGTTCGTCCGGCACGGGTCCGCTGCCCGGGGTGTCTTCAGTGGACACAGCGGATACGGCAGGTTCGGTGGATACGGTGGCTTGGGTAACCGAGTCGGGTTCGACGGGGGCGGTACCGGTACGCGCGGGGTCCGGGAGGTTCTGTTCGGCTGCGCCATAGGTGGATCGCCCATTGTGTCGCCCACTATCGGCGGTGCCGGGATCGGGCGCGGTAGGTGCCGGTGCGCGCGATGGTGGGACCTGTGCCGACGGGTCGCCGGTGCGGCGGTAGTCCTCGGGCACGATCCAGTAGCGGCGCCGCGCGAATGGATAGCCGGGCAAACTCACGATCCGGCCGAAGGGCCGCTGATAGGTATGTTCCCAGTCCACGGTCCATCCGCTGGTCCACAGCTCGGCGAGGCGGGGAAGATTCCCGGAGTGTGACAGCGCACGCACCTGCGCGCGATCGGCTTCCGATTCGCCGGGCAGCTCGTCGAGTTCGCGGTGGGTGCGGGCCACACCGCGGAAAACCAGCAGGCCTTCGACCGGTCGCGAGGAGTGGGAAGTGGCCGCGCGGTCGAGCAATTCCACCAGTTCGGCTGTGGAGGTGGCCACCAGCGCGAGCCGATGCTCGAACGCGGTCCGCCCGACAGCGAGGGTCCAGGCCACATCCGGCAGCGGCAGCGGATGTTCGCGCAGCCGTTCGGCCATCCGTGCGGTCAGTTCCGTCAGTCGGTCGGCGTCGCGGGCGGACAACACAACGATCCTGGGTAGGTCGTCTTCGTGAGTCGGGACGGTCCGCTCCGCGTCGGCGAGGATCATATGGGCGTTCGAACCGCCCGCGCCGAATGAGCTGACGGCGGTGATCCTGGGCTTGCCGTTACCGAGACGCGGCCAGGCGGTAGGCCGGTCGATGATCCGGAACGGTGTTGTCGTGAAGTCGATGCCCGGGTTCGGCGGATCGCTGTGCAAAGTGGGAGCCATGGTGTCGTGCCGCAGTTGCAGCAGCGCCTTCACCACCCCGGCGGCACCCGCGGCCGCTTCCAGATGCCCGATTACGGATTTCGCCGAACCGATACCGCAATAGCCGCTTTCGCTGGTCGATCTGCGGTAGGCCCTGGTGAGTGCCGCGATTTCGATGGGATCGCCCAGTGCGGTTCCGGTGCCGTGCGCTTCGACATAGCCGATGTCCTCCGCCGCGACCCCCGCTTCGGTCAGCGTCCGACCGATCAGGTCGGCCTGGGCTGCGGGATTGGGCACGGTGAACCCATTGGTATGGCCGCCGTGGTTGAGCGCACTGCCACGGATCACGCCGTAGACGCGGTCACCGTCGGCGCGGGCGTGCCGCAACGGTTTGAGCACCAGGGTGACCACGCCTTCGCCGGGCACATAACCGTCACCACCCGCGCCGAACGATCGGCAGCGCCCGTCGGTGGAAGCCCATCGGCCATAGCCGAGCAGCAGATATTTCCCTGGATGGATCGACACGTTGACCCCGCCGGCGAGGGCGTAAGCCGCCTCGCCGCGGCGCAGGCTCGCGCAGGCCAGGTGCAGTGCGGTCAGCGATGCCGAGCACGCGGTGTCCACCGCCAGACTGGGTCCGTCGAAGCCGAAATGGTAGGAGACGCGATTCGCCACCGCGAAATAGCCGGAGATCGGGACACCGACGAAGGCCTGGTACTCGGCATAGCCCACCCCGGCGAACACCCCGGCGTCCGGCAGGCCGCGCGCGGCAGCACTGGCGCGTAACCGTTCCGGTGAATAGCCCGCGTCTTCCAAGGCCGTCCAGGATGTTTCGAGGAACAATCGCTGCTGGGGGTCCATCTCTTCGGCATCTTTGGGAGTGATGCCGAAGAACCGGGCATCGAATGCGTCGACGTCATCGAGGAATCCGCCCCAGCGCGCATACGTGGTGCCCGGTTCATCGGGATCCTCGGATAGGTATTCCCGGTGATCCCATCGCTGCGGTGGGACTTCGACGATGCAGTCGCGGCCCGCGACCAGATTGGCCCAGAACTGCTCGATATCGCCTGCCATCGGGAACCGGCCCGCCATGCCGATAACGGCGATATCGTCCTCGACATCACCGCTATCGCCTACCGCGAGCCGGTGCGGGGCAGGCGCCGGCTCGGGTTTGCTGTGGTCGGGGGGCTCGGGGTGTACCGTGGCTGTCTCGCCGCCGGAGAGCGCGGTGGCCGGGTTCGGGTCGGCGGTGAGCGCAGCCAGCCGCGCGGCGTGCTCATCGGCGAGATAGCCCGCGAGATCGCGGACGGTCCGGTATTCGAAGAACAGGGTGCTCGGCAGCGGGCCGAAGTCGGTCTCCAGCCGTTCGTTCATCTTGCTGATCAGCACCGAATCGATGCCGTAGTCCTGCAGTGGAATACGGGTACGGATGCGTTCCGGATCCAGACGACAGTACTCGGCCAGCAGTCGCCGCAGATAGGTTTCCGCGGTCTGCCATGGCGGTGCGCTCTCGACGGGTTCCGTTGGCGCGGTGGCTCGCTGGGGAGTATCGGTATTACGTAGTACGTTCACGGCGACGGTCGTGGCAGTCGCGGCAGTGTCTCGTCGCATGGTGGTCATCGGGGTGGCAGTGCCATTACCTGACCGGCCATTAGGGGGCAGCCCATTACGCGACAGGGTGGACTCGGTGGATGCCGTTGTGGTCGAAGGTTCTTCGTCCGCATCGGGTATCCAGCACCGCTGTCGGTCGAACTGATAGCCGGGCAGGTGGATACGGCGGGCGGGCGAATCCGTCCAGCCAGGGTATTCGACTGCCGCGCCCTCGACCCAGTGCTCGGCCGCCGCTATCGGATCATCCAGCACGGTCGGCCCGGACCCGGTTCGCGGTGGCTCGTCGAGCACTCCGGTGCGGACACCGGCGGGACGCTCGCCTGCGAGGAACGCGGCCAGCCCGGCCGTGATCGCCGCCACAGAGTCCGCGACGATCGCGAGCCGGTGTTCGAAGCCGCCGCGTCCTTTCGCCAGTGTCCGCGCGATATCCACAGGTGCCAGGTCCGGGTGTGTGATCAGATGTCCGCGCAGCGTTCGCGCCAACTCGAGCAGGCTCGTGGCGCTGCGCGCGGAGAGCACGATGAGCTGCTCTCGGCTGGGCACGGCCCGTTGGCTGGTTTCGATGATCGGTGCGGCATCGACCACCATATGCGCATTGGTGCCGCTGAAACCGAACGAGCTGATCGCGGCACGATGTGGGAAGCCACGCCATTCGCGTAATTCGGTATTGACGAAGAACGGCGATTCGGCCAGGCCGAGCAGCGGATTCACCGAGTCGACGTGCAGAGTGGGCGGCAGTTGCCCGGCGCGCATGGCCAACAGCACCTTGAACAAGCTCGCCATTCCCGCCGCATGCGAGGCGTGTCCGATATTCGATTTCACCGAGCCGACCGGAATAGTGCCGACCGTGCCGGTGTAGTTGCGGAAAGCGGTAGTGAGCGCCTCGATCTCGATCGGATCGCCCAGCCGGGTTCCCGTGCCGTGTGTTTCGATATAGCCGATAGTGGCCGGGTCGATCCCGGCATCGCGATACACCGCCAGTTCCAGTTCGGTCTGGGCACGCATACTCGGCGCGGTGATGCCGTTGGTGCGGCCATCGTGGTTCACCCCGATACCGCGGATCACGCCGTGGATCGGGTCACCGTCCCGTTCGGCGGCGGCCAGCGGCTTGAGCACCACCACCCCGGCGCCCTCGGCAATGACGAAACCGTCGGCAGCCGCATCGAAGCTCGCGCACCGCCCCCGCGGTGACAGCATCCCCATCGAGGAGGCGAGCAGATGGTATTCGGGTGTCACGAATACCGCGACGCCACCGGCGAGGGCGAGCTCGGACTCACCCGTGGCGAGGCTGCGGCAGGCCTGGTGCAGCGCGACCAATGCCGAGGAACACGCGGTGTCCAGGCCGAGGCATGGACCGGTGAGATCCAGATGGTAGGCAACCCGGGCGGGCAGAATAGCGGGGCTGTTGCCGGTGAACATGTGATGGGAGCCGATCGGCCCTCTGGTACGCAACAGGGTTGCGTAATCCGATCCCGGTGATCCGGCGAATACCCCGCATCGAGTGCGCCGCAAGGACGTCGGGTCGATAGCGGCGTCTTCCATGGCGAGCCAGCTGTGTTCGAGGAACAGCCGCTGTTGCGGGTCCATGTAATCGGCCTCGGCGGGCACCAAGTCGAAGAACAGCGGATCGAACAGTTCGACACCGTCGAGGAAGCCGCCCCACTTCGAATAGGTCCTACCCGGAGTCGCCGGTCCTTGGCGGAAGTAGTCGGCGAGTGGCCAACGGGTAGCCGGGATCTCGGTCACCGAATCGTGTCCGGTGGCGAGATTGCGCCAGAACTCGTCGAGATTCGCCGCGCCGGGAAAACACCCGGACATGCCGATGACGGCGATATCCATGCCCGCAGGCCGCGCACTGGGCCGCGTGGCCGATAGACTCGCGGTCCGCGCGCCGGGTGCGGGCGATCCGGGTGTGGTGGGCCGGTGGCCGTTATCGTTGCTCGAAGGGGTCTGCGCTGCTGCGGTCGCGGTAGCGCGATCGGCGGCGATGCGTTTGCTGAGCAGCCGCACCGAGGGATGGTCGAAGATCACTGTGGGTCGCAGTGCCAGACCGTAGCGCGTGTTGACGCGGTCGATGAGTTGCACCGCGAGAATCGAATCGACGCCGTATTCCGATAACGGCAATTCCGGGCGTACCTCGGTGTCCGCCACACCGAGTCCGGTGGCGACCAAGCCGATGAGCTCGGCCTCCACTGCCGAATCGGCTGCTGGATCAGCGGCTGCCCGCACTGGGATGCCGGTCGCGGTGGGTTGGTCCGGTTCGAGCACCGGTGCGGATTCTGGTGCTGATTCGGACTGCCTTGTGATCGCCTCGGCGTCGACCGCGGCCAGTAGCCGGAAGCTGGGTTCCGTGTCCGCGGACAAGCCGGGCCCCCAAGCCCGGACTCCGGAGAACCCCGCAGCACGCAGGGCGGTGCGCCATTGTGTTTCCGTGAGCAGCGGGGAGTTCGGCAGCCGTGAGGCGGGATCACGGTAGGCGTGCCAGCCTTCCAACAGGCCGAAGGTCAGCGCGAGCACCTCCAGGTCGGTGGTCGCCTCGACACATGCGAGGACACCGCCGGGCGCCAGCAACCGCCGCACGTTCCGCAGCGTGGTATCGATCGACCGCGTCGCGTGCAGCACATTGGCACATACCACCAGGTCGGCGGCTTGGGCGGGGAAGCCTTGCGCGACAGGATCGTTCTCGATGTCCAGTACGGCGAAACGCACATTCGGGTGCGTGCCGACGGTGCGCCGTCCGTGCGTGACGAAACTGTGCGCTACATCGGTGTAGTGGTAGTCGAATGCGATCCCGCGGTCGGTCAGCGCGGTGAGCACGGCATGGGTGGAGCCACCGGTGCCTGCGCCGATCTCCACGATCCGGACCGGTCCGGCGCTACCACGTTGCCGCGCGACAGCGCAGACCAGTTCGGCAAGCAGGCCGTTGCTGAAGTCGTAGGCGGCATTGCCCCGGTAGATCGCACCGACCAGATCGAGGGAGCCGCCGGGGAAGAGCACCTCGGTCGCGGACAGCTCGCCCCGCAACACCCGCGGATACGCCGCCAGGCAGGTATCCAGTAACGCCACATACGCCGCGGTCTCCGGGAAACGCGTGAGCAGATCGGCGCGCATCCCGCTGGTACCCGGTGGTGGGCCTGTGACCACGATGCGGCCATCCTTCGATTCGAGGAGACCGTGCCTGCGCAGAATGTCCAGGCAGCTGATGCGCAGTCGTTGGAATTCCGGTCGTACTCCAAGAACCGCGTCCACCGATTCGGCGGTCCACTCCCCCGGTACGAGGCCCATCCCGGCGAACGTGCCGAACAGCAGCATCGCCGCGTACCGGCCGAGTTCAACCTTGCCCGGCTCCACGATTCCCGCAGGCCGCACCGCTGCCTCGAACTGTGTCACGGCGTCGTCGAAGCGCGAGCGCGGCGGGGCGATGATCCAGTAGTCGGTGCGATCGAAGGGATAGCCGGGCAGCGGGATACGGCGGTGTGGCAGGCCGTGGTCACGCCAGTCGATCTCGGCACCCGTGACCCACTGGCGAGCCAGTTCCCGCTGGTTTCCCGCAGACTCGTCCGGTAGAGGCCGGTGCTGCGGCTCGGCGATACCGGTGAGCGCAGCACCAGGTTGTCCGGCCAGGAATCGGTCGAGCGCTTCGGCTACCGCGATCGGCGTCGCGGCCAGTACCGCCAGTCGGTGCCCGAGCGCTGGTCTGCCTACCCGTGCCGTGCGTACCGCATCGGTGAAATCGGCAGGATCGAGCGTACGCATATGCCGGGCCATGGCTTCGACATAACACCGCAACTGGACCGCTGTGCGGGCCGACAAAACGAACAGCTCCGGCCCGCCATGCCCGGCCGCAGGACGTGCCCGGTCATCGATGAATTCGGCGAGCACCACATGGGCGTTGGCGCCGCCGGCACCGAATGCGCTGATCCCGGCTCGCCGTGGCGCGGTGCGGGCGTCGACGCGCCGCCGTGGCCAATCCGCAGGCTCGCGTGGCAGCTGAAAGGGCACCGAGTCGAAGGTGATGGCCGGATTGATCTGTTCGGCGTGCAGGGTCGGCGCGATCTGTCCGTGCCGCATCTGCAGCAGCACCCGGGTCAGGCCCGCGATTCCCGCGGCAGCTTCCGTGTGGCCGATATTCGATTTGGTCGAGCCGAGTGCACGGAAGCGATCGCTTCCACCGGAACATCCGAATACAGCTGCCAAACCGGCGATTTCGATCGGATCGCCGAGTGCGGTGCCGGTGCCGTGTGCTTCCAGATAGTCGATCGCCGCGGGATCGAGTCCGGCCGCTTCCAGCGCCTCGGTGATCACTTCGGCTTGTGCGCCGGGACGGGGCACGCTGTATCCAGAGGTATGACCACCGTGGTTGACCGCGCTGCCGAGGATCAGACCGTGGATGGTGTCGCCGTCGGCGCGGGCGGCCGACAGTGGCTTCAGATACACCGCGCCGACACCTTCACCGGGAACGTAGCCGTCGGCGTTCGCGGCGAACGGTCTGCACCTGCCGCTGTCCGACAGCATGCCGAGGCTGCGCAGCAGCAAGAACTTGTCCTCGTGCAGCAGCAGATTCACCCCGCCGACAATGGCGGCATCGCATTCGCCGTTCAGTAGGCTGCGTCGCGCCAGATGCAGGGCGGTCAGCGAGGCCGAGCACGCGGTGTCCACGGTGAGACTCGGTCCGCGCAGGCCGAGAGTGTAGGAGGTGCGGTTGGCGATGGATGAGGGGATCGAAGCCACCGCGACCGGCTTTCCCGCCCGGGTAGCCGCGACCCCGAGCAGGCGGTAGTCGCTCCAGGTGGCGCCGACGAACACCCCGACACGTCGATCTCGCACAGTGGGGTCGGTGTGGTGATAGCCCGCATGCTCCAGCGCCGCGTACGCCTGCTGCAGGAACAACCGTTCCTGGGGATCCAGCAGCGGCGCTTGTACGGGTGGGATGCGGAAGAATTGCGGGTCGAAACCGCCGATCTCACGCAGGAATCCGCCGGTCATCGGTGGCGCACCTGATGTATCCGCGACCGCGGTGAGCCACCATCGTTCGGCCGGAACCGGGCCGACCGCATCGTGTCCGTCGCGGAGGTTACGCCAGAACTCGTCGATATCGTCGGCGCCGGGGTAGCGTCCGCTGATCCCGACAACAGCGATCGGCTCTCCGGTACCGGCTGGAGCGGATGACTCCGGCACCGTGACCGGTTCGGCGGCGGGAGCGGTATGCGGGGTGGCAGCCGGGCGCAACCGGGCGCGCACGGCCTCTGGATCGCCCCACACCACGGCGAGCTGTGCGCGGTCAAGTGCCGCGCACGACAGCAGCAGGTCGAGTCCGGTCTCGGTGGGCAGCAGCCCGATTCCAGCCCGGCGTAGTGCGGCGAGCTGCTGCGCGGGCACACTCATGCCTCCCTCGGCCCACAGCGGCCAGTTGACGCTGACCGTCCTGATACCGGTCGCATCACGTTGTTCGGCGAAAACGTCCAGATACCGGTTGGCTGCCGCGTAATCCGCCTGCCCAGGATTGCCGAGCACCGCCGACACCGAGGAGAACAACACGGTCAGGCGCGCCTCGGCGAACACACGGGTCAGGTGTTGCACGCCGGGTACCTTCGGCGCGAGCACCGAGGTCGCTTCGGCACGGCCGGTGCCGGTCAGCAGTCCGTCGCGCAGCTGTCCCGCACCGTGATAGAGCACATCGACCGGGCCGAAGGTGGCGTGCGTGATGGTGGCAACCCGTTCGGCATCCTCGGCGACCGACACATCGGCACGCACATGCATCGCTTCCGCACCGAGAGCGTTGAGTTCGGCGAGCAGTTCCGCACCTGCCGCATCGAGCGGACGGCGCGATACCAAGACCAGCCGAGCACCGTATCCGGTCGCGAGGCGCCGCGCCAGCTGCCTGCCGATACCGCCGAACCCGCCGGTCACCACGACCACCGCCCCGGTCCGCAGCACAACGTCGTAGGCAGCGGTCACACCGGGAGCAGTTGTGCCATCGGTACGCACCCGAGGCAGCCGGATCTCCCGTCGGCCATCGCGATAGCGGATCTCGGTGGCCGGATCGCGCTCGTCCACTCCCAGTTCTGCCGCCACGATATCCGCGCAGACCAGCTTCGGATCACACTGCAGGGCACGAAGAATCGGTTGTGGCTGCTCTAGCCGCAGGGTGCGCGCGAAACCACCGAGCAGTGCGCAGCTCAGCTCACCCGCTGGTGTCGCGGGTGTGATGGCGAGCACTCGGCGCGCAGGTGGTTCGGATGCTCCAGCCAGCGCGCACACCAGATCACGGAGCGGTAGGTATACCCGCTCGATCAGTTCCCGTGCGTCATCGGCACCGAACGATTCGGCCCACAGATACAGTACGGCGTCGAAGCGCAGCCGCCGGTCTGTCAGCTGCGCGAGCAGCAGCCCCAGGTGGTTCGGATCAGCTGGGTCGATGTGGAAATCGACCGTGCTGGAACTGAACTCGGTGCCCGGTCGCACTCGGACCACGGTCGCTTCCCCCTCATGGCGGTAGGGGTGCTCGGCGGTATCGAAGACGAGCAGACCGCTCGGCTCGCGGCGGGGATGGACGGTGCTGTCGGGTTCCCAGTCGAACCCGAAAGTGACCACACCGTCCTGCGCTGGCGCAGGGGTGGTCGTCGAGGGGCCGGTTGTGTCCGATGCTGCGGCATAGGCCGGTTCGGGCGGAGCGCATACCGGGGATGGCGTATCGAAACCCGTTGAGCTGCCTGTTTGTCGGTCTGCTTCGTGAGCCGGGACGGGATCGGGCGCAGCGGCGCAAGCGCTCTGGGGTCGATAGTTCTCACCTACCGTATCGGCGAGATGGCCTGCGAGGGCTTCGATGGTCTGGTATTCGAACAGCAGTGTGGGGTACAGCGGCTCGCCGACCCGTCCTTCCAGTTCGGCGGTCAGGCGTAACAGCCGCCCCGAGTCCAGGCCGAGCTCGTAGAACCCCACGCCGGTAGCGATACTCGCGGCGTCGACACCCAGTTCGGCAGCGACGAGGGCGGCCAAGTCGGCACTGATCAGTGCGCGCGGATCCGCCGTCGGTACGGGCACAGTGGAGTGCTCTGGTGCCGGAACCCGCGGTGCGCGCCGGTATGACGCCCGCATGTGGTCCGGTATCAGCAACCGGTGGATATCGGCACTGCCGCGCACCCGCTTGGACGTCAACCGGTAACGCGCCACAGGCGCTCCGGCCGGATCGTAGAGCACCACGTCTGCTTCGAGCAGGTCTCCGCTGTGACCGCCGCGTACCGACGCCCGCACGAAGACTTCCGCTGGAGTCGGCTGCCAGGTGTGTACGTCACCGAAGCGGATCGGGATGAACGCGCTGTCGTCATCCACCCCCAATCGGTGTGGGTCGACGAACGCCGCGATGGTCGAGGCGTCCAGGAACGTGGGATGCAGCAGGAAGCCTGGTAGGTGTGCGGTCGCTTCGGGACCCAGTCCCATCAGTGCGGTTACGAGATCGCCGTGGCGGGTGAAATGCCCTGTGGCGCGCATGAAGTCGCGGTGTTCGATACCGCGGCTGCCGCTCTGGGCGTACATATCGGTCAGCGGTCGCGCGTCCGGTGGCATCGACCGGTCGGGAACATCCTCCGGCTGTTGCGACTGGCCGACAGGATATGACTGCACTACAACACATTCCGCGATGGCATCGATCGGTCCGGATGGTGTGCCCGTCCGGTCGAGTCGCTGCATATCGATGCTGATCCGGCCGGTAGCACGCTCGACTCGGAACGCGATACGCACCGCGCCGTCGTCGTCGAGCGCGACCGGACGGTGGAAGAGCATTTCCCGGATGGTCAGGTCCGCGGGTCGGTAACCTGCCGCCATCGCCGCGCGCAGGATCATGTCGAGATACACCACGCCGGGCAAGATCCGTACGCCGTGGACGCGATGATCGCGGACGACCGGGTCCTCGGCGCGCACCGTGGTGGCGAAGCTGTCCAGCTCGATTCCGCTCATCACAGCGGCTCCACACGGAGGAACGACGGCGCGGGCGCGCTCGGTGTCATCGGGACCACGAACCGTGGCGCGGGCTCCGGCGGTGCGCTGGGAACCGTTTTCGGCAGCATGAAGCTCCTCTTGCGGAAGGCGGGCGGATCCAGGGGACGACGTATCGGTCGATGAGCATCGGGTGCCTGCTCGATGACGAGGTGGGCGTTGGTGCCACCGAAACCGAACGAGCTGACCCCGGCCGTACGGGGTCTGCCGTCGGCGGGCCGCCACGGGCGCAGCTCCCGATTGACATACAGCGGCGAACCGGTGAACGTGAAGCGCGGGTTGAGCGTGTCGCAGTGCAGTGACGGCGGTAGGGCCGCGTGCCGTACGGCGAGGATCGTCTTGACCGCGCCCGCGATGCCTGCCGCGGAAAGCAAATGGCCGATATTGGTTTTCACACTGCCGACCGCACAGGGCTCCCCGCCGCCGGACCGGTCACCGAGCACAGTGGCCAGACCCTTCAACTCGATGGGGTCGCCGATCATGGTGCCGGTGCCGTGCGCCTCGAGATAGGACAGCGCGTCCGGTGATATGCCCGCCGCGTCGAGCGCTGCGGTGACTACATCGATCTGTGCCCGCATATTGGGTGTGGTGATGCCCATGGTGTGCCCGTCGTTGCCGATGGCAGAGCCGCGCAGCACCGCGTAGATCCGGTCGCCGTCGGCGCGGGCATCGTCGAGCCGTTTGAGCAGCAGCAGCGCCGCACCCTCACCGGGGACGAAACCATCGGCATCTTCGGAGAACGTCGCGCATCGGCCGTGCGGGGAGAGCACACCCGCCGCTGCCAGCGTTACGAACGGCATTTCGTCGAGCAGTACCTCCACCCCACCTGCCAGCGCGGCGTCCACCTCGCCTGCCCGCAATGCCTGGCAGGCCAGATGCACCGACAGCAGCGATGACGAACATGCGCTGTCGAGTACGACATTGCCCGCATGCCAATCGAAGTAGTCGGAGATCCGTGCGGCGATGAAGTTCTGCCCGATGCCGATGATGGTGTGCCGATCGGCGACCGGGATCCGGTTGAAGTAATTGGCCGCCCGACTGCCCGCGTAGACGCCGATTCGTTTACCCGCCAGTTCCGCACGGCGGTACCCGGCGTCGGAGGTGGCCAGCACCGAGGTCTCCAGCAGCAGCCGCTGCAGGGGGTCCATCTGCCAGGCGAGTTCATCACTGACGCCGAAATAGTCCGGGTCGAACAGCTCGACGCCGTCGACGAACCCGCCCCATTTGCTATTGGTCAGTCCTGGACCACCGCCGGGGCGATAGAATCGAGCGGGGTCCCAACGGGCCGGGTCCACCGCACGGATACCGGATTCGCCCGCGGCGAGCATGCGCCAGAATGCCTCCGGGTCATCGCCCCCCGGCAGGCGGCAGCCGATACCGATGACGGCGATGGGTTCAGTGGTCGCGCTCCGGCGGGAATCCGCGGACCATGTGATGGTTCCGGCCGCCCGCCACCCTGGTTCGGTCGTGGTGGGCGGAGCGCTCGGCAGTGGGGTATCCGACGGCGGGGTATCCGGTGGTGGGGAATTCGGTGGCGGCGTCGCGGCGAAGCGCTCCGGGAACTGTTCGGTCAGCAGTCCGGCCAGCGCGTCCAGGGTGGGGAACTCCAGGACCAGCGCCGGGTCGAAGGGCTTACCGACCACTTGTTCGATCCGCCGCACAGCCGAAGCGATGAGCACCGAGTCCGCACCGTATTCTTCGAACCGTTTGTCCCCCTCGAACCGGTCCGGCGCGAGCTTGAGCTCATCGGAGAAGATCCGCAACAGTTCCCGATACGCGGGTTCGGTCCCGTGCGCAGGTGTGGGTTGTGCCGCAGGGACGGGTATGCCGGGTGCCGTGCGTGTGCTGTCCCCGCCAGGTCGGCGCACTCTCGGGGAAAGCGACAGTGCCGCACCGTGATAAGGCAGCACTACGGGTACATCCGGTACACCGAGCACCGCGTCGAGCAGGTCGAAACCCTCTGCGGCGGAGACAGTGGGCAGGCCGGTAGCCCGGTAAGCGGCCGTGCTCACCGCGCCGAATCCGGTATCGCGGAAGGACGGCCAGTTGATCGAGCGGAACCAGGTCCGGCCGAGAGCATGTTGGGCCTCGGCGAAGCGGTCCAGATAGGCATTGGCCATCGCGTAGTCCGACAGCCCCACCGCGAGACCGGGCAGGACCGCCGACACCGACGAGAACAATACGAAGAAATCCGGGTGATCGGCGGCGAGCGCCTCCGCCAGGACCGCGGTGCCGGTCAGCTTGGGCGCGAGCACAGCCGCGATAGCGGGACCGGTTTTGCGGACGAACGCCGGACTCTCGGTCGAGACGCTTCCCGCGCAGTGCACTACGCCGCCGATCGGCCCAAGTTCGCGGCGTACCTCATGGAAGAACGCGGTCAACGCCGCGGCATCGGTGAGACTGCCGTAATAGGTGCCTACCGTGACACCGCGCTCGCGCAGTGCGACCAACCGCCGCGCCTTCTCAGCCGCCGGACCGGAGCCTGCCGCCACTCGGTCCCATTCCGTTTCGGGTGCAAGAGGTTCCCTGCCGAGAATGGCCAAGCGGCGGGCACCACGATCGACCAGTGCCGCGGCGAACTCCGCGCCGAGACCACGGGTACCGCCGGTCACCACATAGGTGCGCGCGGGGTCGACGACCAGCCCGTCGCATGGCAGCACCTCAGTGAACTCCACGGTCTCGCGTATCTCGCCCCGATACCGCACCCGAGGCGCTCCATCGGCAGCGGCGCACTCCGCACCGAGGACGGCCAGTAGCCGAACCGGATCGGCGCACACTACGGTGCGCTCGGCGACCAGATGGACGCTATGTGCCCGCACATCCCGGATCTCCTCGGCGAGCGCGGCGACCAGACCTCCCAGCGGCGCCGTCTCCGGGCCGTCGGCGCCCTGGTGTCCGGCGGCCATGTGCACCAGCGTCAGCGCACCTGTCCGTGCCTCGATCACACCCTGGTACAGGCCCATCCGCCCGAGCTCATCGGAGGGGTGCGTGGCCGCGGTGGGAACCAGATCGCACAGATCGATCACACAGTCGCTGTCGGGGTAGCGTGCCAGCAGTGCTCGGCCGAGCCGGGCGCCCGCATCGAAATCGTTCCGATCCAGATCGCCCGCCCTGCGCGAGACCCGGATCAGCCGCCCCGGATCACCGCATACGGCGCCGAGCGCCTCGACCAGCTCCTGGGGGGTTCCCGCCGCGTAGACGACAAGGACGCGCCGGGAACGCAGGTCGCCACCGGACAGCGGGAGCTGCTGCCAGATCGGAACCAGCAGCTTCCGATCCGCCCGCGCCGCACCCGCTTGCCGACTGGATTCGGCCTGCCTGCTGGGGTCGAACTGCCGGGCAGGTGCGAATCGCCTGTCGGATTCGGGCTGCCGGACGGACTCCAGTTGCCAGGAGAGCTCGGACCGGGAGACCGGTGTGGACTCCGGCGCGGCAATATCTCCTGGGTCATCAGTGCCAGGGACATCCGGAATCCAGTACCGCTCCCTGGCGAAGGGGTAGGTCGGTGCCGGAATGCGGCGGCGACTGCCCGGATCGCGCATGGCGGCCCACTCGATACCTTCACCGGCGAGCCAGCGCGCGATCCTGGTGTCCTCGACGGCCGAGCCGGATCTGACACCGGGCGCGTCGTCCATCCAGGCGCGTACCGCGGCGCGTAACTGGCCGATGTCGCACGCGACGAACGCGGCACGTGCGGGACCGGCCTGCCTGCCGACCTGCATGGTATAGGCGAGATCCGCGAGGTTCGGCTGCGCACCGGCGAGGAAACGATCCAGTGCGGCAACATAGTCCGCGAGCCGTTCCGGATCCTGTGCCGAGATCGGTACCACCTGCCTACCGCCGATGTGGGACTCCGGTCGCCGGTCCACATACTCTTCGAGCACCACATTGGCATTGGCGCCACCCGCGCCGAATGAGCTGACCGTTGCCCGCCGCGGCAGGCCCGGAGCGCCGGACGGCCATGGCAGCGGTTCGGTGGGAATCCGGAACGGGGTGGCGGCGAAGTCGATGTTCGGATTCGGTGGCACCGCGTGCAACGACGGCACGATGGTGTGGTGGCGCAGCTGCAACAGCACCTTGGTCAGTGCCGCGATACCGGCTGCCGCTTCGAGATGGCCGATATTGGACTTCACCGAACCGATCGGTAGTTCGGTTACTCCGGTATCACCGAAAACTTTCGCCAGTCCGGCTATTTCGATGGGATCACCCAGAGCGGTTCCGGTGCCGTGTGCTTCGATATAGGACACCGATGCCGGATCGACACCACCGGTGCGTAATGCCGAGCGGATCACTGTCGCCTGGACTGCCGGGTTGGGTACGGTGAACCCGTTGACCCGGCCGCCGTGGTTCACCGCGCTGCCCTTGATGACGCCGTAGATGGTGTCACCGTCGGCTTCGGCGTCGGCCAACGGTCGCAGCACCATCGCTCCGACACCTTCGCCTGCCACATAACCGTCTCCGTCCGCGCCGAAGGAGCGGCAGCGGCCGTCGCTGGAAGCGAACTGGCCCTGACTGAGCGCCACGAACTTGTAGGGGTGCAAGGAGAGATTGACCCCACCGACCACGGCCAGTCGGCATTCACCCGTCCGCATGCTCTGACAGGCCAAGTGCAGGGCGGTGAGCGAGGACGAGCACGCCGTATCCACTGCGATGCTCGGTCCCTGGAAATCGAGTACATGTGAGACCCGGTTGGGAATGCTCCAGAACGTCGAGGCGGGGAGTGTGCCGCGGCCGAGCCGGGACTCCTCTGCACCGAACATCTGGTATGTGCCCCACATGACACCGACGAACACCCCGGCTTCCTCCGGGCGCAGGCCGCCGCGCGCGAGGTCGGCCCTGGTGTGCCCGGCGTCCTCCAGTGCCGCCCAGGCGGTTTGCAGGAACAGTCGTTCCTGCGGGTCCATCACCTCTGCCTCACGTGGAGAGATGGCGAAGAACAGCGGATCGAAACAGTCGACATCCTCGAGGAACCCGCCCCATGTGGTGTAGGAGGTGAACGGGTTGTTCCGATCCGGGACGAAAAAGCGCCGATGATCCCAGCGTTCCCGTGGGATTTCGGTGATGCAGTCGCGCCCCTCCAGGAGCACCCGCCAGTATGCGTCGAGTCCGTCCGCGCCCGGATACCTTCCGCTGACACCGACGATCGCGATATCCCCCACCGCGTCGGCGTTATGCCGGGAAGCAGAGCCGGTGCCCGCGTCGGGTGCGGTCGGTGACTCGGATTCGGTGGGTGAGTCCGGCGAGAGATATCCGGAAACCGCAGGATGCGGCCGATCCGGTGGGGACTGCGGAATATGCCCGTTGGGTGTGTGCCGATGCTCTGCGGTAGCGGAGCTGCCGGCTCTCGCGGCTTCGTCCGTCGGCGTGTTCGAGGCAGTGGCGGCCGGTTGGGCCTGTGTGGGAACGATATCGTTCGATCTGGATGGTGTGCTCATCGAAATCCGTTCGGGCACTAGATTTTCAGATGTATCGCCGGGTGTATCGGTACCGGGTTCCGCCGCTGGGCGAGCAGTCTCCAACCGCAGCAGCAGCTCTAAGAGCGCGCGTGGTGTCGGATGCTCGAATGCCAGCGTGGCGGGCAACCGGTGACCGCTGGAGCGCGATAACTCGTCGCGCACCTCGAGGGCCGCGACGGAGTCGAGCCCGAGTTCGTGCAGCGGGCGATCGAGATCGGCCGCAGGATCCAGTCCGAGACAGCGCCGCACGAGTGCTTCCAGCTCGGCGGTTACTCCGGGAGTAGCGGGTGCGGCCGAAGAGTTCTCGGTAGCCGACACCGCGCGTGGCGCGATGAGGTCGAGCAGCACATCCGGTACATCGACGCCGGAAGTCGGCACCGTGGGCAGTAGCAGCGGCATGACCGTGACCGCGCTCGCTCGCGGGGAATCGACAATGCGGGACAGCGTTTCGAGGGCTTCCTCAGGGCGCAGCAGACCATAGCCGCGCCGGGTCAGCCGCTCCGCCGCGCCGGTGCTCAGCCGCTCGACCATCCCGGTATCCGCCCACGGCCCCCAGGCGACCGACAGCGCGGGAAGCCCGGAAGCGTGCCGCAATGCGGCTATTCCGTCGAGGAAGGCGTTGGCAGCGCCGTAACCGGACTGACCGGGCAGGCCGACCACTCCAGCGGCGGAGGAGAACAGCAGGAAGAACCGCAAGGAACGAGAGGTGGTCAGCTCGTGCAGGTGCCAGGCGCCCGCGGTCTTCGGTGCGAGCACCTGCCCGATTCGTGCCGCTGTGTATTCGGTGATAGTCCCGTCGTCGAGCACACCGGCCAGGTGCGCCACCCCACCCAACGGTGGCAGTTCGGTATCGATCCAGTCGAGGACGGCTGCCACCGCATCGCGATCGCGGACATCCAGTGCCCGGATCCGGATCCGGGCACCACGTCCGCGTAACTCGGCGATGACCGCCTCCGCGCGGGCATCAGGCGCCGAACGTGCCGCGAGAACCAGTTCCCGCCATCCACGGTCGACGAACCAGCGGGCCAGCAGCAGACCGAGGGCGCCGAGGCCGCCGGTGATCAATACGGTCTGCCCGGCGGCTGCCGCTGTGCTGTCCTGCCTGGGTGGCGGCAGCGGAACCAGCCGTGGCACCCGCGGGTGTCCGCCGCGCAGCGCGAGCTGCCGTGGCCCGGCTTGCGCGATCACGGTCTCGACCACCGAGGGCGCCGTAGCCTGGTCATCCAGATCGATGATGCGGCAGCCGATATCGCGATGCTCCAGCTGTGCGCTGCGGGCGAACCCCCACAGTGCGGCCTGTTCCGGCGCCACTCGATCCGCCGGATCGACTTGTTGCCCGGCCCGCGTGAGCAGCCACACCGGGGGCTCTCCCGCGAGTGCGGCGGCCTGGACGAGATGTAGCGCCGCCACGACCAGGCTTTCCGCCCGCACGGGGGTGGAGGTGCTGTCGGCCGCGAGCGCGGATGCGGCGATCACCCCTCGTAAGGGGGTATGACCGGCGCCGACCGCACCGAGCATGGCGCGTACCGCCGCTGGTACACCGAGATCGACCTCGAATTCGTCCTCGGCGTGGATGGCGAACCCGTGCCCCGGCCGGGCGAGGACACAGTCCGCACCGCGCGTCCGCAGGTCATCGGCGAGCGCATCGGCGAAATCTCCCGCCGCTCCGATGATCAGCCAGCGGCCGGTCGCCGCACCGGGAGGTGCCGATTCCGCCGCGCACCAGTCGATTCGATAGGTATCCACGACCGGATGGTCGTTCGGCGGGTTCCCGGACGACCTTTGCACCCGATCCGGCGTCGGCGCGGGCATCACCCGGAGTCCTTCCGCGACCAGCACCGGACAGCCCTCCTCATCGAGCAGCCGGACATCGGCGACACAAAGCTGTGGCGTCTGCTCGGTGACACGCACATGGCCGAATCGAACGGTGCCCGCCGCAGTAGGGACGAGCACTCGATCCACCGCGAACGGCACCCAGGTGCGGGTCTCTACCCGCGGCGATATCACCGCGTACGTAGCGTGGAATGCCGCGTCGAGCAGCACGGGGTGCACCCATCCCCTGCCGGGATCGGTATCGGGATCCGACAGTGTCACCAACGCTTCCCCGGTACCGACCCGGGCGTGCTCGATACGACGGAACGCCGGACCGTAGCTCAGGCCGGTTGTATCGAGCAGGGCGTAGAACTCCTGGCCGTCGAGGTGGTCTCGGCAGCGGCGCAGAATATCGGCCCGGCTGTCACCGGCAGGAAGTCGGTGTGTTCCGGTGCGAACACGCGCCCGCGCATGAGTGCGCGATTGTGCGGCGGTCGCGGTGCGCACCTGCACCGCGAACCCATCGGCATCCGGTTCGAACAACACCCGCACCCGCTGCGGGCCGGTCAGAGTCAGGCCCCTGGTGATCACGAGGTCGTCGATCGCGGTAACCGCACCGGGATGGAGTTCACCCGCACCCGCGGCGATGGTGGCGACGAACCACGCGCCCGGCACGACGATATCGTGATCGATCCGATGATCGGCCAGGTAGTGCGGAGTGTCCGGACCGAGGGTCAGGTCGGTATGCGCCTGGGTAGCCGATCGGTCGACGTGGGCAGGGAGATCCGTTTCTGGCGCCGCGGTTTCGTCCGGGCCCGCCGCAGGAACCGTCACCGTGCCTGCCGGGGAATCGATCCAATACCGTTGCCGTTGGAACGGATACGTCGGAGCGAGCACTCGTCTGCGCTGATGCGCGCGGTGCACGTGCTCCCAGTCCACCGGCACCCCGGAGACATAGAGGTGGGCGAGCGCCGTCATCATCGTCTCGCGGTCACCGTGCCCGTGGCGCAGCGAGGCGATGAACCGTACCGAGTCGCCCAACACCCGGCCACCCAGGGTGGACAGCGTCGGTTGCGGACCGGCTTCGAGGAATGTGCCGATCCCGAGTTCGGCCAGTGCCCGCATACCCTTGGCGAACCGCACCGGCTGCCGTGCGTGCTCGACCCAGTACTGCGGGGTGAGCTCGCCGGGCCGCAGCGGAGCACCGGTGAGATTCGAGATGAGCGGGACCGCCGGATCGGTCATCGGTACCTGTGCTGCCGCAGCGGCGAATTCGTCGAGGATCGGGTCCATCGCCGCGGAATGGAACGCATGCGAGACAGCGAGTGCGGTAGCGCGGATGCCCTCCGTGGACAGCTCAGCGCGCAGCGATTCGAGTGCTGTCCTCGGGCCCGCGACAACCACCTGGTCCGGTCCGTTGTCCCCGGCGATCGAGACGGCGGGCGCATACGGCGATATCCGTGGTGTGATCCGCTCGGCGGAAGCGTTGACGGCGAGCATGCCGCCCCCGTCCGGCAGGCGCTGCATCAGTGTGCCGCGCACCGCGATGAGCCGAAGCGCGTCCGCCACCGCCATCGCATCCGCCGCGCAGGCGGCGACGAATTCCCCGACACTGTGCCCGAGCACACCGGCCGGGGTGATCCCCCACGATCGCCACAGCTCCCACAGCGCCCATTCCACGGCGAACAACGCGGGCTGGGTGAACACCGTACGACGCAGCAGGTGCACGTCATGATCGCCGTACAGTGCGTCGAGCAATCCGATGCCGTTCTCGATCGGCCCGAGCACCGTATCGCAGTGCCGTATCGCGTCCCGGAAGACCGGTTCGGTATCGAACAGTTCCCGCGCCATACCCGGGTACTGGGAGCCCTGACCGGTGAACAGCAGCGCCACCTTCGTACTCGCCGCCCGTTCGACCCGGCCGCGGATCAGGGCCGATGGCTGACCACGCAACTGATGCGCGGCCGTTGCGGTGGTGTCGGCGACCACTGCCAGCCGCTCTTCGAAATGGGTCCGCGCGGTGGCGGCGGTATAGGCCAGATCACCGAGATCGTTGTGTGCGGAATCATTCTCGGCTGCCCAGCGCCGCGCGAGGGCCGCGAGGGCGACATCGGTGCGCGCGGAGAGCACCAGAAGCTGCGTCGCGGGTGCGGCAGGGCGCGGTGCCCGCATCGGATCGCCCTGCGCGAGGATGACATGCGCATTGGTGCCGCTCATACCGAACGAACTGACCCCGATCGCAGGCGGGTGCCCGGTGTGCGGCCATTCCCGCGCCGTGCCCACCACCCGCACCGGTATCGCGTCCCAATCGATCAGCGGGTTCGGCGTATGGAAATGCAGGCTCGGTGGCATCCGGTGGTGCTGCAGCATCAGCACGGCTTTGATGACTCCCGCGACACCCGCCGCCCCTTCGGTATGCCCGATAGTGGATTTGACCGAACCGATGAGCAGCGGTTGAGTGCGACCGGCACCGTAGGCCTCGGCCAGCGCGTCTACCTCGATCGGGTCGCCGAGCGGGGTACCCGTGCCATGGGTTTCGACATAGTCCACCGTGTCCGGCCGGATATCCGCCCGTGCCAGTGCATCGGCGATGACCCGATACTGCGCTGGACCGTTGGGTGCGGTGAGACCATTGGACCGGCCGTCGTGGTTCACCGCCACCCCGCGAACCACCGCGAGCACCCGGTCGCCGTTACGCCGTGCCTCCGATAGCCGGGTCACCACCAGTACCCCGCAGCCATCTGCGCGGACGTATCCGTTGGCATCGGCATCGAATGCCCTGGATCGGCCATCGGGCGACAGTGCGGCGAGGCGGCAGAAACCGATGGTGGTCTCCGGAGCCAACTGCAGATTGACACCGCCGACCAGCGCCAGATCGCATCGGCCCGAACGTAATCCGTCCCACGCCGACTGCAGCGCAACCAGCGAGGAGGAACACGCTGTATCCACCGTCATCGCAGGCCCCTGCAACCCGAGGGCATAGGCCAGCCGACCGGCCGCGACGCTCGGCGCCGAACCGATCACCGAATAGGCTCCGATCGCAGAGGGGTGCGGTGCCTGGATGGGGGTGCCGGGATACTCGCTGAAGCACAGGCCGATGAAGACCCCGGTGTGGCTGCCTGCCAGGCTGCCCGGTGCGCGGCCGGAGCGTTCCAGCGCTTCCCAGCTCGTTTCCAACAACAGCCGCTGCTGCGGGTCCATCGCCCGCGCCTCCGCCGCACCGATCCCGAAGAACGCGGGATCGAATTCGTCGACATCCTCGAGGAAGCCGCCCCAGCGGGTGTACATCGTGCCGAGCGCCGCGGGGTCGGGATCGTAATAGGTGTCGAGATCCCAGCGCTGCGCGGGCACCTCGGTGATCGCGTCGCGGCCCTGCCACAGTAACTCCCAGAAATCCTCCGGCGTGCGCACACCGCCGGGGAAACGGCAACCCATACCGATGATGACGATCGGGTCATCGGCGGAGTCGGGCGTATCGGGATCGATGGCCGCGAGTCCGTGTGCCGGTATACGGACGCCCGCCTCGGTGGACGGATCATTTGTCCTGGTCACGCAGTCGGCTACAGCCTGAACGGCTGATGCCGGTGGAATCGATGTGACCGAGCTGGTGTCCTGAGGATCTGTGCCGAGTAGTGCAGGCGCGGCAACCTGGTCCGATACGCCAACCTGCTCCGATGCGATGACCTGGTTTTGCGCGGCGTCCCGGTCCGGCGCCGGACCGGCTTTACGTTGTAGGAACCGGGCGATATCGCGGACGGTCGGATAGTCGAAGACCAGACCAGCGGGCAGCGGCGCACCGATTTCGTCGGCTAGCGCGGCACGTAGCTCCATCCCGGTGAGCGAGTCGACGCCGGTATCGTGCAACGGCTGCTCGGGATCGAGTGCGCCGGACCGGTCGAGTACCCGCATCGCGACACGCTGTACAAGCGATTCCCAGTGCTCGGTATCGACATGCGCCGCCTTGGTTCCCGTTGTCGTGATGCTCGTCGGCTCGGGCGCCGCCACCGTTCCGGCCGGCTCCACCATGGTCGTGACCGCATCCGCCACATCGGTGACGGCGTGCGGCGGGCGGCTGCCGTACCACCGGCTCGGTACGAAATCGAAGACGCCGGGATTAGTGCTGTCCGAACGGATCAGCTGATCCAGTGCCGCGTCCGCATCGCGTGCGTACAGCGGCGGCAGACCGCGCCGGTCGAGATGGGCGATGAGCTCGGATCGGCCCGCGGCCATACCCACATCGGCGAACGGTCCCCACATAATGCTCAGCGCGGGCAATCCTTCGGCGCGCCGCCGCCAGGCCAGCGCATCCAGTGCCGCATTGGCCGCAGCGTAATTGGCTTGCCCGGGGGTGCCGAGCACCCCCGCCACCGAGGAGTAGGTGATGAACAGCTCCAGCGGCTGATCACGAGTGAGCTCGTCGAGGTGCTGTGCCGCCCGGTATTTGGGCCCGAGCACGGTCTCGAATCTCGCCCAGGTCTGTTCGGTCACCACGCCGTCGTCGAGCACACCAGCGCAGTGGATCACCCCACGCAACGGCGGGAACCCGGCCGCACCGATGCGCTGCAGCACCGCCACGACCGCCGCGCGATCACTCATATCGGCCTGATCGGTGATGACGCCGATACCGTTCGCGCGCAAGAACTCCAGCAACCGCGAACCCGACTCATCCGGCGCGCTCCTGCCGACCAGGACCAGATGCCCCGCGCCACGGGCCGCCAGCCAACGCGCGGCCACGGCACCGAGACCACCGAATCCTCCGGTGACCAGATAGGTTCCCGCAGTGAGCCGTTCGTCATATCCGGCGCTCGCCGGGGCGTACCGGCCGGTCAGGACCACACGACCAGGGTGATCGCGCTGCATCATCGCCAGGAAGGCTGTCGCGGCGTCGTCGATCCGGTAGGTGGAGTGCGGCAGGGGGTGCAGTGCCCGCTGGTCGAACAAGGCGAGCACGGCGCGCAGAATGGTGCCGAGCCGCTGCGGGTCGGTGGTGGCCGGATCGACTGCGCGGTAGTCGATATCATGGCTCCGGTCGGTACTTCTGGTCTGCACCGGGTCGATGACGTCGACGAAGCGCCCGCCGTGGCACAGTATTTCACTGCCGTGCGCGGCGAGATCCCCGGTGAGAGTCTGCACCACGATATCGAGACCTCGCCCCGCGGTCGCTGCCTGGACGCGCCCGGCCAATTCGTGTGTGCGCCAGGTATCGAGCTGGGTGACCGGCAACCCCATCTGCTCCGCCCAGCGCCGCAGCGCCGCGGTCACGAATACTTCGGCGCCCGCGTGCACGGCCAACTGGACCGCGGCCATACCGATCCCATCCACGGCCGCGTGCACCAGAACCCGTTCATCTGCGCGCAGGCCACCGATATCGAACAGCGCCTGCCACGCGACGGTGAACGCGCACGGTATCGTCGCCCCTTCGACGAAGGACAGCCGATCCGGCAACACAGCCACCGCACGGTGATCCACCGTCACCGTGCTGGCGAGAGTCCCCTCCGCCTGCGCGACGACACGATCACCGACCGCGAGGCCGTCGACCCCGGCACCGACAGCCGTGACCTGTCCGGCGCACTCCGAACCCAGTGCTGTCGCGGTATCGGGATGGATACCGGAGGCCACCCACACATCACGGGGATTCAAGCAAGCCGCGGCGATGGTGATCTCGACTTCCCCGGTCGCCGGAGCACGCCGAGTGCCGGACACCATCCGCAACAGGCCGAAGTCGCCGGAACGGTGTGCGACCAACCGGTAGTCCTCGACCGGCTCGGGCCCTTCGGCGAGGCGAGCGGTCAGCCACCGTCCTTCGCGGAGGGCGAACTCACCAGCGGCGTACCCGCCGAGTATGCCCTCGGCGATCATCGCGCCTTCGCTGACGGATCCGGCCGGAATGTCGAGCAATCGACAGCCGAACTCCGGATGTTCGGTTGCCAGGGTACGGCCGAAGCCCCACAACACAGCCGCGTCGGGGTCGGGCCGATCCGCGGCGGCGACCCGTTGCGCATCGATGGTCAGCAACCACAAGGCGGCAGGCGGGTGACCGGCGGCGTCGAGCACACGCACCAGCCGCAGCACCGCCTCGATCCGGATCCGCAGGGGCGCCGCGGTCCAAGCGAAGACGATGCCCCGTAACGGATTCGCGGCACGTACGGCGCGATCGAGCACCGATATCGGATCGGCGCCACGCATTTCCTCGGGGCGAACAACCATGATCTGCGCGGCGTACTCGGACAATCCCGCGGCGACGGCATCGCCGAGCGAGCCGTCACTGCAGACCAGCCAGCGCCCTGTCTCCTCGTGCTGTCGCGGTGCCTCACGTTCGGCGGGGACCCAGCGCAGGTGATGCAACAGGCGCGCGATCCCGGTCGATCGCTGCGGCGCAGCATCGGTTTTCGGCGTTGCCTCGGGGTGCATTGCGAGCAGGCATACACCGGTGAGCTGGGCGAGCAGGTATCCGGACGCATCGCGCAGGGTGGCGTCGCCGATGACGATCCTGGCGTCGCGCTCGGTCACTCGCACCAGGCATCTGACGGTCGTATTCCCGGCAGCGGGCTTGCCGAGCACGCGGGCCCGCGCTATCGCGGACGGTAAGAACAGGGTGTCCGCTGTGGTGGCGGCCAGCACGATGCTGTGCAGGCAGGCGTCGAGCAGGATCGGATCGAGCGCCGTCGGATCGCTGTCCGGCACTCGGAACACCGCCTCGGCCTCGATATCGCTGATTCGCCGGAATCCGGTGGCGCAGCGGTAGCCGGACCCCAGGTGCAGACCCAGCCGCGCCAGCTTCTCGTAGTAGACAGGCCACGCCCGCACCTCGTCGGCGGGTAGGACCGTGTGGTGTGTCGTTACGCGGTCACCGCTCGTACCGGAGTCCACATCCGAGGTCGCGGTAGTGAGTTTCGCCTGTGCGTAATCGGTCTGGTCATCGTCGGGACGGATGAACCGGACGTCGTAGCCGTCCTGGCACGGGGTGAGTGCCATTTGCAGCACTCCCTCGGCGGCGACCGTCAGCGGAGCGGGCAGTCGCAGTTGGGTGATCTCCCATATCCCGTTCAGCTGCGTGGCGAGGTCACCCAGTTGAGTGCACAGCCAGGCCGCCGGCACTGTCGGCACATCACGTAGCCGGTGTCCCCGGAACATCTCCGGTGCCAGTCGCAGCGTATGCACCACTGCGCCGCTCGTGCGTGGCATGAGCTCCACCCAGTGCCGTTTGCGCTGAAACGGGTAGGTCGGCAAGTCGAGATGCCGCCGAGGACGAGAGGAATACACCTGCGTCCAATCGATCTCGACGCCACGCACATACTGGTGGGCCAGCTCGGCCGCAGTACTGGATTCGGCCGGTTGCGCGACCGACCCGAGTGCGGTGATCCCCGAGGCGATACTGTCCAGTGCGGCACGTAATTGCGCCGCGGTATCGAATACGACCGCCACCCGTTCACCGAAATGCGTCCGTCCGAGCGCGGCCGCCGCACACAGCTCCGTCAGCACCATCTCGGGGTGCGCGGTAACCAGCTCCAGGTAGCGGGCAGCCAGTTCACGAAGCGCGTCAGCGGTCTTGGCCGACAGCACCAGCACGCGGGGGCCGGACTCGGCCGCTGACCCGAACTCGGATTCGGCTACCGGCGGCGCTTCCTCCAGCACCACGTGCGCGTTGGTCCCACTGATACCGAACGCGCTCACCCCAGCCCGGCGCGGCCGGTGCGCGCGCCGCCATGTCCGTTCCTCGGCGACCACCCTGACCGCGATATCGTCCCAGTCGATATGCGGGTTGCCCGAACGGAAATGCAGTGAAGCGGGGATGCGTTCGTGGCGCATCGACTCGATCACCTTGATGATGTTGGCGATGCCCGCCGCGGCCTGGGTGTGCCCGATATTCGATTTCACCGAGCCGATCCACAGCGGGTCGGTCTCGGTGCGGCTGTCGCCGAGCACGGCGGCGAGCGCGTTCACCTCGATCGGATCGCCGAGCGCGGTGCCGGTGCCGTGCGTCTCCACATAGTCGATATCCGCGGCTCCGATCGCCGCGTCCGCGAGGGCCGCGCGGATGACCCGTTCCTGCGCGGGACCGTTCGGCGCGCTCAACCCCTGACTGCGGCCATCGGAGTTGACCGCCGATCCCCGCACCAGCCCGAGTACCCGGTCGCCGTCGCGCCGGGCATCGGCCAGGCGTTTGAGCACGAGCATTCCGGCACCATCGCTCCAGACCACACCGTCGGCGCGGGCGTCGAAGCTCTTACACCGGCCGTCGGCGGCCAGCCCGCGCGCCCGCGCGAAGTAGATATCGAGCGAGGGGGTGAGTACCACGGTGGCGCCACCGGCCAGCGCGAGATCGCATTCCCCGGTGCGCAGGCTTCGCACCGCGGTATGCACGGTGACCAGTGACGACGAGCATGCTGTGTCGATAGTCAAGCTCGGACCGTTGGTGCCGAAGAAATACGAGAGCCTTCCGGAGGCGACACTGGACAGATTGCCGGTACCGAACCAGGCATCGGGCGCCAGATCGGCCCGCGCCATGCGCTCGGCGTAGTCATTGGACATCAATCCCACGAACACTCCGGTCCGGCTGCCCTCCAACAGACGGGCCGGATAGCCCGCGTGTTCCAAGGCTTCCCAGGCGGTCTCGAGCAACAGCCGCTGCTGCGGATCGAGCATGCGTGCTTCGCCGACCGAGATATCGAAGAATCCGGCGTCGAACTCCGTCACGTCCTCGACGAAGCCACCCCAGCGGGTATAGGTCTTCCCCGCGGCGTCCGGATCGGGATCGAAAACGGCATCGACGTCCCAGCGGTGCGCGGGCACCTCGGTGACCGCGTCGGTCTCCGAGGTGAGTACCCGCCACAGATCCGCCGGGCCGCGAACCCCACCGGGATAGCGACAACCCATGCCGATGATCGCGATCGCCTCATCGGTATCGGCACGGGCACAGTCCTTTTCCCGATTCATGAGCTGGGAAACGTTCGGTATGGTTGGGGTGATCGACGGTTCGAAGGAGAATCCGGGGGATGTGGCTTGTTCGACGATGTGCGTGGACGGCCGCTGCCCGGCCTGCTGTCGGGTGGTACGCGGTGTGACCGCATCGACGCGAACGGATTTCGCACCGAGCCGGGCGACCTCTTCGGACACCGCGGCCACAGTCGGATGATCGAACAGCAAAGTCGCCGGAAGCCGGATCCCCATCTCGGCGGAGAGCGCGTTACGAAGCTCGACGGCCATCATCGAATCCAGCCCGAGCTCCCGCAGCGGCGTACGGTCGGCCACAGTGGTACTGCGTCCGAGTACGGCCATGGCATGGGTGCGCACCACTTCGAGCAGTTCCGCAGGGTCGGGCGGGGTGATACCGTCCAATCCCGCGGGGCTGCTGTCCCGCTCCGCGAGAACGACAGCAGCTTCCTGATCCGCCGCATCGGCCACGGCAGCGGGGAATACTGTGAAGACCCCCTCCGCCGAGAGCAGCGAGCGCAGGATGCGGGCACCATCATCAGCTCGGAGTTCGGCGATGCCGTGCCGTGCCCAGGCCCGGCGGGCCGTCGCACCGAGCCCCTCGGCCATACCGGTACCTGCCCATGGACCCCAGGCGATGCTGAGGGCGGGCAGGCCCGCGGCGAGTCGCAGTCGCGCGAGGCCGTCCAGATACGCGTTCGCCGCGGCGTAGTTCCCCTGCCCCGCCGGACCGACCGTGGCGCTGACCGACGAGAACAGTACGAACAGCTCGAGCGGCTGTTCGAAGGTCAATTCGTGCAGGAGCCAGGCACCGAGGGCTTTCCCCGCGAATACTCGCTCGACGTGCCCAGGAGTCTGCTCGATCAACAACGCGTCGTCCAGAACCCCCGCACAGTGCACCACACCGGCCAGCGGAGGAAGATCGCTGCCGAAGCGGGCGAGCATGCGGGACAGGTCGTCGCGATCGGCGACATCCACCCGCACGGACTCGATACGGGCACCGAGGGCCGCGATCCGCGCCATCTCCCGCTCGACCCGCGAGTCCATGGCGCGCCGCCCGGCCAGAACGACGGTACCCGCGCCAGCCTCGGCCAGTATCCGCGCGGCCGTGGCCCCCAGCGCTCCGCGGCCACCCGTGACCAGATACGCCGCATCGGGATCCAGCCGCAGCACTCCCCCGCTCTCCCCCTCTTGCCGCATGCGCGGCACAGAGCGATGGCGCCCGCGCAACGCGAGTGCGAAATCCTCCGCATCGGAGTGAATCTCGTCTACCAGACGGTGGTCGTCGTATTGCGCGTCGACCGGAAGATCGATCAGGCGGCAACGCAATTCGGGCAGCTCGGTGCGCACTACCGCCCCCAGCCCCCACAGCGCCGCCGCGGCCGGGCGCACACGTTCCCCTGGCAGTGCCCCGACAGCCCCCACCGTCACCAGATACAGCGCACCCACGGTAGCCGACCTGGCCATCCGTTGAATCACCCCGAGCGCGAATTCCACTTCCGTACGCGCGGAATCCGCGCTGTCGTCCGCCGTGATATCGGCGAGATAAACCACCGCCCGATCATCGTCCCAGGCAGCAGCATCGGTGGCGCGCTCGACCGCTGCCGTGTCGATGCCTGCGGCGCGCAATGCGGTGGCGAGCCGGTCTGCCTGCGGCCCGACGCCGATCACCAGCACCGAATCCGGGCCACCTCCGCTTCGCACTGCGGCAGGCTCCCAGATCGGACGGTGGATCAGGCCGGATATCGCCCCGTGCTCGAGTGGTCGTTCAGCCGTCCCTGGTTCGGCGAACCGCATGTCTTCGATATCGCAGAGCACCGCGCCCGTACTGTCGAAAATGACGATATGGATCGCGCGGCCGACCTGCTCGGCAAGCACCCACGCCGCCGCAGGCGCATCCGTGCAGGCCACCCGCAATCGTCCGATACCGACCGGCAAGCGGAGCGCGGCACTTCTACCGGACACCAGTGCCAGACCGGTCTGCACCGCCGCGTCGAGCAGACACACCATCGCGGCATCAGGGTCGTCGGCCAGTTCCACAGGGCGTCGCAGTGTGGCGAGCACACTGTTCCCAGTAGCCCGCAACTGTGTGATCCAGCGAAATCGCGGGCCGAAGGTCAACCCGGAATCCGCGCAACGGCGATAGAAATCGGCCACCGCCCACTCCGTAGCCTGTGTGCGCTGCGCAGTGCCGAGTGCATCACCGGTACCCGGCCGGATCGCGGTGCCTGCCCGCACAGTCCCGGTCACCGCGGTGACACTGTTGTTGTCCACCAGGAACCGGATATCGATGCACCCGTCTGCCGTGGCGAGCGATGGATCACCCAATTCCGCCTGCGGTACCGGTCGCGCGGCGAGGAAATCGACCAGCTCGCTATCAGCGCCACCGGCCATTCGCAGCGCACGCAATGCCAGATAGGCGGCGGGCACTATCGCTAGGCCTTGGAATCGATGTTCGGCGAGATAGTCGGTGTTCGAGGACCGGGCAGCGAGCGGCGTGGTGATCCGTTCACGTTCGAAGGGGTAGGTTGGCAAACCGTTGCACCGCCGCGCCACGGACGGAACCACTGACTCCCAGTTGATATCGATACCGGCGCAGTACATCTCACCGATACCGTGTAGCAGCACTTCGTCGTCGCCTGCGGTTCGGCGCATGCTCGCCACCCATAGGGCATCCGGATCGGCCTGCTTGCCGAGCTCCAGCAACACCGGATGCGGTCCTACCTCGAGGTACACGTCAATCCCCGACTCGGCCACCGACCGTATACCTTCGGCGAAGCGCACCGTGCCGCGTGCGTGTGCTCGCCAGTACGCGGCATCCATCCTGGTGTCGATCCGTGCACCGGTGACATTCGATACCAGTGGTATCGCCGCAGGGCGCGGGGCAGGTACCAGCTCGGCGGCAATCGACTCGAATTCGTCCAACATCGGGTCCAACAGCGGCGAATGGAAAGCAGTTGTACCGGTGAGCAGCACGGTGCGAATCGACCGCTGGTCGGCATCCCGCAACATCCGGTGCACCGCGTCCGCCGTTCCGGAGACAACGAATTGCCCTGGTCCGTTGCTCGCCGCGACCGCAACGCCCCCAGCCGGTTCGGTCAACAGGGCTGCGAAATCCGCAGGCGCGGCGAAGATCACCGCCATCGCACCCTGCTGCCGCACCGCCCCCATCAGCCTGCCACGCTCGGCCGCCAAGCGGAGCCCGGCCGCGAGGTCGACAACCCCGGCGACCGTCGCCGCCGCCAGCTCACCGAGGCTGTGCCCGAGCACGATATCGGGTCGAACCCCGCATGCCGCCCACAGTTCGGTACACGCCCATTCGATCGCGAACAGCGCAGGCTGGGCGTACTCGGTACGGGTAAGCACATCGTCGTCCGCGTCGAACAGCACCGACCGCAAACGCATCCCGCCGGGAAGCGGGCCGAGCAACTCATCGCAGTGGTCGATCGCGGCACGAAATACCGGATATCTGCGGTCGAGCACCGCACCCATCCCCGCGTACTGCGCTCCCTGCCCGGTGAACAGCATCGCGATCCGCGGCATTCCGGAAGCAGGCCCGTTACTCCGCTCGAATGGCTCCGAAAGTGTCCGCACCGCCTCCTCGGTGGTACGTGCCACCACCGCACGCCGGTATGCGAAATGCGCACGCCCCAGCGCCGCGGTGGCAGCCACATCGACGAACGACTGCTCGGCGCTGTCCAAATGCTGGATGTAGCGCTGCGACAAGATATCCAGCGCCGTCGCGGTCCGTGCCGAGAGCGGCAGCAATGCGAGCTCGTGCGGGTCTGCGGATGGTGCGGGCGCGGGTGCCTGTTCCAGCACCACATGCGCATTGGTCCCGGCGAAACCGAAAGAACTCACCCCGGCCAGCCGCGGCCGATCGGTGCGCGGCCACACGACATCTCTAGCCGGTACCGCCAGCGCCGTACCGTCGAGCGCGATCTTGGGGTTCAGTGTAGTGAAATCGTGCTGATACAAGATCTTTTCGTGCTCCAGCTGCAGCACTGTCCTGATCAACCCGGCAATGCCCGCCGCAGCCTCCAGATGGCCGATCCTGGACTTGACCGAACCGAGTAGACATACCGACTCATCCGCGCGCGGCGCCCCGAGTACCTGGATCAGCGCCTCGATTTCGATCGGATCGCCCAACGGAGTGCCGGTGCCGTGTGTCTCGACGTAGCCGATCTGATCCGCAGTGCACCCGGCATCGGCCAGCGCATCACACAGCAACTCGCGCTGCGCCATCGGATTCGGTGCGGTAAGCCCCATGGAACGACCGTCGTGATTCACACTGGAACCCCGGATGAGCGCTCTGACCGCATCGCCGTCCGCAATCGCTCGCGAAAGTGGTTTCAGAACAACAATTCCCGCTCCCTCACCGCGAACGTATCCGTTCGCCCTCGCGTCGAACGGACGGCAGTGCCCATCCGGCGACAATGCGCCCATCCGCGCCAGTGCCTCCGACGTGAGTTCGGACTGCAGCAGATTCACCCCGCCCGCCAACGCGATATCGCACTCCCCCGCCCGCAGGCTACGGCACGCTTGGTGCACGGCAACCAGCGACGACGAGCATGCCGTGTCGATCGCTACCGCGGGACCGCGCAACCCGAGCAGGTAGGACACCCGTCCGGCGACAATGCTCGACATCGTTCCGGTAAGCGTGTGCGGATCAACTGATCTCACCCAATCCGGCGTGATCGCGCGCTGGTATTCCTGCCAGCTGACGCCGAAGAACACCCCGGTGCGCGCTCCCGCCGGACCCCCCGGTTGTAATGCGGCGTCTTCCATTGCTTCCCAGGCGATTTCGAGCATGATCCGCTGTTGCGGATCCATCGAGGCCGCCTCGCGTGGTGCGATACCGAGGAACTCGGTATCCATGGCATCGATCGGTCCGGTGAGCAGACCGGCCCGGCGCCGCGCTTGACGTGGTATGGAATCTGTTGCGGGTAAACGATTTTCCGGCACATCGACAATCGCGCTGCAATCCGAGCAGAGCAACTCCCAGTACTGTCGCGGACTCTCCACGCCACCGGGAAAGCGGCAGCCCATGCCGATGACGGCGATGGGCTCATGCGGTGGCCGTGTCTCCAGCTCTTGAATCCGGCGGAGTGCTCGTGTCAGTAAGGCTCGAAGGTTATGCGCATCATCTGCCATATGTGCCGCCGATCACAACTCGACAAGTTGTGAGTGAACATACGGCTGCTCAGATCGGTCGTCAATCGCAGTCTGTATGCGAAGAATTAGCTCGAGCTACCGGTGGGTATCGTGAACTTCCACTGAAAGTGGTTGCCAGTATGGAACATTCAATTTTCAACAACCATCTTGCGTTCGCCGTAGTGCCTGTTGCGCACAGCATCCTTCGGGCGACAGATGGGCAACGCACCCGCATCGACATCGGTCCCGCGTCATGCTTTTCGGCACTAATGATTGATCGAAGTCAGCTATGGTTGACTGGGCGACACCGTCTATGTGGCAGGCCGGACTCCCCGCGAGCAGGTCGGCGCGGTCGGCCGCAGCGCGAAAACCATCGAAGAGGCCGTGGAGCTGGTCACGGCGGCAGGTGGCACCGAGGAGAACTGACGCGACGACGTCGCCCAGCAACCGGACTTCGCCATCGCCGAGTCCCCAACCACCTCGCCCGCGCGGTCGCAGCACTCGCCGCCGCCCCTGGCCGCCCGCTGGAACGGGAAGTCCGCTTCCAGCGCGGAGCCGGCCAGAACCTACGGGGTGCGGGATGTGGACGGCAGCCAACCGGCCGCCGGGGCGTACTTCGAGGAGGTCGGATACGGCGGGAGGGCTTGCCCAGCGGAGGACTACCGCTGATTCTCCGTTATCCGGGGCCGCGCAGTGCGAGCCCGGTGCGGCCCCACCGGGCTCGCGGAGGGCAACCTGCCGCGACTGCTCGAGAAGGCGCAGGTCCAGGCGCGATTTGGTCCACGCGGAGTGATCCGATAATCTTGCTGGGCACACCGGTCCGGGTGGCGGAATGGCAGACGCGCTAGCTTGAGGTGCTAGTGCCCTTTATCGGGCGTGGGGGTTCAAGTCCCCCTCCGGACACCAGTGCTGAACCCTTAGTGGGTGGCACCAACGATTGCCGGCTGCTGTTGGTGCTGGTAGCGCACTTCTGAGGCCAAGGCCCGGTGTGGCTGAGCCTTATCGGCCGGATCTTCCGCAGCAAGCACTGCGCGGATGTCACCGAGGGAATCAATCAACTTTCGTCTCTCTTTCTCGGTGAGCCGGTTGATCTTGGGCAAACCCTTCAACTCGGCCTGAGCTGCCGCTTTGTCCGCCCGTGCGGCCGGACATCCCGGTGTGGTCACTCCGCCGGCCATGATTCAGGTGTGGTCGATGCCCGGTCTGCGTCCAGAGCTACCTGGACCTGGCTTTGGCGGAGGGCGATAGCTTCGCGTGCGGCGGTGGCCGCCCAGCTGAGCGGAGTCGTGGGTCCCTCATCGAGCCGACTGTGACCGCCGGGCTCACCACCGAGGCGCGTGTCGCGCGTGAAGAAATCTTCGGACCCGTCCTGGTGGTGCTGGCCCACGGCGGCGATGCGGACGCAGTCTCCATCGCCAACGACTCGCCCTGCGGTCTGTCGGGGACCGTCTTCGGTGCCGACCCCGGTCGTGTGAACTGAGTGGTGAGTCGAATGCGTACGGTAACGATCAACTGGAAATCGTCGGTCCTGCCGCCACCGTGTGTACGGACTCCCGTGGTGCCGTGCTGCGCGGCCAACTCGAACGCAGCCACCGCGGGGCATTGATCGCGACCTTCGGCGGCGGCACGAACGAGATCCAGTGCGACATCATAGGCATGGCCGCGTTGGGCCTGCCCCGAGTCAACCGCTGAACCGTCCGGCTTCGTAGAGGCATTCAGACATGGCGCTGGGTATCGACCCGGAAATTCTCAACGCGCTCGCGTTGCTCCGCGAGGACAGAGGTGACGCCGCGCTGCCTCCGGTCGGTGGCATCGCGGCCCGATGAGCCTCGCTGACCGTCCGCGGGCTTCCTCGCTGCACGGCAAGGTCAATTTCGATCACTGCGCAGTACGTGCGCGGGCACGGTGTGGTCCCACGGTTGGCGCGTCACCATGTCGGCGACCTCGACGTAGCCGCGCTCGAATTCGCCTGTGGCGGCGTCGACCAATCGGTACTGCTGGGTTTGTCGGTGAATGGGCTGGCCCTCTAGCAGCACCACCCGCACTTCGCCGGGTTCGAAGTGACAGCGCTGCTGCAACGCCTCGATCAACTGCTCGTTGTGCATGTGGCCGTCGCCGAAGTTCCAGCCGATCACGGTGCTGCAGATGCGCTCACCATCGGTGAGTACGTAGTCGTTCTCGTCGCACCCGGCCATGGCCCGGTGGGCGAGGGTGAACATCGCACGGCCGTGGGTGTTGAAGGCACGGAATGCATATCCCATGTAGAGGTACATCTGCGCGGTCTCAGGGCTGCCGTAGTAACGCTCCATCTGCGCCTGTGGCATGCTCGCGATCGAGACGACGTTCTTCTCGATCTTCGCCGAGGCCGACGGCTTGACGCACCACAGTCCGGTATCCCAGTTGCCCGCGTAGTACCGCATGCCCGGCAGGAAGGAAACCTTGCGCGGAAACAGGTTTCCCACCACCACGGTGCCCGCGACGACGGCGAACAACAGGATCGGCCATGGGCTCTGCAGGTCACCCAGACCGACGTCGGCGTGCCCGACGAACAACGCCAGTACGGCGAACATCATGAAGACGTTCCACTCCAGCGGCACACCCATCGGGATCGAGGACAGGATGCCGAAGTGGAAAACCAGCATGACGAACGCGGCGATGTACGTCAGCCACCCCCCGCCGGAGAAGAACAGCACCAGCGGCACCAGGCCCTCGATCGCCGTGCTGAAGTGCGCCAGCCACCGCGACAGTCGCCCGGGCCGCAGATCGTCCGGGAAGTGCTCGAAGAACCTGCGCTTGATCCATCGCGGCCGGATGACCGGGTTGTTGCTCATCATCGTCGAGATGACGAACGGGAAGTGCTTGTTGAGTTTCGACGTTGCCGCACCCAGCCAGATCACCAAGCAAACCAGTTCGGCGGCGATGATGATGTCCGGACCCGCGAACAGGAAGCACACCGCCAGCGAGGCGTACACCTCACCGCGCGCAGCCAGGAAGATGACCTTGTCGCGCAGACCGAGCACCGCCAGCACGCCGAGGATCGCCCAGATCTGCCACACCGGCAGCACACCCACCGTGGTGCCGAGTTCCGGGATCGGTCCGGTGCCGTTGGAGAACAGTGCCACCACGAGCAGCGCCAGTAACGCGGCGTACAGCAGCGCGTCGATCCATGTGCGGGTATTGCCCCTGGTGAGCGGTATCCGCGTCGGCCACGGTGGCAGCCGGATCGTGTTGGGCCGCAGCCAGTACAGAGCCGAGCCCATCGGCGGGAAGAACCGGTTGTTCAGTGGCCCGAAGCCGCAACCGAGCCCGACCACCTCGAACAGCATCGTGTAGAGCACGACCTTCTCGAACACGATCGGTTCGTGGTACCAGGAGGTGACGTTGGTGAAGCCGTCGATGCCGTCGGTGGTGAGTACCACCAGCCAGGCGCCCAGGATGTAGAGCAGGATCTTGACGACGTAGAACAGGTGCAGTACGACGGGCGTCCCGAAGCCGACTTCGGCCCAGTGCCGGGCCATCGGCACGATCTTTTCGGCCCGAGTGCCCTTGCTCCACTGCGCGAAGTCGATATCCGGCGAGTCGGGCCTTAGAAATCCCATGTCGGTGGCCTCAGCGGTCGGCGTCAGTGTAGCGGATTATACCGCGAATATTTCTGCCCTCCAGAATATTTCGATACCCGTCGTTGATCTTTTCGAATCGGTAGCGTCGGGTGATCGTGGCACCGGACTTCAGCTGCCGAGCAGTCGCTTGACGACCTTGCCGGTCGAGTTGCGCGGTAGGGCATCGACGAAGATCACGTCGCGGGGCACCTTGAACCGTGCCAGCCGGTGGTGCACATAGTCTTTGACGTCGACATCGGTAAGTGTTGCGCCGGGGCGCACCGCGACGTAGCTGCGCAACCGTTGGCCGTACTCGTCATCGGCGACACCGAGGACGGCGACTTCCAGGATCTGCGGGTGTGCGGCCAACGCCTCCTCAACTTCGGCGGGAAGACGTTCTCTGCGCCGGAGACGATCATGTCGTCGTCCCTGCCGTCGATGAAGAGCCTTCCTCCCGGTCGAAATGGCCGACGTCGCCGCTGGCCATCATCGAAACGAAGATCCGGCCCGTCGTGCCGGTCGGGGCTTCCCGGCCGCGGTCGTCGAACACCTTGACCGTCGCGCCCGGCACCGCCCGCCCGACGCAGCCGGGCTCGGCGGCCAGGTCGCTCGGTGTGGCGATGGTGGCGTAGGCGACCTCGGTAGAGTCGTACATACCGAAACGGGCTGACGGGATGGCATCGTGACCTCAGAACCGTTGTTCGCCACGGTAGTCAACCTGCCAGTGTTTGATGCCGTTGAGCCACCCGGACCGAAGCCGCTCGGGCGCGGACAGCGGCTGTAAGTCCGGCATGGTGTCGGCGATCGCGTTGAAGATCAGACCTATGGTCATCCGGGCCAGGTTGGCGCCGAGACAGTAGTGCGCCCCGGTGCCGCCGAATCCGACGTGGGGGTTGGGATCGCGCAGGATGTCGAACGTATACGGGTCATCGAAGACGTCGTCGTCGAAGTTCGCCGACCGATAGAAGAGCACGACCCGCTGTCCGCGTTTGATCCGCACGCCCGAAAGTTCCGTGTCTTCCAGCGCGGTGCGTTGGAAGGCGGTGATCGGCGTGGCCCAGCGGACGATTTCGTCCGCAGCAGTCTCAGGGCGGGATCGCTTGAACAGCTCCCATTGCTCTTCGAATTCGGTGAAGGCCATCATGCCTTGGGTGATGGAGTGCCGCGTCGTGTCATTTCCGGCCACAGCGAGCGTGAGAACGAAGAACGCGAACTCTGCGTCAGAGAGCTTCTCACCGTCGATGTCGGCTTCGATCAACTTGGTGACGATGTCGTCGCCGGGATTCTTGGCTCTGGTGTCAGCCAAGTCCATCGCATAGGTCAACACCTTCACCGAGGACTCCTGGCTGTCGACGTCGGAGTACTCGCTGTCGTCGCTGCCGGTCATCTCGTTGCACCAGCGGAACAGCTTCTCACGGTCAGCGAGCGGCACATCGAGCAGACCGGCGATTGCCTGTAGTGGAAGCTCACACGACACCTGTTCGACGAAGTCGCCCCGCCCTTGCGTCAGCGCATCCTGCGCGATGCGGTGGGCGCGTTCGTTGAGTTCCGCACGCAGTTGGTTGACGGCACGCGGGGTGAAGCCGCGCGAGATGATCTTGCGCAATCGGGTGTGATGCGGCGCGTCCATGTTCAGCAGCGACGCACGCGCGGCGTCGATGTTCTCTCTTTTCACGTCGTCGGGATAACGCGGCAGAGCGGTGTTCTCATGGGTGGAAAAGACATCACTGCGCAGCGAGACGTCCTTGACATCTTTGTGTTTGGTCACCACCCAGAAGCCACCGTCGTTGAAGCCGCCTGTGCCGACGGGCTGCTCGTTCCACCAGATGGGCGCCAGCCTGCGGAGCTGAGCCAATTCGTCGACGGGCAGACCCGCCGCATAGATGTCGGGATCAGTGAAATCGAATCCCTCGGGAAGCTGCAGACGATCCATGGTTGTCCCTGTGTCGACGGTGGATGAGATCGGTGTCAGTGGTCAGACCGCGGCGATGGACATGTAGTGAACAACGTTCCGCGGATCAACTGTCGGGCTGCGTGCAGCGTGTGCCGGTATGCCGGCGCGGGCATGCTCGCCGCCAGGTCGGTCAAGCCCCGTAACAAGGCATAGATAGCGTCGATAACACCGTCGGTGTCACAACCGTCAGGCAGCGCCTCTTCACAGTGCGCATCGGCGATGATGTCGGCGATCAGGTGGCGTAATGGCTCCAACTCGGCGCCGGCGGCCCACCGGGGCAGCACCACAGCGGCCGACTCAGCGCGGATCGCGCGCTCGAACGCGGCCAGATACGGATACTCACACATCAATTGACCCGATTCGTCGAACACCGCGACGAGCCGGTCGACGATGCTGCCGCCGCGCTGACCGGCGGCCCGCAGACGCGGCAGTGCCACACTTTCGACCTCGGCCACCGCCGCACTCAGCAGCTCTGCCTTGGTCGGAAAATAGTTGTACAGGGCGGCGCTGCTCACGTCGGCGGAGCGGGCGATCTCGCGGATGGACGCTTTCGAATAACCGACTTCTGCCACGCACCGCATGGTCGCAATGACTATGCGGTACCGCGTCTCCTCACCATTGGCGCCGACCGGCCGACCCAACTGGGTCGTTGCCGGTGTTATCGCGGCCCCATTGGCTGTCGGAACCATACTCGGCGCCGCCTTCCATATTTAAATGATCGATCGGTTATTTCATGAGGTTAGTGTCACAGTGTGGCGTCGTCAATGGTGGTCCGTGCCGCCAAGGTGGGTAGCGCTTCCGCAACGGGTAACCGCAGGCTTGTCGATCCAGCTTCCAGTGGTAGGCCGCCGACAAGCGGGTTCATCGAGACTTCCTCGCGCCAGGAACTGATCTGACCGATGACGTCACCAGGGGTGAATCGCCCTGAGATATGTAGAGGCTCTGATGTTCCCCGGGTTTCTCGGAGTCGGTTTGGTTGACTTTTTGGTCACGACACCGTCGAAGGAGACTCGTTCGTGCCAAGGCGCTATCCCGAAGAGTTCCGCCGCAAGGTACTGGACCTTGTCGCTGCCGGTCGCCCAGTCGCGCAGGCAGCAGCCGATCTGGGCATCAACGACCAGACGATCTACGGCTGGCATAAGCAGCATCGTTTCTGTCACGGTTCCAGTCCGGTGGGCGGTGTTCGGTCAGGTATCAGCGTCCCGTCCGAGTTCCGCGCCGAAGTCGCGTTCGAAGGCTCCTCGCTGCTGCATGCCGCGCGCCAGCAACTCCGTCAGTCTCGCCATCCCGCCAGGTGAGGCGGCGGCTGCCCGCAGCGCCTGACCGGACTCGACGATGTCCTCCCCACTGGTACGGGTTGCCCGGCGGTTGACGATTTCCTTCGCGGTGACCAGTGCGGATCGGTCGAAGCGCGCGATCCGGGACGCGATCCGGTCGACGAAGACGTCGAGTTCGGCATCAGGAACAGCCCGGTTCACCCACCCGTACCGTTCCGCCGTCACCGCGTCGAAGTCCTCGGAGCCCAGGATGATCTCCAGGGCACGGGACCGGCCGACGAGAGCGGGCAGGGTTTCCATGGCTCCGCCGCCTGGCACCACTCCCGAGCCCACCTCAGGCTGCCCGAGTACTGCCTTTTCCATGCTGGCGAAACGCAGATCGCACGCGAGCGCGAACTCGCTACCCACACCGCGAGCCCGGCCGCGTAGCGCGACGATGCTGACGAACGGCGCCCTCGCCAGCCGCACGACGATGTCAGGCCATGGCGGCAGACCGGTGGGGCCGGGGTCGACGGGCATCTCGGCCGCGCGGACGGCATCGTAGTGGGCGAGGAAGTACTCCTCGTCGGCGCTGTCGAAGACGATGACCTGGACCTTATCGTCGTCTTCCAGGTCGGTCAGGAGTTCCCGTAGCGCGGTCATGAACTCTGGGTCGAGCAGGTTCAGGGGTGGATTGTCGAAAGTCGCCCTCCAGTACGCGTCGGAGTGGCGGTGGACTTTGATCGGGGAAGTAGTCATGGTGTGCTCCGATGAGGCCGATGACTCGAGGGTTGTGGTGTTCTCGTCGTTCCAACGATCCGGGCCTGCGTTTGATTTCGGGTCGCCCGGGCACGCGGTTGCCATAACGTTCCAGGAACTGGGGTGACCGGAGGACGACATGGTGTATCCGCCCGGCGGGCAAACGCCAGATGATCGACCGCAGCATCCACAGCAACCGCCCACCGACCACCCGCTACCAGCCGGGTATCCGAGAGAGCCCGGAGCTGCCCCTACCCTGAGGTTATGCATCGGCGCGATGCTGGGCGACCTTCGCAGGCCCGACCGCGGGGCCGAGTTGCTGCTCGCGGGCGACCTCACCGCCGAAGCCTCCGAGAACGACACCGGCGCGGTAAGCGCGCAGCTCGACCGATGGGGGACGTTCGGCAAGGAGTGTCCGGTCGTACGCGGCAATCACGACCGGAACGGCGGGGTCGTTCGCGCATGTCGACGCGGTATGTTCCTCAGCTGAGCCGCATCAGTACGGCTTCATTCGAAGTAGTCCTCGTCGACCTCGACCACGGTGAAGGTCTGCCGCGTCCGGATGGCGACACCGTAGCGGATCGTCAGCTCGGCGAGGCGCTACTTCCAGCACCGGGGTAAGAAAGCCTGACCACACCGGCATCGCTGACACTGGGTTGGGGGTGGTCACGACTTGCCTCGGAAGGCGCGGGATTGGAGGGGTATGAAGAGGGCGTCGAGTTGGGCGCGGGCGGCGCGGTGTTCGTCCTCGAGCACTTCAGTAGTCTAGATATTGCGGGTCATGAGGTTGTCGACGCCCGTGTGGGGGTGAGTTGAAGGGGGGGCGGGTCTTTCGACGGTTCAACGCGGCGGTCAATGTCCTCGCAGCTGGGCGGGCCGAGAGGTTGAATGCCTGCGGAGGGGCTGTCGCTCTCCACGTCTAGTGGAGATCAGGGCCCGGTGAAACAGGAACCCACCGAAACCGCCCCGTGTGGACGCTGGTAGGAATCCTTGGTCCTTCAGGCCGAGGAGGACGTGCGCCACCATCCTCCTCCGGTGCCCCGCCTACCGCCGGAATTGGGACAGAGCTGTTGTATTCACAGTCCCCGACGCGGGTGTCGTGCGCCTCGGGCTTATCCCACTCTCGACCACGGACAACCGAGTGAAGGGTGCTGTACCGCAGCTCAATTGCGTGCGGGCAGCTCACATTCGTCCGGACCGCAGACCTCGGCGCTGCCGATTGTCGCGATAACCGGTTCGCGATCCGCCCAGGCCTTATCCAGCACTTGGGTGAACACCTCGGACGGCTGGGCACCCGAGACACCGTATGTGCGATCGAAGACGAAGAACGGAACGCCGGTCGCCCCGAGTTGTGCAGCGTCCCGTTCGTCGGCGCGTACCGCATCGGCGTAGGCATCAGGGTCGGCGAGCACGGCCCGCACTGCCGATTCGTCGAATCCGGCCGCGACGGCGATCCGTACCAGGCGCTCGTGATCGGCGAACAGCGACTGCTCTTCGGCGAAATTCGCACGGTAGAGGGCATCGAGCAGCTCGTCCTGCCTGCCCTCGGCCAGCGCGAAGTGCAGGAGCCGATGCATATCGAAGGAGTTGCCGTAGTCGCGGCCTTCGGTCAGATAGGGCAGTCCGATCGCGGCGGCCTGCGCGCCGATACTGCGCTCATTGGCTGCCGCCTGCGCCTCGCTGACGCCGTATTTGCGGGCGATCTTCGCGATGACCGGACCGGATTCGTCGGCGGGTAGGTTCGGATCCAATTCGAACGAGCGGTGCACCACCTCGACCTCGGCACGGTGCGGGAAATCTGCCAATGCCTGCTCGAACCGCTGCTTGCCCAGGTAGCAGAAGGGGCAATTGATATCGGTCCAGATCTCGACTCGCACGGTCGTCCTCGCTCTCGTTCGAACTCTCTCCGGGTTGGCAACAATGTGGCTATGGGATCTGTTCCCGGCCGGTCCTCATCGTGGTGAGCCGTCCGCACAGCGCTCGACCGTGATGTTCGATGAGGCGGGTGTCTGATCAGGTGGCGTCGAGGAGATCGCAGAGGAATGGGGCGTCCTCGCGCATATCGCTGTCGAGGACTCCGGTGCGGTAGGTGTCCCAGTCGGCCGACTCGGGTGCGCCGCGCTCGGCAGCGATAGTCAGGCCACGGTGACCGATTCGCCTGCGGTCAGGGCGTCACGGATCCGGCGGTACATCTCGGGATGTAATAGCTTTGTGCGGCATTCATCGTTGATACGAGTGTCTGTTGGTCCACGCCGGCTTCGATGGCGGTGAGCTGCGCCATGGTGTTCTTGGGCCGCAAAGGATTCCTTACATATGACCAGTGCGGCCGGGAATCCCCGACCGCACTGGTCATGGCGTACCTGGTGTGGCGATCAGCCGAAGGAGCCGGTGCCGGGCTTGGGGTTCGGGGGGTTCGGGGTGTCGGTCACAGTTACTGCTTGGGTGGTGGTGGAGCCGGCTACGCCGGTGCGGCCGGAGAAGGTGGCTGCGATGTCGTAGGTGCCTGCGGCGCCTGGGGTCCAGACGATCGAGGCGGTGCCGTTCGCGCCGACGGGGATATCACCGAGGACCTGGTCGCCCGCCTTGAACTGGATGGTGCCGCCCGCTGCCGCCGGGGAGACAGTTGCCCGCAGGGTGACGGGATTGTCGACCTGGGCGCCGCTCACCGGGGCGAGTGTGGTGGTCGATACGACATCGCTGGACACGGTGATGGCCGGGCCCTTGTTGGAGTAGTTGCCTGCGCCGAGGGAGCCGGTGTAGCTCATGGAGGTCGGCAGCGGGGTTTCGCGGGCGCAGTTGACACCTACGGTGTACTGCACTTCGAAGGTCTGGGACTTCGGTGAGATGTTCGGGTACACCGGATATTTGGTGATACCGAAGGAGGCGCTGACCGAGTCGGGGGCCGAGGTGTCGAGTGTGACCTGGTCGCCGCCCATCCTGCCCGAGCTGGCGACCGGGGTCAGGCAGGTGGGGTGTGAGTCCTTGACCGAGTAGATGTACTCGACCGGGATGCCGGTCCGCTCGAATACCGTCTTGACGGTGATGGTTTCGCCGACGATCGGGTTGGTGTTCGAGATCGTCCGGGTGAACTTGCTGTTCCCGTCGGTCCAGGTGACCATTCCCGGTGCGGCCGAGGCCGTGCCGGGAATCGCCGCCACTACGAAACCGGCCGCCACCGCGAACGCGGCCACCGAACCAGCTGAGCGCCGCATACTGCTGTCCATCATTGTTTCTCCCACAGGCATCGGGTGTCCCTCGGCGTGGTCGTCGGGGGGTTGTCGCACCCGAGTTGGGCAGCATTAGATCACGGTGGATTGGTGAATGGACCGATTTCTGAAAATCTAATACTTCAGTTTTGGTGGGTGTGGGCCCACAGCTGCCGGTAGCCCCGCACCCGCCGCCGGATATCGTCGCTTGCGTCCAGCCGTGCCCTGGCTGGCGGCGAACACAGCACCTTCGGTACCGGTTCACGCTCCGAGATCAGTGGTAGCGCGGAAATCGCTGGGGCGGATACCCCGATATCGCTTGAACGCCGCACTGAAACCGAAAGCGTCCGCATAACCGACGGCCTTCGCCACCTGCGCCACGGTGAGACTCCGATCGGCCAGTAGTTCCTCCGCCTCATCCATCCGGCATTCGGTGAGATACGCCAGGGGCGATTGCCCCATGACCTCGGAGAATCGCCGTGCGAACAGCGCACGCGATACCCCCGCCTCGGCGGCCAGCGACGCGACTGTCCAACCGGCGGAAGGCATTCCGTGCATGGCCTCCAATGCCGGCCCGACCACAGGGTCGGCGGGCCCGCGATACCACCCCGGCGCATCGGCGTCCTGTTCCTCGAACCAGTCGCGTAGCGTGCACACCAGCGCCCAGTCGAGCAGCCGGTCCATCATTGCCTGCGCTCCGGCCGGGCGCCGGGCCGCATCCACGGCGATCGACTCCATCCACGCACACACCTCCACATCATCGGTCACGACCAGGACGGGTGGTAAAGCGCGAAGCAGCCGTTCGTGGCGCCGGCCGGATGTCCGGTAGGCGCCGACGATCAGAGTGGTCTCACCAGTGGGCCCGCTCCCCCAGCGACCTCCGTCCAGCGCGGGATCGCATTTCGCGTCCGGCATGAAGCAGGTGACCTCGTATTCCTCATGTGGAAGGGCGATAGTATCCGCGTGGTCGACGAGGACGAACGTTTCCGGGCCGCGCACGATCGCGGTGTCCCCTACTGTGATCCGATATTCGAGACCGCCTGTTAGCAACAGTGTTCCCCCACCGCGCAGCACAGTGACCACGGTCAGCGGTGCCTCATCGGCGAACCGGATGCTCCACGGTGCTTCCAAGACCGCGGTGGTGAGCACAGCTCCCTCGGCACGGATACCGCCCAGCAGTTTGCTCAATGGATCCACACCATCAAGGGTAGACGAACTCCTATCAAATGTAGATCTTTACCCATAGATCGTCCATTGTCTGGGGTGTGGAATGGAATCCGGACCGCATAACCGATCGTCCGGAACTCCGGACCACACAGGAGGCCCCCGTGCAGCACAACCCGACCGTGACAACCGCGAGCACCCGCACCGCGCTGGTCGTCATCGCCCACCCACGGCCTGATTCTCTGACCGCCCATATCGCCGAGCTGTCCACCAGGCGGCTCACCGCGGCCGGATACCGGATCGACCTGCTGGACCTGCACGCTGAGAACTTCGATCCCCGGATGACCGCCGCCGACCTCCCGGCATGGGGCAACCGGGAGAAGACCTACTCCCCCGAAGTCGAGAACCATATGCGGCGTATCCTCGCTGCCGACGTGATCGTCGCGGTGTTCCCGGTGTACTGGATGCAGGTCCCGGCGATTCTGAAGGGCTGGATCGATCGGGTGTGGAACTACGGATTCGCCTACGGTCGCAGCAAACCCCGGCTCGCGGGTAAGCGGATGCTGTGGTTGGGTCTGGCGGGTGTGGCAGACGACGACGCGGGCGTCGAACTCCTACAGGGTGCGCTGAGCGCACAACTCAACGACGGTATCGCCTACTACTGCGGCCTCACAGACTCGTCGGTGGGGCTGCTGCCTGGTGCGGAAGAAAAGCGGCAGCGCGTGGATGCCGCGGGCAATCTGCTGTTCGACGAAGCCCTCACCGGCGCGATCCGCGAAGCCCACTATGCGGGCTTCGAAGGCCGGGCGCTGGGCTTCGTCGACGATTTCCTCGCTGCCGACCGGGTTCCGGCCTGACCACTGAAGGGTTACTGCCTCATACCGTCAGCCGCCAACCCTTCGCTCTTTCTCGTTCGCGCCAGAAGTCCTGGTAGCGGCCGTCGGTGTGGATCAGTTCGTCGTGGGTGCCGACTTGCACGATTCGGCCCTCGTCAAGTACCAGGATCTGATCCGCCGAGGCGACAGTGTGCAACCGGTGGGCGACGACGAGTAGGGTCCTGCGTTCGGTGAGCACGCGCAGGGCGGCCGCGACCGCTGCTTCGTTGTCCGGGTCCAGAGCTGCCGTCGCTTCGTCGAGTAGCACGATCGGCGCCTGTTTGACCAGTGCTCTGGCGATCGATACCCGTTGTCGCTCACCACCGGACAGGCTGACGCCGCCTTCGCCGACTCGCGTCTCCCACCCGTCGGGCAGTCGGTCGACGATTTCGTCGACCCTGGCCAGCCGGGCAGCCTCACGGATCTCCTCGACGGTGGCATCGGGACGACCGAGTCGAATGTTGGCCTCGATCGTGTCGTCGAACAGGTACACATCCTGGAAGACCATCGCCAGCTGCCCGGTCAGCGCCTCGGTGGTCAACTCGCGGACGTCGACACCACCGACGCGGACTGTGCCTGCGTCGATGTCCCAGAACCGCGCGGCCAACCGCAGCAGCGTCGATTTGCCCGAGCCGGAACGGCCGACGATGGCGGTCATGGTGCCAGGGCGCGCTTCGAAACTGACATCACGTAAGACCGGGTAATCATCGTATCCGAAGGCCACATGGTGGAAACCGATCGTGCCGGGCTGGGGGGTGTGCTCCGTTGCGCCCTCAGGCAGTGGTGCGACCGCGAGCACTTCACCGATCCGGTCGATGTCTTCCGAGGCCATCCGCAACGCCGCCGCGTGATCGACGATCTCGATCAGTGGTCCGACGAAGCGGGCGACGAGCACCAGCAGCGCGATCAGTTCCACCGCGTCCAGCGTGCCGCCCAGAGCGAGCGCGACACCGACGGCGATCAATGCCACGAAAGCCGCCTGCACGACGACCGAGAAGGCCAGCAGCGCGGACACCGCGTTGCGGTTCATCTCGTCGTAGGCGCGGCGCTGCCCGCGCAGTGCGTTGTCGAGCAGTGGATGGTCGGCGCCGTGCCTGCCTAATGCGCGCAACACCGGTTGACATTGCGCGAATTCGACCACGCGGCTCGCAGCTTCGACCGCGGCCTGGTCGATGGCCCCGAAACTGCGCGCGATGGCAGCCTGCGCCCAGTTGTGGGTGGCGAGCAGAACCAGTCCAGCGACGAACAGTGCGGCCGCGAGTCGCCAGTCGAACAGGAAGGTGCCGAGGGCCACCACGGCGGGCGTCACGGCGGCACTGATGACGGGCTGCATCAGATGTGCGGGCACCCCGATGATATTCGCGGTCCCCTGCGACATCGACTGGGTGAGACGGCCGGTGCGGTCGGTGCCGAACCAGCTCAGCGGTAATCGGGCCAGGTGGTCGCCGACCCGATGGTGCATTCCGAGCAGCAGATCGTCGGCAATCTGCTGGCCGTACATCGCCTGGCTGTAGAACACCACGCAAGTAGCCACCGTGACCAGGGCGAGCGCGGACAGCCACGACACAGCGGCATCGCGGTCACCGTCGAACAGGGGACGCAACACGGGAACGATCAGCAGAATGCAGATCCCCTGCAGCACCGAGTAGGCGACAATCAGCCCGATCCACCGTAGGAACCGCGGCCGATCCTGTGGATCGACAATGCGAAAAAGTTTGCGAATCATGCCGATTCTCCCCGAGTCACCGATTGTGCGTTCCACAGCTGCTGGTACTGGCCGCCCGCGGCCATCAATTCGTCGTGGTGTCCCGTTTCGACGATCCTGCCGTTCGCGAGCAGCACGATGCGGTCGGCACCGCGGATCGTGTGCAAGCGGTGTGCGATCACCAGCAGGGTCCGGCCCGCCGTCAATTGCGACAGCGCGTCCTGCACAGCCGCTTCGGATTCCGGATCGGCGAACGCTGTGGCCTCGTCGAGTACCAGGATCGGCGTATCAGCGAGGATGGCGCGCGCGATCGAGATCCGTTGCGCCTCACCACCAGATAGGTGCGCGTCCACGCCGATCTCGCTGTCATAGCCGCGGGGCAACGCGAGGACACGGTCGTGAATCTGCGCCGCAAGCGCCGCAGCCTCGATCTCGGCGAAGTCGGCATCGGGCCTGCCCAGCGCGATGTTGTCACGAATGCTGGTACGCAGCAGCAAGGTCTCCTGGAAGACGAAACCCACATGCCGATAGAGGTCTCGTTCCGAGATATCGCGGACATCCACGCTGCCGATACGCACAGCGCCTGCGCTGACATCCCAGAAACGGGGAAGCAACCGCGCCAGAGTCGATTTGCCCGATCCGGACGGTCCGACCAGCGCGGTCACCGTGCCGGGCTCCAACACCAGATCGATGTCATCGAGCACCGATGTTCGGCCGTCGTAGGAGAAGTGGACGGACTCGAACACGACCCGTGCTCCCTTCGGCGTCAACGATTCGGTGGCACGAGGCAGTTCGGTGGTCGCGAGCAACTCGGCGACCCGGCCCGCGGCATCCTTGGCAACCTGCATCGCCGCAGCCCCGAAGCCAAGGGCGAGCACCGGTGCGCCGAGACCAACCGCGAGCATGATGAACGCGATGATCTCGGCAGGATCGACATCGAGGAGAACACCGCCACCGAGTGCAACGAACAACATCACCGGCGCCGAGATGAGTAGCGAGGCGATCGCATCCAGCCGCCGCATCGGACCGGCCCATTCGGCGAGAAAGCGGGCGAGGTCCTCGCTCGCCTTGCGATAGCGGTCCTGCGCGCGGCCCGTCTGACCGAATGCCTTGACCACCGCGATACCATCGACGAACTCGACGACAGCGGCATTGACCTTGTCCAGCTCGATGCTCCAGCGGGCGGTCCGCGCGGCTTCATCGCGCATCATGTAGGCCACCAAACCAAACCAGACCAGCAAGGGCAGCAGGCACAGCAGCGCCAACCGCCAGTCCAACCAGAACAGGTAGACCAGCGCGACGACCGGTGTCACCACCGCGGCCACCAGGTCGTTGACCACGTGCGCCACCGCGTGATGTACCGAGCCGACGTCATCGACGAGTGCCCGTTTCACTCGGCCCGAACTGCGCTCGGTAAACCAGCCGAGCGGTACTCGCCCTAGCCGCTCAGCCATGCGACGACGGATCTGCAAACCGACATCGGCATCGGCGACATGACTGATGGTGTAGGCCACGGCCGTGAGTGCCATGTGGATGAGGAAGCCCGCTGCGGCGACCGCGACCCAGGTCCATACCCGACCCCCGTCCACGTGGTCGCCCGTGAGAAGAACACGTGCGATCTCGACCATCGCGATATACGGTGCCAACCCGGCCAGTGCCCCGATGAGCTGCAATACCGCCGCGACCGCCAACCGGGTACGGACCGGTGTGAGCAGCACACCGAGCCTGCCCGGTTTCTCGAGCTGCTCGTCCTCTGTTGCTACCGAATTCAGAACCGCTGTCGTACCCATGGTCCCCCTACGGACAGATTGGATCACTGTTCTAATTGGGATTCTAACCACTCGGTCATCGACCGCAACAGCAATCGTGCGCTCTCGTCTCCGCAGCCAACTGCTGCCCCAGCTGCTTCTCGGTCACTTTTCCGGCAGCCGTGCGCAGCGTCGCATCGGTGACCTCGAACGGCTCGATGCATGTTTCATGCAGGGGTTCCGAACAGTTGCCGAGCAACCGATATGGGCATAAAAGCCGCATGTGGGCAGTTGGCCACCGACTGCGGAAATCTGTATGCGCTCGTGCGACGTGTTACTGCGGAGCGATCGGTCCGCTCGTCAACTGGTCGAGTCGCAGTTGCAGTCCGTCGAGAACTCGGTCGAGCGCATACAGGCAGTACTCGCGCCGAGTGGCAGCACGCTCGGCGCCGTCCGCGGTGAACCGCTCGACCATCTGCCGCATCTGCTCGGCACCGGGCCCCACCGACGGGTCCGAATCGAGTAGGGCCAGCAAGCCGGGCAATCCCGGATCGGTACCGCTGACCTCTTGGTCGCCGAGGGCGATCAATCCGAGGCAGGTGTTGAAGGCCACTGAGTAGGCAACGGCCGATTCCGCACCCCAGCCCGCATCCGACATCAGTGAAACACCCGCGTCGAGCACGGGCAACAGTGCCTCGGTCTGTGGGCCGTTGCGCAGCAACCACGTGGCGACGCCGGGATACTCGGCCAGGTGATCGATCATCGACGACAGCACTCTGTGTAGTAGCTGTCGCCAATTCGTGGTGTCCATCCGCAGGTCCATCTCGGCGTAGACCCGGTCGACGACGGCAGCGCACACCGCTCCCCGATCACCGACGTGGTGATAGATCACCGACAGCGAGGTGTCGAGACGCGCCGCGACATCGCGCATGCTCCAGCCGTCGAGACCGCGCTCGGCCGTGAGTGCCTGCGCCGCATCGACGATCAGGTCACGTGACAGTCCGGTGCGGTAGGCGCGCCTGGAGCCAGTGGACATCGAACGACCCTAACTACCCGAGAAGAGGTGTAGAACATCACCCCAGGAATAGGCGGGTTCGCCGGACATCCGACCTTGCCGCGCTCACCGACACCCCACCATTGCAACGGCAGGCGACAGGCCAGCGACCGGCACGATCCTCGCCGATACCAGCAGCATGCGGGAGGCCGACTATCCCCTCTGTTGTGGGCAGTCCGGCTCTTTTCACCACCGACGAACTGTCCGAGTTACCGTTGCCGCGCCTGCTGGCCGAACTGGACAGTTCCACATAAGGTTCGACCGCGGATGAAGCGCTGCGACGGTTACGCCACTGCGGTGCCAACGAGATCACCGAGTGGCACCGCAATCCGGCGCTGGTGACATGTCGGTGGCGCTGACCGTGGCCCGCGGTGGAGGAACTCGGCGGCGTCGATGTGTTGTATCCGGATCAGATGGCGACATCGAAACTACTTGCCCGGCAATGCATTGTGGAGTCCACCGACATCGGTGATCTTCCAGTCGGCGTTGCGATCGATGGTCAGCGAGTACGTGACCGTGGTCTGTGCGCCGGCCGGGGACTGCGCGCTGGTGGATGTCACGTTCAGGTAGGTGTTCACCTTGTAGACACCGCCCGACTCGGACATGACCGAGGAGGACAGTGGAACCGCCTTCGAAGTCCACTGCAGCGGCAGGAGGATTTGTTCCAGTTGCGGTCCGGTGGCGTCGAACTTCGCTGCCAGTTGGGGCGTTGTGTTTGTCTGCAGTCGACTCAGCCACGCTGTGGTGTCCCTGTAGTCGATCGTCGACGCCCCCACCGCGTAGTCCGACGCCACCTGCTCGGCGTGCCGAGCGTCGGCTGCCTTCGAATCGCGTTCTTCGAGATCAGTTTTCGCGGACCAGTACAGGGCACCCAGCAGGATGCTCGTGATAGCGAGTATCCCTATGACAGCACCGGTCAGCACCGTCGACAGCCGTAACGACACTGTGCGGGTGAGAGGTTTCCGGAGCGCGGGTGGCTGTGCGGGTTCGTTGTCGATGGGTTCCTCGGCGGCCTCGTCGGTGTGCGTCGCCATATCCGTCCTTTCTCGAGATGAATTGCCGCTCCGGCGATGGCCTGCTATTTGACGCCGATCCGAAAACGTACGGTGCCGTCGGCGTCGACGGCTTGTAGCCCCTGTGCGATGAGGGCACTGATATCGATCGCCGGTGTGCGGTATACGGCGCCGGTGACTATCGGCTCGAGAACTGGTCCGAGTTGCGCGACGGTCGGACCGATCTGCTCGACAGAGGTCGTCAGATCGCGTAGGAACGGGACCAGACCGTCGCCGGTGAAATAGCTGTCGACGGGTCTGCTCTCGGCAAGCGCCGCCCCGGCCTCGACGATTTTGTTGAGGGTGGCGCCGAAGGCCCCGAACTCCGGCCCGGCGGCGGCGAGCGATGGCCCCATCCAGTCGATATCGCCGCCGAGTTCCTGCATATCGCTGAAGAGCTGACGGATTGTCTTGGTCCGGCTGAGCAGCATGGCCGCCAGCAGCGATGTCGAGCGCTGCAAGGTCTGTATGGCCGGATCGGTACCGGCAAGGGCGTGATCGAAGGTACTCACCAAGCCTGCGACCACTCCGGGTTCGATCTGTGCGAGCAGGTCGACCACTTTGCCGGACAGTTCGGTGATGGTCATCGGCTTCCTGATCCGCTGCGCAGGCACTATCTGCCCGTCCTCGAGAAACGGCCCACCGGCCTGCTGCGGTGAGAACTGTATATAGGGCTCGCCGAGCGCCGACAGTTGCTCGATGCGGACATCACTGGACAGTGGTATGCGGTAGCGCTTGTCGATCCGCAGGCGGACCAGTACGCCGGCCGGCTGTCGGGTGACCGACTCCGTTCGCCCGACCCGCACACCGGCCAGCAGCACCGGGGCGTTGGCGACCAGGCCCCCGGAATTGTCCAGACGCATCTCGGTGGTGATGTAGGACCGCCGCGGATCCAGGTGCAGCACCCCGAACGTCATATACGCGATACCGAAGACCAAAACCATAGCTATTGCCGAAAGCGAGGACGCTGCACGCGTATTCACCGGACTACTCCGATCATCCGCAGGGTGTCGAGTATGCGGGCGGTCTGCTGATCCTGAGGCATCGCCGAGGGGGGCGCCGAGCCGACCGATATATCGACCACATTCACTTCGGGGCCGTGCTCGACAAACGGAATGATCTTGTTCTGGATGAGATCCACGGCCTTGTTCAGATTCGACGGTGAGCCGATGTCCAGCGGATGACTGCCGAACAGCATCGGCACCACGGCCCGCGCGGTGTCGTCGAGTGACTGAACCACTGGTGCCAGCCACTGGAGGCTCGGTGCCAGCGGGCCCAACGCTGTGAGCACGAAAATGACTCCGATCTCAGCGTTGATCGTGTCGATGGTGTGCTGAGCGCCGTACGGTGTCAGCAGTTCATCGAGCGTGGGCAAGTTGTCACCGATACCGTGCTCCACGGTTGCCCGGATGCCGTCGAGCAAGGTATCCACGGTGTGGAGGTTGGCGCCGAGATCGGCGATATCCGCTCCGAACGTGGCGGCGATGCGCGCCGTATCGCGGGGGTCCTCGGGCAGAATTGCGTTCGCCTTGTCGATGATGCTCTGCACGTCGCTGATCGCACTGCTGCCGATGAAGGTGGACAGGCCGGCGAGGATATCCTCGATAGGTTGTGACCCACTGGTCTGAGCCAGCGGAATGGTCGCGTCTGCGCCCAGCGTCGGCCCGCTTGCGGTCTCTGGCACACGCAACGCTATATGGACGTCGCCAAGGGGCGTTTCCTGTCGCAACGCCGCGGTGGTCTCCGTCGGCAAGTGCACCGAAGCGCGAATATCGACCTCGGCGACCACGTACCCCCGTCGGGCTGGTACCCCCCTAGAGGCGGCGACAGGATCGACAAGCGTGAGATCGGTCAGTTGTCCCACCCGCACTCCGTCGGCGAAAACCTTCGCTCCAGGAGGGAGATTGAGTACGTCGGCGAACTCGATATTCAGGCGGTACGTGGGTCCGTCCACGCCTGAGCCGGGTACGGTCAGTTCAGCGGGCTGGAAGTCACACCCGAGGACTCCGAATACCACCGCCGAGGCCAGCGACATGTACCTGCCCATCCGGCGCCATCGTCCCGTGGATCGAGTCATCGGGCACTCACCGCCGACAACAGGAACGGCAATACCGGCACCGCCACCACCCCGTTCTCCGATTTCTGACATCGTTGCCCGGTGATCGCCTGCACCGCGGCGCAAATCTGGTCGTTATCCGGTTGTGCTAGTGCGAGTTTCGGTGCCGCGTAACCGATACTCAATTGCCCCGACGCCGAGTCGACGGCGGAACTGAATCCGGCCGCGATGGCAGGCACCATGCCGATGATCTCGGCGAGCGAGCCGACTCCGGCCGACAGCAGACGGGACAGGTTCGGGGCCGAGTTCAGTGATCGCAGCGCAGGTGAGCCCAGCATGATGATGACGTCGTTGAGCTGTGGCAGCAGTTCGCTCAACGCGTCCACCAGTTCGATGATCGGGGGGAAGGCGATGACGTTGATGTCGTTGAAGGCCTGCGGCAGTTCGGTGACGATGTCGTGCACCTGCCCCCAGTTGTCGCGAGCCCTATGCGCCAGTTCACCGATCGCGTCCAGAAGTTGTCCGAGGTGGCCGATGGCAGTGTCCGGTGCGGCGAGCGCGGTGCTGAGCTGATTGATGATGGTGTTGATCTGATCCCCTGAGCCGTTGGTCGCAGCGTCGAGTGCGGCGAGGCCATCGCCCAGAGCAGTGCGTTGGACTGGATCGTCCGTGGAGTTGAGCTGATCGGAGAGGTATGCCAGGGCGGCGAAGGTCTCGGTCAGACTCTTGGGTGTCACGGTTTTGGTAATGCATCGACCGGGATTCCAGGCGGCCCCCGACGGTTCCGCCCCGATCAGTGCGAGTTCGCGGTCCGCGACCACGGTGTCACTGACGGTCGTGGCACCGACATCGAGAGGCAGTGCGCGATCGGCACGCACGGTGAACCGCACCCGGGCCGCGGTGTCGTGGAGTTCGATGCCGGTCACCTCCCCCACCGGAACTCCCATGATCGTCACCGCGCTGCCGGTGAAAAGACCTACCGCATCGGGCATATCGGCACAGTAGGTCTGAGTCGCTGGGTAGGGACGACTGATTCGCAGCCCGACCGCCGCGGCCACGATGAGGATGAGGATCACGCCTGCCGACATCACGGCCCGGGAACCCGCGATTCGCGTGAGCATCAGCAGCCTCCTCCTGGCACGGGGACGCAGACAGCCGGCACGGGCAGGGATATGGCGGACTGGTCGACAGTGATTCCGCCACCTGGAGGCAGTAACGGCAGCAGCCGCTGTCCCAGCCCGTGCAGCGCGTCGAGTAGTTCACCTAGACGCGCATCGAGCTGTTGTAGCTGCGGAATCGCGTCGGCCATCGGCTCAGCCCAGTCACTGAGCCCGTTATCCCAGGCGCGGCCGAAAGGCGTGAGATCCTGTAGTACGACCGCAAGATCGTTGAGCGCCTGCCCCACTTGGGTTTTGTTGTTCTTGATGAGGTTCTCCAAGGTGCGGAGGGTGACCAGCAAGGTGGCCAGCACATCGGAGTTACGGCGCAATGCCGTGAGGTACTCTTCGCTGAACGAGAGCGTGCGCGAGATATCGGCGTTCTGCTCGTTCATAATCGTGACCAGGTCCGAGGCTGCTTGTACGACGGCGCGAATCGAGTTCGGGCTCTTGTCCACCGATGTGGACAACGCCGCCGAGTTCTGACGCAGCACGTCACCATCGATCTGCCGTACCGGCTGTGCGGCATCCTGGAATACCTGAGTGAGGTTGTAAGGCAATATGACCCGCTCCGCAGGGATGACACCGTCGCCGAGCGGGGTGGTTCCCGAAGGTTCGACGGCGACGTAGTATCCGCCGACTACGGTCAGCATCCGAATGCCGAGGACGGTCTGGTCGCCGACGAAGGCGTCGGCTCGGACGGTGAACTCCATACGCACGTGATCGGACCCCAGTGCCAGCGACTTCACCTTTCCGACCGGTATCCCGGCGATTCGAACGTCGTCGCCGGGACGAATCGCTCCGGCGTGCGTCACATCGGCGCGATAGACCTGCTCGGGTGTAGTACCGGCCAGATATACGACACCGATGGCGACGATCAGCACCACTACCGCGCCCAATCCGGCCAGTCCCCAACGCAGGTCGGTGTGCCGCGAATGTCGCAGTTCCATGTGCACCCGCGAGCCACGTCGGCGCTTCAGGGTTTGCATAGGACGATCCTTTGTCCGGCAATCAGGATGCGAAGCGGTTCCGGGACATCCGCGCTTCCGTGGGAACAGGCGGGTAATGTCTGGGCTCCGGTCTGCGGGACCATGGCGGTAACCGCCTGGATCAGACCGGGTACACGGTCGAACACCGCGACAGCGTCATACGGATCCGGAAATGCCTGTTCGAGCAGTGCGTCGAGGTCGCTGTCCGGTTCACTGGTCAGTCCGAGCACGGTCAGCATGCTGCGCAGCGGCTGCAGAACCGGGGGGATCGTATTGGCGAAGTCGATGAACCCGGGCAGCTTATCGGTGATGACCACGAACAGCTCGGTCAAACTGACCAGCAATTTCATCGCGTTCCCCGAGTCGCCACTGATGTGGTCCGAGATCCGTGACAGATTGCCCACCAGTGTCGACAAGACCGCCTGGCGGTCGGAGACGTAGCGGCTCAGTTTCTCGATGGCGGTCAGTGCGGGCCCGAGCCCGGTGCCGTCGCCGTCGATAACGGCCAGCACGCTGGTGGTGAACTGGTTGAGGTCCTCGGGTGACAGTTCCCGCAGCACCGGCTGCAGCCCATTGAACAGAGTGGTGATATCGAAGGCCGATACGGTCTGGTCGACACCGAAAACCGCTGTTGCCGCACGACGTTTTCCGGGTGAATCGGGTTGGCGTATTTCGAGGAATCGGAAGCCGGTCAGATTCTGGTAGCGCACCGCGATTGTGGTATCAGTGAACAGTGGCCGATCGCTCTGCACCGTGAACCGCACCCGCGCTTGCGCGCCCGCGAGTTCGACGGCTCGGACTTTTCCGACCTGCACTCCGTACAAACGCACGTCATCACCTGGCCGTAGGCCGTTCGCGTCGGTGAAAACGGCTGTATACGTATCGGTTCGGCCGGTTACCGGCCGATCGATGACGCGGAAGATACCGACCAAGACCAGCAGCATCAGAACCGCCGCTGTGGCGACACGCACGAGCAGTGCTCCTGTTTTCATCGGTCACCTCCCGCAACGGGATTCGTGCCGACGACCCCGGCGAGCGGGATCGTCGAGCCGGGAACGAGGTCGAGTTCTACTCGCGTATGCAGGACCGGCCCGCTGGGGCCGTCGCGGAACGCGGCATCGAGGCGGTCGAGCAGATCGCGCAACTGACCGTTGGACCCCATCAGGTCGCTGACAGATCCGGAAATCCGGTCCAGCACCACGGTCGCAATGGGCAGCAGTTCGGAGAAATACGGCTCGGCGGTGCCGAAGAGCTGAGTGAGCGCGGGCAACAACTGATTCTGCACATTGGGCCACAGCTGCGCGAACTTCTGGATATGCGCGTCTTCCCGTAGGTAGCCGTTGTCGTAGCTGGCGTAGAGCAACGTCAGCGCCCCGGTCAGCATCGGCGGAATCCCGCTCAGGGCAGTGCCGAAGCTGTCGAACAACTGCGACGGCGGCATCTGCCGGGTTTCGGTATAGGCGCGGACGGTGGTCCCGATGGCTTGCAGTAGTGGTGTGAAGGCATCGAGGTCACGGGCCGATGTGTTCAACAACTGTGCCAGTTGCGGTGTCAGTACCTGCGCGGTGAGGTCACCGGTGGAGTTCACCAGTGAAGCGAGTGTGGCATCGCGGACCCTGCTGGAATTCTGCCCGGTGAGGTCGATGGTCGCCCCGTCGACGAGAGTATCGCCGCCCGTGTCGGGATGCAGCTCGAGCGCGCTGACTCCGAACAGGTTACCGGGGACATAGTCGACCTTCAGACCTGTTGTGAGTCCGAATAACTGGGACCGGTCCAGGCTCAGGGTCAGTCTCCGCCGGTCGCGCCCGGCGAAATCGATGGTATCGACGGTGCCCACTCGGACACCGTCGAGCCGGATCTCGGTCCCGGGGCCGATTCCCTCTCCGACATAGCTGACTACGAGTGCGATACCGATGCGTTCTGCCGCAGCGGAATCGGGGACGAACCGCCAGATTACTGCGATCAGAATCGCCACGACGAGAACGCCGGTGCCGAGTATGCGTGCCCGGCGGGGGCCGACTTCGGTTCCTGGGAGTGTGTAGGCGGGCATGCGGCTACCCCGTGAACGTGATCGGAGAGTGGAAGCCCCACAGCATGATCGTGGTGACCATATCGAGTCCGATGATCGCTACCAGACTCGCGCGGATCGCACGCCCCGACCCGATGCCGACACCTTCCGGACCACCCGTCGCGAAAAACCCTTGATAACAATGGATAAGCACCACGGCAATCGCGAAAACCACGACTTTGACCGTCGCCGCGAAAACATCCCATGGCGTGATGAATTGGTCGAAATAGTGCTTGTAGGTGCCGGATGGTGTGCCGTGTACTACGGTCACGATCAGCTCGCAGGAGAAATAGCTCAATATCAGAGCGACGACGAATGCCGGTGCGACCGCGATGATTCCAGCGATGACTCGGGTGGTGACGACAAACGGCACGGAACGGATTCCCAAGGATTCGAGGGCATCTATTTCCTCCGAGATTCGCATCGACCCGATCTCCGCCGTCATTCGGCAGCCCGCCTGCGCTGCGAAACCGACTCCCGCCGCGATCGGCGCGAGTTCCCGAGTGATCCCGAAGGCGGAGATAAGTCCGCTGAGCTGCCCCAAGGACAGCAGGTTCAAGGCACTGAACGCCTCGATTCCGATCGACGCACCCATCGCCGCACCGAGCAGCAGCATCAGCGGCACCACACCGCCGCCGATGATGACCGAGCCACGACCCCATGTCATATCGGTGATCACAGTGATTGTCTGGCGCCGGTAGCGTCGCATGGTATACGGCACGGAAGACGCTACCTGCCAGCAGAATCCGAGCACGAAGCCCACCGAGTCGACCGCTTGTATCGGACGCACTCCCCGCGGCAACCGACCTACCCGACGCAGACCCGCCGGGCGATACGGCGCGGCCGCCATCACGCGATCCTTATCGGAAGAAACATGGTTACCACCTGCGTGATCGCGGTGTTGAACACGACGACGGCCGCGATCGACATCACGACCGCCGCGTTCACCCCGTCGGCGACACCACGCGGTCCCCCCTTGGCCTCCAGCCCACGCTGACACGCGATCACCACGACCAGAAACCCGAAGAGGATGGACTTGCCCAGTGATACCCAGACATCCACAGGGGTGGTGAAGGAGCCGAACGATTGCCAGTAGCTGCCAGGGGTGACATCGAGCGCGGTCACCGCGACCGCGAACCCGGAGGCGATACCGACGAAGATGATCAAGATATTGAGCAGCGGGGCCACCAGCATCATCGCCGCGATCCGCGGCACAACCAGGCGCTGTATCGGATCGACTCCCATCACACGCATAGCGTCGACTTCCTCGCGGACGGTCCTGGCACCGAGATCCGCGGCGATCGCTGCCGCGCCCGCACCCCCGAGCAACATGGCGGTCGCCATAGGCGCACCCTGTTTGATCACTCCGAGTCCGCCCGCGGCACCGATCATCGAATCGGCTCCCAGTTGGGAGACGATATTTCCGACCTGCGCGGAAACGATGACACCGAACGGCACCGCCATCAGGATGCTCGGGACCCCTGTCACTCTGATGAGAAACCATGCCTGAATCAAGGTTTCGCGCATTTGGAAACGCAGGCCGATAACGTCCGTTACTCCGATCCGGATGGCATCGGCGCCGATCCGAAGCGCTCGTCCCAGTGTCGCCACACTCGACAGAACGGTGTCGGCGAAGTTGCGGCGGAGCGCGTCGGCCGTGGTCGCCTGCTCCACCGTGGGAGGACTTACTTCCTTCTCGGACATCGAGATCCCCCGTTCGACCGAACCGTCATCTCCATGTACGCGTGTGGCGGGTTCGGGGTCGAATGACTCCGATCAGGTGACTCGGTGACTACCCCGAATCGGGAAAGAGCGTCATCGCACTTCGTCATGAGGTTCTCGCGTCGTTTCACTTCACAGGAAATCACTCATCGACCGGATCGAATGAGTAGAACCGAATCCATTCCAAGGGAACGGTTTCGGGGCCGTCGACTTCGATAGCTGGATTCGGTGAGCGCACTCTTCCCCCTCCGAATCGATCGGCTCCACCGTTATGCGGCCGACACTACCATATGAGATGGATCACATTACAGACATTGTTCCAGATGGGTGAACAGAATCTGTTCAGGAACGATGCGCGGCAGCTGTGTGCGAGCTGACCAGTGAAAAGCTAACGGTCTCGACGAAAGGGGCAGTGACGACCCACTACCGCGACCCGCGAAGTCGAATCTCGAATGGGTCACAGCACATCACCGGCACCGGATTCCATGCGGCGCATCACAACACATCGGCATATAACACGTCTGGACCTTCCAGGGGATGGATTCCCCCGCCTTGCCTACGCCTGTGGACTTCCTGCCGGTGCACGGGCTTCCCTCCGACAAGGCCTACGCAACCTTATCGTCGGCGGAGCTCGAAGACGGAGCTCTGACGACCTGCCTCTCATCCCGCAAGACGCAACCTAGGGTTGACCGCATGGACCCGTCCGCTTATGACGCCGCTTGCGTTCGACATCGCACCCGCCGAGGAAGGCGAACATGTGAAATCAAGCCGGTCGCTTTCACCGCCGGCTTTCACCAGCCCCTCTAGCGCCTCGACGAGCTGCCCGAGGGCACCCGAGCCGGCGACCCGCCCCGCGCGTTCCTGACCGACCGACCCGCGCGGGGCAGCTCAGCCGGTCTCGGCCCGAACCGCCAGACGCGCCGCACCCCGTGCGCAGGCCCTGCTTTCCTCCTCCTCGATCGGAGTATCCGCTTGTCCACTCCTCGCGTGGTCGCCCGCATGGAACACCACCAGGTCGCGATCTACCTCGCGGCACTGGCGGCCGGTGCGGTGGTCGGATCGGCCGCGCCGAGTGCGGGGTCTTGGCTGGAGCATCTGATCAACCCGGTACTGGCCGCGCTGCTGTATGTGACGTTTTTGCAGGTCCCTATCGCGCAGCTCGGTCGGTCGCTGCGCGCGGGCCGGTTCCTCGGCGCGGCTCTGGCAGTGAATTTCGTGGTTGTCCCGCTGGTGGTCGCCGCGATGTGGGTGTTTTTGCCCGCCGATACCGCGATCCGGCTCGGTGTGCTGCTGGTACTGCTGACACCGTGCGTGGACTACGTGATCGTGTTCAGTGGACTGGCCGGTGGCGCCAACACGCGACTGCTGGCGGCCACCCCGCTGCTGCTGATCGCCCAGATGGCGCTGCTGCCAGTGTTTCTGCTGCTGTTCCTCGGTGCGGATCTGGCAGAGATCGTTGAGGTCGGCCCGTTCCTGAGAGCGTTCGTGGTGTTGATCGTCATCCCGCTCGGGTTGGCCTGGCTCACCCAGGCCTGGGCCGCCCGAGCCGAGACCGGGCAGAGAGTATCGGCGGCGGTGAGCATGGCGATGGTGCCATTGATGGCCGCGGTACTGGTCACCGTGGTGGCATCGCAGGTGCCCAAGCTCGATGCCGATCTGGGCCAGGTCGTGGCGGTGGTGCCGTTCTATGTGGTGTTCCTGGTGGTGATGGCCCTCGCCGGTGCCGCGGTGGCGCGGCTGTTCGGGCTCGATATCGCCGACAGTCGCGCCATCGTGTTCTCCGGCGCGACCCGCAACTCCCTGGTTGTACTGCCGCTGGCGCTGTCGCTACCGGATGCTCTCGCGGTGGCAGCGGTCGTTGTGGTCGCCCAGACTCTGGTCGAGGTGATCGGAATGGTCGTCTACGTCCGCCTCATCCCGCGCCTGCTACCGACTCGCCCATCGGCGTGCTGACAGGTCGGACCGAGCTCGAGCATCGAAGCCGCTCTCGCCTTCCGCCTATTCGTCGGCTGAGAAGTTGCGCGGTCCGGCCTCGCGAAAACAATCACGGTGAGAATACTGCACTGGAACTGCCCCTATTTCATTGACGCGTATCGAGAAAAATCCGTCTTCCGTACAAATCCGCATATCGATATCTGGTCACGAAGACAAAATAGCCTGCTCTCCTCCACATATCGGCGGATACGGCGATAGGCTCTGCAAGTGTCGACCTCGGTTTCCCGTCCATTGTCCGCGACAGATCTTCCGGGCCCGAGCGGATGGCCACTGCTGGGGAATCTGCCGCAGCTGCTGCCATCGCGCTTGCATCGCCGCTTCGACCGATGGGCCGACGAATTCGGTCCCATGTATCGGGTGAACATGGCGGGTAAGACTCTCGTCGTTGTCAGTGATCCAGGGCTCAATCGCGATATTCTCCGCGACCGCCCCGGCAGCTACCGACGGCAGTCCTCGATCGAATCGATCATGGACGAGATGGGTTCCAACGGCTTGTTCTCGCTGGAAGGCGAGGCATGGCGACGGCGGCGCAAGCTCGCCATGCCCGCGTTCAACGCCACACATCTGCGCGGCTTCCATCCCACTCTGCAGACGATCACCGATCGGCTCCGGCAGCGCTGGGAGCGTGGCGTGCCCGACGATATCCGCGCCGACCTCACCCGCTATACCGTCGATGTCACGGCGAAACTCACCTTCGACTACGACATCAACACCATCGAACAATCCGGAGACGTGATCCAACGCCATCTGGAACTCATCTTCCCGATTCTCAACCGGCGGCTGGCTACACCATTCCCGTACTGGCGCTATGTGAAACTGCCCGACGATCGCGCATTGGATCGCGCCCTGGCAGCCCTGCGCGAAGATCTGAACAACGTTATCGCCCGCGCTCGCGTCGAGCTGCACGAGAAGCCAACCAATTTCATCGAGGCTCTGCTGTTGGCGCAGGATGGCGATGAGACATTCACCGATGAAGAACTTTTCGCCGAAGCGCTCACGATCCTTATCGCGGGTCAGGATACGACCAGTAATGCCACCGCCTGGCTGCTCTATCATCTCGCGCACAATCCCGGCGTACAGCAGCGCATTCGGGAGGAGGTCGCCGACACCCCCTCGGTGCTCGACCGGCAACCGTATCTGGAGGCGGTGGCCGCGGAATCGATGCGGCTACGCCCGACCACTCCGCTCATCGGGCTGGAGGCGGTCGAGGACACCGCGATCGACGGGGTACGTATTCCTGCGGGTACCTGGGTGGTCGTCAATGTGCAGCACGCGGGAGTGCAGCCGGAGAACTTCAGCGACCCGTTGGTCTTCGACCCCGACCGCTGGCTGCGCGAGAACACCGGCAATCACCGTCCTGAGGCATCGATCCCGTTCGGTTCCGGACCGCGGTTCTGCCCCGGCCGCGGACTCGCTCTGCTGGAGATCAAGAGCGTCGCCGCGATGGCGTGCAGCACCTTCGATCTGCGCTTGCCGGACGGGGCCGCACCTCCCGATGACCGGTTTCACTTCGCTGTCATCCCGATCGGCATGAAACTCGACCTGATACAACGAAAGACAGCCTGAAACAACGAAACCCCGTCATTCCGGTATTCGCCGGAATGACGGGGTCGACCGGAACTCGGTGCTAACCAGCCGAGCGCATCGTCTGTTCCCGCTCGGACAGCAGCAGATCCGTCAGCTCGTCCAGCGCCGCATCCATGGCATCGGTCACATAGCGTATGGGTGGAAGCTTGTCGCTCGCACCGAGAACACCGAAATGGATGGCATCCGTATAACCGAGACAGGTGACGTTGAAAGGGTTTCCGTGCATCAGCAGCGAGATCGGGTACAAGGCTTCCAAACGAGCGCCATTCCAGTACAACGGCTTCTGTGGGCCGGGCACATTGGAAATACCCATCGGGTGTGAGGAGGGTGTGTTTCCGAAACCCAGGGTGAGCCCGAGGATCCACGGCAGTGTCACCGCCAGGCCGTAGCCGATGACGGTGTTCGCAGGCATTGTCGTCATCTGCCGCTTCGCGGCATCGATGTACTCCTTGACAGCAGTGAGCCTTTCGAGCGGATCGGCGATATCTGTGCCGAGCGAGGTGAACATCATGCCCGCGCGGGTGCCGACCCGGTCGTCGTTCCCCTCGCGCAGGTCTATCGGAACGCCTGCGGTCAGCGAGCGCTCCGGTAGTTCCGCGTGCTCGGTGAGGTATGTGCGTAGCGCCGTGCTCACCAGATAGAGCACAAGATCATTGATGGTGCAATCACCGGCCTTGGCCAACCGTTTGAGCAAGGCCAGATCATAGCGGCGCAGCGACAGCTCGCGAGCCCCGGTGATCGGACCGTTCAGGATAGACGGTGGCTGCTGATATGCCTTCTGCGCCAATGTCTCGTCACCGCGCAGGCGCCGGAGAGCATCCCGTCCTGCCCGGCCGATGCCGCCGAGCAGGTGGAACAGCCCACGCAGTGCGACGACCAGTGCCTGGATCGACCCCTTCTGCACACCGGAGCTCCGCTCCGTTCCGTCGGAACGTCCCACCGTGAAAAGATCCGCAACGCCACGATCTTCGGCGTTCTCGGTAAAAGTTTCGGTGAACAGCCGCATCAGCGATACCCCGTCGAACAGGCTGTGATGCACCTTGACGATTACGGCGAACCGGTCTTCCGCCAATCCCTCGATGAGGTGGATCTCCCACGGCGGCCGCCGGAAATCGAGTTGTTCGCCATGGATTCGCGTCGCGAGATCAATCAGCTCCTTCCGGTCACCCGGTCGCGAAAGTCGCCAGCTCCGGATGTGTTCGGCCGGATCGATCTCCTCGGTCTCCCGCATCAACGACAGCCGGGTCAGTGGTCCCCGGATCGGTACCAGATTCCAGGGTCGTGGCACGGATACAGGTGCGGCGAGCCGGGCGCGCCAGCGGCGCACGAAGTGGGCCGCGCTGCCCTCCGGCATCGTGAACTCCAGCAGGAAGGCGATATGCATCGGCATATCCGGCGATTCCAGCGATAGCCAGATACCGTCGGTCGCGGACAAACGTGTGATCGGCATGGTCATCCTTATCCACGGAGGTTCAGGCGAGCAGGGCGGGCAGACCACCTATCGATTCCACCCATTCCACATATCGGTCCATTCCTTCCTGGAGTGAAACCGTTGGGGAATAACCGAAATCGCGCTGCGCGGCGGTGGTGTCGTAGGTATTGGAGACGGTGAGCGCGGCGACCGTCCAGCTCGACAGTGGTGGTGCCACCCGTTCCTGTAGCCCGGGAATCTTCCAGATGGTGTCGAAGACGGTGAGCGCGGCGTCCAGCACCGGTTTCGGTATCGTCCGCGTAGGTGGGGTGAGGTCGAAGGCGGTGGCCAGATCACGGGCGAATCCCCACAGATCGACATCCTCGGCATCTGCCAGGAAGTACGCCTTGCCGGCGACATTGTCCGAGCGGGCGGCCTGCACACACGCGGTAGCGGCGTGGTCGCAGTAGGTGATGGACACAAGCACCTGCTTGCCGCCGGACAGGTCGGGGAGCCGACCGGAACGAATCTTACGCAGCAACAACGTCATCCAGCCGCCCGATCGCGGACCCCAGATCATGCGTGGCCGCAGCGCGCAGGTAGTGAAATCGGGACCATTGGCCGCGAGAACCTCGCGCTCCGCGATCGCTTTGGTCTCCACGTAGTAGCTCTTCGGATTGCGCACATACGGTTCGGATTCGTCGATGCCGAACCGGTCCTCGTCGTATTCGGTCGCCACGCTCGGGCTGCTGACGTAGACGAAGCGGCCCGCACCTGCGGCGCGAGCGGCATCGACGAGCCGCCGAGTACCTGCGACATTCGCCTCCCAGAACTGGCTGCGACTGCCGGTCTCCTCCACCCGTCCCGCACTGTGGTGCACCACGTCGACGCCTTTGCAGGCCGCGGCCAGTGATTGCGCGTCCCCGAGGTCACCGTGCACGATCTCGACATCCTGGAGCGAGTTCAGGTAGCCGAGATCGCTGGTTGGCCTGGCCAGCACCCGCACCTCGTCACCAGCGGCGAGGCTCTGATCGACGATATGACTTCCGAGGAATCCGGTCGCACCGGTGACGAGGACCTTCATTGTTGTTTCCCTTCATGGTCGTAGCCGAGTTGTCCGGCCGCCCAGACCGCGAGCTCCTCGCGGCCGATCTTCGCGTTATGCCGAATGTCGACAGGGAAACCGCTGTGGTGCAAGAAGACCCGGATCGGCTTGGTGATCTCGTATTCGGTAGCGAGCTGCCACAGCTCACGATCGATGCGTGTGGTCTCGGCCGGATCGACGCCATCGCGTAGCTCGTAGCACAGCACCGGAACCTGCGCACCGGGCCTGCCGACACCGACCAGCGCCGTACGGCGCACCTGTGGATGAGTGTTGAACACCTGCTCACACTGCACAGTGAACAGATCGCCCGCCATAGTGCGTACGCGTTGCGAGATGCGGCCGCAGAACCACAGCCGCGCGCTGTCGTCGCGCCATGCCAGATCGCCGACGCGGTGCCAGCGGCGCACGGTACCGTCCGGCAGCCGCTCATCGATCTTGGCGCGCGCCTCCGCGGCGGGATTGCGATGATAGTTCTTGCTCACCTGGGCGCCGGTCGCGACGATCTCCCCGACTTCGCCGGGCTGAACCTCTAGATCGTCTTTCCACCAGGGAATCTCGTCATCCGTGATGCGGATTATCCGAATCCGTGTGTCACTGTCGGACTCCGGCAGTGCCCGTCCGACACAGGTGCCTGCACCGGCGAGGGTCTGTGCCCGCGTCTGCGCCAGCTCACTCCACTCCAGGGTGGTGAGCGGAAGCGCCTCGGTCGCACCGTATGTCGTGAATACTCGCGCGTCGCTGCCGAGCGCTTCCCGGATAGCGTCGAGCGTGTCCAGGTCGGCCGGGGCACCCATCGAGATGACCGTGGTGAGCGTAGGCAGTTCCGTGCCGGTGCGCCGCAGGTGTTCTCCGAGCGGTCGGAGCAGTGCCGGGGAGGCGGTGAGATCGGTGACCGCGAATGTCGCGGCGACATCGGCCAGCAGCGCCGGATCGGCATCGGACACCCGCACCGGATCCACAGGCCCGAGCACCAGATGCGCCCCTTGCAACAGATCGAACAGGCCGAACAGCGGTACCGTGACCAGCGAGGTGAATCCGTCCGCACGCCCGTGCAGATCGGTTACCACGCGCAGCGAGGCCGCGAAGCCCGCACGGGTGAACTCCACTCCCTTCGCCGGACCGGTACTTCCCGTGGTGAACGCGATCATCAGCAGATCGCCGGGCAGATGCTCGACCACGGCGGGCGCCGCGCGGCGCCCGCGCGCCGCGAGATCCGTCAGCGTGTACCCACCCCAGTAGGACCGGCCTGCGGTGACGTGCACACGGACCTGCCGGAAGGTGCGCCGTGCCGCCAACCGGACCAGATGCGCTATCGGCACCCCGATGAACGCTTCCGCGCCCACACTGCGGAAACAGTGCAGCATGCGCCGCACACCCATACCAGGATCGACCACTACCGGTACGGCACCGACCCGGAACAGCGCGAAAATCACCGCGAACAGGTCCGGATCCGGCCGTACCATCACGATGGTCTTGACACCTTCGGTGATTCCCACCTCCGCGAAGGCCGTCGCGTAGGCGTCGATCCGCTCGCCGAGTTCGCGGAAGGTCAGTGCCCGGAAAGCGAGTGCGTCCGCGGTGCCAACCCGGTTCCTTGCGCGCGCCGTCGGGTAACTCACCGCGGGTAGATCCGCCGACTTCGCCAGCTGCCGCGCCAGCAGCAGATCGAGATCCTCCGGCTCGGTGCGCACCGGTACCGCGCTCACGCGGCCTCTTCCACCCGGTAGCTCACACACGCCGCCATCGGCCCCGAGCCTGCCGCCAGCAGAACCAATTCGGTGCCCGGTGCCAGCTCACCCTGTTCCCGCAACTGGTGGAAGGCGATCGCCAGACCCGAGCTGCCCGCATCGCGGTCACCGGTCATCGCCTGATAACCGCGCGCGAAGCCGAACTGCTCCGCGAGCCCGGTGGCGAACCCCGCCACGGGGTTATTGGTCACCAGAATCGTTCGGTCCGAGACGATGTCCGGCCTGCGGTCGAGATAATACCGCAGAGTATCCGCCGCGGTCTCCGTGAGCACCGCGCTGTAGTCCTCGGCCGCCTCGACCGTGATCGTCTGCTGCCCAAGGGTTCCCATCGATGTCAGATCCAGGTACCCGTGCACGCCGGGATGCGTCTGCGGTGCGCGACCGCGCGGCGGCGGGATGTGGATCGCACCGAAACCCACCTCCGGATCCACGTTTTTGCTCAGTAGCCACGCCGCACCGGCAGTCGCGTAACGGAAATCCTCCGGCGCATGAGCGAGCCCACCCGGATGCGCGTCGCTACCGACGATCAGCACCCGTTCCACCGTGCCGTTCGTCAGCAGCGCGGTTGCCGCGTGCACGGCGTCGAGCACCCCGCAGGCACCGTTGCGGAGATCGAACGAGAATGTGGAGCGGCCGGACCCGGCCTGGTAGTCCAGATGCATACCGAGGCCCTGCTGGATGAGCGCGGAGTTGGCCGGCTCCACCACATTTCCATCCCGGTAGACACCGACATTCACCAGCACATCGATATCGTCGGCAGCGACGCCTGCGCGATCGAGGCACTGCCGCGCGGCGGCGACAGCATGGTCGATGGAGCCCGCGTCGGCGGGAGCCGCGCTGATCGCGGACTGTTCGATGATGACAGACATTTTCACCCTACCAATGAATCGATCGTCGCCGACATAACACCGAAAATCATGCCCGAAGCGGTCGGCACCAGACAGATCTTCGAGCCCTTCGGCAACTCACCACGCGATATATAGTCATACAGTGCCAGAAAATGCGTGCTGGCACCGGTATTAGCATATTTGTGCACAGTTGCCAGTCGCGGCGGCATTTCCGTCTCGTGAATTTTGCTGCCGGATTCCGCGAGTTTCTCGGTGAAAGCCACACCGAGCTGATGGAAGACGATGTAATCGAACTTCTCGTCGGCGAAGGTCGTGCCTCTTTTTTCCAGAATATCTCGGTGCAGTTTCGCCCAGGTTTCACGGCGCGGGGCGGCCTGCATGGTCATGTTGTCGGTCAGCATGATCATGTTCTGCGTGGCGTCGCTGGGTTTGGCGATACACAACGGTGAGAATTCCGCACAGGTGATCATGTCGACGTAGTGGATACGATCGTGATCATCCTCGGCCTGGTCCACGATGACCGCGATCGCGGCGTCGGCGAGCGTGAGCGCGGGGAACTGGAGATCCTTGGGATCCTTCGCCTCGGCGAGGGCGCCCTCGGTGACCGGGGAGATGATTTCCGCCGTCACCACCATGCCGGTGCGCACCAGTCCGGCACGGATCATGTTTTCCAGCAGGTAGATTCCGGTCATCGTGCCACCGCAGGCATTGACGACGTCGTAGCCCATGGCGTGGTCGGCGCCGATCTCCCTGGCGATCCGATGCGCCGCCGCGGGCTCCATGACCATATGGAATCCGTCGTGCACGGTAGTGCCTGCGCTGATGATCACATCCAGGTCGGCGGCCTCGTATTTCGATCGCCGCAGGCAGTCACGGGCGGCTCGAGCGCCGAGAGTCAGTGTGTCCTCGTCGGCGGTCCGGTCGACCATACGCCGGGTCCGGATTCCGGTAATTCTTTCGACATCGAATGTTCCACCGCTGGACATCCGCTGGAGTACTTCGTCGGTGGTGTATTCATGCTGGGGTAGAGCAGCTCCCAGCGCGCTGAGGCGTGCGGCACTCACAATGGTCTCCCGATATCGATGGGATGGGGACGGAACGGGCGAATGCGCCGCCCGAAGTAAAGGGTCTGGATGAACAACGGCTCGGTTCGATATTTCTTCGGACGCTAAAGTCGCGAACCGACCGGTGTCAAGAAAACGAAGGTGTGGCAGAGATAGATGTCACCCCGGTAGCTGTTACACATCAGCGCAGTATGCTCGTTCTACGAATTACTTTGCCCTGACTTTGGTTTCAGAGACAAGAGGATTCACGTGGACGCTGCTGCGCTACCACGTGGTAATCTGATGTGGCTCGGCTCGGTTATCGCTGAAAGAACGCGAGCCGAAAGGCTTTCCACAATTCCCCTGATTCCGTACGCCGCCGATTCTTCCCGGACGGCGGCGTACGTCCGAGACAGCGAAGTGTCTGTCTCCGTCTGTCGTGCAGTAGATATGGAGTACCTCGTGATGACATCGACTGCCGGTACCACCGTTGCGACCACAGGGCGCCCAGCTCCCACCGCACCTGGTGCCCTGCCGTTGCTCGGACATTGGCCGCGATTCGGGCGTAGGCCCTACCGGTTCCTGTCCACCCTCGCCGCGCAGGGGCCAGTTGTGCGCGTGCGGATCCCGGGTTACGACACCTATGTCGTCACCGAGCCCGATCTGGTGCGCGAGGCATTCGTCACCCTGTCCGATCAGGGCATGATGATCGAACGCGCACAAGACCTCCTCGGCGAGGGGGTAACCGTACTGCAGGGACAGCGGCACCGGCGCGAGCGCCGGATGATCGCGCCCGCCTTCGCGAAAACCCGCATCGCCGACTACGCGGCGGTGATGACCCGGCTCGGCGCCGAACGCGCCGCCTCGTGGCGCGACGGTGAGGTGCTCGCGGTCAACGAGCAGATGCACGATCTGGCCCTGCGCACGGTCGCGGGCAGTCTGTTCAGCGGCGAACTCGGCGCGGAGACGGCCGAACAGATCCACCGGTTGCTACCGCCGGTGATGACGCTGCTTTCGCGGCGGGTGACCCGCCCGGCCTGGATCGATCGCCTGCCGCTGCCGAGTAACCGGCGCTTCGACGCACTGGTCGCCGAGATGAAAGCAGTGACAGCCACCATCATCTCGGCCTACCGTGCGGAGCTGGACGCCGATCCGGACCTCGACCACGGCGATCTGCTCGGCACCCTGCTCAAAGCACGTGACGACGATTCCGGCGCAATGCTCACCGATTCCCAGGTGCACGACGAGCTGATCAACTTCCTGGTCGGCGGTACCGAGGCGATCGGAGCCACGCTGGCCTGGGTGTTCCATGAGCTGGGACAGAACCCCGAGGTCGAGGCTGCGCTACACACCGAGGTGGACGCGGTGCTCGATAACGCCCGCCCCGCCGAATTCGCCGATCTCGCACAGCTCGAAGTCACCAAACGGATCGTGCTGGAGACTCTGCGTAAGTACTCGCCATGGCTCACGGTGCGGCACGTACCGGAGCCCTACGTGCTCGGCGGCACCGAGATTCCCGGCGGAAGCATGCTTTTCGTCTGCCCGGTCGCGGTGCACCGTGATCCCGCCGTGCACGCGGATCCGATGCGGTTCGATCCGAACCGGTGGTTACCGGACCGTATGGCCACCCTGTCCAAAGGCGCCCACATTCCGTTCGGCATGGGTGCCAGGCAATGCCCGGGAAATATCTTCGCACTCACCGAGGTCGTATTGCAGACGGCCACCATCGCGGCACAGTGGCGGTTGCGGCCGGTTCCGGGAGTACCGGTACGTGAGATCGTGATCGGTGCGTTGGTGCATCCGCAGCGGCTACCGATGCGGGCCGAGGCGCGGTAACGCGAGCTACTCGACCGGCCTGGAGAGTTACGAACACACGACCCGGCGCGCCGTCAGCGGATATTCGCTGGCGGTAACCCGCCTGGACACAGGATCATTGCTCACCTGCATCGCTCGTTGATTCGAGACGAGAGGGGAAGCATGAGTTCACGCGCAACGGCGGTCAAGCTGGTGCTGCGTTTCTATGGTCGGGAAATGGCCTCGCGCAAGGCCATGACGATTCCGGCGCTGCTGATGCCCGCGCTCGGCAATATCTGCAACTTGTATATCGCGCCGCTGATCGTCGCCATGGTGGTCGGCCGGGTCGCGGAGACCGGGGATACGAGTGTCGGGGTTCTGGCTCCGTATGTCCTTGCCTTCGGTGGCACCCTGTTGCTCGCGGAGATACTGTGGCGCATCGGGATTCACTTCCTGATTCGAGTCGATGCCTACGGTATCGAGCACCTGTACGTGTTCGCCATGGATGAGCTGCTCACCAAGGACGCGACGTTCTTCCACAACAACTTCGCCGGTTCGCTGACGAAGCGGTCGCTCAGCTTCGCCTCTCGGTTCGAAGAGTTCGTGGACACCCTCGCCTTCGAGGTCTTGGCGGCACTGGTGCCGCTGGTATTCGCCTCAGTGGTGTTGTGGCGCTACAACCCCATGCTCGTCGTCGTGTTGATGGGGATGATCGTGGTGACCGCGCTGGTCATCACGCCCTTGATCCAGCGCCGCCAGAAGCTCGTCGACGCCCGGGAGGCCGCCGTGGCGTGGGTTTCCGGACATGTGGCCGACACCCTGAGCAATACGCAGGTGGTGCGCGCCTTCGCTGCCGAACCGCGGGAGGCGGCCGAGCATCGGCGGCGGGTCGCCTCGTTACGGCGAAAGTCGCTGCGCTCCTGGGATTACGCGAACCTCCGGATAGATACGCTGGTAACACCGCTGTTGGTGCTCACCAACGTGATGGGCCTGCTGATCGCGTTGAGTCTGAGTGGCGGGAATGCGGGGGTGGAGGCCATTGTGGTGGCATTCACCTACTACTTCAACGCCACCGAGATCATGTTCCGGTTCAACCAGATCTACCGGCGCTTGGAGACCGTGATCACCGAGGCGGCGCAGTTCACCGAACTGCTGCTCGACGAACCGAAGGTGCTCGATATCAAAAATCCGGAACCACTGCTGCCCAAGGATTTCGATGTGCGGTTCGAGGAAGTGAAATTCACGCACGAAGGCGCACGGCAGCTGTTCCACGGATTGGATCTGCACGTGTCCAGCGGTGCCAAGGTAGGTCTGGTCGGACGATCCGGTGGTGGTAAGACCACCATCACCCAACTGCTGCTGCGGTTGATGGATATCCAATCCGGAACCATACGTATCGGCGGACAGGATATCGCCCGGCTGCGGCAGGCGGATCTGCGCAGCCTGATCGCCTACGTGCCACAGGATCCGGCCATGTTCCATCGGACGTTGAGCGAGAACATCAGGTTCGCGCGCCCGGACGCCACGGACGAGGAGATCCTGCGGGCCGCCGAGGCCGCGCACGTCACCGAGTTCGTGGATGCGCTGCCACAGGGGATGGAAACGCTCCTCGGCGAGCGCGGCGTGAAACTGTCCGGAGGCCAGCGTCAACGGGTCGCGCTGGCCAGGGCCATCCTGCGGGACGCGCCTATCCTGCTCATGGACGAAGCCACCAGTGCCCTCGACTCGGAAAGCGAGATGCTCGTGCAGCAAACGCTCTGGGAGTTGATGGAAGGACGTACGACGCTGGTCGTCGCGCACCGGTTGAGCACTGTGGCCGGGATGGACCGGCTGGTGGTGCTCGACCACGGACGAATCGTCGAGCAGGGGACGCACGAGGAGCTGCTATGCGCGCATGGAACATACGCGCAGCTGTGGCGACACCAATCGGGTGGATTCATCGGTGAGGACGTGGTCGCTCGTTGAACTGAAGACGACGCCACTGACATCATCCTGATCCGGCAGCCCGGTCAGGCTGATCGACGTGCGGTGACCAAGAGGTACTCCCACTCCATCCGCCCGTTACCCAGATCGTGGCGAGAAGCGAGCTCCGCCAGTTCCCGGTCCAGCCGCGCGACCTTCTCGGGTTCCGCGGCAATGGCCTTGTACACCGCGATCGCCGGTCCGTAGTAGGTCTTGAAGAAATCACGGAACTCGACGCCATCGGCGAAACGATCGATGACCGCGTTTTCGCACCGTAACTCCAGGTCGGCAACACGGTCACCCAAGAGTGACCGAATATGCGCCTCGTCGCCCCACAGCGGGGGTGGCGACGCACCGGGCGGAGGCGGCGGTGCGAACGGCTTCATCGTGGCGAACATCTGCCCGATGAATCCGGTGGGAGTCCAGTTGATCAAACCGATCGCACCTCCAGGCTTGGTGACACGCACCATTTCAGCTGCGGCCGACCGGTGGAACGGCGCGAACATGACGCCCAAGCACGAGATCACGGCGTCGAACTCGGCATCGGCGTAGGGCAGTGCCTCTGCGTCGGCTTCCTGCCACCGGACCTCGACGCCACGTTCGGCAGCGATACGACGGCCCGCTTCGAACAACTCCGGCGTGAGGTCGCTCGCCACAACGTCCGCACCGGCCTCTGCTGCCGGTATCGCGGCGTTCCCGGCTCCGGCTGCGATATCCAGCACATGCTGACCTGGACCGATGCGGCAAGCGTCGACAAGACGCCTGCCGATTTCCGGGATGACTTCGATGGCGACAGTCGGGTAGTCGCCTGATGCCCACATCGCGCGATGTTGTGTCTTGAGCTCAGCGGGGCCGGGTTCGGTCATCCGGTAACTCCTCTGCAGTCGGGTCGGAGATGCTGCTGAAGATGGTTATCGGGAGCTGTCGAGCAGATGTTTACCCGACATAATGCCTGAGCCTCCTGGCTTGTCGGGGCGGTTCCGAGTCAACAGATGGAGGTGTGCTGAACCACCACCGCCATCCGGAAAATCTTCGATGAGGCACCGACCAGGTTCGTGCCGACGACATGGCGCGGCTCCAGCTGAACCCCCTCACCAGCGGGTGCGGCTCCGGTCGCATCGTGCCCGGATTTCACGCGCAAGTTCGGCCTGGTCACAGGGGACAACTGTGGTGTCAGGGAACAGCTGTGGTGTCGTGATCGATGTGGACGAGGTAGCGGCCATCGGCGTTCTCGGTGTCAGTGATGTCTAGCCGATACAACCACTGCGACGTCGACCTGTCTCGCAGGTCGGGTCGCGGATCTATCCGGATTTCACCTTGCCTTGATCGCGGTGCGCTCAACAGCAGACCGCGGATTTGCTGTTCGGCAGACGAGCCGGCCGCCGACTCGAAATAGCTGACCTGCTCACCAGTACGAATACGCTCGGTGAAGCCGACCATTTCCGGTAGCCGCCCGGCAGCGGTATCCGGCAGGGTCGCCGCGATGGTCTGAACCGTCCTGGGCCGTCCCGGCAGGAAAGCCGGGACGGTTCATGTCGACTCATCGAGAATGTCCGCGTGCTCTCCATCAGCTGGGCTGAACCCACCATCGAAGTAACAAACGTAAACGGTTGAGCGACTTAGGTCTTGCCGGTGCTGTCCGAGCACGGCAGGTTCGATGATCATCGTCAGAATCAGCTACTAAATACCAGGAGCCGTCTTGCTCAACAGAAGCAGAATCTCCACTTTGGTCATGTCACCGTTTGCCGCAGTTCTTGTGTCGGCTGCACTGAGCACAGGCGGCGCCGCGCCCGCGGCCGCCGATCCGGCGCCACCGCAGTCGACCGTCATGACCTGCGGGAGTAACAATCCCCTGCCGTGGGCACCGGCCTTTACCTGGACTATCGGTGCGGGCTCCGGCGCGAGCCGTCCCGATGGCGCCTCTACGCTGCAACCGTCGATACTCCTCCGTGGCGGCAACGAGTTGCCTGCTCCGCCACCCGGACTCATCCCGGCTTTCGGCATCAACTGGTACGGAACGAGAGTCGTAGTCGACTGGCACAACCAGACCACTGGTGCCTCAGGCACCAGCGTCAGTGACACGGAGTTTCTCCAACAGAAGCCGGGCATCCCGATCAACAGGACTTTGACTGGAGTCGGGACCGTGTCCTTCACCGTGAAAGTCGATACCGGTATGGGTTGGTGGTTCATCAACTCGCAGACCGCGGTGTGCCGAGGCACGATCTCGGTGCTTCCCGTCTGACCCCTGGCCAGGGACCGGCTGAGAGGATTCGAGCCGTCACGGGCTGGGGGACCGTCTCCTTCTGGAAGGGGATGGCCCCCAACCCGTCACAGTACAGATCTGCCTGCAAATAGGTCGTTGGTTCTGTAGGCATTTCGTCGTAACGCTGGATCGTCGGAGTGATCGTAGTGCTCATCGAAGGCTGTGGTGACCGGGATGGGGTCGGTCGGTATGCGCACGACCGATTCCCTTCTCACCGAGTGTTACCCGGTTGCGGTCTTCGGGGGACCAGTCGAATGCCGAATCGTAGTCGAGGTAGATAGCCTGGAATTGCGGATCGTCGATGGTGTCGAGCTTGTCGGTGATCCAATCCGAGGCCTGTTCCGGGGCGACCGATTGCAGCAGGATCCAGAGGTCGCGTTCCATCCGGACCACCCGCTCGCTGACCCCGAACTGTTGCAGGCGGTCGAGGTACTCAGTGACGTCGGTGGACACGAACAGGCTGTCGCCGCAGTTCAATTCCGCGATCTGCTCGCGGGCTCGGCGGATTTCCTCGGCGCGTTCGGCGAGCATGCGGTCGATCTCGGCGATCGCCGCCGCGAACTCGTCGGGGTTCGCGGCGAGCAATTCCTTGACCCGCGCCAGGGGTACACCGGCTCGTGCCGGTGTCTTGATCTTGACCAGATTGATGGCGTCTTCGGCGCGGTAGCGGCGATAGCCGGAGAAGTCGCGCACCGGCTCGGGCAACAGGCCACGCCCGTGGTAGACGCGCACGGCCTTGATCGTCACGCCCGCATACCGCGCTAACTGCCCGATCGTGAGCATACGCGTCTCCCTTCGGTGAGGTGTCATTCACCCGTGGCCGTCATCGCACCAGGGCTAACAACCGGCCAGCGAGATCGATCCCGGTCACGGCGCCGGATTCGTCCCGGGCGAAGAACCCGCGTTGTCCTTGCAGACCGCCGGCGGTGACGATGTACTCATCCGTGTCGCCCGGCAGCAGGCCGAGGGTAATGGTTGCCACACCATCCACCGTGCGCGGGAACCAGCAGATGCCGAACGCGTCACCTAGTGTGCTGCCGTGTAGTTCTACCGTCTGCTCCCGCATCCGGTGCAGCAGTTCGGTGGGCAGAATGCGTTCGCCGGTCTCGATCCGGCCGTCGCCGAGATGGAACCGTGCCCACCGCAGCAAATCGCTCGCGGATGTCACTACGCCCCCGCCGGGGTTGTCGGCGCGGTTGTCTTTCCATTGCCTGGCGACCGCGAGCACACCGTTCGTATCGGTGTTGTGGCCAACCGCGAATCGTCGGGTGATGACGTCGTTGACTGCGTAGCGGCTGTGTGCCAGCCCAAGCGGTTCGGACAACAGCGACGTGACGGCCTGTTCGAAGGTCGTTCCGGTGACGTTTTCGATAATCCGACCGGCCAGGTTGAACCCCGCCTGGCTATAGGACGCCCGCGCTCCCGGTTCCGCGATCAGCGGCGACTCGGCAAGTTTCACCGCATACCGCGCCAACGCATCATCTCCTTGCCAGTGTCGACGCTGAGGCGCCATTCCAACCCGGTCTTATCGTTGGAGCAGACGCAGCACGGTGACCTCGTCCGTGACCGCATCGGTGGAGGCGAATTCCGGGACATACCGCCGGACCGGGGCATCCAACGCTACCCGCCCCTCGCCGACCGCAGAGCAGATCGGGCTGATCAAGGACTTACCGAGCGATGAGTATCGGCCGGTATCCGAGTCAATACCTGCAAGACAGTCCGACGTGAGGAGCATCAGATGACAACCTCCGAGTTCGCCAAGCCGCCCGTGGTCGACCAGCTGACGTGGCGCACCGCGCTCGATGAACTGCGCAAGAGAGAAAAGGCCGCCACCCGTGAACTCGATGCGATCGCCGCGCAACGACGCCGGTTACCCATGGTGGAAATGCCTGATTACATCCTGATCGGCGAGGACGGACCTGTCCGACTGGCCGCCGTGTTCGACGGCCGATCCCAGTTGATCGTCTACAACCACATGTGGTCGGACGGCGCGGTGTGGCAGTGCGGCGGGTGCACCGGCTTCACGTCGCAGTTCACCCGACTGGACTTTCTCGACTCCTATGACGCGCGATTCGTCATCGTCACCAATGGACCGATCGAGGAGGCTCTGGCCTATAAAGCCAAGGTCGGCAACAGGATGGACTGGTACTCGTCATCGGAGAGCTCTTTCGCCGCTGACGTCGACGCGGCCCCGGGTGAAGGGTTCGCGGTGAACGTGTTCATGCGCCATGGCGACATCGTGTACCGCACCTGGCATACGAACGGTCGCGGCACCGAGCAGCTCAGCCACACTTTCCCGCTCATCGACTTGCTGCCGTGGGGCCGCCAGGAGAAGTGGCAGGACTCCCCCGCCGGATGGCCATCCCGGCCGACCTACTCAGGCTGGTTGGACTCGCCCGATATCGCAAAGCTCTACGGCGAAGGTACCCGCTGACCAGAAATCCATCGCCGGTCACCCCCGGCGTGGCGATGCCCGTATCCAGAGCACTGGACTTCCACTGGAAGTGAGCCGGAGCCCGTTGGTCGGCCACTCCCGAACGGACTGGTCGGGAGTGGCCGTACCGGTGCTAACGATTCACCTTGTATTCCATGCTGTAGGCGAGTTTGCCGGGTTCGGCATCGGAGTACGGCTTCGACAGCTTGGTGTACTCGGAATTGCCGAAGGCCGGCAGCTTGCCCAGCTCGGCGGCCGTGCGACCGTCACTCACGATCGCGGTGTCAGGGAAGGCGACCATGGCTTCGGACAAGATGCAGGTAGGAGTCGAGGTCATAGTTGTCGAGATTCAATGCCGGGGTGGCGTTGGTACGCGGCCAGCGACCCCAGTAGAACTCCTGGAACATGGCATCGGCGGCGTCCTGGCTGTAGCCGATATCGCGGGCGAAATACAGTGCGGCGCGGTAGCGGTCGACGCCGCACGCCTATTCCGCTAACCTCGGCGACCGTGCCGACGTCTTTTCCCCCGATCGACCCGTACGCCGACGGTCTGCTCGAGGTCGGTGAGGGAAACCAGGTGTACTGGTGCACCAGTGGTAATCCTGCGGGGCGGCCGGCGCTGGTGGTGCACGGCGGACCGGGTAGTGGGAGCAGCCCGGGGCCTCGGAAATCGTTTGATCCGAACGTATTCCGGATCGTTCAGTTCGATCAGCGCGGTTGTGGACGGAGCATTCCGAGCGCCGCGGACCCGGACACCGACATGACGGTGAACACTACCGAACACCTGATCGCGGATATGGAGCGGCTGCGCACCCACCTCGGTATCGACCGTTGGTTGCTGTACGGCGGGTCCTGGGGGTCGACACTCATCCTCGCCTACGCCGAGCGGTACCCGGAGCGGGTCACCGGGATCGTGCTGGTCGGCGTCACCAGCACCCGCCGCCGCGAGATCGACTGGTTGTACCGGGGTGTCGCCCGGCTGCTGCCCGCCGAGTGGGAGCGGTTCCGGGCTGCGCTGCCCAACGACGGCGACTTGGTCGAGGGTTACCGACGGCTGCTGGAACACCCGGATCCGGTGGTACGCCGCAGCGCCGCGATCGAGTGGTGTCGCTGGGAGGACGCGGTGATCGCGCACGAATCCCTTGGCAGACCAGGGCAGTACAGCGCCATGCCGGATACCGCCATACTCGCCTTCGTCCGGATCTGCACGCACTACTTCGCACACGCGGCGTGGCTGGACGAAGGTGTGCTGCTGCGTGAAGCCGGGCGGCTGGCCGGGATCCCCGGTGAACTGATCCACGGCCGCCTCGATCTCAGCGCACCACTCGAAACCGCTTGGGAACTCGCAAAAGCCTGGCCGGACGCCAGCCTGCACGTCATCGATGACTCCGGCCACACCGGCAGCCCCGCCATGGGCGAGGCACTCGCCCGTGCCATCGCCCGCTTCGCATAGTCCGATGCCGATCGGATCGGCTGGTCCGAGTCGTGAGAGGTGTCCTTCGAGCCGCCTGCCTGCGCGAAGGATACTTCAGCGGGGCGTGACCGCTATCCCTGAGTTGGGATGACCGTGCGTGGCATTTCCGCCCCGGCGGAGTCGTTCGGCAAACAGGCGCCCGGAATATCAATCGATCGGGGAGACGCGGATGAGGTTGCCGTCGGGATCGGCGATCACGAAGGTACGTCCGAAGACCTCGTCATGGGGCTCTTCGACGACAGTGACACCTTTCGCGGCCCATTCGGCGTAGAGGTTGTCCACGGATGCTGCCGAGCCCGGCAGCATCAGCCCGACCTCGAAAAAACGCGGCGCATCGGGCGTGATGGTCTCACTGCGTCCGTTCCACAACGCGAACAGTACGCCGGGCGCGACCTCGAACGGCACGTAGCGGGGCGTGCGGGTGACCGGCTCGATCCCGAACAGATCGGAGTAGAAGTGGGTCGCCCTCTCGATGTCGGTGACATAGACAAGAAACAGGTTCGGTGCGCTCATGTGAGAGCCTCCTTCACATCCGAATTGACCAGTGCACGACTACACTCGCACTAATAGATGACAACCCATGTCATCTATTAGGAGGTGGAATCGTGCAGCGCCCGCAACGTCTGCTCGCGCTGCTGGTCGCATTGCAGGCGAATCGGCAGATGACCGCCGAGCAGCTGGCCGAGCAATTCACGGTGTCCAAGCGCACCATCCTGCGCGACGTCGACGCGCTCATCGCCGCGGACGTGCCCATAGTGGCCGAGCGGGGCCGCTACGGTGGGATCAGTCTGCTGCCCGGCGCCGCGGTGGATGTGGGGCGGCTGACCGACAGCGAGGCCGAGGTGCTGGAAGTGATCGGTGTCGATCTGTCACGCGCTCGCAGGCTCGGGATCGAGGTCGCGGCGCGCAGCGCCGCGCAAAAACTCGCCGCTCGCCGCCCACGGCCACAACCCCGGCGGCAGGAGGAGCTGTTGCCATTGGGTGAGGTCGTCACGATCGACGACACGGCGTGGTTCGCGGCATCGGACACCCCTGGTATCGCGGCGCTGACCCACGACATCCGCCTCGGTCGCAGGTTGCGGATCGAGTACCGCTCCAGCGGCGAACGCCGTGCCACTGCACGGATAGTAGATCCTTACGGGCTGTTCTCCCGCGCCGGACGCTGGTACCTGATCGCCGACAGTGATGGTCACCCGAGGATGTTCGCTACCGTCAGGCTGGTGTCGTGGACGGTGCTGGACGACAAGCGCCACCTTCGTCCCGGTATCACTTTGGCCGATATCGTTCACGAACTCACCGCAGCCCTCGAACAACGTCGGGACGTGATCGTCACCGCCCTCCTTGACGCGGATCGCGAGGACATCGCCCGCCGCATCCTTGGCAGCAGACTGCTGTCCGTGGCACCCGTGGATCACACCGGACAGGTGCGAATCAGTGTCGGCTATGACCAACTCGACGGTGTGCGCCAACTCCTGCAATTCAGTGACCACATCGAGATCATCGACCCGCCGGAAGCGCGCGATCTCATCGCACATCTCGCGAACATCATCGCCGAGCGACATCGCAGGAATTCTGCTTGAAATCGAAAGATGTTGTGGTAATTAATTTTCGAGATTACAGAGGTCAGCTTCGGCCGCGAACGCGTTGCGCGGCCTTTCGCACGGCTTCGAGTCGATCCCGTGCCATGACCTCACGGCCCTCCGTCACCCATCGGGAAGGCGCGGTACGCGGATCGCCCGAGCCGAAAGGAGGGTGGGGCGCATACTCGATCGCCAGCTCGATCCACGCACCGTGCCGAGGGCCGAAAATCTCTCCGGCAACTCCCAGCGCCATATCGATTCCGGCACTGACGCCGGCCGAGGTGACCACAGGGCGGTCGACCACCACTCGCTCGTCGACGGGGAGGCACCCGAACTCGGCCAGCATTGCGTGTGAAGCCCAATGCGTAGTCGCTCGCCTGCCGCGTAGTAACCCCGCGGCTCCGAGGATGAACGAACCTGTGCAGACAGAGCATGTCCACGAGGCAGCAGCGGATTGCGTTTCCACGAAGGTGAGCAGTTCGGGATCGGACAGCGTATCGATCGCTCCCGGACCTCCAGGGACTACCAGTACCGAGGCTTGTGGCGCCGCCTCCAACGAGCATGTCGGCAGCACCTCGGCACCTTGGTCGGTGCTTACTTTCGGCTTTCGAGCAGCCAGGTGGATCTCGGTTCCGGGGCAGCGGCCGAAGACTTCGACGGGCCCGACGTAGTCTAGCTGGGTGACGCCGTCGAAGAGGACGACCACAACATCGAACACCGTCGGTTGCCGTTGGTTCGTCGATTCCACGTCGCTCACCTCGGTTCCCCTGCTGTGCCGCAGCCGACTCCGTATCGTCGAAGGCGTGCCCCGCCGGAGTCGCGCATCCGATTCCGCTATCGGAGTTGACGGCAACCCTATCAAGCAGGAGAAGCGCAGGTATCGACCTGCGAATACGATACCCGCATCAGATATTGGGACGCGCCGACGGCGTCCGGCGAAAGCAGTTCGGCGATGACGCTGGTTTCGATCGGTCGATCGAGCTCGGCAGCATATGTGTACCTGCGCATGATCCGGTGCTACATGGGCAGGCCCGGGTCTGCTGTTGGCTAAGGTCTGCATGTATGCAGCGGCCCGTGCTTGACTCGTATATCGGCGGGAAATGTACCGGTAGAAGGAGAGATCGTGACCAATATCCAGGATCAGCCCGCCGCTGAAGAGCCTCGAGGTGACTCCCCCGACACTGGAATCGAACGTATGCGCCGACGGATAGAGCGGCTGATCGGTATCGCCGCGACCGAGGGCAATGCGCTGGTGGCACTCCGCAACGGGGATGAGATCTTTCCGGCCATGCTAGAGGCCATCGGCTCGGCCGAGCACACGGTCGACATGATGACCTTCGTGTATTGGCGAGGTGATATCGCTCGGCAGTTCGCCGCCGCGCTCGCGGAGCGGGCCGAAGAGGGGATCCGTGTGCGGCTGTTGCTGGACGGTTTCGGCAGCAGGCCGATCGAGCAGGACCTGCTGACGATGATGGACCGGGCCGGTGTCCAGATCGCCTGGTTCCGTAAGCCGTTGTATCTGTCGCCGCTCAAACAGAACCATCGCTGTCACCGCAAGGTACTGGTCATCGACGAGTCGACAGCGTTCACCGGCGGTGTGGGGATCGCGCAGGAGTGGTGCGGAGACGCACGCAACGAACACGAGTGGCGCGATACCCATGTCCGGGTCCGAGGGCCTGCCGTGGACGGGATCGCCGCGGGGTTCGCCCAGAACTGGGCCGAATGCCACGACGAACTCTATGATCACCGCGACCGCTTCACACCACAGCACCGCCATGGTGACGCGATCGTCCAAGTGGTTCGCGGTTCGGCCAGCTTCGGCTGGCAGGATATGCAGACCCTGTTACGGGTAGTCATCGAATCGGCGGAACAGCGCCTCCGGCTGGCCACAGCCTATTTCGCACCGGACGCGTATTTCATCGAACTCCTCTGCGCGGCCGCCGGGCGGGGGGTACGAGTCGAGATCCTGCTACCAGGCCCGCATACCGATAAGCGTGTTTGTCAGCTGGCCGGTCAGCACTTCTACGGCAAGCTCCTGGACAGCGGCGTACGGATTCTGCAATATCAGCCGACCATGATGCACGCCAAAGTCATCACTGTCGACGGTAGCGTGGCGTTGATCGGCTCGACCAACTTCAATCGCCGCTCCCTCGATCACGACGAGGAACTCATGCTCGCGGTACTCGACAAACAGTTCACCGCAACCCTCGATGAACATTTCGATGACGACGTAGCGGTCAGCGAGGATATCGAACCAGAACGCTGGCACCGCCGCCCGATACTTCAGCGGATGCGGGAGATCGCGGTCCGACCCATCCGCCGATATCTCTGACCTGATCTCGATTCCTCCCTCCAGGACTTCTCATCACTGAACGCTTTGATGTAGGTCAATCGTGGGTAGCTATCGATACACGGCGGGAGCCGCAGCTTATGGGTTCTCATGAGACCGAAATTCGCTTGACGCGACCTGAAGACTTCGGATCGAGGAAGCGAGTTCATCGGGATTATCTATGTGCAGGCTGATCGCGCCGACTCGGACTACTCGGCGCTGCTTCTTCAATAGCCCAGGGGTTGTCACCGTGAGCTCTCGATCGAGTTCGATATCGATATTCGTTCCGTCTTGGGAAGGCAGATACATCCGTCCGGATACTTCACCTGGCGTTGTTCGGGAGAACCGCTTGGAAACACGTACTGCGGTGATGTTCTCGATCGGGATGGTCGCGACGAGGTGCGGACCTTCGCGCAACCGCAGTTCGTGTCGTGTGAGCAGGTGCGGGTGGACCACCCGGCTCGACGCGAAGGAGAGCAGGAGCAGGATTCCGTAGAGGGAACCGATCAGAAGAGCTATCCTCAACCATTGCCACGGGACGAGTAGATGCACTGCGATGATCTCGATGAACGTTACTATCCCGAATGCTATCGGAATTCCGAATGTCCCCTTCGCGTATCCGAAAGGTTGTACCCCTGGAGCCACACCTGATTTTTTGTTTCGCAACCACAGCAAAAGTGTTTTGTAGGTGTAGATCTCGGTCCTGATCGCTTTGGTCACGAAACTGCCTGCGACTGCTTCGAATGCGGCAACCGGAGAAGATCCGGCCTTCCTGATCGATCTGTAGCGCGCAAAGCTGATCGCGATCGCGATAGCGGCGATCGGTAGCTCGGCAGCGAGGAATAAGCTGATAGCTGTTTTGGGTTCGATGATCCCCAGAGCGACCAGGATGGAGTTCGTCGCAACGATCACTATCGTCAGGATAAGTGCGGCTCGCTGAACGATCTTTATCCTGAGGCCGGCCCTCGATGGATGGGTGGTCACGACTCTCCCCCTCGTGTATTTTCCTGCCGATTCTACCGAATCTACTGTGGCGCATAGGTTATGGCCGACCGACCACTGGATACGATCAGTTGCCGGTCGGCGCCCGCGGTCACTGAGCACCTACCCGATATCGACTACTCGGGCCCATGCCGGCGGCGGGTCCGGGATGTAGTCCGGATCGGATGCGCGCCACGAACTGGTGTACGGCCGACGGAACAGACCCACCACGGTGCGGCAGGGTGGTCGCCTGATGGGCCAAGGGGTCTGGCCGTCGGTCAGGATCACGAGGGCGTCGGGACCCGGTTGGGTTCGCAGCGCCTTGGCGATACCTGTGCGCAGGTCCGTTCCGCCACCGCCGATCAGCGGTATTCCTTCGGCACGGCACAGCGGGTGCGCGATCCTGGCTGCCGCGTCACATGACAGTACGGTGACCAGATCGCGGCGGCCGCCTACGGCACGGACGATAGCGGCTACTTCGAGCAGCGCGCTGCCCAGTTCGGTGTCACTGACCGAACCGGATGTGTCGATGAGCACCGCGACCTGGGGTGGCGTTCGCCGCAGACTCGGCAGCACCACACCGGGCACCCCGGCCGAGCGCCGGGCCGGTCGGCCATAGGTGTAATCCTCGCCGGCACCGGCGCCGCAGACCGCTGAGCGGATGGCGGCACCGAGCAGATCACGCCATGGCTGTGGTGGGTGGAACACCTCTTCCGCCCAACGCTTCCATCCTTCGGGAGCATCCCCCGGACGGCCGATGATGCCCTGTGCCACGTGGAATCGGACGGCGTCGCGTTCCTGTTCGCTGAGTCCGTTCGCGTCGTCGGGGCCAAGCTCCCATTCGCGGTGTGATCCGTCGGCGCCGCTGCCACAGTCGAGCCAGGCTATGTCTTGCGTATGCGGGCCGAGCCGGAACTGGCGCAGGTAATCCTCCATGAGCTCGCCTTCGGGTAACCCCAGCGACTCGGGTGTGACAGCCCCGGCGGGCTGGGCCAATCCGTCACCGAATATATCGTCGTTGATTTCGCAGTCGGCGGCGATGTTCATCCGCAACCGTTCCACCGGGTCGATCAGGCCGTGTCGCCGGGCGAATCGGTCACTGCGACTGTGATGGTCGCGCAGCAGATGCGATACCTCGTGCACCCATACTCCGGCCAGATCCTCCACTGGTGTCCGGTCCACGAAAGCAGGCGAAACATAGCACCGCCAGTATCGGTCGACACCCATCGTCGGTACTCGACGTGATTCGACGACGCACAGGGCGAACAGCGCGGTCGCCAGATAGGGCCGGACCCTGGCTGCGTGTAATCGCGCGGCGAAGAGCTTGTCGCGGTCCAAGGTCCCGGGTGTGTGCGTGCTCATCGGCTCACCTTCGCGGCGGCCCGGTCGGCTATCCGGTCGGCTTCCTTGGACACCGATATCACTTCGGCGAGTTCTTCGATCGATACCGGCACATCCCAGTCGTCTCGGCGCAGTGTAGCGAGAGTTGTTGCGGGAACAACGATCACATCCGGTGTTCCGGTTTCCATGGCCTTGACCAGAAGTGCCCATGCCGCATCCCAGCGGGATTTCTCCGGGTTCTTGCGGACTGCCGCCACAACGCCGTCGAGTACGGCCTGGCGCAGATCCCCGCGTTCGGGCAAGGCGGCGCCTTCCGGATCGGCGAGCAGCACCTCCGGATCAGGGAGGTCCATCCGGTCCAGACTGGCGAGCAGTTCGAAGCCGGGCCCATCACCTACAGCACCCCGGACCAACAGGGAAAGCACATCGCGGGATGAACCGGCCGCGGTGGCGAAGGCGATCAGCCGCAGCGCCATCTCCCAGCTTCGCGGCGACGGCCATGGACCACCTCGGCGTGTTTCGGTGCTCGGCAGTCGATGAACGAGAGCGGGACGGGCCGCGAGGAGCACACACACTGCCCGGCGCGCGAAAGCTACTGCCTCGCTCAGTTTCTCCGGAGCCAGCCGTGGCAGTGTCGCATGCGGCCAGGTTCCGCCGAGGCCGCGAACGACGACATCGTGATCGTGAGTCCATTGCAGATGTACGAACCGGTTGGCCAGCGGTGGGCTCAGCTCCCAGCCATCGGCGGCCGAGGACGGCGGGTTGGCCGCGGCCACGATCCGGACGCCTGGTGGCAGTTGGATAGCACCGATTCGCCGTTCCAGAACCAGACGCAGCAGGGCGGCCTGTACTGCGGGCGGCGCGGTGGACAGCTCGTCGAGGAACAGCAGTCCGCGGCCTGCCCGGACGAGTCGTACGGCCCAGTCCGGTGGCGCCATCGGCACTCCGTGTTCCGCGGGATCATCTCCGATGATGGGCAGGCCGGAGAAGTCCGACGGCTCATGCACACTCGCGATGACCGTAGTCAGTGGAAGATCGAGGTCGGCGGCGAGCTGGGTCAGGGCCGCGGTTTTCCCGATCCCCGGTTCACCCCACAGCAGCACCGGCAGATCGGCAGCCACGGCCAGAGCCAGAGCCTCCAGCTGGATGTCGGGGCGTGGTTCGGTGGTGACCTCGCGCAACAGAGTCAGCAACTCGCCCGCGGTATCGAGTTGGGACGGGTGGGCCGGGTCGGCGGACGTGCGGACAGCAGTAAGCATGAATGATCACCTCGAGGGGGTTGGTGGGGGTGAATAAATGTGCGACGACGAGCGTCGGGTCAGCGCGCGGTCGCGTGGCGTGGATGCCCGCGATGATCGCGGGAACGAGGCATCGGAGGGAAGCGGCCGACTCCTGGATCGGACAGGCCTGCTCGGAACAGTCCATAGATGATTCGCTGTCGCGTAGACGCGACGAGTTCGTCACGCAGAGCACCGTCACGCAGCGATGCGTCGGGGCCGAGCAGATCTTTTACGATGGCTAGTGCGCCCGCGGTGTCGCCATGGTTCAAACGTTCTCTGACACCGGTAAGGCAGTCCGGATGGCGGTGCGCCTCATCGATAGCTCGCAGGCACGGCAATGGCGTGCCGGTCAGGGCGGCCAGCATTTCCTCCCGCCGGATTTCGGCCTGCTCGTGGTCCAGCGCGACCAGAACCCCGTCGCCCACACCGATCCGATGCTGCTCTCCCCTGCACTGCACGAGATGCGGTTGACCCGCACGGTCCGGGATGCGGGACATATCGGTCGGCGAGTGGTCGGGTACCAGGGCCGAGGCGACCAGGGGATGCAGTCGATCGGCCGTTATCGCGCCTGCGCGGAGCAGTTCCAGATCGGGCAGCGTCCAGGTCGCCGCGTCGGGCAGAATCGGCAGTGCGGAGATGCCGCCGACCGGGTATCCCGACGCGATCCGCACCATGGGCGGCCCGACATCGTTACCGTCCAGGTCCAGAACCAACCGTCGCCCTGCCCCTGGCCGTATGACAAACGCACCGCTACGTCGTGCCTCGGCATGGCGAAGTATCTCCGCCTCGGCCGCCCATCGGTCGACAGCGCAACCTTGTGGCACCGTGGCGAGCAGTTCAGGGTCCAGTTGTGGGCGGCTCGCTGTTGGTTGCTCGGCACCGCACCGCATCCCCAGCTCATCGGCCCTGCGTGCGTCCCACAGGTGGCGGTGGAGATCGAGGCGGAAACGCCGGTTGGGGCGAGGATGCGGATGGGGGCCCGCTCCGGTGGCGGCTCCGTCCCACAGTGCGAGGCTGACCCGCTGACCGGCGTCCGCCCACGCAGGCGCGGTCCGGACGACAAGGTGCACGGGACGTGCGTCGCCACGCTCGTCCGGCGACCTGTCGTACCGCGCCAAAGCGATGGTCAGCCCTGGCCGCAACAATCCGTCGGGAGCAACCCTCGGCAGATGCCAGCGCAGCAGGTCGGGAGCCAGATAGCGGAGATCGGCCCTGATCCGGGCCGCGAGTTCGTGCCCGTGGCTGCGTGCCACCGACCGCATACTGAAATCGACGTCGAAACCTGCCGCGGCGCACGCGCCTGCCCAGTCCCCCACACGACGGCGGGCAGTAGCAGTTTCGATCATGGAAGGCGGCACGGCGAATTCACGCACACGCAGCCAGAAGGAAAGGCGGGAGTCGTCCCGATTCGCGATGTGAGTGAGCATCAGCACTCACCTTGCACGAATCGAACCCCCAATCTTTGAACAGAATGAGTTGACATCGCGATGAGCATAGCGGCCCGCGCAGACATCGGCCAACCGGGCGAGTTCGGTAGGGGTTTCGCCGAGCCACCCACTCGTCACACCTTTCGGCTGATCGGCATCGCGTCGAAGCCGGTTACCAGCGCAGAACAGGTTTGATGATACGTCCGGCGGCGGCTGCGGCCAGGGCGGTGTTGATGTCGGTATACGGGTAGGCCCGGACCAGCCGTTCCAGAGGCAAGTACCCAGCAGCGTGCAGGCGAAGCAGCTCGGGGATGAACCGCCGTGGTTCGGCATCGCCTTCGAGGCAGCCGCGAATCGTCTTTCCCGCCAAGACGATATCCCGAAGATCGATCGGCGGGACACCCGTGCCGAGCCCCACCGCGGCGACTGTGCCGCCGACAGCGAGCGCGGCCACCGCGGCAGCGAGCACCTCCGGCTTACCGGTCGTATCGAGAGCGTGGGTGGCTCCGGTTTCGGTGCGGGCCCAGATCTCCGCCACGGTGTCGCCCTCGGCGGGATCCAGCACGTGTGCCGCGCCGAGTTCGGTCGCGAAAGCTCGCCGGTGTGGGGAGGTCTCGACAACGATCACCGCTGTATCGTCCAGGGTGCGGGCGGCGAGCAGCGCGGCCATACCGACCGCACCCGCCCCGAAGATCACCAAGTGCGACCCCGGTTCCGGGCGCAGCACCTCGAGGACCGCACCCGCGCCGGTCTGGAATCCACAGCCCAGCGGGGCGGCCACTTCCAGATCCGTCCACGGTGGTACGACGACGGTGTTGTCCACCGAGGCAAGGGCGTACCCGGCGAAACTGGACTGACCGAAGAATCCGTCCCGCACCACGGTGTCGCCGATCATCACCCGCGGTGTCCCATCCTGGCGCGGCCCGAACTGATTCAGTCGCGTCGCGTGGGCACAGTACGACAGCCGGCCGAGACGACAGTTGCGGCAGTCACCGCAGTGTCGGTAGGTGAGCACAACGTGATCACCCTGGCGCACATCGTAAACGTCGGGACCGACGGCTGCCACGATGCCCGCGCCCTCGTGGCCGAGCAGGATCGGACGGTCGGCGGCGCCGATACCGCGGGAGACCAGGTCGGTGTGACAGATGCCCGCGGCGACGATGCGGACCAGAATCTCCTGGCCGCGCGGCTCGTCGATGTGTACCGGCTCGATCGTGAATTCCGCCTGGGGATCTCGTGAGATCGCGGCGAGCGTACTCGGCATAGCTCAGACCCGCTCGAGGAAGAAGTAGAAGTGTTCGCCGTTGGCCAGCACCAGTTCCGGGCGACCGTTCATGATGCCCATCAGCGTCGTATCGCCCAGTCGCTTGAAGTGGTCGAACACCGGGCGCCCGTCGTAGACCATGGTCGCGGTGACTTCGCCGCGGAACTCGATGTTCCACAACGAGGCCTCCCCGCCGCCGAGTTCGGTGTCGGAGAACAGGGTTCCGTCCTCCGCACGGCAGATCAACGGCTTGGCGTCGAACACGGACACGAATGTCTTTCCATACCAGCGACTGCGATCCAGCGCCCGGCACAGCGGATGCCCGGTACGGAAGGCCCCGCCCTTCCACTCGCCCAGGATCTCCTCGGAACGCACTGTCTCCAGGCTCTGCCACAACCGATCGAGTTCAGTGGGGTCGACCCTTGAAGGTAAAGCGGTCAGCTCGCGCCAGCGCTGGATCGTCTCGGACATCGCACACTACCTTTCCCGAACCGTATGGTTCAGGAAAGGTACACCCGAACCATACGGTTCGGGAAGATAGGATCCTGGGATGCGCGCAGCCGGACATGCCACCAGAGAGCGAATCCTCACCGCTGCCAAAGCGGAATTCGCCCAGTACGGAATCGCAGGCGCACGAATCAACCGGATCGCCGCAACGGCCAACGCCAGCAAGGACCGCCTCTACACCTACTTCACCGGCAAGGACGAGCTGTATGCCGCAGTGACCGAGCAATGGGCCACCGAGACCACCTCGGAGACCGCACTCGACGCCGCCGATGTACCCGCCTACGTCGGCAGACTGTTCGATCACTATCTCCACAACCCCGACAACGCCCGCCTGCAGGCCTGGGCGGAGATCGAACGCACCCACATCGCGTCCGCCGATGCGGCCGTTCGCGCCGCCGTAGTACCCAAACTCGCCGAGATCCGGCGCGGCCAGCAGGAGGGGCTGATCACTACCATCTTCCAGCCCTTCACCCTGCTCACTCTGCTGACCGACCTCGCGCGCACCGCGGCCGTGCACACCCTGCACAACGACTGCGCCGATACCGACGACCGGCGCGCGGCCACTGTTCTCGCCGCCCGCCGCCTGGCCGCGCCGTGACCAACTGCATGTGACCGATCACTGCGCGGCAGCGCATCGGATGCTGCATTCGAGTCGCCACTGCTCCCGACCATGATCCCGGCGAGTGGATCGAGCACATCCCGACCCCGCCCTTATCGCTGAGAATCCGACCGTGGCGCTGGTGCAGTCGTGGCGAATGCTCAAGCGCCATCATGTCCGCCACCGTGACCCGATCGACTCTTGGTAAGTGATCACACCAGGTTTGTGCGACCACCGGCAGGCTTAGAGCTGTCCATGCGGTCGGAATATCGACTATGCGGTGGATGCGCTGGACGGGTATAGATCTGGGTAAGGGAGGGTGTGTTGACTGTGGATGCGGTTTCGGAGCGCACAGCGTCGGGCCGGGTCGCGCGGCGGCGTGACCGGCGGAAGGCCGAAATTGTCAGGACCGCTACAGAGCTTCTCTCGGTCTCGGGTTATCAGGGCATGAGCCTGGAAGAGGTCGCCGAGCGCACCGATATCGCCAAGGCCACGCTCTACCACTACTTCTCCTCCAAGGACGAGCTCGTCGCCGCGGCGCTGGAGTCCCTCACCCAGGAAGTGCTGCGGCGGCTCTCCGAGCGTCAGGAGACGGCCGGACCGGATGCTTCCCCGGAGGAGCTGCTGAGGGCGCTGGTGGATGAGCAGATCCTTATCCTGACCGAGACGGCGCCTGAGGTCGCCACGGTTTTCTCCTGGCCTCGTACCTGGCCAAAGGTGTTCGAGGTGCCGATGAAAGGCATGCGTCGTCGTCACGACGCAGTGTTCCGGCGCGTCATCGAGCGTGGGATCGCCGAGGGGGCCTTCGACTGTGCCGATATCGACGTCGCACTGCAGTGCCTGCACGGCATTCTCAATCAGTCGTCGGTCTGGTTGAGACCCGATGCGGGCCGGAAGACCAGGGCCGCGATCGTCGACTGCGCGTTGCGACTGTTCGCCTAGGCTGGGTCCCGGTAGCACTATCGAATTTTCGGTCGGATATGGCTGCGATCTGCGGTGATGTCGAGGTGTGGGTGCTGGTTCGTAGGCTGGTGATCGCTGCCGCTACGTTCTGATCCGGTTTATACGGGTCGAGCGCTGGGGTGGTTGGTGTCAGAGAAGATGTTCTCCGAGGAGCAGGTGATCCGATAACGCTGCCGCGGGAACGTGGTTTGTGACGGATCTTGTGAGCCATCGCCGCATTTCAGCGGCACACCTGCGCTGTTCTGCCAGTGGTGAACACCGGCCCGACCGAGCTCGATGATCACTACAGTCCAGTCTCATGACGACGGTTACAACGTGCACGGTCGAGTACCCGGCCGACGGCCTAACGATGATCGGGCACCTTGCGCTCCCGGCCGGTGTCGACCGCCGGCCCGCGGTCCTGGTCGGGCCCGAGGGGCCAGGGCTGAACGACTTCCAGCGCCGTCGGGCCGACATCCTGGCTGAGCTGGGCTACGTGGCGCTGGCCTTCGACCTCCACGGCGGGCGCTATTTGGGCGACCCCGAGGAGATGCTGGCACGTTGCACGCCGCTACTCGCCGACCCCGACCGGATGCGGGGCATCGGCCACGCGGCGCTCGACGTGTTGCGCGCCGAACCGCGGACCGACCCCGACCGGATCGCCGCCGTCGGCTACGGCACCGGGGGCGCAATCGTGCTGGAACTCGGGCGCGACGGCGTCAACCTGCGCGCGATCGGGACAGTCAACGCACTGACCACAGGCCGACCGGGCGAGGCGGCGCGCATTCGCTGCCCAGTGTGGGCGGGGGTCGGGTCGGAAGACCCGATCATGCCGCCCGCGCAACGGGACGCGTTCACCGCCGAGATGCAGGCCGCGGGCGTCGACTGGCGCCTCGTGGTCTACGGTGGCGCCTTGCATGCCTTCCACCACCCGACGGTCGACCACACCGTGCTCCCCGGCGTCGGCTACCACCCACGGCACGCGCAGCGAGCCTGGCGCGACGTCGTCGACCTGCTCGCCGAGTGCCTGCCCGTGACGGAGTGATCTGGTCGGCAACCGCGATTCCGGGCCGCGAACCAGGCCGGTCGAGGGCCACCGGCTCCGGTTTGCGGGAGTTCGCCGAGTCGCGGGAACTGGCGTATGTGATGGCGATCGGCTGCAACCGGCACGTCACCACCGTGACCGGGCGCACCGCGCGCGCCGACACGATCATCGCCGGCCTGCCCAAACGGAAATGGCACACGCTGTCCGCGGGTGACGGCGCGAAAGGACAGCGACTCTACCGGTGGGCGTTCGTGGCGTTGGCCGACGCCGAGGGCGCCGCACCGGGTCACCGGTGGCTGCTGGCCCGCCGCGACCGGTGACCCGGTGAGCTGGCCTATTACCGGTGTTTCTCCACCATGCTGCCCCGGTTGGGCCTGCTGGCCCGGATCGCGGGCCGCCGCTGGTCGATCGAGACGAATTTCCAGCATGCGAACGGCATCGCCGTACGGCGCCACCCCACGGAGTGGATGTTCCCCAACCTCGACTTCACCGTCCACCTCCATCGTCAGCCTCGGGGCCCCTGGACAGGCCTCGACACCACCGTCACCTTCGGCCCCAACGGGCAAGGTCTCACCAGTACCACCCTGCACGACCTCAATGGCCCCCTCGGCGCAGCACAACAGACCCTCACCGTCCGCCCACTCCACTGATAATGCAAAAGGACGCGTTACCGGGGTATGGGCCGGCGCTCCGCCCTTCGGGGCGGTGAGTGAGGTTCACACGGGAGGGGCACCAGGCCTGAACGTGCTCCGGATCGGCGAAACGGACGGATCCATGTGCAGTCATGCTTCTCGGCTGTCATCGGGGTTCTCCTATCAATCATGTACTGCGGCCGAGGCTTCGGACTTCGGCTCCGAGACCGGAACCGGACCGGTACGCAATAAGGCGACGGTCAGCACGGCACCGGTCGCGGCTAGTGCGGCGGCGACCGCGAATGCGACGTTCAAGCCGGTCCGGTAGGCATCGGCTGCTGTGGATTGCCGGGCCACCATATCGGCGAGCAGTAGAACGACCGTGACTCCGATACCCGATCCGACGCGCTGTGCGGTGTTGACGATGCCTGCCGCGATCCCGGTGTCGGCCTTGTCTACCGAGGTGACCGCGGGGACCGTAACGCCGACGAACGCGGCAGGCAGACCGATGCCTAGCAGTACCGCGCCGGGTAGCACATCTATCATGTAACTGCCGTGTTCGGGCAGGCGGGCGAACCAGGCCATGGCCAGCGCCTGCAGTCCGAGGCCGACGGCCAGTACCCGCCAGGCACCCAACCGATCCAGCGCATACGGGATCAGGGAACGGGAGACGATGATGTTCACCGCGGCTACTGGCAGTACCGCAAGGCCGGATGAAGTCGGACTGTAGTGTTGGGTGTTCTGCAGGTACAGCGCCAGTAGGGCGAAGGTGGGCACATGCGCCGCACCGACCAGGGCGTTCACCGCGGCCGACCCACTCACCTGGCGAATGGTGAACAGCCGCAATGGCATCAATGGATGTGTACTACGTGCTTCGAGGAGTACGAAGCCGGCGAGCAGCGCCAGCCCGGTCACCAACAGGATCCCCGCCAGGGGGCGAGTCGACTCGTCGCCGAGGGCGCCGATGGCATAACCGATGATCAACAGGGCCGCCGTGCCGGTGATCGCACCTGGCACGTCGAGTCGACGCACGGCCAGGAAAGACTGCGTCGGATCCGGTGGAAGTACTCGGACGAAGGCCAGCGCCAGCACGCCCACGGGCAGGTTGATCAGGAATATCGACGGCCAGCCGAACAGATCGGTGAGTGGTCCACCGACCGCGGTGCCGATAGCCGCGCCCGCTGCCCCCATCGCGCTCCACACCCCGAAGGCGCGGTTTCGTGCGGCGGGTTCGGTGAACGTCGTGGCGAGTAGTGCCAGCTGGGCGGGAATCACCACGGCCGCGCCGAGGCCCTGCAACGCCCTGGCTGTGATGAGGATTGCCGGGGTCGTGGCGAATCCGGCCAGCGCGGACGCCACCGTGAACACGGTGAGGCCGGCCGCGAATACCCGACGTGGTCCGAGCATATCCGCGGTGCGTCCGCCGAGCAGCATGAATCCGCCGAAGGCGAGCAGATAGGCGTTGGTCACCCACCCCAATCCCGATTCATCGAGCCCGAGGTCTGAGCCGATGCTGGGCAACGCCACGTTGAGCACGGTCGTGTCCAGGAAAACCACTAGTTCGACCATCGTGATCAACAGCAGGACCAGCCGATCTCTCGCCCCGAGTCCACCTTTGCTCGCCATGAGCACATCCTTTCACTAGAGCATGACTACAGCCAGATTTCACTAGTGCATCGCTCTAGTCAAGTAGTATCGAGGCATGACAGGGAAAAGCACCGGGGTGCGGGCGGCCAAGACAACAGCCAACCGCGCCAAAATGTTGGCAGCGGCACGAGAACTGTTCACTACCCGCGGTTACACGTCGACAACGATGAAGGCCATCGCCGATACGGCGGGCATGGCCGTGCAGACGCTGTATTTCACCTTCGCCACCAAGCGCGCGATCCTGTCCGAACTGCTCGACATCGAGATCGCCGGTGACACCGAACCGGTCGCCACCATGGACCGCCCCTGGTTCGCGACGGCGCTGGCGGCTCCGCCCGCCGAGCAGATCCGGCGGCAAGTCGCCGCGGCGGCAACAATTTACGCCAGGGTCAGTCCGCTGCTCGAGGTGATCCGATCAGCCGCGACGACCGACTCCGAGCTCGCCGAGCTCTGGGAAACCAACATCACTCAACGTCATCTGGTCCAGTTACGTCTGGCCGAGGCCCTCGCCGCCAAGACACCGTTACGCGCGGGCATCACTGCCGCTCGCGCCGCCGACATCATGCTCGCCACGCTGGCCCCCGAGACTTACCGGCTGCTCGTCCACGAACGCGGCTGGACCGATGTCGAGTGGGAATCCTGGGCCACCGACGCGCTCATCCTGCAATTGCTTCCCTCGGCACGATCCCACGCAGATGCCATGGAAACACTTGCGGCGGAGGAGGCTCGATGAGCGTACTGGTACTGGGCGGATACGGAGCTGTCGGAGCTCACCTGGTCCAGCTGCGGTATATCGCGGTGCTGGAGAGGCTGATAGCCCGCTTGCTGCTCATTCGTGACGGAGCCGTTGGTCCATAGCGGCACGGTAGAAGTCGAGATGTGCTTGTGCTGCTCTCCCCCAGCTGAATCCGGCGGCGAGAGTCCGGCCGCGCTCGGCCCGAACAGAATCGGACCGTAGTGCGTCTGCCATCGCCGCGGCCATGGCATCGGGGGTGGACGCATAGCTGACGGTGTCGCCGAACACCTCCCGCAGTACCGGTAGATCCCTGGCGACAACGGGTATCCCGGCCGCGAGGGCTTCCATCGCGGCCAATCCGAACCCTTCTTTGGTGGAGAAGAAGGGCACCATCGTCGCACTTGCCAGCAACGCGGGTAACTCGGTGTGGTCGACGGTGCCCAGCACGGTGGGACGAATACCGAGTTCAGCGGCGCGGATATCGAACCGCTCCCGATAGTCGCGGTAGTCGAACAGTGTTTCACCACCCGCGAATACGAGATTCAGCTCGGGATTCCTACGCGATAGCACCGCGAAGGCATCGAGTAGATCGATACTGCCTTTGCGCGGTTCGATACCGCCGACCGCAAGAACGTATCGCCCGAGCTTCCGCTGCCATGCGGTTCTGCTGGCAGCGGGGACGGGATGGTCGCTCGCCGCGGTGGCGAAACGGTCGTATTCCACTCCGTTGGGGATGACGGTAGCGGTCAATCGCCATCCGGCGTAGACCTCGTCGGCGACTGCGGCCGAAACACAGATGCGCGCATAGGGTTCGACGACGGCGCGTTCGTGACAGCGTGCGAGTTCCGGGGTGGTGAACTGGTCGAGATGGTGGATGGTGCGGATGCAGTGGCCGACGGCGTTGGCGCTGATGCAGTCCTGCGCGTGCACGATGTCGTACTCGCCGGAGGGGAAGGCATCGCGTAATACCGCTATGGAGCGGATGATTCGCCTGCCGACTGTTTCGGAGCTGTCTGGCGGGAAGGGGACGACCCTGACCTGGACGGCCGGGTCGACAGGGCGGAAGAATCCGTCGTCGCCGCCGCGACCGAGTGTCCACACCGTCACGTCGGCGCCGGTATGGGCCAGTGCCTCGGCGAGATTGAGGGTGTGGACGACTCCGCCGCGGGGTTTGGTGGAGTAAGTGAGTAACGCTATTCGCATCGGTGTCCGGATCTACTGTCGAGCAAGTTGGTGTAGGTGTCGACGCGGCGTTCCGCGAGGTGGCTCAGTACTCGGCGGGCGCGTTCGACCTCGGCGTCGATATCGATATCGGCGACCGCGAGTCCGCCTTTGGTCCAGGTTTTGGCGAGAATGTCACCGCCGGGGCCGACCACTTTGGCCTGCCCGAGAAACCGTAGGTCGCCGGTGATCCCGGTCTGGTTGGACGAGGCGAGCACGATCTGGTTCTCGGCGGCACGGGCTTGGTCGTAGAGGTCGAAGAGGCGGGCTTGGCGGTCGTTGGGCATTCTGGAGGCGCGGTCGGTGACGCTGGCAGGCCATGCCGAGAGGGCGGCGATCGTGCGGGCGCCGTCGAGGGCCAGTGTGCGGGCGGATTCGGGAAAGGTCTTGTCGTAGTCGATGAGCATTCCCATGCGGCCGACCGGGCTATCGAACGCGGTGAATCGTCCGCCCGCGGCATAAGCGAGATGCTCTCCGGCGGGTTGATGCACTTTACGGTGGCGACCGAGCACACCGTCGCCGGTGAGGCAGACGGCGGCGTTGTACCGCACGCCGTCGCTGTGCTCGGCATAACCGATGCATATGGTCATATCCCCTGCTAGTTGCCGCAGCAGACGGATTTCGGGGCCATCCGGATCGATGGCCTCGGGACCGGCGGCGGGGTCGGGATCGCGCAGGGTGCCGATATAGCCACCGAGGGTGGCATCGGGGAGCACGAGCAGGTCGACACCGTCGTTGGTGAGCCGTTCGACGATACCGGCGACCTTGTCGAGGGCACGGGCGATGTCGGAGCCGAAATGCGCCGCTACCGCTGCTATTCGGGTGACTGCCACGAATTCACCTCATGCTGCCTCTGTCGTGCGGGTGCTGCGGGCGATCTGATCGGCGAGGTATTCGGCGTCGCGAGCGATCGCGGCGAAACGACCAGAGCCCCAGGTGTGCAACCACGGCAGTCCGAGGAAATACAGCCCGGGCGTGCCGGTGACCCCGCGGTTATGACAAGGGTGGCCTTCACCATCGAATACGCCGGCACGCAGCCAGCGGTAATCGGTACGGAATCCGACCGACCACACCACCGACGTGATATCGAGGGCCGCCAGATCGAGCTCGGTGGTCTCGTGTTCGGGTCGCCATACCGGGACATAGCGAGCTTCTTCTGGTGCGTCGATCGCTTCCCTGGCGATATACGCATCGATGGAGTCCTTGATGCTCTCGGCCACGGCATCGGCGGCATCGAGCGATTTCTCCAGTGACGGTTCGAAATACGCTGTTCCGTCGAGCACATCGGTCATCCGGCCGTAGAGCGCCATGCCTTCCACGGCGAATTGCCGCAGATCGATATCGCGGCCGCCGTCGCGTCCGGTGACATAGTGATTGGTGTTCTCGCGTTTGCCGAGGCCGCCGGGTTGGTCTTCGATGGGGATGTCGTAATGGCCCATGTCCTGCAGCCATGCCACACAGTCGCGGCCGCGATAGAAACGTGCCACGCGCGGCGCGCTGCCCACCGCCAGATGCACTTTCCGCCCGGACAGGTGCAGGTCTTCGGCGATCTGGGCGCCGGATTGGCCGGTGCCGACGACCAGGACCGCGCCATCGGGAAGGTCGGAAGCACTCCGATACTGTGCGGAATGCACCTGCGTGATGGAGCCGGGAAGCCTTTCGGCGAAACGCGGGATGATCGGGGTGTGGTAGCCGCCGACGGCGATCACGACATCATCGGAATGCAGCGGGCCGGATGTGGTTTCGATGTCGAAGCCACCGCCCGCTGCGAGCGTTACCGCGGTGACCTCGACATGTTCGCGTACCGGCGGAGCGAAGGTATCGGCATAGCCACGCACCCAGGCGTAGACCTCGTCGCGTGTCATGAATCCGTCCGGTTCCTGGCCGTCATAGCGATAACCGGGCAGGACACACTGCCAATTCGGGGTGACGAGGGTGAAATTGTCCCATCGGGTGTCGCGCCATTCGTGGGCGATGGTGTCGCGTTCGAGCACGATGTGGTCTATGCCGCGTTGGGTCAGGTGCCTGCTGATGGCGAGCCCGGCTTGGCCCGCCCCGATCACGGCTACCGCGAAGTGCTGCGCCTCAGGCGTCGGACTGGCATGCGATGTCATGATCTTCCTCGGGTGATGGTGGATGGCGACATCGACAGCACTCGGACGGTGCGTGATGTCGTAGGCAGGCCGGGAACCTGCGCCGCGGTGGACTCGATGGCGTCGAGAGTTTGACGGGCCGAACTGCAGGCGTACCCGAACTTGGCCGCGACCCGGTCCGATGCGATGTGCAGTGCTGTCGATACCCGGGTGAGGAAGTCATCGATGGCGTAATCGCGGCCGGTCTCGAGATAGTCGTGGATGACCAGCGACGGTGAGTAGCAGGACTGCACGTGCCCGTCCGGCCATTGGATATCGAAGGTCATCTCAGGCATGAGCCGCCTCCAGTTCTTCCGGTAGATCCGGTTGCCCGACAACGCCGTGACACTGCACGATGCTGTGATAGAGCTCTGGTCTCCGATCGCGCAGGTTGTACATCCCGCCACCACGGGCGAGCTCCAATGCGTGGCCGACATTCACGGTGGTGGTGGCCAAGCCGGGTTCGGTGCCGGTTGTGGCGAGGATGTCGCCGCCTGGTCCGACGATCTTCGCGTTGCAGACGAATCGAAGCGATCCGAAGGTGCCTGCTTGGTTGGAGGCGACCCACACCACCTGGTTCTCCACGGCGCGGGCGCGGTCGAAGATATCGAAGCGCTGGGTCCAGCGGTCGTCCTGGAGTCGTTCGGTGGTCGCGGTGCGCGCGGTCGGCCATGCCGACAGTGAGGCGATGATCTCCGCGCCGTCGAGGGCGAGAGCGCGGGCGGCTTCGGGGAATGCCTTGTCGTAGCAGATCTGCATGCCCATCCGCCCGATCGGGGTGTCGAACGATCCGTATTCTGAGCCTGCCGAGTAGCAGAGATCCTCACCGAGGGGTTGGTGCACCTTGCGGTAGGAGCCGAGGATTCCGTCGCCGGTGAGGGTAACTGCCGCGTTGTAGCGTGCCCCGTCGCCTGCCTCACAGAAACCGAGGGTGACCACGAGGTCGCCTGCCATCGCAGCGACCCGGCGTAGTTCCGGGCCGTCGAGCTCGAGCGCGGGCGGCAAGCTGCGCAGGCGGCGTTGTCTGGCCTGCTCGCTCTCGTCGCCACCGCCGAGACTGGGCAGGTATCCGCCCAGGCAGGCTTCCGGCAACACGAGCAGTCTGCTGCCGCGCGCACGGGCCTGTTCGATCAGTGCGCCGATAGTGCGGTAGCACGCTTCCAGGTCTCGGCCGAACTCCGCCGCGGCGACGGAGATGGTGATATCGGTCATGATCTTCCCAATCCAGTGACGGTGCCGTGCACCGCGTATGTGGTTATTCCGTCCGGCCAGCGCAGCCGGACGCCGGGTGCCGCGGTGAGCACACCGCACGACTCCGTTGTGGCCGGGCTCGCGGGGCCGCTATCGCTCCCGGGACGATCAGCGGTGAGCATCGCGAATCCGGGGAAGCAGGTAATCCAGTCGGCCAGTGCCGCACCCTGCGGCCGAGGTATGCGGGCGACCTCGAGTTCGACGCCGGTACCGGCGGCCTCCGCCAGCATTCCGGCGGTGCCCGCGATACCTGCCATGCTCACGTCCTTGGCGGCCGCGGGGGCGGTATCCGCGACGAACCGGCCTAGTGCCCGCAACTGTGAACCGGAACGCCGAGAAGACGAATCCCATTGACGCCCTTGATAACCAGGCCGCCATCCACCGCCGAGATCGGCGGTGAGGCGCACTTCGTCACCGACCTTCCCGCCCCCGCCGGGAACCGGCCGTTCGGCACGGCCGAGCGCGGTCACCGACAACGCCGCGGGAACCCCGAGCTGAGTATGGCCACCCAACACCGGTACATCCCAGGTCTTGGCGGCCTGCGCCACCCCGCGTAGCATCCTGGTCAACAGTGAGCGGGTGGGGGCAGCGACCGCATCGAGTATGCCGACCGGTTCGGCTCCCATCGCGGCCAGGTCGTTGAGATTCACCAGGACCCCACACCAGCCTGCCCATTCCGGGTCTCGTTCCACCATCGAGGGAAGGATCGCGTCGCAGGCGGCGATCAGGTCGCTGTCGGGTACCGGGGCGCCATCGTCGCCACGGAAACCACTGCCGCCCAATCCCATCGACTGACCGAGCAATGGTGTCAGCGCCGGGCCGAGCATCGCCTTGGTCGACTGGACCAGTCGCTGTATCCGGTCGATCGGCCAGCGCATCCACGCATGGGGAACTCCACCGACATACTTCTCGCCCAGTCGAATCCAGCCGAGGCGGGTGAACATCGGCTCATGTCTGGTCTGCACGGTCGCCTCGAAGCGGAGCACATTGTTGTTCTCCGCATAGGCGCAGGCCGCCCGCACCAGGGCTTGCCCGACCCCTCGGGTGCGGCGGCGGCAGTCCACCACCAGTCTGCTGCCGGTCCACCAGCCGATATCCGTCGCGGTCGCCGGTGCGATGCGCACGCCGCCGAGCAGCGCCCCGTCCGGAGCCAGGGCGACCAGCACCTGCGTTCGCGGATCATCATCGATATCGTCGGCATCGCTTCCGGAGAACAAACTTTGGTCGACGACGAAGCTCTCGCGACGCAGCGTGTGATAGGCGGCGAGCCCGCGGCTGTCGGCAGGCCGGATCACGAATCCGGTGTCCGGTGCCGTCGGGTACGAATACCCGGACAGGACACAGAAATCCGGTGCCGGGGTGGGTGCGCCTGCGAATTCGTCCCATGCCCGGATCGGCAGCACTGTGCGTATGGTGCTCATGTCAACCTCCCGCGCTGTGCAGCGCACTACACGCCCCGCAGGCGGCGCAGCCCGCTTTCTGCGCCGATCCGAGCATCCCGGCGCGGCGTAGTTCGGCGGCCACCCGCTGGGTCACGTCTTCGAGCAGTTGCGCCGGCGGCGCGACAGCACCGTCCACATCGACGGCGAGCGTGCCTGCCAGCGGACGGAACGGCACGACGAACGGATAGACGCCCATCTCGATGAGTTCCGTCGCTCCCGCGACCAATTCGTCCGGATCTTCACCGAGACCGACCAACAGATAGGTGGACACCTGATTGCGGCCGAACACCCGCACAGCCTCCCGCCACGCCGCCCGGTACTCCGACAACGGCACCGCGGACTTACCCGGCATCCAGCGGGCTCGGACCCGGTCGTCGAGCGACTCGACGTGAATGCCGATCGAATCCGCACCCGCGTCGCGCAACTCGGTCAGCCTTGCCAGGTCACCGGGGGGTTCGCACTGCACCTGGATCGGAAGCTGCGGAACGACGTCTTTGACAGCGCGCACGCAGCGGGCCAGATGCCTGGCGCCGCGGTCCTTCCCCGCGGAGGTACCAGTGGTCAGCACCAGCTGCCGCACACCGTCGAGCCGGACGGCCGCCGCGGCGACTTCGGCCAGCTGGTCCGGTCGCTTCACCGCGATCGTGCTGTCGGTCGCCAACGATGCCTCGATAGCGCAGAATCGGCACCGCTGATCCTCGCCGTAACGGATGCAGGTCTGCACCACAGTGGTGGCGAGCACATCGGACCCGTGCAGTTTGGCGATCTGCTCGTAGGGCACGCCTTCGGCGGTGCGCAAATCGTAGAACTGTGGCCTGCGCACCGGTTCGACAGTCATCCCCAGATCGGCACCGTCGAGCAGTAACCGATTGCCGCTGAGGGTGTACGGGCTGTCGTTCCGGACGGGGATCGCGGCACCGGCGCCACCGAACAACACATGGCCGTCGTCGCTGGGCCCGGCTCCGGAACGGCGCTGGACCGGCACGTCGACACGGATGCCGAGTAGCGCGAGATTCACGCGGGTGGATACTTCGGTCATAACCACAGGCCTACAGTTGGTAGGTGGAGTTGATGATGGCGCCTTTGCGGGCGTAATGGATCAGCGCGTCCTGGACATCCAGCGGATGCGCCGGGATCACGCCCTCGATGAGGTCCTCCTCACGGGCGCCGTGCAGAGCCAGGCCGAACCTGCAGGCGAACACCTTGCCGCCCTCCTTGATGAAGGTCGCCAGTGCCTCGTTGATGTTCTGCTCACCGGGGAATCCGTTGTCCCCGGTTGTCGGGAAGCCGCGGGTGGCAATGCAGTTGATGGCACCGGGGCCGTAGAAGTAGATCGCCGACTCGAAGCCCTTGCGCAACGCTCGGGTGGCCTGCAGGATCGCCACGAAACTCACCGACGACTCGTGTGCGATGCCGTGTACCAGGGTGAAGTACGTTTCGCCTGCTTGTGCCTTGTAGTCCGGGAAGATCTTGGTCTTGCCATAGATATCGGTGCCCTTGGCCAGGGCCGGATGGGGGATCTCCGCCAGCGATTTCGCGATGTTCTCCTCGATCGCCTTATCGATCTCCGTCATCGACTCGGTGGGTGCGGCCATGACTCATCTCCTGGGGACGGTTGTGGTGAATTCGGTAGGCGACCGCTCGCCCGGCTACTCCGGAAGCGTTCGCCGATGAATCAAGTTCACGCCTGGCATGTTTCGGATTGGTCTCATCCGGAAGAATTGGATATTGCCGGATCATCACCGGCAAAAGATCGCCTATGTATCGTTAACTTGTTGTCCTTCAATGGAATTGGAAGGACTTTGGCACATGTCAGTGAGGACTGGTGTGGATATGGATTGCTGCGGTGTAATCGTTTCTCTGAGGTTTTACCTGGTTGGTTAACATTCCGTGCGAACAGAGGCGAATTGCCGGTAATATCGCCGAAACATCGGACCGTGTCTCGCATCAACCGCCCTATCCAGACGAGAGGGCTTCGCCTTGGTAGTCGGCGACGACTCATCCCCGGTTGACGACGGGTCCGGCGTGGTGATCGGTGGTGAACCACGCGAACGGCGATCCTGCAGCCTGCGAGCCGTAGCCGGGACGGTCGATGTCACTGTCGCCGTTTTGCTGGACGGCGCGAGCAATGCGCTGCCCTACACCTACGACAGCACCGGCCTGCTGTTCTTCACCAATGGGAACGCCTCCCCCTCGGGCCGGGTGTATTCGGTACCGCAAACCGGCGGCATACCGACTCAGCTGGCGTCCGGCCTGAACGATCCCCGAGGTCTCATCCGGATCGGTAACCTCCTCTATATCTACAAGTCTGCGGCCGGTCGGGTGTCGACGGTGCCGATTACCGGGGCGCACCGACCCCTCTGGTGACGGGTCTGTTGGGCCCTCAGAACATCACTGCCGCCGGTAGCACCCTGTTCATCACGAACTTCGGTACCAGTCAGGTGGTTTCGGCGCCGATCACCGGCACCGCGGCCCCCACCTCGATCACCTCCGGCGTCAATGTATTAGGGATCACGACGTGATTATCGGCCCGGCCGTTGCACTGTGTGGTGCGGTCGAAGTCCTTGTCGACTGCCACCGGACAGCTCCGGTGGGGAGAAATTGTCAATTGCTCTGGAACGCGGGTGATTCAGGTTGCTCGTAGCCATTGATCGAGGGCTGCGAAGTCGCCGTCGCCGAGCCCGCGGAAGGGCTCGATGTGGCGTAGGAACGCGTGACCGGGATGACGTGCGTGAACCCAGTTGCGGTCGGCGTCGGTGATCTCGTCGTCGATCCATGCGAACGGGCGGCCTGCCGCCCAGTCCACCAATGTCCGGGTTTTCCAGCACAGCCCGAACCATCGATCCTCGCGTTCGTGTTCGGCAGAGGAATCGGGCCAGCGCACGACCGGCAGCCGTGGCAGTCCGATCCGGGGCGCGATCTCGGCGTTCGCTTCGTCTTCCCATGTGGTGGCCCAGACCAGCTCGCACGGCAGCGTTGCCAGCCGGTGCCCCAGTTCAGGGTCCAGCCGTGACAGGTGCGAGTCCGGCACGACATCGCGTGGTTGGCGTCGGGGGTCCTCACCGAATGGGAGAAGCGGCCCATCGACATCGAGGAACAGCAGCGGGCGTTGCGATCGGCTGGTCATACTGCGTCGGCCTGCTCACGTTCGACGAGAATGCCGCGGTCGGAACGCGCTCCGGCGCGGACGAGAGCGACCAGGTGCGGTGCGTTGACCGCGCGCCACCGGTTCTGAGCGAACTCGAGCAGTGTGAACGCCATCGCAGGCCCGGCCACGCGTGGGCCGGGTTCTTTGATGACAAGGGTTATCAAACACACTGTGACGAAAGATGATTCGATGTGGTTCGTGGTGCGCAAGTGGATCCAGGGCTCGGCCGGGTAGTGGTAGAACTCGAGCAGCACATCGGTGTGGTCGATGCGGTCGGCGTCGGCACGCCAGGCTTGATCAGATCCAGGATTCGAAGATCATCCGGGAACGTACTCCTTTCCCGGTCATCCACGAGTTCTGATCATTGCTCCGACGGTGATTACCCAGGACCGAGGAGGTCCCAGCGGTTGCCCGCAATGTCGAGGAAGACGGCGACCCGACCGTAGGGTTCCGTGCGTGGCTGGGTCAAGAACTCGACATTCGCCGCGGTCATTCGACCGTATGCCTGGTCGAAGTCGTCGACTCGCAGGAAGAAGCCGACGCGGCCTGCCGTCTGGTTACCGACGGAAGCGAGTTGATGGGTGCCGTCGGCGCGCGCGAGCAAGATCCCGGTCTGCGCATTGGGCGGCCGAACGACGACCCACCGTTTCGGCCGCCCGTCGTCGGTCGTCGACGGGACATCCTCGACGAGGTCGAAGCCGAGAGTGTTCACGAAAAAGTCAATGGCGGGGTCGTACTCTTCGACGACAATGGCGATCAGTTGCAAGTGCACCCACCGAGGATAGGGCCGGTGGGGCGGCCGGTCATCACCAGAGAAGGTCCAGCATTCGTAGGCAGAACTGGACCGCACTGGCACCAGAGGCGCTACCAGAACATAGTCACCCCATGCACACGCACACTTCCGAAGAACCTCTTGCTGATATCGCTACCACCGTAGTTGTAGCTGTTCATGATGTCGGCCAGTTCATCGATCAGCGCCCGTAGTGCTGGACTGATGGTCTCCAGGCCATCCTCGTCTACCCATCCCCAGTCTCGGGGTACATCGTCGACGCTGATGACAATGCTGCCGTCGAACGGCGAGTCCACCGAGTACACGATCCCTGTCGGAGCGTCCCGGATCGGATTGGGCACAGCTGGCGCGGCGGGCAACCCCGGCGGTGAAAAGACCCGTGCGAACATGATGTCCTCGTAGATCGCTTCTACCACCGCTGTCAGGCCTGCATGCCGCCCCACTCGGTCGTGCCGTGCACCGTATGCCCGATCGCCGATCGACTGGCCATCCGCCTCGGACCGGAGCACAATCCGATCGAGCATGTGCTGTGCCACTGCCCGTTCGTTCTCCCCAGTACCGGGATGATCGATCAACGTCCGTAACCGAGAGATCCGAGACCCGAGACCGTTTGCCACCAGCCGCCGCCCTTTCCGTAGCCTGAAGTGCGCCCTTCGCAGCAACGATATGTCGCGCACCGCTGATATGGAGACGCTGTCAGGGGTGCATCCGCGCTCCTTTGAGCACCTTGTCGACTACATTCCGGCCTGCGTGCAGCGCCATACCGACGAGGTCGAGGTCGTCGCGTCCGATCTTGCGGACGGCGGCTCTGTTGTCGCGGTCGTTGCCGGTGGAGAAGAGGTCCGAAGTGAAGATGGAGATCGGGAGGTTTCGGCTGAGTGCACGCGAGTGTGCGGTGCGCAGGGTCTCCTTCGAGCCTGCGAACACGAGCACCGGCTGGCGGAACATTGCCAGATAGCCGGTGTCGTCCGCGTCGGTATACGGCTCACCGATGAGCTCGGGGTTTGCTGTGGCGATGCCACTGATCAGAAATGCCGATACGTTGAGCCGTTGCCAGCTCTCTAGGTCGTCTCGGAGCAGGATGGCGATCTTAGTGTCGAAGCGGATGTGTGCAGTGTCGGTATCCACAGCGATGATCCTGGCCGATGGCCCCCCGAGCTGTCTTGTACGTTCTTGATGTGGTCGATAGCTCGAAGGTCGCTGCGTGGCGACCGCACGTCAGAGGGATCGAAGAGGTCTTTCACGCGTATTTCACCGATCATGCCTACCCACGGCACACTCACGACACGTGGACGTTGCTCATCGTGGATTCCGGGACCATCAGCTACGAGTTGAACGGTCATGAGCACGGATCGATGGAACAGCTGGTGACTCTGCTGCCGCCGCATGTTTCGCACAATGGCCGCGCGGCAGGCCCGGCCGGATTCCACAAGCGAGTGCTCTATATCGACGGCACGATGCTGACCGGGATCGGTCCGGCCGTTGACACGCCGAGTATCCGCGATCCGTTGCTGCGTAACCGGATACACCATCTGCACGGGGCGCTGCTGCGTCGGGGCGACGAACTGGAGGCACAGAGTCGCCTGGTATTCGTGCTGGAACGCCTGCAAAGGCATCTGCACCGCAGAGTCACCGCTCCGTCATCGTATCGGGATCCGTCGTTGGCTCGGCTGCTGCGCGATCTTATCGACGCACGCGTCGTCGCAGGCCTCACTCTGGATGAGGCATCCAACACGCTTTATGCGGATCCGGCGCATCTGGTTCGCTCGTTCTCCCGCGAGTTCGGCATCGCACCGCACCAGTACCTGATCGGTCGCAGAATCGATCTGGCCCGGCGTCTACTGCTGTCCGGCCTGCGACCATCCGATGTGGCCACCGCAGTCGGTTTCCACGATCAATCACATCTGAACCGGCATTTCAAGCGGATGATCGGAACGACACCGAAACGGTTCGCCACCGATCGCCTGGTTATCGCCCCTGAGCTCGACGAGCTGACGTGAGCGCATTCCCGGAGCCTGGCCCCGTCTCGTGCGGCATATCGACGATCCGGCTGATCCTCTCGCTGCTCTATGCCTTCGGGTGAACCGACTGGCCAGGGTTCGCGGATGGCCACCGATTCCGGTGGCGATTCGACCTCGAGAATTCAGCTCTGTCGGCCTGGAATGAATTCTTGGGCTTTTGTTTTCATACCTTGCGCAATCAGATGCCAGCCGTCCGGATCGCCGCGCAGCACCGCCTCGGCGGTGGATTTCATCTGTTCCCAGGTGGCGTGCGGTGGGATGGGTGGCACTTCAGGATCGCAGCGGATATCGAGGAGTGTCGGCCGGTCGGCGGTCAGCGCCCGATCCCAAGCCGAGCCGAGGTTGTCCGGATCATCCACTGCGATGGCGTCGAGACCGGCTATGCGAGCGATATCCGCATAGGACACATCCGGAAGCGATTGGGATTCCTCGAATTTCGGTGCGCCACCCATCGAGCGCAGTTCCCAGGTGACCTGGTTGAGGTCGTTGTTGTGGAATACGCACACCACCAGTCGTTGATCCGCCCACTGCGCACGGTAGCGCGTGATGGTCGACAACTCGGCCGCGCCGTTCATCTGCATTGCGCCGTCACCGACGAGCGCGATCACCGGCCGGTCCGGGTGCGCGAACTTCGCGCCGATCGCATAAGGCACCGCGGGGCCCATAGTGGCCAGGGTGCCCGATAAAGAGCCGCGCATCCGGCCGCGGAACCGCAGGCAACGGGCATACCAGTTAGTGGACGATCCCGAATCGGCGGTGACGATCGCGTCGTCCGGAATACGCTGCGACAACTCCCACACCACCCGCATCGGGTTGACCGGCTTCGCATCCAGCATGGCTTGGCGTTCGATGGTGGACCACCAGCGCGCGACGTTGGCTTCGATCGTCTCGCGCCAGCTGCGATCGTTCTTGCGTCGCAATAGCGGAAGTATGTGGGTGAGTGTTTCTTTGGCATCGCCGACCAGATTGACCTCGGTCGGATACCGCATACCGATCATGGTGCCGTCGATGTCGATCTGCACTGCCCGCGCCTGGCCGAATTCCGGAAGGAACTGCGAATAGGGGAAGCTGGATCCGATGATCAGCAGTGTGTCGCAGTCGCGCATCAATTCATAGCTGGGCCGCGTACCCAATAGGCCGATCGCTCCGGTGACATAGGGCAGATCATCCGGGAGCACATCCTTGCCGAGGAGCGCCTTCGCCACACCGGCGCCGGTGAGTTCGGCAAGGTCCATAACCTGCTCGGCAGCCCCACGAGCACCCTGACCTACCAGAATCGCCACCCGGGACCCGGCCTCGAGAAGCTCGGCGGCCTGTTCGATATCGGCGCGGGCGGGCGTGATCGTGGATCGCGATACCGCGGGTGGGCTGGAGGGGACCTGTTTGAATGCGTGCTCGGGCGGTTGGTAGTGCTCTTCTTGCAGGTCGGACGGAATGATCAGTGCTGTGGGGGCGCGCCGAGTATGCGCGATCCGGAACGCGCGGTCCAACGCATTGGGCAACTGATCGGAGACATTCACCTCGACCAGATAGTCCGAAGCGACATCCTTGAACAGGCTCTGCAGATCGACTTCTTGCTGATAGCTGCCACCCATCGCACTGCGCGCGGTCTGACCCACTATCGCCACAACCGGCACATGATCGAGTTTCGCGTCATAGAGCCCGTTCAGCAGATGAATCGCGCCGGGCCCCGAGGTGGCGGTGCAGACGCCGATCGCACCGCTGAACTTCGCGTAACCGACGGCTTCGAACGCAGCCATCTCCTCATGCCGTGCCTGGATGAACGCGGGTCGATTATCGGCTCGGCCGAAGGCCGCGATCAAACCGTTGATACCGTCGCCCGGATAGCCGAATACCTGCCGCACGCCCCAGGCACGTAATCGTCGCAGGATGTAGTCGGCGACCTGAGCAGCCATGTTTCCTCCTGTCCACCGTCGAGCTGTCGTCTCCGCGGGGTGGGTACCCGGGCAATGTGGCCCCAATCCGGGGATACCCTGCCGAGGCAGCTCGGGGCTGTGATGAATGATCACCCCTGCGGACGGTCGCGCGCTGCCGCGTCGGGTTGTAGCTTGGAAAGGTATGAGCTGATCTCGTGCGCGGCGTCGATGTCGAGTGGGCCGCGGTAGGAGCGACCGAGCCGACCATTCAGGAGTGCCATCCGATGCGGTCGTTGATTTTCGATAGCACCGATCTCGGCGCCACCGAGCAATTCCTCAGCGAGGCATATGCCGGTATGCGGATCAGCAGCGCGGGTCCGAAACCCGTCGACACCCATATCTCGCGCGATATGCTCGGCGAAGTCAGTCTCGACCGGATCGATCTCGGTTTCGATATGCGCTACGACGCCGACCCCCTCGAGCAGGTCTGCTTGTGCGTCGTCGAATCCGGTTCGATCGAGGAGCACTATCACGACACCGGTACCGATATTTTCGGCCCCGGCGACGTAGGGCTGCTCGCGCCACCCGATCTGGCCTACTCCGGTGTCATCCATGCGGCCCGATACACGATCACCATGTTCGATCCGGGCCTGCTCGACCGGGTAGCGGCCAGCGTCTCGAACATCACGACACCGGTGCGCTTCACCGGGCACCGGCCGGTGACCGCGTCCGCGGCCCGGCAGCTCGGCTCGGTTATCGACCATCTGCGGCAACTCGCGGGCGACCCCCAGCTCTGCGAAGAACCGCTGATCGTCTCCACTGCGACGCAATACTTGGTCGCCAGCGTGCTACACGCGCTGCCCTGCACCGCCTACGGGCCCAGCGCTGTCGACCACGATGACGTCCGGCCGGAGACTCTGCGGCGCGCTCTGGGCTACCTGGAATCCCACGTTCACGACGATATCGGTGTCGCTGACATCGCTGCCGCCGCCTCTGTCACCGTGCGTGCACTGCAGCTGGCATTCCGCCGCCATCTCGACACCACCCCCACGAGATATCTGCGGAGGCTCCGCCTACGTGGAGCCCACGAACAACTACGTCACGCCAGCAGTACCGATGGAGATACCGTCACCGCTGTTGCCGCGCACTGGGGATTCCCGCACCCCGGCCGTTTTGCCACCGTATACCGCGAGATGTACGGGGAAATGCCGCATACGACACTGTACCGGTGAGATATCCGCATCCCGCTCGCTCCGTGCACTCATCGTCACCTGTTGTGGAACAAGGAATTCAGAATATGGATATGCTACAGGCCGTCGATGTTCACATCGACGGCCTGTAGCATGCCTGTGCGTTATTCGTTCTGCTATGCGTTATTTATCCTGATGCGCGGACTGGCGCGCTTCATCCAAATCCGCCTCGGCGCGAGCCTTTTCGGCTGCCGCCTCTTTCTCGGCCGCAGCGCGCTGCGAATCGGCCTTGTCCTGCTGTGCACGACCTTCCTTTTCGAGCTCCTCGTTTCCGGTAACCGTGCCTGCGACCTCTTTGGCCTTACCTTTGACCTGTTCTGCTACGCCTTCCACGCCTTCTCGGATACCGCCGGTGTGCTCGGGCATATCTTCCTCCCTCGTAGTACAACGCGGACACTACCTACCTACCCACGATACGGGATATGAATCCGGATGTATTACTACTTCGTTTTCTGGATAAGTAGCGCCTACCGGCTTCGCTATCTGTGCTGACATCGAGTGCCAGGCCCGGCAGGCTGGACACGGGAGTGTTTCGGCTCAACACAGGGTAGAAATTATGCATAGGGCGTACGACGCCTTACCCGTAGGTGGGGAGCAAACAGCGCGGCTACTGGGTGATATTCGATGGAATCAGCGATCTTGCGTGACGAAAAAGCAACTCGGCACCGAATCGTGGGGTGGTCGAATACCTATGATGATATAGAACCGTTGCTGGAGAAATTGGTACGGATGCCTGCCGATGATCCGTGTCGCGGGCCGCTGCGTGAATCGATCGTGCGGCGATGCCTGCCGTTGGCCGATCATATCGCCCGCCGCTTCACCGGACGCGGTGAGTCCTACGACGATCTCTATCAGATCGCCTCATTGGCGGTCGTGCTCGCAGTGGACCGGTTCGATTCGGCCAAAGGCACTTCGTTTCTCGCGTTCGCCATCCCTACGATAATGGGTGAGGTTCGCAAACACTTCCGCGACCACACCTGGGCCGTCCGGGTGCCCCGGCGCATCCAGGAGATGCAGTTGGATATCGGTCCCGCAATCGAGGTAATCGCACAGCGCGAGGGTCGGATGCCGACCGCAACCGATATCGCCGTCGAATTGAACGCCGATATCGAAGAGGTGATCCAAGGCTTGATAGCGGGAAATGCGTATCGGACGAGTTCGCTCGAAAACCCGCTCGAATACCCCGACCCGGACACCTCGGCCACAGCGGATGTCCTCGAAGTCCTCGGTGACGAGGATTCCGGCTACGAATTGACCGACAACGCACTATCTGTCAGCCCATTGCTGACCGAACTGACCGACTTCGAACGCGCTGTACTGCGATTGCGGTTCTTCGCGGGACAGAGTCAAGCCAGTATCGCCGAACAACTCGGGGTATCGCAGATGCATATATCGCGCATACTCAGCCGAGTCCTGGACCGGTTACGGACGAAGGCACTATCGGACTGAGGCGATACGGCAAAACGGATTTGCCGCCAACTCCGCCGACACACCCGCAGTGCCTTGTTCGACTCGACGGAATGCGCCATTGTATAGCTATGTCCAGCACCGATTTGTGCTATGCCTCGCTTTCCGACCTTGCTCGGAACTTCGCCAGCCGGGCACTTTCGCCGAAGGAGGTGACCCGAGCACACCTGGAGCGTATCGATCGGCTCAACCCTCTACTCGGGGCCTATACGACTGTCCTGGCAGAAAGTGCGCTCGCGGACGCCGAACGTGCCGAGGAGGAGATCGGTCGTGGCGAGTACCGCGGCCCCCTGCACGGTATTCCGATTGCCGTGAAGGACCTGTGTTACACGGAAGGCACCGCGACCACCGCCGGTATGGCGATCTACCGGGACTTCCACCCCACCTATGACGCGACGGTGGTTTCACGCTTACGCCGCGCCGGAGCAGTGCTGTTGGGGAAACTGCACATGTGCGAGGCCGGGGGCGCCGAATATCATCCCAGCTTTCCGGCGGTGGTGAACCCGTGGAGCCCGCATCACTGGGCCGGAGCGTCCTCCAGTGGCTCAGGTGTCGCCACCACGGCCGGGTTGTGTGTGGCGAGTCTCGGCACCGACACCGGGGGCTCGATCCGTACCCCGTCCAGTATGAACGCGGTGACCGGCCTGAAGCCGACATGGGGACGTGTCAGTGTCCACGGTATGTTCGCCATGGCGCCGTCGCTGGACACGATCGGCCCGATGGCGCGAAGCGCCGAGGACACCGGTCATATGCTGCAAGCCCTTGCCGGTCCCGATGCGAACGATCCGACGGCAGTCCGGGCCGAGGTCCCCGATTACACCGCGCGTCCGCCGGAAGTGCGGGCAGTGCGGATCGGAGTGGATCCCGAAATCGCGGTCGGGTCGGTCGAGTCCGATGTGGCGCAGGTTATCCGCGATGCGATTCGCACGTTAGAGGATCTCGGCGCAGATGTCCGTGAGGTGTCGTTACCGCCGACAGCGGCCTTGGGGGCCGTATGGGGCACCTACATGGGAGCCGAAGCCGCAGTCGTGCACGAAAAGACGTTTCCGTCCCGATCCGCAGAGTACGGCCAGTTCATGCGACAAGTCCTGGACGAAGGGCACACGGTATCCGGTATGGATATCGCCAGAATCGAAAGTGAACGACGAATCTTCACCGGAAAGCTCGCGGCACTCTTCGACGACATCGACCTGCTCCTCGTCCCAGTTCTGCGCTATGCGGATCTGACACTGGAGCGCTTCTCCGCGCTGCTGTTCGATCCCGACGAACTGCCGAATGTGTTGCGCTTCCTCGTCCCGTTCAACTTTTCGGGCAGCCCGACGATCACCTTGCCTGGCGGTTTCGACAAGTCCGGCGTGCCGATCGGTTTTCAACTCGTTGCGCGCCACCTCGATGAGCAACTCCTGGTCAGAGTCGGCCGGGCTTATCAAAGTGCGACCGATTGGCATCTTCGGCGCCCTCCCTGTTGAACCGTTCACCGGCACCGTCCCGCCCATGGCGGTCCGGCTGCCGGCTCATGCGAATGAGAACAGGTTGCCTACTTGCTCTGCAGTTTTCCCAGCGGGTCGGGATCTGCCTCCAGCGCGGTGGCCGCGCTCTGCCAGCTGGTGTTCCCGGCGTAGAGCGAGCTGCGCAGGAAGGCTGTGGTGAGGTGCTGGATCAGGGCGACGCGCGCGGGACTCTCGTCCGTTGTCTCGTCGACCTGGTATCCGGGGATGCCGCCGAGTGAGTGTTCTGCACCAAACAGTGTGAGCAGGCTTTTGGCTCCCTGGCTGTGCGTGTAGGAGTCGGTGAACCAGTCCGGTCCGCGCGTGGACAGGTGCGAATGATCATTGTCCCCGGCGACGATCAGGGCCGGTGTGGTCATGGTGTCGAAAGACGGTCGCATAAAGGGAAAATGCTCGGCGGCGAACGGGGTCAGCTGGTCACCCAGACCGGTCAGAGCGAGCAGCACCCCCGCCTTGACGCGGGGGTCGGACATATCCTCTCCCCTAGCTCCGTCGGTATCGAGGACACGCGCGCCAAGCAGCGCACTCGCCGTCTGCGCTCCCCACGAATGGCCGGCTACGGCGATCCGGTCACGGTCGATGCGCCCGGCGAGACCTGGTACAGCGACTTCCAGGATGTCGAATCCGTCCAGTACCCGGGTGAGGTCTTCGATGCGGAAGCGCCGGTACGCGATATCGCCGCCGAGGCAGGCGTCGGAATGGGCACGATCTACCGCCACTTCCCCACGCGGGCAGACCTCATCATCGCCGTCTACCGCCACCAGGTCGAAGCATGCGCCGAGGTTGGGCCCGCTCTGCTCACGGCCGGTCCGACCCCCCATGCTGCCCTCGCGCAGTGGGCCGACTTGTTCGTCGACTTCCTGGTCACCAAGCACGGCCTCGCGGCAGCGCTGCAGACCGACAGCGCGGGCTTCGAGGCACTGCACACCTATTTCCTCGACCGCCTCCTGCCGGTGTGCACCCAACTCCTCGATGCTGCCACCGCTTCCGGTGAGATCCGCTCCGGCCTCGACGCCTACCAGCTCATGCGCGGCATCGGAAACCTCTGTATCGGCGCCGAAAACGACACCCGCTACGATCCGCGCCGACTGGTCACGCTCCTGGTCGCAGGACTATGTCAACCGGACTGACCGTTGAACCGCATCCGTAACCTGGACGGGGCGAAACCAACCATGCGATGAGGGGGACGTGTTGCACGACTACGGCAGCTTTGCGACACAGCCATTGCCGATCCGACGACTACCGCGCGCCACCGTCGATGCGGTCAAGTTGAAAGGAATTGGCGGCGAAGGGCGTACGGATGCCGCAGGCCTCGCTCGAGCAGGCGGGCATATGGCTCTAGCCGGCGTCGTCAGTCGGGTTTCGGGGTTCGCTCGAACGATAGTGGTGGCCGCGGTGCTCGGGACCGCGGCGGTCGGTGACGCCTACAACGGTGCGAACAATCTGCCGAACATGTTCTACGAACTGCTGCTCGGCGGCGTCCTGGCCAGCGCTGTCGTCCCCTTTCTGACCAGGGCTAGACGCCAGGGTCGCAAGCGGTCCCGCGAGTTCACTCAGCGGGTGATGGTCGCCGCGGTGCTCGGGTCGGCCGTGGTCACCGCGCTCACCGTAGCGTGCGCTCCGCTGATCGTTCGGGTGTTCGTGACCGACCCAGAACAACGCCACCTTGCCACCTGGTTGGCATATCTACTGTTGCCACAGATCTTCTTCTACGGGGTGTCGGTCGTCGTCAGCGCAGTGCTCAATGTCCGCGACAGCTTCGCCACCGCGGCATGGGCGCCGGTGGTCAACAATGTGATCGTGCTGGCCACGTTCGGGCTGTTCGCTCTGCTTCCGGGACCGGTAACCCTGACGCCGACCTCCATGACTACCGCACAGGTGCTGACCATCGGGATCGGTACGACCGCGGGGATCGTGGGGCAAGCCGCCTGGATTGTCGTGGCATTGCGGCGCAACGGTTTCGCGTGGAGTTGGCGAGTGCGACCACTGCCGTACACATGGCATCCGGTCCGCTCCGGACTGCCGATCATGGGGTGGTTGCTGGTGTATGCCATGATCAGCCAGATCGGTGTCGCGGTAACCATGCGGGTCGCTTTCGACCACGGTGGCGTCTCCATCCACACCTACGCCGAACTGCTGTTCCAGGTCCCCTACGGCATTCTCGCCGCCTCCGTACTGACGGTGCTGATGCCACGCATCTCCCGCGCCGCCGCTATCGGCGATCATGCCGCGGTGATCACCGATCTCTCCCGCGGTGCCCGCTACCTGTCTGTGGCGTTGATCCCGGTCACCATGGCAATGAGCCTACTGGGTCCGGGATTCGCCGCGGTGGCGTTCACCGGTCGGGTGGATGCCGACGCCGCCGGGCTGATCGGTACGGCAGTGGCGTGTTCGGCATTCGGGCTCGCGCCGTTCGCGCTGGTCATGCTGCAAATGCGAGTGTTCTACGCCTATAACGACACTCGCACTCCCACAGTGATCAACATAGTCATGGTGGTGACCAAAGTGGCTATCCTCGCGCTGGCAGCGACTGTCCTGACCAGCGACGTTGTGATCGTGATGCTCAGCGTCGCGAGCTCGCTTTCCTATGTGGCCGGTGCGGTGACCGGGCACATACTGCTGCGTCGCCGGTACGGGTTGCTCGGGTTCTCCGCCGTTGCCACCACAGTCCACCGCGTCATGTGGGCGACCGTCCTCGCCGGTGCAGGCGGACTGGCCGCGATCGTACTCACCCACCGGACAATCGGCGCACCGACCATCGAACAGCTCATCACCCTCACCGCAGGAGCCACCGTCGGCACAGCGGTATTCCTGCTCGCCGCACGGGTGATCGGAATTCCGGAGATTCGTGCAGCGCGAACCATGCTGGCCCGTTCGTGACGCCGCTCGATCAATACCGACTCCGGCGCCGCTTCCGGCGGGCCGGGTTACCGGCATGGTCTGGACCATGACCGAGACACACCGCTATCCGGAAATGTTCGATGTTCACCGGCCGCAGGAAATGTGGCCGGTGGACCCTGGTTCAGTGATACACCGACAGCCGTTTCACAACTCCTGAACAGTGGTTCGGCTGAAGGTAAGCAGCGCCTGGAAAGCTTCCTGAATCTCATCACGTCGCGCCTGGGTCGCCACTTCGCCATCGGGGCCGATATCGGCTCGGCCGATGGGGATGTGGCGGCAGGCTTCTTCCACGATATTCGCGCCGGTGTAGGTCAGCACAGTGCGGAGCATGGCGTGGGCGCCGGCGGCTTTGGTGGCGTTGCCCGACGCGTTGATCCAGGCGGTCGGCTTGCCGGCGACCTCGTTGCCTCCTATGGTCCAGTCGAGCAGGTTCTTGAACGTTCCCGGCAAGCTTCCCGCATACTCAGGGGTGCAGATGAGCATTGCGCTGCTGGCATCGATGGCGCGACGCAACTCGTTGACGATCTCGGGCGGCTGAACTGCTTCTACATCCGGATCGAAATGCGGCAGGGCCCCGAGTTCGGTATAGACGTGCGCCTTCGCGTCGGCACCGACCAGCGCAGCGGCAGTCCGAATGACTGCGCTGTTCGTGGAGGCAGCCCGTAGTGAACCGGAGATGAGGAGGACGGTCTCGGCGGTCATGGATGGTCTCCTTCGATTGCAGCCCTGCAGCTTCGGCGAGGTTCTTTCCGCACGATAACCCGCGACCCAGGGCCCGCCATCTTCCATGGCCGCAAGGTTGAGATCACCCGCAACTACCTGGACGGGATGGAGAACCAACTCTCGGCGCTGGGCATGATTTCGAATATCGTCGTGCTGCTGACACTGCCATGAGCCACCGACATCCATGGCCGGACCCGGATTCTCGAAACCCTCGATTGTCGCGAGCGGACCATCCCGGCGCGCGATGCCGACGCGGCGTCGGCGATGCTGTGGGCATGGAGTACGTGTCCAGAGTGCCGCGACCGCCGCTGGACGGGCTGATCGACGACCTTTACTACCTGGAGGGCACGTCGCCGTACGCCCGGTTGACGCTGCCGCCGATGCCCGCGGCGTTGCTCATCGTCAACCTCGGGGCGCCGTTTCGCATCCGCGCAGGCACTGACATCGAGACGGCCGAGTACGCCGATGGCTGCGTGGTCACCATGCCCACCCGCGCGTTGGAGTTCGGCTACCCACTCCGGACCCGATCCGTCGGCGTGCACTTCAAGCCGTGGGGGCCGGCGCCGTTCCTGCCGATGCCCGCGGCCGAGCTGTGTGACCGGCCGGTGACGGTAGAACAGGTTTGGGGCAGGCCCGCCATTGCTGAGCTGCGAGACCGGCTGGCCGCGGCGGACGGACCGCACGAGATGCTGACGCTGCTCGAGGAGGAGCTGATGCGACGGCTGCGCGAGACCGCCGGCCTGAGGCTGGTCCGCCATACGAGCAGCGTCATCGCGGCGACCAGCGGGGCTGCGGCAATCGGTGGCCTGAGTGTGGCAGCCGGTGTCAGCAGCACTCATCTGGCACAGCGGTTCAAGGAACTCATCGGCGTCACGCCGAAGCGGCTGGCCCGCACCTACCGCTTCACCGCCACCGTGCTCGCGATCAACCCCGCCGAACCGATCGACTGGGGCGACCTCGCCGCTGGCGCAGGCTACTTCGACCAGGCCCACTTCGGCCACGAGTTCCGGGCGTTCACCGGGTTCACGCCGACCCGGTACATCGAAGTCCGGCGGCGGTTCCTGCGCGAACATCCCGGCCACGCGCTGGACGGCTGGCCGCTGCCTGCCGATTGATTTCTTACAAGAACGACAGCTCACGACACGCTAATTTGGGGGCACCCCAAAGCAAAGGAGAGCCCCGTGGGCAAGGTGGTCATGTACAGCTCGGTGTCGGTGGACGGCTTCGTCGCGGACGAGAATGACCAGCCCGGGCCGCTGTTCGACTGGTTGTCCAGCGGTGACGTCCCGTTGGACGAGAGCGGCGAGGTGAAGGTGTCGCAGACCTCCTACGATTACACCCGGGCGTACTGGGACCAGATCGGGGTGACAATCGCAGGCCGCCACGTCTTCGACCTGACGGACGGCTGGGACGGGAAGCCTCCGAGCGGGATCGACCACGTGGTCGTCGTGACACACCGGCCGGAGCCCGAGGGCTGGGACCTCGAGGCGCCGTTTCACTTCGTCGACGGCGTCGAGGCAGCCGTGGCCAAGGCGCAGGAGCTTGCGGGTGACCGTATGGTCGAGGTCGCCGCTGGCGACGTCGGTGGCCAGATACTTGCCGCAGGTCTGGTCGACGAGGTGCGCATGGACGTCGTACCCGTCGTGTTCGGGTCCGGCAAGCGCTACTTCGGGTCGGTCCACGCGCAGCACCTGTTGGAGGATCCTGACGTGGTGATTCAGGGTAACGGGGTGCTTCACCTGCGCTATCGGGTGCGCCGTTGACCGATCCGAGCGGGTACGCGAAGAAAGTCCACTGCGGACGGTGACACAAGATCGGGCCTCCAGCTGCGTTTGCGCATCGCTGCCCCTGGTCGAGCAGCCGACGCCGATCCACCTCAGCACCTCACCTGCGGCAAGTTCAACTCGAGATCACTGGTTGCCGGTTTCCGGCGTATCTTGGCCGACCCCACGGGAACAGCCCAGGATCACTGATCATTCGAATAGCCTCTTGCAGTTTTAAAACCGCAGCATGCAACCTGCGGTTCCGGAATGCGTCAGAAGGGGGTAACGGCGGTCGGACACAGTACGAATCACCTTCATTGAGAACATGATTCGCTGAGCACCAGATTTCTCAGATATGGACCCAACGTGCCTACCCCGGATGGTCGGCGGGGCCGAACCAGTCATGTACCGTCAAAAATATTTTGACGGTGGAGTATGCTCGGGGCATGCCCGATCCCGAACGGCCGGAGGCGGCGATGCTCGACGAGTGGTTGCAAGCCACATCGTCATCGCCGAACGAAGCACCCCGTGACGACCCTGCGGCGATCGTGCGCGGAGTACTGAACCGATTGGATAACGACGGAGTAGAGCTACCGCACCACGTGGTCTACGCCTGCGTCATATTGCTGTCGGTCGCGCGGACCGATCTGGATCGGCTGGAACTGGGTCTGATGCGGGCAGCCAGCGAACACGGCAACAGTTGGAGTTGGATCGCCGAGGCATTCGGCCATCGCTCCAAGCAAGCCGCGCACGCTCGGGCCAGTGCACTGCACCGACGCCTGGAACATCGAACTCCCGACGAGGAGGAAACCCGATGAAACTCCGTGTAGACCGCGACCGTCTCGTTGCTGCGGTGTCCGTGGTCGGGCCAACAGTACCTCGGCGCCCGTCGATCCCCGTGCTCGCGGGCATTCGGCTACGAGCGGAACTGGACTCGGTATCGGTCGCCAGTTTCGACTACGAGATCTCCTCGCACGCCACGATCACCGGTGCAGTGGTGGACGAGCCTGGTGCTGCACTGGTATCGGGGCGACTGCTCACTGATATCGCGAAAGCCCTCCCCCCACGGCCGGTCGAATTGTCCGACAACGGGGATCGCCTCGAGATCGTCTGCGGTCCGTCGCGATTCGCCTTGCCGCTGATGGCTGTCGAGGACTACCCAGACCTCCCGCCCTCACCTGCAGCGGTCGGCGCTGTCGATCATTCAGACCTGCGCGATGCCGTGGCGCAGGTGGTCGTGGCCGCTGGACGCGACGACACGTTGCCCATGCTGACCGGGATCAACATCGAATTCCATCCCTCGTTCCTGCGGCTGGTGAGCACCGACCGGTTCCGCATCGCGATCCGAGAGCTCGGCTGGGAGCCTGTGACCACGATGGGCAACTCGAGACCAACCAGCATGCTCGTGCCTGCCCGCGCGCTGGCAGAGACGAGCAAGACGCTCGCGGGACCGAGAATCGAAATCGCCAGTGTTCCAGGGCAAACAATCCTGGGGCTCGCGACCGACGACCAGCACCACACTATGCGCACGCTCGACATGCCCTACGCGCCATACCAGCGCTACCTCGAAACCACCCACACCGCATCCGCCCGCATACGTTCCGCCCCGCTGATCGACGCGATCAAACGGGTGTCACTACTCTCGCTCAGAGGAACGCAGGTTCGTTTGACCTTCGCCGCAACCACGGCCCGTTTGTCCGCCGGGGGCGACAACGAAGGCAGCGCAGAGGAGTCCATCGGTTGCGAGTTCGACGGCGAACCGTTGACCATCGCCTTCAACCCCCGCTACCTACTCGAGGGACTGACCGCCGCTCATGCCGAGATCGTAGAGATCGCCCTGAACGGACCGACCAGAGCAGCGATTCTGCGTGCGGCCGATCGCGAACCCGACGTTGAGCGCCACGAGGGTCTGATCTATGTACTGATGCCGGTTCGCCTACCCGACTGAGCCATCACCCGACGAGAACTCGACTCGAATCCCGCCCCGGAGTTCAGCCGCTGCCGGGGCATGCGCACACGACTTCGAACATCGACAGGCATCGCGCCTGTTCGATTCCGCGTCTACCGCAGATGAGGATGCTTCTCGACCTCGAAAGGCTCTGGCGCAAATCTCGTAACAGCGGATTACTGACCGTAGGAAGAGCGGAGGCCGGAGAACAACAGTTCGGCGATCCGGTATCGAAGGTGCCTGGTCATGCCTTCATCCGGTGCCGGCTCCTCCGCCAGCACCGTGAACTGTAGGAGCGTGCTCGACTTTCGGGCTTCCAGATCGAAACGCACTCGATCGTGGGGCCGGTTCGGCCACAAGGAGGACCACAGCACCATCGCAGGCTCCACGGCCGCCAAGACCGTGGGCTCCACCTCGTCCTCGAGTAGGGCCAGCCACTGTCGAGCATTCGGTTGTTTCGGCTCCACCAGCGACTTCCAGACAATGTGGGCAGGTGCGGGCAAATCTTTCGCCTTGGACCCGATCATGATCACTCGATCAGTCTAGAGCGCGCAGTCCCCCTGTACTCCATGCCTTTTCCGCTTCCGCCGGAACCCTTGTACGAGGAAACGCTCCGCCCGCCTGCGTTGCCGGACAAACCATTCCCTGAAGCTCCCGCGCCGCACCGCACTCAGGTGCGGGCATTCCGGTCGCATACACTCACTCGCCGATGCGGGCTATCGTCTCCGCCACCCGCTCCAGGTGTTCGGTCATCGCGCGGCGCGCGTCCTCCGGTGCGCCCGCTTCGATGGCTCGGACGATGGCTTCGTGTTCCCGATCGGAATCGGCGCGGCGGTGTTGGGTCAGATTGAGGAATTCCGATTGCGGGTCGAGCGCGCGGCGGGTATCGGCAACCATGACGGTCAACATTTTGTTTCCGCTGGCCTCCGCGATCGCGATATGCAGTTCGCCGTCGTAGCGAACCCACTCGTGGGCATCGGTGGCCAGTGCGAGCTTGCCGAGTATCTCGGTGAGGTTCCGTAGATCGGCTTCGGTGCGGCGTTGCGCCGCGAACCCCGCGGTGGGGACCTCGACGAGCTGACGTGCCTCGATGAGGTCTCCCGCACGGACACCGGCGAAGGTGAGCTGCGCGTTCTCTTTCTCGGCGATGACGAAAGTTCCCCGACCCGTGCGCGTCTCGGTGAGACCCAGGATCGCGCAAGCGTGCAGTGCTTCGCGGACCACCGGACGGCTGACGCCGAATTGCTGGGCCAAGGCGAGCTCAGCGGGCAGGCGGTCGCCTATCGCGTATTCACCGCTTCGGATCAGATCCTTCAGCCGGCGAAAGACCGCTTCTGTGGCGCCGACGCGCTGCACCCGGCCTTCTTCGACTGTCACGTACCTAAGTATGGAGATCTGCCGCTGGGGCGTCAAAACGCTCGTTCCAGCGAGTATCCGGATCGGGTTACCCAGCCTTGACATGCCGATGTGACCCGGATTACTGTCTGGCTGTCTTACAGCCTGACCGCATAACAGCTTTGTGGTATTCACTCGGACGAGTGGTGCTGCCCTGGCGGCTGCGTGCGGCTCGAGGAAGGTCTTCATGACGCACCGCAACGATCTCTCGGCCCACTCGGCCCACTCGGCCACCCGGACATCGGCGACGACGCTCGATATGGGTGATGTCGGCTATCAGAAACAGCTGAGCAAGCGCCATATGCAGATGATCGCGATCGGCGGCTCCATCGGCACCGGACTTTTCCTCGGTGCCAGTGGCAGGATGGCGCTGGCCGGGCCGTCGCTGGCCATCGTCTACATCGTGTGCGGCATCTTCACGTTCATGGTGGTGCGTGCGCTCGGTGAGCTGGTGATGCACCGGCCCTCGTCCGGTGCGTTCGTCTCCTATGCCAGGGAATTCCTCGGCGAGCGCGGGGCCTATACGGTCGGCTGGCTGTACTTCCTGAATTGGTCGACCACACTGGTCGCCGATATCACCGCTGTGGCGCTGTACGCGCATTTCTGGTCGATGTTCGTCTCCATACCCCAATGGGTCCTCGCGCTCATTGCCTTGGCGGTGGTGCTCGGGCTCAATGTCGTATCGGTGCGGTTGTTCGGCGAGATGGAGTTCTGGTTCGCGCTGATCAAGGTGGGCACCATCATCGCCTTCATGGTGGTGGCCCTGGTGTTCATCATCACCGGCACCCCGATCGAGGGGAATGTCCCCGGTATCGCCACGATCACCGATAACGGCGGCTTGTTCCCCCAGGGACTCGCACCGATGCTTGCTATCGCGCTCGGAGTGGTCTTCGCATTCGGCGGAACGGAGATGATCGGCGTCGCGGCAGGTGAATCCGATGACCCGGCGGCCGTGGTGCCGAAGGCGGTCAACTCCATCATGTGGCGGATCATCCTGTTCTATGCCGGCTCGGTGATCTTGTTCACGCTGTTGTTGCCCTGGACGGCGTATTCCCCCACCGAGAGTCCATTCGTCACCGTGATGAGTTCGATCGGAATCCCACACGCGGGCAATGTCATGAACCTGGTCGTGCTTACCGCCGCGATGTCGAGTCTCAACGCGGGTCTGTACGCCACCGGCCGCACATTGCGGTCGATGGCCGTGGCCGGGACGGCGCCCCGCTTCGCCGCCAGAATGAATCGGAACGGCGTTCCATACGGTGGAATCCTGATCACCAGTTCCGTCGGCATCGCCGGTGTCGTGCTGAATCTGGTCATGCCACAGAAAGCGTTCGAGATCGTGCTGAATCTGGCCGGGCTCGGCATCGTCGGCACCTGGGCCTCGATCATGATCTGTCACTGGATATTCGTGCGGAAATCCGAGCAGGGCGAATACCGCCGACCGGACTTCCGATTGCCGTTCGCGCCGGTACTCAACATCATGACCCTCGGCTTCCTGGTGGGTGTAGTCCTGCTGATGTTCTTCGACGACGAAATCGGCCGGATCACGCTCGCGGTGTTCTGCGTCGTCGCCGCGGCCATGGTCGCGGGATGGTTCCGGGTGCGGGGACGGCTCGGCCCGGCTGTGCTCACCGTGATGGACCCGACCGAAGCGGAAGCACGGGACGTATGATCGAGACGACGCTTCCCCGCACAGTGCTACGCGCCGCGATCCTCTACACCGGAGGAACTTTCGGCATGACCGACCGGGGTGCGGGTATGGAACCTCGAGCGGGAATCGATGCGGATATCGCATCCTCGGTCGTGTTATTCGAGGAGTCGGAGAACCTGTCGGTCGAGTTCCACTACACCGAATCCGAGCGCGTCATCGACAGTGCCACCGCCGATTCCGGCACCGCCTGCCGGATCGCCGAATGGGTGCGATCCAGCACCGGATCAGCGCCCCTGGACGGTGTGATCGTCATTCACGGCACCGACACCATGGCCTATATCGGCGCCCGCATAGCATTCGAAGTGCGTGATCTCGCTATTCCCGTGGTGCTGACCGGTGCCCAGATCCCCTTCGGCAGGCCGGGCAGTGACGCCCAATCCAATCTGCACCTGGCATTGGATGTGCTTGCCCTGCACCCGGCTCCTGGGACCTACCTCGCATTCGGCTCGGCGGTGCATCCCGCCGTACGAGCCAGCAAACGCGATTGCGCGGACTACGCCGGCTTCACCAGCGCGAGGAAATGCACTCCGCCCGCCGCTCCCCCAGTAGTGCTGCCGCGGCGAACAGGCACCATACCCCGGCTGCCGGTCGGTTTGCTGACGGTATTTCCCGGCCTGCACGCCGATCTGCTCGCCGCCGCGATCCGGCAGTACCCCGGCGGTCTCGTCCTGGAATGCTACGGCTCCGGCACGATGCCGCACGGCGACGAAATAATCGAGACGATCCGGGCGGCGACCCGACGCGGCACACCGATCGTCGTGATCAGCCAATGCGACCGTGGCTCGGTCGATCTGGAGCGGTATCAGCCCGGACGTGCCCTCCTGGACGCGGGTGTGATCGGCGGGGGTGATCTGACCAGAGAAGCGGCCCTCGCCAAACTGGCCCATCTCGTCGAACTAGGGCTCTCCGGTCGGCAACTGCGGGACTGGATGACGACCAATCTGCTCGGTGAACTATCCGATCCCACCCCACCGTTTTCGGCCCCCGCCCACAAACCCGCCTCGAATGCCCGGAGCCTGTGATGACCGACAACACGCGAACCGAACGAGACTCGCTCGGCACCCGCACGGTGCCCGGTAATGTTTACTGGGGTATCCACACCGCACGCGCGCTGGACAATTTCGCCATCACCGGCGACAGTATCGGGCGTTACCCCGCGCTCATCACCGCACTCGCCGCGGTAAAACAAGCCGCCTGCCGTGCCAACCGCGAACTCGGCATCCTCGACGCGCGCCGCGCCGACGCGATCGACGCGGCCTGCGCGGAGATCAGATCCGGTGCGCTGCACGACCAATTCCCGATCGACCCGCTCCAAGGTGGCGCGGGCACCTCGACGAATATGAACGTGAACGAGGTCATCGCCAACCGCGCGCTCGAACTGCTCGGCTACGCGCGCGGGAACTACACCGAGCTCGACCCGCTCGACCATGTCAACCTCGGTCAGTCCACCAACGATATCTATCCGACCGCTGTCCGGCTCGCCGTCGTGCGGCATATCAGGGAACTCGTCGCCGCGCTGCTGCGGCTCGCGAATGCCTTCAGTGTCAAAGCAGCCGAATTCGCCGACGTCATCAAAATGGGCCGCACCCAGCTGCAAGACGCCGTCCCTATGACACTCGGCCAAGAGTTCGGCACTTTCGCTGTCATGGTCAGGGAGGACTGCGCCCGGCTGGAAGAGGGTATCGCCCTGCTGTGCGAGAGCAATCTCGGTGGCACCGCTATCGGCACCGGGATCAACGGCCATCCGCGCTATCCGGTGCTGGCCTGTGCCCAGCTGGCCGAGCTCACCGGCGAATTCGTCACTCCTGCGGCCAACATGATCGAGGCAACGCAGGATTGCGGCGCCTTCGTCCAGGTCTCCGGGATTCTCAAACGAGTGGCGGTCAAATTATCCAAGACCTGCAATGACCTCAGGTTGATGTCCTCTGGCCCCACAACAGGTTTCGGCGAGATCAACCTGCCGCCGGTGCAGGCAGGGTCGTCGATCATGCCGGGGAAGGTCAACCCGGTGATTCCGGAGATCGTCAACCAAGTCGCGTTCGAGGCCATCGGCACCGACTTGACCGTGACCATGGCAGCCGAGGCAGGGCAACTACAGCTCAATGCCTTCGAACCCATCATCGCCTACGGCATGCTGCGCACCACCGCACATCTGACCGCCGCGGCCGACACTTTGGCGACGAAGTGCGTCACGGGGATCACCGCTAATCGGGAGCATCTCGCGCAGGGTGTCCGCCGCTCGGTCGGTATCGTGACAGCCCTTACCCCACACATCGGTTACGCGGCCAGCGCACGGATCGCAGAACAGGCCCTGCGGACCGGGCGCTCCGTCGCTGACGTCGCCATCGAACTCGGCGTACTCACCAGGGAGATGATCGAGGAAACTCTCGGTCCCCATGGCCTTATCGGCCTCACTGGTCTCGCCGCTCCCCTGGTGTCGCAGGTCGAGGGAGTGCTCACCACGAGTCCGGCCGGTTGCGCGAATCCGGAGCAAGGCAGGCCCTTCGCCCGAGGGGTGGCCCCGAGAAACGCTATGGATCTGATGGATATAGACGCCTCGCACGATGAATAGATCGCGCTCCTCGCGCAGTGCTTCATAGCCGACCGAGGTCGAAATCGCGTCGAAGTGCAGATCCTCGACTCCCGCCGGGTGAGTGAAGACCAGATCGTGTCTGGTCAGGAAGTCGTCGCCGTAATAATACGGTCGATCAGGACTGCTCGTCGGATACCTGGAGCAGCCGTGCTTGCAGTGCCAGATACAGCAATGCCGTATCGGCAGGCACGGCGAACGCGGCACCGGTGAGCTGCTCGATCCGCTTGAGACGGTGCAACACAGTATTGCGGTGCAGGTGCAAGCGCTCGCCGACCGCCGAGGTCGAACCGCCGAGCTCATACCAGGCCAAGGCGGTCTGGACGAGGGCATCGGCATCGTGTGGGCGGAGCCGGTCGAATGCGGTGAGCGTTTCCGAGAGGACGTCCGCGGCGAGTTCGGGATGGGCCGCGATCAAGGCCCGCATCGGCGATGCGGCGTAGGTGTGGATTCCGCTGTCCGTCGGGGTCAGGCACCGCAACGCGAGGCGTGCCTGGTGCAGGGCTGCGGGAGCGGAGGCGAGATCGGTGAACGGTCTACTGGCACCGGCTCGTGTCCGCACGGCGCGCAGAGCGCGATCGAGCGCGGCCTGAGATCCGGCAGCCAAGGTTACCTGGTCGTCGGCGAGCGAAGTCCGGACAGTGGTCACTCCGACCGCGGCGAGACGAACATCGCCGACCAGGAGGACGAACGGGCCCCGGGCAGGCAGCCGCAACCTGCCGCACAAGTACTCGCGCTGTGTGTGGGGCAGTTCGGCATCGAGCAGTACTCGCAACAACCGCTGCTCGGACTGCTCGTCCCCGGCGCCGACTACGCTCCGATAGGCATCGGCCGCGGCGACGGAGTATTCGTCGACAGTGGCCCATACCCGAGTGGACAGCTGAGGCAGGGCGGGATGGTCGTCCTGTTCGGCACGATCGACGATGATTTCCCAGAATGTCAATCCCGCGACGCGATAAGCATGCAACAGGCTGTCCAGTGGGATCCCGCGTTCAGCCTTGAGCCTTCCAGCTCTGCGAGCAGGTTCGAGTGAGTATGGGGTGCCTGCGATGGCGTCCAGTAATGCCGCGAGGTTGTCGGCCACGAGTGTGGTCAACTCGGTATGACCGAGCGCGGCATCACCGTAGTCCTGCTCATCACGCTCGATTCTGGTAGCCACCATTTCGGAGATCGCAGTCAACCCCACCTGCAACTTCCGCAGGAGATGGGGGCGCTCGAAATGTGTGTCTGGAGTCACTACCATCAACCTAGCGTCCATTGTGCCCGGGCACAATGATGGTCTTCGAAGTGGCGGCATGTGCCCGTCGCCACAACCGGCCACCTCCGGTGACACTGAAATTATCCGTTCGCACCGATTTTCTGATCCGCGCAGAGGGAGTACCCATGACTACAGCCCCACAGCTCACCGGCTCCGACGAGGTCTTATCCGATGCCGAGATCGCCGGGCTGGATCGCGCGATCGAGCAATTGCAGCGTGGTGCCGAGCAGTGGTCGCGCCGCACGCTCCCCGACCGCGCCGCTTTGATCGAACGCACACATGCCTCGATCAAGGCCAATGCCACCCGCTGGGCGCAGGCTGCTGCCGCCGCCAAACATCTGCCCGCCGGGTCGTGGGAGGGCGAGGAATGGATGTCCGGCCCCTACGTCACCATGGCGAACTTCAATGCGGTAGCCCGCACACTCACCCTGATCGCCGCGGGCAGATCGACTGTGGACGAGCTGAGAACCGGAACAGCGCCCGGTGGGCGGACCACACTGAAAGTTCTCCCCGCCGATGCGAAAGAGGCACTGCTGCTGCACGGCTTCTCCGCCGAGATCTGGATGCCGCCTGGGGTCACCCCGGAGCAGGTTCGCGCCGAGGCCGGACTCGGTGCGAAACAGGCCGAGCAGAGCGCGGAGGTCGGCCTGGTTCTCGGTGCGGGCAATGTCAGCTCCATCGGGCCGCTGGACGTGTTATACGAATTGGTGGCGTACAACCGGGTCAGCATCCTCAAACTCAATCCGACCTTCGCGACCCTGCTCCCGGTACTGCAGGAGGCGTTCGCGCCACTCATCGAATTCGGTGCCCTGCGCATCGTCAATGGTGGGGCGGCGGTCGGCGGCTACCTGACGCGACACCGCGCGATCACGCATGTGCACATCACCGGCAGTGGCGTCACCCATGATGCGATCGTCTGGGGCGTCGGGGCGGACGCGCAGGCTCGGCGGGCCGCGGGCACACCACTGCTGACCAAGGAGATCACCAGTGAACTCGGCGGGGTTTCACCGATCATCGTGGTTCCCGGCCGGTGGTCGAAAGCAGATCTGCGCTACCAGGCCGAACATGTCGCGACCCAGCGGCTGCACAACGCGGGCCACAACTGCATCGCGGGTCAGGCGTTGATCCTCAGCAGCGACTGGGAGCAGCGCGCGGAATTCCTCGATGAACTTCGCGCTGTGCTCAGCACGCTCCCCGATCGCACTCCGTGGTACCCGGGCAGCGAACGCAAGATGGGGCTGGCCGAGCAGGCCTATCCAGCCGCCGAACGTCATGCGGGACGGTTGCTGGTCGAGGTCGACGAATCCACCTCGCAGGAGTTGCTCACCACCGAGTACTTCGCTCCGGTGCTCGGACACACCACCGTACCCGGCACCGGTGCCGACTTCCTGCGCGCTGCGGTAGCTTTCGCGAACGAACAGCTCGACGGCACTCTCGGCGCGAGTCTCATCGTCGCGCCCGCCGACCGCGCGGCCATGGGCGGAGATTTCGACGAGGCGATCGCGGATCTCCGTTACGGGACGATCGGCATCAATGTCTGGAGCGCCATGGGATTCCTGATCCCAGGTCTTCCGTGGGGTGCCTACCCCGGCCACACGCTCGAGGCTGTCGGCAGCGGTATCGGTTCGGTGCACAACACTCATCTGATCGACAGCCCCGAACGTGCCGTGCTCAGCGGGCCGTTCCGACCCTTCCCGCGTTCGGTGGTCAACGGCGAGTTCGCGCTCTCACCGAAGCCGGCCTGGTTCGTCACCGCCAAGAGTGCTACGCGGACCTCGCAGAAGCTGACCGGCTATGCGGGCAAGCCGAGTTGGCTCCGGCTGCCAGGCATCATCGCCTCCGCGTTCCGCGCCTGACAGCCGGAAAGTTCACTCCATCGCGTGCCTGCGCCATGGAGAACGAGAGCGATTACGCGGGCTGCTGACATCATGATGCCGTGTTCAGCCCGGTGCCGACCGGTGTGTGCGGTGCCGGCTGGACCTGGCCCGCGTTCGGCGGGCTGCTGATTCCCTATCACCTCGAAGTGGTGCGCGCGAGCGCTGCTGGGGTATGGCAGCCGACGATCGCGGGGGCTTGCTGGATGAGGTCGTCGTCGGTCAGGGCGTTCACCATGAACAGGGCGAAGTCGATTCGCCGGGTCAGGTTGTCGGCCAGGGCGGGATCACCCACATGTTCCCGCCAGATCGGCAATCCCTGGCTGGGACCTTCTTCGAGATCACTGCCGCGGACGACGGTCCAGCGGGTATCGCTGGCGAAGATCCGGCGGCAAGCCTCGACCTGGTCGTCCACATCGACCATGCGCACAGCGCGCCCGGCCCATCCGAAGATCTTCACCATCGCGCGGAAAGTGCGGGTGTACTGGTCCTGTCCGTCGCGGGTGATGTGCCAGCCGCAGGAGAAGATCAGCCGCGCGTCCGGGCGGGCGTGATCGAGCACTGCCTGAGCCGTGCCCGACGAGTAGTGCCGCATACCCCAGGGGACGAGCACGGTGAGTACACCGTCGCAGCCATCGACCGCCCTGGCAATGACCTCGGGATCGTTGGTCTGCCCCGGCACGATGCGTATCCGGTCGGCGAACCGGTCCAGTTTGCCGACGCTGCGCTCGCGGCATACGCCGACGACCTCGTAGCCGCGGTCGAGGGCGTGTTCGATCATGTATTGCCCGAGTTTCCCCGAGGCGCCGACGATACAGACCCGATAGGGCTGTGCGCCGTTACGTGGCTGGATGTACTGGTCAGAGGTCATGAGCGGATCACTCTCACATTCAGACTTATGCCATAAGGCAACCTTATTCAGTAAGGTAAGCTTATGGAGTAAGGTTGTCAAGGAGTTCAGCCGGTGCGAGAAGACGCGGAAAGGTGAGATGACGGACACGAGCGCGGGATATCGGATTCCGGTCACCAAACAGCGTGTGCTGGCCGCCGCGGTCGCCGTGGCGGACGAGCAAGGGGTGGAAGCGCTGACCATGCGTAAAGTCGCCGATCGGCTCGGAGTCGAGGCGATGTCGCTGTATCACCACGTCAGCAACAAGGCCGAGATCCTCGACGGTATGGTCGACGCAGTCTTCGAGGAGATCGCCAGACCGGAACCCGGCGCCGAGTGGCGTGCGGCGCTACAGGAACGCGCGGTGTCGGTGCGTGCCGCGCTCCAACGACACCCATGGGCGGTCGGGCTGATGGAGTCGCGAGCCAATCCCGGTCCGGCGACGTTGCGCCATCACGACTCGGCGATCGGCGCACTGCGGGAAGCCGGGTTCTCCATCGCGATGTCCGCACACGCCCTGTCGGTGCTGGACAGTTATGTCTACGGGTTCGTTCTGCAGGAGATCAACTTGCCATTCAAAACCTCGGCAGAACTCGAAACGGTGGCGGGCGACATCCAGCGCACTATGCCTAACGGCGAATATCCGAACCTGACGGCGATGATCACCGAGCACGCACTCCAGCCGGGTTACTCTTATACCGAAGAATTCGGCTACGGACTCGACCTGATCCTCGACGGCCTCGCCGCGCGGTCTGCGCAACCCCCGTCACCGGACAGCCGGTGAGCATGACAGCGGTTGCGCAGAAGAGCGGGGTCACATCAGTCCGGACTCGGTCAACTTCGACACAGGCCCTAGCTCGGTCTATGCCCACGGTTTCCGGTATGAGTTGATGCTTATCCACCAGGCGATAATTCGCCTGTACAGAATCACGATCGACCGATCCTTCGACCTGGTTCGTGCGATCGTAGAGGGCGCACGCGCCGATCTCGAGTCCCTCGTAGAGGTTCGGGTAAGCGACGGCAGTGCCCGAGCTCGCCAGGCTGACAATTGCCACCGGTGAGCCTCCCCAGGTGGCGACTCGAGATAGATTCTTCCCCTTGATATTCAGGCACGCGCAACCTGCTGGAGAACGCCACACGACCCGAAGCGGCTGACGAGACCGTCGAGGTGCGCACTTCCGATCCTGCCGAATGCAGTCCGTCGGCCGAGGCCGGGGGCTGATCGGCGCCGATACCGAGCAGTGCATCACTGTACGGACCGCGAAACCGGTTGGATCATGCGCGATCATTTCGGATCACGGCTCCTCTCCCGCAAACTTGATGCCCTGGACAGCGAGCCGAACTGCACGCACCATCAAATAGCAAGGCAATCAACAACTCTCGATTCGATACCGACGATTGGGGCGGCATGGTGCACACGGAAGCCGCGAGCACGATCAGACACGCGAACGATGATTTCTTCACCGATCCGCAGGTGTACTACCGGCGTTGGCGTGAATACGGGCCGGTCCATCGGGTGCAGTTCTCCCGCGGTGCGCCCTGTTGGGTGGTGATCGGGTATGCCGAAGGACGGACCGCGCTCACCGATCCACGGCTGCGCAAAGGCTTCCAGGGAATGCGAGAGGTTTTCCAACGAAAGAATCCAGAAGTGCTGTCGGATCCGAACTTCCAGGATCTCACCGCGCATATGCTCGCCAGTGATCCGCCGGACCACACTCGGCTGCGCAAACTGGTGAGCAAAGTATTCACCTCGCGCCGAGTCGCGGTGCTGCGACCACGTATCGAAGAGATCGCCACCGAACTCGCCGACAGCCTGGCCGAACAGGACGAGGCCGACTTGATCCGCGAGTTCGCCCAACCTCTTCCGGTCACTGTGATCTGTGAACTGCTCGGCGTGCCGTTCACCGACCGCGAGGCATTCCAGGCATGGACCAAGGTGCTCGTCAGTGACTGGGTCGAGAATGACCAACGGGATAGGGCTTCCGCGGAAATGACCGAGTATCTGCAGGATCTGTTAGCGGAGAAGCGCACTCACCCCAGCGATGATCTGCTTTCCGGTCTGGTGCACGCCCGCGACAATGGGGATGAACTCTCCGAGCGAGAGCTCGTCGCGATGGTATTCCTGCTGCTGGTCGCCGGACACGAGACCACGGTCAACCTCATCGGCAACGGCACCTATGCCATGTTGCGCAACAAATCCCAATTCCACGCCCTGCGCAACGATCTATCGGCCGTACCTGCCGCGGTCGAAGAATTCCTGCGCTACGAGGGGCCGGTCGGCTGGGCCACCGTCCGCTACACCGACGAACCGGTACGTATCGCCGGAATCGATATCCCTGCGGGGGAATTGGTCTATGTCGCGCTGGCCGCAACCAATCACGATCCGGACCGCTACCACAACCCGGACACTCTCGACATCACCACAGATGCCTCCGGCCACCTGGCGTTCGGTTACGGAATCCACTTCTGCATCGGCGCTCCGCTGGCGCGGCTAGAGGCTGTCGTTGCCTTTACCACACTGCTGCAACGTTTCCCGAAACTCGAGCTGGCCGATGCGGCGTTCATTCCGAGCTGGCAGCGCAGCACGCTTATCCGCGGTATCACCGAACTGCCGGTCCGCCTCCGGTAATCGCTGGAACACGAAACATACGGTTATGAGCGGGAACTGTCGGTGTTGCGGTCGTCCTTGCCGTTGTCGGCGCTCTCGGTGCGGAGATAGCCGTGACGGGCGTCACTACCTCGGCAGAACTCGAAACGGTGACCGGCGATATCCAGCGCACTATGCCTACCGACGAATATCCGAACCTGACGGCAATGATCACCGAACACGCACTCCAGCCGGGCTACTCCTATACCGAAGAATTCGGCTACGGACTCGACCTGATCCTCGACGGCCTCACCGCGCAGTCTGCGCAACCCCCGTCACCGGACAGCCGGTAAGCCGGGAACATGACAGCGGTCACGTGCGTGGGCACCTCGAGCAACACCGTGCTGTCATCACCCGCTATGACAAGCTCGCCGTCTGCTACCCCGCCACCATCCGATCGCTGTGATCGGCCAATGGTTCAGAAACCGGTGGTCGTGGGCTAGCTCGGTGTGGTGCAGACGGTGAGACGGGGCTTGTTCCAGACGACAGCGTCGGTGTTCTGGTCGTGGCAGAGGGTAGCGTCCGACACTCCTTCGTAAACCGCTGTGAGGAGGCTTGTTTGAGGTTCACGCGCGATGCAGGCTACACGATGTCTTTCCTCGACATCAGTGAAGTTCCAGCAGTCACCGACCCGGAAGTTGTTGGCGAAGCAGTAGAGAGCCGAGCGGACGCCGTCATCGGTGCGATGGTGGTAGGAGAGCGCTACCATCGGATCACCGCATTCCATGTCCGCGGTTTCCGGCACGAGCCGATACTTCTCCACCAGAAGATAATTCGCCTGCACAGAATCGCAATCGACTGGTCGGCCGACCTGGTTCGCACGATCGTAGAGAGCGCACTCGCCGACCTCGAGTCCCTCGTAGATGTTCGGGTAAGCCACGGCGGTGCCAGAGCCGGCCAGACCGACAATCGTCGCTGCGATACCAACGGCGAATCGCTCTAGGTGAAGACGCATACTGGATTATCCCCTTGATATTTCGAAAGATCGGAGATGAGGCCACTCGGTCACGGCGATACGGGACCAACCGGATCATATCGACTTCTGCACCGAGCTGCCGAGATCCGGTGTCGTGATCTCGGCAGGGGATTTGTCGATGTGGATACCCTGCCGGCCGGGACGACACAGCCCTTCGAAGGTAGCTTCCCGGTAGTCGATACCGTTCCTGCTTTGCACTTCATGACGGCTTCTGGAGTTCGGGGTCTTTTCGTCGTGCAGTGAGCGCCGCGGCGGGCACGACCGCCAGGGCGAGCACACCACAGACGAGTGCCAGCATGGGGTAGCTGGTGGCGGCGACCATGAGCCCGGAGCCCATGCCGCCGGTAGCACCGGCGATGGCGATGGAGACGTCCACTGCCCCTTGGGTTTTTGCTCGCGTGGCCAGAGGCGCGGTGTTGGTGATGATAGCGGTGCCCGTGACGAGACCGAAGTTCCAGCCCAGTCCGAGCAGCGCCAGCGCCAGCGCGAGTAGGACGATGGAGTCACCGGGCGCGAGGCCTGCGAGCATTCCCGCGGCCAGCAGCGTCACCCCGGAGGCGGCGGCGACGGGCAGGCAACCATAGCGGTCGACAAGCCAGCCGGTCAGCGGTGAGGGCAGGTACATGGCACCGACGTGGACGGCGATCACCAGCCCGGCAGCGGCGGTACCGTGCCCGTGGTCGAATATGTGGATCGGTGTCATGGTCATGATCGCCGCCATGACCAGATGTGTCAGCGCCATCACGAAACCGCCGACGGCGACGCCCGTGCTGGAACCCTCAGCCGCCGGAAGCTCGGTTGCGGCCGAGGCGGTGACGGGATCGGCTGTGCCCAGCTCGCGCGCCAGTAGCAGCGGGTCCGGGCGCAGCCACACCGCCAGCACCACTGCGGCCAGGGCGTAGGCCACTGCGGCGAGTAGGAACGGTCCGGCCAGATATGGGATGCCCATGGCACGGGCGAGGCTGCCGGTGGGCGCGGCGAGATTGGGGCCGACGACACCGCCGAGGGTGGTGGCCACCAGGACGGTGGACACAGCGCGGCCGCGGTGGGAGGTGCTGGCCAGATCGGCTCCGGCATAACGCGCTTGCAGGTTGGTCGCGGTGCCCGCGCCGTAGACGAACAGTGCGAAGAACAGCAGGATCGGGTTGTCCGCGACGGCCGCGGCGATGACGCCGAGGCTGCCGACCGCGCCGGTCAGATAACCGGCGGCCAGTCCGGGGCGGCGACCTCGAGACTGTGACAGTCGGCCCACGATGATGGCGGCGAGCGCGGAGCCCGCGGTGAACAGCCCGCTGGGCAGCCCGGCCAAGCCGGTGGAGTCGAGCATGTCCTGAGCCAGCAGCGCACCGACGGTGACCCCGGCGGCCAGTCCCGCGCCGCTGAGGATCTGCGCGGACACCAATACGGTCAGGACACGACGCTGCGCCTGGGCGATATCCGGGAAGTGGGGGGCTTCGGTGGTACGGATGGTTCTGTGGGACACGAGCGTTCTTCCTGGCAGTGGGGAACCTGGGCGCACCCGTCGTGGGGGCGGTGGATTATGAGCGAATGTTCCAGCGGGCTAACCAGTCTCGCTCCTTCTTCGGGTGATATGCGCACGATGGTTCACGCAGGCTCACTTGCGGTGCGGGCGGGGCAGGAAGTCGCCTTACCGCGTGCCCGGCGTCGAGATCTGCCGCCGCCCAACGGATGCCGTTGCAGGTGCGTTCGGTGCCGTAGGGCGGGTCGTGCAGGACGAAGAGGTAGTTCACGCGTTCTCTCCCCCTTGCCAGGTACCGCCGATTCGGCTGGGCAAGCGGGTATCGAATACGATCGCCACATCTGATGTTTTTCTATGGAACTTTGGAATAAGCTATTCCAAAGAGCATTGGAGAAGCAAACGTGAGTGAACCGACCTGCCGTAAGGCAGCCCTGTTCGACGAAATCGCTCGTGTTGGTAAGGCACTGGGCAACGGGCGCAGGTTGCAGATCCTCGACGTGCTCGCTCAGGGCGAGCACACCGTCGAGGCGATCGCCACTGCGACCGGCATGAACCTCACCACCGCGTCAGCGAACCTGCAATCGCTCAAGGCCGGCGGCCTGGTGAAAGCGCGCCGCGAGGGCACCCGCCAGCACTACCGGTTGGCCGGAACCGACGTCGCTCGCTTGTTCGCGCTCGTGCAAACCGTCGCCGAGGCCCACTTGGCCGACGTCGCCGTGGCCGCAGCGGTCGTGCTCGGCGCACCTGAGGACGCCGTCACCCGCGATGAACTCATCCGCCGCCGCGACGCCGGGGAGATCACTCTCATCGACGTGCGACCCCACGAGGAATACCAGGCCGGGCACATTCCCGGTGCCATAAGCATTCCGGTCACCGAACTGGCTGCCCGGCTCGCCGAGCTGCCCGGCGACCGCGACATCGTCGCCTACTGTCGGGGCGCCTACTGCGTGATGGCGCCCGACGCGATCCACATCGCCCAGCAGGCGGGGCGAGAGGTCAAACGCTTCGACGAAGGCATGCTGGAATGGGAATTGGCCGGTCTGCCTGTGGAGCGGGACTAGCCACACGGCGCTCCTCCTCGCCGCTCCATGAGCCCAGTGGGCGGAATAGGGTCAGTCGCCGATTCCCCGCCGTGTCGGTCGGTCCGGCGACATGCCTTCGAGGGGAACTCGACCGGTGGCCGTGATCGACTCGGCCTCCGAGCGCCAGGCGAACCCATGAGCACCGCGAAACATACGGTTATGAGCGGGAGCTGTCTGTGTTGCGGTCGTCCTTGCCGCTGTCGGTGCTTTCGGTGCGGAGATGGCCGCGACGGGCGTCGCTGTCGAAGATCGACAGGATCTCGCAGGGGCCGCCAGCGGTTCCGATGGCATGGGGCAGCATTGTCGGGAATTCCGCAGCCTGATTGGTTTCGACACGGAAGCGGCGGTGCCCCAGCATGAGGCTCGCAGCGCCGGATAATACGACAAACCATTCGCGACCGGGGTGTGCGCGCATCCGGGCGGGATTATCGGGAGGCGGTTCGGTCAAGCGCTGGCGCACTACGACTGTTCCAGGGTCACCTTTGATGGGCCAGCGCATGAGTCCACGGGCCGCGTCGATCACCGGACCGACGACGACGTCTTCGGCATCGGTCTCGACGAGTTGGTCCAAGGTCGTGTCCAGGGCGCGCGCGAGGACGACGAGGCTGTCCAACGCCAGGCGACGCTGACCGTTCTCTATACGGCTGAGCGTGGATTGACTCAGCCGAGCACGGTGCGCCAACTCCTCGAGGGACAAGCCCTGCGCCACCCGCAGAGCGCGGATGCGTTTGCGTACCAGGCCGTCCAAATCGTCGTCTTCTTGCGTCATGGACATAATGATATGCCTTTTTCGCAAATAATGGTTACCGTTGCGTACGGACACGGGCCGGTGCTGTCGGAGTCGACACACGAAGAACACGAAGAAAAGGACAACGAAATATGTCTACGAAGTCCGCCACAACCGCGACCGAGCTACTGCCGGATGAAACCGTCGATGTCGTGGTGGTCGGTGGTGGCGCCGCCGGTCTCAACGGTGCGCTGATGCTGGTCAGGTCGCGCCGCTCGGTTGTGGTGATCGATAGCGGCACCCCACGCAACGCGCCGGCCGAGGGGGTGCATGGCCTGCTCGGTGCGGATGGCACCCCACCCGGCGAGCTTCTCGCACGCGGGCGCGACGAGGTGCGCCGCTACGGCGGCCGGGTCGTCTCCGGTGAGGTCACCTCCGTCACGGCGGCAGCCGCGGCTGTTCATGGTGACCCGCGCTTCACCGTCACCCTCGCCGGCGGGCACACCCTTACCGCTCGGCGCCTGCTGGTGGCCACCGGCCTACATGACGTACTGCCCGACATCCCCGGTCTGGCGCAACACTGGGGGCACGGCATTGTGCACTGCCCGTACTGCCACGGCTGGGAAGTGCGTGATGAGCCCATCGGCGTCCTCGCTGTCGGTCCCGCCTCCATCCATCACGCGCTGTTGTTCCGCCAGCTGACCGACGACCTGGTCTACTTCACCCGCGGCACCGAACTCGATGCCGACACCAGGGCACGCTTCGCCGCCCGCGATATCCGGATCGTCGACACCGCTATCGAGGAAGTCGTGGCCGGCGACGACGGCGCTATCACCGGTGTGCGGCTGACCGACGGCACGGTGGTGGCCCGCCGCGTCCTCGCGGTCGCCACCACGATGCAGGCCCGCACCACCGGCCTCGACGGTCTCGGCCTGCCGATGGAGGACCTACCAGACGGCATGGGCCGCCGCTTCGTCTCCGGCGCAGCAGGCAGCACCGACGTACCAGGGGTGTGGGTGGCGGGCAACGTCACCGATCCGATGGCCCAGGTCGGTGCTTCTGCCGCGGCGGGTGCTTTGGCAGGCGCTCATATCAACGCCCACCTGGCCACCGCCGACACCGATGCCGCTCTCGCCGCGGCGCGGCAGACTGTCTGACGTGGTTTTCGTGGCTCTTCCGAATCGCCTCTGATCAGGAAGAGCCATGAACCATCTGGTCATCAGCGACCCGGGCACGAGGGCGGTCAGGGCTGTTTCTCGCGGTTATCCCGTGGCAGCGTGCATACCGAACGACGATACTGCCTCTACATACCCATGTGGACGTAGGAAGGCCGGTGGCTTGTACGTTTAGGCGGCGCTGTCAGTCCGCCGAGTCCAGATTGCGGTATTGATCCACCAGGTGCTGGTAGAAGCTGTTCTCCGGGTCCGCTAAGGAGATGGGCCGAAGGCCGACGGTGACATTTCGGCCGGCCGCAGTCGAGTATCCGGTCTTGTCCATACCGAGATCTTCCACGACGAGTTGCACCAGTTGGTCCAGTTCATCGTCGGTCACGTACACGGTGAGACTGCATTCGACCGGGACATCTTCCGGATCGTAACCATCACCCCATGCGCGCTGGGCAAACTCGTCGCGTGCGGTAACAGGTCCGAATGCGGTGAAACAGGGAATCCGGTTGACTCCGTGGATCTTGTGCGCGCTGTCTTCGAGTGCCAGTGCAATCGGGTGGATACCCTCGCCGGCGAGGGAACCGGGTCCTGCGGGATCGGGCAGGCCGAGATCTACTGCGAGCTCCCACACCTGGTGTTCGTCGTCGTCCATCAGAACCTTACTTGTCAGCATTTCCATTTCTTCTCGATCCGGCAATGCTTCCCTTTCTTTCCTTGCGGAACGGCTACCTGCGCCTTGTTTCATGCTTCCTTCTCCGCCGCTTTTCATTCTTCCCTTTTCCTGTGAACATGAATGACCCTGCGGCATCGGCCCTGTCCAGGTTTTCGAAGTAGCACGATAGCGTCACGTAATGTGTAGCGGTGAACTCGAACTGCCACTCTCCGGAGAGTGTTGTCTGAACAGGCACCGCCTCCGCTGCGGATGGCGCAGCCCCCGCAACCCCCGCTGCGCCGGTGGTTCACGCTGCAGTCAGAGCGATCGTGGCGATAAAGCGGCGACCTGGTGTGGAACTCTTCATTTGCACCATCCGTATGAGATCGTTCCTTCAGCTACATTGGATGCATTTGCCCCACAACCGGTTCCATCGATTCGCAATGGCTTACATCACACCCCGACCGTCACTCAGGGCTCCGACATTGTCGGTTTATCTCGGCTGAACTGTGCTGATACGCCTCGGTGACACGTCAACCCAGATGCGATCGGATACGGGTACTTTCAGGTATCAATGAAGGTTCCCATGCCAAGATCGAACTGGAGTGCCTGCACCCGCAGTAACAGCATCGTCGATATCGGTTCCCGATACACTCGATCGCCACGACATCACCGGGATGCCCGATGCTGCGCACCCCGGTTTGCTGGAAGCGCTCGGAACAGTGTCCGACCCGTGCGACTCTCGCGGACTGCGCTATCCGATGGGCCCGCTGGAGGGGGGCGACTCGGGCAAACCTATTCACCGATGACGTGATGTGAATCACCTACAGTTCAACTGCTTGATACATTCTATGCGACGTACACTTGCTGACGAAAAGCGCTCGGGGGGAAGGTACCTGAGTTCACGGTAATGCCTCGCCTTCGGGGGGAATCATGCTCGTCAGTCATTGTTCTGCAGGAACCGGAAATGTACTTCTGGACGGATTGAACGACAATATTCGTGACAACGGCGATCACATCGCGGTGGTCGATTACAGTTCGGGTGGCCGGTATTCCTTTGTCGACGTGGGCCGTTCCGTACACCGTGCCGCCCTGCACTTACAGCAGTGTGGAGTTCGATCGGGTCGACACGTCGTTGTCACACTGCCTTTGGGTATCGACCTGGTGGCTTATTGCCACGGCGCCCTTCTCCTCGGTGCCGTACCGTCGTTCCTGGACCCGAACCAGCCCGCGGAGGCGTTGGCCCAGTGCCTGGCAACGCTCGACCCCAGCGTCTGGGTCTGCAGGTCGCGTCAGGTGCCCGAGAATGTCTACGGCGGCACGCTCTGTGTGCCGGGTGCGGTAACGCGGGATATTCCCGTAGGAATCGCGGATATTCCTGGTAGGCAATGGAATACCACCGATACCGTGCTGCTGCTGTATACGAGCGGAACCACCGGCGTGCCCAAGGGCGTGCCGTGGACCTCCAGGGAACTCGCTTCTCAGATCCGCTACTACCGTTGTGAGGAGATTACTTCCGAGCTCTGCCTGTTCCCGCATCTGGCCCTGGTCGCTTTGGCGATGGGGCGCCGCGTCGTCCTGCCTGATCTGGCTACCCTGGCACCGGCGCATCTCGATATCGCGACCCTGTACCAGCAACTCACAGAGTCGGGCAGTGACTATGTTTTCGCCTCACCACTCGTATGGCATCGGCTCATCGAGCATATGAGTCACCACGGCCTTGCCCCTCCCCGGCTCCGACGAGTCGCTACGGCAGGATCGGCAATCGGTTCACGCTTGATCGAGACAATGCAGCGCGCCCTCGCACCCACAGATGTGGTCATCCCCTACGCCAGCACCGAAGCGCTGATGCCCATTACTCTCATCGGCGCCGATGATCACATTCACTACTCCGAGTCGGGAACGTGGTCGGGGAAAGGTACCCCGCTGGGGCGGGCAGCCCCCGAAACGCAGGTCGCGATCATCGAGCCCGATCTGGACATCACGAGTTTCGATGTCGCCGTCCACAGTTTGCCACCTGAGAGCCCCGGCGAGATCATCGTCACAGGTACCCGCGTCACCCATACCTATTTCCACCGTCCTGAAGCTGAAAGGGAATCCAAGCTCACCGATACCTGTACCGGTGAGATCTGGCACCGTACCGGCGATTACGGATACATGGATGTCGAGGGACGACTGTGGTATCTATGCCGTAAGAAGAATGTGATCGACTCACACCACGGACCACTATATCCCGATGCCCTCGAGCAGATGTGGAACCTCGTCACCGGATTCCCGCTCAGCGGTGTCGTCTATCTCGAGGATCTGGACCGGATTTTCTACGCGTTCCCCGACGAACAGGACCCCGCCGCGATCGACCTCGAAACCATGGCGATCCTGGCCGATCGCTTGCGCATCCCGCACCCGACCCCACTGCAGTTGTACGGTCCACTTCCCACCGATCCACGGCACAACAGCAAAATCGATCGCGCCGAACTGCAAACGATGGTGACGAAACTGGTCGACTCCGAGGAGCTGTGACTGCGCGGCCTCGGTACTAGAACCCACCGCCCTCGGCACCGGTCCGGCGGCTTTCTCCATCTCGCAGATGTTCCTCCAGTACCCGGGCGATGAGCGGAAGTACGTGCGGCGCGGTCAGTTCGTCATGAGTGACCGCGATATCGTGGTTGATGATGTTCCCGGCCACATAAGGCTGCCAGCCGACCGGGCCGCAACTGTCGGCGGTGTCGACGGTCGCGCTGAAATACACCATGTCGCCGTCGAATACCGGACGCCGGTATCCAGATCTGTATCGGGCCATCGTGTTGTACGACCGGGTCATCCGCTCGATGGTGTTCCCGTTGATCAGTGACACCTCACCCAGCTGTGCCCGGATCAGCTCGGCGGCTTCCTTGGCGGAGGCTTCGGTGGGCACCTCGCCGACACCTAGAGTCGAGCTGAAGGCATTGACGAAGCCACCCGCGGTGAGCTGCTCGACGCCTGCATCGTCGATATCGGCGGAATCGGTGTCGAGCAGTGCCAGCATACCGACGGTATCGCCTGCTTCGGCGAGCTTCGCGGCGATCGCATGCGCGATGAGTCCGCCGAACGACCATCCGAGCAGGTGATACGGCCCGGCAGGCTGCACCGTGCGCATCTCGCGGAGGTACTGATCGGCGAGATCCTCGATCGAGTGCGCTGATGGCTCATGGCCGCTCAGCTCCGGTGCCTGCAGGCCGTAGATCGGCCTTCCCGGGGCCAGTGCCTCCGCGAAACCCGCATAGGTCCAAGCTATTCCGGCCGACGGGTGGATGCAGAACAGCGCGGGCTCGGAACCGCCGAGCCGGATCGGCAACAGGATGTCGAACTCGGGTCCGTCGGGTGCCGTACCGGTGGCCGCGGCCAATTCGGCCACGGTGCGGTACCGGAATACCTGCTGCGGGGTGCGGTGGATACCGCGTTGCGCCGCCCTGGATACGAGCTGTAGTGCGGTGATGCTGTCGCCACCGAGAGCGAAGAAACAATCGTCGGCGCCGACCTCGTCGCGGCCGAGAAGTTCCGCGTAGACGGCGGCGAGAGTTTCTTCGGCCGGTGTCTCCGGCGCTCGGTAGGGCGGCCGCTCCGCGGTGAATTCCGGTGTCGGCAAGGCTGCCCGGTCGAGTTTGCCGACCGCATTGAGCGGGATCGTATCCAACACCACGAAGGCGGCCGGGACCATATATGCGGGCAGCGCGGCGGCGGCGACGGCGCGCAGGTGCGCGATATCGAGCTCGGCCCCCTCGGCGGGCCGGATATACGACACCAGCATGGTCGTCCCCGTCGGGCCTGTGCGACCGATCGTCACCGCGTAGCCGACGTCTTCTTCGCGGCTCAGCACGGTGTCGATCTCGCCGAGTTCGATCCGCATACCGCGGATCTTGACCTGGAAGTCGCTGCGGTTCAGGTATTCCAGTTCGCAGGCACCGTCGCGGCCGGTGACCCAGCGCACCATGTCACCAGTGCGATACATCCGCTCCCCGGGCTCGCCGTAGGGGGCGGCGACGAATCGTCCCGCGGTCATCCCGGACTGGTTGCGGTAGCCACGGGCGAGTGCGGGACCGGCCAGATACAGTTCGCCGGTGACGCCGACAGGTACCGGGCGCAGCCAGGGGTCGAGCACCATACATACCGTGCCTCGGATCGGCCTGCCGATGGTGATCGGTTCGCCCGCGCGGAAATCCTCGCGGCTGGTCGCCCAGGTGCTGAACTCGGTCGGACCGTACAGGTTCGCTATTCGTCGCCCGGGCGACCACCGTTGGATCAGATCCGCTGTCGTGGCCTCCCCGCCCACCGCGAGCACCCGGAGATGGTCGAGGCCGGTGGGCTCCATCGTGGCCAGCACCGATGGCGTGACCGCCGCATGGGTGATCCGCGCGGTGCGCAGCAGCCGATGCAGGTCGGCTCCCCCGTAGACCTCCGGTGGTGCGATCACCAGGCAGCTGCCCGTGCCGTGCGCGGCCAGCAGTTCGAATACCGACGCATCGAAGCTCGGCGCGGCCACATGCAGTATTCTCGCCGTCGGGTCAAGCACTAATGATTCCTGCTGGGCCGTCACCAGATTCGCCAGTCCGCGATGGCTGAGCAGCACCGCTTTCGGCATGCCGGTGGAACCGGAGGTATACATCAGATAGGCGGCTTGGTCGATATGGACAGGGCCGTCGCGTTCCGTATCGGTGATCGGCGCATCGGTGGCCGACATGACCTCGTGGACCGTATCGGTGTCGTCGAGCAGCAACCAGTCCAGGGTGTCCGGCAGCATCGCACGATTCACGGCCATCGTCACACCGATCCGCGCTTTCGAATCGGTGAGGATGTACTCGAGTCTGCCGATAGGGAAATGAGTATCCAGTGGCATGAAGGCCGCACCCGTCTTGGCCAGCGCCCACACCGTCACCACCGCTTCCGGTGAGCGCGGTAGGGCGAGCCCGACACACATCTCCCGCCCGGCACCACGGCGCAGCAGAACCCGGGCGAGCCGGTTGGACCACGCGTCGAGTTCGCGGTAGGACATCCTCCGCTCCCCCGCACTCACTGCGATCGCGTCGGGATCGATCCGTGCTCCGGCGCCGAGGAGTTCGGGCAGTAGGCGCGGCGGCACCGGATCAGGTCCGCGTACCGGCAACAGGGCGGCGCGTTCCACGGCATCGCAATACTGCAGCTGAGACACCCGAGCGTGTGGGTCGGCCGCGAGCTGCGCCAACAGTCGATGGAAACGGTCGAGCAGCGGGCGCGCCGCGGTGGGCGCGAACTGGCCGGTCCGGAATTTGAGGGTGAGCCGCAGCGTGTTGTGCCCAGTGCTGTCCCGGAGTGGCACAACCATGAGGTTCAGTGGATACGGCGTCGCGTCGATGCCTGCGATATCGAGCACCTGCAGGCCCGCGATGTCCAGTGCCTGCGTCAAAGCCTCCCGATCGATCGGATACGACTCGAAAACGGTGAGGGTGTCGAATAATTCGGTGCGGCCGACCGCCTTGTGGATGGCGGTGAGCCCGATATGCTGATGGTCCATCAGCCGCGCGTGCGCACTGTGCAGACGGGCCAGCAGATCGGCTACCTGTTCGGCGGGGTCGAACCGCACCCGCACCGGCAGCGTGTTGATGAACAGTCCGACCATATCTTCGACATCGGCGAGTTCCGGGGGTCTGCCGGATACCGTTGTACCGAACACCACATCGGTTCGGCCGGTGAGCAGCGCTACCACCATCGCCCAACCCGCCTGCACCATGGTGTTCACCGTGATACCGAAATCGCGTGCGGTTGTTTCCATCCGGTCGGTTGTTTCCCACGGCAGATCGATGGACACCGTCCCGGTCTCGATCGGCCCTGCTCCGGTCGCGGCCGGGCACACCAGGGTCGGGCTCTCGATACCGTCCAGGTAGCCGGCCCATACAGCGGTCGAAGCAGCCTGATCCTGCCCGCGCAGCCAGGAAAGGAACTCGCGGTAGGAGTGTGCGGGCGGGAGCACGGAGACGTCTCCCGCGCTGACGTACAGTGCCAGCAGCTCACGCATCAGCAGCGGGGTCGACCAACCGTCCAGGACGAGGTGGTGATTGGTCAGCACGAACCGGTACCGGTCGGCGGCGGTGCGCACGAGCGTACAGCGCATCAGCGGTGGCCGAGTCAGATCGAATCGGGTGCAGGCCTCCGCAGCGGTCACCCGGTCGAGCTCCCGCTGCCGCTGCTCGGCCTCGGCGATCTCGGTCAGGTCGATCTCCTGCCATGCGATATCGACATCGGTCAGAACCAGTTGTCTTGGCCCGTCGCCGGTTTCGACGAAAGCGACCCGCAGGTTGTCGTGTCGTGCCAGCAGAGTCTGTGCGGCAGTGCGTAACCGTGCCGCGTCGACCGTGCCCGCCAGAGTGAACATCGACTGTTCCGTATAGCCGTCGGCGGCGCCGGGGTCGTAGCGCGCGTGGAAGAACAGGCCGTACTGCAGCGGTGTGAGCGGCCAGACATCGAGGAGATTCGGATAGTCGCGCTCCCAGATATCGATCTGCGGCTGGGTCACCGTGACGAGTTCGAAATCGCACGGTGTGTACCCGCCCGCATCCGGGGTTCCGGCGTGGTCGGCCAGAGCGCGCAGTGCGGCGGCCCAGAGGGCGGCGAGCTCGTCGACCTCGGCCGCGTCGAGCAGCCGCGAGGCGTAGGTCCAGGTCACTTCCAGGCCGGTCGCGGTACGCACAGCGTTGATATCGAGCACCGCGGGCAATGGTGCGCGAGTGTCCTGTATTGCCGCGAAGCGTTGCGGCAGCCAGGGTTCGGTTGTGTCACCGGTCGGTGCCCGGCCCAGATAGTTGAAGCTGAGCTGTGGGGCCTGCGCATCCGCGAACACCGCGCCGGTCTCCGGATTCAGATAACGCAGCATGCCGAAGCCGATGCCTTTGTCCGGTATTGCGCGCAGCTGTTGTTCGGTGGCCTCCAGCGCGGCGCCCGCCGAGGGGCCACCGGCGAAGGCGTCGTCGAGATCGATACCTGTCAGATCGACGGCCACCGGATACACACTGGTGAACCAGCCCACCGTACGCGCGATATCGGCGCCGGGCAGAATCGCCTCCGACCGCCCGTGGCCCTCCAGCGCGCACAGACACGTCCTTCGGTGACGCCAACGGCATACCGCCATGGCGAGCCCGGTCAGTAACACCTCGTCGGCACCGCAATGGAAACGGTCCGGCACGGTGGTGAGTATTGTGTCCGCGACATCCGGGGCGATGGTGCGCTGCCGGACCGCCCCGGTGGCGACGGTATCGATGTCCGGATCCAGGGTTGTCATGCCGATCGGCGGATCGGGTACGGCCAGGATGTGTTGCCAGACCGGAAGTTCACCGATGCGTCCGGCCGCATGCTCGAACTGCCCATCCGCCCACCGCCGGAAGGAGGTGCCGACCGGAGCGAGAACACCACCCGTAGCCGCGGTCGCCAAGTCCGGCAACAGGATCCGCCACGAAATACCATCGGTCACCAGATGGTGCAGCACGAGCAGGCACAACGGCCCGGAATCGGCGCGTTCGATCAGCACGACGCGTACGACGACCCCGGCTTCGGGGTCGAGCAGGTCCGCGGCACGCTGCAATTCGTATTCGCTGGTTCGGTTCGCGTCCGGACCCGAGGGCACAACGTCGACCAAGGTATCCGCTGCGACCGAACCCGGCTCCGCGACAACCCATACCCACCCGCGCTCGGTGCGCCGCAACGAACAACGCAGCAGGTCGTGGTGATCGAGGAGCGCCTGGACCGCCGCGACCAGCCGGGCGCGGTCGATACCGGGCGGAAGCCCGAGCACAACAGCCTGACCGAACCGGCGCCAGGTGTCCCCCTGGTCCAGCATGGTATGCACGATCGGCGTGAGCGCGACGGTACCGACTCCCCCGCCGGGCAATTCGGGTACCAGAGTATGTACCTCGGTAGCTACCGCGGCGAGTGCGGCGACGGTCTTACGTTCGAATACATCCCTGGCGCGGAGGCCGATCCCGGCGGCCCTCGCCCGCGAGACCAGCTGGATGGACAGAATGCTGTCACCGCCGAGGGCGAAAAAACTCTCGTCGACACCGACCGAGGCCAGCCCGAGCACCTCGGCGAACAACGCGACCAATGTCTCCTCATGGGGCCTAGAGGGTGGTCTGCTGTTGCGCGCGCCGGTACCGAAGACGGGTTCGGGTAGTGCCTTACGGTCGACCTTGCCCAGCGGTGTCAGCGGAATGCTGTCCAATACGACGATCGCGGCGGGCACCATATAGGCCGGAAGCGTCGCACCGGCCACTGCTTCGAGGGCTTCCGGATGTACTGTGGCGCCAGGTCTCGGCAGCACATAGGACGCCAGCACGGTCGCGCCGGAAGCGGTCCGGACGCCGCGGGTGACCGCGAAATCGATGTCCGGATGGCGTTGCAGGACTGTATCGATCTCGCCGAGCTCGATACGGAATCCGCGCACCTTCACCTGGAAATCGCTGCGGCCGAGGAATTCCAATACCAACCTGCCGGAGCTCACGGTCCAGCGCACCAGATCTCCGGTACGGTACATTCGCGCGCCATCCGCGTACGGGTTCGCGACGAATCGGCTCGCGGTGAGGCCGGGGCGCCGATGGTAACCGCGGGCCAGGCAGACACCGGCAAGGTAGAGCTCACCGATGGCGCCAGGAGCGACGGGACGCAACCAGGAATCGAGTACAACCGCGCGGACACCACGGATGGGGCTGCCGATGGTGACCGGCGCGTCAGGGGACAGTGCATCGCTCAATGTCGCGGTAACGGTGGTTTCGGTGGGCCCGTATCCGTTCAGGAGAGCGCGGCCGGACCACAGGGTAGCCAATTCGGCTGGGCAGATATCGCCTCCGACGACGACTGTGCGCAAATCGGGCAGGGTCGCCGGATCGAGCGAGCGCACCACCGCGGGCGTGGCATCCAGATGGGTGGCATGGTGCGCGCGCAGAGCTTCGGCCAGCTCCTCCCCCGCGTACGTTGCCGGTGGTATGACAGCGAGCGTCGCACCGGCGGCGACAGTGACCACGATATCCCCGACCGAGATATCGAAACTCGGTGAAACAGCGTGCGCCAAGACCGAATCGGTGTCGAGACCGAAGGAATGGACGGAACTCGCGACCATATTCGTCAATCCCCGATGGGTGACCGACACACCTTTGGGCGGTCCAGTAGATCCCGATGTGTAGATGAGGTAAGCCACCTGATCCAGGCGCACCGTGGCCCGCCGCGCGGTATCGTCGATCGGGGCCGCGCTCTGCTCGGCGACACTCCGTTCGGTCGCCTCCTCATCGAGGACCAGCCAATGCACATGATCCGGCAACGCTTTCCGCGCGGCTGCCACGGTGATGCCGAGCTCGGCCCCGCTGTCGTCGACCAGGTACTCGATCCGGTCGGCCGGATAGGCTGGATCGATCGGTACGAAAGCGGCCCCGGTCTTGGCCACAGCGAGTAGTGCGAGCTGCGATTGTGCCGACCGCGGAATCGATATCGCCACACGGTGTTCCGGACCGGCACCGGAGGCGATCAACAGTCGTGCCAGCCGATTGGTGTATTCGCCGGACCAGCGGTAGCTCAGGCCGGTGGCACCACTGCGGACAGCGATCGCCTCTGGGTCGAGATCGGCTCCGGTAGTGAGGATTTCGGGTAGCGTACGCGGTGCGACATCCGCTGCTCCGCGCGCAGGCACCAGCTCGGCCAGTTCCGCGTCGGACACCACGGGTATCCTGGCCAGTGCCGTATCCGTTCCGGCAGCGAGGAACCGGTGCAGGAACCGCAGGAACCGGTTGTGATGTGCGGTCAGCTCGGTATCGCTGTACAGGTTCGCGTTGCCCTGGAAATCGATGTGGGTATGCCGCACGGCACCCGGTTCGGAATACAGATTGACGTAGAGGTCTTCGATCGGCCCAGCGGTCAGCACATGTGCTCGTCCTGTAGCCGCGCCGAGCCGCACCCCGGTGTCCACCAGCAGCAGGTTCACCGAAGGACCGAACGATGTGAACTCGTCCATCGGCTTGCCGAGGTCGCGCAGGATGTCCTCCTGCCGATAGCGCTGGCGGCGCAGCGCACCGGTCAGTTCACTCCGCGCGGCACTGATCATCGCACCGACGGTGCCTGCCGGGTCAAGGGTGAGCCGCAGCGGGACGACATTGGCGACCATGCCACCGGAACGCCGCATAGCCGCCGTTGTCCGCGCGGAGACCGGCAGGCTCAAGACCACTTCCGTGGCACCGGTCATCGCGGCGAGATAAGCGCCGAACGCGGCGACCACCGTGGGCGCCACCCCGAACGAGGTGGCTTTCGCGACGGTCGTCAGCAACTCCGCTGTATCCCGCGTCAGGATGCCTTCGACCCGGCTCGGGTGCGCGTCGACCTCAGCGGAGCGGCCCGCGAGACTCACCGGGTCGGCCATTCCCGCCAGGTGCCGCAGCCAGTACTCCCGATCGGCCAGGAAACGATCGGAACTGCGATACGCCAGATCGGCGTCGACGATTCTCCTGAGGTCCTCGGCGTGTCCGGCCGGGGGCTGCCGTCCCTCTAGCGCAGCGGTGTAGAGCTCACCCGCACGCCGCGCCATGGTCAATACCCCTGTGCCGTCCAGGGCGATGTGATGAATTCGCCAATACCAGAACCAGCGATCGTCGGCGATCCGCAACAGGACCACGCAGATCAGTCGATCGCGCATCAGGTCGAGGGGTGCGCTGTATTCGGCGCGCATCCAGGCATGCGCGGCAGCCTCCGGGTCCAGCTCATCACGGAGGTCGACGATCGGCACACTGTCGTCCAGGGTGGTGTCGACGCATTGGTAAGGGGGACCATCAGTTTCGATCAGGCGCAGATAACCGGTACCGAACTCGCGCCCGGCCCGGCGCGCTGCCGGTGCCAGCAGGTCGAGGTCGATCGGGCCGGTCAGGTCGATGTACTGCGCGATGGATATGGGGATATCACCCGCGATGTGCTGGGCGAACCAGATTCCGCGCTGCGCTGCCGACAGGGGGAACGCTGCCCTCGGCAGGCCGGTACCGATATCGGCGGATGGCACAAAGGGCTGTTGCATGACGAGACCTTCATCCTGACCGCGCCCTAGCCGACCGGGCCGGTTATCACCAGCAGGCTATGGCGGTTGTGGTAGGGCGGAAGTTCCGTTGTGCCAGGCTATGGTGCGCGCGGACGGTGCACGATCGGCTCTGTGTGCGGAGTGATCGCGCGGATGCTCCGGCGCTTCGGGTCCGCATCGATCCGGTATGGGGCATGCACCAGGTGAACTGCCCATTGCCCCGCCACGGTGGCGGTGTGCTCGGAATCCGCCGCAGTGGACACCATTACCGCGCCGGGATCGACCGCCAGGATAGGTCGCGCAAGCAGCGGTATGCGGAAGTTATCGACGAACAATTCGGTCGGTCCGTGCATGTCGTGCTCCCCGAAGCCTTGGCCGAGCGGCGGCGCATGCGTCTCTCGATCTCGTCTTCCCGCGGGAACCTCAACGATAACTCTCCGGCGCACATCGGTGCTACGCCTTGCAGAGCAAGATCAGATGACGTTACAGACGGCCTGCCAGTCGTGGCTGCGGGACGAGGGGATCCTCTAGAACTGACCATCTGCGGTGTCGAGCGCTTCGGCCACAGCCGCGGAGGAGACACCCGATAGATTCGTCGGGCGGATGTCTCCTTCCGCGTCGCTGCTCCTGCCTGGTGCGCTGCCTGCCGCACTGTGGGACGGCAAGGCACGTATCCGGTCGGTCAGCGCGCGCTGTAGGTGAGGCAACGTGCGGTGTGCTCTCCCTCGCCTGGACCGACTCGGATCCCATTGGCGGTACATTCGAGGTCACGGTTGTGGGCGCAGTCGGCGCGCTGACACGCCCCGACCATGCTGGTGACCGTGTCCAGTCCGCCCTTCATCGACAACGGGATGAACGTCCCGCAATCGGCGCTGCCATTACGGCCGGCGACGTTGATCGCGTACGCGTGACAGCCGTCATGGTTGTAGGAACAGTTGCTGACTGTGCACTCGGTAACGTGCGGCATCTCTACAGCGGTCATGGCACTCCTCCAGGATTCGAAGCCTTCGGTCTAGTGCAGCGCTCATGCTAAACCCACATCGAAGGATTGAAAAGCCAGCTCAGGCTATCCTTCATGCCTTAGTCACACCTGCCGCATCGAGCGTTCCGGGCGGCAGCCGATCGGGTGGCCGGCTGCGGGTGCGCTGCGATCGACTCATGATTGCTGTCAATTTGCTATCTGAGATGGATGGTGGCTACGCCGTCGATGCGGACGATCTTGTGTTCAGGTGCGTTCACCGCGCACCTCAGGACATACTCGCTGCCGCGGCCAACCGCGCCATCACCTGCTCATCGGGATGGAATTCCACCCCGTAGCGCACCGGGAACAGGCCGGGTACCGGCTCGAGGGCGATCTCACGAGCCAGAACATCCCAGGGCACATCGACGATGACACCGGTGTCGAGATCGACCATGCCGACCTGGTGTACGCGGGGCAGCAACGTCGGAACGCCGTCGGTCCAAGCGGTAGCGGTCATCTCGGTGCCGTCTTCCGCACGTAGGTGCAGCAGTTCGGCCACGAAGTAGTCGATACGTCCTTCTTCGGAGTCGGCGTGCAGTCCCTCGTATTGCCGACCGTATACCTCTGCCGCCAAGCTGGATTCGGCCACCCGAATAGTTTCCCAAGCCGGATGGTCTCGGGGCACGGTGAACGGGACCAGCCTGCCTTCGGCATCGAGGGTGTACGGGATGGGTGAGACCTGGCGTGGCGCCTCGTCGTACATCCGCAATGCCACCCCCACGAGTTGAGCCACCCGTTCCGGTGAGGTGGCCAGGCCCATGAAGACACCTGTACTGCCCGGAACGAAAACGAGGGGCCGCGCACCGGATTTGCTGCCGAGGCTGGAGAGCCAGCCGGATACCAGCGGTAGGGCGCCTGCGTAGAGTTCACCGTCTTCATCGGGCAGGTACAGCAGCTCCTCCTGCGCCGGATCGAAGTCCGATACGGTGGCGTAGGCGAGTTCGGCCATATTGTTACGGGCGGTCGCGAATACCGTCTCGGCGTCGACACCCCATTCGGCCAAGTCTTGCGGGGTTACGGTCTTCATGGCCGTCGGGGAGTCGATGACGACCCGTTCCATCAAGCACGGCAGCACCGGTCGCCATAGCGTGTTCTCGGCGACGGACATCCCCTCGACCCGCACGGCGAGTTCGCCGGCCTGCCGGATCACCGGCCGCAATCGTGGTGCGACAGTCGACCACTCGGATTCGTCCCGGCCAGGAGCCGCGATCATATTGAGCAGATAACGCTCGAGCATCTCGTTCGCCACTGCCTCCGGCGCCCCCTCGGCACGGCGGAGGGGTGTGATCAGACCGATTCGATACACGGCACCGTCGTGAGTGCCGCAGATGATCACGAACTCGTCCGCGTCGAATTCCGCGCCTGCGATACTCGGCTGCGCCCGCACAATGGCCAATGCCCGCAGCCCGAACGCCGCGTAGGCGTCTCCACCCGATTTGCGCCTGCCGAACAAACCCCTACCGAACCTCATACCACTGCCTCACTCGCACTCTGTCCGGCACCGGTCGCGGCCGAACCGAGGGACACTACCGGTACGACACCGGATATGCACACCGGGCAGAGTTTTTCGAGAAAAGCCTGTTTCCTCCGCACCGGAGACAAGGCAGCGGAAACGAGGGCTACTCCCCCTCCCCTCTCAAGATATAGCGCACTGGGGGGCTTGCGGCAAGACCCGGGTTATGCCGCAAAATTCCCTGCCGAAGCCGGAACCTGCGGAAATCAGGAATTCGCGAGGTATGTGTGCGGGCGCGCGCCGCCGGACCACGCGGAGCGACCGGCCGGAATTCGACCCCGAGGAACGGATATCTCATGTTCGATGTGATCATCGCAGGCGGTGGACCGACCGGCTTGTTCCTTGCAGGTGAGCTGCGACTGCACGGTGTGCGCACACTTGTGGTGGAGAAGTCGGCCGAGCCGACCGAGCAGTACCGCGGACTCGGTGTGCATGTGCGCAGTGTCGAGCTGCTGGACCAGCGCGGCCTGCTGGACCGGTTCCGCGCGGTCAGTGCGGAGTTCCGGGTCGGCGGTTTTTTCGCAGGCATCGTCAAACCGTGGCCGGGAGGGTTGGACACCGCGCACCCCTACGGTCTCGCCACACCGCAGCCGGTCACCGAACGATTGCTCAACGAATGGGCGCTCGAACTCGGTGCCGAGATCCGACGCGGCTGCGAACTGGTCGGGCTGTACCAGGACGAGCACGGAGTGAGCGTCGAGCAGGCGGATGGTACCCGGCTGCGCTCGCGCTACCTCGTCGGGTGCGATGGCGGCCGCAGCACGGTACGTAAGCTGCTCGGGGTCGGTTTCCCCGGCGAACCCACCAGAGTCGAGACGCTGCTCGGCGTTATGCGGGTGACCGAGGAGCCTGCGACGATCGCCGCCATCGTCGAGGAAGTCCGCAAGACCCACCTGCGGTTCGGTGCCATGAGTGTGGACGATGAGGACCGGGTTTACCGCATCGTGGTGCCCGCCGCCGGCGTGTCCGAAAACCGATCCAGTGCAACGACTCTCGTGGAGTTCACCCAGCAACTTCGGGCGATCGCAGGCACCGATTTCGGCGCGCACTCACCGCACTGGCTGTCCCGCTTCGGCGACGCCACCCGGCAGGCAGAGCGCTACCGGGTCGGCCGAGTACTGCTGGCAGGCGATGCGGCGCATATCCATCCGCCGACCGGCGGACAGGGACTCAACCTCGGCATCCAGGACGCGTTCAACCTCGGCTGGAAACTGGCCGCCGAAGTCGACGGCTGGGCACCGGAGGGACTGCTGGACAGCTACCACGCCGAACGGCATCCGGTAGGCGCTCGCGTCCTGGAGAACACCCGCGCGCAGATCACCCTGATGGGAACCGATCCCGGTGCGACCGCATTGCGAGAGCTGTTCGCGAAGCTGATGGACTTCGAGGAGGCGAACCAGTACATCACCGAAATCATCACCGCGGTCGGGGTCCGCTACGACTTCGGCGAGGGGCATGAGCTGCTCGGTCGTCGGATGCGAGATGTGCAGCTGCGACGGGGCCGGCTCTACGAACTGATGCACGGCGGTCGCGGGCTGCTGCTCGACCGAACCGGGCAGCTCTCGATTGCGGGGTGGACGGATCGGGTCGACCACATCGTGGACGCCGGCGCGGAGTTGGACGTGCCCGCCGTACTGTTACGGCCGGACGGTCACGTGGCGTGGGCCGGTGCCGAGCAGCAGGATCTGCTCACCCAGCTGCCTCGGTGGTTCGGCGCCGCTGTCGGCTGAGGACGCAGGTACGGCTGGGCAGTGCCACCACTCAGGCCTTGGTGGCCCTACTACACGGGTCATCACCACCACCTTGAAGGGCTGCTAGATGGCCCGCACTCGGTAGTGTTCCGTTGGCGGCGGTCTGCGCTCGACGCTGAAGTGCCGGGCCGAGACGAAAATCGCAGCGGTGCTTCCCGCCGCCGATACCGGAAACCGCTAGCGCGTCAAAAGTAATGGCGCCGACCCAAAACCGGCCGACCAGCCCTACCGAGCAATTCGAGCACGGCTCCCACCACGACCAGAATGATACCGATAGTCCACAGGATGGAAATCCCGGCCAAAAAACCGACGACCAACAGAATCAGTCCGAGGATTATCATGACAGACCTACCCTTTCCATGATCAATGGGCTCTACCATCGCCCTGACGATTGCCTGCGGGCCAACCGATCCGTACCACAGCGGGCAAGCAGACCACCATCCACGGATCGGCCATACCGGCGATCGTCTAGCGGGGGTAATACCCTGCGCGCATTCGACGAAACTTTCGAAAACCTCGACGACTCCAGTGGGGTGAGTGCACTACCTACCCGGGCAATAGGACACCGACCTTCTCGGCGCCGGTTCAGGCAAGATTCTTCTCACCCCCTGTGTAGGGTGTGCCTTCGGAGCGATTCTCGATGTCCGATTCCAACTGCGTGAGGACCTGAAATGCCGCGGGGGCTGACCGATCTTCCGTTCACGTCTTATCTGGAGCCCGCTGAGACTGTGTGCGCGGAGGGTGAGTACGACTGTGCCCAGTTCGACGGGATCACGTTCACCGATCCCGATGCCCGTAATGCCCGGTTCACCGAGTGTGTGTTCCGGTCGGTACGTTTCGATCAAGGGATGATGCAGAGCGCCCGGTTCGGCGCCGTGTGGATGCACGGAGTCCGGCTGACCGGCACAGACCTGTCCGATACGGTGTGGCTGGACGCCGAGGTGATCGAGGGCGCCTTCTCGGGTGTCGAGGCCGCAGGCGCGGAGTTGCGTCGGGTTGTCTTTCACGGATGCAAGTTGGATTCGGTCAATCTGCGTGGCGCCGAGCTGGCGAGTGTTTCGTTTGTCGACTGCGTGGTGCGGCATCTGGATATCGGTGACGCGAATGTGAGTAAGGTGAGCTTTCCCGGCTCGGAGATCGCGGGGCTTTCGCTGCGGCATGCGCGGTTGACGAAGGTGGATTTCCGGGGAGCGCGCAGCATCACCGTCGCTGACGGGGTGGAAGCGTTGAAGGGTGCGATCGTCACCTCGGGGCAGGTGATGGAGCTGGCGCCCGCGTTCGCGGCCTCGATCGGCCTCACCGTCGAGGACGAGTGAAGAATCGAGAAGGCCCGGTAGTGACCAGCAGCGAACCGGCAGAACACCGACCCTGCCGGCGACCGGCCTGAGCACTGCCGAAGGTCTCACCGGGATCGGTAACCTCCTCTACATCTGCGAAACCACGGCCGGTCGGGTATCGACACTGCCGGGTATCTGGTTGCCTGATCATCCGCACCCCGATACCCGCTTCCTGACAAGCACTCTCACATCATCCGCTCCACCGATCGGAGATTCGGAGCCGGGACGGAAAACGTCCGGGTAATTCGTTGCGCAACCGCGACCAGGGATTCGTTGCGGAGCTATCACTCCTGGTGGGTTACTGGATACATCGGTATCACGATCATGCCGACATCTGTTGCGAGACAGCATTCTTTCCTCATTCGGAGGCCCCGATGGCGCCAGTACTCACCTCGATCGACCCCAGTTCCGGTCCTCCGGCAGGTGGTAACACGGTGCAGATCATCGGGAGCGGGTTTTCCGGAGCCGGTCCGTTGACTGTGCGGTTCGGTACGGCGGCAACCACGTTCACCATCCTCTCCGATACCCAGATCAACGCTATCGCCCCACCGGGCACCGGCACCGTCGATATCACTGTCGCCGCCCTGCTCGACGGCACCAGCAATGCACTGCCCTATACCTACGGTGGCTCCGGCCTGCTGTTCTTCACCGATCTCGGAAACCCCGGCAATGTGTATTCGGTGCCGCAGACCGGTGGCACACCGACCCTGCTGGCAACCGACCTGAACGGCCCCGCAGGTCTGGTCCGGGTCGGCAACCTCCTCTACATCTGCGAATTCTCGGCTGGGCGGGTGTCGACGGTGCCGGTCATCGGTGGCACGCCGAGCTCCTTGGTGACCGGTCTGTCGATCCCCAGGGATATCACTGTTTCCGGGAATACCCTGTTCATCACCAACGGGGGCACCAGTCAGGTGGTGTCGGCGCCGATCACCGGCACCACGACGCCTACCGTGGTCGCCACCAGCCCCACCGGCGTCTTCGGGATCACCGATGGAGTGCCGACCCAACCGGGGAGCGCGCCGTTGGCGGCTGTCCTCCTGGCGGCACCGGTACTCACGTCACTGAACCCGAATTTCGGTTCTCCGACCGGTGGCGACACAGTGCAGATCGTCGGGAGCGGGTTCGCAGGCGTCGGTCCGTTGACCGTGCACTTCGGCGCGATAGTGACCACCTTCACCATCGTCTCCGATACCCAGATCAATGCCATCGCCCCACCAGGTACCGGCACCGTCGGCGTCACCGTCACCGCCCTGCTACACGGCACCAGCAACGCACTGCCCTACACCTACGGCGGCCTGCTGTTCTTCACCGATAGTGGCAGCCGTGTGTATTCGGTGCCGCAAACCGGCGGCACACCAACCCAGTTGGCAACCGACCTGAACAGCCCTATAGGCCTCGTCCGGGTCGGCAACCTCCTCTACATCTGCGAGCAAGGGACCGGGCAGGTGTCGACGGTGTCGATCACCGGTGGCACACTGACCCCCCTGGTGACCGACCTGTCGAACCCTGTGGATATCACCGCTTCCGGTGGCACCCTGTTCATTGTCGATCGGGGCACCGGTCAGGTGTTTTCGGCGCCGATCACCGGCACCGCCACCCCCACCGTGCTCGCCACCAGCCCCACCAACGTATTCGGGATCACGACCTGAGTGTCGGTCCTGACCGCCGATCAGTTCTTCCGTTCCAGGCCCGACACATACTGCTGCGCCCGAGCGCGTGGCTCGGAGCGAGCGAACCGGGCACCGACCCGAGACATCAACGAATCCAAATGCCGGTTGGTTTATCGCCTATAGAGCATCATCGCCTGGCGCTGCAGCAACCCGAACGTCCTCAGCACCTCATGACATCAGCTGTTGGGCAACGCCGGATGGGATTTCGACCGTGCGACACAGTCCAGCGGTCGGGCCGATGTTCAATTCGTGATACCGAACACGCCGGTGGGGCTGGTGGCGAGCACGGTGGGGGTGGCGGTGCCGGTGATCGGCGCCGATACCACTCGAGCGGTACCCGCGTCGGTGATGAACAGGGTGCTGCCAGAGGCGGTGATAAACGCAGGGAACGACAGACCGGTCACCAAGGGGGTGGGCGTGCCACCGGTGACCGGCACCGTCGACACCCGAGCAGCCGTGACTTCACAGATGTAGAGGAGGTTACCGACCCGGACCAGACCTGCCGGAGAACCCAGTCCGGACGCCAGCAGGGTGGGTGTGCCACCGGTTTGCGACACCGAATACACATTGCCGGATAAGAGGAAATCGGTGAAGAACAGCAGGCCGCCGTAGGTGTAGGGCAGTGCGTTGCTGGTACCGATCGAGGAGGTGACCGTGACGCCGACGGTGCCGGTGCCCGGTGGGGCGATGGCATTGATCTGGGTATCGGAGACGATGGTGAAGGTGGTTGCCGTCAACCCGAATCGCACGGTCAATGGGCCGACGCCGGTGAATCCGCTGCCGAATATTTCCACCGTGTTGCCACCAGAGGTGGGACCGAAGCTGGGGTTGAGTGCGGTGAGCGCGGGTGCGGCCAGGAGGACAGCTACGGTCGTCGCGATTCCCGGTTGTGTCGGCACCCCATCGGTGATCCCGAAGACGCCGGTGGGGCTGGTGGCGACCACGGTAGGCGTCGTGGTGCCGGTGATCGGCGCCGACACCACCTGACTGGTGCCCCCGTTGGTGATGAACAGGGTGCTGCCGGAGGCGGTGATATCCCTAGGAACCATCAGACCGGTCACCAGGGAAGTTGGTATGCCGCCGCCTACCGGCACCGTCGACACCCGCCCGGCCCCGGTCTCGCAAATGTTGAGGAGGCTACCTACCCGGACGAGACCTGCGGGGATATCCAGTCCGGTCGCCAACAGGGTCGGTGCGCCGCCGGTTTGCGGCACCGAATACACATTCCCGGCAGCAGGGATGGCATCAGTGACGTACAGCAGGCCGGAGCCGCCGTAGGTGTAGGGCAGCGGGTTGCTGGTGCCATCCAGCAGAGCGGCGACGGTGACCTCGACGGTACCGGTGCCTGGTGGGGCGATAGCGTTGATCTGGGTGTCGGAGAGGATGGTGAACGTGGTCGCCGTCGCACCGAACCGCACACCCAACGGACCGACGCCGGAAAACCCACTTCCGATGATCTGCACCGTGTTACCACCTGCCGGGGGACCGGAACTGGGATCGATCGAGGTGAGCACAGGCGCCATCGGGGGGCCTCCGAACGGTGAGAATAGGTTGTCTTGCAACGGATATCGGCGTGGTCGCGATATCGCTGTCTCCAGTAATCCACTGGTAGTGGCAGTTCCGCAACCAATCCCTAATTACTTTTTCGTCCGTTTTTCGTCCCGGACCCGACACGGTGAACCACACGAACACCCCCGGCGTCCAGGGCTCGGTCCAGCATCGCGATCACCCGCCGTGATTTCGTGACGGACCCGACCTCATCGGCGATACCTGCCACCCGGCAACACTCACGCTCACCGGTGGTGCGTCGCCCCCTGGTGAGCGGTCTGGCGGACCCCAGGGCATCACCGCCGCCGATGACGCCCTGTTCATCACCAACTCAGGTACCAGTCAGGTGGTATCGGCGCCGATCACCGGCACCGCGACCCCCACTGTGCTCGCCACCGGCCCCACTGACGTATGAGGTATCACGACATGAGTTTTGGCCCTGACCGCCGCACTGGTGACATAGCCGTCGGATCACCGCCGAACAGTCCTCTGTGCCACAGCCCAGGTACGTGGAAGGGCCGGAATGCCATTCGGCCCGCTTGCACAGCGGCTACGCGAACTTCATCAGGTGATAGCCGCCGATGCCAGGGCGCGGAGGAAGTCGTGCACGCTCGCCAGGGTGTGCGCGGACAACATGATGTCGCAGAACGGCAGGGCGGCCGCCATCGCGCCGGTGGCAGGCCGAAATCCGGGTTCGCCCGCACGGGGATTGAGCCAGATGACATACCATGCCCGGCTGCGGATCCTGGCCATCGCACGGGCCAGGACATCAGGGGGATCGCTGTCCCAACCGTCCGATGCGATGACCACGACAGCGCCACGCACTGCGTTGCCGGATGGAGTCACCAATAACGTGCCGAGGCATCGGCCGATGGTGGTGCCGCCGTAGCGGTCGAATACCTTTTCATTGACCCTGGTCAGAGCGGTATCCGGGCTGTGGTGCGCCAGCGCCGAAGTCAGCCTGGTCAGCGAGGTGGAAAAGGCGAAAACCTCGGGACGTTCGGACCGGCTGCGCTGTATCGCCGCCCGCATCAGGTGCAGGTAGATCATCGAGTAAGGCTGCATCGAGCGGCTGACATCGCAGATCATGACGAGGCGGCGCGGACGGCGCCTGGGACGCGTGCGGACCAGTACCGCCGATTCCCAGCCGGTACGGCGGGAGCGGTTCATCGTCGCCCGGAAGTCGATTCGTTTGCCGTGCGGATGGTTCTCCTGGCGCCTGCTGCTGCGCTGCGGCCAGTCCATCGACGCCTGTTCCAGCCAGCTACCGATCGTCCGTAGCTCCTCCGGATCGAAGTGGGTGAACGGTTCCTGGGTTCGAGCCGCCAATCGGCTCGGCAACACATCCGGCAGGGTCACCTCCTCACTGGCCTGTCGATCGGTATCCGCCCTCGCGGGCAGTGTCGCCCAGGGGACTTCGCCTCCTCGCCCGGACTCGCCCTGAGCGCTTGTACCCGTGCTCAGCGCACGTTCGGCGGGCAGTTCGTTGGTTCGGCTCGGTGGGTCCATACCCGTTACCGCATCGGCGAAGACTGCCGCGAAGACCGCGTCGAAGGCGGCGAGATCTTCCCTGCGGTCGACAAGTGTGAGCCGCATGGCCCAGTAGAGTTCGGTGCGTGAGCGCGGCGCTGTGCTGCGTAGGGCCTGCACGAACAGCGCGGGTCCACTCGGTGCCACCGCGACGCCACCACCACGCAGGCGGGCGACCACCGCGACAGCGAATGCGGCCAGATCGACACCACGCAGCAGTACCGCTCTGGTCATCACTTTCCACGCAGTTGCCTGCGGACCACGACCGCGGCGAGCGCGGCTGCCAGGACGAACGCGATCGCAGGCGCGTACTTCTTGAGCATCTCCAATCCGACGAGATCGACCAGATCCAGTGGTTCGGGCTCGGAGCGGGTTAGCGGTTGCGACTGCGCCGCACGGATGCCGGGCCCGGCCGCAGGCTCTGCGACAGCCGCATCGCCTGCCGCGAGTTTCGCTTCCAGAGACGCGACGAATTGACCGATCAGTTTCTCGGACACCTGCTGCAACATCCCCTTGCCGAATTGGGCGAGCTTACCGACGATCTTGAGGTCGGTGTCCACGGTGACGCGGGTCTTGTCGCCGTCTTCGTGTAGTTGTGTGGTGATGGTCGCCGCAGCGTTTCCGGAGCCGCGGGAATCGCGGCCACTGCCATTGATAACGGCGCGATGGTCGTGTTCGTCGCGCTCGACGAAGGTTGCCTTCCCGGTGAATTCGCTGGTCACCGGTCCGACTTTGATCTTCAATCTGCCGAGGAAATCATCGCCCTCCCAGCCTGCCAGTTGTGCGCCTGGGATGAGCGGGACCACCTGCTCCAGATCGGTCAGCACCTCCCATGCCTGCTCGACGGGTGCGTTGACGGTGAACTCGTTGGCGATCTTCATCGGAGTCTCCCTCTCATCCGGTAGCCGGATCTCGGATATATTCGGCGAAGGCCACGTGCACAGCGGCGCGGTCATCGGGTGTTTTCGCCAGTGCGCTCAGCGCGGCAATGGCCTCAGGTGCGGTGAGGTCGGCGACATCGAGCGTCGCCAAAGCCGCGATCCAGTCGATCGTCTCGGCGACTCCGGGCGGCTTGTCGAGATCGAGGTCGCGGGCGCGGGCGACGAAACGGGTGGCATGGGTGATCAGTGCATCGGTTGCCCCTGGCACAGTGCGGCGCACGATCGCCACCGCGCGGGCCGGTTCCGGATAGTCGATCCAGTGGTAGAGGCAGCGCCGCCGCAATGCGTCGTGCAGATCACGGCTGCGGTTGGAGGTCAGCACTGCGATCGGCGGATGTTCGGCGACAAAGGTCCCGAGTTCGGGGACGGTCACTGCGGACTCACCAAGGAATTCCAGCAATAGTGCTTCGAATTCGTCATCGGCACGGTCGATTTCGTCGATCAGCAGCACCGGCTGGGTCGGACCGCGATAGCGCACGCAACGCAGTATCGGGCGGTCGACCAGGAAGGCCTCGGTGTACAGGTCGGATTCGGTGAGATCGGCGCCGCGGGCCTCGGCGAGCCGAATGCTGAGCAACTGGCGCTGGTAATTCCAGTCGTACAGCGCTTCGCTCACGGTGAGGCCCTCATAACACTGCAGGCGGATCAGCGGTGCGCCGAGCACGGTGGCCAGGGTCTTCGCCGCGGTCGTCTTGCCGACGCCAGGTTCGCCTTCCAGCAGCAGCGGCCGCCCCAGGGTGCCTGCCAGATAGAAGGCGGCGGCGGAGCCCGCGTCGAGCAGGTAATCCTCGGCGTCGAAGCGCCGCACCACATCCTCGATACTGTCGAACGGCGATCTCATGGCGGCGGCGCAGCGCACAGGCGCTCGTAGTCGTCCCAGGTGTCCACGTCCAGCGGGACCGGTGTATCGACATCGAGCCGGGACACCGCGATCCGGCCGGAGTCGATGATCTTCCATACCGCCTTGTCGCCGGGGAGCCGGGTCAGCTCATCGAATACCGTGCGGCTCAACCAGAACGGATGCCCGACACCATCGCGATAACGGCAGATCATGATCGGGGCAGACGTTCCTTCGGCAAGCAGCCGGTCCACGGTCGCCACCGACAGACCTGGTTGGTCACCGAGCATCAACACGATTCCTTCGGCTCGGGGATCGACCGCACGCAGAGCCGAACGCACTGAGGCCGAACAACCCGACCCGAAGTCCTCGGCCATCACCACGTCCAGTCCGGTGAGATCGACCTTCCGGCGCACTGCCGCCGCCGCACCGCCGAGAGTGACGATGAGCTGATCGAAAGCGCAAGAGCGCACTGCGTCGAGAGTGGCGCCGAGAATCGTGGTATTCCGGTACGGCAGAATCTGTTTCGGAGTTCCCAACCGCCGTGAGCTCCCTGCGGCGAGCACGACTCCGGTACGGAAACCGCTTGTCATGAGCTCCCCTTCGCGGCAACGAAGGAGGTGCGGCAGCCGGAGCCGCAGAACCAGTAGTCGATATCGTCGACGCGCAGATGTGGTGTCTCAGGACCGATCGGCACGCTCATCCCGCATACCGGATCGAGCACTGCATCGAGGTCGTTCACCGAGGGGGCCGCGATGGTCGATCTGCCCTGTCGAATCTCCTGGATCATCTGCGCGACAATCGAGACGGCGATCTCCGCGGAGGTCTTGGCACCTATCGGCAACCCGACCGGGGTGTGGATGCGTGCCCGTTCCGCGTCGGTCAACCCGAGGGTGTCGAGAATCGACGCACCCCGGATTCGGCTGGCCACCAAACCGATGTACCCCACACCGGCATCGAGTGCGGCGCGAATGATCTCGGCTTCCGGGCCACCGTGACCGGCGAGCACCATCGCCGTCGTATCGGAGGACGCGGCAGGCAAGGCGGCACCGGCAGTACTGCGCCGCACTCCGAACCCGACCAGCGCGCACATTTCGGCCAGAGCATCCGCGATGGGTGTCGCGCCGCAGATATGCACCAGCGGCGCCGGGACCTGCGGTTCGAGGAAGATCTCCAACGCTCCGCCGGACAGGCAAGGGTTCACCACCACCGCCGCGCCCGGCGCCTCAGGGAACTGCAGATCCCCATCCGGTAGCACGCGCAGCAGCACACTCTCGTTCGCCTGCAGGGCTCCCAATGCCGCCTTACGGACCGAGTTCTGGGCGCACTGACCACCGACGAATCCCTCGATCGTCCCATCCGGCAAGAGGATCGCCTCGTCCCCGGCATGCGCCGAGGTCGGCTGCTGCGCCCGCACCACGGTCGCGTGCACGAACGAGGTCCTGGTGCGGACCAGCTGCTGGACCCGCTCGGTCATCTTCATCGATGCTCCCTTCTCTCGTCCGTGCTCAGCTCGTCCCTGCTCAGATAGGCGGTGCGGCCCGGCCTTGCATCGCTTCCCACACCCGCGACGGAGTCAGCGGCATATCGGCATGCCGGACTCCGAACGGCGCCAAGGCATCCACCACCGCGTTGACCACCGCCGCGGGCGATCCGACCGTGGCCGATTCGCCGATGCCTTTCGCGCCGATCGGATGGTGTGGCGACGGGGTGACCGTATGTCCGGTTTCCAGATGTGGAACCTCGAGCGCGGTGGGAATGAGGTAATCCATCAGGGAGCCGCCGAGACAGTTGCCGTCCTCGTCGAAGGCGATGATCTCCATCAACGCCATGCCGATGCCGTCGGTGATACCGCCGTGTACCTGACCCTCGATGATCATCGGATTGATCCGGGTGCCACAGTCGTCGACCGCGAGGAAGCGGCGGACCCGCACCACAGCCGTACCAGGGTCGATATCGACGACACAGAAGTACGCACCGTACGGGTAGGTGAGATTCTCCGGGTTGTAGCAGATCTGCGCGTCGAGCCCGCCCTCGATGCCCTCGGGCAGGTCACCGGCGCCGTGTGCGCGCATCGCGATCTGCTGGATGGTCACGGCCGCGGACGGATCGCCCTTGACGTGGAAGACACCCTTCTCCCATTCGAGATCGGCGACGGAGACCTCTAACATGCCGGAGGCGATGATCCGCGCCTTATCGCGCACCTTCCGCGCCACCAGTGCGGCGGCAGCGCCGGAGACCGGTGTCGAGCGGCTGCCGTAGGTGCCAAGGCCGAACGGCGTCTGGTCGGTATCGCCGTGCACCACATCGATATCGTCCGGCGGTATGCCGAGTTCCTCGGCGATGATCTGGGCGAACGTCGTCTCGTGCCCTTGCCCTTGCGTCTGCACCGACAACCGCACCACCGCTTTGCCGGTCGGATGCACCCGCAACTCGCAGCCGTCGGCCATGCCGAGCCCGAGGATGTCCATATCCTTACGCGGGCCCGCGCCGACGGCCTCGGTGAAGAAGGACATGCCGATCCCCATCAACTCGCTGCGGGCGCGTTTGTCCTGCTGTTCTTTGCGCAGGGCGGTGTAGCCGATCATGTCCATCGCCAGGCGCATGGTCTTCTCGTAGTCACCGGAGTCGTAGACCCAGCCAGTCTTGCTGGTGTACGGGAACTGTTCGGGACGAAGGAGATTGCGCAGTCGCAGTTCGGCCGGGTCCATCTTCAGTTCGTAGGCAAGACAATCGACCAATCGCTCGACCAAGTAGACGGCCTCGGTGATTCGGAAGGAGCAGGCGTAGGCGACGCCACCAGGGGCCTTGTTCGTGTAGACCGCGGTCATCGCGCAGTATGCGGCCTCGATATCGTAGCTACCGGTGAAGACGCCGAAGAAACCGGCGGGATACTTCAACGGGGCAGCAGTACCGTTGAAGGCGCCGTGATCGGCGAGCACCTTCGACCGGATGGCCAGGATCTTGCCGTCGGTGGTGGCGGCGATCTCGCCGAGCATGATGTAGTCGCGGGCGAACCCGGTGCTGGTGAGATTCTCGCTGCGGTCCTCCACCCACTTCACCGGCTTGCCCAGTACGAGCGATGCCACGATGGCACAGACATACCCTGGGTAGATAGGCACCTTGTTACCGAACCCACCACCGATATCGGGTGAGATGACCCGGATCTTGTGTTCGGGCAGTCCGGCCACCAAGGCATAGAGTGTGCGGTGGGCATGCGGCGCCTGGCTCGTCGACCACAAGGTGAGCTTTCCGGTCACCGGATCGAGATCCGCGACCGCTCCGCAGGTTTCCATCGGGGCCGGATGCACCCGCGGGTAGACGATCTCCTGTTCGACGACGATATCGGCGCGGGCGAACACCGCCTCGGTCGCGGCGGCATCACCGGTCTCCCAGTCGAAGCAGTGGTTATCGCGCTTACCTTCCAGATCGTCACGAATCACCGGCGCCTCAGGGGCCAGTGCGGCCCTGGCGTCGATCACCGGATCGAGCATCTCGTATTCGACATCGATGAGCTCCAGCGCATCACGTGCGCTGTAGTGATCCTCGGCGACCACGAAAGCCACCTCCTGGCCCTGGAATCGGACTTTGTCCGTCGCCAGTACCGCCTGCACATCATTGGACAGCGTCGGCATCCAGGCCAGCCCTTTCGCGGCCAGATCCGCGCCGGTGACCACCGCATGGACCTTCGGATGCGCTTGCGCCGCAGAGGTATCGATGCGCACGATCCGCGCATGCGCGAACGGGGACCGCAGGATCGCCATATGCAGCATGCCCGGCAACGTCACATCGTCGATATAGGTGCCGCGTCCGCGAATGAATCGTGGATCCTCCTTGCGGAGCATCGTGCCGTGACCGCACGGCTTGTGGTCGTTGTCGACCTGATCTTCGGGACGGAATTCGACGGCGGTCATGATGTGCTCCCCATCGGTGCTGTCGGGGTGGTTGGTTCGGGTTGCGCTGCAACACTGCGCTGCTTCGCAGCGGCCCACTGGATCGAGCGAACGATGGTGGTATATCCGGTGCACCGGCAGATCTGGCCCGAGATCGCCTCCCGGATGGTCTGTTCGTCCGGATCCGGGTCACGATCGAGCAGGGCACGGGCGGTGATCATCATCCCCGGCGTGCAGAATCCGCACTGCAGCCCATGGCACTGCATGAAGCCCTCCTGGACTGGATCGAGGTGTCCGTCCACCTCCAGTCCCTCGACGGTGCGCACCGCGTGCCCGTCGGCCATGACGGCCAGCATCGTGCACGACTTCACCGGTGCGCCGTCGAGCTCCACCACGCAGGTGCCGCAGTTGCTGGTATCGCAGCCCCAGTGGGTTCCGGTGAGCCGCAAGTGCTCGCGGAGGAAATGCACGAGCAGGGTACGCGGTTCGACCTCCGCGGTCACCGGCTCGCCGTTGACGGTCATGGTCACCTTCATGGCTTTCCCTTCTCCGGCGCTGAATCATTCGATATCCGCTCGACCGCGGTGCGCAGCACCCGAACCGTCAGTTCGGCTGCGAGATGGCGTTTGTAGTCCGCACTGCCTCGGGCATCGCCGACCGGTGCGCATGCCGCGCTCGCCCGGCGACCTGCTTCGGCGAGCACCGCTTCGTCGGGCGGCGCACCGAGCAGGGCATCCGCCGCGGCAGCGAGTCCGGCGGGATCGGGGTCGACCGCGGTCAGGCCGATCCGCGCGGCCGCGATGGTCCCGTCGCGCAGGGTCACCGCGGCACCTGCCGCCACGATCGCCCAGTCACCGACCCGGCGCTCCACTTTCGCGTAGGCGCTCGATGTCCGATGCCGTACCGGAATCCGGATCTCGATCAGCATTTCGTTATGCGATAAAGCGGTTTCATACGGTCCGAGCAGGAACTCGTCCATCGCGATCTCCCGGTCACCGGACGGTCCGCGCACCAGGCAGGTGGCGCCGAGCACTGTGCACACCGTGGTGAGATCTTCGGCGGGATCGGCCTGGCACAGCGAACCACCGATCGTGCCGCGGTTGCGTACGAGCGGATCGGCGATCACGCGCTCGGCATCCCGGAAGATCGGGCATACCGCGGCCAGTTCGTCGGATTCGAGTACATGCCGATGCCGGACCATCGCGCCGATGCGCACCAGCGTCGGATCGGTGACGATATATCCCAGCTCGGCAGCCAGGTCGTTGATGTCGATGAGATATTCCGGAGCGGCCAGGCGTAGCTTCATCATCGGCAGCAGGCTGTGCCCTCCTGCGATGAGGCGCGCCTCCTCCCCCAGTCGATCCAGTAATCCGATGGCGTGATCCACGCCGGTCGCACGCTCGTATTCGAAAAGCCCAGGAACTTGCATGTGATCCACCTCACATAAGCGGTAGGAAGTTCAGCCTCACTCCCACCCATGCACGCGTCAAGACCGAGTTAAGGAATCACTTAATTCGCCGTTCGTGACCTGCTCATGGTGAATACGACCGGTGGTGTGCGTCAGTGGGCGGCCTTGTCCACCCCAGCGGCGCGCGATGATCTCGGCCGCGATCGACACCGCTGTCTCCTCTGGTGTCCGCCCACCCAGATCCAGCCCGATCGGGCTGGCGAGCCGAGCGAGTTGTTCCTCGGTGAGGCCTGCCTGGCGCAACTGGGACAGGCGCTGATCATGTGTCCGGCGTGACCCCATGGCACCGATATAACCGAGCTCCGGTGCGCGCAATGCCACCTCGAGCAGCGGAACATCGAATTTGGGGTCGTGGGTCAGCACGCAGACGACCGTCCTCGTATCGACCGCGCCTGCTGTGATCTGCGCGGCCAGGTATCGATGTGGCCAGTCGACGACGACCTCGTCGGCGGTCGGGAACCGGGCGGGGGTAGCGAAAACCGGCCGCGCGTCGCACACCGTAACCCGGTAGCCGAGGAACGAGCCCTGGTTGGCGATGGCGGCGGCGAAATCGATCGCCCCGAACACCAGCATCCGTGGCTGCCTGGCATAACTGGCGACGAAGACCGTCATCCCCGTACCGCGACGTTGTCCGTCCGGGCCATAGGACAGTACTTCGCTGCGCCCCGCCGCGAGCAGCCCACGGGCATCGTCGATCACCGCATCGTCAGCGCGTACCGATTCCAGGGTGCCGTGCGCCGTATCCGGCCGGATCAGCAGACGTCGCCCTACCCGTGTGGTGTCGACGTGCTCGATAACGGTCGCGACGGCGACCGGCCGGTCGGCGGCGATATCCGCGGCGACCGCGCCGAGTTCGGGGAAGCTCTCCCGCGAGATCGCCTCGACGAAAACATCGATGACACCGCCACAGGTGAGACCGACGGCAAAGGCGTCGTCATCGGAGAAGCCGTACCGCTGCAGCATCGGACGACCGGTCCGGACGACATCGGTGGCGAGCTCGTAGACCGCCCCTTCGACACAGCCGCCGGAGACCGAACCACTGACCGTTCCGTCCGGGGCCACGACCATAGCGGCACCCGGCGGCCGCGGTGCCGAGCGGAAGGCCCGCACCACCGTCGCGACCCCGGCGACGCCCCCGGCATTCCAAGTTGTCATCACATCCGTGAGCACGTCCCGCATGATGCGTCCTCCCGGCACGACGCTACATCAGACGCCGCGTCTACCACCAAAGTAGACTTCGAATGTGACGCCCGCCCAGCTTCGGGCCTACTCGACTGTCGTGCGGCTCGGCTCCGTCCACGCGGCGGCCAGAGAGCTGGGGATGTCCGATGCCGGTGTCTCCACGCATATCGCCCAACTGCGCAAAGAGCTCGACGACCCCTTGTTCACTCGCGTGGCGGCAGGTCTGAGCTTCACACCGGGTGGGTTGCGGCTGGCGGGCCGGGCAATCGAGATTCTCGGGCTGCAGCGGCAGACCGCTCTCGAAGTGAGTGCGGCGGCACACGGCAGGCGGCTACTGCATATCGCGGCCTCCAGCGCGTTCGCCGAACATGCCGCACCCGGCCTCATCGATCTGTTCGCGGCGCGGGCGCGGGATCTTTCTGTCGAGTTGAGTGTGCACCCGACCAGCCAGTTCCGTGACTTGCTGGAAAGCCGGGTGGTGGATATCGCGCTGGGACCGGGACTGGACGACATCGGCACCACTGTCACCGCACGGCCATTCCTGAAATACCAGATCATCGCGGTCACGCGCCCGGAAAGCCCGCTGGCGGACACCGCGGCGCCTCCGGCGCTGCTGCGCGAACAACAGTGGATGCTCGGCCCCAGCGCGGGCAGTGTCGACGGGCGCATCGCGACAATGCTGCGCGAACTGGCCATTCCCGAATCGCAACAGCGGATCTTCCAGAGCGACGCCGCCGCTCTCGAAGAGGTCCGCCGAGGTGGGGGCATTACCCTGACCATCGGCTTCGCCGTTGCCTCCGACCTCATGGCCGGTCGCTTGCTCCACCTCAAAGGCCCCGGTCTGCAGATAGCCGACGAATGGTGCGCGACTACCCTGCCACCCGAAACCCGCCAACCCTCGGTCGCGGAGCTGCTGCGGTTCATCACCACCCCGCGCTGTATTCAGGCGATGATTCGCGGGACCGGTGTCGGTGTCACCCGGTTCCGCCCGAAAGTTCATGTGACGCTGTGGAGCTGAGCATGGACAGCACATGGCCCCGCGTGGTGTGCCGCTCACCTCCCGGTAGTGCACCCGAGGTGATCGCCGCCGGTATCAGGCCAGCGCGAGGAACAGCTTCTCCATCTTCTTCGTGTCGACACTGTCCGGGCCGCCGTTGCTGAGGCAGTGTTGGAGCCCGGTGGCCACGAGCGCATAACCACTGCGACTGAGCGCCTTGTTGACCGCGGCGAGTTGCATGAGCACGTCCTCGCACTCCGAGCCCTCCTCCATCATGCGGATGACAGTGGCGAGGTGTCCGTGCGCCCGCTTCATGCGCATAGTCACCGCCTTCACATTCTCGGGTTCCAGCCGCATCCTCTGCTCCTCTACCGCACCGGTTGTGGCCGGTATCGGCGTCGATCGTGTGTGCTACGCGACGATTGTATATCCCCCTGGGGGGATGCTACCGTCGTCGCCATCCCCCCGGGGGGATCCAAGACTGTCGACGCGATCCAAAGGAACACTCGATGTCATCACCTACCGAACACCTGCACACCAACGGCCACGGCAGAGCAGTACTTCGCGAACTCGCCCCGCTACACCGCGAACTCCGTCGCGCCATCCCCGATGTCTACAAGGGCTTCGGTGAGCTCAGTAAGGCCGCTTTCACACCGGGCGCACTCGACCGCAAAACCAAGGAGCTGATCGCGATGGCCATCGGTGTGGTCGAAGGCTGCGACGGTTGCATCGCCTCACACGGGCAGGCCGCCGCGCAGGCCGGAGCCACCCGTCAGGAAGCGGCCGAGGCTATCGGCGTCACCTTCCTCATGCACGGCGGACCTGCCACCATCTACGGTGCCCGCGCTTACGATGCCTTCTGCGAATTCGCCGATGCCGTCGAAGCGGTCGACGGCCCGGCCTGAGCACTCCGAGGAGAGAAGCAGCATGTGTCACCCCGTCCCCTGTAAGTCCTGCGGTAAGACCACCTGGTCCGGCTGCGGCCAGCACATCGCACAGGTGAAAGCTGTTGTTCCCGTAGACCAATGGTGCGAAGGCCATACCGAAGACACCAGCAGACTGCGCCGAATCTTCAAACGGTAGGCGCCGAAACGGCTGATGGTCTCCCGCAGCCGGGTGCCGCGCAATCCTCGCCCACGGATTCGGGTTTAGTGTGGTGCACCATGACCGGGCCCTCGTCCTACCTGAGTACCGTCACAGCGGCGTACGACTCCGTAGCAGTACGTTACGCCGAGTTCGTTCGAGACGGGCTGGCCGGTCTTCCGTTGGATCGCGGTGTGCTTGCCGCATTCGCCGAGTACGTGCGTGCGGCAGGCGCCGGCCACGTCGCCGAGTTGGGTTGTGGCCCCGGCTATGTGGCGGCATATCTGCGGGATCTCGGACTGGATGTCTTCGGGGTCGACCTCTCGCCTGCGATGATCGATCTGGCCCGCCAGGCGTATCCCGGCCTACGTTTCGAGGTGGGCTCGATGGCGAATCTGGACATTGCCGATAACGCATTGAGCGGCATCGTGTCCTGGTATTCGGTCATACACACCCCGCCGGAGGAGCTACCGTCGTACTTCACCGAGTTCCGTCGAGCACTCTCCCCCGGCGGCCATCTGCTGATCGCCTTCTTCGAGTCCGAGGGCGGTCCGACAACACCGTTCGACCACAAGGTGACCACGGCATTCCGCTGGCCGATCGACGAGCTCGCCGGCCTCCTCGGCCGGGCAGGGTTCGCCGAAGTGGGCCGGATGCTGCGTGAACCGGGTGAGCAAGAACGTTACCGTCGTGGCCATCTGCTGATGCGCAGACTGTGAAGTTCTGTGCTTCATGCGCATGCCACCCGACGGCGACAGCGTGCCTACGACACGATCTGTGCCACTCGACGGGTGTAGCCCGCACACGGCGATCATCCCGCTGCACCACATATACGGATACGGCCGGATTACAGTGACGGCATGGGGTTTACAGAGTTCGCGCCAGGCGATGTCGTCTCTTTTTCGGAGGGGCCGTTCCGTGGCATCTGCGGGGTGGTGCGGGAAGTCGATCCTCGCAGCGGCACGTTACGTATCGAGTTCAACGAAGGTCTCACCCACCGTGAAGGAGGCGTGTTACGGGGACGGTGGCACAGCCTGACCGCCGGATTCGACGAGGTCGAGCTGGCCTGACCCGACGAGGTGGCCACGCCGCCGTCCTGGCCCGCCGTAGGTGCCACGACGGTCTCGTTCACCGACGTCAGGTTATCCGGGCGACCACTTGTTCGAAATACTGATTATAGGCAAGGAACTCCGCCCGCTTCCCGGTCCGGTGCAGGAATTCCCGAAATGCCTTGAACTCGTGTTCCTCGGCTCCCAGATAATTATAGAGTTCATCGAACACGATCACGCTGCCCGGTACGATGTTATCGCCCAGCTGGTCGAAGACCTCTTTTGTGGACGAATAGATATCACAATCTATATGCAGGAAGGCGATGGGGGTGGATTTCAGGACTTGACGTTTGAACTCCGGGAGGGTTTCTTGGAACAGCCCCTGCACCAGAGTTGTATTGTGGAGAACCGGTGGCAGCCATCCGTCTGCGATGATGCCGAAAGTTCCCCGAGGAACCGGGATATCGCCACGAGTCCATTGTTCGGGGAGTCCTTCGAAGGAGTCGAACCCCCATATGCGTTGCTCCGGGTTGAGCGCGGCGATGAAATTTATAGTTCTTCCTGTGCATACGCCCATCTCCAAGAATGCCCCGCGAAGAGTAACGTGATCGGAGCCGTACTTGAGGACGGCGGCATCAGTGTCCAGAACTTTCGCCTCACGAAAGTATTTCTCCACCATCGCGCGCGCTGCCGGCGAATCCCGATAATCCTTGTCTCTCGGGAAGAAGTTCAGGACCTGACGCCCTTCGTACCACTCGCTGTCCATGCGAGGAAGGTTTATCAATTGTTCCCATTGGAATCGGGTGCTATTCGTAGAATTCAATTCCATGAACGATCCCTTCTCGCATTGATCAGACTTTCCATAAGTAGTTCGATTGGCAGTATCCAGGCTGAGGTGCTCGAAGAGAACCGCACGCCGCAACGCGCTCTCCGCAATTATAGAATGCACATCCAAAGAGCACCTCAATTCCCTCGGATCGGACCATGAGTAACCTCACCGGCCCTATCGGCCAGAGGAAACCACCGGCCGAGTTCCAGTGCCAGGGCAACAGCCAGGCGCCGCTCGGCGGGCGGGTATCCCAGTAAGGTCGTGGCACGCTCGATGCGCTTGAGAATCGTGTTGCGGTGGGTGTGCAGCCGCTGCGCGGTACGCGGTGCGTTGTCGGCTTCCGCTAAATACACTCGCAGCGTTTCCCGTAGTCGGCGCGCAACCGGAGTATCCGCGGCGAGCGGGCCGAGGGTGGACTCGACGAACTGCTCGGCACGCCTGCTGTCGACGCCCGCCAGCGCGGCGACCTCGAGGTCTTGATACATCGCGAACCTGCCCGCGTCCGGCTTTCCGACGAGCAGCCGGTAGACAGCCAGTGCGTCATGATGACTGCTGCGGAAGCCTTCGATGCCGTCACGGGTCGGTCCGATCGCTATCCGCACCGAGGGATCGATATCGGCGCATACGTCCGCCATCGCCCTCGGGTCGGCCGGGCCGGAGGTGGCGATCCACACCCACGACACCGAGGTGCCCGCACTGACGGTCAGCGGCTGTGGCGCGTGGATTGCGCGGGCCAGGCTCATCGCGGCCATATCGAGGTCTCGTTGCGAACCGTGCTCGGTCCACACGATGGCCGCGGTATGCCTGGCCCGAATGTCATAGCGCAGCCGTCGGGCGATCACACCGTCATTAGGGGGTGCGCCTTCGAGAATGAGACGGACGATTTCGCCACGCCGGGCGATGTCTCCGGTGAGGATCGCTTCGCGTTCACGCTGAATCTCTGCAAGCACCCGCCCGAGCAGATGATTGATATAGCTGTGCTGCACCTGCAGGGAACGGTCGAGCACGGTGATCAACTCTTGCCTCGGTCCGACGATCTGCGCGGTGATTTCCATCCAGCGCTGCCAGGTGATCCGCTGCGCCACCCGATACACCTGGATAGCGACTTCGATATCGATGCCGCGATGCACCAGCGCCCGCGCGTTGTCCAGAACCTCCGGTGGCACGTCCGGCATCGGCAGGTCGTCGTGATGCCGCACCGCGACCAGAAACCGGCGCAGACTCGCCGACATCCCTATTCGCATACCGGTCGCGAGTATCGGGTCTGCCGTCATACTCGGTGCTTCTGCCCGCAGCGCCTGGTAGATCTCCTGTTCTATGTCGGTCAACTGAGCTTCGAACTGGTCGGCCACTGCCTCCAGCAGCTGTGTTGTCGGCAGATCACGCACAGTCCGAGTGTGCCACCGCCCATACAGGAAGGTCGAGATCATGGCCGGTGCCGCGCTCACCGACAGTGCGTGCGGACAGTGTGCAGCGACCGGTCGGTCGCGGGCCACGCGGATATCCGCAGTGGTTGGGATTCGACTGCAACGACCGAGCAGTTCGGGGGCACTGGACGAGTCGGAGCCCGCGGAAGAGGGCAAAGTACGCGCTGGTGTGCGACCGCACAGTGCCGAGCCACAGAAATGTGCGCGCGACCATAGAACCGGACGCGGGTACGTACATAGTCTCGTTCCCACCTTATGAGAAAGGGCTGTCCCATTCCATTTCCAATTCCCGCTACAAGCCATCGAGTAATGGATGTATCCATATCGGACGGCGCATTCGGCCGGGGCACGACATTCGGTTTTCCTATGCGTGCGGAGTGCATAGCGGCGCACCGGAACCGGAGGTGAAACCTATGAGTGATCGCTACAAACTCTATGTCTCCGATGTGTCGTACTTCAGCGGCAAATTCGAGGCTTATCTGCGCTATAAAGGCATCCCGCACGAGCGGATCCAGGTCAACATCGAGACCACTCGAAATGTCCTGCTACCGGCAACAGGCTTCATGAAGATACCGGCGATGCAATGCCCCGACGGCAGCTGGCTCAAGGATACGACACCGATGATCCAGTGGCTGGATCGCAAGCATCCGGTCTACCCCGTCTATCCGGAAGACCCTGCGGCGCGTTTCCTCGCGCTACTCGTCGAAGATTACGCTGATGAGTGGATGTGGCGGCCTGCGATGTATTACCGCTGGCGATTCGCCGATTCGGCCCGGCTGCTGCGTGCCAGGATAGGACGTGAATTCTCGCGTGGCACTCGCCATCTCGCGCCGATAGTAAGCGCATATTTCCACTGTCGGCAATACCTGGTCTTCGTATACGGCGACGGCGTCCGCCGCCACAATGAAGCGGCGGTGCAAGATGTCTACCTGCGCACCCTGCGGCAACTTTCCGATGTACTCGCGTCACGACGTTTTCTGCTCGGCGCCCGGCCCAGCATCGTCGATTTCGCGTTCTTCGGTTCGATGTTCCGGCACTTCGCGCTCGATCCGGTGTCCGCGGAGATCATGATCGACACCGCACCCGCGGTGTATGCCTGGACAGCGCGTCTGTGGAATGCGCGGGGTGAGCGCGACGGCGACGGCGAGCTGGACGACTTCTCCTCAGCCGAATGGGACAGCGTCTTCGCCTCCATCGCAGAAGAGTATCTGCCGTACCTCGACCGCAATGCCGAAGCCTATACGCGGGGTGAACGGCACTTCGATCTGCGACTCGGTGCGGCGCGCTACCCGCGTATGCGGGTCGTGCGTTATCGCGTCGCATGCCGTGAGCAATTGCTGAAACAGTACGCCGCGCTCGATGAATCGACTAAAGATATTGTGCGGCAAAGGCTTTCATGCAGTGATATCGCACACTGGCTGGACACGTCCGGGATCGTCGACTCCGGTCTGAGCAAAGAGTTCGAGATGCCGCTCGCGCATCGCTATCCCGCTCCGCGTGGGCTCTACTGGCTGAAGACGAATCTAGGCACGCCCTGGGATATGCCGAAACCACCGATCACATGAGAACCATCCGCCCCTACGATTTCGTCTTCATCATCGATCCACTCGAGACACTCGTTCCCGCCCACGACACCTCGGTCGCTTTGATGGAGGCCGCCCAATCGGCCGGTCACCGGGTGCTGGTCACCACCATCGCCGATCTGGCCCTCACCGCCGGGCAGGCTACTGCCCGTTGCCGCGAAATCCGGCTCCGGCTCGCTGTGGTATTCGAGGATGCCCAGGTCACCGATACCGACTGGTATATCGCATCGCCACCGCGGCGAATCCCGCTGAACACCGCCGCCGCGGTATTCATGCGCACCGACCCGCCGGTAGAGGCCCGCTATCTGCGCGCCACATTCATCCTCGACTTCGTCGACCCGGCCACCACACTGCTGATCAACTCTCCGGCCGGGCTGCGGGCGGCGAACGAGAAGATCTTCGCGCTACGCCTACCCGAATTCGTCCCCGAAACCGTGGTTTCCGCTGACCGGGAGGAGATCGTCCAGCTCGTCCGCCGATGGGGCAACGCTGTCCTCAAACCCACCGACGGAATGGCCGGACGTGGCGTTCTGCTGCTGCGTAGTGACGATCCCAACCTACGCTCGCTACTGGACACCGCTACTGTGCGCGGCCGGGACCACGTCATCGTGCAGAAATACCTCCCTGCCGCAGCCGAGAGCGGAGATCGGCGGGTCATCGTGCTCGATGGTGCACCCATCGGGGCACTGCGACGACTCGCAGGCGCGGAAGACTTCCGGTGCAATATGGCCGCAGGCGCGCGGGTGCGAGCGGACACCGTCCGCGACCGAGACCGTGCGATCTGCCGCCGACTCGGCCCCGAATTGGTTTCGCGTGGATTGTATTTCGCGGGCATCGACATCATCGGGGACATGCTCATCGAGGTCAACGTCACCAGCCCCACCGGGATTCGGGAAATCGACGCCCTCTCGGGTACTCGCCTCGCTGCCGAGGTCATAGATTGGGTCGGCAGGCAGTGCGCCGCCCGGGAACGGGCCCGATCGACCCCATCGACCTGAACTGCCTCAGCCTCTTCAGCGAAGACGGAAAGCAGCGCCTGCTCTGGGGAGAACCCGGTGTCGATGAAAATCCGTTCGCTCGGAACGCCGAGTGCAAGCAGTTGGTCGGTTTGGATCTCGGCGTCTTGTTCGTCTGTGGAGCAACGGCAGTATCCGATGCGGGACGGTGCGCGGAACACCTCTACGTAACACCGGTGAGCTGGGTCGGACTGCTGTGGCCATGGTGTTCCGTTGGTGGTTCGGCAAACGGAACACCACGAAGCGTTTCACCGGGCAATCGAATGCTGCCTCGGATTCGGTAACCAGTTCCCATTGGTACTCCGGCCCGACCGGCTGTGGTCGAGCCGAAGTTGGGTCAGTGCGCGGTGATTGCGCTTGCGGCCGGTCGGGTGCGGCGTAGGTAGGGGTTTCGGGCGTGAGGATGACGGGGGTCAGGGGATCGAGGTGCGGCCGGATCGGCGGGCATGGCAGGCTGCATGATTGTGTCCCACCAAGGGCGCAGGGGGCTGGGTTCGGGCCAGTACACCACGGAGGAGTCGTCGGAATCGGTTGCGGCAGAAGATATCCGGTGTGCCGGTGTGCGAGAGTGCCGGTGGCCGGTGGCCTGGGTCGGGTGTGTGGAAGTCATGGCGATCACCAGAGTCGGGATGTGTTGGGGAGGAGCCGTGATGCGGTTGCGTCTGCTCCTGCTACGGGTTGGTTGTCTGTGCTGACGGGGTCGGCCACCGCCGTTGGTGTCCGGCTCATGCGGCGCGCGTACGGTAGCGGGACCGATACGGCCGACCAGGTCGGGTTCGTTGGCGCGGTCGGCCGGTGCCCGGCGTGGGTATGGGCAGGGCGCTGGTGGTGCGCGTGTAGGGCACGACGCGGGTGGCTTCGGGGCCGCGCGGGGTGTCGGTGGTAGTGAACACTACCGGTTGCCCGGCGGTGAGGGTTTTGAGTCCGGGGACGTCGATCACCTGGTAGTCCACGAACACCGCTGGACCGGTATCGGGTGTCAGGAACCCGAAACCCTTCTCGGTGTTGAACCAGGCGACGTGGCCGTGCTGCCAGCGCGGCAGCTGCTGTGCGTCGTGGGTGTGGGGCTCGCACCGGGAGGTGGCGAGGATTGGGCTGTCAGTCGGCACTGTGGTGGTCGTCATCGTAGTCCAGTGGGGTGATCCAGGCTTGGTCGATACGGTCGGTGAGTGCGGCGTGCTCGAACGCGCCGCGCACAGTTTCCGGCGGCGGTGCCAGCGCGGTCGGATCCAGTCCGGCCTCGCCGTCACTGTCGCGGACGAGAAGGTTCTGTTCGGCACGGTCGAAGTCGCTGCCTGCTTGGGCGAAGGTCGCGATGCTGCTCATTGCTCTCCCTTCCTCTTGTGTCGATCGTGGTCGATGAAGTGAAGGGCCGGGTGAGCCCGGAAGGACCACAGCCGACCGGGCTCACCCGTTGACGGTAAGGAGTCTGAACAGGACTTCGCTGTGAGGTGGGTGTTCTCACGTGGGCCGACGAACCCGTGCCCTGCCTGCCGGGTGCCACTCGCGGTGGCTGTGCACGCGCGGACCGAAAGTATTCGGTGAGGCGCTGGTGCCGGTGCGCGGTCCGGGAAACGGCCGTCGGCCCTTGATCGCGAGAACATTTGTGTAGGAGAACATTTCGTATGGTCTGCGTTGTTCATCGATGTGTCTGACAGGCATCACCTCGCTCTAACTGTTCGTCGAATACCGCGTCGAGCCGGGTTTGGACGCGCTGCGGGCGGGCCGCGTCCTCGACCCTGCGTGAGGCAGGGCCGGTGACCGTGGTGCCACATGGTCGACCACCGGCAGTCCGGCTGTGGCCGGGGTGTGCGAGGTTCGCGTCGCGGCGGGCAGTCCCAGCGGTTGCGGGCCCGGCACAGGATGTCATCGATCTCGGCGAACAATTCCTCGAGATCAGGATCCAAGCCCAACAGCCGGGAATCCAGCCACGACAACTCCTCGACAGTCTCGCTCGGCGCGAGACCGGTCGCGTCATTCGTCACGAAGATCATCACAGGGCCTTCCCGTGATGCCGCCGAGCTCAGGCGTTGATGGCCTGGCGCTCGCCGTTGTGGTGGACGATCTCGATCTTGCGGGGTTTGGCCTTCTCCGCTACCGGGATCAACAGGCGCAGCACCCCGTCGCGGTAGTCCGCGCGGATAGCGTCGGTGTCGAGGTTCTCCCCCAGGAACAGCTGGCGGGAGAACACCCCCCGGGTGCGTTCCGCGGCGATCATCGACCGGTCCTGGTCCAGCTGCGGGCGTGACGCCTTGACGGTCACCACGTTGCGTTCGATATCCAAGTCCAGGGATTCTGGGTCGATGCCGGGCAGGTCGAGTTCGACGTAGAAGTCATCGCCCTCGCGCCAAGCGTCCATCGGCATGACTGCCGGGCGGGCCGATGTGCCGAACATCTGCTGGGTCAGGCGATCCAGATCCCGGAACGGATCGGTGCGCATCAGCATGGTCGCCACCTCCACTCACTCCATTCTCTTTCAAAGGGTCTCAGATAATCTATGCCATCTGACTTAGATTTGTTTTAGCATTCTAGAGAGCAAAGCGCAAGTGTCATGCTGAGGTAATCTAGTGGTATTGAGAAAAGGAGCAGGATGCTGGATCGGCACGACCCCCTACCCGGCCCAACCAGTGATCACCGGCCGGCCCCAGAGCAGGCGGTGTACGGGATCTCGGTAGCCGCCGAGCTGGCCGGGATAGGGACGCATTCGCTGCGCCTGTACGAGCAGCACGGCCTGATCACCCCGGCCCGCAGCGCCGGAGGGACCCGCCGCTACAGCGACGACGACCTGGCCCGGTTGACACGCATCGCCGCGCTGGCCGACCAAGGGATCAACCTCGCCGCGATCGCGCGGATCCTCGACCTCGAAGACACCAACACCGCACTACGCCACTCCAACGCCGCGCTCACCGCCGAACGCGACCGGCTCCGCGACACATCATGACCACCACATCCGAGCGGATCGACCCAGTGGTGCACGACATCGCCCATGACCTGGCCACCCTGCGGCCGGCTCGAACACATCCAGCGCCGGCGCCAGTTCACACTCGCCCGCACCGAGGCCATCGACACCGACCCGCGCGCCGAGATCACTACGTTGGCCCACCTTTGTGGGCGTAGCTGGCGCGGCGCATTGCTCCGTACTCCTCGAACGTCGCCGACGCGTTCTGACGAGCCTACTCCGACAGCTTGCCGAACAGCAGCGACGCGGTCGCGTTCCCGAACTCAGCCGCAACAGATCGGCGGAGCGCCTGCCCCCCGCACGAACACATCCCCGGTCCGCAGCCCGTCCCATAACCCAGATCTGACGCGCGACAGGTGCAGCTGTCGGCGTCGCGTTCGGGCCGTGAAACCATAGAAAAACAGACGGTATTCGTTGTGGAATCGCTATCGGGGATGTGTTGCGGTGCCACCGCCTGTGGTGGGTTACTGGAGAGAGCGATGCCGCCACTGTGTCGACATCCGTTGCGGAACAATCTCTTTCCTGGTCCGGAGGCCCTCGATGGCACCTGTGCTCACCTCACTCGACCCCAGTTTCGGCCCTCCTGCTGGTTTGAACACGGTGGTGCTCAGCGGGAGTGGGTTCGCCGGTGCCGGTCCGCTGACCGTGCGATTCGGGGCGACGGCAACCACATTCACCATTGTTTCCGATACCCAGATCAACGCCATCGCCCCGCCGGGTACCGGCACGGTCGAGGTCACCGTCGCCGCGGCACTGGACGGTACGAGTAATCCGCTGCCCTACACCTACGGCGGTTCCGGCCTGCTGTTCTTCACCGATAGCACTGCGAGTGTGTATTCGGTGCCGCAAACCGGTGGCACCCCAACCCTGCTGGCGACCGGCCTGAGCATTCCCCGAGGTCTTATCCGGGTCGGTGGGCTCCTCTACATCTGCGAGTTCGGGGCCGGGCGGGTATCGACGGTGCCGGTCGCCGGGGGTACACCGACCCCTCTGGTGACCGGACTGTCAATCCCCGTGGATATCACCGTCTCCGGTAGCACCTTGTTCATCACCGACTTCGGCACCGATCAGGTGCTGTCGGCGCCGATCACCGGTACCGCGACCCCCACCGTGATCACCACCAGCCCTCCCGCCGTGTTCGGGATCACTGACGGGGTGTCGACGCCATCGGTGTTCGCGCCGTTCGCGCCCGCTGTGGCGGCGCCGGTGCTGACTTCGCTCACTCCGAGTTTCGGCCCGCCTACCGGGGGCAATACGGTGGAAATCGTCGGAAGCGGATTCGCCGGTGCCGGTCCGCTGACCGTGCGGTTCGGGGCGACGGCGACGACGTTCACCATTGTTTCCGATACCCAGATCAATGCTATCGCCCCGCCGGGTACCGGTACGGTCGGTGTCACCGTCGCCGCGGCACTGGACGGTACGAGTAATGCGCTGCCCTACACCTACGGTGGCTCCGATCGACTGTTCTTCACCAATTTCTTGGCCTTCCCCGACGGCCGGGTGTCGGCGGTATCGCAGACCGGAGGCACCCCAACCCTGCTGACGACCGGACTGAGCGCTCCCCTGGGTCTCGTCCGGATCGGGGAACTCCTTTACATCTGTGAGTTCGGGTCCGGGCGGGTGTCGACAGTCCCGGTCACCGGGGGCGCACCGACCTCTCTGGTAACCGGACTGTTGCTCCCTACGGATATCATTGTTTCCGGTGGCACCTTGTTCATCACCAACCAAGGCACCAGTCAGGTGTTGTCGGCGCCGATCACCGGTACCGCGACCCCCACCGTGGTCGCCATCAACCCGAGCGGTGTATTCGGGATCGCGACATGAGTGGCGGCCCGGTGGCTGAACTGTACGGCACGGCCGAAATGCTCTTGGACCGTTGTCGAATGGTCTGGTTGGGTCGCCCGTTGAGACAACAGGGCGAGTAACCAGTGTGGTCATGGTGGATCAGCTGAGGAACAGCCGCTCGTGCTTCAGCGACCCGAATCCTCTTTCGTGGAAACCGTTCCGGCCCGGGCTGGGCACCCTGGTGCGGACGTGGGTCAGTTCCGGGTGGGTGGCGATGAATGCCTCGAACCGGAACGAGCGGAACGGACCGCCGTTGTCGGTCACGATTGTCACCGTGGGCACGGGGTTACCATGAACGATCAGACTCCTTCACAGATCAGACCCGCAAGCAACGGGTCCTGCCACATAGTCTGACGTGCGACAGGCGCAGCCAAGCCGAGCACCTACCGCGCCCGCCCGTAGCCCGAACAACGCACAACGCCATCACCACTGGTCCAGCCATATGTGTTGTTCTCCGCGCGATTACTACCGAACCCCCGGATACCCCGGGCACGCCGCATCATCCGGACCGGGAGTTCCCCTGCCGGACAAAAGTTTCACATCCGAGCGTTCCGGCAAGCCCACCGCGGCGGGCGAACCGGAGTTCGCCCGATAACAATCCGGCTGCTTCATGGTGAGCGGATGGATACGAATGTTCGGTTCGGTAAGCAAAAGGGGAATTCAAGCCATAGAGGACTTCCACCCGCGAGGACTCGAGGAGAACGACATGGACGAGCTGGTGTGCATCGATTGCTGGCGCCGTGACAATCTCAGCTTCGCGCAGCGATTGGATCCCGCATTCATCACTCCCGGTCCGGTGCACCGGTGCCCGATGCACCTGGCCCTCCGGGACGACCTGCTCGGCAGACCCGCACAGGCTCCGGAGGCCGCCTAACTGTGCCCTGCTACCAGATTCGTGGCTGCAGGCCTGCCGTATCAGCCGACCGAGCGAATCCGCAATGGCTGCGCGGGTTCTAGCGTGATGTCGAGTTCCAATGGGCCGAGTTCGTCCGCAATCCGGAAGAGTTCGTTGACCAGTCGGTTGATTCGACTCGAGCGACGCACAAGTGCCCAGTGCATCGTCGGTCGCTCATCGATAGGGAGATAAACAACATCGGCGCGTTCAAGATACTTGATACCTTGCGCGCATGAGAAAGCGACCCCCTCCCCTGCCGCCACAGTCCACAAAACCTCTTCTCGGGTTCGCGGGGCAGGCGTGAGCTCGGAATCCGTCACCGGAACCGGTGTCATCGCCGACTCCCAATACTCGGGAATCGGCAAGCCGGTCGGCAAGACGGTGTGCGTGGACAACTCGGTCAGGGATACCGATGACCGAGTGGCCAATGGGTGCGCGCCACCGGCGGTAAGCACGATCGGTTCGGTGAATACCCTGGGCCCGACGATGAGATCCGGCTCCTCGATCGGCAGGCAGAGCAGGGCGACGTCGACCTCTGCCGCCCGGAGCAACCCGTACGGATCGGTGATCTGTATGTCGCGCATCCGTAGCGCGACATCCGGATGCCTGCTTCGGAACGTCGCGGTGAGCGGAGCGATTTCCTGCCACATCGGACCGAGCACGCCGAGCGTCAACACCTCCGGCCCGCCGCGAGCGGACTCCCTTGCTGACTCGACACCCTCGATGATCCGGCGATAGCCGACCTGCAGGTCATCGCGAAGCTGCTGACCGAGCGGTGTCAAAGTGACCTTGCGGCTAGTTCGCGCGAACAGTGGCGCGCCGATGCGCCGTTCCTGCTTGGCGATCGATTGGCTCACCCGTGGCGGTGAGATGTGCAACCGCTCAGCAGTACGACCGAAGTGCAGCTCCTCTGCCAAGGTCAGGAAGATCTCGATGTCACGCAGCTCCACGTCGTCATCGTCGCGAATCGTTAACCCCAAACGCAACTCACTGTTCGCGAATGCCCATTGTTCGCCGGTTTCCGTGACGGCAGGCTGTGAGTTGCCCGGGCAACCGGCTATCAACGATCCCGGTTGAGAGACAAGGTGGTACAACGATGGCAGTGGTACGAGCACAAGGTACACCGTGGAGACCGGTGAACTCGTGCAATTGCTCGAGCAGCGCACGCGGCTGATCCGGAGCATTCGGTCGGCGATCCCGGAACTCGCCCATGCCACCCTGATCCTGCAGAGCGACGGGTCCTATCTCGACCTCTGGCGGTGGGAATCGGCCGAAGCGATGACGGGGTCGAAAAGCTTCCCGCCGATCACGGCGACCGCGACCCCGACCACTCACCACACCGTGGTGGACGGACAGGTCCTCGACGAACGGTAGTCCGAACAAACGATGACGGCTGTGGCCGACGCACCCGGACACAGCCGTCATTCATCAACCGAAAAGAACGTATGCCCGAACCTCGTCCGCCGCGATCAGGGAATGGCATTCAGATCGACTTACTGGAGGTGGACAGTGGCACAGAGCCAGCAGAACGGCGAGCGCAGCGGTCGTAAGCCCGGTACGCCAGGGGCGTTCTCCCGATGGATGCAGCGGAAAATGAATGCTCGGACAAACCGCAAGATCCGTCGCGGCCGCGGCTCGTTCATGGGGATGGACCTTTTGATCCTGCACACGGTGGGGCGCCACAGCGGGCAGCTGCGGGAAACACCGGTGACGTGGTTCGCCGACGGTGACGACACCTGGCTGATCATCGCATCAGGCGGCGGAAGCCTGCACCCGGACTGGTATGTCAATCTGATGGCACACCCTGACCACGCGTCGATCGAATTCCCCAGTCGCGAGCCCATATCTGTGACACCGCACCGGCTCGTCGGTGCCGATCGCGAGCAGGCCTGGCAGCACATCACCGCCGCCCAACCCCGCTATGCGAAGTATCAGAGCAAATCCGATAAGGAGTACCCGCTGGTCCGGCTCACCCCGCGGTAACCGGATGCGCTCGTGGTCGAGGATCGTTGGCGCGGGCCGCCACGCCGTCGGCGGAACCGTCGTACGGCGCGAGTCGGCCGAGCCACTCGACCGCGAGGTGACGTACAGCGACGAAAAGAACCGGAAGGTCCGCTCGAGGCTGGTTGACTCGAGGGCATACCTGCGGAGTCCGCGAAGGCGGTTCCGCCCGCGTAACAGGAAGAGACGGGATGAGCATCGCGACAACTACCGTGCCGAAGCCGGCCGAACAGCACATTGCCGACAGCCACGATCTGATCCGTGTGCACGGCGCGCGGGTGCACAATCTTCGGGATGTCAGCATCGAGATCCCCAAGCGCAGGCTCACGGTATTCACCGGTGTTTCCGGTTCTGGTAAGAGTTCGCTGGTGTTCGGCACGATCGCCGCGGAGTCGCAACGGCTGATCAACGAGACCTACAGTGCTTTCGTGCAGGGCTTCATGCCGACGCAGGCGCGGCCCGATGTCGATGTCCTCGAGGGGCTGACCACCGCGATCATCGTCGACCAGCAGCGCATGGGTGCCGACCCGCGTTCCACGGTCGGTACCGCTACCGACGCCAACGCCATGTTGCGCATCCTGTTCAGCAAGCTCGGGCAGCCGTATATCGGCTCACCCCAGGCATTCTCCTTCAATGTCGCCTCGATCAGCGGGGCGGGCGCTGTCACGGTGGAACGCGCCGGAAAGGAGGTGAAGGAGCGGCGCAGCTTCAGCATTACCGGCGGTATGTGCCCACGCTGTGAGGGACGGGGTACGTGCACCGATATCGACCTCGCTCAACTCTATGATGAGTCCGCCGCGCTGGCCGAGGGGGCCGTCAGCATCCCCGGTTATGGTGCGGACAGCTGGAATATGCGGCTCTACAAGGAGTCCGGTTTCCTCGACCCGGATAAGCCGATCGGCAAGTACACCGATAAGGAGCTGCACGACTTCCTCTACCGCGAGCCGACCAAGATAAAGATCAGCGGTATCAACCTGACCTACGAGGGGCTGGTCCCGCGGATACAGAAGTCGATGCTGACCAAGGACCCCGATGCGCTGCAACCGCATATCCGGGCGTTCGTCGAGCGGGCGGTCACCTTCGCTGCCTGTCCCGACTGCGGGGGTACCCGGCTCAATGAGGGGGCCCGCTCCGCGCGAATCAACGGTATGAATATCGCCGAGGTGTGCGCACTGCAGATCAGCGATCTGGCCGAATGGGTTCGCGACCTGGATGAACCGTCGGTCGAGCCACTGCTGGTCACGCTGCGGCGGACTCTGGATTCGTTCGTGGAGATCGGGCTGGGCTATCTCTCGCTCGACCGGTCGGCGGGCACACTGTCCGGTGGTGAGGCACAGCGGGTCAAGATGATCCGTCATCTCGGCTCCTCGCTCACCGATGTCACCTACGTCTTCGACGAGCCGACCGTCGGCCTGCACCCCCATGACATCCAGCGGATGAACAACCTGCTACTGCGGTTACGGGATAAGGGCAATACGGTGCTGGTGGTAGAACACAAGCCGGAGACGATCGTGATCGCCGACCATATCGTCGATCTCGGTCCCGGCGCGGGGACGGGCGGCGGCACCGTCTGCTTCGAAGGGACAGTCGCGGGGCTACGGGCCAGCGGCACCAGCACCGGACGCCATTTCGACGACCGGGCCACGCTCAAGGAACAGGTACGGAAGCCTGAGGGTAGCTTGGCGATTCGTGGCGCGAACGCGCATAATCTGCGGGATGTCGATGTCGATATCCCGCTCGGGGTGCTCTGCGTTGTCACCGGTGTCGCAGGTTCCGGTAAGAGCTCGCTGATCCACGGGTCCATCCCCGCCGCCGCAGGTGTGGTGGCTGTCGATCAGGCGCCCATCCGTGGTTCCAGGCGCAGCAACCCGGCAACCTATACCGGGCTGCTCGACCCGATCCGCAAGGCCTTCGCGAAAGCCAATAGCGTGAAGCCCGCGCTGTTCAGCGCGAATTCCGAGGGCGCCTGCCCCACCTGCAACGGCGCCGGGGTCGTCTACACCGACCTGGCGATGATGGCGAGTGTCGAGACCGTCTGTGAGGAATGCGAGGGGAAGCGATTCCAGGCCGCGGTACTGGATTACACGCTCGGTGACCGCAATATCAGTGAGGTACTGGCGATGTCGGTGGCCGAGGCACGGGAGTTCTTCGGTGCGGGCGAGGCACGCATACCGGCCGCGCACGCTATCCTCTGCCGACTCGACGATGTCGGGCTCGGCTATCTCCGTATCGGCCAACCGCTCACCACCCTGTCCGGGGGCGAGCGGCAACGGTTGAAGCTGGCCACCCATATGGGTGACAAGGGCGGTGTCTACATCCTCGACGAGCCGACCACCGGCCTGCACCTCGCCGATGTCCAGCAGCTGCTCGGCCTGCTCGACCGGCTCGTCGACGCGGGAAAATCGGTTATCGTCATCGAGCATCATCAGGCGGTCATGGCACACGCCGACTGGATCATCGACCTCGGCCCCGGCGCGGGACACGACGGCGGCCGGATCGTCTTCGAAGGCACCCCCGCCGATCTGGTCGCTGCCCGCTCCACCCTCACCGGCGAGCATCTCGCCGCCTACACCGGAATCTGACCGTAGATTTCATGGATACGACTGATTTATCATCGGCGATCTGTCCGCACGCTATAACGCAAGGGGCCGGTGCCGAGTCTCCATGCTGTCCTAGGCGAAAGCCAGCGCGAAAATGATACAGAAAACACCGAAAGATTTTGCGGCGGAGTAGGTATCCAACTCCTTCTGGTGACGGCGGTTGTGGAGAAGTAGCACACCGCCGTCACCAGCACGGCCCGAGTGTGGTTCAGCGATTGCCGGAGCGTGCGGCAGGCATCATGGCGAGAACCAGTATGCCGAGCACAATTCCGTAGAGCAGGTGCTCGACGAGGAAGGTGGGATATCCGACCATGCTCGCCATATCGCGGATAGGGTCACCGCCATCGAACAGTGCAGCCGCGAGCGGCAGCCCGATCCAGGCACTGAATACGAAAACTATTGCTCCCCAAACTGTTCCCGCTGCGATAACAGCGGCGCCGCGCAGTTTCGCGAACTGGACGATGACGCCGAAGATCGCCCCGTACGCGGCACCGACCATCATGTGTACGACCGCACCGAGCATCGCGGGGCCGACCGAGAAATAGAAGGTACTGCCCTCGGCGGCACGCTGCATGGAGGTCATCATCGTGTCGGGGGCGATGAAGGTGGTCGCGATATGGTACAGCGGGGTGAAGAACCCGCTGTGCTGATAGGTCGCCGCGGCGATCATGGCATAGATCGCCATCGCCAACGAGGCCGCGACACCAGCGAGCGCTCCCCGGGCCACGATAGCGCCGACGGCGCGGCCCGAGATGGCACCCGGAGATAACGAACTGCTGGAAGCGGAAGTAGCCATAGCCGATTCCTTTCGGTGGGGCGGTATTTCCTCCTCGCCAGCTCACCCCATCGCCGCAGATCGATGGGAATAATTGTCAGCGTGCTGACACGATGGATCCACTGATCAGGGAGGCTGGAGATGGACCGGACACGGGGGCCGTTCGCGCATCTGATGCGAGCGCTGGGTGGTGAATCGTTCAGCGAGGATCAACTACGCCAGGCCGCTTGGATCGCCCGCTGCGTCGGCCGTGGTGCCGCCGCGCCGTTACGAGCCGACGATCTGATCGCCTTGGCCGATCTACTGGAGGTGCGGCCGGTGCCGACGGGAGCGGTGGTGTTCGCGGCCGGACACCCGCCCGGCGGGGTGTGGATCGTGCGGGCGGGACAGCTGGAGTTGACGGTCGGCTCAGGACGTCGCCGTGCCGTGGTGGATATATTACGGCCAGGCGATGTCGACGGTGATATTCCGCTACTGCTGGATATGCCGTTGATGTACACCGCACGAGCGTTGACGGATTCGACCTGCCTGTTCCTATCGCAGGCCGCGTTCGAGAAGTTGCTGGCCGGACATCCGGCGATCGCGCGCCGCTGGCTGTCGAGCGCCGCGCAGCGCACGGTCGCCACACAGACCAGGTTGATCAGTATCCTTGGCCGCTCGTTACAGGCGCAGGTCGCTCAGTTGCTGCTGGACGAGGCGATCGATGGCACCGTGCTGCTGGCCCAGCGCACACTGGCCGCGATGCTGGGGGTGCAGCGCCCGTCACTGAACAAGATCCTCAAAGACTTCGAGCGGGACGGACTCATCACGACCGGATACGCCGCCATCGACATCGCGGACCCGGATCGGCTGCGCGCACTCGGACAGCAGGGCTGATGTGTCAGCATGATGACACAATCCTGGTCGGTACCCCGCACAGTGTGATGGACTGATAGCCATGGCACATCTGGATATCGGTGCACGCGTAGCACCCCAGCAGCTGACAACGATCGACGGTGACACCGTCGCGGTGCCCGACCCCGATCGACTGATCCATCTGCAGTTCCGCCGTTACGCGGGCTGCCCGATCTGCCATCTGCATCTGCGGTCGATCATGCGGAGATACGACGAGCTCACTGCCGCGGGAGTGACCGAGGTCGTGGTGTTCCACTCCGCCCCCGAAGCCTTGCGCCGATACCAGGCTGATCTACCGTTCGCCGTTGTCGCGGATCCACAGCGAAAGCTGTATACCGAGTTCGGTGTCGGAGCCGCCGCGACCGCCGTCACGCATCCGCGGGCCTGGCTCGCCGCGGCGCGCGGCGCGGTCGGGCAGCGGACGATCAGCGGTGCCATCGGCCGCGGGGAGGACCATTTCGGGAAACCCGCCGATTTCCTCATCGCTTCCGACGGCCGCGTCCTGGCCCGTAAGTACGGCGTGCACGCCGACGATCAATGGCCGGTCGATGAGATCCTGACCCGGGCCGGGCAATTCCACTCGGCCTGATCAGCTGATAGGGGCATCCCGAACCGGGTGGGAAGTACCAGGGGATCGTTCATGGCGACGACCCCGGTTGAGTCGGCGCGTGTCGGGCCGACAGCCAACCGATACTGGCGACGAGGAACGGGATGAGGTAGTTGACCGCGACCCGCAGCCACGTGACCGGTGTCGCGTCGCCACCGAGAACGGTATCCCCCTGATTCACCAGCGACAGCACAGTGCCGACTGTGAGCGCGGTGGGGGCCGCGGTGCGAACAGTCGCTCCGCGTAACAGCAACCACACTGCCTCGGTCGGCGAGCGCCATCGCTGGTCGGCCGGATCAGGCAAAGTTGCCCAGCCAGGTCGTCACGGCGTACAGGACCAGATACGTACCGACCGCGATCACCACCGCAGCCGCCAGCCGCCACTTCACTGTCCGAACTCCGGCGATGCTGCACTGATCGCGGCGCCGCAACGACCACAACACCAGCCCGATCAGAACGGCCGCCCCAGTGAGCCGGAACCACCAGGTGTAGTTGTCGTAGAGATTGTTCGCCCAGGCCAGGGCGGTGGCACCGCTGACAACACCGAGCAACGCCAGCACTGTCGGACCGACACAGCAGGCGATGCCCGTTACACCACTGGCGATGCCGATCCGCCACACCGGCAGCCGACCCGTTACCACCCGACGCATCCGAGTGTGCTGCCTACCGGCCGCTGCGGGTTGCACTGCACCACCGCTCACCGCCCCGCACCCCGCCCGGTCAACCACCCGAATCTGCGCGGTCGCACATGGGTGGTTTCTTCGCTTACCGCGCTGCGTTCTGTGTGTTCTCCTCGTTGTTCTTCGGGTTCTCCTTCGACCTCGATACCATGCCAGAAGGCGACATAGTTCTTGATCCGGCGAGCCAGTGGGCTGGGTTTCGGGTAGTACCAGGCCGCATCCGGATTGGTCTGGTCTCCGACAGTGATGTGGTAATAACAGGCGAGCCCCTTCCAGGGGCACACCGTCTTGGTGCGGCTGTCGGCGAAGTACTCACCGCGCAGTGACTCCGGTGGAAAGTAGTGGTTGCCCTCCACCTGGATCGTTGCCGGGGCTTCTGCGATCACCGTACCGTTCCAGATCGCGCGCATCATCCTCTTCGACACCTCCTCTGCGAGTATTCACCTCCATACAACCGATCATCGGCACGCCCGGTCACACCGAATGTCAGCATGCTGACATGTCCGAGGCGGACACTGTCAGCAAAGCAACAGTCTTGCTGCCTGCCCACGATGAAGTAAGACATACACCCTGGCAGACCGCTTACCGGAACAGGGGGAGGCTGTGTGGCAACCGTTCGGACCGATCGTGACGAGGTGTTCGTCGAATACACCAAGAGCGTCTGCCCGGTATGCAAGGTCGTGGTGGACGCGCCGGTCGATGACCGACTGGCCGCACTGCAGCGGACTCATGATTCGTTCCCAGCTAGTTTCGTCCTGCGGTCATGTAGTAGTACATCGGGTCGACGATATTGAGAAGGTGCTCGACCTCGCTGTCGGTGAAGCGGTTTCGGCGGCTGACCGCGATCAGCACGAGGTCGTTGATCGCCCGGGCGATGGCGGTGCTGTCGAATTCGTTGCTCGCTGGTGTGGTTACGTTGTCTGCCAACAGGTTCGATCGTGCCAGCTCGGCACCTGCGGTGACTGCCAGCGACCTGAGGATCCCGGTGGAGCCGCGGGGGCTTGCGGTACTGGCGGCGTGCTCGTAGAACTGGATGGCGCCCTGAAGCAGTGCGGCCGGATCTGGGCGAATCAACGAGTCTTGCGGTCGCTCTGCCGCGATGGTTGCGCTGGGATCATCGGGCATGGCGGCGGAGTGGCTGAGAGCATGGGCTTTGGCGGTGAGAAAGCGCGCCACCAGAATGTCGCGAATGGTGCCGTACTCGGCGGTGCGGAGCAGATCGCTGGACGCTTGGCCGTAATCCTGGATAGCTGACGCGATGTGATCGGCGTCAGCGGCTGAGTCCTGTTGATCGAGATGGCGGGTGAGATCGACCAGGCGAAGCAGCGCTCGGATATTGCCCTCGTGGCGGAGGCGTTCGCTGATGGCGGCGGGGAAGCACGCCAGCAGATTTCGTGTAGTGGTAGCTATGTCGTCACCGAAGGTCGTGGTGTATATCCCCTGGTGATCGGGGTGGGTGGCATAGGCCATGTCGATTCGGCACAATCCGACGATGATATCGGCCAACTCCGCAGCCCGCAGGACGTCCTGCGGCTCGCGAGTAGAGGGCGGATCGGCCGCGTATATGCCGGTCAGTGTGTCGGCGATGGTGGCGTACGCACGCATTTCCCGTTCGGGATCTTCTTCGCCGAGGGCGCGGGCGTGCTCGGCGTGGAATCTGGCGAGTTCGCGGTGCAGGTCCCAGCCGAGGGCGTCGGCCAATGCGGCTTCGGTCTCCTTGAGCGATCTGATCCGGCTCAGTGCCGTTGCTTCGTAGTCGGCCCGCCTGGCCAGCGCCGCCTCGGCGGCGGTCGCCGCGCGGGTGCACCGGATACCCATCATGGCGTCCAGGCGCGAGTCGGGATCGACCAGACCGAGACCACGGCGGGCCCAATCTCGGGCACTGCTGAGTGACTGCCGGTCCCCGCGGCGATGGCGTTGCAGGTGGCGTTCGGCCAACTCGGCCGACCAGAACACCATGTCGGAGCGGTTATCGCGCACCAGCGCCGCCTCGTATTGGCCTTCCAAGCCGGGGATATCGAAATGCCGGGCAGAGAACCGTGCCTCCAGCCGTTTCACATCGTGGTTCTCGGAACGAGTGTCGGCACGTCTGTCACGGGCAGCCAACGTCGCGATCTCAGCGGGAACCGTCCGGTCCTCGGCGGTCATGTTTTCCACGACCGCGGCCGCCAGGGCTTCGATCGTCTTGAAGTGTTTCCACATGGTCGCCTTGGGGATCGGCCCTTCGGTGCCATCACGGCGCACGTAGCCCTGTGCACCGGCACATACCTGGGCGATCGTCAGGCGATCGAGGGCACCATCCGGCGTAGCGATTCCGGCCGTCATCAGCCGCTGTGCCGCGGCGATGATCATCGCCCGCGTGTGCTCTTCGACGGTGCGACCGGTTCGTGCCTGGTAGCTGGGGATACCGCGGGACATTGCTGTAGACGACACTCCGTTGAGTCTATTGCAGTGCATATCGTTGTGTACTTGTCCACTGCGATTTACGGTCGGAGCTACGAACAAGGACCGGCGTACCCTGCGCCGCCGCGAAGGAGGACGCCTCGGTGGAAACGACTGCCGATAAACTCGCCACACTGCGCAAGTATCTGGCAGTCGCCGAGGAACCGGCCGGGGAAGCAGGGATCGCCAAACGCGCGGCGAAGGGTATTCCCAGCGCCCGTGAACGCATCGCGATGCTGCTGGATGCGGGCAGTTTTCTCGAGTTCGACGCATTGGTGAAAGAGCCGGGCAGCCCTGGTGCACTCTACAGCGACGGCGTGGTCACCGGCCGCGGGACGGTCGATGGCCGTCCGGTCGTGGTCATCTCTCACGACCAGACGGTTTTCGGCGGATCGCTCGGAGAGATGTTCGGACGTAAGGTCGCCAAAGCGATGGATTTCGCTGCCGATATCGGCTGCCCGTTCATCGCGATCAACGACTCCGGCGGCGCACGGGTGCAGGATGCGGTGACCTCGCTCGCGTGGTACGGGGCGTTGGGGCGACGGCAGTTGCGACTGTCCGGCGTCGTACCGCAGGTTTCGCTGATGCTGGGCAAATGCGCTGCAGGCGCGGTCTATTCACCGATCAATACCGATGTGCTTGTCGCCACGGAGTCGGCGTACATGTTCGTGACCGGTCCCGACATCATCCGGGAGACCACAGGCGAAGAAGTCACCCTCGACCAACTCGGCGGTGCTTTCACCCAAGCCGAGAACGGCAACATCCATCACGTCGCCTCCGACGAACAAGCAGCCTTCGACTGGGCGCGAAACTATTTGAGCTACATGCCGTCCAACTGCTTCGACCAGCCACCCGTAGTCAATCCTGGCCTCGAACCGGAAATCACCGACAGCGACCGGACACTCAACACGATCATCCCCGACTCCGATCGCGCCGGCTACGACATGTACGACATCCTGCTCCTGATATTCGACGACGGCGAGTTCCACGAGATGGGCGATGCGGCAGCCCGTAACATGATCACCGGATTCGCTCGCGTCGACGGCCGTCCCGTCGGTGTCGTCGCCAACCAGCCCCTGGTCTCCAGCGGATCCATCGACGCCCGCGGCTCGGACAAAGCAGCCCATTTCATCCGGCTCTGTGACGCGTTCGGGCTACCACTGATCTTCGTCGTCGACACCCCCGGTGTGCTGCCCGGCCTGGAGGAAGAGAAACTCGGGGTCATCAAACGCGGCGGCCGCTTCTTATACGCCGTCGTCGAGGCCACGGTGCCGATCGTCACCATCAACGTCCGTAAAGCCTACGGCGGCGGCTACGCGGTCATGGGCTCCAAATCGCTCGGCGCGGATATCAACCTGGCCTGGCCCACCGCGCGCATCGCGGTTGTCGGTGCTGAAGCCGCCGTCGGCCTCACTCAACGGCGAACACTTGCCTCAGTCCCTGAAGCCGACCGTCCCGCCCTGCGTAGACAACTGATCGACTACTACAACACCACTGCCGCTACCCCATGGACCGCCGCCGAACGTGGCTATATCGACGCGGTCATCGAACCCGCCCACACTCGGCTCGAAATCCGCAAGGCACTGCGACTCCTGCGAGACAAGACAGTCGAGCACGACCCGTGCAAACACAACCTCATGCCGCTGTAGCAGCACGCATGTGTGATCCCACAACCAATGCTCGCTGCACAGGAAAGCGGCAGTACCAAGGAGGTAGCCACCGTGGTGGACGCGAAAGTAGCGCATGCCAGGCAGGAACGTCGGCGTGTGATCGTGGCGGCTGCGACGGGATTGTTCGCCGCAGTCGGGTATCGGGCGGCGAACATGGACGAAATCGCCTGCCGAGCCGAAATAAGCAAACCTGTTTTGTACAAATCGTTTTCGAGCAAGCTGGAACTGTATCTGGCGGTCTTGCGTGAGGCGGTACAAGTGTTGGGCGACACGCTCACAGCCGAACTCGGTCGTGCTGAGGACATGGGATCGGTCGTGACGGCGACGGTGGCCGCGATTTTCGACTTCGCCGACATCCATCCGCGCAGTGCCGCCCTACTCGCCGGGGCCGCGGTCGCGGAGGAGCCATCAGCACAGCGCATGGCACACCAGGCCGCGACTATGTGCACCGACGCAGTCTCACGAGCGTTGGCACCTTATCCGTTACCTCAGGCCGAGCGAAGATGGCTGATCAACGCCGAGTTGGTCGCGATAGCCCAGTCGTGCGCACGTGACTGGGTGGTCACTGCCAAACCTTTGCCCAAACACGATGCCATTGCGATGACCGCAGGCCTGTGTTGGACCGGCCTCGCAGGCATCCAGTCGAGTCGAAACCGGATGGCCTACACCGATAACCAAGTCCGCACATCCGATACCGCGGCAACCTGATCAACATACCTGCCGAAAAACTTCACCGCGTTCTCCGCTCCACCAGTGAAACCTGAACACAGAATCGCGAATGTGCTGAGCTGCACCATGAGAAGGGACAGGCAATGCGGTGCAGCCACTGGTCGCCGACGAACTCGGTCCGGTCATCCCCCACTTCTGCACGCCGAGAGCAGCCGGCACTCAGGTACCCACGGCAATTCGTCGGTCGATGACCGATAGGGCGAACTCCGCCCATCGGATGTTCTCCTGCTCGAAGGCGATTCCGCGCAGCAACGTCAAATAGGGGCCCACACGCTCGGCTTCCCCCAGATATGCCTGCTCACTGCGCCCATCGAGGAGCCGCACGCGCAGCCGTTCATAACGGGCCAGTTTCGCCTTCGACCACTCCAATCGCTCGGCTACCGCCGAACGAACGGCTGGAGCGTCTTCGGCGTCCATCCCCTGCACTTTGACCATCATCTCGTCGCGGATGGCCGTAGGTTTGGCGGGTTCTTCGATGAACTGACGCAGAGCTTCGCGTCCTGCGGGAGTGATGGCGTGCAGGCGTTTGTTGGGTCGGCGCTCCTGCTGCACGACGCGGGTCTCGATCACTCCCTCCGCTGCCATGCGGTCGAGTTCCCGGTACAGCTGCTGCGGCGTTGCCATCCAGAAGTTCGCGGTCGAGGCGTCGAAGCCCTTGGCCAGATCGTATCCGGATGCCTCGCCCTCCAGTAATGCCGCGAGTACCGCGTTCCGTAGCGCCATCAACACAGGTTACCACCAGTAGTGATTATTCAATTTTTTGATCAAAAATCTCTAGACAGAACTACTCTTTCAGCTCTATTCTTCAAGAGACCTAGTCAAATAATTGAGTACGGAGGTAGGGATGCATCCCTTCCGGGCAGCAGTCGAAGCACGCGACGAAGCCGCCATCGAAGCCATGTTGGCCGACAACGTGGTGTTCACCAGTCCAGTGGCCTTCAAGCCCTATCCGGGCAAGGCCATCACCGCGGCCATCTTGCGCGCGGTGATCCGGGTTTTCGAGGACTTCCACTACGTGCGTGAAATCGGCGATGCGAACGGGAGCGATCACGCGTTCATCTTCGAGGCCACTGTAGACGGCAAACAGATCACCGGCTGCGACTTCCTGCATTTCGATGCCGAGGGAAAGATCGACGACTTCATGGTCATGGTGCGCCCGCTGTCGGCGGCCACCGCATTGGCCGCGCGTATGGGCGAACAGTTCGAGCGCATCAAGCAGGAAGCCACCGCACAGCTCGAACGAGAGGCAGCCGGCGCGTGAGCGGTCAAGCCTGGAGGCGGCAGCGCAGCGTAGCCACGCAGGGCTCCGCTCAGGCGCGAAAAGGAGACAGAGCATGAGTGTGAGTGATTACGATGCCATTGTCATCGGCGCGGGCAATGCGGGCCTTACCGCCGCCGCGACCCTGCAGCGCGCAGGTGTGCGCACCCTGCTCCTGGAACGGCACAATGTTCCCGGTGGCTGCGGAACCTCGTTCCGCCGGGGCCGTTTCGAGTTCGAGGTCGCGCTGCACCAGCTCTCCGGTGTCGGTGTGGAAGGTCAGCCGATCTCTTTGCGCGAGGGCCTTTTCCAGCAGCTCGGCATTGCCGACAAGCTCGAATTCGTTCAGGAGCATGATCTCTACCGCGCGGTGATCCCCGGGCAACTGGACCTGATCCTGCCCGCCGACTGGGACGGCGCGATCGATGCCATCGAGGGCACGTTCCCCGGCAATCGCGATCGAGCTGCGAAATTCTTCGAACTGCTCAAGCAAGTGACGTTCTGGCAGATCGCAGCCATGCGGGGAATGCCTGTCGAGCGAATCGACCCGATGCTGTTCAAGTACGGGCTGCGGTCGCTGAAAGATGTTCTCGACGAATACTTCGACGACGATCGTCTCAAGGCCGCGCTCGGCATGTACTGGACTTATCTCGGTCAGCCACCCTCGAAACTGCCGTTCCAGGATCTGGCGTTGACGCTGTTCGCCTACTTCGAATTCAAGCCATGGCATGTGCGTGGCGGTTCGCAGGCCATGTCCGCCGCCATCCTCGACAGCTTCCGCGCGGCAGGTGGCGAGGTGCGGTTCAACACCGGTGTCGAAGGCATCCTCACCGAAGACGGCAAGGTGCTGGGTGTGCGGCTGGAAGACGGCTCCGAAGTGACCGCACCCGATGTGGTGTCCAATGCTTCCCTGCCAACCACTTACGGCATGCTCGATGGCATCGACGTGCCTACCGAAGTACGTGAAGACCTGGCCACCAGGCATATCGGTGTCTCAGGGTTCGTCTTGCACATGGGATTGGACGCCTCCCCCGCCGAGCTTGGCTTCACCACCAGCACCACCTTCGTCAACATGGACACCGACGACGACCGCACCTATAACGCCTGGAAGTCGTTCGCCCCCGCCCGTGGTATCTGCGTGAGCTCCTACGACGTCTCACCGATCGGCTTCGCGCCCACAGGCGCCACTCACGTCAGCCTGATGACGTTGCAGTATGCCGATATCTGGAAGAACGTGACTCCCTCGGAGTACGCGCGCACCAAGTTCGCCTATGCCGAGACCCTGCTCGATCTGTGCGAAACCGTGACTCCTGGTATCCGTGATGCCATCGAAGAGGTCGATGTCGCGACGCCTCTGACCATGATGCGCTATCTCGGCCACCCCGGCGGCGCCATCTACGGCTACAACCAGGACGCCACCGAGGGTTGGCTGTTCCGCAACAGCGAACGCCGAACCCATGTCCCCGGACTGCATCTGGCCGGCTCCTGGGTCGGGATGGGCGGATTCCAGCCCACTCTCGAAGCCGGTGTCCGCGTCGCCCGCCGCTTGCTGCGCACCAAAGCCGCCTGAACGGAGTAGATCGTGCCACATCCCCTCGCAGAAAGATTCGACGGCTCGGCCGAGGTCCTCGACGAAATCGACGCCCGCACTCCGGACACCCGCGACTACCTCGCCGAAACCCGCACCATCGTCGACACTTACCATCCCAAGCGGTTGGAGTTGGTCGTCACCGAAATCATCGACGAAACCGCGACCACCAAGACCTTCCGACTGCGGAGCCTGGACCACGCCCCGCTGCCGCCATTCCTGGCCGGCCAGTACGTCAATGTCTTCATCGACGGCACCAGCCGCCCCTATGCCATCTCCTCCAGCCCCGCGCACCTGGATCACTACGACCTCACGGTGCGCCGTGTCCCGGGTGGCCGTATCAGCAACCTGCTCATCGATACCGGAAAGGTCGGTCTGCAGCTCTCCACCACCGGCCCGATGGGCACTTTCCATCACAACCCGCTGTTCCACGGCTCCGATGTGGTGTTCCTTGCCGGTGGTTCCGGTGTCGCACCCGCGATGAGCATGCTCCGTGAGATCGCCGATCTCGGCCTGGATCGCAGATTCCATCTGATCTACGGTTCCCGCGATGCCGCCGACGTGATCTTCCGCGAAGAACTCGACGAGCTCGCCGCAACACATCCGAATATCACCGTCGACCATGTCATCGCGGACCCCGCTCCGGACTGGACCGGCGCCACCGGCTTCCTCACCGCCGCCACCATCACGGCGTGTGTCGGGGCCCTCGACAACCGCATGGTCTATGTGTGCGGTCCGCAAGCGCTCTACCCCTACGCACTCGATCAGCTGACCGCGCTGGGCCATCCCCGGCGTCGTATCCGCTTCGAAGCCAACGGTGCGCCCAGCGACCCTACCGCACAGCCGCATTGGCCTACCGAGGTCGATCCCGCCACCGAGGTCACCGTCACCGTCGGCGGTACCTCTTTCCGCACTCCTTGTAATCGACCACTTCTGGATGCGTTGGAAGACAACGGTATTCGACCAGAGGCGGCATGCCGCTCCGGTGTGTGCAGTATGTGCCGGGTACGGGTGGTCAAGGGTGATGTGCACACCGCAGAGGAAGCCGAGCTCCGTCTCTCCGATGCGCAGTTCGGCTACACCCATTCCTGTGTCGCCTACCCGATCAGCGATGTGGAGCTCGAGCTGTAAGCTCGCGCAACCCAAGGGCAGACCACTGCGGTGATAGTGCCCGGCGACCTCGAATACTCACTGTTCGAGGTCGCCGGGATCGGCGGATTCCCATAGGAGTTTTCGCCCCAACAGCTCGGCTTCACTATGGTCAGGGACTCTCAACCGCCGCGATAGCGCGTATACATGGCGGCGGCCGTGGCCGCGAACCGAGCGCGCAGCTGCGGTGGCTCCAGTACTTCGACGAACTCGCCGAGCGCGAGAATGCTGTGCGTGAGCACCTCGTAGGATTCCGAAGGCACGACCACCTCGACCCATCCTTCCGCATCGGGTGCCCCAGCAGAGGCCAGCGCTTCCGCGACGGCAGCGGGATCGTTCAGCAGCCGTAACAGGCCGAGATGGGTGGCGGCGATCCGGCAGCGTGCCCGGACGCGAAGCATCGAGCGCGCGAAGTCGTCGGCGCTATCGGCCCAGTATGCCCGCAAGTCGAAGTCCTCGGGGCGAACGAAGGTCTCGCCAGTTGGCTCGGCAGCGAGGATGCGGCCCACCCGATAGGAGCGCAATGCCGATCCGCTGCGGGCGACCAGATACCAGGTGCCCGCTTTGAGGACCAGGCCGAGTGGGTCGAGCAGTCGTTCGACCGTTGTGTCTTTACGCTCGTACCGCACACGCAGTCTGCTGTCGCGCCAGAGTGCGTCGACGATGAAAGCCAAGGCAGGCGTCTCGTCCGGCCGGTGGAACCAACCCGGCGCATCCACGTGCACCCGCTCGGCAACGCGCGTGGCGCGGCCGCGCAGTTCGGGCGGCAGCGCGGCGAGCACCTTGAGCTGGGCGGTAGCCAGTACCGTACCGAGACCGAGATCGCCTGCTGCGCTAGGCAATCCGGCTAAAAGTACCGCATCGGCCTCTTCGACGGTCATGCCGGTCAGCCGCGTCCGATAGCCATCGACCAATCGCACCCCGCCTGCCCGGCCGAGTTCGGTGTACACCGGGACACCGGCCGCCGAGAGCGCTTCGATATCGCGGTGCACGGTGCGCACCGATACCTCCAGCTCACGGGCCAGTTCCGGCGCGGTCAGTCTGCCGCGCGTCTGTAACAGCAACAGCAGTCGTACCAGTCGACTCGCCCGCATATCTGCGAGACTAGTCGGAAACCATGACAGAAGATGGCAGGTATTCGCCGTAGCGTCGTCGTCATGACCATTTGGAGCCGATTCACCGAAGAAGCACCCCATATCTCCCAGATCTTCCTGCGCAGGCATCGTGCCGCAGGCAACCTCTGTATGCTCGGCACCCTCCGCTCCGACGGTTATCCACGGATCAGCCCGGTCGAGCCGCGAATCTTCGAGGAGTCCCTCGTGATCGTCGGGATGCCGGGGACAAGCAAGTTCCGCGACTTGGCTCGTGACCCGCGCTTCTGCCTGCACACCGCCACTGTCGACACCCAGGTCACCGACGGCGATGCCAAACTGTTCGGCACCGTCGTCGACCTCCCCGATCGAGACGTGCACACCCGTTTCGCCCAGCACCTGTTCGACGAGAGTGGTTTCGATATCCGCGGCCACGAGTTCGACCATTTCTATGTCACCGACCTCACCGGTGCCTCGACGGTCGAGATTGTCGACGGCCATCTCGAGATCACCATCTGGAAGCCAGGTGAGGGCGAGCGCGTGGTCCAGAAACATTGACCGGGCAGACAGACCATCCCCAGAGGAAGGGGGCGGAGAGGCTAGCTAGTGCCCGGAACGATGCGCCTGGTCAACCGCCCCTCATCCGCGTGCGAGAAACCGGAAGCTCCGCAGGTCGTTCTCGCTCGATACAGCAGCGATTCCGAGAACTTCGCGGATAGCGATGAGTTCTCGGACGGCGCTCCGTCCTATCCGTTGAACGCACTACCGACCAGAAGGACCGGAAATGACCACCGCCAACTCCTCCGACGACGTCACCTACCGTCCCGGTAGGGTCCGCAACCGCGTCCTGTGGACCCTGCAGATCCTGCTCGGCCTGTTCTTCATCATCGCCTCTGGCGGGCCGAAGCTCGTTATACCGAACACCCTGATGGACAACGCCCCCGAGAATCTGACCATCCCCTTCGGACTGCTCATCTTCATCGGAGTTGCGGAGGTCGCCGGCGGTATAGGCCTGATGGTGCCACGGCTCAGCGCCCTGGCTGCCGCGGGTCTGTCCGTTCTCACCGTACTCGCCGCCGGAACACAGGCTTTCATCGCAGGAAAACCTCTGATGGCGATCTTCCCGCTGGTGCTTGCCGCGATCTTCGCCTGGATCGCCTACGAACGCTGGGCCACCATCACCGACCTGCGTAACTCGTTCTCGCACTGACACATCGACCGGAAATCCGCGCAGGAGCATCTGGACGGGAACCAGGAAGAGCCACTTCGTATTTCCTGGCAACTTCAGGATTTCTGGGCTGCGAGTGTGCGACCGGTCGAAGTCGAGGCTTATTCCCCGCAACTCTAGAGGTGGCGGTCGGTATCCATTCGCTGGTGCAGGATGCGCATGATCTCGACAACGCCGCTGATGGTGATCCGATAGTAGACCATATGGGATCCGGTGGGCGGTCGGAAGTAGCCGGGGCGGATATCGTCGCAGGACCGACCGCTACGGGGATTGGCGGCGACACGGTCGAAGGCGCGCAACAGTTCGCGCACGTAGTACTCGGCCTGGTCGATGTCCCAGCGATCCAGGGTGTAGTCGTAGATCTGTTCGAGATCGGTGTGGGCGACGGGATTGAGCAGGTATCGGCTCACCGGCGCCCGGACTCGGCCCGTTTACGTGCCAGGAACTCCTCGCCGTCGAACGGCAGAGCTGGGCCGGCGTTCTCGGCCTCGATGAGGGCCGCACGTACCGCGCGGAACTTGGTCTCGCGGTCTTCGAGCAGCCGTAGTGCGGCACGAACAACATCACTGGCCGATCCGTAGCGGCCTGAACCGACCTCGGTTTCGATGAACTCGGTGTAGTGATCGCTGAGGCTGACGGACGTGTTCTTGGCCATGACCACATGATACCAATATTTGGTATACGGCCCGACTTCAGTGATCTCACTCCTGGGTGGCCCCGAGTTCCTGACTCACCACTGAAGAGCATGTCGTGGACACGCAGCGACCCGATCTGCGGTTTTCTGTTGCTGTGGACGGGTATGCCCTGAGTATGCGCCCGCAGGAGTATCGAGACGAGCAGCGGTCCGGTCGTAGTGAGACACACTGATGGCTCGCATCGATATCGCGATCACCCATGCGGACCGGGTGCTGTTCCCCGATGACGGAATCACCAAGGGCGACCTCATCGACTATTACGATGCGGTGGCTCCGGTGATGCTGCCGCACCTGAAAGGGCGTCCACTGATGCTGCAGCGCTACCCGCGCGGTATCGGGGAGCAGGGCTTCGTGCAGAAAGACTTCGCCGATGCGCTACCGGACTGGATGGACCGGGTGGAAGTCGCCAAAACCGATGGCACGCTAGTGCACCTGCTCGCCGAACGCCGCGAGGCCCTCGAATGGCTGGCGAACCAGGACTGCATCACCCCGCATACCTGGTTGTCGCGGAAAGAACGACTGGACACACCCGACCGAATCATCTTCGACCTGGATCCTTCCGACCAGGATTTCACCACCGTGCGGGCTACCGCCCACACTCTCCGCGATGTACTGAACGATCTCGCCCTGGTCCCCTATGTCCAGACAACCGGATCACGTGGGCTGCATGTCATGGTGCCGCTCAGGGGTGACGCCGATTTCGACACGGCCCGAGGCTTCGCCCGTGACGTCGCCGAACTGGTCGTCATCGACGACCCTGTGCGCCGCACCCTGGAAATGCGCAAGGACAAACGTGGTGATCGGCTCTACCTCGACATCATGCGCAACGCCTACGCGCAGACCGCCGTCGCGCCCTATGCCGTGCGGGCTCGTCGTGGTGCGCCGGTGGCGACACCCCTGGAATGGGATGAACTGGACAGTCGAGATATGCGGCCGGACCGGTTCAACATCCGAGATATACCTAAAAGACTTGCTGGACAGCATGACCCGTGGTCTCGCTCAGGCAGGCACGGCCGCTCACTGACCCGCCCGATGCATCGACTCGCACGACTGCGCGACCGCCTTGGATGAACTGGCACCGGCGAGAACAGCCCTTGATGCGGTCGTGTTCTATACGGGCTGTTCCGCCGCTGGCAGCGCGCTGAGGTATAGCAACTGAGCTATCCGTTACCCGGCTGCCGTATGCACTGTCGGCATCATCCTGCGGAGTACCGGCTCCCACGAGGTTCTCTCATCGGGAAAGTACCGTGTGAGCAGGTCGACCATGATTGCCGGAGCTGTGGACGCGCCAGGAGATGCGCCCAGCAGTCCCGCGATCGTGCCATCGGCTCCCGTTACCAGCTCGGTGCCGAAGGTAAGGACGCCGACCTTGTGAGGATCCGGTTTGACCAACTGCGCGCGCTGCCCGGCCTGGACCAGATACCAGTCGGCAGGGTTGGCAGTCGGGTAGAACCGTTGTAGCTGTGCGAATTTCCGTCGACGTGTGGAAAGCAGTTGACCGATCAGGTAACGAACCAGTGCCAAGTTATGGATGCCTGCCGCCGACAATACCGCGATGTTGCGCAGGCGCAGCGTGGTGAACAAATCGATGAGCCTGCCATGTTTGAGCAACCGGGTACTGAACGTGGCGTAGGGGCCGAACAACAGTGATTCGTGACCGTCGACCACGCGCTTGTCCATATGCGGCACCGACATCGGTGGAGCACCGAGGGATGCTCTGCTGTAGACCTTCGCGTCATGCTGCCGGACCACATCGGGATTGTCGGTCCGCAGGAACTGCGCGCCGAACGGAAAGACCGCGTAGCCGCGAACCTCAGGGATGCGGGCTCGTTGCAGCAGTCGGAGGGCATAGCCGCCCGCGCCGACGAACACGAACTTCGCTCGAACGGTGAACCGCCGTCCGGTATTGCGGTCGCGACCTGTGATCGTCCAGATCCCGTCCGGGCCGCGGCGCAGCCGGGTCACCTCATGTCCGACCCGCACCTGGGCGTCGGCCTTGATCATCACATCGATCAGCGCGCTGGTGAGAGCACCGAAATCGATATCGGTGCCGTCCTCGTATCGAGTGGCGGCTATCGGCTCGGCATAGTCACGGTCCGCCATCATCAGCGGAGCCCACTCGGCGATCACCTCGGGATCCTCGGTGTATCGCATCGCCGAGAACAGCGGCAACGACCGCATCGTCGCATAGCGGCGCCGTAGGTAGGCCACATCACGGTCGCCGAATACAACAGCCATATGCGGTGTGGGGTTGATGAACGACGCAGGCCGGGTGTTGTCGCCTTCCTCGAGCAGCGTGGCCCAGAACTCCCGCGACAACTGGAACAGTTCACCGATCTGCTCGGCCTTCACCGGATCGTCCGGGTCGGGCATATAGTTCAACTCGCATAATCCTGAATGCCCGGTCCCAGCGTTATTCCATGCGTTCGAACTCTCGGCCGCGATCTCCGTGAGGCGTTCGAACATAACCACGGACCAGTCCGGTCGAACCTCGGCGATCATTGCGCCGAGCGTCGCGGACATGATGCCGCCGCCGATCAACGCTACGTCGAAAATCTCTTTCTGGACAACATGTTTCGTGGCTGTAATGCGTGCTGCTGCCATAGCGATGCCTCCCTGATGCGGTGTCGATGACATCGTCACGCCTGGAAATTCATCCGTCTACAACCAAGATTTGGTACTTATCATCCGAATATGGATGAATCAACATCGTCTCAGGTGGAAGCATTGGTACCGCTACTGGCAGCGTTCGAGGTCGCGGCGAATGAGGGGCACATCACCCGCGCATCGCAGTTACTCGGGGTGCCACAGTCCTCACTGAGCCGACGACTGAAAGCTGTCGAAAAGAATGTCGGAGTGCAGTTGTTCCAATCGGCCGGGCGAGGTATCGCTCTCACACCGGCAGGGCGGGAGCTGTTCGAACGCACTCGCGGACTCGTTCGCGCGCTCGACGACGCTGTCAGCGTGGTACGCAGTAATGCCGATCCGGACAGTGGACTCGTCAGGTTCGGATTCCCGCTTAGCCTTGGACCGGTCAGTGTGCCCGCGCTACTCGCAGACTTCCACGCCGACGCACCCCGAATCCGGCTCCACCTCGTACAGGCCCATGGTGAAGCGCTCACCGACCTGATCCGCACCGGACAACTCGATCTCGCCGTTATGATTCCCTCACCCACCGACCTACCGGCGATAATGCTCGGACATCAGCGCATTCACCTCTATGTCGCACGACAGCACCGCCTCGCCGGGCGCGAAACCGTTGACATCGCCGAACTCTCCGAGGAAGTCTTCATCGCCAATCCGCCGACCTACCATGTGCGCAGTTTGCTCGACTCCTGTTGCGCCGAAGCCGGATTCACACCGCACGTCGCATTCGAGATCACCGAATTCGAAACCCTGCGCTCCCTCGTCGCGCACGGCCTCGGCATCGCGCTACTTCCCGAGCCAGAAACGCCGCATCCCGATCTATGCCGTGTCCCCCTCACTGTCCCGCGCGACCGGACAATCGGCCTCGTCTCCGGCAACCACCGACCCACCCGGGCAGTTGCGCGTCTCCGCGATTACATCGCCCACCATGCGATGACCCATATCGGCAGATCGCGTTACCAGAAGTGCCCGCAATGATCCGAACAACGTCCGACTGCGCGTGGTCGGCCGGACCCACCAGGAGGTGAGGAAGGCATTCAACGCACCCACCTCACCCCTGCATAGACAAAAAATTTACTAGGTAGGTAATTTGTAGCAATGCTTGCCGATCATCAGCATGGAAGCTCGCGTGTCACGCCCGGCGACACCTACTCACGATATGTCGCTCTCGGTGACAGCCAGACCGAGGGCGTCGGCGACGGCGACGACCTGATCGGATTGCGCGGCTTGGCCGATCGTTTCGCGGAGCTCCTCGCAGTGACCAACCCGCAACTGCAGTACGCCAACCTTGCCGTACGCGGCAAGCTCGCTCGGCATGTCCATGAGGAGCAACTCACGGACGCACTGCGGCTGCGCCCGGATCTCGTCACGGTGATCGCAGGCGTCAACGATGTCTTACGCCCTGGATTCGACGCCGACGAAGTCGCAGGCCATCTCGAGGCTATGTTTGCCGAACTCACCACCCACGGTGCGGTCGTGGTGACCCTCACCTTCCCCGACCCCGCGCGAATCACCCCGCTCGCCCGTATGGTCAGTGGCCGGGTCGCCGTGCTCAACCAGCGTATCCGCGCAGCTGCCCAACAATATGGTGTCATCGTCGCCGAAACCGCCGACCATGCCGCAGTCACCGATCCGCGGCTGTGGGGTGCGGATCGGCTGCACGCCAGCCCGCTGGGCCATCAACGTATCGCCGAGGCGCTCGCCTCCGCCTTACAGCTGCCCGGCAGCGACGACAGCTGGACCCGGCCCGTGCTGCCACCGCTACCGAAACGCGGTGCTTTGTCTACTGCTACCAACGAAATGCTCTGGGCAGCAAAATTTTTAGGACCATGGTTGGGACGGCGGCTTACCGGTCGATCTTCCGCCGACGGCCGCACCGCCAAACGTCCCGACCTATTGCCGGTGCGTGCCGACGAAGACTCTCCGCAATGCGATGGCAGGACAGCCTGCCCATAGGGGTGCGGACTGGGAGGAATCGCTGTTCGATCAATCAGCACTCAGTTTGCTAGTTGATATCTACTACCGATTGTCGTCGACAGGGGCATAGCAGTTCCGGGGATTCGTTGCGGAACCGCGATCATGGGGTCGTTGCGGAATCACCACCGTCGGTGGGTTACTGGATGCAACGGTGTCGCGACCGTACCGACATCTGTTGCGGAACAACCCCTTCCCTGTTCGGAGGCCCCGATGGCACCCGTGCTCACCTCGATCGACCCCAGTTCCGGTCCTCCGGCAGGCTTCAACACAGTGGAGATCGTCGGCAGCGGATTCACCGGCGCCGGCCCGTTGTCCGTGCGATTCGGTGCGACGGCAACCACGTTCACCATCGTCTCCGACACCCTGATCAATGCCATCGCCCCACCAGGCACCGGCACCGTCGAGGTCACTGTCGCCGCCTTGCTCGACGGCACCAGCAATCCACTGCCCTACACCTACGACGGCTCCGGTCTGCTGTTCTTCACCGATAGTGCCAATCCAGGCAGTGTGTATTCGGTGCCGCAAACCGGTGGTACACCAACCGTTTTGGCGTCCAGCCTGAGCCCTCTCCTAGGTTTGGTCCGGGTCGGTGACCTCCTCTACGTCTGCGAGGTTGTGGCCAGTCAGGTGGTGACGGTGCCGACGACTGGTGGTGCACCGATCCCCTTGGTGACCGGGCTGTTCTTCCCTGCGGGTATCACCGTCTCTGGTAGCACCCTGTTCATCACCAATCAGAGCACCGCTCAGGCGGTATCGGCACCGATCACCGGCACCACGACCCCCACCCTCCTCACTACCAGCCCCACTGGCATATTCGGGATCACCGATGGGGTACCGGCACAATCAGGGGCCGCACCGTTCGTGGCTGCTCTCCTGGCCGCACCGGTACTCACCTCGCTCAACCCGAGTTTCGGTCCTCCGGCCGGGGGTAACACGGTGGAGATCGTCGGTAGCGGATTCACCGGTGCCGGTCCGTTGAGTGTGCGATTCGGTGCGACAGCGACCACGTTCACCATCGTCTCCGACACCCGGATCAACGCCATCGCCCCACCAGGCACCGGCACCGTCGATGTCACCGTCACCGCCCTGCTGCACGGCACCAGCAACCCACTGCCCTACACCTACGGTGGCCTGCTGTTCTTCACCGATGGCGTCAGTCGCGTGTATTCGGTGCCGCAGACCGGCGGCACACCGACCCTGCTGGCGTCCGGCCTGAGCGGCCCCGCGGGTTTGGTCCGGGTCGGTGGCCTCCTCTACATCTGTGAGGCCGGGGCCGCTCGGGTGTCGACGGTGCCGGTAACCGGTGGCACACCGACCCCCTTGGTGACCGGTCTGTTGTCCCCTGCGGATATCACCGCCTCAGGGAGCACCCTGTTCATCGCCAACCAGGGCACCGCTCAGGTGGTGTCGGCGCCGATCACCGGCACCGCGACCCCCACCGCCATCGCCACCAGCCCCACCGGTGTATCCGGGATCACGACTTGAGCGTCGGCTCCGACCACTCGATCGCCTGAGTAGTAGTCGTGGAGATCTACCCCGATGATGGCGGCGCAATGGAATTCCGCTGGCGGAACCGGCAATTGCCGGACTCACGTGGCTGATGCGCGTATCTTGGCGAGCTCGTATTCGGTGTGATTGAAATCGAAGTAGAAACGGTGCGGAGAGCAAGCGATGCCATGATGGGTTCGCTTGATCAGGGTGAAGGCTTTCGATGAGTGTGCCTGCGTGCGATCCGGTCGCCGGTGAAGTCAGCGGTCCACAGCGGTTGCAGCATATGCCAGTCGGCCGGGTGCGCGGCGATATCCGCGGCGAACCGGTCAGCCAGTGCCTGGGTTGTGTGTTGCACTCCGCGCGCGGTGTCGATCGGCTCGCCGACCTGAAATCCCCAGCCGTCGGGAGTGAACCAGCAGTGTACCGGCAGCAATGGCGCACCGGTTTCGATCGCAAGCCTGGCCGGACCGGCAGGCATGCGAGCCGGCTCCCCGAAGAATGTGACCGGCACGCCGGCCCCGGTCAAGTCTCGTTCACCGAGCAGACCGACCATCCGTCCCTGCCGAAGTCGCGCCACCAGCTGCTCGAACGGTGGTGTGGTGCCGCCGGTGAGCGGGATGATTTCGAAACCGAGGTGTTCCCGGAACCGGACGAAGCGCCGAAACAGCGATTCCGGTTCCAGCCGTTCGGCCACGACGGTCGGCGCGCCGACGCGCCGCACCAGCCAGACCCCCGCCACATCCCAGTTGCCGCTGTGTGGCAAGGCCAGCACCGCTCCGCGACCACGCTCGGCCGCCTCGTGGATATGTTCGAGACCGGTGGCCGAGGACTCGACACGCTCGGTCAGCCACACCGGATCCATCGACGGCAGCCGGAAGGCTTCACACCAGTACCGGGCGTAGGAGCGCAAACTCGCACGCACCAGCTCATCGGGAACCTGCGCCGGCGCGATGGACAGCACCCGCGCCAGATTGCGTCGCAACTGGACCGGTCCACCGCCCCTGGCCGCGCGATCGGCCGCGATACCGAACAGCCCCAGTGCCCACCGTCGCGGCAAGGCACGTACCAACCGCCAACCGGCCGCATACCCGAGATCCAAGACACGAGCCTTCGGATCCACCACTCACCGCCTATCGGTGCAGCGATATCTGCGATTCATCCCTAGAGTGTCCTCCCGAAACCGCGGAAATGAGTCGAGCAGGTGTACCCGTCATCTATAGAAGGCTCGAACCACCGAAAACAATGCAACACGCCCTGCCGGACCGCAGCTTTCCGAGCTTTCGGACACACACGACTACAGTAGTCAAAACCTTGGAGTCTTAATGATCCTCGCGGTGACGACGGCCGTCAGCGCTCCGAGTAGCCATATGACCGAAAGAGGATTCCCGACGTGCCGGAGCCAGTCACCCCGACCTCTCGTTCTCAAACCACCTCGTCACGGCCCATGCCCGCGACAGCCGGCCGGGAATTGGAGGAGGAACTGCGGCGGCAGATCGCGGCGGGCGAGCTACCGCCCGGTCATCAGCTCCCGACGGAGCGAGAACTGTCCACCCATTACGGAGTCAGCCGCAATACCGCGCGCGAGGCGCTTCGCGCGCTGGCCAGCCAAGGCTTACTCGAGATCAAACGGGGCGTTACCGGCGGGACCTTCGTGGCGACCCCGACGGCGGCAGAGGTGAGCGGCTCGCTGCAGACCTCCCTGACCATGCTGGTCAACTATTCCGATCTGACGGTCGCCGATCTACTCCAGGTACGCGAGATCCTCGAGGTTCCCGCAGCGGAAATCGCCGCATTGCACCGAACCGATGACGAGCTCGACGCGATCAGGGGGTCACTGTTCGGATCGAACCGGCCCGATCCGGCGACGGTATTCACCGAGACCAGCGGTTTCCATCTGGGGATCATCAGGGCTACCCACAACCCACTGCTGGAAATTGTGGCCGATCCGGTCTTCCGGATCCTCGATGAACGGTTCACGCGCGAGAAAACTTCCCCGGCGAACTGGGAGATGGTCGAGCACGAACACCGCGAGATCCTCGGCTACCTCGACGCGCGCGACCAGGCGGGCGCCCGCGAGGCCATGCGCGCACACCTACGCGGGCTACGTGGCCTCTACGAGGAGATGAAGCGTTGACTCGGCGTACACCGTCGGCATCCACTATTGACATCCAAAACCTTGGAGTTTTACCCTGATGAGGGTAGCTATCCAATAGCTCGGTAATCGGCCAGCTCGGTGAATCGGCACCGATGCGCTGCTGGCGAGCCTGTAGCGCAGGCCCCTCGAGATCCGGCGTACGCACGTAGCGATCATACCGTTTCCGGCTGTCCCCTCCGGAAAACGAGCAGTGCGCGCAATAACGCCGAGTGCCGCCATCAGGGATAGATGAAAGGTGTGGCTATGCCACCGAAAACTGGTTGGAGCGGACGATTCTTCGGAGATTTCCGGATCGGGGACGTCTACGAGCACCCCCTGGGAAGAACCATCACCGAGGTCGATAACACGTGGTTCACGTTGCTTACCATGAATACCGCCGAGATGCATTTCAATGCCGAGGTCGGCGCGGCTTCGGAATTCGGTGGCTCGCTGGTCAACTCGACCCTGACACTGGCTATCACCGCAGGCCAGAGCGTTATCGATACATCATACAACGCGATCGCCAATCTCGGCTGGGACGAGATCCGGCTCGTGAAACCGGTTTTTGCCGGTGACACACTCTGGTCGGAATCGATTGTGCTGGACAAGCGGGAATCGAAAAGCCGCCCTTATGCCGGCATAGTCACAGTCAAGACACGCGCTGTCAATCAGCGCGGCGAGGATGTACTCACCTACAAACGAACATTCATGGTCTACAAAACCGACGCCGGTGAACGTCCACAGGGAAACCGGCCACGACCGATACGTCCGATCACCGATTCGACCGGCACTGAGGCATCGTCGTGACTCCTCTAGCGGACCTCAGGATCATCGCCCTGGAGCAATACGGGGCAGGTCCTTTCGGCTCGCTGCAATTGGCCGACCTCGGCGCCGACGTCATCAAGATCGAAGACCCCGCAGTGGGCGGTGATGTGGCTCGGTACATTCCACCGTATACCGAAGGGGAGGATTCGTTGTTCTTCGAATCCCTCAACCGAAATAAGCGCAGTATCAACCTCGATATCAGATCTCGTGATGGCCGGGCGGTGTTCGAGGACCTCGTCCGCCATGCCGATGCGGTCTACGCCAATCTGCGCGGGGATGTGCCGGAGAAACTCGGCATCCGATACGACGACCTCAAACACATCAATCCGCGCATCGTATGCTGCGCGCTGTCCGGATTCGGCAGCACCGGCCCACGGGCGCACGAACCCGGCTACGACTATGTCCTGCAGGGATATACGGGATGGATGGCGTTGACCGGGGAACCCGGTGCGCCGCCACAGAAGTCGGGACTGTCGCTGGTGGATTTCAGCGGTGGTCTGGTAGCAGTGTTATCCCTGTTGGCAGGGGTACACGCGGCCCGGAGGGACGGCGTGGGCGCCGATTGTGATGTGAGCTTGTTCGATACCGCGATCAGCATGCTGTCCTATCTCGCGACATGGCATCTCACCGAAGGATACGAGCCGGAACGGACCCGGAGATCAGCGCATCCATCGCTGGTACCTTTCCAGATCTTTGCCGCGGCAGACGGCTGGCTTGTCATCAGCTGTGCGAAGGAGAAATTCTGGAAGCGGCTCACCGAGGTCATCGGCCGCCCCGATCTGGCAGACGACCCCCGATTCGCCACTTTCACCGACAGGCTGGCCCACCGTGACGAGCTGGAGAGCATTATCGACCACGCATTCGGTACAGCGACTGTGGACACCTGGCTGGCCGCCATGCGGGAGGTCTCCATCCCCTGTGCCCCGATCAACACCGTAGCCCAGGCGTTGGCCGACCCGCAGGTCATCGCCCGAAACATGCTGATCGCCACCGAGCATCCACAATTCGGGCACACCACGCATGTCAACTCCCCCGTCCGTGTCGGCCCGCCGCGCACACGGCATCACCACGCGCCCTGCCGCGGTGCGGACACCGACAGCGTTCTCACCACGGTGCTCGGGTACACACCCGAGCAAATTACCGCCCTCCACCGAGCGGGAGTTCTCGGATGATCAGATGTATTAGCTCAGCGATTGCTCCTCGAGCACTACCCCGAGCAGGAAACGATCGGCTCGATGCTCCTGGCTCCCCGCGCACCACTGCGCCCCGGCCGATACTTCAGCGTGTATCACTCTCACCAGAAACCCATGGAACTCTCAGGGATTTCTTCGATTTGCATTGCCAGATCGTTCCACGTGTGTTTCAGTATGTGCATTCGCACCAATAATGTGGCGATAACCACACCACCGTGAGCACGGAAAGCATCGAGTAGCGAGTCCAACGCTCGCTCCCGGAGCCCCGCATCCTGGGATCGGACCTGGATCCCAGGATGTTTGCTGTGTCGAGCGGCCCGACACCCGGGTTTACTCGATGCTGTAGTCCCGCGATCGGTTACGCAGTATGAGGAATATCGATGCGCTTCTCCCCCATCGCCCTGGCTGTCATCGCCGGCGCGGCAATCGCCTCCACGACGAGCGCCGCAAGTGCTGAACCACCTACCCAGGCACCGGTCAGCTATCACTCCACTATCGACGGGCTCTCGGTAACCACCACACTCGATAACGGGACCTTCGCCGCCACTGCCCGGCCGGGATCGATCGCCGTACAGGATGCGGTCGGTACCGAACTCGATACGATCCCTTTGACATTCGCGCTCGACGGTCAGCAGCTTCCGATCGATTACCAGCTCTCGGCCGATCGTCGAACCGTCACCCTGACACCCGATATCACCGAGCTGCGCCGCACGGAGCTGCATCCTGTCGCTTCGCCGCTGGAAAACCAGCTGGCTATGAATGATCTGATCAATGCGGTCAGTATCGGCACCTCGATCGGAAGCCTCATCGGTACAGCCATCGGGGCCGTGGCAGGGGTCGGTATCGGTTTCGCACTGGCAGGTGCATCATGCCTGGTGATCAACCTCGGTTGTGTCGTCGCGGTCCTGCCGTTGGTCACCCTCGTCGGGGCGGTCGGCGGCGTGACCGGTCTGGTACTCGCCGGTGGCGGGTCCACCGCCTACGCGCTGTTCGATTATGTGACCACACTGCAGGCTCCTCCCGGGCAGAGCAAATACGCCCAGCACCTGCCGGCATCGACCGCGCCCGGCCGCTGACCGCGAACGCATAGGAACCCTGTGATGCTCATCCGCACAACAACCCTCGCGCTCGCGGCGGCTACGGCAACCGTGCTGGCCGCGACCCCGGCAACCGCCCAGCCCGCGGCCGCACCCAACTATCACGCGACAATCGCAGGCAATTCCGTGGTAGTCACCTTGGACGGCGCCACCTTCAGCACAGCGACCGACGGTCGAGCAGTGCTGATCCACAACGCCGATGGGGCGACGCTGGCCACACTGCCGAAAAACTTCACCTTCGACGGTCTGCCGGGAACACTGACCAGCGAGATAACCGATCACGCTACAACTCTCACCCTGACTCCCGACCGTGCAGGCCTCGCCGCGCACCCGCAGCTCCACTCGGTGGCATCGCCGCTGGAAGATCAGCTCGCCCTCAACGACCTCGCCGGCAAGCTGTCCACCGGACCATTGGTCGGCGGAATAGTGGGCACCGTGGTCGGAGCCCTCGTCGGCGCTGTCATCGGACTCGGATCATGCCTGGTCGTCGGCCCGGCCTGCTTGGCAACCGTCCCCACGGCCATCGCCGCCTTCGCCGGAGCAGGCGGGGTGGCGGGCACGCTGCTGGCAGGCGGCGCGGTACTGGCCGACGGCTTGTGGAAATATCTCAGCACCATACAGGCACCCCCAGGGCAAAGCCCGTACGCCAACGAAGGCGGCCTGCTCGACCGGGAAGGCGCTGGCGTGCCCAACCCCAAACTCCGGCTTCCCAAACTTCCGAGCGGTTCGGCCAGCGGATCCTCGGCTGAATGAACAACAGGGTTCCGGTAGTAATGCGGTATTGCCGCGCCCTCGGCTCACCGAGGGCGCGGCAAGCATTCCAGATAGATGCCAGTCTCGCTATTCATATCGGGAACGGTGAAGTCCTGAAACAGGGTCCAGCAAACCGATCAACGGTAACTAGACGAAGGACATAGCCAGGTGAACACCCCCTACGCGCGCAGCTCACAGCGGTGTAGCGCCGCGTGGGGTGTGAGCCTGGGCGGCTTGATCGCATTCTTTGTGCTCATCCCTTTGGCGTTCAGCCTCCAGGACATGATGGATGTTCCCGAGATCAATGCAACGCCGTCGCATCTTCGGGCGCGGCCTGTCGAAGTCGCATCTTCCTACTGGCTGTCGTGGGTGATTGCCTTCGCCGTTCTTCTCGCACCAACGCTCACGCTGGCAGTATTCCCGCGTACCCGGCGGGTAGCCGTCGGGTACGCACTCGCGACGTCGGTGGTCGGGGGTGGGCTCACCGCGGTCGTGATCAGCTTCGAACTGGGTGGGTTCGCACCCAGCTGAGCAAGCCATGCCCCGATACCCGCACCTGCCGGTCTGGTACATCAGGCATGTAGATGGATCCTGGGAGGGCCAGGGCGATATCGAACTGCGGGAAAAGTGGGTAGTCGCATGTCATGCATGCGATGCGCTATCTCCGCCGTGAACGACGGCGCCTGCACGCTACGAATCTTGGTCACAGTTGAAGCGGATCTGGTGGTCATCGTCGAGGCGAGTGTGCTGCGGCACCGAGACCGAGCGGAAGGCCGTTGCGTCGACGGGGTGAGTGAGTTCACCGGATGTTCGCTTGCCTTCCGAATTAGACATCGGTCAATATCGATATGTGTCTAATTCGGAGTTGCCGTTACCCATGACCGACCCGGCATGCGCGGCCACACCCCAAGCCCGGCCGCCATTGACCGCTGTCGAGGCGGTGGAGCTGGCGGGAATGTTCAAGGCGTTGTCGGATCCGGTGCGGTTACGGGTGCTGTCGGCAGTGGCCACACGAGCCGGAGGTGAGGCGTGTGTCTGTGAGGTCTCAGAAGGGATCGATGTCACCCAGCCGACCATCTCTCACCATCTGAAGGTGCTGCGCGAGGCGGGGCTGCTGACCAGTGAGCGCCGTGCCTCGTGGGTGTATTACCGGGTGGTCCCCGAAACGCTGCACCGGCTTTCGGAGCTACTGGCGGCGGAGGCCGGACTGGCGGTGACCGGATGACCACGACTTCCGAACATCCCGCTGTTGTCGGCAAGCTGTCCACGCTGGACCGGTTCCTGCCGGTGTGGATCGGCGCGGCCATGGCCGCGGGTCTGCTTCTCGGACGGCTGATTCCCGGTCTCGGTGACTCCTTGGCCGCTGTCGAAGTGGACGGGATTTCGCTGCCGATCGCGATCGGGTTGCTGATCATGATGTATCCGGTGCTGGCGAAGGTGCGCTACGACCGGCTCGATTCGGTTACCGGCGACCGGCGGCTGCTGTTGGGGTCGCTGGTGCTGAACTGGGTGTTCGGCCCGGCGCTGATGTTCGCCCTGGCGTGGCTGCTGTTGCCGGATCTTCCCGAGTACCGAACCGGGTTGATCATCGTCGGCTTGGCCCGCTGTATCGCGATGGTGATCATCTGGAACGACCTCGCCTGTGGCGACCGCGAGGCCGCCGCGGTGCTGGTCGCGCTCAATTCGGTGTTCCAGGTAGTGATGTTCGCGGTGCTGGGCTGGTTCTACCTGTCGGTGCTGCCCGGCTGGCTCGGTCTCGCGCAGACCGAGATCCACACCTCGCCGTGGGAGATCGCGAAATCGGTGTTGATCTTCCTCGGCATTCCCCTGCTCGCGGGCTATCTCACCCGCCGTATCGGGGAACGAGCGAAAGGTCGCGCCTGGTACGAGTCCACGCTGCTGCCCCGGTTGGGGCCGTGGGCGCTGTACGGGCTGCTGTTCACCATCGTGATCCTGTTCGCCCTGCAAGGCGATCAGATCACCTCCCGCCCCGGCGATGTGGTCCGTATCGCGGTACCGCTGCTGATCTATTTCGCGCTGATGTGGGGTGGCGGTTACCTGCTCGGTGCGCTGCTCGGCCTGGGGTACGCACGCACCACGACCATGGCGTTCACCGCTGCCGGCAACAACTTCGAACTGGCTATCGCCGTCGCCATCGCCACCTACGGCGCTTCCTCCGGACAAGCCCTCGCCGGCGTGGTCGGACCGCTCATCGAGGTGCCGGTGCTGGTCGGGCTGGTGTATGTATCGCTGGCCTTGCGGGCCCGCTTCGCACCGACGATCACCGTGAACGAGGCGGCGCGGTGAGCGCAGCGTCGGTGCTGTTCGTATGCGTACGCAACAGCGGAAAATCCCAGATGGCGGCTGCGCTCATGCGCGCAGCCACCGGGAGCAGGGTCAGCGTACACTCCGCGGGCACCGACCCAGGCAGCGAACTCAATGCCTTGTCGATGCGGGCACTCGGCGAACTCGACATCGGAGTCGGTGCCGAGCACCCCAAACCTCTCGATCCGCAGCTACTACGCACCGTCGATATCGTCGTGGTCCTCGGCCGTGAGGCACAGCTGGACCCGATCGAAGATGTGCGGGTCCTCTGCTGGGATACCGACGAGCCCTCCCACCGCGGTATCGACGGCATCGAGCGCATGCGCCTGATCCGCGACGATATCGCCGCCCGCGTGCGCGCCCTGGCCACCGATCTCGGCGTCAGCAACCAGAACTCCCATATCTCTTAGAGCTGATCTACGAAAGGTGTTGCCTGTCATGGCATCAACGCCCAGTGTTCTGTTCGTATGCGTCCACAACGCCGGACGCTCCCAGATGGCCCAAGGCTTCCTGACCCACCTCGCAGGCAACGCCATCGAAGTCCGCTCCGCCGGGACCGCACCCGCTGCGCAGATCAACTCCGCCGCGGTCGAGGCCATGGCCGAGGTCGATATCGACATCACTGCCCAGACCCCGAAGATCCTCACTCCCGACACCGTGCAGACCTCCGATGTCGTGATCACCATGGGCTGCGGCGATACCTGCCCGTATTTCCCCGGTGTGGACTACCGGGACTGGAAACTCGACGACCCCGCCGGCCTCGGTGTGGACGCGGTACGACCGATCCGTGACGAGATCCGCGGGCTTATCGAAGAACTGGTCGCCGAACTGCTACCGGACCGCGCCTGAACGCCTGTCGATACGGGCCTTCGCCCCCCGTTATCTCGTCATCGCCTGTTCTCCGGGCGATGACGACGGTGGCGGCTCGGCGTACGAGAACTGTTCTGTCCGGCTATCTACTGCACCGGAGGTTCGGTCGGCGCGTTGATCGCATCACGGACGCTGGATTCTTCGTCGCCGAGGTGTGTCGGATCCGGGCGGGTGATCATCTCGAAAACGGCCTTGGTAGCGGCGAGTTGATCACGCAGCCAGCATTTGCGGTAGATGAAGTTGTGCGGCTGACTGGAATCGCTGACACCGGTGGTCTCGATCCCCGCGCTCCGGCACAGCGCGATGACGCGGGGCATGCTGAAATCCTGGGTGACCACGATGGCTTGGCGGACACCGAAGATCCGGTAGGCTCGCACGCAGGACTCGTAGGTGCTGAAACCGGCGTAGTCCAAAGCGATCTTGGCCGCGGGCACCCCTTTGCTCAGCAGATAGCGGCGCATGGCGGTGGGTTCGTCGTAGGTGGATCTGCCGTTGTCGCCGGTGAGCAAAAGGGCTTTCACCTTGCCGGATTCGAGTAAGCGGCGACCGATATCGAGCCGGGCAGCCAGATAAGGCGACGGTTCACCGCTGGCGTAGACCTCAGCACCCGGAATGATCGCGACCTCGGCCGCCGGAACGGTGGCAGCGGAATATTCGCCGTCGGCGGCCTGCAAGCGGATCCACCCGATCGAGCCGCCCGCTACCACAGCGACCGCCACCACTGCCGATACCGCCAGGAGAAATACGGTGCGGGGCCGAAGCAAGGACCGGAACTTCCCCCGAGTATGTGTCATGCGTTGACTTCCTCCATACGATGCGTTATCTCCGCCGTGAACGACAGAGCCCGCACGCTACGAATCTTGGTCACTGAATCCCACCCGATGAAGTCTGCCAGGCAAATCCTCCGCCTGCCAATGCCACGACAGTGAACCGTCTCGACTTCTGCTTGCCGCTCAACAACTGTCGCGCCGCTTCCACATGTTCCGGCACCAAAGGTCGGCTGTCCTGGATTTCCCAGAGGGAACTCTGCGATACCCGTCCCAGCGTCTATGCCTTCGCCTGCTCCCGATCGAGTTCGAGGTATCGGTCATCGCGTCGAACCGCGATCTCCACCGCCGGAGGAACTCCTGCACATATGCGGGCAGCGCGGCGATCGGTGCTGCGAAGCGTGCGCTGCTCGAGCGGGCCGGGCGCAAAGTGGTGGAGCCGAGTGCGCCACAGGCTACCTGGCGCACTTCGAGCACAGCCTGATCGATCAGCCGACTTGGTGCGATCACCTCATTGTCGGCCAGCGGAATCAGGGGATGTCAAGGATTTCCCGCAGCCGGATGACAAACGTGGCCGGATCGTCGAGGAATCCGGTGTGACCACCAGGGAACCGAGTGGGAGTCACCTCGATAGCAGCGGCGAGTGCGCGGGAAGTGCGATCGCAGAATTGCCCGGCAGAGTCGGCGCCGATGCCGATGACGAGCCGGGCGGGTATATCGCGCAAGGCGACGATATCCGGTTCCCATGTGGTGGTGCCGCGGATCTCGTGGGCGAACCAGTAACGTTCGTCGGCCAGCTGCTGTGGTTCACGATCTGGTCCGAACATCTGCACGAGCACCGGCTCTGGCATCGGAATATTCGCGGTAGTGAAAAATTTTCGCCACGCACCGAGCACATCGCCCGCGGCATAGGTCGCGACAAGATCCTCGGTCGCGGCGCGGTGGGTATCGCGGTCAGCGATCAGCGCGTTGATCGGCGGCTCGTGCGCAATGACGGTCGAAACCGTATCGGGATGGGACTGCGCCAGCGCCAGAGCGGTCACCGCGCCGCCACTGGAGCCGAAGACCACGGCGGGGCCGCTATCGACGCGAGTGATCAGCCGAGCGAGGTCATCGGCGCGCAGTTCTGGGGTGGAGTCCTGGTGCGGGTTGTCCAGCGTGCTGTTCCGGTGTCCGCGCGGGTCAGTGGTGAGCACCGTGTGGTCGGTGGCGAGTAGATCCGCAGCCGGTGCGAATGATTCGGCGTCCATCGGCGCACCAACGAGTACGATCAACGGTCCCGCACCGCGCAATTCGTAATAGAGGTTGGCGTCAGGGACCTCGAGAGTCCTCGCGATGACACCGGACTGGGTTCGGCTCATAGGTTCTCCTGGCAGAGTGGCTTACAGGTCCACATATAGGGACGATGCACACGAACGAAAGTCATCGCCATCCGCTGCGGCAATGTGAAAACCCGGAGTCGAGCCCGTCGGATCGGCCTCCTTATGCCGAATCGAGGACTCCTGCCACTACTTCTGCCATCCGGGCACGGAACACCTCCGCGCTGAACGATTCGACGTAGATCCGGATAATTCCGGGATCGTAGGGTCGAGTCTGCTCGCGAAGGGCGGCGAGCGGGAACCCGTTGGCCATCGCCTTACCCCAAGTAGGACAGATCCGGCACCACACCGTACACCTGCTGGGTGCCGCCATCTGCTCATCCGCCCTGGCATCACCGGTTTATGGCAGGTCAGCGGCCGTTCCGACTTGTCGCCGGAGGAGTCGGTCGACCTCGATATCTCCTATGTGGAGAACTGGTCCATGCTGCTCGACCTCTGGATCATCGCGAAAACCGTGCGCCCGGTCGCCATGGGTGACGGGGCGTATTGATCCATTCCTCTTCCACCTCCTGGTCGGCAACCAGGGTGTGGCCAGATCCGATCACCTTTTCCGGCCGACGACGTATGTCGAACCGGTGTCAGGCGCCCCTCTCCGCTCGGGGTAGTCGAGACGAGTCCGGGTATCTATTCTGAGGATGGACTCGCGTGCGGCGGCGGTCCGGGATCTTCCGCCGCCGCTGCCCGCGCTCAGCTACGCGCCGACAAGGAGTGATGTGGCATGAGTGCCTTCGATCTCACCTATCCGCGGAACATGGTCGGTTACGGGCCGAATCCTCCGCATCCACGATGGCCCGGTGATGCGAATATCGCAGTGCAATTCGTACTCAATTACGAGGAGGGCGCTGAGAACTGTGTGCTCGACGGAGACCAGATGTCGGAGACACATCTCTCGGATCTCGTTCCGGCGGAAGCTTTTCCCGACCGGAGCATGGGTATGGAATCGATGTTCGAGTACGGATCGCGGGTCGGGGTATGGCGGGTGCTACGAGCGTTCGAGAGCCGCGATATCCCGCTGACGATCTTCGGAGTCTCCCGTGCCTTGGAGCGTAATCCCTTGGTGGTGGCGGAATTCAAGCGGCTCGGCTGTGAGATCGCCTGCCATGCGCTGCGCTGGATCGACTACCAGACAATGGACCCACAGACCGAACGACAGCATGTCGACGAGGCGGTACAGATCATCACGAAACTGTTCGGCGAGCCGCCACGCGGCTGGTTCACCGGACGATGCTCGCCGCAGACCCGCGAACTGGTGGTCGAACACGGTGGCTTCACCTACGACTCCGACTCGTTCGCCGACGACCTACCGTACTGGGTGAAGGTAGGTGATCAAGACCACTTGGTAGTGCCGTACACCCTGGAAGCCAACGATATGCGGTTCTCCTCCCCCGCGGGTTTCGCCAACGGCGAGGAGTTCTTCACCTATCTGAAGGACGCCTTCGACGTGCTCTACGCCGAGGGGGTGGCCGGCGCCCCGAAAATGCTCTCGGTGGGTTTGCACTGTCGCATCTCCGGCCGACCCGCCCGCATCGCAGCACTGCACCGCTTCCTCGACTATGTCCGGTTACATGACAAGGTCTGGCTTGCCCGCCGAATCGATATCGCCGACCACTGGGCGAAAGTGCATCCGCCGAACTGAGCCTCGATTCCCGCCGACCCGAAATACGCCGCGGCGATGGGAACACCGGCCCGGTTCGCCGAGGCGGCACCTTTCGCATTGTCCGGCAGAGCGATCCGCGACCATCAGTATGCTGAGGTCGTGATTACGCTCAGGAAAGAAGACGGCGCAGCAGACCTCGCTGGTATCACCGAGCTGCAGGTGGGAGTGAGCTGGGACCCTTCCTCCGGTACGAGCGGTGGCGCACTCGGTTGGGCACGTCGCAAACGCGGTGTGGATCTCGACCTGATCGCCATCCTCATGCAGGGAAATGATCCGGTGCGCTTCGCGGGCCTGGATTCGCTGGATCCGATGGGCAACGGCTCGGTCGCGCACAGCGGCGATGAACAGACCGGTGCCGCCACCGGTGACGATGAAACTGTTCGTGTCGTCTTCGCCAATGTCCCGCCCTCCATCGACGCCATCATCTTCGTCGCCGCAGCCTTCAAGAAGGGCAGCTCCTTCGAGAAGGCGAACAACGTCTCCATCAAGATCTACGACGCCACCGGCGGAAGCAATCAGCAAGTCGCCGACATCTGGCCTTCACTACTCGGCGCCGACAACGCCAATGCCGTCGCTCGCGCGTTCCGCAACGGCAATCAGTGGCAACTGGAAGTGCTCAACCGACAAGGCAAAATCAAGCAGGGCGACATGCAGGCACTGCTGAACTTCGCATTGCAGTAGCGGTAGCCGTCCACCGAGTACCGGCTCGTGACAGTTCATGTCACGAGCCGGTACGCACCGGAACCGCTTTCCGTTGTCTGCGCGCCATGGCGATGCGCCGCCCGATAACGCCCTGTTGCGGGGCGAACAAATACGCGGCGGCGAAGGCTATGCCCTGCACCACCACAACCATGCCGCCCGGTGCCGTATCGAGGTGGTAGCTCAGATATAGGCCGGTAACGGCACAGGCCACCGAAACGGTGGGGGCGATGATCAACATCCGGCCGAACCGATCGGTGAGCAGATACGCGGTTGCGCCAGGGATGATCAACATGGCCACGACGAGGACGACGCCGACCGCTTGGAGGGCGACCACAGCGGTCAGGGCCAGCAGACCGAGCAGGGCTGTGCCGAGCAGCCGGGGGTTGAGACCGATGGCGTGCGCGTGCGTGGGATCGAAGGCGTACAGCGTGAAATCACGCCGTTTGAGGATCAGCGCGGCGAGGGTGATCGCCGCGAGAATCATGATCTGCACCAGTTCCGCGCGGCCGACGCCGAGCAGGTTGCCGAACACGATGTGGTTGAGGTCGGTCTGGCTCGGTGTCACGGAGACCAGCACCAGGCCGAACGCGAACAGTGTCGTGAACACGATGCCGATGGCAGCGTCCTCTTTGATCCGGCTGGTATCCCGCACCACCCCGATCAACGCGACCGCGAGAAAGCCGAACACGATCGCACCCACCGCGAACGGCAGCCCGATGATGTAGGCCAGCACCACACCGGGCAGTACCGCGTGGGAGACCGCGTCTCCCATCAGCGACCAGCCGATGAGCACCAGCCAACAGGACAGCACCGCGCATACCAGCGCCGCTGTCACAGTGGTCGCCAGTGCGCGCACCATGAACTCGTATCGAAGGGGGTCAAGGAATATCTCTGTCAGGCTCATTCGTCCGTCTATCTCGTATTCGACCGGGTTCACACCCGGTTCATCACATCCAAGCCGAACGCCATGGCGAGGTTCTCCGGCTGCAGTACCGTCTCCGGATCGCCCTTGGCGAGCACCGTCCGCATCAGCAGCACTGCCTCGTCGGCGAGGCCGGGTAGCGCGTGCAGATCATGCGTCGAGACCAGGATGGTGGCGCCTGCGGCGGCAAGCTCACGCAGCAGCCTGGTGATCGTGGCCTCCGAGCGTTTGTCCACCCCCGCGAACGGCTCGTCGAGCAGCAGGATGGTCGCCCCCTGCGCCAGACCACGCGCCACGAAGGCACGCTTCTTCTGCCCACCGGACAACTGACCTATCTGCCGGTCGGCGAGATCGGTCAGCTCCACGCGCTCCAGCGCGTGCGCGACGGCCTCACGGTCGGCCCTGCGCGGCCTGCGGGTGAACCCGAGATGGCCGTACCGGCCGGTCATCACCACGTCGTATACCGAAAGCGGGAAGCTCCAGTCGACATCCTCGCTCTGCGGCACATAACCGAGTACACCGGCCCTCCGGGCCGCTACCGGTGCCGTGCCGCCGACTCGGACCGTCCCTCGGTCGGGCCGCACCAGCCCCATGATGGTCTTGAACAACGTCGACTTACCGGATCCGTTCATCCCGATCAGACCGCAGACCCGGCCCGGGTCAAGGGTGAGGTCGACTCCGTCGAGTGCGGATACCTCGCCATAACGGACGGTGACATCGCGCACCTCGATCGCGGGTGTGCTCATGAGCGTCCTCCGGTCAATGCGGAGCCGATCGTCTGCGCATCGTGGCGGATCAACTCCAGATAGGTCGGTACAGGGCCGTCGGCCTCCGAGAGCGAATCGACGTACAGCACACCCCCGAACACGGCGTCGGTAGCCTCGACCACCCGCTGCATCGGCGCGTCCGACACGGTGGACTCGCAGAATACGGCGGGCACCCGTTGCTCCCGGACGAAATCGATAGCCGAGGCGATCTGCTGCGGCGTAGCCTGCTGTTCGGCATTGACCGCCCAGATGTACTTCTCGGTGAGTCCGGCATCTCTGGCCAGATAGGAGAATGCGCCTTCACAGGTCACCAGGGCACGCTCATTCGATGGCAGCGTGTTCAGCGTGCTGACGAGTTCGTCCTGTACCGCGCGTAATTCGGCCTTGTACTCGTCGCCGTTGGTCTGGAAAGCATCCGCGTGCTCCGGTGCGAGATCGCTGAAGGCGCGCACCATATTGTCGACGTAGATCTGCGCGTTCTGTGGTGACATCCACGCGTGCGGATTCGGCATCCCCTGGTAGGCGTCCTCGCTGATCCCGATCGGCGTGATGCCATCGCTGACGACGACATGCGGCACGCGCACATCGGAGACGAACTGGGCGAACCATGCTTCCAGGTTCAAGCCGTTGTCCAAGATCAGATCGGCCCGCACCGCCTTCTTGATATCGCCAGGTGTCGGCTCGTAACCGTGGATCTCGGCGCCGACCTTGGTGATCGACTCGACGGTCAGGTGCTCACCCGCCACATTGCGCGCGATATCGGCCAGCACGGTGAACGTGGTGAGCACTACCGGCCGATCGTTATCATCATCCGCGCTCCCGCCACAGGCGGTGAGGGCGATGGCCGCGGCACTCACCGCGACCGACACAACTGCCCGGCGCGCGAGCCGGGAACGTAAACGGGGGAGCCGAACCTTCATACCCCGAGACGATAATATTCGCCTTACCGAACTTACAAGTTCGTGTTGCAGAAGTGTGATTTATCCGGTAACACACACTACCTTCCGGCTCCCCTATCTCATCGCATCACACCAGGGGAACCGTCGACTCAGGGAAGACGACGGGTAAGGCGGTCAATGCGCGATGAAACGGACCGGGTCGCCAGGTCAGCTCGCTCGTCGGTACGGCAAGGCGTATCTCGGGCAAGGCATCGAGCAATTGGTCGATCGCATCCTGAGCGATCAGATAGGACAACGAATTGGCCGGGCACATATGCGGCCCGCCACCGAAGGACAGATGAGCGCGGTTGCCCAGGTATTGCTCCGTGCTGATCGCTGGATCGGTGCTGCAGGCGGCCATGCTGATCACGACCGGCTGGTGCGCGGGCAGCCAGACATCGTCGATCAGGATCGGCTGCTTGGGGAATCTGATACAGAGGTTCGAAACCGGCGGATCATTGAACAACACCTCGTCGAGGGCATCCCGGGTCGACAGGCTGCCACCGAGCACACTGCCACCGAACCGTTCGTCGCTGAGGATCAGCAATAAGGTATTGACGATCAAATTCTGCTGCGGTTCAATGCCGGCCCCGTACAGCGTGGCCAGCTGATGCACCAGCTCCGTCTCGCTCAACTCGACAGGATGTCGCAACAGCCGGGTCGCCACATCGTCGCCGGGTTCGGCGCGCTTGAGCTCGATGAGCTCGGTCAGCGACTCCATCAACATCGCGTTCCCGCGGTCGGCGTCGACGCCCTCGAAGATCGCGGCCATCCCGGTCGCGGCGCGCTGCGCCAGCTCTGCCGGACAACCGAGTATGGCATTCAACACTTCGAACGAAAGCGGGAACGCGTACTGGCGGATCAGATCCGCCGACCCGTCCGCAGAGAACGAGTTGATCAGCGGCATCGCGACGCGCGCCACGGTCTCGTGCAAACTGTAGTGATCGACCCCGTTCAGACCCGCCACATTCGCCTGCCGGTAGCGGGCGTGCGCGGCGCCGTCGCTGCGCCGCGCATTCGGTCGCCACTGCATCATCGGCAGTATCGGGCAATCGGTGGGAACATCCTGCTGCCAGGTGCGTGGATCGGCCGGAAAATGGTCCGGATCGTTGAAGATGCGCACTGCGGCGTAGTACCCGATCACCAAGGTCGCCGACACCCCGGGCGCCAGCTCTACCGGCACCAACGAACCGTAGCGTCGACGCATCTCGCGATAAGCACCATGCGGATCTGCCGCGAATTCCGTTGTGTACAGCGGAATTCTCGGACCGTCGGTGTCGATCGGCGAACCGTGCGACGCACGGCCGGATCGGCTGTGCGCTGAGGACGGGGACATCGTCATCGGGAAAGCTCCACATAGTCGGACTACAAGCCCAGGTGAGCCTAGGCAGCTTCGCGGTCGAATGCACTGGAAATGAGTCAACAAGTATGTAATTCACTCACATCCCGCCGCATCCATCGACTACTCTCGACGGTGATGACAACCGGGATGGCGCGACGCCACACACAGATGGGTGACCCGGTGCTCGTCTGAGTACCTGCCGAGCCGGTGCGGGCTCGCTCCAACAACTATCGCGGACGCCGTATCCGACTGCGCGGGCGCCGCCTCCGCCGTGATCGATCACGAGCCCGAAAGATCAATCACGACAGGAGAATTCATGACCACGCGTTTCAACCATACGATCATCGCCGCACAGGACAGCGACGAGTCCGCCGCCTTCTTCCGCGATATCCTCGAACTGACCGACGCCCCGTCGTGGGGTGTGTTCACCAACCTCCTCTGCGCGGACGGGGTGCTGCTCCAGTTCGCGCAACCACCGGTCGAGATCCAGCCACAGCACTATGCGTTCCTCGTCGACGACGAGTTGTTCGACCGGGCGTATGCGCGCCTGCGCCACCGCGATATCGAACACTGGGCCGATCCGCACTTCCAGCAACCAGGAAGGATCAACACAGGCCACGGCGGCCGAGGCGTCTACTTCCTGGATCCGGCCGGACATTTCATCGAGATGATCACCCGGCCATATCTGTAACAGCCAGAGCGGCGTCGCACTCCGTATCGGTGTGCCACACCGTCCCGTACCGGACACGCTGCCCGGCAATGGAGGTTTCCTTCCGTTACCGGGCAGCTCTGCTGGTCAGCGTCGGAGCCGAAAGCGCACCGGACCGCAAGATGATTACCGATATCGATAAGGACATGCCGATGACCCACACCCCCGATGTCGTCATACGACAGGCCGAGGACCGTGACATCCAAGCGCTGGCGCAGTTGCGCCGCCGGTGGTCGGAAGAGCAAGCGGGCCGATCACTGGAGGACAACGGATTCGACGAACAATTCGCCCAGTGGTACGCAGCCGAATCGGAACACCGGACCATATTTCTAGCCGAGATCGACAGCAACACGGTCGGCATGGTGAACCTCACCATCTTCGAGCGTATGCCACGGCCCGGCCAACCTGCCTCACGATGGGGCTATCTCGGCAACGCCTTCGTGCTCGTCGAGCACCGCTGTCAAGGGATCGGTGCCGCACTGCTCAACGCCTTGATCGCATACGCGAGGAGCCGCGAATGCATCCGAATTGTGCTGTCTCCCACTGACCGATCAGTGCCCTTCTATCGCCGGGCAGAATTCGGCCCAGCCACGATGCTCCTCGCGCGCACCTTCCGAAACTGACGACTCGCACGCGGCCGACCGATCGGTAGACGCCGACCGACAGCGAAATACCAGGAAAAACTTTGTGCCAGAACACTTTTGCTGTGTGCGCGGCCGAAGACCGCGCACACCCCGCTGAATAACCTCCTTCATCGATACCCCCAAGTGACTGCACCCTTACGTATCTCGAACAGCGTGTCGTGGCGAGCTTGCCAGTGCCGGCCGGAGCGGGCAACAGGGAACGCCACCGCTCCGCATCCCCACCGCACTGGATTCATCTCCCCGCTGATCGGGGCACTGAATCCGCGCAAGCGCCCGGACGCGATCGCTAATGGTAGATAACCTCAGGAATGCATGGACCGAGCTTGGCGGAAGTTTTCGGAAATTTTCCGCCTCTTTTCTGTGGACTGACAGTGAAGTGCGCACCTTCTTTGACTACGTCCACCGCAACGCAGGCCGAAGGGATGCCGGCGATTTTTGCAAATTCTTTCCCGAGCACCTCTTCTGAGCTCATCTTCAATTTTTGCGAGTAGTTGCTCACACCATTTTCGTTTGTAATCGGCTTTTCGGTGAGATACTTGATATTCCAGAATGCTTCTACGTAGACCAAGATCCCGGAAACCACTTCGAATCGGTCACGTAGGACCTTTTTCGCCTCCTCCTCCGCCTCTTGTCCGGTCAGATTCGTCTCGAATTTCGGGATCGGGCGGGATACGACCGGCGTATTATATTCTTCCAGATCTTCCTCGAGTTGAGCCATTACATTTGTCGAATTAAGGCCCCAGTGATTATCGCGAGGATGCAAGCTGAAGTGTGCTCCCAGTAGCGAGCCATCAGAAAGCTGGTAAGTAACCGTAAGACAGCTCGTAATTCCGTATGAGATAGATGTCGAACTCCTTCCGATATCGCCTTCATCCAGTGTTATCGCTTTATCTTGCTTTACAACCATTTCAGACTCCTCGGATTCCGATTCGTTTCTTCGAGATTCCCTTTCTTTGCTCTCGATCCTCAGGCTCGACCTGTCGTCACAATGAGGTCGTATACGAGCGAGTCTAGCTGTGAGACAAGAACTTTGGCGGGTTTTCCCCAGAGACAACCGGTCGGTTCGTCTGGTCGCCGCCGGTCTGCGCATCGGCGTGACATAATATCTTCAGGAGTGAATCCTGTTGTGGTTCCGACCGATCCACTGCCACTGACAGAGGAACCAGCCGCGCAGCTGATCTGGCTGTGACCAGGCTCGATGCGATAGAGTCCTAGCATCAGGTTGTGGTCACGGGCAAGGGCGCCGAGATCGTTATGCCGAAATCCGAAGTCGCGGAGTCGAAGTGGCGGCCGGGCATGAACTCGCAGAACTCGTCGAAATGTTCTGTCCCGGGTTTTTCGGAGCCGGGATGTTGTATTCTTGTGCCACTCTGACGATGAGGAGGAGTGGTATGGGACGGCGTGTGTATCCACCGGAGTTCCGGCGTAAGGTAACTGATCTGGTCGAGGCCGGCCGTAAAGTGGCTCTTCCTGGTCAGCAGGGCTCGATCGGCCTGGTCCTGGATGACACCGGCCGTGATCGGCGGATGTAATCCCACCGTACCGGCGGCGTTGGTTGTCTGGATTTCCGGATCCGATGGCGATGCGGCCGGTGTGTTTATCGAGACCCGGTCATTCTGAAGCGATCCGGTGATCGTAGGTTCTCTTCCGCGGGGTCGACTCGTGCAGGATATGGTCCGCGATCGGAATATCTACTGTCTCGACAAGAAGAAGTAACTCTCTCATCGAGTGAGATCGTGGAGCGGTTCACCATTCACATGGGGATCGCTCGAGCGGTATGGCTCGGCATCGGGGCCGGTAGCGAATCCGCGTAGCACCGTGGCGATGGTCCCGTGGATCGCACGCTCACGTTCATCGTTGTCCGCGGCCGCCAGCGGGCCGTCGACGATCAGCGATGCCAGTCCGTGCACAGCCGACCACGCCGCGAATTCGGCATCCGCGCGTTGTCGTTGATCCATGAAACCCACCGCGACGAGCCCGTCGAGCGCCACCGAGATCAGATCGAAGATCGGGTCCTCGTGCTTCTCGTCCAGGCCGACGTCATTGTGGCAAAAGGCCGTGCGGAACAACCCCCGCTCACGTTCGGCGAACTCGATGTAGCCGCGCCCGGCGGTGTACAGCCGGGCGATCGCCATGGCCACGGGTTCGTCCTGAATCGGAACAGCTGCCATCGCCCCACTGAGCGCGTCGAACAAGCTTTGTTGCGCACGTTCTCGCACTGCGGCCAAGAGTTCGTCGTGGTTGGCGAAGTGTCGGTAGGCGGCGGTTGCCGTGACTCCGACTGTGCGGGCCGCCGCGCGAACGGTTACGGCCGAGGGGCCACCGGCTTCGGCCAGTTCGGCGGAAGCGCTCACCAGCGCGTTGCGGAGGTCTCCATGGTGGTAAGAGCCCGTGCGCCCTGATCGTGGTGCCCCATTTCCGGTGATGTCCACCTCAGCAATGTTGACACCAGCACAGATCGACTGGCAAGTTAACACCCGTAAAGTTCACACCCGTAAAGTTTGTGCATGTCAACATTCTGTGCACGCACTCCCCCACGGCCTTGCTCTTGTGACGGAATCGACCGTCGTCACGCTACCGAGAGGACATGACTATGAGAGGTGCGCTGGAACGGCTCGGCGATCTCGCTTTCCGATATCGCCGAGCGGTTGTCGCCATCTGGGGGGTTGTCCTTGCCCTCCTGATCGGCGGCGTTGCCATGTTCGGCCAGGAGCTGGACGAGCGTTTCACGGTCCCAGGCGCCGAATCGCAGCAGGCGCTCGATACGCTGACCGAGACGGCTCCCGGTCTTGCTGGCGCTACAGCGCAGATCGTTTTCACCGCCCCACCCGGACGCGACATCACCGAGCCCGGCTATCGCGCCGCGATCCAGCGCACCCTGGACAAAGCTTCGCAGGCGCCGCAGGCCACCGGAATCACCACTCCGGAGCAGGCAGGCACCATTTCCGCGGATAAGCGGACCGCGGTGGGCGTGGTCAATTTCCCCGGTAGCCAGTCCGAGGTGAAGCAAGCGGCACGCGATGCCATCGATGCGGCGGCGCAGTCCGCGCAGGAATCCGGTCTGCAGGTGGCGGTCGGCGGAACCGTCTATAACGTCAGCCAACTGGAACCGAGCATCATGGAGCTCATCGGCCTCGGTGTCGCTGTGCTGGTGCTGATCATCACTTTCGGCTCGCTGCTGGCGGCGGGTATGCCGCTGCTGTCCGCGCTGTTCGGTGTCGCTGTCGCGCTCGCCGGTCTGCTGACCGCGACCTCTGTGGTTACGGTCTCCTCCACCGCGATGACCCTGGCCTTGATGCTCGGCTTGGCCGTCGGTATCGACTATTCGCTGTTCATCCTCTCGCGACATCGTGCGCAACTCGCCAAAGGGATGGCACCACACGAATCCGCGGTCGCTGCCAATGTCACCGCAGGCGGTGCGGTGGTGTTCGCGGGCATGACCGTGATCATCGCGCTGGCGGCCATGAGCGTGATCGGAATCCCGTACCTGACCGTGATGGGCCTCGCCGCGGCGATGTCGGTTTTCGTCGCTGTCGCTGTCGCTGTTACCTTCCTTCCCGCGCTCGCCGGTTTCGCTGGGGCTCGGTTGACCCCTCGCCCCGGATCACGCTCGCATCAGCGTGCCACCGGTGATGCGGTCGAGAGCACCACGATGGGTGGCCGCTGGGCTCGTATGGTGACAGCGCGACCGCTGGTGACAACTCTCGTGGTTGTCGGGGCCATGGCCGTGCTGGCCGTTCCCGCCGCATCGCTGCGAATGGCCCTGCCCGATAACGGTTCCGCCGCGGCGGACAGCGGCAAACGGCAGGCCTACGACACAATCAGCGAGAAGTTCGGTCCCGGCTTCAACGGCCCACTGGTGCTGCTGGTCGACGGACCGGCCGGCACAGGAACCAGTGCGGCCGGCAGTGTCGCCACCACGGTCCGCGACCTGCCGAATGTCGCGTTCGTCGCCCCACCACAGGCCACAGGAACCCCTGATCAATCGGTTGTCATGATCGTGCCTTCGACAGGCCCACAAGACGAGCAGACCGCCGATCTGGTGAACACCATCCGGGATACCGTCCGGGATTACCCGGCGCGCAACGGCACCACGGTGACGGTCACCGGCAACACCGCGGTCAACATCGATGTCTCCGAACGGCTGGCCGACTCCCTACTGCCGTTCTTGATGATCGTCGTCGGCCTCAGCCTGCTGCTGTTGATCGTCGTGTTCCGCTCGATCGCCGTCCCGGTGAAGGCCACCGTCAGCTTCCTGCTTTCGATCGCCGCATCACTTGGTATGACTGTCGCCGTCTTCCAATGGGGCTGGGGTGCTGACCTCTTCGGTGTCTCGCGAGTCGGGCCTGTGGTCAGCTTCCTGCCGATCATCCTGGTCGGTGTGCTCTTCGGCCTGGCGATGGACTACGAGGTCTTCCTCGTCTCCGGCATCAAGGAGGAATGGAACCGTACGCATAAGTCATCGGCGGCCATCATCGACGGAACGCGACACAACGCTCGGGTGGTCACCGCCGCCGCCACAATCATGGTTGTGGTGTTCGCCTCGTTCATCCCCACCGATGACGCGATGATCAAACCGATGGCATTCGCCTTGGCGACCGGTGTGTTGGTTGACGCCTTCGTCATCCGCTTGACTCTCGTTCCCGCGATCCTCGAGCTACTCGGCCGCCACGCGTGGTGGCTACCGCGGCCACTCGATCGGATACTGCCCACTGTGGACCTGGAAGGTCACCGGAACGAGCCCAACGAACCCGAGCACGTTCTCACGCCGACTGCCTGAAAACACATCCGATGAGGGTGAATCGCAGTTCCGGGGCCGCCGGTGGAAGACAGGCTGCCCCGGAACTGTGTCTCACATGCTTCTGTTCCTCAGCGCACAGTCCGGTACCGCAACATCATTTCGTTGTCTTCGTGATCGAGGATGTGGCAGTGCCAGACATAGCCCTGCAGATCGCCGGAGTTCGCCGAAGTCTGGGCCGGAGCCAGGGTATCGAGCGGCGCCGAGCTGGGCAGTCGAGAGAAGGGGGCGTCGGGGTCGAAGCCCAGTTCTTCCTCGGTCGGGAAGCGAACGATGATCCTGGTGACCGTGCCTCCCTTGACCTGCACGGTGTCCTTCCACCCGGATTCCCATGCGGCGGGCGGAGATTGCGCCCCACCCAGGAATGCCTCCGCCGACGGCGTCCACTTCACCCCCAAGGGTGGTTGTCGATTGGCCAGCCGATACGCGACGGTCCGTAGTGGAGTGCGTCCCATGGTGCGGAAAGAGACCAAGTGCAGATGAATGGGATGCGGTTCGGAAGTGACGTTGATGAAGTTCCACTGCTCGACGGTGCCTTGGCGCGGCATCTCGATATCGGGATCATCGAAAGTCAGGTTGTTCAGTGCCATGATCGCAGGCGGGATGCGTAACTCGAGAGGTTGGCTCAACGTCAGATTCCGGAATACGGTCGGCGTCTCCAGCGGGGGCAAGGCCGGAGGCAGACCGGGAGCGCCACGTAATCGGCGCGGAACGCTCCCGGTGAACCCTCGGCGGCTGTCGGCGCGGAAACGACAGAACAACGGCATGGTGACTATGCCGAGCGTGGACGCCTGCAAGGGCGGAGGCAGATCGTTACGCAACTCGACCGTCTCCCCCGGTGCCAGACCGGAGAAATCGACCAGCAGATCGACGCGTTCCCCTGGTCCGAGCATCAGGCTCTCCGTCACGACCGGGGCGTCGAGCAACCCCTGGTCGTTGCCGATCGCCCAGAACCGCATGCGATTGCTGAAGAAGAGATTCAATGAGCTGAACGAGGCCGCGTTGAGGACCCGGAAGCGGTAGAGCCCCCGTGCGACGTCCAGCCGCGGCCACGCTATACCGTTGACCACTCCGACATCGCCACCGCCGCCGCCCTCCCACGATCCTTGCGGAATCACCCTGATGATCCTGGCGCTCTGCATCCCTTCCTGAGTGAAAACCTTCTCCTGCAGTACCAAGGGCATTTCGAATTCACCGGTGGGCAGCCCGAGAGGGTTGCCAGGCTCACCGGTATCGAACTCGTCACGCAGCAGCACCATGCCCGCGAGCCCGGCGTACACGTTCAGCCGGGTGATCCCCATGGCGTGATCGTGGTACCACAGGTTCCCCGCGTCCTGGCGCAACGGATAATGATGCCGGGCGCTCTGCCCGGGAAACACCAGATGCAGGGGATTTCCATCGCTGTCCGGCGGAGTGACGCCACCGTGCAGGTGTAATACGGTCGGCGGTATCGTCCGGAAACTCTGGTCGACGCCATACAACGTGGTATCGATGTCCGCGGCGAAGGGGTGGGTGGCCACTCGATTCCGGAACTGGAGATGCAGGGGTTCGTCGACGCGGCGCTCGATAGTGGGCCCGAGGTAGCTCATCCCGCCATAGCCGAGCGCCGGTGAATCGGCGAGATCCCGGTGGAATCGGTGTGTCGTCGTGGTGGCCGCCAGGTCCAGTCGATCGCCACGCAGGAACGGTAACCGCGGTAGTTCATCGACGAACGGCTCGATCTCGGGGGAATGGAAGATCAGCGGGCTTTCGATACCGTCAGGCCATAACGGTTGCCCACCGGCACGGCTTCCCGGCCACGACATTGCGGCTGCGGTGGCGGCGGCGCTCATGCCACGAAGAAAGCCACGACGGTCGACGGCTGGACACATCCTCTGACGCCTCCTCTAGCTCCTCGTCGCGCATGGGGACACCGCGCTGGACGGTACCCGGCGGTAGCGGTTCAATGCGTCAACCGATCGACTCGGGGGCGTCATGTCATCCGCAGAGTCCTCATGGCATCCGCCATAGGGATCGGGGACCTTCGTCCCTCGCCGGGGTAGCCGCTGTTCGACCACACTCGACAACGGACGGATCCACCCCGACCGAACAGAGGCCTCGATGACTCCTGGCGACACCGCGGTGATCGACCGCGCTGCTCTGAATCGTCTGGTGGATGTACTGCGTGCGCATGGGTACCGAGTGATCGGCCCGCAGGTGCGCAACGGCGCGATCGTCCTGGACGAACTGGATTCGGGCGCGCAGCTACCCGATGGGTGGGGTGTGGAGACCGCGCCGGGCCGGTATCGGCTGCATCGCCGCGATGATGAGTCGGTGTTCGCGCATTCGGCCGGACCAGGATCGTGGAAACAGTTTCTGCATCCACCACGCCGCAAGGTCCTGACAGTCGGACCGGATCTGGTCGAGGAACCCGTTGCGGATGCGCCGGTCCGCTCCGCGTTTCTCGGTGTCCGCGGCTGTGATCTCGCTTCGATCGCGATCCTCGGGCGCGTGCTCGGTGGTGGAACATATCCCGATCCCTCGTTCACCGCCCGCAAGAAAGACCTTTTCGTCGTCGCGGTGAACTGCACCGAGCCGGGCGGTGTCTGCTTCTGCGCATCCATGGGCACCGGACCAGGAGTATCCACCGGATACGACCTCGCCCTCACCGAGCGCACCGTGGAGGCGCGGCAGCAATTCCTGGTCGAGGCAGGCAGCGAGGAGGGCGCGAGTATTCTCGCCGAACTCGCCGCTCGTCCGGCCGAACCGGCCGAGGTCGCTCAGGCAGGCGCAGCAGTGTCCGCGGCGGCTGGCCGGATGGGCCGTGCGATGCCCGATGTCGATATCCGCGCCCTGGTCCACGACTCGAGGCAGTCGCAGCACTGGCAGGATGTCGCGAGCCGCTGCCTCACCTGCGCCAACTGCACCATGGTGTGCCCCACCTGTTTCTGCACCAGCACAGAAGACGTCACCGACCTCACCGGTGATCACGCCGAGCGCTGGCAGCGGTGGGCCTCATGCTTCGAAATGGACTTCTCCTATATGCACGGCGGTACTGTGCGGCATTCCGGAGAGAGCAGGTACCGGCAATGGCTGAGCCACAAGCTCGGCACCTGGCACGATCAATTCGGTAGCTCGGGATGCGTCGGATGCGGGAGGTGTATCGCTTGGTGCCCCGCCGGGATCGACCTGACCGCGGAGGTGACCCGGCTCGCCGAACTGGCCGAGGAAGCCACCGATGCCAACGGTTGACGAACTGGCCGGGTTCGCTTGTCTGGCCGCTCTCGGTAGGGACGAGCTGAGCATCCTGGCGCGGGCCGGTCGTGATGTGTCGTTCCCCGCCGGACATCGCGTGATAGCGGAAAACCAGCCCGCGGAACGGTGTTGGCTGATCCGGCGCGGCCGGATCCTGCTGCAGGCTCAGGTGCCGGGACAGGGCGAGGTAGTCGTGCAAACCTTGGGTGACGGCGATCTGCTCGGCTGGTCCTGGCTGGTGCCGCCCTACCGATGGCATTTCGGAGCGGTGACCGCCGAACCGGTGGACGCCATCGAGTTCGATTCGGCGACACTCACCGAATTCGCGGACTCGGACCCTCGATTCGGCCATGCGCTGACCCGGATGCTGTTCGAAGCGATGCTGGAACGGTTGCAGGCCACCAGGGCCAGGTTGCTCGATCTCTATCGCAACCCCGCCGAAACATGTACCCCGTATCACGGCTGGGCGAGGTGAAGAATGAGTGTCGCGGCACCGGAACACGCGATGTCACCCGGCGATACGATGTTGCCCTACCGGGTCGCTGGCCGCACGGTACAAACCCGCGATACGGTGACACTGCTGCTCGAACCGATACGCGTTGCGGCACCGCGGTTCCTTGCCGGGCAGTTCATGATGCTCTACAGCTTCGGTGTGGGCGAGATCGCGATATCGATCAGTGGTAACCCCGCGGCTCGCACCGATCTGCTGGAGCACACGATCAGGGCGGTCGGTGCGGTCAGCGGCGCGCTGCACAATACCGGCATCGGCGGTGTCATCGGCGTGCGCGGGCCTTTCGGCACCGGGTGGGATCTGGCCTCCGCGGCCGGAAACGATCTGGTCATCGTCGGCGGTGGTGTCGGGCTGGCACCGCTACGGCCGGTGGTGCTCGGCGCGCTCGCGGCCAGAGAAAGCTACCGCCGGATGATCGTGATCACCGGAGCCCGCACGCCCGCGGATATCCTTTTCCGCCACGACCAAGAGCAGTGGCAGACAGCCGATTCGATCGAATTCCGGCAGACTGTCGACCATCCGGCCCCGGAATGGACCGGCCGGGTCGGCTTCGTCACCGAGCCGCTGGCCCAGATACGACTGGACCCCGGCCGCACAACGGCATTTCTCTGCGGTCCGGAACCGATGATGCGATTCTGCGCGCATACGCTGGAAAGCAAGGGAATTCCGGATACCGACATCCGAGTATCGCTGGAACGCACTATGCAGTGTGGTGTCGCACGCTGCGGGCACTGCCAGCTCGGACCACTGTTGCTCTGCCGCGACGGTCCGGTTGTCGACTACTCGGTGGCCGAACCACTTCTGGGGGTGCCGGAACTGTGACAGCGATACCGACACTCGCGGTGTGGAAGTTCACCTCCTGCGACGGCTGTCAGCTCACCTTGCTCGACTGCGAGGACGAGCTGCTCCCCCTCGCGGGCCGGGTGCGCATCGCGCATTTCACGGAAGCTTCCAGCGCGACCGAACCAGGACCGTATGACATATCGCTGGTAGAGGGTTCGATCACCACACCGGATGATCAGCGCCGGATTCTCGATATCCGCGAGCAATCCCGGATTCTGGTGGTGATCGGGGCATGCGCCACCCACGGTGGTATCCAAGCGTTGCGCAATTTCGCCGATATCACCGAGTTCACCTCGATGGTGTATGCCAGTCCGCAGCACATCACCACGCTGGCCACGTCCACCCCGATCTCGGCGCATGTGCCGGTGGATTTCGAATTGCGGGGCTGCCCGATCGACCGCCATCAGCTACTCGACACTCTTGGCGCGCTCTTGGCGGGCCGTTCTCCTGATATCCCGAACACCAGCGTCTGCACCGAATGCAAGCGCCGCGGCACCACCTGCGTGACTGTCGCCGAGGGAATTCCGTGCCTCGGCCCGGTCACCCAGGCGGGCTGCGGCGCCCTGTGCCCGGCATACCACCGTGGTTGCTATGGATGCTTCGGCCCGATGGCGAACCCCAATATCGGTGCACTGCTACCCATTCTTCGGGTCAACGGCATGTCTACCGGTGATATCGACCGCGTTTTCGCGACCTATGCCGCGGCGGAACCGGACTTCACGGAGCGGCCACGATGAGTCGGCACAGACAATTACGGGTCGAGGCACTGGCTCGTGTGGAGGGTGAGGGCGCGCTGCGCATTGTCGTCGCGGAGGGCAGGGTCGAACGCGCGGAACTCAACATCTATGAGCCACCGCGCTTCTTCGAGGCCTTCCTGCGTGGTCGCGGCTATACCGAACCACCTGATATCACCTCCCGTATCTGCGGTATCTGTCCGGTGGCCTACCAGACCAGCGCGTGTAACGCACTCGAACAGGCCTGTGGCATAACGTTGGATCAGCCACTGGCCGAGCTGCGACGGCTGCTGTACTGCGCTGAATGGATCTCCAGCCACTGTCTGCACATATATCTGCTGCACATTCCCGACTTCCTCGGCTACCCCGACGCGATAGCGCTCGCCGCCGACCACCGCGAGCGCGTCGAACAGGGCTTGGCGGTGAAGAAGGCGGGCAATACGCTTTTCGAGCTCATCGGCGGCAGAGCGATCCATCCGATCAATATCCGCGTCGGCGGCTTCTACTCCGTCCCAGAACCCACCGACTTCGGGCCGGTCACCGAACTACTGCGCCGGGCCTTGGATGACGCGGTACAGACCGCCCGATGGGCAGCAGGCTTCGACTTCCCCGATCTGGAACTCGACTACGCTTTCCTTGCCGCGACCGAATCGGACCGATACGCCATCACGACTGGTGATGTGCACACCAGCACCGGGCTACGTTTTCCCGCGGCCGAATTCCCCCACCACGTGGTCGAGCAGCAGGTACCGCATTCGACCGCCCTGCACGCGACACTCGACGGCGAACGCTACCTGACCGGACCACTGGCCCGATACACACTGAACTACCAGCAACTGTCACCGTTCGCCCGGCAGGTCGCGGCCGAGATCGGGCTCGGCACCGAATGCCGCAACCCGTTCCGCAGCATCCTGGTGCGGGCGGTGGAAGTCGTCTACGCCATCGAGCAGTCGCTTACACTCATCGCCGACTACCAACGCCCCGCCAGGGCCGCGGTTCCCACCGAGCCACGCAATGCGACCGGCCACGGCGTGAGCGAAGCGCCACGCGGTCTGCTCTACCATCGCTATGCCATCGATGACGACGGCCTCGTGCGCTCGGCCACGATCGTTCCACCGACCTCCCAGAACCAGGCCGCGATCGAAGACGATCTGCGTTCGGTGGCCTCGAACAACCTCGAACTGGACGACGCCGCGCTCACCACACTGTGTGAACGCGTCATCCGCAACTACGATCCGTGTATCTCCTGCGCGACCCACTTCCTGTCCATCGACAGAGTGCATCGATGACCGGAGCACGGGCAGTTGTCATCGGCGTCGGCAACGAGTACCGCCACGACGACGGAATCGGCCCATTCATAGCACTGTGTATCGAAAAATATTGTTTGCCAGATGTTTTCGTCACCATATCCGATGGTGAGCCAACCGGTCTCATCGACAACTGGTCCGACGCCTCTCTCGCTGTCGTGATCGACGCCGCGCTCTGCGAACCGTCTACGCCAGGTCGGGTTCGACGCAATGACATCGAGCTACTCACCCACAGTTCCGCCACGAGCACACACGCCTCCGGCATCCCGGACGCATGGTCGCTGGGATGCGCACTGGGCCGTATCCCGGACAAACTTGTCGTCTTCTCGGTAGAAGCATCCTGCTTCGATTACGGTGTGGGCCTGTCCGCTCAGGTTGCGGCCGCAGTGCCACAGACGATCGAAGCGGTACTGGCAGAGCTGAAATCGGCGCAGCCATAGCCAACACCGCCGGCCTCCACGCAGAATCGTGACCATGACCGGTTCGGAACCGATACATGTGGGATGCGAGGAGCCATGAGCGATTATGTGCGCTGGGTCCGGGAACGAGTGGGACACCAACCCATCCAGCTTACTTTCGCCGCTGCCTGCATCCTCGATGCGGGGCGGGTGCTGTTGCAATGTCGCGGTGACGACACGATGTGGTGTTTCCCTGGCGGGGCCGTCGAACTCGGCGAATCCATCGAGGACGCGGTGCGCCGGGAGGTCATCGAGGAGACCGGATTCGATATCGAAGTCGATGCGGTACAAGGCATCTACAGCCGCTACTGGCACACTTATCCGAATGGGGACATCGCCCAGCCCATCACGACATTCTTACGTTGCAGCATCATCGGCGGGGCGCTCTCGGCGCATGATCCGGAAACCATCGACCTGCGATTCTGTCGGCTCGACACGCTTCCTGGTCCGATGATGAACCAGCAGCATTGCGACGCGCTCACCGATCTGCAGGCCGGACGACTGGGCGTCCTGCGCTGAGCAACGTGATCTGCCCTCCGCTCGGCACAGGTGTCCGCGACAAGAGCCCGTCGGAGCATCGGCCGAGACACGGTTGTCCCTCTCAGCGATACCGCCGTGGCTGCGCCGAGTGCCGCCCTCCGAACACACTGGAATATAATCCATTGTGCAGCAATGTATTTGACCAATCGAAGTCACTCAACCTTATAGCAGTCCCGGTGACTGCTGCGGCTGTGTGTCTTTCCGATGCTCTGCACCGTAGTCGTTCGATTCGCTGGATGATGCGCGGATCCGCGACTGCTCACCGACACCAGCTGAAATCACTTCGCCACAAGACAACACGCAGTGCCGGGAGCGCAACGTGTCATCACCTCGAGACAACAATCTGAAAACGGACAAAAACAGACTATGAGATCCCTTGCCCGGCAACGGTTACGGGGGCGTTAATGGAGGAGCCGGGCCAACAACACACGTCGGGCACCCCCCGGTGAACCGTACCCATCACCACACAGCACTCGAAGGGGTAATGGTATGCCTACCATCACCGCCATCTTCCCGACCTTCGGACCACCCTCCGGCGGGAACTCCGTCATCATCACCGGTACCGGGTTCACCGGCCCCACCTCGGTGTACTTCGGTGGCACCGCGACCACCTTCACCCTTGACAACCCCACCCAGATCACCGCCCTGGCCCCACCAGGATCCGGCACCGTGCAAGTCACCGTGGTCAACGCCGGCGGCGTCAGCAACGGCGTCGCCTACACCTACGGCGCACCCCCACTGCCGACCCTGACCGCGATCGTACCCACCTCCGGCCCCGCCACGGGCGGCACCGTCGTCGTACTCACCGGTACCAACCTCACCGGCACCACCGCCGTCACCTTCGGCGCCACCCCCGCGACCTCGTTCACCGTCAACTCCGCCACCCAGATCACCGCCATCGCCCCCGCCGGGGCCGGGACCGTCGCAGTCACCGTCACCACCGCCGCGGGCACCAGCAACGCGCTCGGCTACACCTACATCGCAGTACCGACCATCCTCGCCCTCAGCCCCGCCACCGGCCCGGCCACCGGCGGCAACGCCGTGATCATCACCGGCACCGGCTTCACCGGCGCCACCGCCGTCACCTTCGGCGCCACCCCCGCCGCCGGATTCACCGTCGACTCCGCCACTCAGATCACCGCCATCGCCCCCGCAGGCGGACCCGGCGCGGTCGGGGTCACCGTCACCACCCCAGGAGGAACCAGCGGCGCCGCCCTCTACACCTACCTCGCCGCCCCCACCATCACCACCCTCCTCCCCGCGGTCGGACCAGAGGCAGGCGGCAACGCCGTGGTGATCCTCGGCAGCGGCTTCACCGGCGCCACCGCCGTCACCTTCGGCGCCACCCCCGCAGCATTCATCGTCGACTCCCCCACCCAGATCACCGTCACCGCACCCCCAGGAGTCGGCCTGGTCGGGGTCACCGTCACCACCCCAGGAGGCACCGGCGGCCCTGCCCTCTACACCTACCTCGCCGTCCCCGCCATCACCACCCTCTTCCCGATCAGCGGACCAGAAGCAGGCGGCACCGTGGTGATCATCACCGGCACCGGCTTCACCGGCGCCACCGCCGTCACCTTCGGCGCCACCCCCGCCGCCGGATTCACCGTCGACTCCGCCACCCAGATCACCGCCACCGCACCCCCAGGAGTGGGCGCGGTCGGGGTCACCGTCACCACCCCAGGAGGAACCAGCGGCCCAGTCGTATACACCTACATCCCGGTACCGGTCATCGCCACCATCCTCCCGCCCAGCGGACCAGAAGCAGGCGGCAATGTCGTGGCGATCGGTGGCACCGGCTTCACCGGCGCCACCGCGATCACCTTCGGTCTCACGCCGGCAGCAGCATTCACCGTCGTCTCCGACATCCTTATCACCGCCACTGTCCCCGCCGGGGTTGGCACGGTCGGGGTCACCGTCACCACAGTAGGAGGCATCAGTCTCCCGGCGCTCTACACCTATCTCGCGCTTCCGACCGTCCTCGGGCTCAGCCCGATCTCGGGCCCGGAAGGGGGTGGGACCGCCGTGATCATCACCGGCAGCGGCTTCACCGGCGCCACCGCGGTCACCTTCGGCATCACCCCCGCAGCCGGATTCACCGTCGACTCCGACACCCAGATCACCGCCACCTCACCTGCCGGGGTCGGCGTGGTCGGGGTCACCGTCACCACAGCAGGAGGCATCAGCATCCCGGCGCTCTACACCTACGTCCCGGTACCGGTGATCGCCGTGATCGCCCCGCCCGCCGGCCCTGCAGCAGGCGGTACCCCTGTGGTGATCTCCGGCACCGGCTTCACCGGCGCCAGTTCGGTCACCTTCGGCGGTCTCGCAGCGGCATTCATCGTCACCTCCGACAGCAGTATCACCGCAACGACTCCCGCGCACCCCGCAGGAGCCGTTGCGGTCGGCGTCACCACCGTGGGAGGCACTGATTCCTTGCCCGCCAGTTTCACCTATGTATAACAACCACCGGTCCTACCGGACGACCACCGAACCAACTGAGTCTTCTTCGGCACCACATCCGGTAGGACCCAACCGTTAAGAACAGAACAACACCCACTCCAACGGCGGCCGCACTTCCCTCCCAGGGATCACGCGGCCGCCGTCTCACTTTTTGTATCGACAACCGCCGCCAGAGGTTGCCGATCCCCGGCGTGATCAGCACGCCCTGCGCGACGAAGGCCTGCGCCGATCAGCCGGCGGAAACTTCGCTGCGGTCGCCGCTCCAGAGCGTGTGGAATTTGCCCTCGGCGTCGATGCGTTCGTAGGTGTGCGCCCCGAAGAAATCGCGTTGCGCCTGGGTGAGCGCGGCCGGGAGACGCTCGGCCCGCAGGGCATCGTAATACGACAGGGACGAGGCGAACGCGGGCACCGGAATGCCGAGCATGGTCGCGGTGGCGACAACACGCCGCCAGCTATCGATAGCAGTCTCGATCGCTTCACGGAAGTACGGTGCGAGAATCAAGCTCGGCAGCGCCGGGTTCTCGTCATAGGCTTCCTTGATCCGGTTCAGGAACCTGGCCCGGATGATGCATCCGCCGCGCCAGATCGTAGCGAGGTCCCCTGGACGCAGGCTCCAGCCGTATTCGGCGCTTCCCGCGGCGATCTGGTCGAAACCCTGGGCGTATGCGACGACCTTCGATGCGTAGAGTGCCTGCCGGATGTCCTCGGTGAACTGCTCGATATCGGTGGGCTGCTGCGCCAACCGGCCCGAAGCCAGACCGGACGCGGCTTTGCGCTGTGCACGAGAACCCGACAGGGCCCGCGCGAAAACGGCTTCGGCGATGCCCGTCACCGGCACCCCGAGGTCGAGCGCCGACTTCACCGTCCAGCGTCCGGTGCCCTTCTGCTCAGCGGCATCGACGATGACATCGACAAGCGGGCGACCGGTTTTCGCGTCGACCTGTTCGAGGACTTCGGCCGTGATCTCGACGAGGTAGCTTTCCAAGTCCCCGGAATTCCACTGGGTGAACACGTCGGCGATCTGCTTCGCGTCGAAACCGAGCGCGTCCCGGAACAGGTGGTAAGCCTCGCCGATCAGCTGCATGTCGGCGTATTCGATACCGTTGTGCACCATCTTGACGAAGTGCCCCGAACCATCGGGGCCGATATGGGTGCAGCAGGGCGTTCCGTCGACTTTCGCCGAGATCGACTCCAGCAGCGGCCCCAGCGACTCATAGGATTCCGCGGGACCGCCCGGCATGATCGCGGGGCCGTTGAGCGCCCCTTCCTCACCACCGGAGATACCGGCGCCGACGAAATTCAGCCCACGCTCCCGCAGCGCGGCCTCCCGCCGAATGGTATCGGTGTAGAGGGCGTTACCACCGTCGATGATGATGTCGCCCGGCTCCATCACCGCGGCGAGTTCCTCGATGACGGCATCCGTCGGGTCGCCTGCCTTCACCATGATCAGAACCCGGCGCGGCTGCTCCAACGCGGCGACGAACTCCTCGATGGTTTCGGTCCGCACGAAGTCGCCGTCGCCGCCATATGCCTCGAGCAATGCGTCGGTCTTGGCGATGCTGCGGTTGTGCAACGCCACCGTGTAGCCGTTCCTGGCGAAATTACGGGCGATATTGCTGCCCATGACGGCCAGGCCGGTGACCCCGATTTGTGCACGCGCGGTAGAGGTCGGCATCAATCAGCTCTCTTCATTCGTTCGATATAGGTAATGGCAGGTCCGCGCGAAGCTGGTCGGCGGTAACCTCGCGGAGCCTGCTCCACGATTCTTCAGACCTTACCTACCCTGTCTCTGTCGAACCGCGATCGCCCGTCCCGCTGGGACGGTGCGTCCACCACCCGCGCCGCCGCTGACCAACTGTGGCGGCGCGGATGGCCACGACCTCGATATCAGTGCTCCGGTTCGATGCGAGGCTCCTCGGCTCGGCCGGAGAATGGCGTACTTCATTCACTGACAGTCCCCGATGTGTCGACTAGCATTCGACCTGTGCCGTCGCAGTAGCGAACGGCTGAAGAGCACCGGGGCGCTCGCGTGGCGCTCATTATCTTCCTCGGCGGTATCGAGACGGACCTTGCCGTTGTAGCGGACCCGCCGACAGCGCGGATTTCATCAGGATTCGGAACGAATAGTTCGAGCACCGCACAGCACTCGATCATCTCGCTGACGAAACGGTCGCGAACATCGCCGACCGGACAGTAAGGCCGATAGGAGCGAGCACCCACATATCGCCCAGTGCGGTACGCATCGGGCCGCAGGACGGAGGACCGAGCAGATGGCACTCGAGGAGTATCGGCAAGGAACCGCATTCCCCGGCATCATCGGGCGGACGACCGACGTCTCGACCCCGGCATGGCCGCAACCGGTGCGTGCGGTACCGGGGGCGCCGAACCTGCTGTTCATCGTGCTCGACGACACCGGTTTCGGGCAACTCGGCTGTTATGGCAGTCCCATAGCCACACCGCGTATCGACGAGCTCGCGGCAGGCGGCCTGCTGTACAACAACATGCATACGACAGCACTGTGCTCCCCCTCGCGTTCCTGCCTGATCACCGGACGCAATCACCACGCCAACGCGATGGCGGGCATCACGGAAATAGCCACCGGGTATCCGGGCTACAACGGAAATATCCCGTTCGAGAACGGATTCCTCTCCGAAATACTGCTGCGGCACGGATACAACACCTATATGGTCGGCAAATGGCATCTGACGCCCGCGGAGCAGGAATCGGCCGCGGGGCCTTATGATCGCTGGCCGCTCGGCCGTGGCTTCGAACGGTTCTATGGCTTCCTCGGCGGTGATACCAGCCAGTGGTATCCGGATCTGGTCTACGACAACCACCAGATCGAGCCGCCCACCACACCGTACGAGGGCTACCACCTGACCGCGGATCTGGTCGACAAAGCGATCTCCTTCATCGCCAGCGCGAAACAGGTCGCTCCGGACAAGCCGTTCTTCTTGGACTTCTGCACCGGGGCGACGCATGCCCCGCACCATGTGCCACCGGAGTGGCCGGAGCGCTATCGAGGCCGGTTCGACGAGGGCTGGGAGGCTTACCGCGAATACACCTTCGACCGGCAACGGACCCGTGGCATCGTCCCGCCCGACGCGCAACTGTCCCGCCATGACCCGGATGTGCCGGAATGGGGTTCGTTGTCACCGGACGCGCGCCGCCTCGCCGCGCGCATGATGGAGGTTTATGCCGGGTTCCTCTCCCATACCGACCACCACATCGGTCGGCTACTGGACTTTCTCCGGCAGATCGGCGAATTCGACAACACCATGATCATGTTGGTCTCCGACAATGGCGCCAGTCCCGAAGGTGGGGTCACCGGGACCACGAACGAACTGCAGTTCTTCAACAACGCCCCCGAACCACTCGAAGACAGCCTCCGGGCGATCGACGAGCTGGGCGGCCCGACCACGTTCAATCACTACCCGTGGGGCTGGACCTGGGCAGGCAACACCCCTTTCCGACGGTGGAAGCGCGAGACCTACCGCGGCGGGGTCAGCGACCCCTTCCTGGTCCACTGGCCGAGGGGTATCGAGGCGCGGGGCGAGGTCCGTACTCAATACGCCCATCTGATCGACATCGTCCCCACCGTGCTCGACGCGTTCGATATCGATTCCCCGGCCAGTATCCGAGGAGTAGCCCAGTCCCCGCTGCACGGAATCAGTTTCGCGCACACTTTCGACGATCCGGCGGCACCGACCCGGCGCCATACACAGTACTTCGAGATGCTCGGCCACCGCGCGATCGACCATGACGGTTGGCGCGCGGTGTGCCCATGGCCAGGGCCCTCGTTCAGTGAGGCGGAAAGGCCCTTCGGTGCTCCCCTCACCGCCGCGGATCTCGGCGCACTCGATGCCGAGCATTGGGAGCTCTACCACCTCACCGAGGATTTCGCCGAGAACCACGACGTCGCGGCCGAGCACCGGGACAAGCTCGCCGAAATGATCGCACTGTGGTACGTGGAGGCGGGCAGGTACAACGTCCTGCCCATCGACGGCAGCGCGTTGCAACGGATGATGGCGGAGCGCCCGCAGATCACGAGAGAACAGACCCGTTACACACTCCGCCCCGGCACCGAGACCCTGCCCGTCGCCGTCGCACCTCGGGTGCTCAACCGCCCACACAGCATCACCGCCGATGTCGAGATCCCGCCCGGCGGAGCCGAAGGCGTGCTGCTGTGTCAGGGCACCAATATCGGTGGCTGGACCTTCTATATCGCAGCCGGCCGACTGCACTACGCCCACAACTACGTCCGGCGGGCCACGCACCGAGTCTCTTCCACACAGCCCCTGCCCGAAGGCCGCCATGAGCTGCGCTTCGAATTCGAGCCCACCGGCGAGCCCGACTTCTTCCAGGGCAAAGGCACACCGGGAAGCGCCCGGCTCTACCTCGACCAGAACCTGGTCGGCACAGCCGATTTCCCGTTCACCACGCCGATAGCGTTCAATCCCGGTGGTATGACCTGCGGCGCCAACCCGGGGTCGGCGGTGATACCCGACTACGAACCGCCATTCCCTTTCACCGGGCCGCTGCACACCGTGATCGTCGACCTGTCCGGCGATTCGATCACCGACACCGGCAGCGAGCTACGTATGCACATGGCCAGGCAGTAGGGCAACCGTTACTTCTTCTCGAGTAGTCGTTTGGGGTGCAGACCGTCGACCGAGCCGATGAACGGCGGGTGGACACTGTAGCCGAGCATGCGCCGGAGGTCTTCGGAGGCATCGCGGACGGTGTCGAGGCTGGTGGACAGCAGGAATGCCTCCTGGGTGCGCAGCCAGGGCTCGCAGTATTGCGCGGTCAGGGCCAAGCGGGGGTCCGGCGAGCGGTTGGCGCCGCCGCCGTGCCACAGGGTGCCGACGAAGAACACGCACGACCCCGGTGACATTTCCACGATGAGACGGTCATCGGATGGCTGGGGGTTGCGATCCTCGCCCCAGCGATGGCTGCCTGGCAGGACGACGGTGGCGCCGTTGGTGTCGGTGAACGGGTCGATGGCCCAGATCGTGGCAGCGCTCAGCGGCGGGCGGGGCCTGGGAATCGGGTAGAAGCCGTCGTCCATGTGCAGCAGCTGCGGTGTTTCCTCGGGGAGGATGTTGATGACCTGCAGTTGGGAGAGCAGGTAATTGGGTAGGAACAGCCGGTCGAGCAGAGCGAGAACTCGCGGGTGGTCGATAAGCCGGTCGCACTCGCGGGTCTTGTCGAGCACACTGTAGACACGTTGCGTTCGTGCGCCTTCGAAGGTATTACGACCGGTATGGTCGAGCAGCGGGGTGACCGCAGCGCGAATCCGCTCGCAATCCTGCGGTGTGATCAGGTTTTCCAGAATCACGTATCCGTCGCGTTCGATCGCGGCCATATCGGCGTCTACCACGGCCGGATCGACGGTGGCGCCGCTACTGCTGGTCCGCCTGTGCCGCCGCGCCAGATCGTTGCTCAATTCTTTGACATCGGCGATCGGCTGAATGCCATCGACGAGATGATCGGAGTTCATATCGTGCTGCTTTCTTTATCGAGGAGACCAACTGCTCCGGAGACAACCGCCCAGAGCTCATCGATGACCGTCTGTGGTGCTGGACGTGGGGTTCGGGCGAGCGCGACCGACACCACGGCTTGAGTGCCGCCAAGGGTCGCCGCGGCCAGGAATTCGGGGTCGCGGCCCGAGGCGAGTTCGCCGTGCCGTTGGGCTTGGGCGATATTGCGGGCGCCGAGTTCGATGAGCAGGTTGAGCCGTGTGGTGTTGGCCGCGGCCAGTTCCCCGTCGCCAACCAGACCTCCGAGTACGATCGCCGCCAACGGCTCGGCGTAGAGGAACGCGACCCAGTCGCGGATGCGGTGTCGCTCCCGGCCCGCCCAGGTCGGCTCGTCGTAGAGGCGCACAGCCACCGCCTCGTCGAGCCGGTCGTAGTACGCGTCGAGGACCGCGACCAGCAGACCCGTCCTGGTGCCGAAGTACCGGTAAGGAAGCCCGACGCTGACCCCTGCCCGCCGCGCCACCGCCGCGACCTCCAGCTCTCCCGTCTCACGCAGCTCCTGTTCGGCCGCCTCCAGTAATTTCCGGCGGGCGGCGCTGCCACGTGAGGTCTCGGTAGTGCCCATGCAATAACTATAAGTTGAGTTCAACTCAATACGCAAGAGATCTCCACGGATACCGCACACAAGACTTCGCCGCAGCGGCCGATTCGATAGTTCAGGTGACATCGGTGGCGGTTCTCCCCTACATCTAGCGGCACCTCACCAGCGCCTATCTCAAGCCATGCGCCTACCGCGTCGCATGCCCTGATCGCCGGTAGACTGCACGCACACAGAGAAGGGGACCGCGCACCATGAGCAACACGCCGCTGGAAGTTCGGGTGACCCACCTGGAAACCATTGTCGCGTCGCACACGATGAAGCTGGTCGAGCACGATAGCCACGCAGCCGCGCTCGATGAGCACTTCAACGTCGTCTATGGACGTCTCGACCGTGTCGAAGGGGGACTGAATCAGGTCAAGTCGGAGCTGAATCAGGTCAAGACAGAGCTGAACCAGATCAAGGAACGGCAGGACGAGCACACCGTGCTCCTAGAAGCCATCCTGAAGAAACTCGACGGGTAACAGCAGCCCGACCGGAAACCCCCTGGACCGAAGTCCAGGGGGTTTCCGGTTATAGCAGCAAAAAATCAAGCAGCCTCGGGCCGGACCGCGTACCTCTCGGTCCCTGTCGAATTGGGGTTCCGCCTGGTCTGACGAAACCACCGAGAGCTACGCGATCTCAGCTGTACGGATTACAGACGTCGACCGGGCACAGCATGATCGGCAACTTTTCGCCGAGACCCAACTCCTGAGCCAGTTCGAGAAATACGTCGAACGCATGATGGTCCTCGAAGGCGAAACCTGTCGAGTCGAATACGGTCAGCTGGTCATGGCAATGATCGGCATAGTGCGGGTTGGCTGACAACACGTCCAACGTGACACCGATCTCGTGTCGGCCGAGCTTCTGCGACTCTCCTTGAGCCAGCGCTTGCTCGAGGTGGTCTACACAGACAAATGCGCGCTGCAGCAGCGACAACGGAATTTCGATCTTGCCGACTTCGTCGGCGCCAACTGCATTGATATGAAGATGGGGCCGATGAGGAACGTCCGGTATCACCGGTCCGTCTTGCGGCCGAACAGATGTTGCTGTACAGATCACATCCGCACGACGCACTATCTCCGCAGGATCGGTCATCACAAAGTTCGCGTCCAAGAACGGCGTACGCGACGGCAGGCTTTCGGCCATGGTCGATTTCGTATCGAATACGAGAACTTCGCGTATATCGAAAACGCGGCTCAGCGCATGCAGCTGAGTAACCGATTGTGCTCCCGCGCCCACAATTCCAAAAGTGGTGGAGTCTCGGTTTGCCAGCAGAGAACTGGCAATAGACGAGGCCGCGCCGGTTCGTATTGCTGTGATCAAGGTAGCGTCTGCTATGGCCGTAAGCATGCCGCTTTCCTCTTCGAAGCGTGTTACCGCACCGAGAACGGTTGGCAGATTGAATTTTCTGCCGTTATGCGGGCTATATGCGATAGTTTTTATCGTGAGGCTGTCACCGTGTGCGTAGTGCGGCATGTTCTCGACGACGCCGGGCTGGTCTCCCATAAGCGTGAATCCGGTGCGGGCGGGCGAATTCACACAATCACCGCGCCCCAAATCCGCGAGTCGCCGTCGAAGGCAATCTATGACTCGATCCATGATCTCGTCGGCCCCCACGATATCGAGAATGCGGCGGAGATCTTCGCGTCCGAGCACCAACGTATCCACTCTGTCTATTCCCTTTCATCATGTTCGGCACATACGGATAGGCTGTTGCTACAGCAGCATCAAGCAACCTTTGGCAAGCAATCCAGCAGCTGGATCTCGGAACCGACGGCGGAGCCGAAGTCACGGACGGGGCCGGTGTACTGGCGATACCTCCGAGTAACCGTTGGTGTGGTCGAGCCAGCACCGACACCGCGTACGCCACGGGAACAGCCGGTAATCGACAACAGCGACACCACCGCAGACGGCGGCCGTATGCCCTTTGCCACGGTCACACGGCCGCCGTCTTGCCCTACGCCGACAGGGCTGTTTCCCAAGCGTTTACAGATGAGTCCACAATTGTGGCAGGCAGTTGTTTCGACTGCCCCTACGGATATCCGGATGAACAGGTCAGACGATCTCAGGAACGGACGGCATACACTTCATGCAGTTCGGTCCCGCTCAAGCTGGGGTCCTGCCGGGTCTGCGGGGAAAACCCGTGCAGGCGCAACACATCGCAGAACTGCGTCAACCGGTTGTCCTGGTCGTGAACCTCTGCGACCACGGCACGGATGCGGGGCCAGTCCGCTTCGGCGATACCGCGCACAACGTCCAGTTCCGCCCGCTCGACATCGATCTTCAACAACCCGATCTCGGCGTCGGAGCCGTGCTGGTCCAGCAGCGCCGAAACTGTGGTGACCTCGACGTCTATCTGCTCACCATCATGTAGGTCGGCAGTGATGAGCGCGATGGCCTCGTCGTTCAGGCCACTGTTACGTAAGTAGATCTCGGTGGCTTCGTCGTCTGCTTCGCGGTCGGCGTAGAGACCGGAATTCGCCGATGCTCGCGGATACCAGGTGAACGACGCACTGCCCGGCGCTGCTCCGGCGGCGACTCGGCAGCGGATGCTATTGGGCACATGAGCGATCAGATTGTGCTCCAGACAATCGAACGTCATCGGAGCAGGCTCAGCGGCGATCACCTGGATTCCGGGGCAGACATCGGCGAACATCATCGCGCTGAGTCCGATGTTCGCACCGATATCGAGTGCGATATCACCTGGACGGAGATGGGCGGCGGCACGCCGGTAGAACCCGTCGGTGGACATCTCACCCCACAGCATTCGTGCCTCGGCCGGGCTGGTGCAGGCGACCGTCCTACCGTCCTCGAGTTTCAGTTGCTGGAGCTTCTGGGGGTTCGTCAGCATTCGTCCATGCACCTTTCGAGAATCGGGCCGATGAAGGCCAGTGCGTCCGGATGGGTCAACTCGAGATGGCGTGCGGCGACGACCGTATTGTTGGTAGCGCCGGTGATGTGGGGCCGCCATGATGCCACGGCGGCATCATGATCTACGCGATCCTTTCCCGCGGTGAAGAAGACCAGGTCGCCGTCGTAGCTTCCCGGCCGATAGTCCTGGGCGATATCGCCCGCGGTCACGAAGCTTTCCATCACCCGATCGACCTGTTCGGCGGTGAAGATTCCTGTTGCCGTGACCTGGTCCCGGATAACAGCCCATGCTTGCTCGTGGGTGGCCGCTCGTACCTCGTCACCGAGATCGAACAACTCCCGCCAGCCACCGAGCAGGTCCGCCATCAGCCGGCCCGGGGTGGGTTCGTCTACCGTGCCGACCTCCGACGATCCCAACGACTCGGCGGAGCCAACCATACTGTCCATCATGGCCAGCATGCCGACCCGCTGCCCCTGCTGTTGCAATCGCACCGCCATCGCGTGCGCGATCTCACCGCCCAGCGACCAGCCCAGCAGATGATACGGACCGCTCGGCTGCACTCGGCGGATCTCGGCGACATAGCGTTCGGCCAGTTCTTCCACGGAGGTCGCGGCCGGCTCCCCCGCCACGACATGCGGATCCTGCAAGCCGTACACCGGCCGATCCTGATGCAGGTGCTCGACGAGACCACCGTAGAACCACGCCAACCCGCCCGCGGGATGCACCGCGAATATCGCGGGCTTGCTGCCGTTCGCCCGCAACGGAAGCAACACTTGCAGACCGGAGCCTCCCTCTGCACCGTCTGCCCTGGCCGCGAGTGCTTTCGGTGTCGCGTCGTCGAACATCCACGGCAACGCGATCGTCACCCCACGAGTCCGCAGCTCGGTTACCACCATCGTGGCCAACAGCGAATTTCCGCCCAGATCGAAGAACCCGTCGGTGACTCCGACACGTTCAGCTCCCAGTATCCGCGCGTAGACCTCGCTGATGACTTTTTCCGTATGTGTCCTCGGCGCGAGGAAATCCTGTGCCGCTTCGCCGAAATCAGGAGCAGGCAACGCCTTTCGATCGAGCTTGCCGTTGACGGTCAACGGCAGCGCGGGAAGCACCATGATCACCGAAGGCACCATGTAGCTCGTCAGTATCTGGGCAGCGGTCTGCCTGATCTCCCCGGGATCGATCCGCTGTCCTTCGGCACACACGACATAACCGATCAATTGATCCACGCCCCGATCGTGGCGGTGCACCGTGACCGCGGCCTGGGTGACCTGCGGATGCCGCAGCAACGCTGACTCCACCTCACCCAGCTCGATCCGGAAACCGCGCACCTGCACCTGGGCATCGGCCCGGCCCTCGTACACCAACTCCAGCCCGTTCGTGGTTCTCCGCCACCGGCCCACATCTCCCGTCCGATACAGTCGAGCGCCGTTCGGGTCGAACGGATTCGCCACGAATCGGCTCGCGGTCGACGCGGGCGCTCCGCGATAGCCACGAGAGAGCTGGCCACCGGCCACGTAGATCTCTCCCACCGCTCCGATCGATACCGGGCGCAGCCGATCGTCGAGCACGTACACCCGCAACCCCGGTAGCGGTGACCCGATTCCGGCGATACCGGGCTCAGTGACCTCGGAAGATGTCACGTGCACAGTTGTTTCGGTGATCCCGTACATATTCACCAACCGCGGTGATCCCGGCTCATGCGCGGCGAACCATCCGGTCAATCGCGACGCGTCCAATGCCTCGCCACCGAAGACGACATAACGCAACGCGAGAGCTCCGGCCGGACAACCCGATTCGCGATAGCGGTGCTCAGCATCGGCGAATCCGTAGAACGCGGAAGGAGTCTGGCTCAACACTGTCACTCGCTCCCGCGCCACCATGTCCACGAATGTCTCCGGCGACCTGGAGGTGTCGTAGTCGACAACGACCACCTTGCCACCGGACAACAGCGCACCCCAGATTTCCCATACAGCGAAGTCGAAAGCGTAGGAATGGAACATCGTCCACACGTCATCGGGTCCGATGTCGAACCGCTGAGCCGCGTTGGCGAACAAGGTGACCGCTTCCCGGTGGCTGACCGTCACCCCCTTCGGACGCCCCGTCGACCCTGAGGTGTAGATCACGTATGCGACGTTGTCCGGGCGCACACCCGACACCACTGCGGGATAAGAAATATGTGTGACGGTATCCACGCAATCCTCGACCAGCACGAGCGGTACCGCACACTCCGGGACCGCCGCAGTCATATCCGTCGTGGTCAGTACCGCCGCCGGACCCGCGTCCTCGATCATGAACCGCAATCGCTCCGGCGGATAGGCCACATCCAACGGCAGGTATCCCGCCCCCGCGCGCACGACGCCGAGCAGGCCGACGACCAATTCGACAGACCGCGGCAATGCCACGGCCACCAGCGATTCCGGACCCACGCCACGCTCGGTGAGCTGGACAGCCACCGCGGCGGCGCGCCGGTCCAGCTCCCTGTAGGTCAGCTGCGACGCACCATCGGTGACCGCGATCGCATCCGGTTGTGCGATGGCCCTGGCGGCGAACAGCTCCGCGAGTGTCGTATCGGCGACAACACCGTCATCCCCGGAGGCTGCGAGCAATTCACGCCGCTGTGCCGCACCGACGATATCGATATCACCGAGCGCGACGGCCGGGTTCGTGGTCACCTCTTCCAGAATCCGTCCGTACGCCTGAGCGAACCTGGCCATCGTCTCTTCGACAAAGAGGTCGGTGGCGTAGGTCAGCCGCCCCATGATGCCGTCCGGACGGCCGTGCTCACCGAACCGCTCGACAAGCTTCAGATTCAGGTCGGCCTGCGCCGGCTCGAACCCGCTCTCGACCGGCTCTATGGTGAGCCCAGGCAATTCCGCTGCGGACATGCTCAGGTTCTGCACATCGATCGTCACCTGGTACAGCGGGAGATGCGCAGTGGACCGGACCGGATTCAGTGCCTCCACAACCTGCTCGAAGGGCACCTCCGCATGCGCCAACGCCTCTAGGTCCGTCTCCCGTACGTCGGTGAGCAGCTCGGCGAACGATTGTCGCCGCGTTACCCGAGATCGCAGCACGAGTGTATTGACGAACATGCCGATCAGATCGTCGAGTGCGCGTTCCCCACGCCCTGCTACCGGGGTACCCACCGCGACATCGTCGACGTCGGCCAGCCTGGACAACAAGACCACCAGCGCGGCGTGCAGGACCATGAAGACCGTCGCGTTCGACTCGCGCGCGAGCGCACCGACCCGGGCCTGCACTGAAGCGGGGAGCTCGAAATCCAGCGTCCGGCCGCGCAATGAAGCCACCGGCGGCCGGGGCAGATCGGTCGGCAATTCCAGTAGTTCGGGCAGCCCGCTGAGGGTTTCTGTCCAGAAACGCAACTGCTGGGACATGACCGAACCGGGATCGTGCACGTCGCCGAGCACCTCATGCTGCCACAGCGTGTAGTCCGCGTACTGGACCGGAAGGACCGGCCACACCGGTTGCCTGCCTTGTCTGCTTGCTTGATAGGCCACTGCCACGTCCCGCGCCAGCGGAATCATGGACTGCCCATCGGCGCAGATGTGGTGCACGGCGATGATCAGAACGTGTTCCTTTGAGCCGAGCCGGAGCAGCTCGATGCGCAACGGCGGCGCCTGCGTCACATCGAAACTCGCCGAGACCGCGGCGGCCGCTCGTTCCAGCAGATGCGTTTCCTCGACCTCGACCGCGGTCAAGGCTGGTACGACTTCCTCGACGCCGACCACGACCTGATGCGGTGTCGCGCCGGTCATCGGGAACTTGGTGCGCAGCGACTCGTGCCGTTCGATGACCAATTCGCACGCGCGCTGCAGCGCATCGATATCGAGGGCGCCCTTCAGCCGGATCACCAGCGGGACGTTGTACGCGCCGAGCGAGGTGTCGAGCTGATTGAGGAACCACATCCGCTGCTGCGGCAGGGACAGCGGCACCAGAGCGGGACGGGGTCGCGCGACCAGTGGTACTAGGACACTCCGCTCCAGGGTGGCCAGACGCGCGGCGAGCTCGGCGACTGTCGGTGCCTCGAACACATCTCGGACACCGATGCGCACGCCGAGCATCGTGCTCAACTGCGCGGTCACCCGCGTCGCGGACAGCGAGTCGCCACCCAGATCGAAGAAGTCGTCACTCGCCCCTACCCGGTCGATGCCCAAGACGGCGCCGAACACCTCCGCGACCCGGCGCTCGGTGCCGGTGCCCGGGGCGATCCACTCTCCGCTCGTCGAGAATTCCGGTGCGGGAAGCGCCAGACGATCGAGCTTTCCGGTCCTGGTGAGCGGGAGTTCGGCGAGTACCACACACACCTGCGGCACCATATGTGCAGGCAATCGCAACCGTGCGGCGGCTTTGACCTCACCAGGATCCACATCCGCGGCACCGACGAGATAACCGATGAGCCGATCGATGCCGCGCTCGTCCTTGCGCAGCACGACAACCGCGTGCTCCACTCCTGGGCACCCGGCCAGGATGGCTTCGATCTCGCCGAGTTCGATCCGTTGACCACGGATCTTGACTTGGAAATCGCTGCGCCCGAGGTACTCCAGGGTGTGTTCGGGTGTCCAGCGCGCCAAGTCGCCGGTGCGGTACATCCGTGCACCTGCGCTGTCGAACGGATTCGCCACGAACGCATTCGCCGTCGCCACGGGCCGGTTCACATACCCGCGGGCCAGTTGTACACCCGCGAGATACAGCTCCCCGACGACGCCGACCGGCACCGGTCGCAACCGCGCATCCAATACGACGGCTTCGACGCCACGGATCGGACCGCCGATCGTCACGTCATCACCGGGATGCAGCGCGGCACTGATCCCCGCGAAGATGGTGGTTTCGGTCGGTCCGTACCCGTTCAGCAGCTTCCGGCCCGGCGCCCACACCGCGACCGTATCCGGCGTCACCGCTTCTCCACCGGCCGAAAGCACGCGCAACGAATCCAGTCCCTCGGGTGACATCGTCGCCAGCACACTCGGTGTCAGGAACGCATGCGACACCCGTTGCACTCGAATGAGTTCCGCCAACTGCGGACCGCCGAACACCTCCGGTGGTGTCGTTACCAGCACGGCGCCGGTCGTATGGGCCAGCAACAGTTCGAGCACCACCGCGTCGAAGCCGGGCGCGGCCACCTGCAGCACACGCGACCGGCTGTCCGCCTCGAACCGATCACGCAGTACAGCCGCGATATTCGCCAGCCCCTCATGCGTGACTGCGACACCCTTCGGGGTGCCCGTCGAACCCGATGTATAGAGGACGTAGGCCGTGTCCCGGATATGTGGTGTCCGCCGCAAATCCGCTTCGGCTATCGCGGCCGATGATCGTGCCGTGATCGCGGCATGGGTATCCGGATCATCGATAGTCAACAGCCGGACCGCCTCCGGAAGCAGATTCGGCAATGCCTCGACGGTGACCGCGACCCGTATCCCGCAGTCAGCGACCATATGCGCGATGCGCTCGGCCGGATTCCGCGGATCGATCGGCACGAATGCGGCCCCCGTTTTGGTTACCGCCCACAGCGCGACCACGAACTCCACCGAGCGGGCCATCGCCACCGCGATCTGATCGCCCGGTCCCGCGCCCCATTCGATCAACTGGCGGGCGACCCGATTCGACCAAGCGTCCAACTCGGCGTAAGAAATCGTACGCTCTGCCGAAATCACTGCTTCCGCATCGAGATGCGGTGCAGCACCTGCCGATAACAACTCCGCCAGTACGCGCGGTGCCTCGGCAGGCCCTCCCGAGGCAGGCACCAGATCTCGGCGTTCATTGACGGACAGCAGATCCACCGCGTCGATCCGTGTCTGTGGAGCGGACACGATGGCACGCAACACGGTTTCGAGGCGGGCGGCAAGACCGGACGCCGTCCCAGCGTCGATGCGGGCCTGCTGGTACCGGACTCTGACGTGCAACTCGTCGGTCTGATGTGCTTGGACGGTGATCGGGTAGTGCGCGGCATCGCTTCCGTCCGCGGAGAGCACCCGCATACCGTCGATATCGGTGTCACCAAGACCTGTGCTGTCGACCGGATACGACTCGAAGACGACCAAGGTGTCGAACAGCTGGGCAGTGCCAGTGGCCGACATGATCTGGGACAGTTCGACGTCGTGGTGGTCGAGCAACCGGGTGTTATCCGCCTGCAGGCGGCGCAGCGCGTACTCGATGGTCCAGTCTGCGCACACGTGCACCGCGACCGGGATCGTGTTGATGAACAAACCGATCATCGATTCCACACCAGGAAGGTCGGCAGGCCTTCCCGAAACCGTGCCACCGAAGACGACACGCTCGGCACCGAGCTGATTGCTCAGCACCACCGCCCAGGCGAGTTGCAGGATCGTCGCCATGGTCACCGCGTGAGCCCTGGCGAACTCCACCATCTCGGCTGTGACTGCGCGATCGAGCACTACCGTCAGGTCGACCGGTATGTTCGCGGTAGTCTCCCGGTACGCGTCGGCGATCAACGTCGGCTCGGTGAAATCGCGCAGCACCGCACGCCACACCTCGATACCGGCAGACGACTCGCGCCGAGCCAGCCATTCCAGGTAGGTGCGGTACGACGTTGCCGCAGGCAGCAGCTCCGCCCGTGCATCCACCGCGTAGAGACCGATCAACTCCCGCCACAGCAAAGGCAATGACCAGCCGTCCAGCAGCAGGTGGTGCGCGGTCAGCACCAGCCGGAATTCGTGTGGTGCCACAGTCACGAACAACCATCGCAGCAACGGAGGGTCGGCGGGATCGAATGGGATCGTCCGCTCGGCGGCGACCAGCGCCTCCGCGGTCTCCGCGCTGTCGGTCAGATCGATGCTGCGCCAGCGTACTGCGGTCGCGGTGGGAATAACCTGCGCCGGAACGCCGTCGGCGGTTCGGACGAAGGCAGCTCGCAGATTGGGATGCCGCGCGAGCAAGGCTGTCGCCGACCGCTCCAGCCGGTCCGCATCGACCGTGCCGGTCAGGGTGAGCACCGATTGCGCGGTGTAGACGTCGAGCTCTCCGGCGGCGAATTCGACATGGAACAGCAGCCCGGATTGCAGTGGTGCCGGCGACCATACCTCGTCGAGAGTTCCGTATCGGTCGGCGAAGGTATCCAGATCCGATTGTCCGACTTCGACGAGCGGAACATCGGCACACGAAAGCCCCCAGTTGTCATCTGAGCTGGCCGTGGTGGCGATCTCGGTGACCGCGGCGACCCATTCGTCCATGAGTTCGACCACCTCGCCGTGATCGAGCAACCGCGACGCATACCCCACCGAAGCCCTCAGCTGCGGCCCGCTCGCGGTATCGGCGATATGCGCGTCGATCGTGATGACCGCGACTGCTGGCATCTCCGGATCGGTGGCGGAGCGCCGGTCGAACTGCTCGTCGGTGGGGATCCAGGCCAGATCCGACAGGGTGGTGAGATCGACGCCCGCGCGACCGAGATTGTTGAAGCTGATCTGCGGCTCCGGGGCGGCGGCGAGCGGATCGGCGGTACCGGGGTGCAGATAGCGCAGCAGCCCGTAGCCGATACCCTTGTCTGGGATATCGCGCAACTGGTCTTTGACGGATTTCACCGCCGCACGCACATCCGTTGCCGCGAGTGCGCTCAGCTCCAGCGCTACCGGATAGATCGTGGTGAACCACCCCACGGTACGGGAGAGGTCCGCGCCCTCAGCGATCTGCTCTGTGCGCCCATGCCCCTCCAACAGGATTTTCATCCCCGAGTGGGTGATACCACGTCGACTACGCCAGCGAGTCAGCGCCATGGTCAGACCCGCAAGCAGCGCATCGTCGACGCTGCCGCGGACCGCGCGGGGCAGCACGTCGAGCAATGTCGAGGTCACCTCCACCGGAAGCGACACCGTCACCTGCCGTACGGTCGACTGGGTGTCGACGGCGGGGTCGAGTGCCGCGCGACCGAGCAGCGGATCGGCCGCCGCGCTCATCCGCTGCCACAGCGTGAACTCCCCGACACGCTCGGGGGCGGCATCGGCCAACGCGTGCGCCCAGCGCCGCATCGATGTGCCCTGCGCGGGCAACTCGACCGCGCGGCCCTGGGTGAGCTGTTGCCAGGCGGCCGCGAAGTCGGGAATCAGGATCCGCCACGATACCCCGTCGACAGCCAGGTGATGGATCACGATGAGAGCACGCGCATCGGCAGCCACACCGGCTTCTGGCAGCAGACATACGACCCGCAGCATCCGGCCCGCTGCGGGATCGAGGCCGTCGGATGCCTCGACGAGCGCCGCTTCCACCACAGTGGTGAACCCGGCACTGCCAGGGGCTTCGTCCGCACCGAAAGTGCGGGTCAGTACCGCGTTCTCTGCTACGACGGCACCTTCGGGCAGTACCTCCAGCCGTTGTTCCCGCAGCCGCGAGCGCAGCATGTGGTGCTGGTCGAGTACGGCCCGCACGGTGGCGGTCACCTCATCGACGCGCGCGTCCCTGGGCAGGCGCACCAGCATCGACTGCGCGAATCGTGGTGTCGCTGCGAGCCGTTCGGTGAACCAGGAAACCACTGGGGTGAACGGGATCTCACCCACACCGCCCCCGGGGAGTTCTTCGAGCGAGACCTGTTCCGCGGCCGCGGCGACCTGCGCCAAGGCGCGAACAGTTTTGCGTTCGAAGATATCCCGTGCGGTGAGGACGATCCCTGCCGATTTCAGGCGTGATGCCAGTTGGATCGTCAGGATGGAATCACCACCGAGGGTGAAGAACGAGGTCGTCACATCTACCGCCGTCATCCCGAGCACATCGGCGAAGGCCGCCGCGATGGTGCGCTCCAGCTCGGTCGATGCGGCGACCGCCCGCTCCTCACCGACCGGCCCGAAGACCGGTTCCGGCAGCGCTTTCCGATCCACTTTCCCGGTCGAGGTGATCGGCATACGATCCAGCACCGTGATCGCCGCGGGCACCATATGGGCGGGCAACACTGTCGCGAGATGATCGAGTACGACACCGGGTTCGACCACCGTCCCCGGTTCCGGCACGACGTAGGCGGCCAGCAGCGGCTGCCCACCGGGGCCACGGCGGCTGATCGTCACCGCGGTAGCCACCTGCGGATGCGCTACCAGCGCTGCCTCGATCTCGCCGAGCTCGATGCGCTGACCGCGAATTTTGATCTGGAAGTCGATGCGGCCGACGTATTCCAGCGCGTACTGCGCGGTCCAGCGGACGATATCGCCGGTGCGGTACATCCGCGCACCAGGCTCCCCGAAGGGGTTCGCCACAAACGCACCCGCTGTGGCCGCTGGACGATTCAGGTATCCCCGTGCCAGACAAGGACCCGACAGGTACAGCTCCCCCGCGACCCCGACCGGTACCGGACGCAACCGCGCATCCAATACCAGGGCGGCCACACCACGGATCGGACCACCGATCGTGATCGGGTCACCGGGTTGCACCGGGTCGCTCATCGTGGTGACGATCGTGGTTTCCGTCGGACCGTAGATATTGTGGAACTGACGTCCCGGCGCCCAGGCAGCGATCAACTCCGCGGGCATCATCTCCCCACCGACGGTCAGCATCCGCACCGAGGCCAGGGCGGCATGCGACAGCGTCGCCAGCACACTCGGGGTCAGGAACGCGTGCGTCACCTGGTGTGTCCGGATCAGCTCGGCCAGCTCCTGGCCGCCGAACACCTCCGGCGGCGAGATCACCAGTGCCGCACCGGCCTCGGTCGCCATCAACGCCTCCAACAAGACAGCATCGAACGCGGGTGCCGCTACTTGCAATACACGCGCCGTGCCGTCCACCCGATACCGCTCACGCTGCTCGGCCGCGAACTGCGCCAGACCCTCGTGCGTGACCACAACACCCTTCGGTGTCCCCGTCGAACCGGAGGTGTAGATCAGATACGCCGCATCCGCGAGCCGCAGTGGACGTCCGCGGTCGGTAGCCGTGACCGTCCGCTCGGGATACGCCACGATAGCGGCTGTCGTCTCCGGATCGTCGAGCGCAAGCCAGCGGACTGCGTCCGGCAGCACGGTCCGCGCGCCCGCGAGCGTGATCCCGACCTCGACCCCGGAATCGGCCACCATATGCGCGATCCGGTCGACGGGATACCGCAGATCCACCGGAACGAATGTGGCGCCGGTCTTCGCTATCGCCCACATGGCGACGTGATAGTCGACCGAGCGCGGCACCGCCAGCGCGATGAACACCCCCGGCCCAGCGCCAACGCCGAGCAAGTACCTGGCGAGCTGGTTCGCCCTCCGGTCGAGCTCTCCATAGGTGAGCGTCCCGGTCGACCCGACCAAAGCAACCGCAGCGGGATCAACGGCCACGGCCTGTGCCAGCAGATCGGGCAGCGCGCAGGGCTGCGGGGCCGCGGGACCGCGCGCCGGGACCAGACGTTCGGTCTCCTCGGCGCTCAACAGATCGACATCCCCGATCGGCCTGGTCGATTCGGTGACGAGAGCATCGAGGACGCGGAGGAACCTCTGAGCAAGTGCTCTCGCGGTCGATTCCACGAAAAGATCGGTGGCGTAGATGATCTCACCATCGATACCGCCCGGCGCGCTGCCGTCGAGACGTTCGGTCACCAAAACCGTGAGGTCGGCTTTGGCCTGCGCGATGCCGAGGTCGAGGAGTTCGACACCGATACCTGGCAACTCGAACCGAGCCATCGGCATGTTCTGCAGTCCGAACAGCACTTGGTAGAGCGGTGTGTACGCCGTCGAACGTGGCCGATCGAGGACATCGACCAGCCGTTCGTAGGGCAGATCGGCGTGTGCAAGCGCTTCCAGGTCGATATCACGCACCTCGGACAACAACTCCAGGAACGACCGATCGTCATCGATCCTGGTACGCAGCACCACCGTATTGACGAACATGCCGACCAGTTCGTCCAATTCCGGCCTGCCACGGTCCGCGACGGGAGTACCGACCGAAATGTCGTCGCTGTGCGCGGCGCGGGACAACAGGATCGCCAATGCCGCGTGCAGCACGACGAACACGGTGACACCCTCGCGGTGGGCCAGCCGCACGATGTCGTCGTGCAACTGCGGGGATACTTCGAAGCGGACCCTGCCGCCCGACATCGACATCACAGCGGGCCGAGGCCGATCCGTGGGCAAACCGAGCAGTTCCGGGACGCCGTCGAGGGCCTCGGTCCAGTACGCGATCTGCCGCGAGATCAGCGACGTCGGATCATCCTCCGCACCGAGGAGCTCCCGCTGCCACAACGCGTAGTCGGCATACTGGATCTCCAGTGGCTCCCACTGCGGCACCCGGTCCTTCGCTCTGGCCTGATACGCGGCGAACACATCCCGCGCGAGTGGAGCCATCGACGAGCCGTCGGCCGCGATGTGGTGCACTACGAGCACCAGAACGTGCTCATCGGCCGCGATGCGATACACCCGTGCCCGTACCGGCACTGCTTCCGTGACATCGAATCCTGTCCCGGCGATGTCACGGATACGATCGATCAGATCCGTCTCATCAGCGACCAGTTCCGGGTCGAACACCACATCCGCGGTTGTCGTCGCGCCATCCTGCACGACCTGGCACGGTTCGCCGTCGACCATGGGGTACACCGTGCGCAGGGGTTCATGCCGGGTCACCACGTCGAGGAAGGCCGACCGCAACGCTGCCATATCCAGCGGACCGGTCAATCGAGCCGCGAAACAGATGTTATATGCCGCCGAGGCCGTATCGAGCTGGTTGAGCATCCACATCCGCCGTTGCGCCGCAGCCAACGGAACCGTGGCCGGGCGTGACCGCGGGACGAGCGGTGCAACCGAAGTCCGGGTTCGCGTTGCGATCCGCTCGGCCAGAACGGCGATCGTCGGCGCCTCGAAGATATCCCGGATGCCGACATCGACACCGAGAGCTGTCTGGGCCCGCGCCGCGATCCGGGCAGCAGAGAGCGAGTTGATACCGATCTCGAAGATATTCGCGGTGACACTCACCCGGTCGACCCCGGTGAGTTCTGCGACTACGCGCGCGAGCACTGCCTCGTGATCGGTTCGCGGCGAGACGAATGTCTCGTTGCTGTCGAACACCGGCTGCGGCAACGCTGCCCGGTCGAGCTTCCCATTCGCATTGAGCGGCAAGGCGTCGAGAACCTGTACGCCATCCGGAACCAAGTAAGCAGGCAGTGTTCGAGTGAGCTGATCGCGAATCGCCCGGCCATCGAGCACCGCGCCAGGCACCGGCGTCGCGTATGCGACGATCCGTTCCGCCGTCACAACAACCACAGCCCGCGCTACCTGCGGAATCGCGCGCAACGCAGCTTCGATGTCACCTGGCTCCACTCGCTGGCCGCGCACCTTCACCTGGAAGTCACTGCGGCCCACATACTCCAGATCCCCAGTCTTGCGCCACCGGACGAGGTCACCGGTGCGATAGACCCGCTCACCCGGCGCGCCGAACGGATGCGCGACAAAGGCACCACAGGTGAGGTCGGCACGCGCGTGGTAGCCGCGCGCTATCTGCACGCCCGAGACGTACAGTTCGCCGACGACGCCGACCGGCACTGGCCGCAGGCGGGCATCCAACACATAGACCCGCATGCCTGCCGGTGGTACGCCGATCGGCGCCATCGCCGTGTTCGCCGCACCTGGCAGGCAGCGCGCAGCGGTGACGACCTCCGCTTCCGCCGGTCCGTACCAGTTCACCAGATCCGCGTTCACGAACACCGGCGCCGCGGAGTCGACTGTGCGTTGCGCCAAGGCCTCACCCGCGATGAACACTCGCCGGATCGAGGGGAACCGGCCCGCGTCGGTGGATTCGAGCAGAACATCGAGCATCGACGGGACGAAGTGCACCGTGGTGACCTGATAGCGCTCGATCATCTCGGCCAGGTACGCGGGGTCGCGGTGTCCATCGGGATCGGCGATGACGATGTGCGCACCGGTCTGCAGCGGCCAGAACAACTCCCACATGGCGACGTCGAACGTGATCGGAGTCTTGTACAGCACTACATCCGATGCGTCATGTGGCCACTGCTGCTGTGCCCAGGCCATTTGGCTCGTGGTCGCGGCATGGGTCGAAGCGACCCCTTTGGGGACACCGGTGGAGCCGGAAGTGAACAGAACGTGGGCGATGTTGTCCGGCCGCAACGGGGCACGCCGCTGCGCATCCGTGATCGGGGCCGCGGACAGATCGGCTGTGTCCAGATGATCTATCCGAGCGGCCACGAACCCGTCGGGCAGATTGCCGTCGTCCGCAGATGTCGTGAGTACCAGCAGCGGCTGTGCCACGCTCAGCACCCGCGCGGTCCTCGCGCTCGGCTGATTCGGATCGAGCGGCAGGTACGCGGCGCCCGCCTTGACCACCGCGTACAGTGCCGTGACGAGCTCGACCGACCGGCGAATAGCCACCGCTACCACCGTTTCCGGCCCAGCGCCACATGCGATGAGCCAGCGAGCCAACCGATTGACGCGAGCGTCGAAATCCCGGTAGGTGATCGTATCCCCGCCGGGGATGCGGATCGCCGGACTATCCGGGGTGCGCGCGACCTGATCGTCGAAGGCATCGACGAGGGTCCGGCCCGGCGCGGCGGAGCCACCGGTGTCGTTCCACCGCTCCAGCACCTGGCGGCGCTGCGCCTCATCGAACAGCTCGAGCGCGCCGACCGTCGAATCGGCATCGGTCGCCGCGGCGTCGAGCACCCGGATGAACTGTTCGGTGAAACGCCGGACCGAGTCCTCGTCGAAGATGCCGGTGGCGTAGGTCACGCGCAGCGTCATGCCGGTCGGCTCGTTATGCGTGCCGTGGCTCTCCGTCATCATGAGCAGCAGGTCGTAGATCGCGGCGCTGTCACCCGGATCCAGATTCTCGACGGTGAGCCCAGGAAGTTCTACGCGAGCCCGCGCCATGTTCTGGTAGGCCAGCATCACCTGGAACAACGGTGCGTACGCGGTCGATCGAGCCGGCTTCAACACATCAACCAACTGCTCGAACGGCACGGTGGCATGGTCGAAAGCATCGAGATCGGTGCGCCGTACCTGATCCAGCAGGCTCAGCACAGTCTGATCCGGCGTGACCCTGGTACGCATCACCAAGGTGTTCACGAACATCCCGACCAAGTTGTCCAGTGATCTATCACCACGTCCCGCGTGTGGCACACCGATGGTGATGTCGTCGCTGCCGGACAGTCTCGACAACAGCACCGCCAAAGCCGTGTGCACCACCATGAACGGCGTGGCCCCGGCGCGGCGGGCCAGCGACTCCACCCGGCCCTGCAGCTCACCGGAGATATCGACGGTGAGTACCGCGCCGTGCTGAGACTGCTCGACCGGCCGCGGTCGATCCAGCGGCAGCTCGAGCAGATCGGGTATGCCCGCGAGCTGGGTTCGCCAATAGGCGATATCGCGGGCCACAGGTGAATCCGGATTGTCTGCTGAGCCGAGTACTTCGTATTGCCAGAGTGCGTAGTCGGCGAACTGCACAGTAAGCGGAGCCCAGTCGGGCATTCTTCCATTCGACCGTGCCCGATAGGCTGTCATCAGATCGGCGGCGAGCGGCGCTACCGAATAGCCGTCGCAACTGATGTGATGCGCGGCCAACACGACTGTCCAGGCCGCGTCCGACAGCTCATACAACGCCGCGCGCAGTGGCACGCTCTTCGCCACATCGAATCCGGTACTGGAGAACTCGGCCAGCAAGTGTGGCAGTTCCCGCTCGCTGATCGGCTGCGGCGTGAGATCGAATGTCGCCACGACATCGGCCGTATCCAACACCACCTGTGCGGGCATGCCGTCGATCGCCGGATAGACAGTCCGCAAGCTTTCGTGTCGCTCGATGACATCACCGACGGCGGTTGCCAGCGCTCCGAGGTCGAGGACACCCTCGAGGCGAATCGCCAACGGCACAATGTATCCGGGCAAATCGGGATCGAACTGGTTGAGGAACCACATCCTGGTTTGCGCATGCGACAGCGGAATGCGATCCGGCCTGTTTCTCACCGTCGGCGCGGGAAGGCTCGGCACCGCACGCAACTGCGCGACACGCTCGGCCAAACCGGCTACGGTAGGCGCCTCGAATATCGCCCGGACCGGGATGGCGACGTCGACGACGTCACCGATACGGCTCAACGCACGCGTCGCGATAAGCGAATTTCCGCCCAGGTCGAAGAAATTGTCTTCCGCACCGATCCCCGGCCGGTCGAAAAGCTCGCCGAAGACCGCGGCGATGGTCTGTTCGACCAGCCCCTGCGGCGCTCGATACTCGGGTTGCTCAGTACTCGCTGCCGGTACCGGCAGCGCTCGGTAGTCGACCTTGCCGTTCGCGGTGAGCGGGATCGAGTCGATCGGGATTACCGAGGACGGCACCATATACGCGGGCAGCCGCTCCAGCAGAAAACCACGGACCTGCTTGGTATCCACTGTTTCTCCGGCTACCACATAGGCTGCCAAGCGCTGCGTGCCGCCGTCGGTGCGCACCTGCGCGACGGCCGCGTCCACCTGTTCGTGCGCGACCAGCGCGGCCTCGATATCGCCGAGTTCGATCCGCAGACCACGAATCTTCACCTGGGTGTCCGCGCGGCCGACATAGCGCAGGTTGCCGCCCGTATCCCAGCGAACGAGGTCACCGGTCCGGTACAGCCTGGCACCACCGAAGGGATCGGCGACGAATGTCGCCGCCGTCGCACCGGGACGTGCGTGGTAGCCGCGAGCCAGCTGCACCCCACCCAGATACAACTCACCGGTCACGCCGACCGGTACCGGACGCAGTCGCGAGTCGAGGACATAGACGACCACGTTCGCCTCGGGGATACCGATCGGTACCGCTGTACCGTCGATCGCATCGATGTGGTGGGCGGTGACACTGACCGCTGCCTCGGTCGGCCCGTACAAGTTGTCGATGCGCGCATCGCTGAACTCTCGGAAACGACGAACAGTCTCAGCAGGGAGCGCTTCGCCGATGCACAATACGAGCCGCAGATCCTTGAACTCGTACGCGGGTGCCGCCTCGAGGAAAGCCGCGAGCAGCGAAGGGACGAAATCCACTGTGGTCACGTGGTGTTCGGCGATCAACCGGGCCACGTCACCAGGATCACGGTGCGCGTCGGGGCCTGCGACAACCAGCGCTGCGCCACAGGTCAACGCGGAAAACAGCTCCCAGACCGACAGGTCGAAGGTTACCGGTGTCCGCAGCAGCATGACGTCGTCACCGCCGAGCCGATAATGCTCGCGCAGCCAGCGGAGCTGATTCACCACCGCGGCATGCGGTACTGCCACTCCCTTCGGAACACCGGTCGAGCCAGAGGTATAGATGACATAAGCGAGATCGTCCGGATACAGCGGCCGGATTCGATCGGCATCGGTAACTACCGACGAATCCGCCTGCTCCGCGTCGAGTTCCGGCAGCGTCCACACCGGGATGTCATCAGGCAGTTCCAGGGTGTCGGCCGGCCGGATCAAGACTGCGTCCGGCTGAGCGGCAGTGAGAACGGTACGCAGCCGATCAACGGGATGGTCCGGGTCAAGGGGCAGATAGGCCGCACCTGCCGTATGGATGGCATACAGCGTGGTCAGCAGATCCACCGAACGGCGCATCCCGACGGCCACTACGGTGTCGGGTCCTATTCCGCGCCCGATCAGTGCTCGCGCCAGCGAATTCACCCGCTCCGCGAACTCCAGGTACCTCAGCAGACCACCGCCCACACTGTCGAGCACCGCCGGGTTTTCCGGGGTCGCCGCCGCCTGCGCGGCGAACAGGTCCACGATCGTCGCGGGCGGTGTCGGCGTCGGCACCCCGGTCGACCACGCGGCCAACTCCCCGGCTTCGAGTACGGACAGCAACTCGATATCGCCGACGGCCCGCGCCGGATCGGCGACCGCACCGCGCAGCAGCAGCAGATAGCGGTCGAATATCGAGAGAACCGTGGACTCATCGAAAATATCTGTCGCATAACTGAATTCCACTGCCATATCGCCCGGTTCCCCATCGGGCTCCAGGGCATCGACGAGGTTCAGATGCAGGTCGTATTTGGCCACGCTCGGATCGAGCAGCTGTGCCGAGACCGTCAGGCCCTCGAACTCCACCACGGGGATCTCGATGTTCTGGAACGAGAATCCCACCTGCGTCAGTGGTGCGTGTGCCGTCGTGCGCAGCGGATTCAATACCTCGACGAGGCGCTCGAAGGGAATATCGGCGTTCTCGAAAGCAGCCAGATCGGTAGCCCGGACCTGGTCCAGGATCTGGCTGAACGAGGCGCCCGAATCGATGTGTGTCCGCAGTACCAGGGTGTTGACGAACATTCCGACCAGACCGTCGAGTCCGGGCTCACCTCGGCCGGCGACCGGGGTACCGACCGCGATATCACCGGTCCCCGACAGCCGGGCCAACAGCGCCGCGTACGCCGCGTGCATCACCATGAAGACGGTCGAGCCGTGCCTGCGAGCCAGCGCGACCACCGCACGATGCAGTTCGGCGGGCAGGGTCGCCGATACTGTCGCGCCACGGAACGACTGCGCGGCAGGCCGCGGCCGATCGGTGGGCAGATCGAGTACCTCGGGGAGGTCGGCGAGCGACGTCAGCCAATACTCGGTCTGGGCGACGGTCGGACTGTCCTTGTCCTCCTCGGTACCGAGCAAGGCGCGTTGCCACAGCGCGTAATCCGCGTACTGCACGGGCAACGGGGCCCAGTCCGGGGTCTGCTGCCTGATGCGGGCGCTATAAGCCCGCATCAGGTCCGTGGCGAGTGGTGCGAGCGACGACCCGTCGAAGCTGATGTGATGGACGACCAGAACCAAGGCGTGTTCGTCGGGTGTGCTGCGCAGCAGTGCGACCCGGAAGGGAACCTGTGCGGCGACATCGAACCCGGCCGCCACCTCCGCCCCGATCCGCTCTTCCAGATCGCACGCGGACACCTGGACCGGCACCAGCGCGGGCAACGCCGCCTCGGCCGACACGATCACCTGATGCGGTCCGCTGTCGCTGTCCGGGTAGATCGTCCGGAGTGATTCGTGCCGCTGCAGCACATCCGCGATCGTCGCGTGCATAGCGGCCACATCGAGAGCACCCGACATCCGCACGACCAGTGGAATGTTGTACACCGCCGAGGCGGTGTCGAATTGGTTGAGAAACCACATGCGGGCCTGGGCCGGTGACAGTGGGATCCGCTCCGGACGCTCTTGCGGGACAAGTGGCTGCCGTCGCGCGGTGCTCGCGGTGCGCAGATGCTCCGCCAATGCCTCGATGGTCGGCATCTCGAAGAGCACGCGCAGCGGAACCTCGACATCGAATGCACCGCTCAGTTGCGCTGCCGCCCTGGTAGCCGACAGCGAGTTGCCACCGAGATCGAAGAAGTTGTCGAGCAGACCGACGCGCCTGGCGCCGAGCACCCCGGCACAGATATCGGCGACGACCTGTTCGGTGGGGGTGCGGGGTGCGACGAATTCGGTGGCGGGAGCGAACTCCGGCTCCGGCAGGGCGGCGCGATCGACCTTACCCACCGACGACAGCGGGAGCGCATCGAGCACCATCACGGTGTCCGGGACCATATGCGCAGGCAAACGTTGCGCAGCGTGCCGCAACAATTCCGCGGTATCCACCGAATCCGCCGCGGGCACCACATATGCGGCGAGTCGCGCTCCGCCGTCCGTGGCCGTGCCGACTGCCACCGCTGCCGCCACTCCGGGATGACCCGCGAGAACTGCTTCGATTTCGCCCAGTTCGATCCGTTGGCCACGGATCTTGACCTGGAAGTCGGTGCGACCGAGGTACTCCAGAGTGTGCTCGGCAGTCCATCGGACCAGGTCGCCGGTCCCGTACATCCTGGTGCCCGCCGAACCATAGGGATTGGCGACGAACCGGACAGCTGTCGCGGCAGGCCGGTTGAGATAGCCACGGGACAGTTGCGCCCCGGTGACGTACAACTGACCGGTCGCTCCTACCGGTACCGGACGCAACCGGGTATCGAGCACCACGGCGTCGATGCCGCGGATCGGTCCGCCGATCGTGACCGGCTCCTCGGTACTCAGCGGATCACTGATCGCCACCATGATCGTGGTTTCGGTGGGGCCGTATCCGTTGTGCAGCCGCCTGCCTGGCGCCCATACCGCCACTGTTTCGGCCGATACCGCTTCACCACCCGCCACCAGCACCTGCAGCGAATCGAGCCCCACCGGCGACATGGTCGCCAGCACACTCGGTGTCAGGAAGGCATGCGACACCTGGTGCGCGCGGATCAGCTGCGCCAACTCCGCGCCCGCGGACACCTCCGGAGGAGAGATCACCAGCACCGCGCCGTTCGCATGCGCCATCAGTAATTCCAGCATCACGGCGTCGAACCCGGGGGCCGCTACCTGCAATACCCGTGACCGGTGATCGACCCGGTAGCGGACTCGCTGCTCGACCGCGAAATTCGCCAAGCCCTCGTTGGTGACCTCCACCCCCTTCGGTGTGCCCGTCGATCCCGATGTGTACAACACGTACGCCGTATCCGCGATCTGACAGGGGCGGATACGATCCGCATCGCGCACAGGGGCCGAGGGCTGTGCCGCGATGAACGCCTCGGTGTCGGGGGCGTCGAGCACCAACTGCCGGACCTCGGCAGGAAGCAGATGCTGGGCGACCGCGACGGTAAGCGCGATCTCCACCTCGGAATCGGCGACCATATGCGCGATCCGCTCGCTGGGATAACGCGGATCGACCGGCACGAACGCGGCGCCTGTTCTGGCCACCGCCCATACCCCGACCACGAACTCCACCGAGCGGCCCATCGCCAACGCCACTCGGGTGCCTGGCCCCGCTCCCCAGTCCATCAACACCCGCGCGATGCGATTCGACCACGCGTCCAGCTCCCCGTACGACAGCACACGCTCCCCCGACACCACTGCGGTAGCGCGCCGATCCGGCACCGTGAACACCTCGGCCAGTACCCTCGGTTCCTCTGCAGGACCACCTGAGGCCGGGACCAGAGCCAACCGCTCGACTCCCGACAACAGATCCACATCATCGACCCGCGTGCGCGGGTTCACGGTGAATGCGGCGAGGACCCGATTCAATCGAGCGGCGAGTTCTTCTACGGTCTCGCGATCGAACAGATCGGTCGCGTAATTGATCCGCAGGCCTACATCACCACCGCCTGCGGTGTTCTCGGCAACCGTGACGATGATGTCCACTTTCGCCGGTTCGGCCCCAGGGTCCATGAGTTCGACGGTGAGCTCGGACAGCTCCAGGACGGCCTGGTCCATATTCTCGAAGGCGAGATACACCTGGCACAGCGGTGCGTATGCGGTCGACCGTTTCGGCTGGAGCTCGTCGACGAGACGTTCATAAGGCACATCGCTATTGGCGAAGGCATCCACATCGACGTCCTTGACGCGTGCCAGGAACGCGGTGAACGGCTCGTCGAAACGCACCTCGGTACGCAAGGGCACGGTGTTGACGAACATGCCGATGAGCGGCTCGAGTGCTCGCTCACCCCGACCCGCGACGGGGGTGCCGATGGTGATGTCCGAAGTGTCCGACAACCGGGCGAGCAGGACCGCCAGCGCGGCATGGACCACCATGAAGGTGGTGACATCGGTCGCCCGGGCCAGCTGCGCGATGCCTGCGAAGACCTCGGCCGGGATCACCGTGTCCACCACATCGCCGATCAGCGACTGCCGGGCCTGCCGTGGACGATCCGCGGGAAGCTCCAGCACCGGAGGCATCCCCGCCAAGTGCTCTGCCCAGTAACGTACCTGCCGAGCCAGCAGTGAATCCGGATCGTTCGCATCACCGAGCAGACTCCGATGCCAGATGCTGTAGTCGGCGTACTGCACGCTCAGCGGCGGCCAATCCAGCGTCTTGTCCATAGCTCTCGCCTCGTAGGCGATTGCGACATCGGCCGCGAGTGGTCGCAGCGACGCTCCGTCGCAGCAGATATGGTGCAGGACGACGACAAGCACATGCTCTCGGTGGTCCTCGTCAGCCGCAAGCAACGCGGCTCGGATCGGCGGGCGTTCGCGCACATCGGCACCGCTCATCGCCAGCTCACGAATCCGCTGTGCGAGGTCCTGCGGTTCGGTCGGCCGCGGAGTCAGATCGAGTTCAGCGGCAACCTGCTCCGCGGGCAGGATGAGCTGCGTGCCCACACCGTCCACGGCGGGATATACGGTACGCAGGGATTCGTGCCGGTCGAGCACATCGATCAACGCCGCACGCAATGCGGCGATATCCAGACGCCCGGACAAGCGCACCACCAGCGGGATGTTGTACGCCGCTGAGGTGGGATCGGCCTGATTGACCAGCCACATCCTGGTCTGCGCCGGAGCCAGCGGGATCGGGTCGGGCCGGGACACCGCCCGCAGCGCTGGCCTGCCGGAGCGGTGCCGCCCCTCGAGCTGAGCCGCGAGCGCGGCGACTGTCGGTTGGACGAACAGGTCGCGAACCGATACGTCGCATCGGGTGACCTCGGCGATCCGCACGGCGGCGCTGGTCGCGGTGATCGAGTTGCCACCGAGTTGGAAGAAGCTGTCCAGCACGCCCACTCGATCAGTGCCGAGCACCTCGGCGAAGACATCCGCGATCGATTCTTCGACGCGGGTGCGTGGTGCTACGTATTCCGCGGTCGAATCCAATACCGGCTCGGGCAGCGCCCGATAGTTCACTTTGCCGTTGACGGTCAGCGGCACCGCCGCTATTTCGACGATGCTCGCCGGCACCATATATTCCGGAAGTATGGCGCCGATATGTGCGCGCAGGTCTTCGGCCACACAGGTGGCTGTGGCTACCGGAACGACATATCCGACGATGCGGGCTGCCTCCGTGCCGGGCAGATGCACGACGACGACCGCGGCAGAGACGGTGTCGTGGGTCAGTAACGCGTTGCGGACCTCGTCCAATTCGATCCGGAATCCCCGCAACTGGACCTGGTGATCGGCCCGGCCACGATATTCCAGTTCCCCGTGGTGATTCCACCGTGCGACATCTCCGCTGCGGTAGAGACGCCCACCCGGTGTGCCGAACGGATCGGCGACGAAGCGGCCCGCGCTGAGGGCGGGCCGTTCGAGGTAGCCGCGGGCCAACTGGGCTCCCGCGACATAGATCTCGCCCCAAGCGCCGAGCGGACACGGGCGCAGCCGCTGATCCAGGACATAGGTGCGTAAGCCAGGCAACGCCCGGCCAACCATGCTCGGCGCACCGGGTACGGCGATATCCGGGGTCAAACGCAGATACGTGACGAAGACGGTGGTTTCGGTGATCCCGTAACTGTTGGCCAACACGGGCAGATTCGGGTTGTGCGCGTACCAATCGGCCAGCCCCGCCGGATGGAGCGCTTCCCCGGAGAGGATGACCAGCCGAAGCGACAGCTTCCCCTCCGGCTCACCGGCATGCTCGTATCGCTGTCGCGCGGCCGCGAACTGGTGGAACGCCGACGGTGTCTGATTGAAGACCGTGACCTTCTCACGTGCGGCGAGGCGTACGACCTCGTCCGGAGCGCGCGTGGTGAGACTGTCTACGACAACGACTCGCCCACCGCTGGTCAGGGCGCCGAATATCTCCCATACCGAGAAGTCGAAGGCGAACGAGTGGAAAAGAGTCCAGACGTCTGTGGCTTCGATACCGATCTCCGCACATGAATTCACCAGGTAGGTGGCGACGGCACGATGAGTGATCGCCACCCCCTTCGGCCGACCGGTGGATCCGGAGGTGTAGATCACGTAGGCGATATGCTCGGAACGCAGCGGGTAGGTTCGATCGGCATCGGTGACCGGACTCGCATCCCCCGTGACGGGAACATCATCGAAAAGCACCAGACGAGCGGGATCGCCCGGTACGTGTTCCCGCATGTCCCCGGTCGTCACGACAGCGATCGGATCGGCATCGTTCAGCACGTATTCGAGCCGCTCCGGCGGATGCGCCACATCCAGCGGGAGATAGCCCGCGCCGGATTTCAGTACGCCGATGGTGGCGACGATCAGATCGGCATCGCGGGCCATCGCGATGGCCACCAGCGATTCCGGCCCCGCGCCGAGGGCGATGAGCCTGCGGGCGAACCGGGTGGACCGCTCGTCCAGCTCGCGATAGCTGAGAGCGGTCGAACCCGAGGTGACCGCCACCGCGTCCGGTGTACTGCCTGCCTGCCGCGATAACAGATCCACCAGTGTCGCGGCAGGAGATTCGCCGACGCGACCGGCGAGCTCGCCGACAACGCGCTGCTCCTCGGCAGGGGCGAGGAGCTGAAGGTCGGCGATCGGTGTATCCAGTGGCGACTCCATCCAACGACTCAGGAAGTCGATGAACCGGTGGGCGTGCCCCTCTAGCTCCTCCTGCCCATACAGATTCGCATTACCGTGCAGCTCGATGAGCAGTGGTGCGTCGGCTCCGGGGCGGTACAGATTCAGTTGCAGATCATCGAGCGCACCCGAGGTCAGCGCGCAATAGCGGCCGGTGGCCGATCCGAGACGAATCTCGGTATCGAAGAACAGGATGTTGACGATCGGACCGAAGGAGGTCGCGGCAGCGTCGAGCGCATCAGAGTCACGGCGCAGATCCTCGAATCGGTACAGCTGGTGCCGCATCGCCGAGACGAGTTCGGACACCGAGGCGCGGACTACCTCTTCCACGGTGGTCGTGGTATCTATGGCGAATCGGATCGGCACCATGTTCGCCAACATCGCTCCGGCATTGCGCAGCCGCTTCGTCACTCGCGCACTCACCGGCAACGACAACACCACATCATCGGTACCTGTCATCCGGGCCAGGAACGCGGCGAACGCGGCGATCACCACCTGCGCGGCCGAGGCTTCCATCTCCTCGGCGAAACGATCGAGCAGGTCGGATAACCGCGCCGGAAGCTCCAGACCGGCGACCGTGTCGACTTTACTCGAGCGGGCGGTGCGACCCGACAAACTCACCGGTGTCGGCAGACCGGTGACTTTGTCCAGCCAATACGCTTTATCCTTCTCGAATCGTGAGCTGGTGCGATAAGCGCTCTCCGCTTCGACGATGTCACGCGGGCTCGCCGCGTCTACTCGACTCGGCGCTCTCCCCTCCAGCAGCGCGTTGTAGTGCTCGGCGATTCGAGTCACACCGTTGAAGGCGCCGTATCCGTCCATGATGAGGTGATGGGCGCGCGCGTACCAGAAGTACCGCTCCGCGCCGATCTTGATGAGCCGCGTCCGTATGAGCCGGTCCCGGCTCAGATCGACCGCCTTGGCGTTGTAGTCACGGCGCATCCATTCCATCGCCGTCGCCACCGGATCATCCGCACCACTGACGTCGAGCACATCCTCGTCGTAGGCGGTGATGGATTCGTCGACGAATTGATACGGGACACCGTCGATTTCGATCACCCGCATCACATAGGAATCGTTTTCGCGTCCGGCCTCGGTCACTGCCTCGACGAACGCGTCGACATCGACCGGGCCCTCGATGTCGACATACTGTGCGATGTTGACGGCCGGCCCACCTGGCATCTGATCCGCGAGCCACATGCCGTACTGCGCCCGCGAAAGCGGAATCAGCTCCAGATCACCATAGGCAGTTCCGTCCGACTTCAGATTCATCGCATGACCCCTCACTCATACCCGGACGCACTGAAGCGCGACGGAAGCACACCGGCTTACCACGTCCGAAATCTGCCTTTTATACGAATTTTGTCCAGCCAGCAGCGGCATCGCCCCTGCTTTTCGATATGCCGATCAGGTACCGCGTATAGCTCGATTCGCCTACGCTCACATCCGAACCGAATCCGGATCGCGCGCCGACGCGACTTCTACAGCGACTCCCACACCTCCCGTTTGCCGGCTTTCCCGAGCGTCCAGAAAATTGAAAACAGGATCTTTGAGATCTTTGGAACATCCACAATCACGTGGTACGAGCTAGCTGATAGCAGTCTGACGCAGAGTAGTCATACCAAATCTTGCTCACGGAAGGAAATTTCGGGGACGGACGGCGTGGCTACGACAAGCCCCCGGGGCCGACACGCATCCCCGTATCCGACAGATCGGCAAAATCTCCTGCCACCAGCGGGATCCAGCGAGTCGCGCCCTTGCTGGGGCGGGAATATCCCAGCCCGGCGTTGATGTGGGCGAGCGGAACCGTCACGAGCAGGATGATTGGCGTACAACCGCTTCCATATCGGGACCACCGCAACGGAGGCAGCCCGGCCGCAACCGGGTGCCGTTCGAGATCGACGCGCATCACAATATTTCGGCAACTGCCCGATCCGCTACTCGAATCAAGTATTCGAATTATTTTCCATACACTTCGAGGTGGTTCATTTCATCACCAATTCCATCCGATCGATAAGGTAAATATTCGATCGGATCGAATTAATCGATCGAACGACTCCCTGCCCGTATTGTGTGACCGGATACACAGTACACATGCAGTACTGCCGCAGTCGCGCTCGGCAGGAATCCGATCGGTCGGCCATAGTTCGGTACGGAGAAGAGCTCGGTCCGAGGAATCGAATACGGGTACGAAGCTGCTGGTGTCACCCGGAAAAATTCCGTATCATGTTCTGTCCGCAGGACTTTCGACGACCACAGCCAGTCCGCCCGGCCATGGTGCGTCCGGTTACGGAAAGATCCGTTCCGCGACAGAACCCGATCATCGCTCGAACACGCGGACTGTCGCGAGCATATCTGCGAGGAATTTACGGGACAGCAGACCGGCAAATCCGGGGATCGGCGGGATCCGACAGCGGAGCGTACTTGCGCCGGGGCCCATACGGCCGCGCCGCTCATTACGGCACTACGACGCTTCCCGAAGCCGAAAGCACGAACAACACTGCGAGAAATAAGCGCATTTCGCGATAACAGCACCCGCAAACCGGGTACCCGATCCGGCCACACCACCCGCGAGAAAGACCGTGGCGGACGGGGCGAAGGTCCTCCGGTGAGGGTCGGTTCGGCTCTGTCGCCTCATCTCTTGCCGCCGTAATGTCGAAGTCCTTTCCACGGTGCGCGGCGCAGCGGAGACAGAGGAGAGGCTATGCGGGCACGGGTTGTCTACGAATCGATGTTCGGCAACACGGCGGCCGTTGCCGAGGCTATCGCGACAGGGCTGCGTGAGCATGCCGAGGTGGAAGTACTGAACGTGGTGTGCGCCGCCGAACTGCCCGCGCAGCCGGTGAATCTGCTCATTGTCGGTGGGCCGACCCACGCATTCGGGCTCAGCAGGCCGAGGACACGCCGTACTGCCGCCGAACAGAGCGACCGGCCGATCGCGACCGATATCGGCGTGCGGGAATGGCTCGATGCGGCGCTACCGGTGTCGCCGGGCCGCCGCGCCGCGGCTTTCGGCACCACAATGGCCAAGCCGACCTGGTTACCCGGATCGGCCGCGCGCGGTATCGGGAAACGGCTGCGGCGCCTGGGATACTCTCTCGCGGATCAACCGGTGGACTTTGTCGTCGAAGACACGACCGGCCCGCTCGGCTCGGGTGAACTGGAACGCGCCCGGGTCTGGGCTGCCCGGCTCGCGCACACCGAACTCGACCGCATCATGCACAAAGCCTGACTGTTCTGCCACAGCGTTCGTGGCGTCCGCCACACGGAATCACGGTCGGCCGCGGCCGCGGCACCACCGCCCGGTGCGCCGTGGCCGAAGGACCTTATTGTTCGGGACCAACGCCAGGGGTACATAGTGATGGCATGGCTCTTACTCTTCTGAATGTCGAACTCGTCTGAATATCGAAGCACCGCTCTCCGAAGGGACACCACGTATGTCCGCCCCGCTCACCGACAACCCACACGACTCGGTATCCGCGGCAGTGGTCGTCGGCATCGACGGTTCCGCAGGCGCCGAGCTCGCCGTACGCTGGGCCGCCGAGATCGCCGCACAACGTAACCGCAGGCTGCTGATCGTGTACGGCTTGAACCTCGCCGCCACCAAAGCCATCTTCGGCATGTACGACCTGATGGTTCCCGCGATCACCCAGACCTTGGAAGAGGAAGGCGCCGCCCGGCTGGCCGCCGCGGCCAGGCTGGCCCATCGAGTCGCCCCTGAACTGCAGGTCGACACCGAGCTGTCACCGACTCATCCGGCCACCCTGCTCATCGAACGCTCCGCTTCCGCGCATCTGGTGGCCCTCGGCGCCGGGCACGGTGGCGAACTCGCGCATATCGGCTCCACCCTGCTCGCCGTGACCGCGCACGGTCACGGCGATATCGTGGTGGTCCGCACCGCCGAGGGCGAACAACAGATCCGCCGGTCCGGACCGGTCGTGGTCGGCGTCGATGGCAGCCGAGCGTGTGAGGCTGCGGTCGCCTCGGCGTTCGCGGAGGCGAGTCTGCGCGATACGACGCTGGTCGCGGTGCACGCCGCCAGTGATATGACTTTCCACCCGCACAGCGGAGTCAGTACTCTGCTCCCCACCCGCGAGCTCGAAACAGCCGCACAACAGGTACTCGCCGAACAGCTCGCGGGCTGGCAAGAGAAATTCCCCGACGTCCAGGTGACTCGCCAGGTCGGCGCCACGGCGCCGCGCAATCTGCTCACCGCGTGGTCGAAGTCCGCGCAGCTGCTCGTGGTCAGCAGCCGGGGCCGAGGGGGGTTCCGTGGCCTGCTGCTGGGGTCCACTAGTAATTTCCTTGTCCAGCATGCCGATTGTCCGGTCATGGTTGCCCACGACGTATAGGAAGAAACAAAACACATGTCTGACAGCAGCACTCTGCCTGTTCTCGTCGGAATCGACGGCTCGCAGTCCGCACTCGCTGCCGTACGGTGGGCCGCCATCGAGGCGGCACACCATCATGCCCCGCTGCACGTGGTCTACGCGATCGGCGACCCGCTCGATTTCGGGCCTGATACCCCGATCCCGCAGTGGGAGCAGGACTACCAGCAGGAAGGACTCGACGCGCTGGAGGTCGCGCGCAAAACAGCGGTAGCGGCATCCGCCTCGATCGAGGAACTCGACATCACGACCGATCTGGTTCAGGCGCCGCCGATCCCAACGCTACGTGATCGGTCCGAGGCAGCGCGCCTGCTGGTGATCGGCACCCGTGGGCTCGGCTTCTTGGGCCGAGGTCTGCTCGGTTCGGTGAGCACCGCGCTGGCCAGGCACGCCGACTGTCCGGTCGCCGTGATCCCGGACAACACGGCACCGGCGGACCACGGCGCAGGCCCGGTGGTGGTCGGCGTGGACGGTTCGGAGCGCAGCGCGCAAGCCATCGAGATCGCCTTCGAGTACGCCGCACAGCACGGCGCGGAGCTGGTCGCGGTGCACACCTGGTCGGAGTTCTTCCGCTATGACGCACGCGCCACCATGCAGGAAAAGGGCGAGGAATTGCTCTCGCAGAGCCTGGCAGGCTATGGCGAGACCTATCCTGAGGTGTCGGTACAGCGCATCGTGGTCGAAGGCAACCCAGCCAAGCGACTGCTCGACGCGGGCGAACATGCCCAGCTGATCGTCGTCGGTAGCCACGGACGCGGCGGTTTCGCCGGAATGACACTCGGCTCGGTCAGCCAAGCGGTCCTGCATGCGGCGCAAGTGCCTGTCGTCATCGCCAGATCGGTGAGCTGACCGTTCCCTTACCGAAATCAGCCATACTCATGCGCACGGTCCGGCCGCTGAATCCATCGGCAGCCGGACCGTGTTCCCTGCGGCGAGTCGCACGGTCCGGTCCCGGCAGATGATCTCGATCGGCGGCGATATGCCCGGATCCGCACTGATCTCGACCCCACCGTCGCTGATACGCACCATCAGCCGATGGCCACGATAGATCATCGGGAACGACAGGGCGCCGAGCGCGGCAGGCCATTGCGGGCAGAAGATGAGGCGATCACGGCGGATCTCCAATCCGGTGAAGCACCGCTGCAGCAGATCGATGCTCCCCGCCATCGCCCCGAGATGGATCCCCTCCGCAGTGGTGCCACCTTGGATATCTGCGATATCGGACTCGAGCACGAGATCGAAGAACTCCACGGCCCGGTCACGGTTGGCCCGAGCCAGTACCCAGGCGTGCACCAGAGCGCTCAATGTCGAGCCGTGTGAGGTGCGGGACAGATAGTAGTCGATGGTGCGTGGAATCATCTCGCCAGGCAACTCGTATCCCAAGTGTTCCAGTATTTCGCGGAGCTCATCGGCCGACAGCAGGTAGAACAGCATCAGCACATCGGCTTGTTTAGCCGCCCGATAGCGAGTGATGGTGTCGCCCTCGGCCTCCAGGATCCGGTCCAGCCGCTGGATATCGCCGTAGCGCTTCCGATAGTGGTCCCAATCCAATTCGGCCAGTTGCGCATAGCCCTCGAACTGGCTGATGACTCCATCGTGGAACGGCACATACATACGGCAGGCGACATCCCGCCAGTGCTCCGGTTCCGACGGATGCACCGAAAGCGTCTCTAGCAATTCCGACCGGGCGCGCGGTGCCAGGAGGTCGAGGGCATCGAGTGCCCGCAGGATCACCCAGACGGCCATGACATTCGTGTAGGCGTTGTTGTCGATACCCGCGTCGGGCGCTTCCGGATAACCGGAGTGGAACTCGTCGGGACCGATAACCCCACGGAGGGTGTAGCGCCGGCGCTGCGCGTCGCACTCGGCCAGACTCGACCAGAAACGCGCGATATCCACCAGCAGTTCGGCACCGCACTCGGCGAGGAAATCGAAATCGCCGGTCACCTGATAGTACTGCCATACGTTGTAGGCGATCGCGATTCCGATGTGGTGCGCGCGCCAGCTGGGATCCCGATTCCAGCGGCCCGACAACGGATTCAGATGCAGTCGCTGGCTTTCCTCCCTGCCATCGCTACCGGACTGCCACGGGAACATCGCGCCGCTGAGACCGGTTTCCTCGGCGGCCCTCCTTGCCTCGGGGAGGCGGCGATAGCGATACCGTAGCAACGAGCGAGTCAGGGCGGGGAAGCGCAGGTTCAGTACCGGAAAGACGAACAGCTCGTCCCAGAACACATGACCGCGATATGCCTCACCGTGCAACCCGCGGGCCGGCACGCCTACATCGAGATCCACGGTGTTCGGTGACAAGGTCTGGACCAGGTGCAGCAGGTGCAGGCGCACGATGCGGGCGGCGGATTCGCTGCCCTGCAGATCGATGCGCAGCCGGGCCCACAGATGCTCCCAAGCCACCGTGTGCCCCGCGAACAGCTCTGCGTATCCGGCTGCGGCATCGAGCCTGCGAGCGGCTTGCTCGTCCGGCCCAGCGGTCGCGTGGTCGCGTCCGGTGGAGACGCTGACGATCTTCTCCAGGGTTATCGCGTCCCCGGTGACCATATCGACGCTGAAATCGTGTCCGATCAGTCCGTCTCGATCGATGAGTTTTGATGTTGCGTCCACCGGATCGGCACCGCGCCGCACCGTGCTGCGAGTCGCCACCGCCACCACCACCGCCGATTCGGTGGTCCGCACCGCGAGCAGCACCGAATTCCCGGACAACGGCACGGCACGCTCCGTCACCAGGTGCGTGTCCGACAGCTGGCGATAGCGCCCCACCAGGCGATTACGCACGGCTCCATCGACAGCCGAACGAATCCCCAGCCGCCCCGACCAGTTCTCGGCCGTGATCATCGTCGCCAGCGCACCCAAATGCGGCTGATGCATAGCGATGAACCGGCGCTGGGTCACCGAGGTGATTCGCCCCGCGGTGTCGCGGAAGCGGAACTTCCGGACGAGTTCGGCCCGGCGCAGATCTACCCGCTGCTGGTAACACAGCAGTTCGGTGGCATCGATATCGAACCAGTCGCCGTCATCGATCCGGAAGGTCACCGGCAGCCAGTTCGGCAAATTCACCAGACTCTCGTTGTCGATATCATGCCCTTCGACCTCGTCGTAGCGGCGGTTGTACACCCCAGCGATATAGGTGCCTGGGTAGTGCAATGCCCCGGCGGGACATTCCGGTGCCGTGCCGCGGGTAGCGAAGTAGCCATTGCCGACCACACACAGCGCCTCACGGAGCTTCTCCTGTGCCGGTTCGTAACCGTCGAAGGAGAGCATCCACGATTCCGGCACTTCCGCAACGGTTCCGGTACGCAATAGTGCGGTCAATCGCTCGAGAAAGCCACATACCTGGCGTGGACCACCGACCGCGAACCGGGCGGCGGTGTATCTGTCGCCGGTCTCGTCGTGCCGCACCACGAGGGCGAGCCCATCGGCTTCGACCGCGTCGAAGGCGTCTTCGTCGGTCAGATCGTCACCGAGATAGATGGGGAGCACCGGAACGGTGAGATGCTCGATGATCCAGCGCACCGCGGTGCCTTTGTCCCAGTCCACATCCGGACGCAATTCGGTGACCTGTCTGCCCTGGGTCACCCGCAACCCGGCCGAGCGTCCGGTGTCGTGTACTGCGGCAACCACCCGGCCGATATGCTCGGCAGCCACTTTGCGGTGATGCACGGCAACAGCGAATCGCTTGTGCTCGATCAGAACTCCCGCGATATCCCGCAGCTGATGCTGTAGTGTCTCGGCGGCCGAGGCGATCGCTTCCTCGGCGCCCGGTCCGATATCGGGCACATGCCGGGTGCCGTCCGGAGCCATCAGATCGAAGCCGTGACTACCCGCGTACCAGATACCACGGACATCCACCCGCTCGCGCAGATCGGTCAGATCCCGTCCGCTGATGATCGCCACCGGGCATTCCTCGGCCAGTTCCGTCAACGTGGTCACCGCGCCGTCGACCGGTTGCGCGGCGGGCGGATCGGCGACGATATCGGCCAGGGTGCCGTCGAAATCCAGCAGTACCGCGGTCTTCTCGGTACCGAGGAGATCCACGATATGAGGCCAGTGCTCGACCACATCCGCGACCTCCGACATCCGCCGTAAGCCCCCGGTCACCTGTACCCGCGCGAGGTCATCGACGACCGTGTCGGCGCCCTGCGCACGTAACCGAGCGGCGTTCGCGTTCCGGTCCACCCCGATAACCAGCGCGAAACCACCATTTCGGCCTGCGGCCACCCCTGCCTCGGCATCCTCGACGACCACTGTGCGGCCGGGTTCGGCATTCAGTCTGCGAGTTGCCTCGACCAACATCGCCGGATCGGGTTTTCCCGCCAGCCCCAGCTCCGCGGCGATGACACCGTCCACCCGCACGGCGAACAGGTCGGCGACTCCCGCGGCAGTGAGCACCTGCGCGCAGCTTCTGCTGGCGGAGAACACCCCGGTGCGGATGCCTGCGGTGTTCAGTCGCCGGATCAGCATGACAGTCGATTCGAATGCCCGCACCCCCGCATGCGCGATCCGATCCAGGAACAGATGATCCTTCCGGTTGCCGAGGCCGCATACGGTATCGGATTCCGCCGGATCGGTGGAATGCCCCCAAGGCAGTGCGATACCTCGGGCCGCCAGGAAATCCGCGACACCTCGATAGCGCGGCTTGCCATCCACATAACGCAGGTAATCGGTTTCGGTGAATGGTGAGCGGTTTTGTCCGGCAGCGGCCGGTGCTCGGCTGAGGAAGGCATCGAACATCTCTGCCCAAGCCGCGGCATGGATCGACGCGCTGTCGGTCACCACCCCATCCATATCGAAGATCACCGCGTCGTGATAGCGCGCGTCGATCCGCGGTGCCACCGGTGCCCTGTTCCCCACTCCTCCAGCCTGAACAGCTCGATTCCTCCCGTCCAGGGGCGAAGGTCCGCAGCGGCCGCTCAGCAGGCAGGGCCACCGGCGGTCCGATCCGGGACCTATGACTCATGTCAGACTGCCGTGGAATATCTACCGTCAGCGGTATGACCCAGTTACCGACCGGGAATACCATCGAGAAGGCCGTGCTGCTCGCAGGCCGGGCACCGTCGCTGCACAACAGTCAACCCTGGCATTGGGAATTCGACGGCCGGGCCCTCCGTCTGTTCTCCGTGCCGGAACGGATGCTCCCCGCAACGGATACTTCCGGTCAGCAGCTGCTGATCAGCTGCGGGATCGCCCTGGACCACCTGCGCGTGGCCATGGCAGCGGCGGGCTGGCATACCCATGTCGACCGTTTCCCCAATCCCAACCGCCGCGATCACCTTGCCACCCTCACGTTCCATCCGTCCGAGGCCGTGACCGACGGCGATCGCGATCGTGCCGACGCCATCATGCGCAGACGCACCGACCGGCTGCCGTTCACCGCACCCACCGGCTGGTCCGATTTCGAATCCATCCTGCGGGCCACTGTGAATCCGGCTGATGTCGCTCTCGACGTCTTACCGGAAGGCAGCCGTCCCACGCTTGCCCGTGCCGCGGAGATGGCCGCGGCCCTGCGCCGCTACGACTCCGAATATCATGCCGAATTGCAATGGTGGACAGGACATACCATCGCCAGTGCCGGTGTCCCCAAAGAAGCTCTGATCTCTCCGGAGGAAGGGCGGCAAGTCGCTATAAACCGCCAGTTCCCCGCGGCCAAAGATATCCCGCCGCGTAGCGAGAGCACCACCGATCACGCGGTGATCCTCGTCCTGTCCACCGATAGCGACACCCCGGGCGACCTGGTGTCTTGCGGTGAAGCGCTCTCCACAGTGCTGCTCGAATGCACCCTCGCGGAGTTCGCGACATGCACCCTGACCCATCTGATCGAAGTACCGCGCAGCCGTGCTGTCATCCGGGAGCTGACCGAGCACTCCGGCCTGCCCCAGGTTATGGTCCGGGTCGGTATCACGTCCGCCGCAGACCAGGACACTCCGCCGACGCCGCGCAGGCCGCTCGCCGAAATACTCGATATGTCCGCACCCGCCGAACACGCGCAATGAGACAAACGATATCCGCACCACCCCCGGCGAGGACCGAATTCCTCGACTACCGGGAGGAATGCCCGTATCCGTTGACCTGCCTACAGAGAAAAATCGAGATATGACCGCCGACGACGAGAAAGGTGCCGTACCGGTTCCCGATCACCCGACAATGCTGGCAGCACTGCAGCTCGCTACCCGTGCGCCGTCGGTACACAACACCCAGCCGTGGCGCTGGGTGTTCGACGGCGTTCGCCTCCACCTCTACACCGATACCGATCGGCTGCTGTCCGCGACCGATCCACTCGGCAGGCAACTGGTGATCAGCTGCGGTGCGATGCTGCACCATGCACGCACCGCTTTCGCCGACCGCGGCTGGCATACCGACACCACCCGAGTCCCCGATCTCGACCGCCCCGATCGTCTGGCGGTCATCGCATTCCGGACCTGGCCGGATCCGCCCGCCGGTATCCACTCCCGCGCACTCGCTATCGACCAGCGCCACACCGATCGGCTGCCGTTGTCCGAACCGGAAGGCTTCGCCGATCTCCTGCCTCGAATACGCATGCTCGCCTCGCCGCACGAGGTCGAGCTCGATGTGCTCGATGACAACGCTCGGGCACGGCTTACCTCCGCATCGGAGCAGACCAAGGCCGCGCGCCGCGAAGATCTGTTCTATCAGACCGAATTACAGTGGTGGACAGGACGTTCCGAAAATTCCGTTGCTGCTGAAGGGGTACCGCAGTCCACGTTGGTTTCAGACGCGGAATTCGCGCGGGTCGGGGTCGGACGAGCCTACCCCCCTTCCCCGCATTCGATGCGCCGCGCCCAGTTGGAGGATCGCGCTCGTCTGCTCGTACTCAGCACCGGCGCCGACTCGGTGCTCCACTGGCTGCGGGCTGGTGAGGCGCTGTCGGCCGTGCTCCTTGAATGCACCGCAGTCGGGCTGGCAACCTGCGCGTTCACCCATATCACCGAGCTGGAGGCGAGTCGCGAATTGCTCACGAACCTGCTCCCCCAGCCGAGCAAGCCGCAGGTGGTGATCCGAGCCGGGACCGCGCCCGCCGATGCCGATCCCATCCCGGCCACCCCCCGCCGAGGGCTGTCGGACATCTTCACGATCGTCGAATCACACTGACCCGATCGGCATGCGCACCGGGCCACCCAGCGGGTACGGCCATAACCGCATCCACGTCAGTAGCCGGCATCGCGGCGGCGGAAGCCCGCGAACCCGGCCGCGAATCCGGCCACAGCCACCACGGTGAGCACGATGATCGGTGCGGCAGTGACGGTTTCCAGTGGCGCCTTCGGAATGTGGGTGAACGGAGAGGCGTCATCGAACCAGTCGGGCAGATCGAATGCCGCGGTGAAGAGCACCGCGACAGCGCAATAGCCGAATACTACCCACGCCACAGGGACCACAGCTCGTGGCACCCAGCCGAATCCGAGCACTGTGACTGCGACGATCAGCCAGAGGGCGGGCAGATACACCAGTGCCACCCCGATCATGCGCAGTGGCCGACCGGCATCGGCAATCGCCACCCCATGCGTCAAGCCGATGCCGAAACCCCCGGCGGCCAGTACGAACGCCCCGCCACCAACGGCAACGGTGAGATGCCCGGCCAACCAGGCATACCTGCTGATCGGCGCGGCCAGAACTGGCTCGGCCCGGCCCGAACTCTCTTCACTCCGGGCGCGCAGCACGCCGACAATACCGAATGCGCAGGCAAGCAGGGCAACGACCATGACAGTAAGAGACAGATACGAATCCACGGCATCGTCCGCACCACCGGGCAGATAGGCAGCGATCTCCGGATTGTCGGCGAGAAAATCCTCGATACTATCGGCGAACGAGCCATACGCCGATCCCAATGCGAAAACGCCTATGGTCCAACCGAACAGCGAACCGCGCTGCAGCCGCCAAGCCAGCCCCAATGGTGAACCGAGTGCCCATGACGCAGTCGCGCGCCCGGTCCCATAAGTGAGCAATCCCGCACCGAAATCGCGCCGATCGAGCAGGGCGAACGCCACAATGGCACATACGAGGCTCACGGCGGTGAACAGCAGCACCGTCCACCAACGGTCACCCGCGTAGGGGTAGCTGCGCTGTCCCCATCCTATGGGCGACGCCCAGGACGCGGCGCCGTTACCGACATCGCCGACGGCACGTGCCACATAGGCGGCCACGAGAGCCGAGCCGACAGCACCGTAGACACTGCGCGGATTCTCGAATACCTGCGCTGCGACCGCGGTGATACAGGCAAAGGTGATACCGACACCACCGGTGACGATGCCCAGCAGCAGAGAACCTTCCACCGGCAGACCGGTGCCGACCGCGGCGGCGAAGACAACCAGCGCGACCGCGATATCGGCCAGCCCGGCCAGCGCGAGTGCGGCGACAGCAGGGGCCCGACGCCCCACCCGCGCCGAACGGAGCAGTTCAGCCCGCCCTGTCTCCTCGTCGGAGCGAGTGTGCCGCCCGATAAGGAACATATTCATCACCGCGACCACGACCGCCAGGTAGGCGAAGATCTCGAACACGATCTCACCGCCGATAGTCTCCAGCAGCCGAGTCGGCCCACCCATCGCGATAGTGGCCGCGCTGGCGCTGATCGTCTCGCGAAGCTGCGCCAGTTTCTGTGGTGTGTCATAGAAGCGCTGGCTGCCAACGGATTGGAATGCGACCAGCGCGCCTGCGCCGAGCAGCCAGAACGGCAGCGTGAATCGCTCACGCCACAGCCCGAACCGCAGCAGTGTGCCCACTCCTGCGGTGGTCTCGCGCAGCGGCGTCCCCGGAATCGGCATAGTGCTCATGTCCCCTCCGCGGCCACAGACGCAGACGTTGTCGCGTAGTGCCGCAGAAAGATGTCCTCCAAGGTGGGCGGGGAGCTGGTGAGGCTGCGCACCCCGAGATCGACCAGTACCCGCAGCACGGTGTCGAGATGAACGACATCGACGTCGAATCTGGCCTGCGTGCCGTCGAGGACCACGTCGTGTACACCCGGGATCGTGTCCAGCCCCAGCGGGGGGCGAATGGTCTCGACCGTGATCGCGGTACGGGTCAGATGCCGCAGTTCGGTCAGGGTACCGCTTTCCACGGTGCGACCGTGCCGGATGATACTCACCCGGTCGCACAGCGCTTCCACCTCGGCGAGAATATGACTGGACAGCAGGACAGTCCGGCCCTCGTCTTTCCATTCCGCGATACAGTGCTGGAATTCCGCCTCTTTCAACGGGTCGAGACCGATGGTCGGCTCGTCGAGCAACAGCAGCTCCACATCCGAGGCCAGCGCCGCGACGAGCGCCACTTTCTGTCGGTTGCCCTTCGAATAGGCGCGGGCCTTCTGCCGCGGATCGAGATCGAATCTCTCCAGCAATTCATCACGGCGCTGTCGGTTGAGGCCGCCACGCAGCCGTGCCATCAAGTCGATGACCTCGCCCCCTGTGATCCCCGGCCACAGCATGACCTCACCGGGCACGTATGCCAGCCGAGCATGCAATGCGACCGCGGCGGACCACGGATTATCGCCGAGCATGCGCACTGTCCCCGAGTCGGCGCGAAGCAAGCCGAGCAGGATGCGGATGGTCGTTGTCTTACCAGAACCGTTCGGACCGAGAAATCCGTGTATCTCCCCGGTACGCACCAGCAGCTCCAGGCCGTCGAGTGCCTTGACCGGGCCGAAGGATTTCGTCAGGCCGGTAATCGAGATCGCGAACTCGCTCATCCCGGCGTCCTGTCTTTATCCGCACCAGCCGCTGCCTCGATCCGCACGAGTTCTCGGTACAGTTCGTCGATATGCTCGGGCCGTCCCGGGCCGGTGCCTACGGTGGCCAGCGCCGCGGTCGCGGCGGCTATGCCGAGGCGCACCGCGTCGGCCAGTGAATACCCTCGGACCAGTCCCACCGTGGTACCACCGACCATGGCGTCACCCGCGCCGATTCCACTGCGTACCCGAGCCGGGATCGGGGGGAACCACTCATGCTGGTTCCGTGTCACCACAAGCGCTCCGGCCGCACCGAGTGACAGCAGCACGATTTCGGTCATCCCGGAGGTGATCAGCGTGCGCGCAGCCGATAGTTGCTCGGCGCGCTCGGTCAACGGGTGGCCGACATAGTCGCCGAGTTCGCGCACACTCGGCTTGATCAGGTACACGCCGTGGCGCATGGTGCGCAACGCGGGGCCCGATGTGTCCAGCACCACGCGCACTCCCGACTCGGCGACGAGATCGGTGAGAGTCTGATAGAAGTCCGGGGAGGCTCCCGGCGGTAGAGTTCCGCTGGCAACGAGGTAGCGCACGCCGCGCACCGCTCGTTCCACTTCGGCCAGGCAACGGTGCTGTTCTGGGGCGGTGATCCGGGGGCCGCGAAAGACGAACCGGTACTGTTCGCCGGTCGCGGTGTCGGTGACCGCGACGTTCTCCCTGGTCGGCTCGGCCACCGATACCGACCGCACCGGGACCCCGGCCTCGCGTACCAACTGCTCGAGCAGCCGGCCGTGCAGCCCACCCGAGGGAAACACCGCGGTGACCTCGACCCCGAGCCCGGCCGCCGTGCGCGCGACATTGATCCCACCACCGCCCGGATCGAAACGCGGTGTCGTACAACGCATCTTGTCTATCGGCATGACCTTGTCGACGCACGTCGCCAGATCGACTGCCGGGTTCATTGTCAATGTCACGATCCGGCCCACCGAAAACCTCCTCGGTCCGGCTTTCCGGACTACAGCGCTGCCCGGTTTCCCGTCGATGCCTTCCTCCCGCGCACCGGCGGGCACGGTGACCGTACGAGTCGGTATCCCGGTGTCACCCGGCACTCCTCAGTTTCCGGCGGATTCGGCGACGTGTCTGTCCCGTCGATAGGGTCTGGAAGAGAAGTAATCCGCCGCGATCTCTTCCTGCGCACGCAGCTCACCGCTGGTTACCACATGCGCGTCCGGACCAGGAAAAGTGAGTGCCCGATGTCCCGTATCGGTCCAATGCACCAGGTAGGGAGGCATCCCGTCCTTACCGTGTACCTCCTCGATGAGACCGTGCCGGACCACACCACCGACACTGCGCCCTTCTACGATCAGCCAATCCCCTGCCTTCGCGTGCATACGACGCCGACCTCCTCCGCTCCCCTTCACCACCATGGTCGCGACGGGCCGCGAACCGGCGATAGGGCCATTGGTCGCCGAGTAGACGACCACGCCCCGCCATAGCCGGTTCCACCACACTGCGAATCGACAACGACCAGGGCCGATGATCACCTCTGGTATGGGCCGATCGACCGATCCGGCCCGAGGACATCAGGCCCTAGGCTCAGGGCGGTTGCCAGGACGACGCTGAAATCATGGCCTACAAAAACGATCCCCTGGCTGCATCTACGAACTCCGCGCGTCAATGGTTTATCGCGGTCGCCGAAAAACTCGATACCGATGACCTCGGTTTCGTATGCCGGGTAGTGCGTGCCTGGCTGCACGCCGTACGCGACCGCATCGGTGTCGTCAGCTCGGCGCACTTCACCGCACAGCTGCCCGAATTCCTGCGCGGCATCTACTACGAGGGATGGGTGCCGAGTCACACCCCTGTCGGGCATCGCGCCGGGCCGTTCCTGACCCAGTTCGCGCAGGAAGCCGGAGTTGCCCGCGATGAGGTACCCCGGTTGGCCGGTGCGGTCACCGACGCGCTTACCACCCAGTTCTCCCCGGGGCAGCTCGATCACATTTTCGCCGTACTGCCGGTACGCCTGCGGCAGGTTCTCCGCGGGGAGACCATAGATGAGACCACTGCCTCACACGCCACTCACGAAACCGACACCAACCGGATCGACGAACTCGAACAACGGCTGCGGCTGCTCGGTGACGCCATCGCAGTGCTCGCCCGTGGTCTGGAACAGCTGCCGACCGGCGATACCGGTGACAAACGCCGGGCCGCCGCCGCGCAGCAAGCCCATCGCATCCTCATCGCAGAGCATCTCACCACGGCATCCACCGAATACTGACCCCACGATGACCTACATTCACGAACCATTCGCGCAACTGCGCGAAACACACAGCGGTCTGGTCATGTTGTGCGGGGACCGCGCCTACAAAATGAAGAAACCGATTGTCACCGACTTCCTCGATTTCAGTACCCCGGAGAAACGGGCGTTGGCATGTGCCAGGGAGATCGAGCTGAATCAGCGCCTTGCCCCCGATATCTATCTCGGCCTGGCACAGTTGACGGATCCCGAAGGCGGCGCCGATGAGCCGATCATCGTCATGCGCAGGATCCCGGACTCACAGCGCCTGTCCACCCTGCTCAGCAACAACCGAACGCACGAACGACAGGCGCACGAACCAACCGAACTGGCCACATTGGCACGTACTCTTGCCCGCTTTCACGTATCGGCCCGGCGTGGGCCCGGCATCGATCGCGCCGGAACACCAGCACAGCTGCTCCGGCGCTGGCACGCCCTGCTTCGCCCCTTACGGGAACACCCGCACCCGGCTGTCGATCCGAATGCTCTGGCTCGAACCGAATACTTGGCCACCAGGTATATCGACGGTCGCGCAAGATTACTGACGGAGCGGATCGAGAGCGGCCGTATAGTCGACGGTCACGGCGATCTGCTCGCAGAGGACATCTTCGTCCTGCCCGACGGCTTCCGGATTCTGGACTGCCTCGATTTCGACGACGAATTACGCTTCGTCGACAGCCTTGACGATGCCGCTTTTCTGGCGATGGACCTCGAATTCCTTGGTCACCCGGAGGAATCCGGTTCGTTTTTACGCGCGTATCTGTGTGCGGCAGACGATGCGGCACCGATGTCCTTACAACACCACTACATCGCTTATCGGGCAATGGTTCGCGCGAAGACCGACCACATCTGCGCAGCACAGGGTGATCCGGAGGCATCCGGGCATGCCGAGCGGCATATCGAACTCGCGCTGCGGCACCTCGAACAGGGCGCGGTTCGTCTCATGCTCATCGGCGGTCTACCCGGCACAGGAAAATCCACTGTCGCGACCCATGTGGCGGCCGCGACCGGAGCCGATCTGCTTTCCAGTGACAGTGTGCGCGCCTCGCTGCGCGCCACCGGGACGATCACGGGAGCCGCAGGGTCATTCGGCGCAGGCGCCTATCAGCCTGCCGCTAAGGCATTGGTGTATTCGCACATGCTGGCTCAGGCCAGGGATCGGCTCGAGCACGGGGTATCGGTGATCCTCGACGCCAGCTGGACCGATACGGAGGAACGCGCCAGAGCCACTGCCGTGGCCGAGCAGAGCAGCGCGGACCTCGTATCACTGTGCTGCGTTTGTCCCGCTGCCCTCGCCGACGAGCGAATCGGCGCCAGACCGAAGGGGGATTCGGAAGCGACACCCGCGATCGCGGCAGCGCTGGCTACCACGGCCTCGTCTTGGCCGGAATCCATAGCGCTCGACACAACACGGCCGATCACAGAATCGGTTGCCACAGCGCTGGGCGCCTGGTACGAGCGGATGCCCCGAACCAGGGCAGACGAAGCGGCGTTATGACCGAGTACCGGTTACTCGGCCGCTCTCGATATCGAGCGCCGCAGCGGGTGCCAGCTTGTGCATAAACCAGTCGCCGGCGAGTTCCGCGACCTTTTCCAAAGCGCCCGTCTCCGCGAACAAGTGTGTCGCGCCTGGTACCACCGTCAGCCTGGTATCGCCCGAAATCTCCTGTGCTGCAAGCTGGTTCAGCTCCAGCACGATATGGTCGCGACTGCCAACGATCAACAAGGTCGGCGCACGCACTGCGGTCAGCGTGGGACCGGCGAGATCTACCCGGCCGCCACGCGATACCACTGCGGCGATCTCCGTGCCGAGATGAGCTGCGGCCAAGAGTGCCGCGGCGGCTCCCGTGCTGGCCCCGAAGTATCCGATCCGCATACCGGCGACCTCGGTGCGCTCGGTCAGCCAACCGGTGGCCGCGACCAATCGCCGCGACAGCAACTCGATGTCGAACACCCGCGCACGGTCGATCTCTTCATCCGGTGTGAGTAAATCGAAAAGCAGCGTGCCGAGCCCGGACCGATTCAGCACCTCGGCCACATAGCGGTTACGCGGGCTGTGGCGGCTACTGCCGCTGCCGTGCGCGAACAACACTATCCCGATGGGGTTGTCCGGAATGGTGAAATGCCCGGCCAGACCGACCGTACCGGCCTGGATCAATACCTCCTCATCACACAGTGGTAGATCGCCCGCCCGGCCCGCCTGAGGCTCCGGCCGCGTTCCCGCGGCCCGGCGCAGCAACTCGGTGACCTCTGCGTCGGATACCTGGTCGAAACGGCGATACCAGCAGCCGACAGCACCGAACCATGAGGGCACCTCGAGGCAGACCACCTCATCGGCTTCGTCCTTCAATACGGCCAGCGCATCATCCGGTGCCACCGGAACAGCCAGCACCACCCGCCGCGCGCCCTGCGCCCACGCGACCTGGCAGGCAGCGCGAGCGGTCGCACCAGTGGCGATGCCGTCATCGACGATGACCACGGTGCGGCCCGATAACGGAATACGCGAGTGCGTGCGCCGCAGCCGTTCGGCCCGACGACTCAGTTCGCCACGTTCGCGACGCTCGACTGTCGTCATATCCGCACTGGTGAGCCCGGCTCGCGCGACGACGATGTCATTGATGACCAGCACACCGTCCTCACCGATCGCTCCGAACGCGAGTTCCGGCTGATACGGAACGCCGAGTTTGCGCACCACTATCACGTCCAATGGCGCATCCAGCGCCTGCGCGATCTCGTAGGCGACCGGCACACCGCCGCGCGGCAAGCCGACCACAAGGACATCCTCACTGCGGAGATGATCCAACCGCTGTGCCAACTGGCATCCGGCGTCGCGACGATCGTCGAACAACATCGCAAACCTCCTCGTGGATCTTTCCATCGTGGGCTTCGACGAGACATAGCGACAGATCCGATCGTTGCCCTGACGAGGGCCGTTGGTCCCGGATACGCGCGCTGACACCAACGGTCCCGGCCTGGCCCCGCCGCAGGTGCCGGTGACCAAAGTCCACTCACTACACCGCCAAGGGATATAGCGGCTCTTAGGCTTCCCGACTTGGCTGGAGTACAGACAACACGCACGGATGCCGAGACGGAGAAAGGAGCGGTCATGTCCCATAAGACAGCGGCCACACAGACACGCGAATCCGGTATCGAACCATCCGAGGCACTGTCCCCGGAATCTGAACCCGAGACAGCATCTCCAGCAACCGAATCGGAGCCGGAGACCACCGATCGCGATGGATTGCATGTCCCGATACCGACCATCGGAGTACGGACGACGCGAGTTCCGCTGCCACCCGGACCACACACGGTGGCGACCGGTGTTACGTCGGCCACGGAAGCGGTGCGCCACCGGGCGCAGAATCATGAATCGCTGCTGTACTACGGTGGCCTCGGCGCGGCAGCGGCCACCGGGCTGGTGTCGTGGCCGGTCGCCACAGCGATCGGTGTCGGCGTCTGGATGGCGAGCCGGGTCCGTCGCCGCAATGCGGATATCAGCTGACAGCTACCGGATGACCGCGCCGGTATCGGTCACGCTTGGCATACGTCCGCTGTGCTCGGACCAGCCCGTAACCACTACGGCTGTGCGCCGGCATCCTCCCGACCACCGCATCCATGGGGTGATATCGATGCATGCACGCGACGTTCTGAGCCGACCTGTAGTGACAGTGCGGCCGGAAACACCACTGCGCGAGACGATCACGTTGCTGACCACGCATGGTTTCGCCGCGCTCCCGGTCGTCGACGCAACGGAAAGGTCACCATCCGCTGGGTCTTCGCCGATCCTGGTGAACAGCGAATTGTCGCCGCTCCGGCTCGTACTGCGGACGGTGTGCGCCACGCGGAGGCAGTGGACGACGCCGAGGCTGTGCCCGATCGCTGACCGGCTGCCCTGCCACGGGATCCGCACCGAGGGAACCACTCGAGCGGCTGCCCATGCGAATCGGCGTACCCCGGCCGAGGAATTGTCCCTTGCCTCGGCTGCGACGAAGCACCGTACCAGCTGGACATAGCCGCCGAGGCCAGGACGGCGGTAGTACCCATCACGGCGGGACCTTAGCCCCTGTGCAGCAACAACTGGTGCGGCGCATGCTCATCGCACGAGGAACCGAGGAGGCTTTGATGGAGTATCGAGTGGCCCTGGTCGAATCGGCGCCGGAAACGGTGCTGCGTGTGCCACGCGAGATCCGTCCGAACCCGCATCTGCTCGGCGAGGACGTCGTCGCGGGAATGCAGGAACTGACCAGGATCGCGCAGCACGCCGGATTGACTGCCAGCGGCGCACCGACGATCACGTTCAACCGAGAGCTGCCCGCCGATGAAGTGATCTCGGTGGATTTCGGCGTGCCAGTGGAACCCGCACCCAATCTCGGACCGAGTTCCGGTGCCCAGGTAGTCGTGATGCCGGGAACTCTCGTCGCGCGTACCTCCCACCGCGGCAGCTACCGTGACCTCGGCGCGGCCTATCTCGCACTACGGGAATGGTTGCGCGAGGCAGGCTATCAACCGATCGGCCCGCCGACCGAGGCGTACTTGATCGGTCCCGACGAAGTAAGCGATCCTGATCGGCTGCTCACCGAGATCAGGGTGCCGGTCGCCCCGGTACCGGCCATCACGGTTCACCTGGACATCCCCTTCACCGACGCCGCCGAGCACACCCGGGCAGCACTGCAGTCCCAGGGACTGAGCGTGATCACTGAGATCGATATCCGGGCCATCCTGCGCGAGAAGATCGGCGAGCATATAGAGGACTACCTGATCTTCAACGTCTGCGATCCCCAGCTGGCCCGTAGCGCATTGACCACCGACCGCCGAGCCGGGCTGCTACTGCTGCCGTGTAGCGTCGTAGTGCGCTCGGTCGACACCGGCACCCTCGTCGAGGCCACTGATCCCAATGCGCTGATCCGCGTCACCACCCAGCCCGCATTGCGCACGGTCGCCGACGCCACGCGTCGGCTGCTCGCCACCGCATTGAACAGCCTGCGTGATTCGGCCCCCACGTCAATGTGAACGACCCCGCCGGCGCTGCGCCCGGCCGTCGAATAGATCCCACCGAGCGGATCGATCTGCTGCTGCGCGATCTGCGTAGCTCCCGTGCCGGACTGACCGCTCGCGAGGCCGAGCGGCGGCTGATTCACTACGGACCGAACATACTGCAGCGCCGAGGCGGCCAGACCTGGCTTCGAGAGTTGATACGCCAGTTCACCCACCCGCTCGCGTTGTTGTTGTGGGCAGCGGCAGGACTGGCGGCAGCTGTCGACATTATCGCGGTGGCTGTGGCGATCGTGGTCGTGATCATGATCAACGCGGTGTTCGCGTTCGCGCAGGAACGACATGCCGAACACGCGGTGGAGACATTGGCCGGTTATCTGCCGATGCGGGCGAAGGTGGTACGAGACGGTCGGGTCGCCGAGATCGAGACAACGGCCGTAGTACCCGGAGAAATTCTCGTGATCGCGGAGGGCGACCGGATCTGTGCGGATGCCCGGCTGTTCGATGGCGGTATCGAGGTGGATCTGTCCGAACTGACCGGGGAATCGCTGCCGGTCTACCGCAGCGCCGACCTGGTCGATACCGATGTACCGCTGGCGCAGGCACGCGACTTGGTCTTCAGCGGCACATCCTGCACCGAGGGCGAGGCCCGGGCGATCGTTTTCGCTACCGGCATGCATACCGAACTCGGCCGGATCGCGGCACTATCGGAGCGGGTCGAGCGAGACGAGAGCCCCCTCGAGCACCAGATACGCCGGGTAGCCTGGCTGATCGCGCTGATTTCCGCACTGCTCGCGGCCGCGTTCATCCCGCTGGCGATGTTCGGGGCAGGGCTGTCTCCGATCAATTCCGTGATTTTCGCCGTGAGCCTGCTGGTGAGCAATGTTCCGGAAGGGCTGCTTCCGGTGATCACCCTGGCGCTGGCGATCGGGGTGCGTGAACTGGCCCGTCGCGGCGCGGTGGTCAAACGCCTCAGCGCGGTGGAGACTCTCGGCGCCACCGATGTGATCTGTACGGACAAGACCGGCACCCTCACCGAGAATCGCATGCGAGTCGTCGCGATCCATACCGCGACCGGGCAGCACGACCCGAATGCTCCGCCTGTGCAGCCCGACCCGACTTTGATCCGCGCGGCGAAGACGATGAGCTTCTGCAACAATGCCAGGATCGCCGACACCGGACCCGCTGTCGGCGATCCGACCGAGCTGGCGTTACTCACCGCGGCCGCCGCGCTAGGCAATCGAATCCGCCCCGAGCAGCGAGAACGCTTACGGCATCGCTTGTTCCATTTCGATCCGGTGCACAAGCGGATGTCGACTGTCGATACGGACGAAAACGACAGGCTGCACGTGCACACCAAAGGCGCACCCGAGTCGGTGCTGCCGCTGTGTACCACCGAACTCAGCGCCGATGGTAGCGTCCGGCCGCTGACCGCACACCGTCGCGCACAGCTCGCCGACCAGGTCGATTCCCTGGCTCGGCAGGGCCTGCGAGTATTGGCGGTCGCCGACCGGGATCTCGCAGACACCACAGAGCCGGACCGCAGGGAAGAGGCGGAACAGGATCTGATCCTGATCGGTTTGGCAGGCATGGCGGACCCGCCCCGCCCCGAAGTCGCCGACGCTGTGCGACTATGCCACGAGGCGGGTATCCGGATCATCATCATCACTGGGGATCACGGACTGACCGCGGCGGCGATAGCCGCCCGAACCGGTATCATCCGCGGCACGCCGACCGTGATCACCGGCGCGGAACTGGAGCGGATGAGCGAGGACGAACTCGACGAACTGCTGGCGGGACCGGCCGAGCCCGTCTTCGCCCGCTCCTCCCCCGAAGCCAAACTGCGTATCGCCGACGCACTGCGCAGTACCGGACATGTGGTGGCCATGACCGGGGACGGAGTCAATGACGCACCCGCGCTACGGCGCGCCGATATCGGTGTTTCGATGGGACGTTCCGGCACCGACGTGGCCCGTGAGGCCTCCACCATGGTGCTGACCGACGACAATTTCGCCACCATCGCCACGGCCATCCAGGCCGGCCGACGGGTCTACGACAACATCCGTAAATTCATCTGTTACATCTTCGCCCATGCCACCCCGGAAGTGACTCCGCTGCTGGTGTTCGCGTTGTCCGGTGGGGCCGTCCCCTTGCCGCTGACCGTATTACAGCTGCTTGCCTTCGACATCGGCACCGAGACACTGCCCGCGCTCGCGCTCGGACGGGAAGCGGCCGAGCCCGGTCTGATGCAACGACCACCCCGCAAACGTAATGAGCCGGTGATCCGCGCACCGCTGCTCCTACGCGCCTGGTTGTTCCTCGGAGTCATCGCGGCAGTCCTGGCGATGGCGGGATTCTTTTTCGTACTGCTGCGTGGTGGCTGGCGCCCGGGTGATCCCACCGGGCCGGGCACACCACTGCATCACACCTATCAGCAGGCGACCACGATGACGTTCTGTGGCCTGGTCGCCGGTCAGATCGGCACCGCGTTCGCGGTACGCACCGACCGCGTCTCGCTGCACTCGATCGGTGTGCTGTCCAATCCCCTGCTGCTCTGGGGGATCGCTTTCGAGATCGCCCTCACCGGGGTGATCATCTATTTCCCACCGATGCAGCATCTGATCGGGACGGCCGCGCTCACCCCGACCATGCTCGCGTTCACCCTCCCGTTCCCATTCCTGGTATGGGGTGCCGATGAGATCCGGCGGTGGTTGCTGCGCCGCCGCACACAGTCACCGGACCACGATCACCCTTCGGTCTCGGCCCACGGTATGGCCTGATTCGGTCCGAGATCCGCGGCGGTGGTGGAGCCGTTCAGCAGAACTAGCGGTGACCATGGTCCCGCCGGTCCGGGCATGAGTGCTCTCACTGAGCAAACCCATGGACGTGCAGTCTTTTCGCTATGAAACATGAGAAACCTCACATCGCAGTTGTCTACGCGAACGAGCAGGGAGCGACTCGCGATATCGCCGAATTCATCTATACCGAGCTGGCCGCGCACGGCGCGGCTGTCGAACTCGCCGATATCGACCATGCCCCCGACCTGTCGCGTTTCGACACTCTGGTCCTCGGCAGCGCGGTACGCGACGGAGATTTCCCGCCCGCTGTCGTCCGCTACGCGCAGGCTCACCAGAATGAGCTGGTCGACCACGATGTCTGGTTGTTCGGCGTCGGACTCAATTCAGCCCTGCGTGGGCCGATCGGCCGTCGGGTGAGCCAGATGGTGCCGAAGCGGGTCGCCGCGCTCCGTGACCGGATTGTCGCGCACGACTATCGAGCATTCGCCGGATACTACGATCGAACGGGCATCTCACCGCGCTCCAGGCTTGTCTACCGGCTCCTGGGCGGGAGGGGCTACGGCGATCTCCGGGATTGGGTCGCGATCCGCGCCTGGACCGAAGCCATCGCCTGCAGCCTACGTCTACCCCAAGCGCGCTGTATCACGATCCATCCGTGAAGGGCGCATGCAGATGAGCTATCACCGAGACCCGCTGGCTCCTGCGGTCCACACCGCGCGCGAATGGCTGCGTGCCGTCGCCGAAGGACTCGGCACCGAGGACCGTGCCTTCGCCCACCGGGCCCTGCGCGCGTGGCTGCACACAATCCGGGACCGGATCGGGGTCAACTCGGCCGCGCATCTGAGCGCCCAGCTACCCGAACTCCTCCGCGGGATCTTCTACGAGGGCTGGGTGCCCAGCCACGTTCCCGTCTCGCACGATGTATCCGGATTCATCGCACAGTTCGCACGGGAAGCAGGCGTCTCGCCCGACGAGGCAGTCGCGCTCGCAGGGTCGGTCACCGACACGCTCGCCACGCTGTTCTCCCCCGGTCAGCTCGACCACGTATTCGCGCTGCTTCCGGTCGAGCTGCGGCGTATTCTGCTCGGCGCCGACCTCGCAGGCACGTTCACGATATCCACCGGCATCCCGCGACCGGACGCGGCTCGTTTCGACGAATTCGATAATCGGCTGCGTGTCCTTTCCGATGCCATAGCTGTGCTCGTTCACGGCCTAGAGCACTCCCACGGCAGCGAGTCGCGCGATTCCGCGCAGGCGTTCGCCGCGCAGCAAGCCCATCGGATTCTGCTTTCCGAAGGGCTCTCCGGCGTCGAACCCGGCGCGGACCGGCAACCACTGGGATAGAGTTGCGCGACCATCCGGTACCTGATGCGGGCGCCTGCTGATCAGCCCGCATCATCCATATCTCCGTGCTCGGTCGGGCGGCGTCGTGACCGAGCACCATCATCGTCAGGTCGTATCCGGACGCGGCGGCTGCCACATCGTGATGCGTTCACGCAGACGCTGGACCTCCTGCTCGATGCCATCGGCGAGTACCGCGATATCGGGTGCGCTGTCGTAGTCTCCGGTGATTCCGAAGGTCAGACGATCGGTGTAGCTGAGGACCGCGACCGCGGTGCGCAATCGCATGGCGATAGGCACCACAGGTAGTAAGTCGAGCACCGGGCGTCCACACACTGCCAATTCGTGCCGCGGCCCCGGCACATTTGTCGCGAGTGTAGCGACGCTGCGCTGGGGGAAACGCGCCAGCAGCCAGAGAATCCACGCCACTGGTGCGAACGGCAGCCGACCGGCCAGTGCGAACATCGAGTTCTCCGCCCGCGCCGCACCGCTGGACTTGTGCTCCGACAACCGCGCATGAATCGTGCTCAGCCGCTCGACCGGATCGGACACATCGATCGGCAAGAATGGCAACATCGCCGAGAACCGGTTGTCGAGAACATATTTCGCCTGCGTGGTCCGCATCGAAACCGGAACGAGAACGCGCAACTTATCGGAGCTCGGCAGCTCATGTCTGCCGAGCAACAGGTCGCGGTACGCGGCCGCGACAACAGACAAGACGACATCGTTGACGGTAACCCCGAACACCTCGCTGATCTCGCGGACCTCCGATAACCTGGCCCTGGCGACAACGTAGCGGCGTTGTCGTCCGATGGGTCCGTTGAGCGAGGTCTCCGCGGCCGGTGTGATCGCCGCAGCGGCCACGGGCGCCACACCACGCATCACACCGAGCACCCACCGCGGTACTGCTACAGGCAGCCGGGCTCCCTCGCGAACCAAGCTGAACAACCGCGCCGCGGGCCGGCCACCCGGCTCTGCTTCGGCGCGACGCACCGGTGTCGCAGGCATCCCGTCACAGAGATGCTCGAACAGTGAAACCCCTGATACCCCGTCGACCAGACTGTGATGTGCTTTGACGATCAGCGCCCAGCGGCCCTGCTCGAGATGCTCGACGACAACGCACTGCCACAGTGGGTGGTCGCGATCGAGCCGCTCCTCCAGCTCCGCTGCGATCAGTTCACAGAGGGTCCGCTCATCGCCCGGTTCCGGAAGTGCGGCCCAACGAAGATGGTGGGCGAGATCGAAATGCGGGTCGTTCTCCCAGACCGGGGTGATCAGATCCAAGGGCACCCGGCGCACCTTCTGCCTGAGCCGGACGTTGCGTTCCACCGCTCTGGCGAGCAGGGCGGTGAACTCGTTCCGGCTCGGCGGCGCACCGGAAATGATCGCTACCGCACCGATACCGAGGCTGATATGCCGATCAGCGTCCTCCAGTTCCATGAAGCCCGAGTCGAGGATGCGCAGTTCTGTTGTCGGCTGGGGAGCTGACGTCGCCACCCATGCCATCCTGCCGACCGAGGCACCGCACGGTGAGATGCGAAGGTAACGGCCGCGCATGACTGTCGTCACATGAGCGTGGCTACGGCGGCGCGGCCTACGTGGCCAAGGAAAGGACCTTCGGCCGTGGCGAGTGCCGCCGTACTCGGCGAGGCTGACAGCACACCATGCGCAACGTGTGACCGATCGGAGACATCATGGGCGACTACGTGGTCGACCTCGGTGCACTGCGGCTGGCCGATGCCGACCGTGCCGGGGGCAAAGGGGCGAATCTCGGTGAATTGGTGGCCGCGCACCTGCCGGTACCGCCCGGCTACGTGATCCTCAAATCATGTTACGAGGAAGTGGTGAGCCACGGTCCACACGGTACGGAACTCGACGCGCTGCATACCGAGGCACTCGATGTCGCCTCGGACAGCGCGGGCCCCAGCGCGCAGCGACTGGATGAACTGTGTGCGCACATGCGGAAACTCGTTCATCGAGCACCACTGACCGCTGGGGTACGCGACGCCGTGGTAGCGGCCTACCACCACTTGGGTGACAGTGTCACGGTCGCGGTTCGATCCTCCGCGATCGGAGAGGACAGCGCGACCGCCTCGTTCGCGGGAATGAATCTGTCCCGCACCAATATCCGTGGCGATGACCGGCTGCTCGATGCCGTCGTCGACTGCTGGGCATCGCTGTTCACGCCTCGTGTGCTCACCTACCGTGCCCGCCGCGGCATGCACGAGCGCCCGGATATCGCTGTGGTGGTGCAGCGCATGGTCACGGCCCGTCGGTCAGGTGTGGCATTCACCGCCGACCCGGCGACCGGACGCCGGGACCGGGTGATCATCGAGGCGGCCCGCGGCCAAGGCGAAGTTGTGGTATCCGGGGCTACCGAACCGGACACGTACATGCTCGATGCCAAGGGGCCGACGCTGATCGCCGCCCGCACCGGACAGCAGAGCTTCGCCATCATCTCCGGGCCGGACGGTGATCAGCGGATCGAGCTGTCCGAGGAGGAGACAGCCACTCAGGTGCTCAGCACCGATGAGGCCATGCTGGTGGCGCGGACCGCGCTGCAGGTGCAGCAGCTGCACGACGGCAAACCGCAGGATGTCGAGTGGGCTTTCGACGATACGCGGTTGTGGCTGGTACAAGCCCGGCCGATCACCACGCTTTCCGGCCACGCCGAGATGAAGCCGCCGTGGCCCGCGCCAGCCCACGTCCTGCTCCGCGGGCTGGCCGCGGCCCCGGGGCAGGCGAGCGGAGCGGTGCGTATCCTGAGCTCCCCGGCGGAGGGTTCTACATTGCGGGCGGGTGAGGTGCTCGTCGCCACGATGACCAATCCCGATTGGCTGCCGACCATCTCCAGGGCCGCGGCGCTTGTCACCGACAGCGGCGGTATGACCTGCCACGCGGCCATCGTCGCTCGCGAACTCGGTGTGCCGTGTGTCGTAGGCACCCGCACCGCGACCACCACACTGACCGAAGGAGCTGTCGTCACCGTCGACGGCTCCACCGGCCAAGTCCGCGCAGGCCGGACGGAAGCAGTGCACACCGAACCACGGCAGGTCGCGCCGATCGCCACCGCGGTGCCGACGGCCACCCGCGTCTATGTCAATCTGGCGCTACCCGAGATCGCCGAGCGGGTCGCGGCCACCGATGTCGACGGAGTCGGATTACTGCGCGCGGAAACGCTGATCACGCAGGCGCTCGACGGCCACCATCCCCGGGATCTGATCGCTCGCGGGGACGGGGACCTCTTCGTGGAGCGGTTGTCGAAATCACTGCAACGGATCACTACAGCCTTCGCGCCACGGCCGGTCGTCTACCGGGCAACCGACCTGCGCAGTAACGAATTCCGCGATTTGGCAGGCGGAACGCGGTACGAACCGGAGGAACGCAATCCGATGATCGGCTACCGCGGCTGCTACCGCTATATCCGTGAGCCCGAGGTATTCACCTTGGAGCTCACCGCACTGGCCCTGGTCCGGGAACGAACACCGAATCTGCACTTGATGATTCCGTTCGTACGTACCCGGTGGGAATTGGAAGAATGCCTGAAACTGGTCGACGCGGGCCCGCTCGGCAACCAGCGCGGACTGCACCGCTGGGTGATGGCCGAGGTACCCTCGGTAGTGCACTGGCTGCCCCAGTACATCGGCCTCGGTATCGACGGTGTCTCCATCGGCAGCAACGATCTCACCCAGCTGATCCTCGGCGTCGACCGCGACTCCACCACCTGCGCTGAACTGTTCGATGAATCCGATGCCGCCGTACTGGATGCCATCGGACGGATTGTCGACACAGCGCGCAGCCACCGGATCACTTCCTCGTTATGCGGGCAGGCCCCCTCGGTGCGACCCGATTTCACCGAACACCTGGTGCGGATGGGAATCACATCGATTTCGGTGACACCGGATGCGGTACCTGCCGCACGACGAGCTGTCGCCGCGGCTGAGCAGCGAGTATTGCTCGAACAGGCATTGTCCGCGCACAACGCCATCCGTTGACACCGCACAACGTCCACCGGTACCGGCTGCGTCATGGCAGCCGGTACGGTTCAGCGCGCCCGCACGACGATCAATGGGCATTCCACCGAATGCAGCAGCGCGGCACTGGTAGAACCGAGCAGCATTCCGGTGAATCCACCTCGACCGTGGCTGCCGACCACGAGTAGCTGAGCATTCTCCGATTCCTCCAGCAGGGAGCGAACCGGCCTGTCCCGCACCAGCACGCGCCGCACCGACACATCCGGATACCGCTCCCCGAAGCCGGCGAGATTCTCCGCCAGGAGAATGTCTTCCTGCTCCTGCACGATATCCCAGTCGAGCAGCGGAAGGTCGATTCCCGTCATATCGCTCCACGCGTGCAGCGCGATCAGCCCGACTTTGCGCCGCGAAGCCTCCTCGAAAGCAACTTCTATGGCGGACACGCTGTTGTCAGTGCCATCGACCCCGACCAAGACCGGTTTGCTCGACGAGACAGCATCGGTGGCCGACGTGGAGTGCACAACCGCGACAGGACAATGCGCGTGCCGGGTGAGCGCCGCCCCCACCGAGCCGAGCAGTTCGCGGCGGAACGCTCCGAGCCCCCTACTGCCAACAGCCAGCGTTCTGGCCTGCCGGGAATGATCGATCAGGTGCGGAACGATCGGTTCGAGGATCAACTCGGTGCTGATCGCCAGCGCCTCACCGGCCGTCGCCGTTCTGGCCACCCTGGCTGCCTCGGTGAGCGCCCGCTCACCGTCCTCGCGCATCCACTCCATATCGTCTTCGCCCGGTTCCCGCCCGAAGACGAAACCGGGCCGGATCGCGATAGAGGTCACTATGTGCAGCCGGCAGCGGTGTACCGCGGCATCTACGGCAGCCCATGCGACCGCGTGGTACGAGGTGGCCGAACCGTCCACGGCCACCACAATCGGCAGATCCCCCTGTCTTGCCTGTGCGGTGGTGCTATCGACCATCTGGTCCTCCTCGAATTCTGGCGCTGTCAGCTGCCGCTACTCCGAATCCCGGCCGCCGCGGCGGATCCAGCCGAGCGGCAAGCCGGTGGACGGGTACCTCGTATCACGAATCCGCCGGATCCAGCGGATGCATAACCTCGGTGAGAGAACGACGTGGTGTGGCCGGAATCGGGTCGGCACTCGTTGCCGCCCAACCGATCCGGACGATGATCTGCGGGTATCCGGTGTTCTCCAGAACATTCATCCGGATCTGGTTCCTGGTGTCGGTCAACTCCATGGGCTCGGACAACGGACAGGTCGCCAGTCCGAGCGTCGCGGCGGTCAGCAGTATCGCACTCATGGCTTCGCCTGCTCGCAACTGAGATATCCGGTCATCACTACTGGTACTCAGCAGCATCATCCGATCGGCGGCCTCGATATCACGGACAACCGCCTGCGGCAGGCTCGGATTCGAGAACGGCCGTACAGTTGGATCGGTGGCGAGTGATACCGCGTTGCGCGCGGGTACCCCCTGTGAGGCGGCGTGCCTGCCACTCCACTGTGCCAGTTCGGCGCCGTAGGAGAAATCCCTGGCGTGTTCCCACGCCGCCTGTTCGAATGCCCGCAACAGCTGAGTTCTGGCAGGTTCGGCATCGACATCGCATACGAGCACCCCGTGCGCGACACCAGCGGCGACGATGTTCTGGATATAAGCAGGGGGCACTTCCCAGGAGGTGTAACGCCTGCGATCGGTGCGGCGCGTGCTGATCGCGCCCGCCATCCGGACATCCTCTGGAGTAAATGCGGCAGGCTGGAACTCGATAGCCGCGAGATGCTCCGGCTTCGCCGGATCCGGCAGTCGATGGACCTGTGTCTCCCAGCCGAGCGCCTTGGCCGCGATCCGGAAATGGTGCAGTGCCGCACCACAACTCAGCAACAGATCGCGACAGTCCGGGTCCGTATACGGTAACCATCGACTCTCATCCGCATACAAGTGCACAGAATTGTCACCGAGCCGCCATGACCACGGTTGGGTATTGTGCACCGATGGCGCCCGCACCGCCAACGCGAGCGCGGATCGCACTGTTTCGAAGTCGGGGTGTGTTCTCGGCATCGCTTGCCCCTTATCAGAATTCTCCCGGCAGGCTCGACGCCCGACCGGAGGTGGCGCCACCGTCCAGTGCGAACCTCCACCGCCACGGCCGCTGGGTTCGTTAATCAGCATCGCGCGATCCAGCGGTGGAGATGACGGCCGAAAGTCACCGAATGCCGGGTCCTCCGACCATGATCGGCCGCTCCGAGCGGATAAACGCACGACACCGGCAAGTGCACGACACCAACGACATCATGGCCGCGCTCCGCACCGGTGCCACACTTGCGGGGAGTATCGGGTTGCGTAGTCTCGACCACACCACTTCCCCTGGATTGGATACCACCATGATCACGGTGTTTCTAGTGGACGACCATGAAATAGTCCGCCGCGGGCTGGTCGATCTGCTCTCGACCGACCCGGCGCTCTCTGTTATCGGTGAAGCCGGCGATGTCGCGCAGGCGCTCGCCCGCATCCCCGCACTTCAGCCGGACGTCGCTGTCCTCGATGTGCGCCTGCCCGATGGCAACGGCATCGAACTCTGTCGTGAGCTCCTGTCGAAACTCGACAATCTGCGCTGCCTGATCCTCACGTCGTTCACCGATGAGCAGGCCATGCTCGACGCCATCCTCGCCGGGGCGAGCGGCTACGTCGTGAAAGACATCAAAGGGATGGAGCTGGCCAAGGCCATCAAAGAAGTCGGCGCCGGACGTTCCCTGCTCGACAATCGCGCCGCCGCGGCCCTCATGCAGCGACTTCGCGCGAGCACTCAGCAGGACGGCCCAGTGGCCGGACTCACCGAGCAAGAACGCAAATTACTGGACCTACTCGGGGAAGGACTGACGAACCGGCAAATCGCCGAACGCATGTTCCTGGCCGAGAAGACAGTGAAGAATTACGTGTCCCGGCTGCTGGCCAAACTCGGCCTGGAACGACGGACCCAAGCAGCCGTGTACGCGTCCAAACTCCGGTCGCAGTCGTCCAGACCTCCCGCAGGCTTCTGAGCGGTGCCGCGGCTGCTGTGGCTCCGAGCGGCTCCGGTCGCAGACAAACCGGGTGCGTTCCTGAGCAGTGCCTGCCACCCGGTGGATCGAGCAGGCAGGCTCGGTGAGCAGGCAGGTTGCGCCCGAATCGCCGAACGCGGCGCACAGGTGAAATACTCTTGCACCATGGCCACCTGCCGTGGACACGCCGGGATTCGGGAGCAGTCGACATGACCGACGATATGCCGACCGACACCTACTCGGTGCGCGATACGCTTTCGCAGCTACGGCTACGGGAACTGCTCACCGAGGTCAAGGATCGCATCGAGCAGATCATCGACGCGCGCGACCGGATGGACGGCCTGATCGAGGCCATGCTGACCGTCACCTCCGGATTGGACCTGGATCGCACCCTGCATACGATCGTGCACGCCGCCACCTCACTCGTCGACGCCCGCTACGGGGCACTCGGCATCCGTGGCCACGACCAGCAGCTGACCCGGTTCGTCTACGAAGGCATCGACGAGCACACCCGGCAGCTGATCGGCGGACTCCCCCAAGGCCACGGTGTCCTCGGGCTGCTGTTCAACCAGCCGAAACCGATCCGTCTGGACGACCTCGCCGATCACCCGTCCTCGGTCGGGTTCCCCGCTCATCATCCGCCGATGCGCACCTTCCTCGGCGTCCCGATCCGCATCCGTGACCAGATATTCGGAAACCTCTACCTCACCGAGAAGTCCAACGGCCTGCCGTTCACCGAAGACGACGAGGTCATCGTGCGGGCTTTGGCCGCGGCGGCCGGTATCGCGATCGATAATGCGCGGCTCTACGAATCCGCTCGTACCCGGCAGGCCTGGATCGAGGCCACCCGCGACATCACCACCGAATTCCTCGCCGGGACCAAACCGGATCATGTCCTGGCCCACGTCGTCGACCATGCCCGTCGGCTCACCGGCTCGGAGCGGGCGTTCCTCGCGGTCCTACCGGAGGTGGACAGCGGGCTGGAGGAAGACACCGAACTCGTGATCACCCACACCGCGGGTACCGAGGGCAGGCAGCGCCCCGGCACGATCCCCGGTACGGACCCCACCATCGGCAAAGCCTTCCGGCTCCGTGCCCCGCAGCGGCTCGACGACTCCCGCCGTACCGATCTCGGCAAGATCTTCCCGGACGCCGGACCCGCCTTGGTCCTGCCGATGCAAACCCCCGATTACACCGTCGGAGTACTGGTCGTACTGCGTGCCGCCGAATCAGCACCCTACGACGACGAGATCCTCGGACTGACCGCGGCCTTCATGGATCAGGCGACGCTGGCGATGCGCCTGGCCGACGCCCAACGCCGGATGCGCGAGCTGGACATCCTTTCCGATCGCGATCGGATCGCCAGGGATCTGCACGATCACGTCATCCAACGGCTGTTCGCTGTCGGCCTGAACCTGCAGGGGACAGTGCCGCGCACGCACGTACCAGAAGTACGCGAACGGATCACCGAAGCGATCGATGACCTACAGGAAGTCGTCCAGGAGATCCGCACCTCGATCTTCGATCTGCACGGTGGCGGCGGCCAGGGCACACGACTGCGGCAACGTATCGAGGACGCGGTCCGGCAACAGACCGCCGCCAGCAGGATCCGTACCTCCGTGCGCATCGCCGGGCCGCTGTCGGTGATCGAACCCGAACTGGCCGACCACGCCGAAGCCGTTGTCAGGGAGGCGATCAGCAACGCCGTCCGGCATTCCGGTGCCGAATCGATATCGGTGGAGATCGCGGTGGCCGACGACTTGACCATCATCGTCGAAGACGACGGATGCGGAATGCCGGAGGATGTCACACCGAGCGGTCTACGAAATCTGCATCGGCGGGCCGAGGAAGCTTCGGGGAAGCTCACCATCACAGCAGGTACCGGTCCGGATGGGAACATCGCCGGAACCAGACTGTGCTGGCGAGTACCACTGCACTGAGTGCTTCGCCGAATCACGCGCGTAGCGCGGATAAACCACCTCTAGCAATTGACCATGAAGTAATTTACCATCTAGTCAATTAGCTGAATCGAAGGAAGTTTCGACATGACGACGAAGTCGTGGTGGGGGTGGGGCACCGTCCACAATGCGGTGACCGGCGCCGAGCGAGCAGCGCTGACCAACCGCGTGGCGGCATTACTGCCCGAGGCAGATCTGACCGTGCACGAAGCGCCCGATCCGACCTCATTGAACGTGCCCGCCCCCCGGAATCGGGTGCCGGATTCACTAGCGCATCTGGCCTCGGACGATCTCGGTGATCGCCTCCGACACAGCCATGGGCAGGCATTCCGTGACGTGGTCCGCAATCTGCTCGGTCGCATCGACCATGTGCCCGATCAGGTGGTGCGGCCTCGAACCGAACAGGATGTGATCGACATCTTGGACTGGTGCACGAGCGCCCACGTGGCCGCCGTGCCGTTCGGCGGCGGAACATCGGTGGTCGGCGGGATCGAGCCACGCTGTGCCGCTGCCTACGCCGGGGCGATCACCCTGGATATGAGTTGTATGGATCAACTGCTCGAACTCGACCGCACCAGCAGGGCGGCGCGAATACAAGCGGGCATATTCGGCCCGGCACTGGAAGCCGCCCTGCGGCCGGAAGGTTTGACGCTGCGGCACTTTCCACAATCGTTCGAGTTCTCCACCCTCGGTGGCTGGCTGGCCACCCGAGCAGGCGGCCACTACGCGACGATCTATACCCATATCGATGACCTGGTCGAATCGATGCGAGTGGTATCGCCCGCCGGGATCAGCGCCTCACGCAGATTGCCTGCCTCGGGCGCAGGCCCGTCCCCTGACCGGCTGTTCCTCGGATCCGAAGGCATTCTGGGAGTGATCACCGAGGCGTGGGTACGTGTGCAGCATCGTCCGCGCTGGCGAGCCGGAGCGTCGGTAGTGTTCGACAACTACGACAAAGCTGTCGCCGCGACCAGAACGATCGCCCAATCCGGGCTATTCCCAGCGAACTGCCGTCTACTCGATCCGATGGAAGCATTCCTCAACGCCGGGACCGACACCGCTGGTGGGGTACTCGTCCTCGGATTCGAATCCGCCGACCATCCGGTCGATGAACCGATGCGGCGGGCGGTGCAGATCTGCCGTGACCATGGCGGCCGAGTGCCTGACGGCCTCCGTATCACCGACTCGGCCGATGACGACGCGCGTCCAGGGGCGGCGGATACCTGGCGATCGTCGTTTCTACGCATGCCCTACCAGCGCGATGCGCTTGCCGCGCAGTCGATGATCGTGGAAACTTTCGAAACCGCCTGCACCTGGGATCGTTTCGACGCATTGCGGAATGCGGTGCTTACCGCGGCGAATACCGCCTTCCGAGCCGTCGGCGTCACCGGCGTCGTCACCTGCCGATTCACCCATGTCTATCCGGACGGACTCGCCCCCTATTTCGGCATCTACGCCGCAGGTCGCTGGGGGCGGACCGTCGAACAGTGGGACGAGATCAAGATCGCGGTCTCGGAAGCGCTCGCGGCACACAGCGCTACCATCACGCACCATCATGCCGTCGGCCGCGACCACCGCCGCTGGTATGACCGGCAGCGCCCGGAACCATTCGCCGCCGCACTCCGTGCGGCCAAATCGACGCTCGATCCAGCAGGAATTCTCAACCCCGGTGTCCTGATCGACCCGGCTACATCGACAGCGAGGAAAACCCGATGATCCGCAGCCTCAACGGTCATACCCCCGATATCGGCCCCGATACCTGGATCGCCCCCACCGCCACCGTGATCGGACAGGTACGGATCGCCGCACATGTCGGCGTCTTCTACAGCGCCGTGGTCCGTGCCGACCTGGAATCCATCGAAATCGGTATGACGACCAATATCCAGGATGGCTGTGTACTGCACGCCGATCCCGGCTTCCCGCTGATCATCGGCTCCGGGGTATCGGTAGGGCACAACGCAGTCCTGCACGGGTGCACCATCGGTGACCACGTCCTGATCGGGATGGGCGCGACAGTGCTGAACGGCGCCCGCATCGGCGCGGGTAGCCTGATCGCAGCCAACGCACTGATCCCAGAGGGGGCGGACATACCAGCGGGATCGCTGGTCGCAGGCGTCCCAGGTAAGGTCCGACGAGAGCTGACCGACCAGGAGCGTTCGAACATCGAACACAACGCGAACATCTACCGGGCACTCAAGGAATTACATGCCCATGCCCCCGGTGATGCCCCGTGAGCAGGGCGGGCACCAAAGGGGTGCCGCGAGAGCAGCGCGAAGAGCAGATTCTCGACGTCGCCACCATCGAATTCGGCGATCACGGCTACGCCAAGGCCTCGATCGCCACCATCGCCTCGGCCGCGGGAGTTTCCAAACCACTCGTCTACGCCTACTTCGGCTCCCGCGACGGACTGCACGCGGCCTGCGTCCACCGTGCCGGTAAAAGCCTGGTCGATGCCGTTGCCGCGGCCCGGTCCACATACGGCGCACCGCACAAGGCACTGGCGACGTTGGCCGGTATCTTCCATGCGCTCGACGGGCGCACCCAGAACTGGAAGATCATCTACGACACCACGCTGCCCCGGCCCGGCGCGGCATACGCAGTCGCCCGTGCGTATCAGGACGCCTTGAACGGCATGGGTTCGGAAGGCGTGGCACAGGTGCTCGCGGAAGCGGGAACCGGAGACTCGGACGACCACGCACTGCTGTTGGCGATCTGGTTCAGCATCGTGTCCACCACCATCTCCTGGTGGAGTCAGCATCCTCACTACACCCCCGAGGAGATGACCGAACGCTGCGTGCGCCTGTTCACTGCGATCAGGCGCCCCGCAGACCATAACGCCCCAACGACATAGCACGCCACCCTGGATCCAGGGATCCGGATATTGCCGCAGCGCACCCAGATCATTTGCTGAACAGAAGCCATGGCATCCGAGTATCCGGCGATACTTTCAGCGTTTCGTTGATATCACGCACGGGTCACCGGCTATGGTCGCGCTATGCCGACAACGACGTCGATCGATACCGGAGCCGAACATCTCGCTTGCTGGATCACCGCCGTCGGACAACGGCTACACCGGTTGCCGACAACAGATCCTGCCATTTTGTTCGCCCATGCGATGAGCGGTTTTCTCGCGATCGGGCGAGCAAGCCTGGCACTACTGACCACCTCCGCGAATCCTGCCGATATCCGTGATCACGACCTCGTCTTCGAAATCACCGCCGATGCCGAGCGGTGGCTCACCGACGCCGCAACGGAACCCGTGGTCAACCAAATCACCGACCGCGGTGAGCACATCCAGCGCTACCTCAGCCCCGCCGCGCTCGATACCGTGGCCAAGGAGCGCCTGCGGCACTGTGCGCAGACAACGGCGATCCATACCCGCGATGTGCTGATGGGGGTCGACAACGATTCCGCGGTGCCTCCCGAGATGCGCGATCTCGCCCATGATCTCGCTGCTCGCGCGAATGTCATCGCCACGGTGTACGCCGATGACCCGCAACAGTTGCTCTCGATATCCGACCGTTGTCCCGCACTCTCCCGTGGCGCCGAGCAGAAGGAACTCGACCCGGCATAACGTGTGCGGGTGCAGGTCGGTCTCCGATCGCGGACAGGACACCCGAGATGACCGACAATAGAAGATATGACGACGGTGCTGCTGGGCGGCGACGTCATGCTCGGCCGGGGAGTAGACCGAATTCTGCCCCACCCCGGCAACCCGGCACTGCGCGAGCAATACGCCGACGATGCGCAGATATATGTGGAATTGGCCGAACGCGCATACGGTCCTTTCGCTCGTCCGGTCGATTTCCGATGGCCGTGGGGTGATGTCCTGCCACTGCTCGCTCGGATCCGCCCCGAGGTGCGATTGCTCAACCTGGAGACTTCGATCACCGCCGATGGTGCGTTCGCTCCTGGCAAAGGCGTCCACTATCGGATGAATCCAGCGAATCTACCCGTGCTGACCGCCATCGCTCCGGTCAGCTGCGCATTGGCCAACAATCACGTGCTCGATTTCGGTATCCCAGGGCTGATCGACACCCTCGAAGCACTCGATACCGCGGATATCGGCCACGCCGGAGCAGGCAGGAATCTGGACGAAGCGAAAACACCCGTGACCGTGGAACTCGAGAACGGGCGCCGCGTGGTGATCGTCTCGGTCGCAGTCGGTTCGAGTGGAGTTCCGGAGGCGTGGGCGGCCCGCCGAGATCGACCTGGGCTGTGGCGAGTAGGTGATACACCGACGGCAAGCGCTGCCGCCGAGGTGGCGGCGCACCTGTTGACGTACACCCACCGCGACGATGTAGCCATCGTTTCTGTGCATTGGGGACCGAACTGGGGTTACGGGGTGGCCCGGAGCGAAATACAGTTCGCGCATGGGCTGATCGATGCCGGAGTAGATCTGGTGCACGGGCACTCCGCACACCATCCGCGACCGATCGAGATCTACCGAGGCAAACCGATTCTGTACGGCTGTGGCGACGTCATCGATGATTACGAAGGCATTCGCGGCCATGAGCGTTATCGCACCGATCTCCATCTGCTGTATCTGGTATCCGTGGATCTCGGTGTGGTACAGGTACGGCTGGTACCACTGCGGATACGGCATATGTGCCTGGAATGGGCTTCCCCCAGCGAATCCCGCTGGCTGTGCGACACAATCGAGTACATCAGCCGCGGCTTCGGAACCCGCGTCATGCTTCGGCCGGAGGATCTACCGATGATAATCGCTCCCACGCGAGGATGAGGTGGCGACATCCGCTCGCGGCCCCGAGAGGATGCCACGGCCGTATATGCCACACAGCACAAGAGCCGCGAGGCATGATTCGAGGCCTGGTCGGGCAACGTACAATGTGACACTCGACTGAGCAGGTTCGGTCTCCGTTGCACAACGATCCCGCTGGACCAGCCGATCGGTCACGGGGATTGCCGGGAGAATAAAAGTCCTGCGGTATTTTTTCCGCAATATTCGATGCCAGAGGCACGAAAAACACGCCTGTAGTGATCTTCCCGTTATGTCATACGCGGAAACTTGATATTCCTATGCCTGGCGTTCGTTGCCCTATGGGTGAACCATGAGACCATAAGTCAGAGGAAGAATTCACTCGATTCGAAGGATGCGCAATGTCCACCAAAATCACGACAATCCTCGCCTCGACCGCCATGGCCCTTTCCCTTGGTTTCGCCGCAGCTCCCGCAGCTTCCGCCAGCACGGCACCCCCTCCCGGCCCGCCCGCCAGCCCGTCCGAGGCGGCCACACCGGCCTATGGCTCGGTTATCCTGTGCCTCCCGCTCGGAAGTGTCGTTTTCTGCATCTGAGCCGGCTGCTGCGCAGACGGTGCGAGCGGCATACGGTCCGTATCCATCGATTTCAAGTGGCTGAGGATAGTGCAACAGCTCTCGCTATGACGTAAAGGAGGCGCAGCCAGGCAGTTGCCGCCGATGGCATCGGCCGATGCGGCGGCGCTGCCGATCCAGATCGCAGCGAATCCCCCTCCGCGACCATCCACACACCGACGGGCGTAGCGATTTCATCACGCTTTCGCCGAATTCGAGGACATATCAAGACATCTGCATGTAGAGCACTCGCCGATCCCGGCTCTTCGAGCTTCGGCGTGCAAAGGTGTTGCCTCGATACGGTATTCGCGTGTCACACAGTCGCTGTCTCGCCTGCCCACCAGACGCACGACTGACGCAAGCAGTGATGCGAATACGGCCGTCGGTGTGCCCGGACAGAGAAACGGCGAGCCGGTACGCACGCCGACGCCGCGTGATCGTGGTGTGGTACAGATCAGCTGATCAGCGAATTCATTATTGCGCCTGCGCCGGTGGTGACGATCCCGCCGAGCAGTCCACCCGCAATTGTCTTTGCCGATGCGAATGGGCCGCCATTCCATTTCTCCCAGGCAAATCTTCCTCCCGCATAGGCGATACCGGCCGGCCCGGAAATAATCGCGAGCCAGGTGAAATATCGAACCAAAAGCAGGATTTTTCCCGAACCGGGTGGAGCTTCGGGAGCAAACGTATCTCCCCGCACCATCAGAAATCCATCGACTGCGGTATGGATCATCATCGATCTATCTCCGTCGCGTTTCCGCTGGAAGAGTTATACGCAATCGCATGACTATCGTCAGTATCGCGGCCTGCGCTGGGTGCGTCAACCCGCAGCGGCTTCCGCCCCATCGGGCACACGGCCCACGCTGGGCATCCCCGGCCAGGGGTTATCAGCGGCCTGCCATCGCAACGGGCCGACGCGGCTGCTACCGCCGTTGTGCGACAGCGAAGACCCGCCGGAACGGCAGCCAAGTGACACCATCCGGGCGTCGCGGATAGGCGCTACGCAGTATGGGAGCGAGCTGGGCGGTGAATTCCCGCCACTGCGCATCATCGAGGACGCCGCGGACCGGGCGTAACGCAGTGCCGGTGACCCAGTCCAAGACCGGGTCACCGCCGGTCAAACGCTGTAGGTAGGTCGCTTCCCAGGCATCCACAACATCGCAGGAAGCCGCGAGCACCTCGGCGTATCCAGCGGGGTCGAGCACTGCCCCCGGCTGCGGGACAGCTACCCCACGCAGCAGTTCCCGCCACTCGGCGCGGGCGGCTACCTGCCTGATCGACTGGTGGGACGGTGCGTCGAAGTTCCCGGGGACCTGGATGGCCAGCCAACCGCCCGTTGGTAGTCCACGCGACCACTCCGCTATAAGTGCGGGGTGGCCAGGCACCCACTGCAGGACAGCGTTGCAGACGACGACATCGGTATCCGCGGTCGACCGCCAGTCCTGCACCGCACCGAGCCTCGCATCGATACCGCGCTCCCGCGCGGCGGCAACCATATCGGGTGATGAGTCGAGTGCTTCGATGATCGCATCCGGCCAGCGTTGTCCGAGTGCCACGGTGAGGTGCCCCGGCCCGCAGCCGAGATCGACCACCCGCCGGGGACGGGTCGCGGTGACTCTGGTCAGCAGATCGAAGAACGGCCGAGAACGATGGTCGCCGAAGGCGAGATAGCGCTGGGGATCCCACATGAGCCACTCCGAGGACGAACCGTCCGGTAAGCATAACCCCCGCCCGCTATGTCCTGTTCGCCGATACTGATGGGGTCTACCCACGTATCGACCTCACTCGGAGGCACACATGCTGTCGTTGCAGGAGATTTCGGATCGGCTCGAGATCCAGGATCTGATGGTGCGCTATTCACATGCGGTCGATACCCAGCAGTGGGACCTACTGGACGAGGTGTTCACTCAGGACGCGCACATCGACTACTCGGCCATGGGCGGCTCGGTGGGCGATCTCGCGGCCACGAAGACCTTCCTGGCCACGGTGCTGCCGAATTTCCTCGCATTCCAGCACCTGATCGGTAACTCGTCCATCACCGTCGACGGAGACACCGCCACCGGGCGGACGATGTGTCACAACCCCATGCTGATGTCGGGCGGCGACGGCGCACCGACCATGATGCTGTGCGGGCTCTGGTACCTGGACACCTTCCTGCGGGTCGACGGACAGTGGCGCATCACGAAACGGATCGAGGAGAAGAGCTTCCTCTTCGTCGCTCCCGCCGCATCTGGACTGGGCTGAGACAGTCCGCGCCTGGCAGCAATGACCTTACGATGCAAGGACTGTGGTCGTATCCTGGCGCGGCTGCTTCCCACGCCACGGCACAGCGCCACTCCTGCTACTGACCAGATACAACACGACCAAACCCACGCTGTACCAGACGTAGGTATTGCCGATGACGTGCTGCCACGGTGTCCAGGCGGATTCGCGTCGCTCACCGTCTGGGAGCCAATTCTGCGGACCGATCACGAACACCGCCGTGGTGACCGCGCAAGTAACCCACCAGCCGATCGCCTGCCTACGGGGAAGACCGACCGCACAACCGATGACAGCGAACAACGCGGGGGCGATCCAGACCCAATGATGTGACCAAGAGATCGGTGAGACCAGCAGCGTGAATACGGCATTGATGGCCAGTGCGAGCGCGGGAAGCTCAGCGGCCCGGCGCATCGCGACGACGACCAGTGCCAGCACCAGGGCCCCCAGTATCAGCCAGGCGATGGTGAACGCGGGCTCGGGCACCTCGAGCCGGGCTAGTACCGCTTGAATCGACTGATTGGTATGGAATGCGGACCCGCTGAGCCCGGAGGCATTGCCGAGCCCCCCGAACCAATATTCGATGGATTCTTTCGGCAATACCGCGAAGGCGAGGGCCGTAGCTGCCGCACCGGTGATCGCGGCGGTCACGGCGGAACGGTAGTCCCGGCGCACCAGGAAATAGAGCACGAACGCGGCGGGGGTCAGCTTGATCGCGGCGGCGATACCGATCAGCATGCCCCGGCGCCAGCGTGGCTTATGGGCCAGGCAATCGGCGGCGACAAGCGCCATCAGCAGCAGGTTGACCTGACCGAAGTCCAGTGTCGAATGAATCGGCTCCAACAGCAGGCTGAGCGGTGTCGCGCAGGCCGTAGCCCATACCGCCAACCTGCGCTGCTGCTCACCCGGCCAGATCCGTCGGGCAACCACATACAGTGTGCAGGCGACCGCGGCCACCGAAGAGAGGAAGAAGCTCAGCGCGGCCACATCCCATGGCACCATCGCGAACGGCCCCAGCGCGAGCGCGGCGAACGGCGGATAGATGAACGGCAGCCCTGCGCCGACAGTGGTCTGCGGCAGCTGCCCGTACATATCGGCGCCATCACGCATGGCGTCGACCCCGAGCCGATACACCTGCAAATCGATGAACCCGCCGGTGATCCGGTGCAACGGCCAGACCGGTGCCAAGAGAACGAATGCGGAGAACGCAGCCGAGAGTACCGGTGCCAGCCACACAACACGCCCGAGTCGGCGGTTATGGGATATCGGCGTTTCGGCGTTGGCGCTGACACTACTCATCCGCGGCGACTATACCGACCGAGCGTTGCTCACCCACCACACGGGAGCTCCGGCCGCGTGCGTAGAGCCCGGCCGCGGAGAACGGTCGAGCTACCGGCGATGGGCGGCACAGGTGCCCGGCGGCGCATCGGCGACAGGCATGGCCCGGACCTGCACGTGATAAGAATGGGCAGGTGAGCGCTGAGGAGATTGATCCGGAACTGATCGAACTGGCCGGTAAGGTCTTCGACCTCGCTCGCCGCGGCGATGCGGTGGGTCTGGCCACCTTCGTTGACGCGGGTGTGCCGGTCGACCTCACCAACGACGCGGGCGACACGCTGCTCATGCTCGCCGCCTACCACGGCCATCAGGAGGCCGTCTCGGCGCTGCTGGAGCGCTCGGCCGACCCGAATCGCGCCAATGACAGAGGCCAGACTCCTTTGGCCGGAGCTGTTTTCAAAGGTGAGGTGGAGATCGCCCGCCAACTCGCGATGGCGGGCGCCGACCCGGACGCGGGGACTCCATCGGCCCGTGATGCCGCCGTCATGTTCGACAAGACCGAGCTAATCGAGCTGTTCGGTGCCTGAGTCCGGCATCATCCGCGCTCCCGGACAGCGGTAACCGCTCGACGGGCCGCCACCAGCACCGGATCCCACACCGGCGAGAACGGCGGGGCATAGCCGAGGTCGAGTGTGTTCAGCTGTTCCACGGTCATCCCAGCGGTCAGCGCGACCGCGGCGATATCCACGCGCTTACCCGCACCCTCACGCCCGACGATCTGCACACCGAGCAGCCGGCCGGTATGGCGCTCGGCGAGCATTTTCACCGTCATCGGCGCCGAGTCCGGATAGTAACCCGCGCGGCTGGTCGATTCGATGGTGACCGTCACGTACTGCAGCCCTACCGCATGGGCGTCCTTCTCTCGCAGACCCGTTCGCGCCACCTCCAGCTCACACACCTTGCTGACCGCGGTACCGACAACACCGGGAAAGGTCGCGTATCCCCCGCCGATTCCGGTGCCGATGATCTGCCCGTGCTTATTGGCGTGAGTGCCGAGCGGAATATGACGTTCCCGCCCGGAGACCAGGTCCCTTACCTCGACGCAATCACCGCCGGCCCAGATGTTGTCGTATCCGCGGACCCGCATGGCGAGATCGGTGCGCAACCCGTGGTGCTCGCCGAGAGGCAGGCCCGCGGCACGGGCCAGCGCCGTCTCCGGCCGTACACCGATGCCGAGTACTACGACGTCCGCCGGGTATTCCGCGGTGCCGGTCACCACGGCGGTAGCCCGGCCGTCGGTTCCGGTCCGGATCTCGGATACCTCCGCATTACCTACGACCTTGATACCCATTCCGCACATCGCGTCGCGCACCAAAGCACCCATATCCGGATCGAGCGTCGACATCGGCTCCGCGGCGCGGTCGACCACGGTGACCTCGTAGCCGCGCCGGAGCAGCGCCTCCGCCATTTCGACGCCGATATAGCCCGCGCCAACCACCACAGCGCGACGACCGTTCACCCGGTCCAGTGTCTCCAGTAACGCTTGGCCGTCGTCCAGCGTCTGCACGCCGTGCACTCCCTCGGCATCGATGCCCGGTAGCGGTGGCCGGATCGGGCGTGCCCCCATGGCACACACCAGCTGGTCGTATTCCAGCCAGGCTTCGGCTCCGGTTTCGCTGTCCCGGAAGCGCACACGGCACCCACCGACATCGATCTCGGTCGCCTCGGTGCGCATCCGCAGGTCGATTCCACGGGAGCGGTGTTCCTCGAAGGTCCGAGCGATGAGCGCGTCACGTTCGCGAACCTGCCCACCGACCCAGTACGGAATCCCACATGCCGAATAGGAGGCGAACCCACTGCGTTCGAGAACGACGATCTCCAGGACGCTTTCCTCCAGCATCCGGCGAGCCTGCGAAGCCGCCGACATCCCCGCCGCGTCACCACCGATGACCACCAATCGCTTACGCATGAACTCACGCTACGTCGAGGGGCACCGAAATGGAGGCGACAGCGGGGAACCGAGATGGAGGTGACAGGGGATCGGAGAGTTCGTTGGACCGGCCCCGGAGGCCTGCGGTCTGTGATTGGATGGCATTCCGGCATCGAGATCGAACAGGAACCTCGTGACGAATTTCGGCGATTTCCAGTACGAGATCTACTTCCAGGGCCTCGGGGGCGTGCTCCCCGATCTGCCCATGACCTATGCCGAGCTGGAGGCCAAAGCCAAGGCGGCGCTGCCGCCCGGCGTCTGGTCATATGTGGCGGGCGGTGCGGGCGATGAATTCACCCAGCGCGCCAATGCGGCGGCATTCGAGAAACTCGGCCTGGTCCCCCGTATGCTGCGGGCGAGCAAGACCCGAGACCTGTCGATCGAACTGTTCGGTATGGCGCTGCCGACGCCGATCTTCCTGGCCCCGGTCGGGGTGGTCGGGCTGTGCGCCCAGGACGGGCACGGCGATATCGCGACCGCGCGCGCAGCGGCACGTACCGGCGTACCGATGGTGGCCTCCACGCTCACCGTCGATCCCTTGGAAGAGGTCGCCGCCGAGTTCGGTGACACCCCCGGGATGTTCCAGCTCTATCCACCTACCGATCGAGATCTGGCGCAGAGTCTGATCAGCCGGGCCGAGGCCGCAGGCTTCAAGGCCATCGTGGTCACTCTGGATACCTGGGTACTCGGCTGGCGACCACGCGACCTGTCGCTCGCCAACTTCCCGCAGTTGCGCGGGCACTGTCTGGCCAATTACTTCAGCGACCCGGTCTTCCGCGGCCTGCTGTCCACACCCCCGGAACAAGACCCGAAAACCGCGACCTTGACCTGGATCTCCCAGTTCAGCAACACGTTGACCTGGGACGACCTGGCCTGGCTACGGTCGTCGACCGATCTGCCGCTGGTACTCAAAGGCATCTGCCATCCCGATGACGCGCGCCGGGCCAAAGACCACGGAGTGGATGGCATCTACTGCTCGAACCACGGCGGCAGACAGGCCAACGGCGGTATCCCGGCGATCGAGCACTTGCCGGATGTGGTGGCGGCAGCCGACGGTCTGCCCGTGCTGTTCGACTCCGGCATCCGCACCGGCACCGATGTCGTCAAAGCGCTGGCGCTTGGAGCCACTGCCGTCGGCATCGGCCGCCCCTATCCGTATGGTCTTGCCCTCGGCGGCGTCGACGGTATCGTGCATGTACTGCGTTCCCTGCTGGCCGAGGCGGATCTGCTCATGGCGATCGACGGCTACCCCTCGATCGCCGACCTCACCCCGGAGGCGATCCGGCGTCTTCCATGACTCGGCGTGCGGCTTTCCATCCTGGTCAGTGCCGATACGTTCGCGTTCGATGAGATTACGGAGCATATCCATGAGCGGGGCCCTACGTAGTCACACCACGTGGGGCCCCGCTCATGTCATATTCACTTGTGGTCTGATCAGATCCTGATGCTCACGCCGAGATCGGCGTGAAATCGCGGCTACCGATGTATTCCGGCCGCCGCGCGGGCGCGGCGAACGGCTCGACCAACGTATTCTCCACGCTGTTGAACACGATGAAGATGTTCGAGCGTGGGAACGGCGTGATGTTGTTCGACGATCCATGCATCAGATTGGAGTCGAACAACAACGCCGAACCCGCCCGGCCGGTGAACTGGGTGATCCCGTGCCGATCCGCCAGCGCGGCGATGTCATCAGGCGACGGCACGCCGATCTCCTGCTCCTGCAGCGACTCCCGGTAGTGCTCGGCGGGAGTGCTCCCCAGGCACGGCACGAAGGTGCGGTGTGATCCCGGCATCAGCATCAGGCTGCCGTTGATCGGATAGTTGTCGGTCAATGCGATCGACAGACTCACCGCACGCGGTGCCGGCATACCGTCTTCGGCGTGCCAGGTCTCGAAATCCGAATGCCAGTAGAAACCACCACCGCGGAATCCCGGCATGTAGTTGACCCTGCTCTGGTGCACATACACTTCCGACCCGAGCACCTGCTGGGCCAACTCGAGTACCTGAGGCCGACGCACAAGCTCCGCGACCATCGCACTGAGCTTGTGCACCTCGAAGACCGACCGAACCCGATTCGAGGATTTCTCCACGATGAGCCGGTCGTCATCGCGCAGCGCGGGATCTGCCGCGAGGCGGCTGATCTCGCCACTGAACTCGGCCACCTCGGCGGGGGTGATCATCTCGTCGATGATGACGAACCCGTCGGAGTCGAAGGACCCGAGCTCCGGGCGTTCGATCGTGCCCCACACCGTCGCATCGGCCCGCTCCAGATGCGGAGCAGGCGTAGCGAGACGGGTCGGATAACGATCGTAGCTATCGGCCTCGAACCGAGTATCGGTGTGCTGCAGAACCATCAGTGTCCTTAACCTCCGATCGTCGCGGCTACCAGTGGATAGACGCCGTTACTATCGTGAACCTCCTGCCCCGTGACCGGCGGGTTGAACACGCACATCATCCGCATCTGGGTACGCACCTCGATGCGGTGGCGCTCATGCCCGTCGAGCAGGTACATCGAGCCCGGGGCGAGCTCGTAGGTGACATCGTTGTCCAAATCGGTCAACGTACCCTCACCTTCGATGAGCCATACGGCTTCCACATGGTTCAGGTAGTGGAACTCGTGCGTCGTGCCCGCCTCGATGGTGGTCTCATGGAAAGAGAAACCGGCACCGTCGCCGCCGAGGACGATACGCTTGCTGCGCCAGCCCTTACCCGCGACATCACGCTCGGTATCGGTGATCTCCGCCGTGGTACGCACGATCATGCGATTGCTCCGATCTCGCCGCAGACCGACTCCACGGCGTCAGTGAGAATATTCAGGCCATGATCTAGCTCCTGCTCGGTGACCGTCAATGGCGGCAGCAGTTTCACCACCTCGTCGGTGGAACCGGAGGTCTCCACCAGCAGACCGCGCTCGAAGGCGATCTGGCAGACCTTGCCCGCCTGCGAAGGTTCCTCGAACACGATGCCCTGCACCAGGCCGCGACCGCGGGTGGAAACACCGGGGAGGTTCTCGGTCAGCTCGCCGAGGGTGCGTTCGATCCGCTCGCCCTTGGCCTTGGTCGCGGTCGCGAGCGCATCGTCGGACCAGTAGTGACGCAATGCGGCCGTCGCGGTGACGAACGCGGGGTTGTTACCACGGAAAGTGCCGTTGTGCTCACCCGGCGACCACTGATCCAGTTCCGGCTTGAACAGCACCAGGGCCATCGGCAAACCGTAGCCACCGATCGACTTCGACAGCGTGACGATATCGGGCTTGATACCCGCGATCTCGAAGGAGAAGAACGGCCCTGTACGCCCGCAGCCCATCTGCACATCGTCGACGATCAGCAGGATCTCCCTGGCTGTGCACAACTCGGCGAGATGACGCAGCCACTCCGCCCGCGCGATATTGACGCCGCCTTCACCCTGGACGGTCTCCACGATCACCGCCGCGGGGCGATCGAAGCCGGAGGAGGTGTCGTCGAGCACCTTCTCCATCCACTGGAAGTCGGTGGTGGTGCCGTCGAAGTAGCCGTCGTAGGGCATGTGCGCGGCGTGCACCAACGGCACGCCGGCGCCCGCGCGCTTGGCCGCGTTACCGGTGACCGACAGTGCGCCGAGAGTCATGCCGTGGAAGGCGTTGGTGAAGCTGACGATCGTCTCGCGACCGGTAACCTTGCGAGCGAGCTTGAGCGCGGCCTCGACGGCATTGGCACCGGTCGGACCAGGGAATTGAACCTTGTAGTCCAAGTTGCGCGGGACGAAGAGGGTTTCCTGCAATGTCGTCAGCAGTTCCCGCTTGGCCGTGGTCGACATGTCCAGACCATGGGTGATGCCATCACTGGCGATGTAGTCCAGCAGCGGGCGCTTGAGCACATCGTTGTTGTGGCCGTAGTTCAGCGCGCCCGCGCCGGCGAAGAAGTCCAGGTAATCCCGGCCTTCCTCATTGTGCAACCAACTGCCCTTGGCGGTGGTGAACACCGTGGGCCAGGAGCGGCAGTAGCCGCGCACATTGGACTCGAGACTCTCGAAAACAGTGGTATCGCTATTAATCATCGATCCTCCTCGATGGTGCGGACGGTCGGCGCGATGTGGTACAGCTCTTCAGGCTCGTGACCGTCCGGGAAATCGCCGGCTTCGAACAGGGGGCGCTTGGAAAGCTTGGCCTCCCTCGCTTCCGCTACCGACGTGAACAGGGCAATAGATGCGGCGTTATCGGGCGAGATCGTCGTCTCGAGCACCGAAACACCTTGGGCAGCAACGCTATTGAGTAAAGTATGCAGCAGCTGGGCGGCCACGCCGCGGCCACGCTGGGACTGATCCACCGCGATCTGCCACACGAAGACCGTGTCGGGCGCCTGCGGGCGGATGAATCCGATCACGAATCCCACAACACGGCCGTCCACCTCGGCAACCACCGAGGTTCCGGCGAAATCACGGCACCACAGCAGATACGCGTAGCTCGAATTGACATCGAGCACTGCGGAATCCTTGGCGATTCTCCACATCGGAGCACCGTCGTCCTCGCGGGGCGTGCGCAGAACTACAGCCGGTCCGGCGTCATTCCGGGTCGGGGTGCCCCCCGGGGCGGCCGCGGCATTCTCTGCACGCGAGCGCTCGAGCTGCGCTGGGGACAGGGTTGGTAATGACATGCAACTCCCTCGTCGGGTCAGCAGTACTAATCCAGGTTTCCGAAGCGACTTTGAGGTCAACCTGTCGGCTTCTTTACGTTCGTGTTACAGCTATATTTCCTCCCATCGGGGTAGACGCATGACGAACCGCGCGCCACCACCAGGGCGCTCGGTACATTCGACCCGGCCGCGATGCGTGGCGACGGTTTCGGCGACCAGCGCGAGACCGATCCCCGTACCTGTCGGCGAGCGACGCCCGCTGCGGGCGGTGGCGAATCGTTCGAAGATGCGTGCCCGGTCCGCGAGCGGTACGCCTGGACCCGCATCATCGACGGTGATCACCGCTTCGCCGTTGTCACCGTGTACACCGACCTCGACAACGCCGCCACCGTGCCGGTCCGCGTTGTGCAGCAGATTGACCACCGCGCGTTCCAGCTCCAGCTTGCGGCCGCGCACCGTGACATCCTGCTCGACTCGGAGCAGCTCTGCCGGGTAACGGCGGTCGGCCAGGGTGTGGGTGAGCAGATCACGCACCGACAGTGGCTCGACATCACCGTTGTGCATACCCGCCTCCACCCGGGCCAACGCGAGCAGATCATCCAGTAGCTTGCGTAGATGATCGACCTCGGCGGTGACCAGGCCCAGCGCACGCTGGGAACGTTCCGGTAGTTCGTCCCGGTGCCGGTTGAGCACGTCCACACTGGCCATCAGGGTGGTCAACGGGGTCCGTAGCTCATGGCTGACGTCACCGAAGAGTCGATGCTCACGCTCGATCCGACGCTGCAGCGAGTCCACCATAGTGTTGAACGATTCGACCGTGACGGCGAGGTCCTGATCACTGGTGGTAGACAAGCGCAGGTCGAGATCGCCGGAGGCGATCCGCGCCGCGGTTCGGGCGAGCTGATGCAACGGGGTCAGCACTCGCCTGCTCGCCCACCAACCGATGGCCGCGCCGATCAGGGTTACCACCACAGCGCAGCCGATCAGCACATTGCGCAGCAGCTCCAGATTGGCGTCGAGGTCAGCGGACGGCTCGGTACTCGCCCGTTGCCGCTGCGTCTCCAAGTAGCCGCGGCTGATGACGAACACCGAGACCACCAGCACCGATGACATCAGCGCCGCGATGGCGGCGAAGGCAGCGGTCACCCGGCCACGCAGACTCCAAGCGTTCGGGCTCCAGCGTTTGGCTTCTCCGTTGTACTCAGCGTTGAACATCGAGTCGATAGCCGAGGCCGCGCACCGTCACCACGATGCGCGGATCGGACGGATCCCGTTCGATCTTGGTACGCAACCGGCGCATATGCACGTCGACGATGCGCTCGTCACCGAAGAACCCCCGGTCCCAGACGCGTTCGAGCAGTACTGTGCGGCTGAGTACCCGACCTGGTGATTCCGCCAGCTCGCACAGCAGCCGGAATTCGGTGAGCGTGAGCCGGATCTCCTCCTCGCCACGGCGCACGACACCGCTGTCCTGCGCGAGCACCAATGGCGCGACCTCATCGGCGTCAAGCACCATTTCCGGGGGTGCCTCCCGCTCTGCGGTCAGCCGGGCACGGCGACGCACCGCGCGCATCCTGGCGGTGATCTCCTTGATCTCGAACGGTTTGGTGACGAAGTCGTCGGCACCCGCTTCCAAGGCGGCCACCACGTCATGAGTATCGTCACGAGCGCTCACCACGATGATCGGGACGTCGTGGTCGCGACGGATCTCCCTGATGCATTCGAATCCGTCCATCCCCCCGAGCATGAGGTCGACGATCATCACATCGGGAACGCCGTTGCTGCGCAGATGAGTGAGCGCGTCCTCGGCTTCCTCCGCCTCGTCTACGTCGTATCCCTCGTCCTCCATGGCGAGGCGTAATGCACCCCGAACACGGTCGTCGTCTTCCACAATCATCAGGTTTGCGCTCAAGACCTTATCCCTTGCAGACATGCGGAAGCACGCCATGATGCGGACAACCGCATCCGCGATGCCGACGCGACCTTCCGCTTTCGAGCAACCTTGCTCGATTTCGGATACCCGGGATCCCAGCCGGTAAACGTCCGGCAGACCAGCGTCACAATCAGCCGCCCAACACCAGATGTGATCCACTGCACAGGATCGACGATGTCCGGATCATTCACTCTCCCGCACCGTCGGCCACCGGATAAAATTCGAAATTCACCGCCCTATCGCCGAATTATTTTCGGCCACAAGGCCCTTTACCTGTATAGGATATCACGTCGACTCAGGGGCAAGCACCGCGGGCGGACGGCGCGCACGCGGCCGCCGCATGCAATACCACACCCGTTCGGAGCACTTCCGCACCCCTCGGTAACCGCATCCGGTGACAAGGCTCACGACGATTTCAGAGACCCATGGGCTATCGAGGCACTTCCAGGAGATCGGCGTTATCGGGCGAGCAGACGATTGACGTTACTGGGCGAACCGTCCGCGCCACGCTCCTGATACCAGAAGTGCAGCTTCCTGGCATCGAAAGTGGCGAACCATTCCTCCCATTCCACCCGGCGCAGCACCGCGCCCCCGTAGCCGGGGAAGTCGAATCTCAGCACTCCGATCCGCCCGTCGTACTCGCTGCCCGGCAGGGTCGCGGGACGGGCGCCACGCTGCTCGGCCCAACGTCGGATGACCTCGTGGCTCCGCGTAACGGAAAAACCCTCAGCTGGGGACGGCGACCTGGAAGCACCCGGCCCCGTATACGGATTCCGGGTGCCTGGTCGGTGCTGGTCTGTCATGACAAGCTCCTCGAACCATCGGCATCTGTTGTCCGGCTCTTATCTGACTACCCGGCGGAGATCCCCGATAAACTGACCGACCGGCCACGATGACCGGCAGCTACCATCAATTCATCCGATGATCGGTAGGTAACCGATCACCCGCCCGCCGCGGCGCCGCGCACCCAACCGAAGTCGATCATCGTCGGATAGCCGCCGAGCTCACTGTCGTAGGGGTTCTGCGCGATGATCATCGAACCGGTCAGGGCCCGCACGATATGCCAACCGAAGCCGGGCTGCCCTGCCACCGGCTCCGAAGTGGCGAGAGATGACACATGCACGACCATCTCGTCGGCGTCGTAGGTGAACTCACAGTCGATCATCGAGCAGGGGACCGCGTCCAGGATCAGCGAAGTCGCCACCTCGTCCAGCACGAGCCGGATATCGGTCACCTCATCCAAGGCGAAATCCCCGATGAGGGCGACGGTCTCGGTGAGGGCGCGCAGCATGGTCAGTTGCTCCCATTGCGCGGGCACGCGCACTCCGACGGTCGTCGTATCGGTAGCGGATCGGGAAGTCCACTCCCCCATTACCATCACCACCTTGTTCTCGCGGCCACTACGCGGCACTCCGGATGCCGATGCGTGTCCTTGCCGAGCCGCAGCTCGGCGCACACCACGGAAGCGATACCGGAATCAGGCGCGTATACGGGCCGGGAGGTACCCGTCGGCAGCGGATCGAAACCAGCGGGTCCGCTTGCACCGATCCGCTGGTGAGTGGTGAACGGTAGCTGGTCGGACTCGGCACGCAACCCGTAGTCACGCATCGAGGGCTACCCCTACCCCGCGACGATCACCCGGTCCAGCGCGAAGCGATCACCGGGCTGGATCGGACCCACTCGCACGCACGCTGAAGTATTCGTCCCAAGCACCCGGAGCGGAAAAGAACCGAATCCGCCACACCATGGCACAGCCTCCACTTCGGTGCTCAGCTCATGAGTCCGAGTTCATGAATCCAGAGCCGTTCGCATCGATGGGTAGCATGCGAACAGCGACCGTACCCCGGTGACCTCTAGTGCCCGCTCGACTCCTGATCCACCCGCGACAATCCGTAGATCGGGACCATCGCAATAGTCCGTTCGCCGCGCACCGAGACCAACGGCCGCCCGTAAACTCAAGAATCTCGTCGCCCGCAGATCGATCACCACAGCACCGCATGACGATTGCAGTGCCCGGTCGACCGTGTCGAAGAACTCGGCCGAGACTGCTGCGTCCAACTCGCCTTCGACTCGGACCACCACACATTCTTGTCGGCGATCCACCTGCTGCGCCCACGGCAGGCTGCCGCGACGATGTCCCGGTCCCGAACCCTCGAGATGCCCGCCCTCGGCGTGCCCTCGTAGCAGAGAAATGGCAGACAAGTCGAACCTCCCATGTAAGGGGGATTCCAGTTCTCCGCGACGGCTGGTCGGGAGGCGAGTCGGTTGTCACGCCGCCCCATCGACCGGCTACGCCGAATGCGTCGAACCGGGGTCGGCTGTGCTCTCAACCTTTCTATAGTGTGGCATGGCCGACCCGTTCCCGACAGCGTTCGGCCGCTGTTGCGGAATCGGGTCGCGGGCGAGACGGGCAGTGCCGGCGGATCGCGGATATCACAGCGGTCCCGGCGCGGCGCCCTCAGCGCGAGGGCACGCCCCTCTTCCCGGTGAGGTAGCGATGCATTGCCCAGTTCAGGCCGCGCATCGCGAGGGTGTAGGCGGGCGGGAAGTAGCGCTGGGCCCAGAAACCCACACGGATGTCACCTGAGGTGAAGATCAGGTATCGGTTGCGCTCGACACCACGAATAACCGATCGGGCCGCCGCCTCCGGCGCCACAGCATGCCGCATGAACAGCGACATCCCCCGCTGTACCGCTTCGGCCGTACGGTCGACACCTGCGATATCGACGCTGTCGACCATGGGGGTGGCCAGCGCGCCAGGACACACCAAGCTCACTTCGATGCCATGGCGAGCCAGGTCGAAACGCAATACCTCGGATACTCCACGCAGGCCGAACTTGCCCGCACTGTACGGCGCATGCCACGGCAACCCGAACAGGCCCGCGGCTGACGACACGTTCACCACGTGGCCACCGCGGCCTGCCGCGATCATCGGCGGAACGAACGCCTCGATCACATGGATCGGGCCCATCAGATCGATATCGATGGTGCGCCGCCACTGCGTATGGGTCAGTTGATCGACGGTGCCCCAGGTGGCGATTCCGGCCACATTCATGACGATGTCGACACTGCCGACCTCGGCGTGTACCGCGGTGGCCAATGCGACGACCTGGTCGTAGTCACTGACGTCGGCGGTGGTGGCCACGGGCACGGCAGCACCGGCAGCACGCGCCGCGGCGGCGGTCTGCTCGAGCCCTTCCGCGGCGATATCGGTAAGAACGAGTGTCGCCCCCTCGGCCGCGGCCGCGAGGGCGATACTGCGACCGAGTCCGCTGGCCGCGCCGGTGATCAAACAGGTCTTGCCGCCGAACTTCGTCATAGGCGAAGAACATACGTAACCACGAACACCACTGTCTACGGAACTGGGAGACCGTACTCCCGAGAGCACGCGGCCGGGATCGCCCTCACCGAACTTCGTCCTTGCGTGGCCGCCAGGGCACGGGCGCTACTGCTGTGGTGATGTTGTCACCACCACCACATCGCAAGGCGAACTCGGCCAGGGCGGTGGCCGCTGCCGCGGGAGCCGCCCCTTGCACCTGTCCGGATAGGGCGGAGAGCGTGGGCAGATAGTTCCACAGCCCATCCGAGCACAGCAACAGCATGCCCGGCCCCGTGGTGCGCATCGTCCGCACACAATCGTCTGCCCACGGCTTCGGCGGGCTGTCCGCGCCGAGCCAGCGGATCAGCGTATGCGCCCGCGGATCGGTCATGGCTTTTCCTTCGTCGAGCACACCGGCATCGACCAGTGCCTGCGCCAAGGAATCGTCGACGGTCAGTCGCTGTGCGGGGATATTGCCAGGACCGTCCACCGATTCCCGGCGCAGCCAATACGCTCGGCTATCGCCGATATTGGCGACGGTGATCTCGGTATCGGTGCCGTTGTGCACCACGATGGCCGATACATAGGTGCACGAAGGAGCCAGATCGCCGGAAACGTCGACCGCGCTGACAGCCTGTGCCGCGGCCTCCAACCCGGCCATGACGGCATCGGTCGCAGGCTGTCCGGCGGTGAGCGCGGCAGCGCCGGCTCCGACCCCGGCCCGGACTGCCGTACCGGAAGCCACCTGTGGCCGCACCGAGCTCGATACCCCGTCACTCACCGCGATAACGACAGCTGTCGGCACCCCGGGAACCATATCGTCGAGTACTCCCACGGCGACGGCATCCTCATTACGCGCATGGACGAGCCCCCGGTCGGTGAGCACGGCGACCGCGCCGAGGTCGGCCTCCAGGCGGTCCGGCACCGTCTCGGGCCTGCCACAGCGCGCGCACTGTCCATCCGCACCGAATCGAATACCGCCGCAGTCCGGGCATGGCGTCCGGTCGTGGTCGGGTAAGGCTATATACCGGTAGCCGAGCTCACGACCGCAGGACACGCAATAGCGGCTGTCGAGACCGACGGTCGCGCATCCCGCGCAGCGTAGCCCGACGCCGGCATCACTCATCGGCGGGTCACACGGTCGGTCAGCGGCGCTGTAACGGCCCTATCCGCGGTATCGCCGGGAAGTTTTCTACCCGGCAGTAACCACAGTGGTCTGTTACCGATGCGAACTTCCATACCGTCCTCCTTCGTACCCCTGGCCGGTCGACTCCGTTCGCGATAGTACGGGAGGGCTTCGCGTATCGGATCCGTATACCGGTTCAGCGTGACTCCCGTCCGCCATCACAGTGAGCTGACGGTATGCCGCACTGTCGCGATGAGCGGTAGCAAGCCAACCGCGCAATGCGTCGACAAACACCTGTCTTTTCGGTGTAGGAGCGCGGGCAACCCACTCGATACCAATTCGGCAGCGGACCGCAAACATACTGCGAAAGCGCTTGTCCAGCAACCATTGCCAGCGCTTAAATGGAAACATCCTGGCCGACAACATAAATCGGGCACCCTCCCCGGGAACAGCAGCCAGCACCACAGCCGCACCGAAGGGGGCATGTCATGCCTGCTATCACCGCTATCCACCCTGCTTCGGGGTCGCCGTCCGGTGGGAACTTCGTCATCATCACCGGCAGCGGGTTCATCGGTCCTACCACTGTGTATTTCGGGGGGACCGCAACCACATTCATCCAGGATTCACCCGTGCAGATCACCGCTGTCTCTCCGCCTGGGGCGGGGACCATGCTGATCACAGTGCACAATTCCGGTGGCGTCAGCAACGGGGTTCCCTATACATACGGTTCGGGCGGTAGCCGCGCTCCTGCGATTTTCGGTCCGGGAACATCGATCATGTCCGACGGTGGACCACCGTTCGGAAGCTGGGGCACCGTCGCGGCTGTCGGATATGACGCACTCGGCAATCCGGTAGCGCTCACAGCCGGGCACCTCATGACCAGGAACACCGGAACTCAGGAGGTATTCCTCACCGGGAACCCCGGTCTCGGCCCGATCGGGTACTACGCCACGTGGACCACCAATTGGCCGGGGTTTCCGTCGACGCAGTTTCCGTTCGATTCGTCGAAAGACTACGCGGTCATCAAGTTGGACACCGCGAAGATCACACCGGTCAACAGGATGCCGAACGGAGCCGTGATCAACCGGATCGGCGTGAATCCTGTTCCGTTCAGGGACATTCTGTGTAAATACGGCCAGGTATCCGGTACCACATACGGGCTGGTGATCGAATACAAGAATAATGTCATCCGTTCGTGGACCCCGCTCATTCCCGGCGATAGCGGTGGCCCGGCGACCACACCGAGCGGCTTCGTCGGGATCTCCTCCGCGATCAATCCACTCATTCCGTGGGCACCGTTCCAATTCTCCGGTATCCATGGGATTCTCGCCGATATCGCCGCACAAGGACCGAACACGATCGGAATAGGATTCACACCACTACCGTGATCGAATCCGAATCACCGGGCTGTTCGTGCGTGCGTTGCCGAGATATACGAGGTCCGGCAATGTCATACTTCGGCTGCGCTCAGGCGCTCCGCGCCCCCTCCAAGGATACGCGTCCGGCAGGCGTCTGCCCGGCCCGGTTGAACGTGAGCACGCCGTCTTCGAGCGTATTCGAGCGCAGCATCTTGCTATCACGGTAGTAGTCGTTGACCACCTTCCAGGGGCCGTTGGTGCCTTGTCGCGGTAGTAAGGCGTCACCGCGCCGCACATAACCGGAGTTCAGTGAGCCACCCAATGCCGATTCCAGACCACGGTCGCCGGCACGGGCGACGGCTTCGACTCGGGTGAAACCCTTGGCCTTCATATGTTCGAGTACCCGGCAGAAGTACTCGGCCGAAAGGTCGGCGCGCAGCGTCCACGACGCGTTGGTGTAGCCGAGCACCATCATCATATTCGGCACACCGTCGAGCATCGCTCCTTTGTAGATCACTCGGTCACGGATGACCACTGGTTCGCCGTCCACCTCTAGACTCGCTCCACCGAACGTCTGGATACTCAGGCCGGTCGCACTGATGACCAGGTCGGCGGGTAGTTCCTGGCCGGATTCCAGGCGGATACCGGTTTCGGTGAATGTCTCGATGCGGTCGGTGACGACGGATGCTCTGCCCCTGCGCAATACCTTGAACAGATCGCCATTGGGCACTACGCACAGACGTTGGTCCCACGGGTTGTAGCTCGGGGTGAAATGGCGCATATCGATATCCGGACCGATCTGCTTGCGCACCGCAGCGAGCAACAGTTTCTTGGCGATCTCCGGATTTCTCCGGGAGAGCAGGAAGGAAGCGCGCTGCAGCGCGATATTACGGGCCCGCCCGAGCCGGTAGATGATCTCGGTGGGCAGCTTGGCCAGCTTCATGCCTGCCGCGAGCGGATCTTCGGCAGGCAACGCGGTGATGTAGGTCGGTGAGCGCTGCAGCATGGTGACATGCGCCGCCGCCTCGGCCATGGCTGGGACCAAGGTGATCGCGGTGGCACCGGAGCCGATCACCACCACACGCAGGCCGGTGTAGTCGAGGTCCTCGGGCCAATGCTGTGGATGCACGATCTGTCCGCCGAAATTCTCCTCACCAGGGAATCGGGGACGGTAGCCGTTGTCGTAGTCGTAGTAACCGGTACAGCCGACCAGGAAGTCGCTGGTATAGACCTCCACCTCGCCGGTTCGTTCATCGAGCGCCTCGATGGTCCAGGTAGCGGTCGCGCTGGACCAGCGCGCCACAGTTACCTTACGACCGAACCGGATGTGCTCGGTGACGCCGTATTCCTCGGCTGCCTGCTCGATATACCGCCGGATATGCGGCCCATCGGCGAGCACCTTCGTACCGTGCCAGGGACGGAAACTGTAGCCGAGGGTGTACATATCCGAATCGGAGCGGACACCGGGGTAGCGGAACAGATCCCAGGTGCCGCCGATAGCGGTTCTACGCTCCAGAATCATGTAGCTACGTCCGGTCCGCTGCCTGGCGAGATGGCAGGCCGTGCCGATTCCCGACAGCCCAGCGCCGATGATCATTACGTCGACATGCCGCGTCATTGAGGTACTCGTTTCGTCTGTTGGCTGTGCACAGTGCCGGGTGCGTGCCAATACAAGGTTACGTGTTATTCGTGGTTACGTCTAGCTCCGGGCGGTAGCGAGAGCGCTTCCATACCACATCCATTCACCACACCGGGAATCCATAAGGCAATAGATCCCAGCCGCGCCAACCGATCTCTCCAGACGAAATAGCCGGTCCGCGCTAATATATCGTAGTACGATATCGATATACGATATCAACTACGGATGGCTGATATACAGGAAGGCCGGCGAACAGCCGCGATGCTGAGCAGACGTGATTTCTTCAAAGTGACCGGAGCCGCGGGCGCGCTGGGGACAGTGGGATGCTCAGCGGACACGCAGCCGGCACGCAGGGCGGATCACACCCTGCGGATCAGCCGAGGTCTGGTGGAATTGGCGCCGGATCGAGTCGTATCGACCACGCTGTACAACGGACAGTTCCCAGGACCGTTGTTACGGTTCACCGAAGGAAAACCGACGCTCGTCGATGTATACAACGACACCGACATCCCGGAGCAACTACATTGGCACGGGCAGACCCTGCCTGCCGAGGTCGACGGAGCAGCAGAAGAAGGCACACCGTTCATTCCCGCCCGAGGAATGCGCCGGATCGCCTTCACGCCAGGTCCTGCGGGCTTTCGCTTCTATCACACCCATCTGGCCGCCGGTGCCGATCTCGGCCTCGGCCAGTACACCGGTCAAGTCGGTCCGGTCTATATCGAACCGAAGCGCGATCCCGGCGCCTACGACCAAGAGGTATTCGTGACATTGAAGGAGTTCGAGCCCGCGTTCAGCAGGAAACCGGATATGCCACACGATTTCCTGGCAGGCGAGGTGGTCTCGGAGTTGCTTGGCCAGACGACGAGAACACAGTCATCGGTCCACGGCTACGAGGTCGGCTACCGGGCGTGCGCAGTGAACGGGCGGATGCTCGGTCATGGTGAACCGATCCGGGTGAAAACGGGCGAACGAGTGCTGTTGCACATCCTCAACGGCAGCGCTACCGAGAATCACGGCCTCGCCCTCCCAGGACATACTTTTACCGTCATCGCGCTCGACGGCAATCCGGTCCCGAAACCCGTTGCGGTACCGGTGTTGTGGCTGGGCACCGCCGAACGTATCTCGGCGATCGTCGAGATGACCACCCCTGGCGTCTGGGTACTCGGCGATCTGTCCGATACCGCCCGTGACCGCGGCATGGGCATCGTGGTCGAGTATTCCGGGCACAGCGGATCTCCGCGATGGGTCACTCCACCGGCATTTCATTGGGACTACCGGCTGTTCACCGCCTCTGACCGGAGCTGGGTGGCACCGGAACGCGGTTTCGAGATGCTGATCGAGAAACACCATGTCACCGACGACGGGTTCACCGTGTGGACGATCAACCGCAGGCATTTCTCGATGGATGCCGAGCCGATACTCGAACTCGACCACGGCAAGCGGTACCGATTGCGGCTGCGCAATGCCAGCGGAGATATCCATCCGATGCACTTACACCGGCACTCCTTCGAAATCACCGCCATCGCAGGCACACCGACTGCCGGCCTGCACAAGGATGTCGTGATGCTCGGTAGCCACCAAGTGATGGAGATCGATTTCGTCGCCGATCAAACCGGCCTGTCCCTGTTGCACTGCCATATGCAGTTACATATGGACTACGGGCTCATGGCACTGTTGCACTGCCGCTGACCACCCACGAAAGATATGCGCTCACCATGCCGATCCCCCACGCCGACGGTCCACGCCTACAGCGTCGGCTGGGAGTATTCGACGCGGTACTGATCGGATTGGGCGCCATGATCGGCGCCGGAATCTTCACCGCGCCACGGCCTGCTGCCGGGGCGGCCGGGTCCGGTCTACTCATCGGCCTTGCGGTGGCGGCGGTGGTGGCTTACTGCAACGCCACCTCCTCGGCACGGCTGGCCGCATGTTATCCGACCTCGGGCGGCACCTACGTCTACGGTCGCGAACGGCTCGGCGAGTTCTGGGGATATCTGGCCGGATGGGGCTTCGTCGTCGGCAAGACCGCTTCGTGCGCGGCGATGGCACTGACTGTCGGTTCCTACGTATGGCCGCAGCGTCCCCAGGTGGTCGCGGTCGCCGCGGTGCTCATCCTGACCGCGATCAGCTTTCGGGGAGTGCAGAAGTCCGCCCTGCTGAACCGGGTGATCGTCACTGTCGTCCTGATGGTGCTTGCTGGGGTGGTGATCGCCGCCATCACGTCACCGGCGGCCGATGCCGACCGGCTGCGCATCGGGGCGGATACCTCGATCTATGGAATATTGCAGTCCGCCGGACTGCTGTTCTTCGCCTTCGCCGGATACGCGCGTATCGCTACGCTGGGCGAGGAAGTTCGCGACCCGGCTCGTACCATTCCACGGGCTGTCCCGCTGGCCCTGGCGATCACCCTGCTCGTCTATACCGCTGTCACGATCGCGGTCCTGGCCGTACTCGGTGCGTCCGGATTGAGCAGCGCCGTAGCACCGCTGGCCGACACCATGCAGGCCGCGGGATTTCCCGCCGGGGTGCCGGTGGTGCGGATCGCCGCCGTGGTCGCGGCGCTCGGAGCACTGCTCGCGCTGCTCCTCGGTGTCTCCCGCACCGCCTTCGCCATGGCACGAGATCGTCATCTGCCACCCGCGCTGGCAGTGATCCATTCCCGCTTCGACGTGCCGCACCGCGCGATAATCATCGTTGGTCTGGTCGTGGCGGCACTCGCGGCCACCGTCGACCTGCGTGGCGCGATCGGATTCTCCTCCTTCGGTGTGCTGGCCTACTACGCGATCGCCAATATCGCCGCCTCGACCCTCACCCCCGCCGAAGGCCGCCCCGCCCGCATCGTGCCCGTCCTCGGTACCCTCGGTTGTCTCATACTCGGTGTCGCCCTACCGGCCGAATCCATTGTCACCGGTGTGTTCGCGCTCGCTCTCGGCGCAGCGGCCTACGGCATCCGCCGCGCACTCGGTGCCCGCCGGTGAGCGGGCACCTCAACGCCACTGTTCACCGAGCACTTCACGCGCCAGCTCCGCCAGTGCTTGCCGGTCCTCGGCCAGGGCTTTCTTCCCCGCTCGCGTGGCCCGATAGACCCGGCGCGCGCGGCCGTCGACGACTTGCTGCTGCGAAGTCAGCAACCCTTCGTCCTCGAGCCGGTGCAGCGTCGGATACAGGGTGCCCGGACTGATGTCGTATCCGTGCCGAGACAGTTCCGTGGTGATCCACGCGCCGTGCACCGGTTCCTGCGCCGCGTGATGCAGAATGTGCAATCGCACCGCACCTCGCTGAAACTCGCGCACCGGACATCACCTCCAGCCTCGTACGACGAAACCGATATCGGTAACCGATCCTAGCCGTGGATGGCCGGACAGCGGTCGAGCCACACATTCCGCCCCCTGCCCTACAGTAGATGCCAAAGGTTTGCTGCCCCACTCTTCCCCCACCGATCAGAGAGGGATGCCACGGATGACCGCACAGCTCGATCCGACGGTGCAGGAATTCGTCGACGCACTCAATGCCAACGACCAGGACCGGTTCTACGCTGTGCTCACCGATGACGCGACCATGTCCAACGACGGAGTAGAACGTAACCTCACCCAGTGGACCCGCACAGAGGTCTTCGACAGCAATGCGCGGATGCAGATCCACTCCGTCGGCGATGACGGCACCGAACTCGTCGCCGATTACACTAATTCCCGGTGGGGTTCGATGCGCACCAACTGGCGATTCATCCTCCGCGACGGCAAGGTGAGCCGCTTCGAGACCGGCCAGGCATGAATACCCTTGTCATCCCGCTGCCGATGTCGACATTCTGATGCTCGTGTTCGACGCTCCCCGTTATGGCACGGATTCTCTGGCCGATCTATTTCCTTCCATCCTCGCCGGACTCGGCGTTCCCGACGCAGACGACCGCCTCGGGCTCGCACTCGAGGCCGATCGGGTCTGCGTCCTATTGGTGGACGGGCTCGGCTACGAGGCGCTCACCACCGATCCTGCCGCCGCGCCGTTTCTGTCCGGTCTCGCACCCCGCGCACTGACGGCAGGCTTTCCGACGACCACAACCACCAGCCTGAGTTCACTCGGTATCGGTGTCCCGCCCGGTGAGCACGGGCTGGTCGGCTATCTGTTCGAAGTCCCCGGCTACGACCGGTTGCTCAACCCGTTGGCCTGGCGACTGCACGGCGTCCATGCCGAGACCGATCTGCGGACCGAACTCGTCCCCGAGCGATTCCAGCCCATTCCAACGGTTTTCGAACGCGCCGCCGCCGACGGAGTAGCCGTTACCCGGGTATCACCTCATGATCAGGCCGGGTCGGGACTGACCAGAGCCGTCCTGCGCGGTGGCGAATTCCGTCCTCGGCTGTCCTTCGGTGATCTCATCGCCGGGGTGGCCGAAGCCTTGCGTGCCGGACCACGCGCACTGGTCTACGCCTACCACGGTGATCTCGATCTGACCGGACACGTCAGGGGGCCTTCGTCCCGCTCTTGGCGCATGGAGCTGGCCGCTGTCGACCGGCTCGCGGCTGCCATCGCCGAACAACTCCCACCCGACGCCGTGCTGCTCGTCACCGCCGACCACGGCATGGTGGAGCTGGAAAACCGTATCGATTTCGATACCACCGACGCACTACGAGAAGGGGTCCGAGCGCTCGGTGGTGAGGTCCGCGCCAGGCACGTCTATACCGTGGCCGGTGCGGCGAACGATGTGGCCGCCGCCTGGCAGAGCGCACTCGGCACCGATTTCGATGTGCTCACCAGGGAAGACGTCGTGACCCGCGGGTGGTTCGGCCCGACAGTCACCCCCGAAAACGCGATCCGGATCGGCGATCTGGTCGTGGTCGCTCGTGGCCGCGGCGGTGTCATCCGCAGCGGTGTCGAACCGTTGCAGTCGTCGTTGCTCGGCCATCACGGTTCCCTCACCCCGGCGGAGCTGAATGTCCCGCTGTGTCTATTTCGCGCGGACGGACCGACTCCGTAGGCGGCCGGACACACCATGGCCTTAGGGTGTACGACAATCGTGATACACCTCAGGAGGAGCCCATGAACACCGTATTGGCACTTACCGGACGAACCGGCCTCGGCGTCGCGACGATTGCCATGGTGCTCGCGGGTTGCACCGATATCGAGCGCGCACTCAACCGTGGCGGCGACACCCCGTGCAGCGAGTACATCGAACAAGACCAGGACACCAAACGAATGACGATCACCAAGTTCATCAAGGAGCGGAACGGAACAGATAACGAACCCGCAGGCACCGTAGTCGACGCGACGATGGTATCGGTCAACGTGCTGTGCGGCACTCAGGTCAATGCCGAAACCCCCATCAGGAACGCCGACGTCGCAGGCATATTCATGCACAAGTGAGGCTCATGGACAGGCGGCTGACCGGCCACGCGCGGCCGGAGCCCGGGCTCAGCGCAACAGGCCCGCGTGCACCAGATCGTCGAACAGCAGCTGGTCGACCGGGGGAACGAGAGCCCGGTCGGCGTAGCGGAACCAGCCGATCTCATCGATCTCGCTGCTCGCCACGAGTGTTCCACGGTAATCGGCGGTGTAGCAGCTCATCCGCACCACCGCGGCATCCCCTGTCCCATGTCCTGGCTGCACTGCTTCATAGGTGCCGACATGCGAGAGAGTATCCAACCGCAGCTCGACGGTGAGCTCTTCTTCGATTTCCCGCACCAGGGTCTGCGCATCGGTTTCGCTGCCCTCCCGCTTACCACCTGGGATGTAGAAAACGTCCTTACCACGCGGTCGGGCGCAGAGAATGCGCCCGGCTTCGATGCGTACCCACGCCACCGTATCGATCAACTGTCGCACTCGCCCATCCGCCATCGCGGCAGCGTAACGCTTTGTCCTGGGAGTCCGGTAACTACCGACCGCCGGGCTCATGGCGCCTCGGAGGCCTTACGCACCGCCAGTCCGCGTAGCGCGGCCCGCAGTCCGGCCGACTCATCGGCGCTGATCCGATCCACGAAGTGGCTGAGCACCAGATCCGGGCGCCCGCCGGAACCGAGCGCCTCCACCATGAGCCGGGCGCTGTGTTCCTCCCTGGTGAGCGTGGGCCGATACCGATAGGCTTTGCCCGCCCGATGCCGTACCAGCCAACCTTTGCGGTGCAGGTTGTCCATGGTCGACATGACCGTGGTGTAGGCGATGTCCCGCTGCGTCGACAGTTCGTCGAAGATCTCACGTACCGTCGTGTCCTCTGCGTCTCGATCCCAGACGTGATCCATGATCACCGCCTCCAGAACCCCGAATCCACGCACCGTACCGACTCCTCATCACGCCGCAACTCGCCGTCCGAACACGGTACCGGGCGAAGCCGGGGGTTCCTGAGGTGAATCGGCGGATTCGACAGCCGGACCTCATGAACGGGCTCGAGGTGTCGACGGTGGGTACCGCCCGGAAGCCGACATGAGTACGGGGAAACTGTGGGCAGATAGGGCCGGAGAATATGGCTGACATCTTCCGCCATCCGCTGCAGAATCGTGTCGATCAAGGCCACTCCGGCGGAACGATGGAACCGAAATAATGAATGCCGACCTGGCCGAATTGCTTGTCGATACCATATAGAATAATCTTCCTGCTCGTACTACGAGGTGAATATACAGAAAGTATCTTTGATGGATCGACATAACAAATAGACACGATCGGAAAACTGATAACTGCAGGGTTCTTATTATAAGGATATGAATCCCGTAAAAAGCGAACGGCAACCCCAGGGGATCTGGACCAAAGCCAATGCATCGATAATTGTCGCAACTGCGCTCGGTCCCTTTATGGTGTTCCTCGATACGCTGGTTGCGAACGTGGCACTGCCTGAGATCCAAGCGGATTTCGGTGTGGGTGAGGACGGTCTCGAGTGGCTGGTAGCCGCATTCTCCATCGGTATGGCGGTGTCCATCATGGCTTGGGCCACCGTAGCCGACAGATTCGGACGCCGTCTTGTCTATATGGTGAGTACTGGTGTGTTCGCTGTCTCGTCCGCGGCGGTCGGCATGGCTCCGGACGCAGTGACTATGACGATCGCGCGCGCGGTCCAGGGTGTCGCGGGCGCTGCGGTCATCGTGGCCGCGCTCGCGTTGGTGAGCGCCGCTTTTCCCGATTCCGATGAGCGCGCCAAAGCCATCGGTCTGTGGACAGGAGTCTCAACCGTCGCTTTGGCCCTTGGGCCGACTGTCGGAGGCATTCTCACCGAGAGCATGGGCTGGCGCTCCGCCTTCCTGGTCAATGTCCCCATCAGCCTGCTGGTACTCGTCCTGGCCTTCAAGTACGTCGCCGAGTCCCGCGAAGAGCGTTTCCCCGGATTCGACTGGGGTGGTCAGATACTGTTCGTCATAGCCATCGGCGCCTTGATCTACGGGGTCATCGAAGGCCCGAAAGCGGGTTGGTCGTCACCGCTGGTGGTGACCCCGCTTGCCGTCGGCGCGGCAACACTCGCCGCGTTCGCCTGGTACGAGTATCGTCACCCGGACCCGATGATGGATGTCCACCTGTTCGGTAACGCCACCTACACCCTGGCCATCATCACGATCCTCACCGGCCTCTTCGGCGTATACGGCATGTTGTTCGTCCTCACCCAGCACTTCCAGAACGTCGAGAGCTACTCACCGGTACGGGCAGGCATGCTGCTCTTGCCCTATGCGATCACCATCGCGTTGCTGTCGCCGATCGCAGGCAGGCTTGCTGCCAGGTTCGGCTCCCTGCCGATCGCTCGGATCGGGCAGACTCTGCTAGCCGCCGCATTAGCTGTCGTCGCGGTGGGAATGGCGATCTCGCTACATGTCATCGTGGTGGGTCTGTTCCTCGTCGGCGTCGCGATTTCCCTGGTCCTCACACCGGTCACCGCTTTGGCCATGGGAGCGGTTCCGGTCGACAAGTCAGGGATGTCTTCCGGGATGCTCAATGCCCAGCGGGGAATCGGGTCGGCATTCGGCTACGCGGTTCTCGGTAGCATCCTCGCCTTCTGGCTCAGTGGCACCCTCGAGGACGAATTGCGCACTGTAGTAACAGAGCCCACCGCTCGTCAGGAGATCGCCGAGCGCATTATCAATGAGGCGACACCGTATGCGTACCGGGCCGAGATCGGCCCAGGAAGACCACTGCCGGAACTCATGCCTGGACAGCGCGAGGCCATCATCGCGGTGGCGAGAGACGATTTCATCCGAGGAAGTCAAGTAGGTTTAGCCGCGGCCAGCACAATCTGCGTGATCAGCGCGGTGATGCTCTGGAGACACAGGAGCAGTGAGAGTCGATGACCGGTGCAACGGAATTTTCAACTCGGCGGCGGTGCGGAAACATCAATACGAGCGTTTCGGGCGCTTGTCCATCAACCGCAGAATCAGCGGGGTGAAGATCAGTTGCATCGCCAGTTCCATCTTCCCGCCGGGCACCACGATGCAGTTGGTCCGCGACATGAACGAATCGTGCAGCATGGACAGCAGGTAGGGGAAGTCGATGACCTTCGGGTCCGCGAACCGGATCACCACGAAACTCTCGTCCGCCGTGGGGATGCTGCGCGCGATGAACGGATTCGAGGTGTCCACGGTGGGCACCCGCTGGAAGTTGACGTAGGTGCGGGAGAACTGCGGGCAGATGTAGGTGACGTAGTCCGGCATCCGCCGCAGGATCGTATCTATCACGGCCTCACTGGAATAGCCGCGTTCGGTCTTGTCCCGGAACACCTTCTGAATCCACTCCAGATTGATGATCGGCACTACGCCGACCAGGAGATCGGCATAGCGGGCGATATCCACTGTCGGGGTGACCGCCGCACCGTGCAGCCCTTCGTAGAACAGCAGGTCACTACCCGGTGTCAGCTCCTCCCATGAGGTGAACGTTCCCGGTGGCTGACCATACGGCTTGGCCTCGTCCTCGTCGTGCAGATACCGGCGCACCATCCCGACTCCGGTCTCACCGTAATCCCGGAACAGGGTTTCCAATTCCGGCAGCAGGTTGGCCTCCTCACCGAAGTGTGAGAACCGCAGATTCCGGTTCTGCTCGGCCTCGGCCATGGCCAACCGCATCTCGTTGCGGTCATAGCGGTGGAACGAATCGCCTTCGACAATGGCCGCGTTGATCCCTTCCCGGCGGAATACCTCCTGGAATGTCCGCGTCACACTGGTCGTCCCGGCACCGGAGGACCCTGTGATCGCGACGACGGGATGCTTGACCGACATGAATTCTCCTCTTCAGCGGTGTACTGGTCTTCAGCGGCGTGCAGGCCGGAACAGTGACCGAGTCCCGAACAGTGCGGCATCGAAACCCGGGCCTTCCTCGGGTTCACGGTGATAACGCTCGATACGCTCGACTTCATTGCGGGAACCGAAGATCAAAGGCACCCGCTGATGGATGTGTTCCGGCACCACATCCAGCACTCGCGCACTGCCGGTGGATGCCGCGCCTCCGGCCTGCTCGACGATGAATGCGATCGGATCGGCGCCGTAGAGCAAAGCGACTCGGCCTGCCCGCGCAGGCGGCCGGGTATCACGTGGGTACAGGTAGACCCCGCCGCGCGTGAGGATATGGAAGGTATCGGCGACGAGCGAGGCCACCCATCGCATATTGAAATCCCGTCCCCGCGGCCCGTCCACCCCGTCCAGGCACTCGTGGACATAGCGGCGTACCGGGCGTTCCCAGAACCGCTCATTGGCCGCGTTGATCGCGAAACCCGAGGTGTCCTCGGGAATACGCATTCCGGGATGGGTGAGCACGAACGCGCCGATCTCACGATCCAATGTGAACCCGTCCACCCCGTTACCGGTGGTCAGCACCAGCATGGTCGCTGGCCCGTACAGGGTGAATCCCGCACATACCTGTTCGGCTCCCGGTCGCAGGAAATCGGCGTCGGTCAGCGGATGCGCCGATCCTTCGCCGCGAATCCGCTCCGGTGCGCGCAGCACACTGAAGATCGTGCCTACCGGCAGATTCACGTCGATATTCGACGAACCGTCCAGCGGATCGAACACCAGCAGGTACTTTCCCCGCCGATGCAACTCGGGCACCGGGTGGATCTCGGTGAGCTGTTCCGACAGCAGGCCCGACAGATGACCGGTCCATTGGGTTTCGGCGATCATGATGTCGTTGGCGATCACATCCGGGGTGCGCGGCACCGGCAAAGCCGGCTCGCCGGGACTCTCGGGTGGGAGTAGGGCGGGGTCGGACACTGCTGGGAGTAGGGCGGGGTCGGACACTGCTGGGAGTAGGGCGGGATTGTGCACGGCACTGTGTGAGCCGACGATCGATCCCCTGGTGACTTGATTCGCGATGATCTTCGTCGCTGTGGCGATCACATTCACCAGCGCGGAGAACTCGCCGGAGGATCCGGGATGCCGGTGTTCCTGCTCGATGGTGTAGCGGGTGAGGGTCTTCAGTCCTTCTGGCATTGCGATTCGATCTCGTTACATGGGGTGCGGCACGGCAGACTCGTCCGGTGGTCCGAGGGCGGTGAACACACTGCTGCCGTAGACATCCGTTTCGGTCAAAGTGATCAAGTCGGCCTTGGTGAGCGGCCGGTCCAGCTCCACGAGGCGCTTGGCTTGCCGCAACCGGCAGCGGTCGAGCGCATTGCGCACACTGCGGGCATTGGAGAAACGCGGCCTGGCCATCCGGTGTCGCAGATATTCGCCGAATGCCAGGCGTGCCGCGTCGTCGAAACGGAAGTTCGCCTCGGCCACCATGAGTTCGGCGATATCCAGCAGTTCGGCGTGGGTGTAGTCGGTGAACTCCAGGTGATGTGCCACCCGTGAGGACAATCCCGGATTGGCTGAGAAGAAGCGATCCATCCGATCCCGGTATCCCGCGAAGATCACCACAAGGCCCGCGCGATCGTTCTCCATCGCCTGTAGCAGGATCTCGATCACTTCCTGTCCGTAGTCACGTTCGTTCTCCGGCCGGAACAGGTAGTAGGCCTCATCGATGAACAACACTCCACCCGCCGCTCTGGCCAGCGCCTCCTTGGTCTTCGGCGCGGTGTGCCCGATGAACTGGCCGACGAGTTCATCGCGAGTGACGGTGTGCACCGTCGGTTTCCTGACGTAGCCCAGTACGTGCAGCACCTGCGCCATCCGTAACGCCACCGTCGTCTTACCGGTACCAGGCCCGCCGGTGAAACTCATGTGCATGGTCGGCGGCGAGGCGGTGAGGCCGAACCGCTGCCGAGCGCGGTCGATCAACAGCAGCGCCGCGATCTCCCGTACTCGCCGCTTCACCGTGGTCAAGCCGATCAGCTCGGCGTCCAGTGTGCGCAGCGTCTGTTCGACGTCGTGGCGTGCGATATCGGCTGCCAGATCCAGGACCGCGTCCTCACCGAGGAGCGGCGGTGCCTCGGGAGGCGCGGGCACCGGCCGCACCGTGCCAGGGACGTCCGTCCCCGGTCGGTGCAGCCGGAATCCGGAGCCGTTGCGCTCAGCCGCCATACCGGTGTCCAGGACGGGCGGTGGTGGCATACGAGTGCAGGCCGTATCGCTGCTGCCGATCCGGTCCTTCGGTGCGGGTCAGCGCGAAACCGGGCTCGTCGGGTGGACGCTGCACGAGGAAACTCAATGCCGTCGTCTGCCTGGTGTAGCGGGCATCGTAGGCCAGCACCCGCACGTAATGCCGGGGAAATGTCGCCCGGCACGCGGCGATCTCGGCGAGTACCCCATCCGGTTCGTCCAGGTCGAACAGCGGCAGCCCCCACATTTCCCAGTAGGCGTTACGCGGATGCGGATCATCGGTGTACTCGATGGATACCGGCCAGTTGTTGAGCAATGCGTAGCGCACCTGGGCGGCGATCTGCTCATCGGTCAGCGGCGGTAAGTAGGAAAACGTCCCGTGACGCAAGTACATGGCTTTGTCCTTCGAGGTCTCAGCGGCTGGCCGTCGGTACGGCGTCCGGTGCGTCGGTGGAGGTGTAGTCGAAGGTGACCTCGCCCCAGGTCGCCAGCGCGACATCGAGCGGGCGACAGCTCCTCGCGGCCGTGCGCAGTACCTCCGGCCCTTCCTTCAACAGATCGCGGCCCTCGTTACGGGCCTGCACGACCGCCTCCAGCGCCACCCGGTTCGCTTCCGCTCCCGCGGCGATACCGAGCGGATGGCCGATGGTGCCACCACCGAACTGCAACACCACATCGTCGCCGAACAGGTCGAGCAGTTGGTGCATCTGGCCTGCGTGGATACCACCGGAGGCCACCGGCATCACCCCGGGCAGGCTCGCCCAGTGCTGGTCGAAGAAGATCCCGTTGGCCGGTTCGGTACGAATGAGGTTCTCCCGCAGGGTGTCGTAGAACCCCTTGGTGGTCGCCGGATCGCCTTCGAGCTTGCCGACGACGGTGCCCGCGTGTAGATGGTCGACACCGATCAGCCTGCACCACTTGGCCAACACCCGGAAGCTGACTCCGTGTGTCTTCTGCCTGGTGTAGGTGGAGTGCCCCGCGCGGTGCAGGTGCAGCAGCACACCATTGCGGCGGGCCCAATGCGACATCGATTGCATCGCGGTGAATCCGACAGTGAGGTCCATCATGATGACGATGCTGCCCAGCTCTCTGGCGAATTCGGCCCGCTCGTACATCTCCTCCATGGTCGCCGCGGTCACATTCAGGTAGTGTCCCTTGATTTCGCCGGTCTCGGCCATCGCCCGGTTCACCCCCTCCATGGCGAACAGATAGCGGTCACGCCAGCGCATGAACGGCTGGGAGTTGATGTTCTCATCGTCCTTGGTGAAATCCAGTCCGCCTTTGCACGCTTCGTAGATCACCCGGCCGTAATTTCGGGCGGACAGGCCGAGTTTCGGTTTCACGGTGGCACCGAGCAGTGGTCTGCCGTATTTGTTGAGATATTCGCGTTCCATCACTGTGCCGTGTGGTGGCCCCTGGAACGTTTTCACATAAGCGACCGGAATGCGCATATCCTCAAGCCGCAGCGCCAGCAGCGGTTTGAACCCGAAGACATTGCCGATGATCGACGAGGTCAGGTTGGTGATCGACCCTTCCTCGAAAAGGTCGAGATCGTAGGCGATATAGGCGAAGTACTCCCCCGGCCTGCCGAATACCTCCTCGATGCGGTAGCACTTGGCCTGATAGCGCGAGTGTGCGGTCAGCCGGTCGGTCCACACCACTGTCCATGTGGCGGTGGAGGATTCACCTGCCACGGCGGCCGCCGCCTCGATCGGATCGACGCCATGCTGCGGGGTCACCCGGAACACGGCGAGCACGTCGGTCTCCGACGGCTGGTAGTCGGGCGCGTAATAGCCCATCGACGCATAGGATTGGACACCCGGTTCCCAGCGATCGCGTTCGGTTTCTTCGGCCATCGTTCCTCCTGCTGTGCCACTGCGGAACATCCGCACCCGGTCGACCGGGCGTGCCTCGAGATTTCCAGGATGACGGGCCGGGAAACGGCAAACAATGTGATTGTTTCTCGCGATACTCAACGAATTCGTTGAGTTTGTTACCGTCATTCGATGGGCATGGTGAGTGCGGCACGGATGCAAACCTTCCTTGCCGTGGCCCGCCAGGGCAGCATCCGCAGGGCTGCCGCCGAACTGCACATCACCGAAGCCGCCGTCTCCGCCGCTGTCGCACATATCGAGAAGCAACTGAGCACTGAGCTCATCGCGAAAGCAGGTCGCGGCATCGCGCTCACCGAGGCCGGACGTATCTACGCCGAATACTGTCGAGGCATCCTCGGGCTGATGCAGGAAGCGCAGGCCGCCGTGCGCCGGGCCGAAACCGGACGATTACGGATCGGTGTGGTGGCCACCGCGGGCGAATACGTTTTGTTGCGCCCACTCGCGTCGTTCCGCCGCCGGTTCCCCGGGATCGAGCTCAGTCTATCGGTACAACCACGTGACGTGCTGTTTCTCGAATTGCAGCATCACGAAACAGATCTCGTCATCGCGGGGCGGCCACCGCGGGACACCGGGCTTGTGGTGCGGGCCCGGCGGCCGAGCAGCCTCGTTGTGGTCGGCCTGCCCGGCCTCGACCCGCGGCAGACCACCTGGCTGCTGCGCGGCCGCGGCTCCGGAACCCGTGAGGCCACACTCAGCCTGCTCGACCGGCTCCAGCTCGAACCGCCCACCCTCACCCTCGGATCGCACGGCGCGGTCCTGGCAGCCGCCCGAGAGGGGCTCGGCGTCACGCTGATCCACAGTGACGCGATCTCCAAGGACATCGACAACGGTGCGCTACGTATCCTCCCACTCGAGGGCACCCCGCTGGACCGTCCGTGGCACGCCATCACCAGCCGCACCCCGACCCCGGCCACTCGTCTCTTCCTCACCCACCTGCTCGACCCCGGCGAGGTCGGCCCGGACGTCTTCGACTCCCATTGACCCGGGTATCCCGTCCACCCGGCGCGCACACCGACCGACCGGGCCAGGTACCGCCGCCCCCGACACCGCTATGCGACACGCGGGGTTATCTTCGTCAAGCTGCCACGCGGGCCACACCAACGGACGTACCATGCCGTTCGTGGCCGATTCCGCTCGTTCCACCCCACTGCGGGTTCTCGTATACAGCAGCGACGCCGACACTCGACATCAGGTGATCTCGGGCCTGGGCACGCACCCGCATCCGGAACTACCCGCATTCGAATACCTCGAGGTGGCTACCGCCGCGGTAGTGATCGCGCAGCTCGATGCGGGCGGTATCGATCTGGCCATCCTCGACGGCGAAGCCGCCCCGGCGGGCGGTCTCGGGATCGCCAAACAGCTGAAAGACGAAATACATCCTTGCCCGCCACTTCTCGTACTCACCGGTCGTGCGGACGATGCGTGGCTGACCAGCTGGTCGCGGGCCGAGGCAGCGATTTCGCATCCGATCGACCCGATCCGTCTCACCGAAACCGTGGCCGGTCTACTACGTAGCCGCTCCGATGCCTGATCGTCGCCGATCAGGGCGCGACCCGATACTCGGATTCATATCTCGTGAGGATGGGCAGATCATCCCATCGAAGTACGACGAGGCGACCAAGGCCAGGGCTTCCCGCAGGTCGGGGGCCTGCGCCGCGAGGGAGGTTACGCCTTCGCCGTGATAGCGGTCCGCGGTGGCACGGCTGATGTCGAATCCCGCCCCGAGCACCGCGATATCTTCCTGCTTACGCAACCACATCACCAGGAACAATGGCTGCTTCCAGCAGGTCAGTGCCTGGCTGCCGCGGCAGGTGCCACGCACTCGGCGTTCGGCGGCCAGTAGCCGCGACACGTACTCCACCAGTTCACCGGAGACGTCGAGCATGGCAGGATATGCGATTACGTGGAGTCCTTTTCAGTGGAGCAGGAACTGTGATGAGATCCCGTCTATCGGGGATTCCACGTCCGTATCCAGTATCAGATCGGCGTGTCGGCCAAAATTTTCGTCATCGTACTCGAAATCTGCTGCCTACCTTGATGTGATCGCCTCACTCACGCGAACAGACACCTGGACAATGGAGGAAACGCCATGAAACAGTCCATGGGCCTCGAACGAAGAGTCCGATGTTGGTTGCGATGGTCCGCCCTTCACGGCCTGACCCGCACCGCGATAACCCTTGAAGCCCGCCGCAAACAACCGTTGGCCCTGTTACTCGCCGGCGCTGACCGGGCAAGCGATCACTACGACCTCATAGAGCAGATTCGAATCGCGGACCGCGAGGCTCCAACGAACGTATCCGGCATCGTTACAGCCGACCTGGTGTTCGCACGAGAAATACTGCGGGACAATCGCTTTGTTGCGATGACTCCAGCCAGCATTCCTTATCCGGCGCCGCTGCGCTGGATAATCGAACGGACCGAACTGGGATTGCCCAACCCCATCGAGCCGCCGGCCATGCTCGCGGTCGACCCGCCGCACCATACGAGGTTTCGGAAACTCGTCTCACGTGCGTTCACTCCGAAGGCAGTCAGCAGGCTCGAAGGCACTCTCCACCAGGTGACCACAGAGCTGCTCGGGACCATGGAGAGAAAACAGAGAGTCGACCTCATCTCCGATTACGCATCGCAGGTCCCGGTTTCCATCATTGCCGAAATGCTCGACATGCCACGATCCGATACCCCCATGCTGCTCGAGTGGGGTGACCACGTCGCAGCACTGCTCGATTTCGGTATGCCGTGGCAGGTCTACCGCGAAGCCAACGAAGCGCTGGCGCATATCGACAGCTATTTCGATAACCACCTGGCGCGGCTGCGCCGACAGCTCCGAGACAACCCCGACCTCGACGGAATCATGGCCAATGTCATCCGCGAGGGCGACCTCACCGATTTCGAGCTCAAAGCCACTATGGCGCTACTGCTCGCCGCCGGGTTCGACACGACGACCAATCTCATCGGCAATGGAATAGTGGCGCTGTTGGGCAACCCGGATCAGCTTGCCTACCTACAGAAGAACCCCGATCAGTGGAATAACGCGGTAGAGGAGATCCTGCGTTACGACCCGCCGGTCCAGATGGTCGGCCGAGTAGCGACCGAGACGGTGAACATCAACGGCCGCTCGCTACAGCGTGGCGAGATCGCGGCTCTGCTGATCGGCGGCGCCAACAGAGATCCCGAGGTTTTCGATCAGCCCGCGAAGTTCGACGTTGCCCGCGACAACGCGCGCCAGCACATCTCTTTCAGCGGTGGAGTGCACAGTTGCCTGGGTGCGAACCTGGCACGAATGGAAGGCGTCGTCGCCCTACGCGCACTGTTCGAGAACTTCCCTGACCTCGCCTTGGCAGATGATCCGACTCCGGGCAAGCACATCAATCTGCGAGGGTACCGACACTTGCCAGTCGACATCACCGGCAAAGTTCCCACTGTACTGACCACGGACGTTGGCAACGGCGTGGTGAGCTGACAAAACGAAGACCTCCGAGTGGAGTGCGAGCTGTCTGGGAACGCATTCACCTACCGGAGGTCTTCGTACTCCACCGTAACGCGCCGTTGTCGGAATTGAGCCGGTTGCGGCTCGCCAGCAAGAAGCTGGGCAACACCGACGGAGGCGGACTCGAGCACACCGACGCCGCGCGGGCAACCGCACCCGGGCCCCAGCAGAACCCTCGATGGTCACTGCCGCAGCTCGTCCCTATACGCCACATGGCGGCACAGGTCGATTACCGCCGTTTCGGTCATAAATCGTTGTACTGAATTCGATCAAACGCCGGGGCGAAACACGCTTCGACCCGACAACCCGGTTGTAGGCTGTGCCTTATCTCACATAGGAACGGATCAGGTAATGACCCGTCCGGGTGAAGCCGAGAGGCGAGCCCGATCGTGGCGGACGACGACGGCGGCCCGCTACGGACACTGTTGGCACACAGCAGCAGCTCGTCACTCAGCAGCAGCTCGCAAGGAGGGGAAGTGCAGTCGTGAATATCGAGGTGCCGATTCTCGTCCTCGGCGCGATCGCTGCCGCGTTCGCGCTGTTCTCTGTCGGCATGGCGGCCTTGGTCGGCCCGAAGCGCTACAACCGGGCCAAGCTGGAAGCCTATGAATGCGGCATCGAACCCACACCACACGCCGTCGCGGGCGGGCCTGGAAATGCTTCCGGACAACGTTTTCCGGTGAAGTACTACCTCACCGCCATGCTGTTCATCATCTTCGACATCGAGATCGTGTTCCTGTACCCCTGGGCAGTCCACTTCGAGGCACTCGGACTCTTCGGCCTCGTGGCGATGGCGCTGTTCATCTTCAACGTCTCGGTGGCATACGCCTACGAATGGCGCCGCGGTGGACTCAGCTGGGACTGATTGCCGAACAGCGGCATTCGTAGCAGACAAGGGGAAGTGAGCCAGGAGAACATGGGTCTCGAAGAAAAACTGCCCAGCGGTTTTCTGCTGAGCACAGTCCAGGATTTCGCCGGATACCTGCGCAAGGGCTCGGTATGGCCCGCCACCTTCGGCCTGGCCTGCTGCGCCATCGAGATGATGGCCACCGGCGCGGGCCGATTCGATATCGCCCGCTTCGGTATGGAGGCCTTCCGGGCCTCACCACGGCAAGCCGATCTGATGATCGTCGCCGGCCGGGTGAGCCAGAAGATGGCCCCGGTGCTGCGCCAGGTCTACGACCAGATGACCGAACCGAAATGGGTGCTGGCGATGGGTGTCTGCGCCTCCTCCGGCGGGATGTTCAACAACTACGCCGTCGTACAGGGCGTCGACCACATCGTTCCGGTCGACATCTATCTGCCGGGATGCCCGCCCCGGCCGGAGATGCTGCTGCACGCGATCCTGGCACTGCACGAGAAGATTCAGCAGATGCCGCTCGGCGTCAACCGCGAGGAAGCCATCCGCGCCGCCGAACAAGCCGCGCTGGCCACGACACCGACCATCCGGATGGAGGGTCTGCTGCGATGACTTCCGAACACACCGGCCGCTCCACCGCCCACGACCCGATCGACGCCGCCGCTACCGCAGGTCCAGAAGGCACACCCCCTGAGGCTGATCCGACACCGGCTGATGCCGAGGTCATCGGCGTACGGCATGGCATGTTCGGTGTCACAGGCACCGGCGACACCTCCGGCTACGGCCGTCTGGTCCGTCCGGTCACCGTGCCGAACAGCACCCAACCCCCTTACGGTGGCTACTTCGACGAAGTGGTCGAGGCGTTACGCGCCGCGCTCGCCGCGACCGGGGCCCGCTCGGACGAGGTGCTGGAGAAAGTGATCGTCTTCCGTGACGAACTCACCCTGCACGTACGCCGCGAACACCTACTCGCCGTCGCAAGCGCGTTACGCGACAACCCCGCACTGCGTTTCGAACTCTGCCTCGGGGTGAACGGCGTGCACTATCCGGAGGACTCCGGCCGCGAACTCCACGCGGTCTACCACCTCATGTCGATCACGCATAACCGCCGCCTGCGCGTCGAAGTGTCCGCACCGGACGCTGACCCGCATATCCCCTCGCTCTACGCGGTGTACCCGACCGTCGACTGGCATGAGCGCGAGGCCTACGACTTCTTCGGCATCCGGTTCGACGGGCACCCCTCGCTCACCCGGATCACCATGCCGGACGACTGGCGCGGCCATCCCCAGCGCAAGGACTACCCGCTCGGCGGGATCCCGGTCGAATACAAGGGCGCGCGTATCCCGCCGCCCGACGAGCGGAGGGCATACCACTGATGAACGACACCGACACCAGGCCCGAGGCCGCCGAGGGCATCGGACCGGAACCAACCACTGTCACCGTCGCGGGTCAGGACTGGGACCAGGTCGCCGAGACACTGGCGGGCGCAGGCGAGGAACGCATCGTGGTGAACATGGGCCCACAGCACCCGTCCACACACGGTGTGCTGCGGCTGATCCTGGAGATCGAAGGCGAGACGGTCACCGAGGCCCGCTGCGGAATCGGCTATCTGCACACCGGAATCGAGAAGAACCTCGAATTCCGCACCTGGGCGCAGGGCGTCACCTTCGTCACCCGGATGGACTACCTGTCACCGTTCTTCAACGAAGTGGCGTACTGCCTCGGGGTGGAGAAACTGCTCGATATCACCGAACAGATCCCGGAGCGCGCCACGATCATCCGGGTCCTGCTCATGGAGCTCAACCGCATCTCCTCCCACCTGGTCGCCCTGGCCACCGGGGGGATGGAGCTCGGTGCGCTCACCACAATGCTGTTCGGGTTCCGTGAGCGCGAACTGATTCTCGATGTATTCGAGACGATCACCGGGTTGCGGATGAACCACGCTTACATCCGTCCCGGCGGGCTGGCCCAAGACCTGCCCGGCGACGGGGTGACCAAGGTCCGTGAACTGCTCGCGCTGCTGCCCGAGCGGCTGCGCGATATGGAGCATCTGCTCACCTCGAACCCGATCTGGAAGGCCCGTACCCAAGATATCGGCTACCTCGACCTGCAAGGATGCATGGCCTTGGGCATCACCGGCCCGGTGCTGCGCGCCACCGGACTTCCGCACGATATCCGCAGATCCCAGCCCTACTGCGGTTATGAGAACTACGAATTCGACATCCCCACCAGCACCGGATGCGACTGCTACGGCCGCTACGCCATTCGGGTGGCGGAGATGAGGGAGTCGCTGAAGATCGTCGAGCAATGCCTGGACCGGCTACGCCCCGGCCCGGTCATGGTGGATGACAGGAAGATCGCCTGGCCCGCGGATCTGCAGCTCGGCCCGGACGGCCTCGGCAACTCATCCGAGCACATCGGCACGATCATGGGCACGTCCATGGAGGGGCTGATTCACCACTTCAAACTGGTCACCGAGGGAATGCGAGTTCCGGCGGGTCAGGTGTACGCGGCAGTGGAATCACCCCGCGGCGAACTGGGCGTACATCTGGTCAGCGACGGCGGCACCCGGCCCTATCGAGTGCACTATCGCGACCCCTCGTTCACCAATCTGCAAGCGGTCGCGGCGATGTGCGAGGGCGGCATGGTCGCCGACGTCATCGCCTCGGTCGCCAGCATCGACCCGGTCATGGGCGGAGTGGACCGATGACCGACGCGGCGCACGGCGATTCGACGAAGGGAAACGGCCAGGTGCCGAACGGGCGGGAAATCCTGTTGCAGCTCGGTCGCAGGCCCGAGCCGTACCAACCCTTCGTCCACGAACGGTTGGAGGCCGACGCCAAGGAGATCATCGCACGCTATCCGCATCCGCGGTCGGCGCTGCTTCCGCTGCTGCATCTGGTGCAATCCGAGGAGGGATACGTCACCGGTACCGGCATCGAATTCTGCGCCGAACAGGTGGGCCTGACCGGGGCCGAGGTCACCGCGGTCGCGACCTTCTACTCGATGTTCCGGCGTACTCCGACCGGCGACTATCACGTCGGCGTGTGCACCAATACCCTGTGCGCGGTGCTCGGCGGCGATGCCGTCTTCGCCGCGCTGCAGCACCACCTCGGTCTCGCACACGGCGAGACCACGGCGGACGCAGCGATCACTCTCGAGCGTATCGAGTGCAATGCGGCATGCGATTTCGCGCCGGTGGTCATGGTCAACTGGGAATTCTTCGATAATCAGACCCCTGAATCGGCATGTGCCCTGGTAGACGCACTCCGCGCCGGAGAGCAGGTCACACCGACGCGGGGCGCGCCGCTGTGCACGTTCAAGCAGACCGCACGCATCCTCGCCGGCTTCCCCGACGACCGCGAAGGCGTGCTCGACGGCGCAGCGGGCGATCCGACGCTCGCCGGGCTGCGGATCGCGCGCGAACAAGGTATGCGGGCCCCCGCGCCACACGAGGAGCCGGAGGACATCCGATGACCCTCACCCCGGTGCTGAGCACGTATTGGGACGATCCACAGTCCTGGACATTGGACACCTATCTGCGTCATGACGGCTATCAAGCGCTGCGCACCACCCTGCGCATGGACCCGGACCTGGTGATCCAGACCGTCAAAGACGCGGGCCTACGCGGCCGCGGCGGCGCGGGCTTCCCCACCGGCATGAAATGGAGTTTCATCCCCCAAGGCTCCGGTACCGACAGTGTCACCAAACCGCACTATCTGGTGGTGAACGCCGACGAGTCGGAGCCAGGTACCTGCAAGGACATTCCACTCCTGCTCGCCACCCCGCACGCGTTGATCGAAGGCATCGTCATCGCCGCGTACGCCATCCGCGCGGCCAACGCGTTCATCTATGTCCGCGGCGAAGTGATCCCGGTCATCCGCCGGCTACAAGCCGCGGTGGCACAGGCCTACGCGGCGGGCTATCTCGGCCACAACATCCTCGGCTCCGGCTACAACCTCGAGCTGGTAGTGCACGCCGGGGCGGGCGCGTATATCTGCGGTGAGGAGACCGCGCTACTGGATTCCCTGGAAGGCCGCCGCGGACAGCCCCGGCTACGCCCGCCGTTCCCCGCCGTCGCGGGCCTCTACGCCTGCCCGACCGTGGTGAACAATGTGGAATCCATCGCCAGCGTGCCGCCCATTATCCGCAACGGCACCTCCTGGTTCCGCTCGATGGGCAGCGAGAGATCCCCCGGCTTCACCCTCTATTCGCTGTCGGGACACGTGACCAGGCCCGGACAGTACGAGGCGCCGCTGGGAATCACGCTGCGCGAACTGCTCGGATACGCGGGCGGGGTGCGCGAAGGCCATCGGGTCAAGTTCTGGACCCCCGGCGGCTCGTCCACCCCACTGTTCACCGAAGAACACCTCGACGTTCCACTCGACTACGAGGGCGTCGCGAGCGCCGGGTCCATGCTCGGCACCAAGGCACTGCAAATCTTCGACGACACCACCTGCGTGGTGCGCGCAGTCCTGCGCTGGACCGAGTTCTACGCGCACGAATCCTGCGGTAAATGCACGCCGTGCCGGGAAGGCACCTACTGGCTGGTTCAGCTGCTCGAACAGCTGGAGGCAGGACAAGGCACCGAAACGGACCTGGACAAACTGCTCGACATCAGCGACACCATCAACGGCAAGTCGTTCTGCGCCCTCGGCGACGGCGCGGCGAGCCCGATCATCTCCTCGCTGCGGTACTTCCGCGAGGAGTACGTCGAACATCTGTGGTTCGGCGGCTGCCCGTTCGACCCGGCGCGCTCCACCGCATGGGCCGAATCAGGAGAAGGGGTGCGATGACTGCCATCGTGAGTAGCAACACCAGCGGATTGGCTCCTGCCGACCTGGTGACCGTGACCATCGACGACACAACCATCAGCGTGCCCCCCGGCACCCTGGTGATCCGGGCGGCCGAGATGATCGGCCTGCAGATCCCCCGTTTCTGTGATCATCCGCTGCTCGATCCGGTCGGCGCCTGCCGCCAATGCCTGGTCGAAGTGGAGGGCCAGCGCAAACCGGTCGCCTCCTGCACCGTGCCGGTTACCGAGGGCATGGTCGTACGTACCCAGCTCACCTCCCCCGTCGCCGATAAGGCACAGGAGGGCGTGATGGAGCTGTTGCTGATCAACCATCCGCTCGACTGCCCGGTCTGCGATAAAGGCGGCGAGTGCCCCCTGCAGAACCAGGCGATGTCCACCGGCCGTGCCGAATCCCGGTTCGACGGACGTAAACGCACCTACCCCAAACCGATTCCGTTGTCCACGGCGGTACTGCTGGACCGCGAGCGCTGTGTGCTGTGCGCCCGCTGCACCCGCTTCACACAGCAAATCGCAGGCGATCCATTCATCGAATTGCTGGATCGCGGCGCATTGCAGCAGGTCGGCACCGCGCAGGCCGAACCACTCGACTCCTACTTCTCCGGCAACACCGTGCAGATCTGCCCGGTCGGCGCACTCACCGGCACCACCTATCGGTTCCGGGCGCGCCCGTTCGACCTGGTGTCCAGCCCGAACGTATGCGAGCACTGCGCCTGCGGCTGCGCCCAACGCACCGACCACCGGCGCGGCACTGTGCTGCGCAGGCTGGCCGGTGATGATCCGCAGGTCAACGAGGAATGGAACTGCGACAAGGGGCGCTGGGCCTTCACCTACGCCACCCAGCCCGACCGGCTCACCACCCCGCTCGTACGCGGCTGGGACGGCGTCCTCGCCCCCGCTTCCTGGTCGGAGGCGCTGACCGCCGCCGCCGAAGGCCTCGCCGCGGCCTTCGGTAACGCCGGCGTCCTCGTCGGCGGCCGGGTCACCGAAGAAGACGCCTACGCCTACGCGAAATTCGCACGCCTCGCCCTCGGCACCAACGACATCGATTTCCGGTCCCGTGTGCATTCCGCGGAAGAGGCCGACTTCCTCGCCGCCAGGGTCGCGGGCCAGGACACCGCGGTGACCTACGACAGCATGGAAGCCGCTCCGGTGGTCCTGCTGGTCGGATTAGAACCGGAAGAAGAAGCGCCGATCGTCTATCTGCGGCTGCGTAAGGCCGCCAGGAAACGCGGCCTGCCGATCTACTCGCTGGCGCCGTACGCCTCACGTGGGCTGGAGCGCATGTCCGGCCGCCTGATGCGGACCGTGCCCGGAGCCGAACCCCAGTTGCTCGACGCCATCCGAGCCGAAGAGATCACCACGTCGGATACGGAGAGCGCGCAGCAGGCCGACCTGGCCCGGCTCCTGCGCGTACCCGGCGCGGTGATCCTGGTCGGCGAACGGATGGCGGGTATCCCCGGCGCGTTGTCGGCCACCGTCCGCCTCGCCGACGAGACCGGAGCCGCCCTCGCCTGGGTACCCCGCCGTGCGGGTGAACGCGGCGCGGTCGAGGCCGGTACGTTACCCGGTCTGCTCCCCGGTGGACGTCCGGTCGCCGATCCAATGGCCCGCCAACAAGTTCGGGAACTCTGGCAGATGGCGGAACTGCCGACCGCCGCAGGCCGCGATACCACCGCCATCCTGGCCGCCGCATCGAGTCTCGGCGCTCTGGTAATCGGCGGCGTCGACGTCACCGATCTGCCCGATCCATCCGCCGCACTTGCCGCCATCGATGCGGCCCGGTTCGTGGTCAGCCTGGAGTTGCGGCACAGCCAGGTCACCGAGCGCGCCGATGTGGTTTTCCCGGTGGCCTCCGCGATGGAGAAGTCCGGTACCTTCCGTACCTGGGAGGGCAGGCGGCGGCCGTTCGCCGCCGCGCTCGGCGCCGACCTGGTACGCCGTCGGGCCGCACCACTGCCGGATCTGCGTGTGCTGCATGCCATCGCAAGCCAGATGTCGGTGGATCTGGGGCTGCCCGATACCGAATCCGTCCGTACCGAACTCGCCGAACTCGGCGCCTGGGACGGCGCACCGGGCGCCGCGCCCGCATACCGGCCCGCACCGCTGCCGCAAACCCAGGCGGGCACCGCGGTACTGGCCTGCTGGCGCATGCTCCTCGACGAGGGACGCATGCAGGACGGCGAGCCGAACCTGGCAGGCATCGCCAGGACGCCGGTGCTACGCCTGTCCGCCGCTACCGCCGCGGAAATCGGTGTGACCAGCGACGATATGGTCACCGTCGGCACCGGCCACGGCGCCATCACACTGCCGCTACGGATCAGTGATCTGCCCGATCGGGTGGTGTGGTTGCCCCAGCACTCGCCCGGCTGCTCCGTTACCGAGCAGCTCGCCGTACCGCCCGGCGCCCTTGTCCAGCTGCGGCGCGCGGACGAGAGGATGAAGGAGCACCGTCATGAGTGATCCAGCTCTGTTCCTCACCTCGACGTTGCTCACGTCGAGCACCGGCCCTGTGGTGACGCACGCCGCGTCCTACGAACCCGGCGCACTCCCCGGTTTCGGAAACGACCCGCTGTGGCTCGTGGTCGGGAAAGCGCTCGCCGTCTTCGTCTATCTGATGCTCATTCCGCTGGTCGCGGTGTTGGCGGAACGAAAGATCGTCGCGCGCATGCAGATGCGGATCGGCCCGAACCGGACCGGGCCGTTCGGCGCACTGCAGAGCGTCGCCGACGGCGTGAAAATGGCGTTGAAAGAAGACATCGTCCCGGCGATCGTAGACAAGCCGATCTATATTCTGGCGCCGATCATCTCGGCGGTCCCCGCCTTCCTCGCGTTCGCGGTCATCCCGTTCGGGCCGGAAGTCTCGGTCTTCGGCGTCACCACCACACTGCAGCTCACCGACCTTCCGGTCGCGGTGTTGTACATCCTGGCGATCACCTCCATCGGCGTCTACGGCATCGTGCTGGCCGGATGGTCCTCCGGCTCGACCTATCCGCTGCTCGGTGGCTTGCGTTCGACCGCACAGGTCATCTCCTATGAGATCGCGATGGCGCTGTGCTTCGCCGCCGTGTTCCTGCTCGGTGGAACCATGGCCACCTCAGGCATCGTGTCCGCGCAGGAAGGAACCTGGTATGTCTTCCTGCTGCTGCCGTCGTTCCTGATCTACTGCGTTTCGATGGTCGGCGAGACCAACCGGGCGCCCTTCGACCTGCCGGAGGCCGAGGGGGAGCTGGTCGGTGGCTTCCACACCGAGTACTCCTCGCTCAAGTTCGCCATGTTCATGCTGGCCGAGTACGTCAATATGGCCACGGTGTCCGCGCTGGCGACCACCCTGTTCTTGGGCGGCTGGCGAGCACCGTGGCCGCTGAACATGTGGGATGGCGCGAACTCCGGCTGGTGGCCGGTGTTGTGGTTCACCGTCAAGGTGTGGACGTTCCTGTTCGTGTTCATCTGGCTGCGGGGCACCCTGCCGCGACTGCGCTACGACCAGTTCATGAATCTCGGTTGGAAACTGTTGATCCCGGCCTCGCTCAGCTGGGTCATGGTGGTCGCCACCGCACGGGTCCTGCAGATCGAGGGCTACTCCGTGCAGACTCCCATCCTGGTGATCGGTGGCCTGGTGATCACCGCGCTGCTGGTGCTGCAGTTCCTGCGGGCCGGGCGGGCAAAGGGAACCCCGGCACCGATCGAACCACCCCCGGCCGCAGGCGCCCCGGTCTTCCTCGGTTTCCCGGTGCCGCCGCTACCCGCCGACGCCCAGTCCCGCGATATCACCCGTGCCAAAGCCGGACTGCTCGAACCACTGTCCGGATTCGCGGTCACCGCGGGGACCATGCTCAAGAAACCGAACACCGAGTTCTATCCCGAGCACAAGACACCGACCGCACCGCGCTATCACGGCAGACATCAGCTCAACCGGCATCCCGACGGCCTGGAGAAGTGCATCGGTTGCGAGCTGTGTGCCTGGGCCTGCCCGGCGGACGCGATCTACGTGGAAGGCGCGGACAACACCGAGTCCGAACGGTATTCGCCGGGTGAACGGTACGGCCGGGTCTACCAGATCAACTACCTGCGTTGTATCGGGTGCGGGCTGTGTATCGAGGCCTGTCCGACCAGAGCACTCACGATGACCAACGACTACGAGATGGCCGACGACAACCGAGCCGACCTGATCTACGAGAAAGACAGGTTGCTGGCCCCACTGCAACCGGGGATGACCGCACCACCACATGCCATGCGTCCCGGCACCGATGAGGCCGACTACTACCTCGGCCGGGTATCGGGTAGCCCACCGGGCACCGACACCGGCGGTGGTCCGGCCGATCCGGCGAAACGCCCTGCCACCACGGGCGCCGAAGGAGCGGCACGATGACCGACCTGATCCTGGCCGCAGAACCACTGACCCGTACCTCCACCGGCGAAGCCGTCCAATTCTGGATCCTCGCCCCCCTCGCGGTTCTCGGCGCGCTCGGCATGGTGTTCGCCCCCAAGGCAGTGCACTCCGCGCTGTGCCTCGCCGCGACGATGATCGCGCTGGCCATCTTCTATATCGCCGAGGACGCGTTATTCCTCGGTGTCGTGCAAATCGTGGTCTACACCGGCGCGGTCATGATGCTGTTCTTGTTCGTGTTGATGCTCGTCGGTGTCGATTCCGCCGAATCGCTGAAAGAAACCATCCGCGGTCAGCGCCTCGCCGCTGTCGGTGTGGGGCTCGGCTTCGGACTGTTGTTCAGCAGCGGCATCTCCCGCGGTGTCCGTGAGACCGGGCTCACCTTTCCCGCTTCCGGTTTCGCCGGGCGCGATGTGATCGGTGAGCTGGCCGAGCTGATCTTCCTGCGCTTCGTATGGGCCTTCGAGCTCACCGGCGCCCTGCTGATCACGGCAACCATCGGTGCGATGGTGCTGGCCCACCGCGAACAGCTGGGGCCACGCCTCGGCCAGCGTGAACTGTCACGCCGCCGCTTCCGGGAGCAGGGACACCGTGCGACCCCGCTACCCACCCCCGGCGTCTATGCCAGGCACAACGCGGTGGACATCCCCGCTCGGCTGCCCGACGGCTCCTTCGAGGAATTGTCGGTCAGCACTATCCTGCGCCATCGCCGTACCAGGGCGCTCACCGAAGCAGCTGTCCTCTCGGTCGGCACCACCTCCGCAGCGGAGGAGACCGACAACCCCAGCGACGAGGAAGGCAACCGGTGAATCCCGAGAACTACCTGTTCCTGTCCGCCCTGCTGTTCACCATCGGTGCGGCCGGTGTGCTGTTGCGCCGCAACGCCATCGTGGTGTTCATGTGCATCGAACTGATGCTCAACGCGGTGAATCTCGCCTTCGTCACTTTCGCCAGAATGCACGCCAACCTGGAGGGGCAAGTGTTCGCGTTCTTCACCATGGTGGTCGCCGCCGCCGAAGTGGTCGTCGGCCTGGCGATCATCATGACCATCTTCCGCACCCGCCGCTCGACCTCGGTCGACGACGCCAACCTGCTGAAGTTCTGACGTGGACACCGCCGTAACGCTCTGGCTGCTGCCCGCCCTGCCACTGGCAGGCGCGATCATCCTGTTGTCGGTCGGCCGCCACGGCGACAAACCAGGTCCGGTGCTCGGCACCCTGATGGCGCTGGCTTCGTTCGCCGTCGCGATGATCGCGTTCGTCGATATGCTCGGGCGCGACACCGCGGCCCGCACGATACATACGGACCTGTTCAGCTGGGTTCCGGTGGCAGGCCTGCGGATCGACTTCGCCCTCCAGCTGGATCAGCTCTCGATCTGTTTCGCGCTGCTGATCACCGGCGTCGGCTCGCTGATCCACATCTACTCGATCGGCTATATGCGCCACGACCCGGCCCGGCGACGATTCTTCGCCTACCTCAACCTGTTCCTCGCGGCGATGCTGCTGCTGGTACTGGCGAACAACTATCTCGTGCTCTATCTCGGCTGGGAGGGCGTCGGGCTGGCCTCCTACCTGTTGATCGGGTTCTGGTACCACAAGCCTTCGGCGGCGACAGCGGCCAAGAAGGCCTTCGTGGTCAACCGGGTCGGCGATATGGGCCTGGCGATCGCCATGATGGTGATGTTCGCGACGTTCGGCTCGATCGACTTCGACACTGTGTTCGGCGCCGCGGACGCCGCGGGCGAGGGCACACTCACCGCCATCGGCCTGTTGCTGCTGCTGGCCGCCTGCGGCAAATCCGCGCAGGTGCCATTGCAATCCTGGCTCGGCGACGCCATGGAAGGCCCCACCCCGGTCTCGGCACTCATTCACGCGGCCACCATGGTCACCGCCGGGGTCTATCTGATCGCACGCTCCAACCCGATCTTCGACCTGGCGCCGAACGCGCGGTTGGGTGTGGTGCTGGTCGGTGCGGTCACGCTGCTGTTCGGCGCGATCGTCGGCTGTGCCAAGGACGACATCAAGAAAGCACTCGCCGCCTCGACCATGAGCCAGATCGGCTATATGGTGCTGGCCGCAGGCCTCGGCCCGATCGGATACGCCGCCGCCATCATGCATCTGCTCACCCACGGCTTCTTCAAAGCCGGTCTGTTCCTCGGTGCGGGCTCGGTGATGCACGCGATGAACGACGAAACCGATATGCGCCGTTACGGCGGCCTGCGCCGCCTACTGCCGATCACCTATATCACCTTCGGCCTCGGCTATCTGGCCATCATCGGAGTACCGCCGTTCGCCGGGTTCTTCTCCAAGGACCGGATCATCGAGGCCGCGTTCAACCAGGGCGGTGTGAACGGACTGGCACTTGGCACCGTGGCGCTGCTCGGCGCCGGATTGACCGCGTTCTACATGACCAGGGTCGTACTGATGACGTTCTTCGGCGAACGCCGCTGGAAACCGGACACCCACCCACACGAATCGCCCGCGGTGATGACCGGCCCGATGATCCTGCTCGCACTCGGCTCGATCGGCGCGGGCGCGGTACTCGCCTACGGCTCCTCGCTACAGAACTGGCTCGAACCCGTGGTCGGCGCCGAACACGGCACCGAAACCCTCCCCGCGGCAGTGATCACGGTGCTCGCGCTGAGTGTGGTCGGTATCGGTGTCGCGGTCGCCTATGCCCAGTACGCACAGCGCGAAATCCCGGAGACCGCACCCGAATCCGTCTCCGCGGTGACCATCGCGGCCCGCAGGGATCTCTACGGTGACGCGGTCAACGAGACCGTGTTCATGCGTCCGGGACAGCATGCGACCCGGGCGTTGGTCTTCCTCGACAACCGCGGTATCGACGGGATCGTCAACGGCACCGCGGCGCTGATCGGCGGGTTGTCCGCACGGATCCGGCGAGTTCAATCCGGGTTCGTGCGCTCGTATGCCCTGTCCATGTTCACCGGCGCGGCTCTGGTGGCCGCAGCCCTGCTGGCGGTGAGGTTGTGGTGAGCGAGTTTCCCTGGTTGACGACACTGTGGCTGGTTCCGGTCCTCGGCGCGGTCCTCGTGCTCGCACTGCCCGCCGCGCGACGCACCCTGGCCCGCGGGGTGGCTTTAGGCTGCTCGCTGCTCGTCCTGGTCATCGGTATCGCACTGGCCGTACGCTTCGATCCCGGCGGCGCGCAATACCAATTCGTCGAAGCGCGCCAGTGGATTCCGGCGTTCGGCGCCGGCTACACTCTCGGCCTCGACGGCATCGCATTGGTACTGGTCCTGCTGACCGCGGCCCTGGTTCCGCTGCTGATTCTGGCGGGCTGGCACGATGAGCGAGAAGCAGGCGGCGGCAAGCGTGTCGCGCACACCTACGTCGCGCTCATCCTGCTCGTCGAAGCGATGGTGCTGGTCTCCTTCATCGCACTGGACATTCTGCTGTTCTATGTGTTCTTCGAGGCGATGCTCATCCCGATGTATTTCCTCATCGGTGGATTCGGGCCACGCACCGGCGAGGAACGGGTCCGCAGGCAGCGCGCAAGGGCGGCCGTGAAGTTCCTGCTGTACAACCTGTTCGGCGGGTTGATCATGCTGGCGGCGGTCATCGGACTGTACGTACTCACCGCCAGGGAGGCGCTGGGCGAAGGATCCTCGGGCACATTCGATTTCCGTACCGTCGCCGCCGCAGCCAACGCGGGCCAGCTCGGCGCGGGGCCCGCCGTGCTCAATGCCCTGTTCCTCGGCTTCATGTTCGCCTTCGCGGTCAAGGCGCCACTGTGGCCGCTGCATACCTGGCTGCCGGATGCCGCCGTCGCGGCCACACCCGCCAGCGCGGTACTGATGATGGCGGTGGTGGACAAGGTGGGCACCTTCGCCATGCTGCGCTACTGTCTGCTGCTGTTCCCCGACGCATCGAAAACCTATGCACCGTTGGTGATCACGCTCGCGGTGATCGGTATCGTCTACGGTGCCCTGCTTGCCATCGGACAGACCGATGTGATGCGTTTGATCGCCTACACATCGATCTCTCACTTCGGTTTCATCATTCTCGGCGTCTTCGCGATGACCAGCCAGGCCCAGACCGGTGCGACACTGTATATGGTCAACCACGGCATCTCCACCGCCGCACTGTTCCTGGTGGCCGGATTCCTGGTCTCGCGGCGAGGAACCCGTCTCATCGCCGAGTTCGGCGGCGTCCAGAAAGTGGCGCCGGTACTGGCAGGCACATTCTTCGTCGCCGGTCTTGCCACCCTGTCATTACCCGGTCTCGCCCCGTTCATCAGTGAATTCCTGGTGCTGGTCGGCACCTTCACCCGCTATCAATTCGCCGCGGTGGTCGCTGCCAGTGCGTTGGTACTCGCCGCACTGTATGTGCTGTGGCTCTACCAGCGGATGATGACCGGCCCGGTGAAACAGGGCAACGAAAGGATCCACGACCTCGCCCCCCGCGAACTCGCCGTAGTCGCCCCGCTACTGGCCATGCTGGTGTTCTTCGGTGTTTATCCGAAACCCCTGACCGACTTCATCAACCCCGCGGTGGATCAGACACTCACCACCATCGGTACCAGCGACCCTCCGCCCTCGATACCCACACTGCCCGAGGCGGGGTCGGCACCGCAGCCCGAAGGCGCCCACAAATGAGCCGATCGATTGCGTACGACTGTCATGCTCCCAGGAACATCGGCGGAGGGCGACTCGCTGATCCCGCGAACACCCGCCGAACAACCACAGGACGGCCTCAGTGAACGACTTCGACTTTGCTGTGCCACTCGCCGCGGCGGCCCCCGCGCCGAGTATCGCCTACGGCTCGCTGTCCCCCATGCTCATCGTCTTCGGTGCCGCTGTGCTCGGTGTGCTCGCCGAGGCATTCCTCGCCCGCCACCTCCGCTATCCGGCGCATCTGGTGTTGAGCCTGGGCGGGTTGACCGCGGCGCTGCTCGCGGTGGTGCTGCTGGCGGGCACCGAATCCACCACTGTCGCAGGGGCCGTGGCGATCGACGGAGTCACTCTGTTCCTCCAGGGGGCGATTCTGGTGGTGTCGATCCTCGGGGTCTTGTTCATCGCCGAACGCGGCGCCGAACCGCAGCAGCAGCGCTCTGGCCCTGGCACCTGGAGTCGAGCCGCCGCCACGCTCGGCCGCGGTGTGGATGCCTTCACCCCGCAGGCTTCGGCGGTGCCTGGCAGCGCGACCGAGGCCGCGGCGATCCGCGCGGGGTTCGCGACCACCGAGGTGTTCCCGCTGACCTTGCTTGCCGTCGGCGGGCTCCTGCTGTTCCCGGCGTCCAATGACCTGCTCACGATGTTCGTCGCGCTCGAGGTGCTGTCCCTTCCGCTGTATCTGTTGTGCGGGTTGGCGCGTCGCAAGCGGTTGCTCTCCCAGGAGGCCGCGCTGAAGTACTTCTTGCTCGGCGCGTTCTCCTCGGCGTTCTTCCTCTACGGCGTCGCGCTGCTGTACGGGCAAGCGGGCACGGTAGGGTTCGCCGGGATCGCCGACGCCATCGCGCAGCAGCCGGACGATACGACGTTGGCGCTGCTCGGGGTCGCGATGCTGGCGGTCGGCCTACTGTTCAAGATCGGCGCGGTACCATTCCAATCCTGGGTACCGGATGTGTACCAGGGCGCGCCGACCGCGATTACCGGTTTCATGGCGGCCGCGACCAAGATCGCGGCGGTCGGCGCATTGGTGCGCGTGCTCCAGGTCGCCGTTTTCGGCCTGCGCGATGAGTGGCGGCCGATCATCGCGGCCGTCGCGATCGCCACCATGGTGGTCGGCGCGGTCATGGCGATCACCCAGACCGACGTCAAACGCATGCTCGCGTATTCCGCGGTGGCCCATGCCGGCTTCCTGCTCACCGGGCCGGTGGCGGCCGATGATCGGGGTGTCGCTGCGGTCTTGTTCTATCTGCCCGCCTACGGCATCGGCACCCTCGGTGCGTTCGCCGTGGTCAGTCTGGTTCGCGAAACAACAGGCGACGAAGCCACCGGCCTGGCCAGATGGGCCGGGCTCGGCCGCCGCTCACCGTGGCTGGCCACAGTTTTCGCGCTGTTCCTGCTCTCCTTCGCCGGTCTCCCGCTCACCAGCGGATTTGTCAGCAAATTCGTCGTCTTCGAAGCCGCGGCTTCCGCAGGCGCGGCACCGCTGGTGATCGTGGGCGTGCTCTGCAGCGCCATCGCGGCATTCTTCTACCTGCGCGTCATCGTCCTGATGTTCTTCACCGATCCACCCGCCGCGGCCCCCGTGCTCGTCGTCCCCCGGCTGACCACCGCTGTCATCGCGATCAGCGCCGCCGTCACACTCGTACTCGGCGTCTTCCCGCAACCGGTACTCGATTTGGCCGAACAGGCCGCGACATTCGTCCGCTGACCGGTGGACGCGGCACCGCTGCCGGACCGCGGTGGTATAGCGCGTCCGGAGCAACGCAGCACGCCCGGCCCGGCATTGCCCGCGCATCGAAAAATCATTTGTCGTCACGGGCCGCGCATCCCCACAATGGACAACCACAGTTCATGAGGGGAGGTCGGGGAAGTGAAATTAGCAGAGGCATTGGCATTGCGCGCGGACTCCGCACGGCGGATCGAACAGCTGCGCACTCGTATCATGAGCAACGCCCGCCATCAAGAAGGCGAAGAGCCGGCTGAAGACGCATCGGCACTGCTGAACGAGGTCGGAGCGGTGATCGGCGAGTTCGAGACGCTCCTCCGACGGATCAATCGCACGAATACCGCCGCGCATATCGGCCCGCAGGAAGGCACCATTACCGACGCTCTGGCTCGCCGTGATGCGTTGCGTCTGCGGCACTCCGTTGTCACTGCTGCCGCAGACGCCGCCGCAGGCGGGAACCAGGGTGGGTACGCGCGCCAACTGCGTTCCGAGCTCAAGATGTTTTCCGCTCTGCCCGTCGCCGAATTACGCGCCCGAGCCGATGAGCTCGCACGAGAGCTCCGTGAACTCGACGTGCGAATCCAACGGGCGAACTGGGAGGTGGACCTGCTGGAGTGATCCCGAGCGGTGGAGTAGGTAGTCGTCGCGGAAGCGTGCACGAACCCGCTGAGCCGACGGGTAATCGGTTCACTCAGGCGCACGGTGGGCAGTGCGCGGGTTCAATTCCCGCTTCACATCGCAGCCCAGCATCGCGCACACGTGATAGTGCACCGCGCACAACACACAACCATGTGCAGATCCATGACGACGAGGGCGGGTCAGGGGACCTCCACCGCGTGTAATCAGATGCCCTCGCATAGGAGGTCGAGGAGCATCAGGGAGAAAAGTCACGTCAAACGGGCAGGCTGAACTATATTTTTGTGCTGGGAGTTGCCTGACCGGCACCGACACCATTCCGACGGCCAGAAAGGCACGCTCTCCGGACAGTGGAAGCCGACGGCCGACCCGCTGACCGGGCCGACCCGTCACAGTCACGCGACCGGAACGGTCGCGTGACTGACGAATCGTAATCCGGTCAGGCCGGGCCGCCGGCCGCATGAAATTCTGGGCTAGGCGTCACCCTGCTGTTCCAGCCATTTCAAAATCGCTCGGTTTGTTTCTTCCGGCTTTTCTTGCTCGATCCAATGACCACAATCCAGATCGACCACTTCCACATTGGGCACGAACTCTGCCAGTTTTTCAGACCTCGCGACCATGTCCCTGGTGCCATAGACCATGAGTGTGGGCTGTTGGATGATCGGGTTCACCTCCGCCAACAAGTGCCAGTTGCGATCGAGGTTTCTGTACCAATTTATACTGCCCGTGAACCCTGTTGATTCGAAGGCGGAGACGTAAACGGCCAGTTCACTGTCGCTCATCACGGGCTCGCCGAGTGGTGTTTCCGCTCTGGCGAGATCGATCATCATCATACCTGGCTGAGGCTCCCTGGGGGGCTCGTTCTTCCGGTACAGGTTACGAAGGAACCGGAATGTATTTTCTTCGAGTACAGCGTCTGCAACACCTGGCTGTCGATTGAAATGAACAAAATAGAAGTTACTGCCGAACACTTCTTCCATGAACTCGATCCAGGGTTTCTCTCCGCGCTCCTGATAGGGCAAGCTCAGGTTTATCACTTTGTTTACCCGGTTCGGATGCAATAGGGTCAGCCCCCAAACGACAGCTGCGCCCCAATCATGGCCGATAAAGGTGGCATCCTCGTATCCGTAGTGATCGAGAAGTGCGACGAGATCACCCGACAGATGTTCGATGTCATAGTCTGTTACTTCGGTCGGACGGGATGAATTGCCATATCCCCGCTGGTTGGGGACGATGACATGGTAGCCCGCTTCGGCAAGCGCAGGCATCTGGTAGCGCCACGAAAAGGCCAGCTCGGGCCAGCCGTGACAGAGCACAATGGGTTTTCCCGCATTGTGTCGGCCTGCTTCGAAAACTTCGAGTTCCACACCATTGACTGCAATAAGAGTGGGCTCGGGAAAATCGGTCGGATCAAACATTGCATTTCCTCTCTATCTTTTCGGGGTGATCAGGAGACGAAGGTGCCCGAAGGTGGTGGCGGCGCACCCCCGATAGGCCCTGGTTCGTGGGTCGTGGGTCTCGTCGGTGAAGTCATATCGCTATCTTGACGACCGAAACCGGTCACCTCATGACCGGTTTATGTGAAAAAGTTGTGAGGGTGAGAACAGACCGGCTGGTGGCTATCCTCCTGCTGCTGCAACGGCGCGAGCAGGTGACAGCAGCAGAAGTCGCCCGAGAGCTGGAGGTTTCCGAGCGCACCGCCCGCCGCGACCTCGACGCCCTGGCCATGGCCGGGGTTCCCCTGTATTCCATGCAGGGCCGAGGCGGCGGCTGGCGTCTCGTTGGCGGTGCCCGCACCGACCTGTCCGGGTTGACCGCGAGTGAGGCCCGCGCCCTGTTCCTGGTCGCGGGCCCGGCCTCGGCTGCGACGCCGACCGTGAAAGCAGCGCTGCGCAAGCTCGTCCACGCCCTGCCGGAGCCCTTCCGGGTGCAAGCCGAGGCAGCAGCGTCGTCGTTGGTCAAGGACCCGCATCGATGGGGGTCGAGTCGGATCGAGCACCGACCACCTCGCTTCCTCGACGAACTCCAAGACGCGGTGATCCGCGGCGTTCAGGTGCGGCTCGGCTACGTCGACCGCGCAGGCACCGAAACCGAGAGAACCGTCCACCCGCTGGGCATCGTCGCCAAAGGTCCGTCGTGGTACCTCGTCGCCAATACCGAGGCAGGCAGGCGGACCTTCCGGATCGACCGCGTATCGTCCGCCGAACCGACCGACGATCCCGTGCACCGACCCGAGGACTTCGACCTCGCCGAGAGCTGGCGCGAGATCGCCGACGAGATCGACCGCAAGCGAACGCCCCTCGAGGTCCAGGCGGTATGCGTGCCTCACGGGATAGACATGCTCCGGATGGCGTTCGGTGACCGGCTCGAGGTGGGAGGTTCCACGACCGACGGCCGCATCGAGGTCGTGATCCGTGGCCACAGCGAGTACACGCTCGCCGGCGAGCTTGCCTGGCTGGTCGAATCGCTAGAGGTGACCGGCCCTCCGGGCGTGCGAGAGCACCTGGCCTCGATCGGCAACGCGCTCGTCGAGCGATACGGCTGAGACCGTCCCCCAGTGCCGAAGTCCGAGGTTCTCCGCCCGGGCTGATAGTCGTGAACAGGTGACATGCACAGGAGGGTGAACTATCCCATGGTCTGGGCTCGTGTGTGCACTACGGCCGATTCGTTCCGTACTCCTGTGCACGACAGTGAAGGTTTGGGCGTGGTCGATGAGCCGAGGCACTAGCGGGTCGCTAGTGCCTCGGCCTGAAAGGTTGGCTGGGTAATCCGGTTGGCCCACGCGGCGGGTTGATCGTTGGCGTTGAGCTGGCGATCATGCCCGGTGGAGGTGGTGCAGATGGCACGTAGACCCGGTGTGTTCGTTCGGCCGGTGACCCCGGAAGAGGGGCGGAGATTGCAGCAGATCGCGCGCACGAGCAAGCAGCCGGTGCGGATGCGGCGCGCGATCGTGGTGATGGCGTCGGCGCAAGGTCAACCGGTGCCGTTGATCGGAAAGCTGATGCAGGTCACCGAAGGTTATGTGCGCCAAGTGATCCACGACTTCAACGAGCATGGATTCGCGGCCCTGGACCCAAAATGGAGCGGGGGCAGGCCGAGCAAGACCGACAAGAAGACGCGTGAGCGTACTGATGCCGACCTGTGACCTTGGGATGATGAATGGCGCAGACCCTTCAGTGCTTGTCGGCCGTGTGGGCAGCCTCGCTCGACGTGGGCTGCAGCAGCATGTCGTAGAGCCGCTGCGCCCTCGGCAGATCAGTTATGTGGCTGTCGGTGAGATCGAGAAAGTAGTCGCACTGCCATTCCCGAGACCGCATCGCTTGACTGTTCGCCGTCGCGGACCACGGCGGATACACACGAAACCCGCGCTTCCCGCCTCGGCCGGCCACAGAAACGATACCGTGCTCGACCAACGCGGCGTTCGGGAACACGAACTGACCGAAGCACCGCCCCTCCCGAACAGTGATCACCAGCAAATCGACGCCGTCCTCGCCGGCGAACGGCTCCGTCGACCCATCAGCCGCCCGTCGCCACACCGCAACGAACAGACCGACTTTCGCCGGTGTCAGCTTGCCCACCCGGAACCGGACAGACCCGCGGCCCACCACAGAAACGAACGCCCCGTACTCGGCATTCGTCGTCTCGGGAACCGCGGCCGAACATTCCAAACCCAGACCGGTCAAAACCCGCCGCGCCTCGGCCACGTCATGAGGCACAACCGCAGACGCCAAACCCGACTCCTCCCGACCACAACCCACTGCCTGCCTGCGGACCTTCGAAGGTCCGCAGGCTTGACCTAATTACCAGGCTAACCTTTCGAGCAGAGGCACTAGCAGAGTAGGCGGCCTGAACAGCTACTTTGCTTTATAAGAAATGACATGTTCCGCTTATTCCGATATACGCAATCGGAATAAGCCAGTCGCGACCTCAACACCGCTACCGGGTGCGGGCCAGTGCGCCGCCGGTCAGGGCGGTGGTGAAGGCCCGCGTGGGAGGGCCGCCAAGGCCCGAGCGTGCCCTGAACGGGGCCGTTGAGTTGCCCGATGTCCTGGCACGCTATTGGACGCAACCGTGAAACGGTACGCGCATCAGGGGTGCCGCACCTAGGATCGGGATCATGCAGTTGCGGTACACCTTCCGCGTCTACCCCACCCCCGGCCAGCAGAACGCGCTGGCGCGGGCGTTCGGATGCGCGCGGGTGGTGTACAACGACGCCCTGCGCACCCGCCGGACCGCCCACACCAGCGGGCTGCCGTACCCGACGGACGCGGTGTTGTCGCACCAGTTGACGATGGCGAAGAAAACCCCGGAACGCGCCTGGCTGACCGAAGTATCGGCAGTGGTGCTGCAACAAGCGTTGGCTGATCTGCACACCGCCTACCGCAACTTCTTCGCCTCGGCCACCGGCACACGCACAGGCGCGAAGGTCGCGCCCCCGCGGTTTCGGTCCCGCAAAGACACGCGCCAGGCGATCCGGTTCACCCGCAACGCCCGCTTCGCGATCACCCCGGGCGGCAAGTTGCGTTTGCCGAAGATCGGGGATATCGCGGTGCGGTGGTCGCGGGAGTTGCCATCGGAGCCATCGAGTGTGACGGTGATCCAGGACGCGGGCGGCCGGTATTTCGCGTCGTTCGTCGTCGCTGTCGATGAGCAACCGTTGCCGCCGGTCGAGGCGGAGGTGGGGATCGATCTGGGGTTGGCGGTGTTCGCGGTGTTGTCGGACGGTCGCACGATCGAGAACCCTCGGTTTCTGCGGCGGACCGAACGCCGCCTGCGGAAGGCGCAACAAGGGTTGTCGCGCAAACAGCAGGGTTCGGCCAATCGGGCCAAGGCTCGTCTGCGGGTGGCGAAAGCGCACGCGCGGGTGGCCGATACCCGCCGAGACTGGGCGCACAAGCAGTCCACGAGGATCATCCGTGAGAGCCAAGCGGTGTTCGTGGAGGACTTGTGTGTCAAGGGGTTGGCGCGGACGAGGTTGGCGAAGTCGGTGCATGATGCCGGGTGGGGGATGTTCACCCGGATGCTGGAGGAGAAAGCCGCCCGGTACGGGCGGAGTTTCCATAAGGTGGACCGGTGGTTGCCCTCGACCCGCAGGTGTTCGGTGTGTGGTGTGGTCGGGGACCGCAAACCCTTGCCTGTGCGTATCTGGACATGCGGGTGCGGTGTGACGCATGACCGTGATCTGAATGCGGCGGTCAATATCCTCGTGGCCGGGCGGGCCGAGAGGTTAAATGCCTGCGGAGGGGCTGTGAGTCTTTCCGCCTAGCGGAGAGCGGGCCTCGGTGAAACAGGAACCCACCGAGAGCGTCCGGTGTGGACGCTGGGAGGAATCCTTGGTCCTTCAGGCCAAGGAGGACGTCAACCATAGAGAAGACCGGAGCGACCGTCGCTCTTCCTGGCCCGACCGACCTGCTGAACTCCACGCGGGCCGACGACACGATCGTGGCCATACACCCTGGATCGGCTGGGCCGGAATCCGCGCGAGGCGCCGAACGGCCCCGAACTAGGTACGAGGAGAACTGCCTCGACCTGACCCAGACCACGTTCCTCGCTGTGCTGGACAAGCAGAACGCTGATCTGTGGCAGCCCGGCACATCGTCGACGCCGCCCGATAACGCGGCGGGGCCGCTCAACTCGGTTACCCAACCTTCCCAGACAACTTGCCGATATGGAAAGCCGTCTGCTACTTTCCATATCGACAAGTCGTTGTTCCGGGCATCCCGCCCGGAACCGATAAGGGGAGGCACAGCATGGGGCAGCCGGATGTGAGCGGCGCCGACCAGGCGATGCGCGATATCGCCAACCGGCGCGATCAGGTGACCGCCGAGGCCGCGCGGCAGCCGATGCCATGGTCGTACGTGCTCGGCAGCGCCGCAGCGACCTGGCTCGTGGTCGCCGCCGCGGACTACGAGAACATGATCCTGCTGATGGTGGCCGGTCTCACCGCGCTGGTGCTGATCACCGCCGCGGCCAAGAGTTCGCAGCGCGTCCAGCCGTACCGGTTCGGTCAAGCCGGTCCGGTCCGCAACGCGCAGGCCACCGTCGCGCTCGCGGCACTTGGGGTCTACCTGGTGGCCGCGATCGGTCTGCGCTCGGCCGATGTAGCGCACCCGCACACTATCGCCGGTGCGGCGATGGTGTTGCTCTTCGTCGCCTCGACCCCCTGGCTGCGGCGGGTCATCCGGGTCTCGCTGACCGCTAGGCCGTCGTGACCATGGTGGCCCCCAGGTTCAATGAGATAATCCATCGACAGCCCCGGTTGTCCATCATGGCCATTCTGGCCGCGGCCGATTGGGCGGAGTTCGGCTTCGTCCGCGACAGCATCGGCATCAGCGACTCGGTGCTCTCCAAACATGTCTCCCACCTGGAGAACGCCGGGTTCGTCACCATCCGCAAGACCAGCAACGGCCGGGTCCGCCACACCCACCTGCAGTTGAGCGCCCTCGGGCGGGAGGCGTTCGAGGCACATGCCGCCGCCCTGACGGAGATCATCTCGACCGCCAACCCAGCAGCATCGTCCGACCCATCAGCGACAACGCAGCACCAGACACCCCACGCGGTACCGAGGAGAGATTCGAGATGACCGCCACGATCCGCGACATCGCGGACGTCTCCAAGCGGTACGACGACGTGGATGCGCTCGAGCACTCGGAGCCATTCCCGTGCGATCTCTCCGTCCTCGACAGTGATCGAATGGCCAACCGGCAATACATGATGGGTCACCGATACTCCAGCACGACATAGCCGTTCGACCAGTCGCAGACCATCCCCGGATGATCTGCGACTGTCTTTCGCACCGTCGATTATCAGCACTGGCGTACCGTCCAGAAGGTAACGGTGATCGTGAGTGAACGGGGATAGTGGCCGGAACAGGATCGCCCCCGCCAGCAGGCCAGGACGGGTCGTCAACAGGGCTGCGGCCATGATCGCCCCATTGGAGAAACCGACTGCTATAGGTCGTCTGGTGAGGTCGTATCCGGCGCAGGACCTCTCGATGAACCCCGCCGATACGGGCACCCTGGCCGCGGGGTCCGCCTCATCCAGCCGGCGATCCGGCAAACGATGAAAAGGCGCATCCCCGCCCCATGGCAACTGTTCCACGGATGCCGAGCTTCGTCGCCCCTGGGGACAGTTCGTCGGCCACGGTTAGTCGGCGCCGGTCAGCACCATCCCCGCACCGACTCCGATAATCATCAACCCGCCGGTGCTGCCCACAGTTTCGAGGCGACGTGGAGAACGAACGAACCACGACCGCGCCGTTGCTGCCAGCAGCGCCCAACTACCGTCCGAAAGCGCTTGGATGGCAAGGAAGATCGCGCCCAGGATCAGCAACTGCACGGGCAGGGCTCCCTGCGTCGGTACTGCGAATTGCGGAAGGACCGCACCGAAGAACACGATCGTCTTCGGATTGGTAGCACCGACGATGAATCCCTGCCTGAACACGCGGACTCCGCTGCCGCTAGGGACTTTCGATCGCAAGGCCTCCACCAGCTTCTTCCGCTGCCGGATCGTCGCGATGCCCAAGTAGATCAGATACGCGGCTCCGGCAACTTTCACGATCAGGAACAACAGCGATGAAGCCAGTAATACCGCCCCAAGGCCGAATGACACAGCGACCAAAGGTACGAACGATCCGGCGACGGTGCCTGCGACCGAGAGGACCGCGGACCGGCGTCCCAGAGTCAACGCTCGGCCGATGGCGAACAACACGTTGGGGCCCGGAATGACGATGATGATCAAGGCTGCGACGGCGAAAGCCACGGCATGTGAAAGTGGGAACACCTGTCGGAGCGTAACTGCTGCCGACCACACTCAGTACCGAAAATAACGGCGAGGCAGGGAGCTGATCACCGCTTCCGACAACTGATCCAGAACTCCTGGAACCCCGACAGGATCGGTGCGATGTAGCTTTCGTTCTTGATCAGGATGAGCTGATCGACAATGAACCGGTTTCAAGGTATCGATGACCTGCTCGTCGGTGACCGGCCCACTCATCCAGGCGCCGATGAATTCCTTGCGGCCCCGGAACAGGTCTTCCCGAGCGGCTTGGGCGGGCCTGCGAGAGGGTGGCGTTGGTTACCGAGGATCGAGTCCCGGAACTGGGCTGCGGACAGGGTGTTGCACCAGTCGAAGAACGCGAACGTTCCGAAGATCGGCAGCATACGCTGCACGGGTGTATCGACACGGTTGGTCATTCGGTCTCCGGGTCCGTGACCGGATCGGCGTGCGGCCGCGAGCGATGTCGCCGATGAGCAGCCGACTCAGCGCAGACCACCGGCCCAGCAGCTCACCGCAGCGGCGGGTAGCACACCGCTCACGAGCAGACGGGTAGAGCAGCGCGCGGATCGTGAATGACATTGCAGCTCTGAGTTTTTCACACACGAGAGTGCAGTGGTTGTGTCCTTGGACACACCGGTATGGCCCAGAAGGTTCGGCGGCCAAGCGTCCGACCTACGCGGCGCAGCAAGCGCAAGTAGGTGCCATTCGGCGCATTGCTACCAGCGCTGTAGTCGCCAACTGACCCGGCAGTTACCTGCGAGCACCGTTGTCGGCGAGTGGGCCACTGCCCGTGTATCGAGGCGCAGACGTTCCGAACTGGCCAGAAATGCCTCTATTTCGGTGTGGCGGGCCGTTGCGGAGAGTCGTACGCTTCGGAAAGGATCGCCGATCGGCTGCGGTTGTCGACCCAATGGGTAGGTCTTTCGAATTGGCGTTTGATCGTGCTCGATGAAGGGGGATCCAATGTGCCGTTAGATGCATATTCCGTTGTCGATCTGTGCGTGACAAAATCCGAAAACTTGCTCGCCCCAGTGCAGTAGCGCTTCGCTGGCCGGCGAGGTGTCCGCTCTGCCAGGGGCGGATCTATGGATACATTCAGGGAATTGTCCGACGCTGCACAAATGCCCTGCGGTGACCGCCACTCCTGGAGATATTCATGGAGAGGTGAGGTGTGGACCATACAACGGGCGTACTACTCCTCGACAACCGGGAACTGATGCGCATCGGATTGAAGAAGGCACTCGAGGCCGCCCATGGGTTGGCGGTGGCCGGGGAGGCGGGCTCGTGCCGGACAGCGGTACGTCAGATCGCCGAACTCGAGCCTGCCGTTGTCGTGGTCGGATCGACCGATGACCAGCCCGATCCCCAGCATGCGATCCGTGCGCTGATCAATTCCCCTGTCGGCGTATCGAACTGCCGGTATCTTGGCATGGTCGAGACCACCACAGCTCACAGCAACCCGATCGGCGGCGGGTCCGCGCCGGGGCAGGCAGGGGGGATGGTGTTGTCTCGGGCTCATCCGCAGGAGGTGGTCTCGGCCATTCGGATGCTCGCCGGCGGCTACACGTTCTATCCGAGCACTGGTCCGACACACGATCACTCGGTACCGGCCGAGCCCGATTCGACCCCGACGACGATAACCGACAGGGAGCGAGATGTGCTGCGCCTGTTGGCGAAAGGGTACTCCAATACCGATATCTCTCTGCGTATGCGTTTGCGGGAGAGCACGGTGAAATCGCACGTGCAGAATCTGCTGATGAAACTGGGCGTGAAGAATCGGGTCAGTGTGGTGATTTACGCCTACGAGCTGGGGCTGGTCAAGGTAGGCGACAACATCAGCGAACTGCCGCAACGCTACGACCGGGCGGCGGGTCCGCGCCGGGGCAGGCACATCTCAGGCATTTGAGTCAGGATTTCGGCCGAGCACCGTAGTGCTGATGGAGGAGGAAACAGAGTGACGACGGAGTCGACCGGGATCATCGCCGCGGCCACGGCTACGTTCTGTGTGGGAACCTCGGCGGCGGTGGCGCCGCTGCTACACCATTACCCAGTCTATGGTGGCCAGGCGCTGCGTTACGCCGGAGGTGCGATCGCTCTCCTGGTGATCATGAGCGCTGCTCGGCTGCCCCACTTACGTCTGAGTGCGCGGGATGTGCTGTTGATCGTCGCGCTGGCCGGGACCGGCCTTGCCGCCTTCAACATTTTCATCGTCGAGGCGACCCGGCACGCCGATCCGGCCATGGTGGGCACAATCGTTGCCGCAGTGCCGGTCCTGCTTGCCTTGAGCACCCCGCTGATGCAGCGGCAGCCGCCCCGAGCACGTCTGGTTTTCGCCGCTGTGATCGTCACTGCGGGCGCAGTATTGCTGGCAGGGCTGGGCCGGACGTCGGCGCTGGGCTTGGGGCTGGCTGTGGGGGCGCTGGTGTGTGAAGCAGCATTCTCATTGTTGGCGGTCCCATTGCTGCCCCGTTTGGGCGCGGTCCGGGTATCGACGTATTCGGCGGTGGCCGCAGTTCCGCTGTTGTTGGTCACGGGGCTACTCGTCCAGGGCAGGGCCAGTCTGCGGGTTCCGACCATGGCCGAAGCGGGGGCGCTGCTGTACTTGGCGACGGTGGTGACAGCCTTCGCGTTCTTCTGCTGGTACTCCTCGCTGCCCAAGCTGGGTGCGGAGAAGGCAGGCTTGTTCTCCGGGTTCATCCCGGTCGGTGCGTTGGCGTCGTCGATGCTGCTCGGGACCGGCGATCCCGGGCTCGCCGAGATCGGCGGCATCGCGGTGGTTGTGGCGGGTCTGCTGGTGGGGATGTGGCCGACTAGGCGGACCGCCCGAACACAAGCCGTCACAACAGGCTGAACCACGGCACGGTGAGCGAGGTGTCACGGTTTTCACCTGACGGCGGTGATCGACAGCGCACAGCCCAGGAACAGCTGGAAAACAATAGGACTGGCGTGCGGTCCCGACCATCCGGGGTAGAGCCATATCGCCAACAGCGCCCCGCCGAAAAACGTTCCGGCGAGGGAGGCTTGGGCCAGAGCCCCGGCGACGTAGCGGTCACGGCTGCACCATCTCGCCGAGTCGGCGACGGTCGGTCTTGCCGGTACTCGTGCGGGGTAGGCTGTCGAGCGCCCGCACCTCGTCGATGATCATGTAGGGCGGCAGGTGCCGGGCGCAATGTGTCTTGATCTCGAGCAGGGTCGGTCCAGGTGCGGTGTCGGCGACGACGAAGGCGATGAGCCTTGCTTGCAGGCCGGCGCCGGCGACGATGGCAGCGGCGGCGGCGATACCCGGGCAGGTATGCAGGACAGTATCGATTTCGCCGAGTTCGACCCGGTGTCCGCGGATTTTTACCATCGAATCCTTGCGTCCCCGGTAGTGGTACACGCCATCGCGATGCACGACCAGATCACCGGTGGCGTATGGCTTGCCCGCCAGTGGTCTGCGCCCCCAGTATCCGAGCATCACCGATGGCCCCTCGACGACGAGTTCGCCGACCTCACCGGGTTCGGCGAGGGTGCCGTCCGGGCACACGACAGAGACCTTGTCGCCCGAGCAGGGAACACCGATGGGAAGAGGTTGGGTGCCCACGGCGCCGACCTCATGGAACAGGCAGACGTTTGTCTCGGTGGGACCGTAGAGGTTCAGCATCCGGACCAGAGGCAGATGTGCGCGCAGGGCCCGCGCGTGCGGCAGGGGATATGGTTCACCTGCGAACAGCACGGCCCGTAGGTGCTCCGGGCGGGTGGTGAGCAGTCCGCCATACTGGGCCATCAGTACCAGCGCCGAGGGCACTGAGTACCAGACAGTGATCCGACGCTCGGACAGGAATCTTACCAGTGCCGGGGCCGAGTAGGCGGCGCCTTCGCTGATCAGATGCACCGAGGCCCCGGTGGCGAAGGCGACGTAGAGATCGAGCACCGACAGGTCGAAATGGAAGGGGGCGTGATTCGAGAATCGATCCTGCTCGGTTGCGGCCAGTTCTGCCGCCGCCCAGTCGATGAATGCCAACGCGTTGCGGTGCGACAGGCACACCCCTTTGGGAGTACCAGTGGAGCCGGAGGTGTAGAGAATATAAGCCAGGTCGTCGAGTTCGGGCTCGACCCGGACTTCGCGCCCCTCATCGCGACCGGCCCAGGGCACCAATGCGTCAGGTGCGACGGCAGCGAGGGATTCGGCAGTGCGCACCGGAACGTCCAGTTCGGTGTTAGTCAACATCGTCGCGTGCGCGGCATCGGTGAGAACGAGGCGGGGTCGGCAGTCGGCGATCACTATTCGGGCGCGTTCGAGTGGGCCGGTCGGATCCAGGGGCACATACGCTGCACCTGAACGGAGTACGCCTTGCATCAGCGCGACGGTCTCCGTGCTCTTGACCATCCACAGTGCGACCCGATCACCGCGGCGGACACCGAGCGCGTGCAACCGGGCAGCGTAATGCTCAGCGCGGGTGTGGAGTTCACGGTATGTCAGCTCACCGTCGGGCCCGGCAACGGCTAGGGCCTGCGGAGTACGAGCGGCGTGATCGCTCACCAGGTGCTGCAGTGTCATAGCCCCAGCTCCACGGCGATCTGTTCCAGCTGCATCTCAGAGGTTCCGGAAAAGGTCGTGCAGGGCAGTGCATCGCGCAACGCCTGCTCGATTCCTGTGCCGGCGAGGATCCCCGAGCCGCCGAACAGTTGCAGCGCTTCCAGCGCGGTCTGCACGGCGTTCTCACTGACCGCCAGCTTGGCCATGGCGATCTCGCTGGTGGCTCGGTATCCCTCGTCGAGTGCGCGGCAGGCCTGTTGCAGCAGTAGTCGTGCGGCTTCGGTGCGCAGCCTCATCCGGGCCAGACGGTGCGAGATCGCTTGGTTGTCGCCTATCGGGCGGCCGAACTGTTCGCGACGGCGCGCGTGGTCGACACACCGATGCAGCAGCCGCTCGGACTGCCCGAGGTAGGCGGCGAACAGGCAGGTTCTCTCCCAGCGCATGGAGGACTGGAAGATCGCCATGCCCTGTCCGGGGCTGCCCAGCAGTCGTTCGGAAGGGACGAAGCAGCGGTCGAATCGCACCCAGGAGGCGGGGCATCGCTGCAGCCCGGCTTTGCTCAGCGGCGCCCCGATGGTCAGCCCCTGACTGTGGCGATCGACGACGAAGGCACTGATGCCAAGATGCCGGCAATCGGGGTCGGTGCTGGCGTAGACGAGGAAGATGTCGGCCGCTGGCGCATTGCTGACGAAGGACTTGTGCCCGGTCAGTAGGTAGCCGCCGGCCACTCGCTCGGCGGTAGTAGTCAGAGCCGCGACGTCGCTTCCAGCCTCGTCTTCGGTGATCGCGTTGGCCCCGACCAGGCGCCCGTTCGCCAACCCTGGCAGAATCTGTTCACGAAGGGCCGACGATCCGTGTTCGTATAGCGGCATCGCGCATGCGAATAGGTGTGCCGCCACCGAGAACACCAGTCCCATGTCCGGGCACTGGCGACCGAACGCTCGTATGAGCTCGCTGGTCTCGGTGAAGCCGAAACCGCGGCCGCCGTACTTCTCCGCGACACTGAGCCCGGTAAGACCCAGCCTGGCGCACTGCTCCCACTCCTCCGGGGTGAAGAAGTCCGCGGTCGTGTCGGCCATGTGTTCACCTTGGGCGGTGATCGCCTCCAAGAGGGTGGCGTGCCCCGAATACTGATCCAGCTGCATGGCACGACAGTAGGTTCGCGGTCGCACGGTAGCCACCTTCGACCGACGGACACTAGAACCGTAATACGAACGGGTGCTACATATTTCGGAGGATACGAGCTCGAGCGGCGGTAGCCGTTCTACTGACGACGACGCCGGGCCGATGCTCCTAGTGTTGGTCGGCGTACCGACACTATTCAGGGGAGTTTCACCTATGGCCGATCCTGAGATCATCCGCACTGTCCAGGAGTTCATCCAATCTCGAATACTGCACGACCCCGAGTTCGCTCTCGAAGAGAGCACCCAGCTTCTCAAGCTCGGAATCCTCACCTCGCTGTCGACGATGCGACTGGTGTCATTCATCCACGAAAAGTTCGGCGTCGACGTTCCCGTCGACGAGATGCTCGCCGAGAACTTCGCCGATCTCACCGCGATCGGCGCTTTGATAACCCGGTTGGAACTGCAGAAGGGGGATTCCCGTGTCTGACGTCGACTTCGATATCGGCATCATCGGCGGAGGCCCGGCAGGCTCGACAATCGCCTCCTACCTCGCCCAGGCAGGCCTGTCGTGCGTGGTCTTGGAAAGCGAGCTCTTCCCCCGGCCCCACGTCGGAGAATCACTTATCCCGGCCACCACACCTGTGCTGGCCGACATCGGTGCGCTCAACAAGATGGAGCAGGAGAACTTTCCCCGCAAGTACGGTGCCGCGTGGACCTCCGCGGCCGCAGCTGATATCGCCGACATGGGGTTTCAGCTTTCGCACGGATTCCGCGCCGCCGAGGTGGAATTCAAAGAACGTGACCAGGCCGGAGTCGACCAGGAGTACACCTACCACGTCGATCGCGGCAAGTTCGACCTGATGCTACTGCAACACTGCCATTCCCTGGGGACCGCGGTCTACGAGGGCGTGCGCGTGCGACACGTCGACCTCGACCAGCCACAACCAATCATCAACTTCGCGATGGGCCGACGCAGCTCACAGCTACGTGTCGGGATGGTCGTCGATGCCAGCGGACGGCACACCCTGCTCGGGCGTCAGCTCAAGGTCAAGGTCCCCGACCCGGTGTTCGACCAGTACGCTGTGCACGCCTGGTTCGAAGATCTCGACCGGTCCGCGCTTGCCGTCGACGGCCGCCGAGCCGACTTCATCTTCATCCATTTCCTGCCGATCACCGACACCTGGGTCTGGCAGATCCCGATCACCGACACCATCACCAGTATCGGCGTGGTGACCCAGAAAAAGCACTTCAACGCAGCCCGGCAGGACCTGGAAGGCTTCTTCTGGCAGGCAGTTGACAGCCGACCCGACCTGGCCGCAGCCCTGCGGCGCAGTGAGCAGGTACGCCCCTTCAAAGCCGAAGGCGACTACAGCTATGCCATGAGCGAGATCTGCGGTGACGGCTGGATGATGATCGGAGACGCGGCCCGCTTCGTCGACCCCATCTTCTCCAGCGGGGTGAGTGTCGCGATGAACAGCGCCCGCATCGCCTCCTACGACATCATCGCCGCCGCCGAGAACGGGGGGTTCACCAAGGCCGCCTTCTCGCCGTATGAGACCAAACTGCGCCGCGCGGTCCGCAACTGGTACGAGTTCATCTCCATCTACTACCGGCTCAACATCTTGTTTACCGCCTTCGTCGCCGACCCCCGCTACCGCACCGACGTGCTCGAGATGCTGCAGGGCGATGTCTACGACGACGGCGAGCCGGCGGCGCTGACCGCGATGCGTGAGATCACACGCACGGTCGAGGAGAACCCTGACCACCTGTGGCACCCCCACCTGGGCACCCTGCGCGCCCCCAGCGCAGCGCCCCAGTTCTGAGCAGGAAGTGATGCGATGAAGAAGATTCTGCTTACCGAGGACCAGATGCCACAGCAGTGGTACAACGTTCTGCCCGACCTGCCGACTCCGCTCGCGCCATACCTTCACCCGGAAACACTGCAGCCGCTCAAACCCGAGGATCTGGCCCCGATGCTGCCGCAGGCGATCATCGACCAGGAATTCTCCTCGCAGCGCTGGATCGACATCCCCGACCCGGTCCGCGATCTCTACCGCATGTGGCGCCCATCCCCGCTCTACCGCGCCGACCGTCTCGAGCGTGCCCTGGACACCCCGGCACGCATCTACTTCAAGTACGAAGGCGTCTCACCGGCAGGCTCGCACAAACCCAACACCGCAATCCCGCAGGCGTTCTACAACGCCGAGGAGGGCATTCGGCGCCTGACCACCGAAACCGGTGCCGGACAGTGGGGCTCGGCATTGTCGTTCGCCGGCTCACTGTTCGGCCTCGACGTGGTGGTCTACATGGTCAAAACCTCCTACGAAGCGAAGCCCTACCGGCGGTTGTTGATGCAGACATGGGGCGCCGAGGTGCATCCCTCGCCGACCTCGTTGACCGACGCCGGACGCAAGATCCTCGCCGAGAACCCCGAATCCCCTGGCAGCCTGGGTATCGCGATCTCCGAGGCGATCGAGGACGCACTCGCACGCGAGGACACCAACTTCGCGCTCGGCTCAGCGATGAACCATGTCGTCCTGCATCAGACCGTGATCGGCCTCGAAGCCCGCAAGCAGCTCGAACTCGTCGACGACTACCCCGACGTTGTGGTGGGCTGTGTCGGTGGCGGTTCCAACTTCGCCGGACTGACCTTCCCATTCATGCCCGACCGGCTCAGCGGCGCCCGGCCCACCCGTTTCGTCGCCGCCGAGCCGGCTGCCTGCCCGACTCTCACTCGAGGCACCTACGGCTACGACTACCCCGACACCGCAAAACTGGGTCCGCTGCTACCAATGCGCACCGTGGGACACGGATTCGTGCCCGCGCCGATCCATGCCGGCGGGCTGCGCTTCCACGGAGACGCACCGACGCTATGTCTGTTGCACGATCAGGGCTACGTCGAAGCCCGCGCATATCAACAGAACGAGGTATTCGCTGAAGCGATCCGCTTCGCTCGCAGCGAAGGGTTTGTGATGGCACCCGAATCCTCGCACGCGCTGCGCGGCGCGGTCGAGGAGGCGCTGGCGGCCCGAGAATCCGGTACCCCGCAGGTCATCCTGTTCGGTCTGTCCGGGCACGGCCATTTCGACCTCGCCGCATTCGATGCCTTCCTCGCCGGCGAACTCGAGGACTTCGACACCAACGCGGAGGAAATCGAACGCGCTCTCGCAGAACTCCCACGCGTGCCGTTGTGACGGTGCCACCGGGCGCGGGTAGATCATTCGCCACGATCTTCCGCGCCCGGAGCGCAAGCACTATGCAAGCCGGGCCGGGTCACCGAGGGTGCTGCCGTCCCAAACCTGCCGGGCTCGCAGTACTCACCTCCCACAGGAAGGACCCGAGTTCGATGAGCCTTATCGACACCCACCACCACTGCTATTTCCCGCAGTTGACATCACGGCTGCGAACGCTGGGGGTGACCGAGATGGCTCCGGGAGTGCCGTTACCACGCTGGTCACCGCAAGACTCGCTCGCGATGCTCGACGCCATCGGCATCGAGCACGCGGTGACCTCGGTAATCCTGCCCGCAGCCGCAGCAGCGGTGCCGGGGCTCGACCGGGCAGTAAACGAGTGGACTGCGGAACTGATCCGCGACCATCCTCGCCGGTTCGGCGGTTTGTGTTCGCTGCCCTGGCACGACCCGGACGCCGCTGTCCGCGAGATCGCCTACGGCCTGGACGAATTGGGCCTCGACGGTGTGGTGTTGCCAACCGTGGCTGCCGGTCGATCGATCGCGGACCCGGCGTTCGAGCCAGTGTTCGCGACCCTGCACGATCGGCGAGTCACAGCGTTTCTGCATCCGACTCCTGGTTCTACGTGCGGGTGCATGTCCTCGGCGGTCCCGCCGGTGGTCGTCGACTTCGTCATGGACACCACCCGCACCGTCGCGGACTTGATCTTCCGGGGGACCTTGGGCCGCTATCCCGGAATGACTTTGATCGTCGCTCATGCCGGCGGGGCGATCCCGTATCTGAGAGCCCGGCTCGAGCTGGCGAGTGCGTGGAATTTCCCGGGCGGACACAGTGTCACCGCCGCGGAGATCCGGGAGCAGATCGGCAGCTTGTACTACGAAGTCGCACAGTCGATATCGGCGCCGACACTGGCCTGTCTGAAGGAAGTCACTACCGACGATCACATCCTGTTCGGCACTGATTTTCCGTTCATCAACGCCGAGAGGTTGGCTCAGAATCAGATTCGGCCGTCGAATCCGGATGCTGCGCAACAGCTATTCACTCGATGGGGGGAGCATCGTGCGGTATCTCCATGACCTGCGCGGAGGGGATCGCTACGACCTCGGTACGGTCACTGTCAGCGGTGAGCAGTCGATCGAGTTCGCGCGGCACTACGATCCGCAAGCGATCCATCTCGACGGCGAGATCGTCAGTGGATGGCATGTCGCCTCGCTGTTCATGCGACTCTATGTCGACCGATTCCTGTCCAGCACCGCGTCCGACGTCTCCCCTGGACTCGATGAGCTGCGATGGCTGCTACCGGTCCGCCCGGGTGATGTACTGGCGGGTGCAGTCACCATCGGTGAGATCTCGGCATCGCTGTCAAAGCCGGCCTGTGGGATCGTGCGCCAATACGGTCAGTTGACCGATATTTCGGACCGGCCGGTCATGAGCATCGTGTTCTACGGGTTGATCTACAGACGTTAGGGTTGCCCCATGACCGCAACCGACGCTACGCCGGAAGCAATCCTGCACAAAGCAGGCGCCTCGTTCGAGGTATTCGACCATCCTCCTATCCGCACCTACGACGACATTCGCAACAACCTCGACCTTCCTGCCGAATGTCTGCTGAAAACGATGGCGTTCCGAACCGAGACCGGGTTCGCTCTGGCTTCGCTCCCCATTCTGTCCAAAGTGGCGTACGGCGCCTTGGCCAAGCACTTGGCTACCTCGCGTTCACGACTGCGTCCCGCTGACGCCGAGGACCTGGCCGAACTGCAGATGGAGGTCGGTGGGGTGAGCCCATTGACCTCCACGGCGGACACCACTGTCGTTTTCGATTCCGCGGTTACCTCCATGACCCAGGTATACTGCGGCAGCGGCCGCGCCGACCGCACAATCGCCATCGCCGTCGACGAACTCATCCGCGTCGTCGACCCGGCCTTCGCAGCGATCGCGGTCGGCTGACTGCGCACGTTCAGCTCGGTGGTACCGATATCCGGTGACCCGGGAGCACCGCTCAGGCAAGCCGGCAGGCGCCGCCCGGTCAGGGAATCGCGCCACTGCTTATCGGGTTGCGGTGGTGCGGGTTTCGTCGGCGCCGAGTGCATGATGGACGAGCTGTTGCAGGATCTCGATCCCATCGGTGGTCAGAACCGACTCGGGATGGAACTGCACGGAGGCGAAGCCGGGCCCACGCAGCGCGTACACCTCCTGGTTCCCGGTGTCGCAGTCACTTCGAACACTCCTGACGTACGCCCGGCAACAGTAGGCGAAACAATCCGAGCACTAAGCTGCTTTAGTACTCGGTCCGGCTTCAGGATTCCTGGGTCGTCTCGGTACGAGGTGGCTTGCGCCGCGTTTCGGCGAGGAGTTCATCGAGTTGAGCTTCGGCACGTTCGGCACGGGCAAGGGTTTGTGTCCGCGCTTCATCGACTGCCGCGAGGTGCTGAGCAGTCTCGGCACGAACCTTGTCGACAGCCGCGGCCGCCTCGGCACGGACCGCGGCGAGCTCGTCAGCAGCGGCACGGCGAGTTTCGGCGAGCTCGGCACGAACAGCATCGAGTTCGGCACGCACCCTGCGCACTTCGGCCCGTGCCTCCTCAACTGCCTCGGCTCGTTCGGCGCTGAGCTGTTCGGCGCGCTCGGTCGCGCGTTCAGCGTCGGCTACCCGCTGCACAGCGAGATCGCGTTCAGAGTGTGCCGCGTCGACCTGTGCGGCCGCCGCACGGCGCGTACGTTCGATCTCGGTGTCGGCACGGTGTTGCGCCTGCTGGATCTGCTCAGCGGCATCCTGCGCGGCACGTTCGATTTCGGCGTCGGTCTCCCGTCGCACAGTGCGAATCTCGTCTTCGGCGGCGCTACGCGCGGCGAACACCTCATCGGCCGCCTGTGTGGTGACACGTTCGACTTCACGAAGGGCGTCATCGCGTGCCGAGTGCGCCTCCGCGATCAGCCCCTCCGCTTGTTCGGCGACATTCGCCGCGTCGTCGGCTGCCGACTCGGCGAGAACTCTCGCCTCGTACGCTTCCCTGCGGGCTTGCTCAGCAGCTACCGCGGCCCCCTCCGCCTCGGCCACCCGACGAGCCGCATCCGCCTGCACCGCTTGGACCTGCGCCTCGGCAACCGATGGATCAGCCAATGTGGACATTTCCGCAACAGCGGCATGCACCGTAGCACTCACCTGTTCGGCAAGCCCACGGAACTGAGTCAGCAACTCATCGGCCCGTAATCGGGCTGCTGTCACCGGCCGCTGTTGCGTCACAGTGACGGTATCCGTCGGCCCTTCCGTGCCCTGAGCTTCCTGCTGCAGCCGTTGCCGCTCCCGCCACGCCCGCCACCTCGTGTGATCCGGAAGGTCGCAGTACTCCGATGGCCGGCCAGGACCGCCGTCCCGTTTGATGAGCCGTGAACAGCCCGGATAGTTACACACATTCGACACTCCAGAATCGTAGCGTTGGATACGTGTGAAACAAACGAATCAATGCGAAACGAAATCGAGACTGTCGCCGATGAGCGGGTTTTGTCGCCTCAGCCGCTGACCGCCGATAAGTGAACCTTATCGGCGGTCAGGGTGGTCACCATTCCAGTCCGATCCATTCACGATCATTACGTTTCGTAGCGTTTGCATTACGAAACGTAATTACAGGAAGGGCCGTCGAAAACTGGGCACCCCAGATCTGACGGATAGCCAGAGTGACGGGAGAAGCGCGGCCGAGCTACGACAAGAACGCGTTCGAGTCAACAGCGAGACGGAAAGCGGGAAACAGCGTTGATCGGTCGAGGCGGTCACCGCATCCGGATCCATGCCGTACGGCGAGGTAAGCGTGCAAAATTCGGCGATCCGTTCACCCGTACATCACGAGCACAGCCAGGTCGAATTCACCGCTCGAGTCGCAGGGGGTCAGCCGGATCGGCGGATCATCAGTGGATACAGAACCCCTGCACGCACTCACGTTCCGCCGATACTCTGAACCCCGCCGCCACCGTGTATCACCCGCGATCGACCAACAAATCGACAAGACCAGCAGGGGGAAACCGTGCAGCAACCACCGCCACCCGAACCACAACAGGTGCCCGAGCAGTCGAATCCACTGGGGCAGGGTCGTCAGATCAATATCGGTCGGGGTCGTCGGATCGGCGCTGTCGAAGCATTGCTCATCAGCGTTACTGGCCTCTTCCTCATAAGCCTGATCCCTGAAGAGCATCTCACGGGCGCGATGATTCCTCCTGTTGGTCGTCGGTGTCCCTGTCGGGTTGACGATTGTGGTGATTCGAGCTCTGATCCGCGTGGGAGACAAGCAGCCTCCTCCCGTTGTCGTCGCACTACCTCCCATGACTGCGCTCCCCCCGCCCGGCTGGTATCCGGACAGCCAAGGCATAGTGCGATGGTTCGACGGGCAGCGGTGGACAGAGTTCACACAGCCGCCCGAGCCGGGATCGGGATCGATGTGACCTGGTTAATTCCGGTGAATGTGTCGGTCGGTCGTGAACCGGAATTCGAGGAGAACACGTTGGTCGGTCAGGTCGATTACCGTGTCGAGGACCGATCCGTGTGGCGCGGTGAGTGCGCGGAATTCGGCGATTCGGCGCTCATCGGTCAGTAAGAACCGAGTGCCCGCCATCACCCCGGCGGCTAACGCTGCGTCCGTGTCGACCGCGTCCACCACCCTGGCCTGAGCTTTTATACCGACGGGAACCTGGTGACTCGGGTGACCTGATCGACCCCGGTGTTCAGTGAATGCGCGAACCAGCGGACCCCACCCATATGTCACAGAACCGCCCGATGCCCGATCCACTCGAGGCTCTGTCCGTGGGCGCCAGCGTATCTCAGTGGAGTCCCTTCCAGCGCGACGACAAATCGCCCAGGAGTGTCCCGCCCCTGCACTGGAAGCCGCTCAGCCGCCGACCCGATGACGCCACAACCTTCGTTCGACAACAAGTGACAGGGCAACGCCCGAAGAGGACAGCGACGCGTACTTCTACGCCTGGTTCGGACACCTGCGTTGCCAGTTCAGCGCCCCGCAGATCCGGCGTCTACTGTTGTAGTCGACAACTGTCGATCATTGCGGCCGGGCCGAGGAGGAATTGTTGGCAGAGCGGATTCGGCGGCGGACACCGCGTGGGACTTTGAGCAGGCCGATGATTCTCGAAGGGGCGTCGGCGGTGATCGCGGAGAAGGGGGCTCAGGCGGTGACGATGCGGGCTGTGGCGACCGGGCTCGGTGTGGATCCGATGGCGCTGTACCGGTATTTCGACAACAAGGCCGATCTGTTGACGGCGTTGGTCGAGGATGCCTACGAGCGGATGCCGGTGCCGGAGGGCGATGGGCTGGATGCGTTCGAGCAGATCGTACGCGGGTTGTACCAGGCGTTCGTGATCGATCGGCCGGGGCTGCTGGACCCGACGCTGGGGGTATCGACCGGACGGAGCCTGGAGTTCATGGATCGGATGCTGAGTTCCCTTGCCGAGGCCGGGTTGCCGGTCCGGTCCGCGGTGGCGCTGGTCGGCAACGCCAACCGGTTCCTGATCGGCTGCGCGGCAGTGCAGAGGCAGCCCGATGGGTGGGAGGGCAGCGCCGAGTTCTGGGAGCAAGGCCGACGGCTGCTCGCCGGGAACCAGGACCGATACCCAGCGCTATCGGCGGCGATCGGACAGGCGCCGGTGTTCAGTCAGCAGGACGTACTGGAAAGCTGGTTGGAGATGACGCTTGCCGGATTCCGCTGATCGGACCATCTTGTCGCTGAATTCCCTTCTTTTGCAAGGTGATACGTCGACAAGGGAAGAATCAGTTCTTGCGAGTCCGGCACAGTGCGTGATCGATGAGTGTCGCCGCGGCCTTCTCCTGGGCGAGTTGATGATCCTCGGTGTCCTGTAACAGTGTCGACATCGACACCACGACGCTGTGAGTGCCATCGTCGGTGACCCCGTCGCGGGTCTTATAGCCGGTGATGTCGCCGCCGTGCATCCAATACCGACCACCACAGGACAATTCGACCGAGAACACGCCGAGTCCGTAGCGCGCGCCGGGGAAGATCGACCGGATCACCGGATCGGTGTCGACGGTCCGCTTCATCTCGGCCAGTTGCTCGGGCCGCAGCAGTTTGCCGCCGAACAGTGCCAGGAAGAAGGTGTTGAGGTCGGCGGTGGTGGTGATCAACCCGCCCGCTGCCCCGGCGAGCTCACCGATCCTGCTCTCGGTGGTATCGACCAGTCTGCCCGTCGACCACTGCGTGTATCCGGTGGCGTGCGGGATCGGTACGGTGATCGCGGTTGCGGGGTAGCTGGTGTCTTCGAGGTCGAGCGGCTCGATGATTCGGCTGTTCACTTCCTCGTACCACTGATGACCGGTGACCTTGTCGATGATCATGCCCAGTAGTAGGTAGCCGGTGTTGCTGTAACTCCAGCCGGTTCCAGGAGCGAAGTTCGGGTTGCGCCCGGCGGCGTCGGCCACCTGCTGTTCGGGACTCGGCGGGGCACTGTTCGCGTACTGCTGGTAGTCGGTCGGCGAGGACAGCTGGATCCTGGGTACGTACACCACTCCGCTGGTGTGGTTGAGCAGTTGGCGCACAGTGATTTTCGAGCTGTCGTTGCCGTTGTCTCGCAGCAGGCCCGGCAGCCACTTGTCGACGGTGTCGTCCAGGGCGAGCCTGCCCTCACCGACGAGCTGGAGTACCACGGTAGCGGTGAAAGTCTTCGTGGCACTCGCCATCCGGAAATGCCCGTCCGCCGGAACCTGGCTCTTGCTCACAATATCGGCGACACCGCTGGTCACCACCGTGCTACCGCCGTCAGCGGCCACCAGCCGGACTTGTACACCCGTGACGCCGACATCGCGGATCGCATCCGCGTCGCGCTGCAGTTCGGCGGCATCACCCGGGGCGGATTTCGTCGCGCTCGGCATGGCCTCGGCCATGTCCTCAGTGGTGCAAGCGGCGGTGGTCAACACAGATCCGGCCACTGCCGCGGCAAGCAGCGAACGAGCCGTGGTCCAAGGGTTGGGCAGGGGATTCACAAAGGTGCTCCGATCAGTAGCGGGGAAGTGCAATCAATAGTCTACGTCTGTAGGCTACATATGTAGACTACATGATGTAGAGATCGCACCCTGCAGCGCGAGAGCACAGAGAAGACCCCTATGAAACAGGAACCCACCGAGAGCGTCCCGTGTAGACGTTGGGAGGAATCCTTGGTCCTTCAGGCTGGGGAGGACGTCAACCCAGTTGCTCGGACAGAGAGTGCCGAACCCGATAGCGGCCGGGTGAGTGGCCGTGGATTCGGGCGAAGGCGCGGTTGAAGGCGTGTTCGCTGGTGTAGCCGACCGAGTGGGCGATGGGTGCGATCGGGTCGGTGGTGGTACGTAATCGGTGGGCGGCCAGTTCCATGCGCCAACGGGTGAGGTAGTTGTTCGGGGTGTCACCGACGAGCGCGGTGAAGCGACGGGCCAGGGTGGCGCGCGAGACGGAGATATGGGCGGCCAGTTGCTGGACAGTCCACGCGCGGGCTGGGTCGGTGTGCAGCGCGGAGAGGGCGGCAGTCATGGTGGGGTCGCGCAACGCTGTCAACCATGACGGGGGCGTGTGATGCGGGTCCGCGGATGACAGCCAAGTCCGCAGGATGTGGATGAGGATCAGATCGAGCAGTCGGTTGAGCGCGGCGGTGACGGCTGGTCGAGGTTGCTGGATCTCGTGGCCGAGTAGCCGCACCAGATCCCCGAGTGCGCTCGTTGGATCGGGTGGAGACAGGATCGACTCCGGGAGCAGTGTCAGTAGCGGCGTGGTGGCGGCTGGATCGAGATGGTAAGAGGCGCACAGGAACCGAGTTCGGTACGGTTGCGCACCCGCGTGCAGGATGCCGCCGTTGGCGAGTGCTGCGCGGGCGGCGGCGTGGTCGAAAGGGCGGCAGGGCTGGTGTGGATCGCTGGCCAACCGGTGGCGTGTGCCGGTCGGCAGGAGCACGACGTCGCCGGGAACGAGTTGGCGAGGCGGTTGCCCTTCCATCATCAGCCAGGCGGTGCCGGAGTTGACGGCATGGAAGGCCGCGCCGGGGATGTCGTAGATGTCCAGGCCCCAGCGCGTGCCTGCGTACACCGTGGCGGCGACAGTACCGCGCGCCCCGGTCACCTCGAGTACGTCCGCTAGTGGATCCATGAGTACCAACAATCTATCCGATGAGAGTTTCAGTCAACTAGTTGAGCTTTTCAGGCATCGTGTGTCGCAGTGGTGAGCGGATAGGTTCTTTATGTCCCTCTGAAAACCTGTCTACAAGGAGTTGTACGTGCGAATCTCAGGATCCACCGCTCTGGTCACCGGCGCGAACCGCGGTCTGGGCGCCCGGCTGGTCGCCGAGCTGCTCGCTCGTGACGCGGCGACTGTCTACGTCGGAGCCCGCGACCCCGAGTCCGTCGCCGAGAACATCCGCCGCGACCCCAGGGTGCGGGTGCTGGCGCTCGATGTCACCGATCCCGCCAGCGTCTCCGCCGCTGTCGAGGCGACCAGAGATGTCAACCTGTTGATCAACAATGCCGGTGTGCTGGGATTCGGTGATGTGCTGACCGGCGACCTGTCGCTGTTCGAACGCGATCTGCAGATCAATTACTTCGGCGTGTTGCGGGTAACCCGGGAGTTGTTGCCGTCACTGCGCGCGAGCGGCGCACGCGGCGCGGCGGTGGTCAATGTGCTCACCCTCATCTCGTTGGCGCCGATGACGACGATAGCGGGCTACTGCGCCTCCAAAGCCGCCGCGCATTCGATGACCCAGGCGCTGCGGGCCTCGGTGCGCGGCGAGGGCATCGAGGTGATCGGCGCTTACCCCGGCGGCATCGACACCGACATGCTCGCGGGCGTGGACATGGACAAAGCAGATCCTGCCGAGGTCGCCGCACGCATCCTGACGGGCGTGGAAACCGGGCAGGAGATCATCTGGCCCGACGATGCGTCCGCCGCCGCGGGCAAGGTCTACCTGAACGATCCCGTCCAGCTCGAAACCATGCTGACATCCTGAAATACGACTGCCCGCGCCGACGATGGCCCGCGACCGAACGCACTGGTGCGGCGGCCGACGGCCATCGTCGGGCAGGCCGATGATGAGATAGGTTCTCCAGCGACGTATTTCCGGGCCACTTCTTCTCTGTCCGACAATGCTTCACTTTGCGGAACTGCCCTGTGGCATCGGCCCTGTCCAGCCGAGCCCAGGAACGAGGACTCGAGCAGCCCCACGGCCATCAATGGTCGGTGGGGTTACTTCTGGCGCAGATGCCCGTACCAGTGTTCGAGGTAGTCCCGGTCGGTATCGTCGATGGCGGTGGTGAAACTTGCCGACCACGGAATCGGGCAAGGACCTGGATGCTGATCGTCGGGACACAGCAGACCGGTGAGAGCTTCGAGTAGCGGCCCGACTTCGTGTTCTTCCGCAATGACCCCGGCCCGGAGTTCGTACACGGATCGTTCGCCGGGGTCGAGGCCGGGGTTTTCGATATGCCATTGCTGTGGCAAATCATCGTGCACTCCCCCGACAGTCTCCAATCCAGTATCGGGGTCGTCGGACTGGTCAGCCCATTCGAATGGCTTGTCAGTGGCGAAAACGGATACAGCCGACTTCGCCACCTTGTTTTCGAGCAGACTCCGAGCCCGGTGCAGCAGACGCTGCGTGTCCTCTTCAGTGGCATAGACGCTCACCCGTAATTCCTGTAAGTCCGGGCCAGGGGCCATCACACACTCCTCAGTCGTTGTCCGCCAATAGTGTTTGACGGGGGTGGTGGCGGAACGGTTCCGCAGGACAGCCGATCTATGACGTAGTTCACTACGTTTGCGGGATATGCTCACTGATCGTGTTGCTGCGGCCCGGATCCGGTCGGTGGTGGCCAGGAACCCGGGCAGCAGCCCTGCGCAGAGGGCAACCGAATGAAATCCGGCAGGTGGGAAGAACCCCCCAGAAGGCACGGATCTTTCGACGACCAGTGGCAGGGCAATGCCCGAACTGTCTGTTCGAAACGGATCCGCTCGTCGACACTCAGGCACACCAGCACAGGTGGTTCGGTGTAGCGGATGCCCTGAAAGACCGCGACAGACCGGACACGAAGCAACTCTCGCTGAGTGGCGACATCATCACCCCTATCCCGGAGGAGGCTGCTGCGCCTGACCCGATCACCACCGAACTCATCGAGTCTGTTGTCCAGGCTGGACAGGATTGGACACTGGGCATCAGCCAGGCCGACCAAGGGCATTTGCGCGTCATCTCGCGTGGTGACCGCAGACTGGAACGCCCGATCGAGATCCTCTTCACCGCAAAGGAACTCCATACCTATTACCGCCGAATCGCTGACGAAGCAGAACGCGGGGTGGCCCCGGAACCGCCCTTGGAGTGGTGGATGACACTGATGTCAACCCACTTGATGGAGGCCGTACACGGAGCAGACCGCCACAATGAGCCGTGCGTAATCACGGTTACAGCGACCGGTTTCGCAGCGACCCCAGCAACGCAAGCCCACGTTTGATCGTCAACTCAGTTTCGCGCCCAGTGCAGCGCCACGGCGAGATAGGCGACCGACTGTCAGGCTGATTTCCTCCTCCCCACCCGGGCAGATCAGATCAGACGACACCTGCCTGTGCGGTAGTCCCGTTCTTGCGCCGGTTGGCATTGAAGCGCGCCTTCTTCTGGCGATTCCCGCACGTATTCATGTCACACCATCTGCGGCTGCGACTTCGGCTCGTATCGAAGAAGGCGGCTCGGCAGGTTGGTGATGCACACAAGGCCAATTTTCCGTCTCGTTCGCCTGCGATGATGCTGATCGCGTCGGCGGCGATCACGCTCATGGCATCTTCTACGCAGGAAGCCGAGCTGAGTCGCCATTGACGATTGCCATCGGGCGTCAGAATAGCCGCGGCCCGACCCTGGATGCTGCAGGCATTGATGATTTGGATGGCAGGTACAGGGAGAGCGTCTCGGGTTGCGGCCGCTGTCGCGGCGGCGTGAATTGATTCCCTCAGTTCCCGAGCGAGTTCGAGCTGGGCGGTGGTGCAGGACTCCACCGCCAGACCGTTCACTGTCAGCCAGTCGACGAGTCGCTGCGGTGTGGGAATGCGCTCCACAGCGTTTCCACACCGCTCCGTCAGTGTCGCCGTGAAGCTGGTCGCTAGCACGTTACCGAGACGAAAGTCAGGGAACCGAGCGCTCATGGAACCACCATAGCTGGTTGCACGTTGATATCGGACATGTTAGAACCGTCATAGCTGGTTCTTATCAGGTTCAGTCGACTCCGCGATGGCCAGGAGGTCTCATGCCCGCATATTGGTTTGTCACCGACGCTGTGGCTGGCATTGATCGTGATGTTGTCACCGCGGCAGCTCACGTCGGCGGCAACATCTCATGAACCGTCCAACCAGCGATGTGCAAGCATTCGAAACCCATGCAACTGACGCTGAACTCGACGATCTGCGCGCGCGATTAGCTGCAGCGCGGCTGCCGGAGGCCGAGACGGTCTATCGCGCCACGCCCCACCCTCGCCGATGGGAACAGGGCGTTCCTCTCGCCGACCTCGTCGATGTCGTGAACTACTGGCGCACCGGGTACAACTGGCGGTCGTTCGAAGAGCGCCTCAACCGTATCGGCCAGTTCCGCACGACCATTGATGATCTGGGAATCCACTTCCTGCACCGCCGATCCGTGCGCGCAGATGCCACTCCTCTGATCATGACGCACGGGTGGCCAGGCAGCATTGCCGAGTTCATCGATGTAGTAGACGATCTGGCAGATCCGAAAGATGCAGATGCGCTGGCGTTCCACGTCGTGGTTCCATCGTTACCAGGCTTCGGTTACAGCGATAAACCGGCCACCACCGGGTGGGGAACCGAAAAGATCGCGGCCGCATGGGTGGAACTGATGGGAAGGCTCGGCTACAGCAAGTTCGCAGCCCACGGTGGCGACTGGGGCGGTAATATCACCACGGTTCTCGCCGGCAGGTTCCCAGCGCACGTTCTCGGCATCCACACAACGTTCGCGGAGGGACCGCCAGGGTTGACAGCGGATGGGCTGACGGCGGTCGAGCGCAAGTGGACCGAGGAAACTCGCAATTTCTGGCGCCACCGCGCGGCGTACGCGAAACAGCAGGCGACCCGACCGCAGACCATCGGCTACTCGCTCGTCGACTCACCGGTCGGGCTTCTAGCCTGGATCCTTGACAAATTCGCTGAGTGGAGCGATACCGAAGACAGCCCGTTCGAGACGATTTCCAGAGACACCATTCTCGACGACGTCACCCTGTATTGGCTGACGCGGACCGGCGCATCATCGGCCCGCATCTACTACGAAAGCCACAACTCCCTGGACCCCGAACTTCGGGTCGATGTCCCGTCAGCAATCACTATGTATCCCCGCGACATCGAGAAGTGTCCACACGCCTGGGCGCAGGAGCGGTACCGGCAGATCGTCCGATGGAGGTCGCCCGAAATCGGGGGACATTTCCCGTCACTGGAGGTTCCCGAATATTTCGTCAAGGACCTGCGAGAAGGCCTTGCGGCAGTGCTGGCCGCTGACCAGGGAACACAGCTGAGTGCCGGTACTCGGAATTAGTCCGATATCCACGCTTGATGTGGCGCGCACATCGCCCGATGTCCGATCCACTCGAGGCTCTGCCCATGGGCGCCGGCATATCCCAGCGGAGTCCCATCCAGCGCGACGACAAATCGCCCAGGGGTATCCCCCGCCGGCACCGGAAGCTGTTCCGCCACCGACTCGATGACGCCACAGCCTTCGTTCGACAACCAGTGACAGGGCAATGCCCGAACCGTCTGTTCGAAACGGATCCGCTCGTCGACGCTCAGGTACGCAAGCACAGCGCTATGGAAAACCACTACCGTCGCTCCGTCCGGCGCGGCAGCAACCAGCTCGGCCACCGTCGCGTTCAGATCACCTGACACCACACTCACCGGGCGGGACCGGGCGACGGCCACCGCTGCGCGTAGCCGCTGCAACCGTTGAGGCTGACCCGGCCAGACCAGACACTCGAGCCACCGCATCTGATCGGCGTCGTTGACATCCAACGGGTTCAGATCGACACCGGCACGCCACACCACTTCGGGCAACCGAATCGGAATCGGTGGCTCACCGGTGGTGACGCATCGGAGCGTCACACCGGAGGTGCCTCCGACAGGATGTAGCACAGCACGATCGTCATAGCGATAGCTGAACAAATCCGGATAAAGGCACAAGCCCGCGGACGCACCCACTTCGATCAACGCCAAAGGCCCGGTGAGCTGGGCCAACACAGGCAGGAACGCTGCGGCCCTTCCGACCTCGTTGGTTTGCGTCGTTCTGGTCATCACCACCTGCGCGAGGGCATCCCAATGCCGCACCACCCAGTCCTTGAACTCGGGAAACAACACCTCGCCGACCCCGAGGAACCGTGCTGCCGCGAACACCAGGTTCGGCTGCCTCTTCTGTTCCGGAAGCCGATCGATCAACGAAAGCAACTGCGGATCCGACGCAATCCCCCATGCCCACGACTCATAACAGGACGAACTGCCCCGGGCCTCGAACTCGGCGAACCGCCGATACCGACGACTGGCCATCTCGAGATCCACACCGCCCCCTTTCCGCTGATCACCCCGAGACCGATCACCCTGCCCGGCCGGAGATGCCGCCGGCATCAGAACCCAACCGCAGGATTTGCTCGATATCCTAGAGATGGGTGGTATCCGTCGTGAGCATTGCCTCTCGTCACGTCGGCGGCAGTCTGCTCGTCGAAGGTCGGATACCGCAGGACGACATCCGACGCAAACGCCGCTGTGATCGACTCGGTCCACTCATCTCTTCGCCTCGCTCGGCAGAAGGGCAGCGTTGATCTCGCGCGCGGCCCGATGCCCGGATTCGACCGCGCCGTCGATGTACCCGGGCCAGCGGGTAGCGGTTTCGGTACCCGCCCAGTGCAGTGGCCCGATCGGTCGGCGCAGGGCATGACCGAAGCGGGTGAGGGCGCCGGGCGTGGTGAACGCGCCGTAGCCGCCACGACTGTATTCCTCAGCGGTCCAATCCCGTTCGATGTAGTCGATAGGGTTGTGGGCTTGCGGACCGAAGTAGCCGGCAAGGTCCTCGATGACCCTGGCGCGACGGTCGGCGAGGTCCAATCGCGCGCCGACGTCGGCGTGGCGGCCTTCGAGGAATCCGACGAGCACACCGGGTGAACCGCCGACCGGAGTGTTGTCGAAGACGGTGCCGAGCGACCGCCGGTCGCTGTTGGCCTGGCCGCTGAGCCCGGCGGCTCGCCAGAACGGCTCGTTGTAGACGACATTGATCTTGATCACCCGGCCCATCGGCATCCGCTGGACAAGCTGCATCCGGTCGCCCGGCATGCCCGGGGCGTAGCGGATCTGCGCCGCTAGCGGCGGCGGCACCGCGATCACCGCCCGACGCGCCCGCACGAGCGTGCCGTTGGTGTGCACACTCACGCCTTCCTCATCCCAGTCGATCTGGGTGACAGGGCTGTTCAGTACGACCCGGTCACCTAGCTGTTCGGCCATGGTCAGCGCGATGGTCTGCGTGCCGCCGAGGACACGGTCTTGCTGGGCGCCGCCGCTGGTTGCGATCAGGGCGTCGACCCCACCGGCAGCACCGATGTAGAAGGCGGCCCACAGCGCGGACATGTCCGCAGGCTCGGCGGAGAACACGGCCTCGGTGACGAGCCGGAAGAACGCCCGGCCTTCGGCGGTGCGGGCGGTGCGCCGCAACCAGGTCTCGAAGGTCTGCGAATCCAGAGTCTCCGCGCGCTCGGCCCGCCACGGCTCGGTCTGCGTGACCCGACGGGCCAGCCGGTCCAGCCGCCATTGGGTCTGGGCGATATCGGCCAGCGTCAAAGGGTTGAGCCTCGGAATGCGGCCGGTGTATTCCGAACGCGAGCCGCCCATCTCGACGATGTGACGGCCGGAGGCGTGCGTGGGATAGGTGCTCAGGCCCAGCTCCCCAATCAGCGCGAGCACCTGATGCTGGGTCGGCCCGACCCACTGGCCGCCGACCTCGATCGGTGCGCCGCCGGGCAGTTCGGCGTTGAGCAGTCGCCCACCTACGCGGTCACGTGCCTCCAGTACCAGCACCTCGGATCCACCGCGAACCAGGTCACGGGCAGCGACGAGGCCCGCGATGCCGGCGCCGACGGTAACGACATCCACTGATCTACTCATTCCCACTCCATATCATGCATCATGCATCTCACATACATTATGCATGTGATAAACACGGTGCATGGAGTCGTTGCGTGACAAGTACGCCGAGAACACCCGCCAGACGCTGCTCGACACCGCAGCTCGCCTGTTCGCCGAACGCGACTACGCCGACCTGTCGGCCGAGGAACTGGTACGGGCTGCCGGCCTGACCCGCGGCGCGCTGTATCACCACTTCGACGGTAAGAAGGGCCTGTTCGAGGCCGTCGTCGACGACCTGGAACAACGCGCGGCACAACGCATCAAGGCCGCCATGGACTCGGCCACGGACCCTATCGGCCGCGTCGACCGCGGCCTGGTGGCATTTCTCGATGTCTGCACCGAACCCGACTACTTGCACATCGTGCTATCACAAGGGCCGATCGCCTTGGGCTGGCGACGCTGGCGCGAACTGGACCAGCACCACCTCATCGGCCTGGTCATCGACGCAGTCCGAAACCTGCTCGACGCCGACCTGATTCGGCCCCACCCGCCCGAACTCATCGCCAGCGCCTTCTACGGCGCCCTCACCGAAATGTCACTGACCATCGCCGAAACCAACGACCTGCAACAAGGCCGCGCCAAAGCCGCAGCCCTGGCATACGAACTCCTCAACGGACTCACTGTCAGCGCCCCACGCGAATGAACACCTGCTGTCGAGCGCCTCAACCGCAGCGGGCTCCTCGGTATCGTCCTCGCGGTCGGCCGCACCGGCCAGATCGAACGCCTCGAGGAGATTGTCCGTCTTCTGTCGGGAAGCCGTGCGCGAGTATCTGAGCAGTCTCGACAGCAGGATCAGGTTCCGCCTGCCGGTGAGGTCCTCATCGATGGAAGTGAGTGGAATTCACTTATCGACTCCCCACTGAATAGTGACCTATGCAGTGGACATGGCTTCGACCGTCCCGAAAAGTGACCTGCGCTGGCGTGGACAATTTTCGGATCGATTGAAATATCCACCGGATAGGTGGAGCTCGTCGCTCCGATCAGGAGGTCAATCGAGTTCCTCCCCGGCCGCATATAGACATCACAAAAAGGTAACATATGCCGCCTGAGCTGCGTATATATACATATAATAGCGGCTTATATCCAGCTCATACTCACTGTAGGACTATTCGATAGCTAGTATCGCGCCCCATCCGGAGGCTGCCACATTTGCCCGATGTTCGGCCGTCAGCCGCTCCAGCAGCGGGACCAACTCGCCAGGTGTCGGCTCGGCCGACATTTCTTGACGAATACGTTCCGCGCTTTCCGAGAACGACGGCTCGTCCATGCTCAGATCGAGTACACGGTTACCGGAGGCTTCTATGCGCCGGGAATGCCTGCTGTTTCCAGCTTCAGCATGATGAAGTCTACGATTTCGCGACTGTGCTCGCCGAGATAGAAGTGTCCGCCATCGAAAAGGCGAACATCGAACCTGCCAGCGGTGCACTTCTTCCATTCCCGGATCTGTTCCGGACTCGTCGTCGGATCCCATCGTCCGAGCAGCGCGAAGATGTCACAGCGGAGCCGATCGCCTGCTTGGATATCTGTACGCCGCCGGTGCCTGCCGTGAATGCTTCGGTGGCGCTGCCATCCGATCCGCTCACCGCGCTGTGGCAGCAGATCACGGTGCTACATGCACGGTGTGCGCGCCGACACGCCATGGCGCCCGTGGAACACGGAGGTGCGCCTTGTTTCTTCGGCGAGATGACGGAACAAAGCGCAGCCGAGGAACTTTCAGCGTAGATCGCGGAAGAACGCGCGGACGTCATCGGTGAGCAGCTCCGGTTCCTCCAGCGCGGCGAAGTGCCCGCCGCGGTCGACGTCGGTCCAGCGGGTGATGGTGTTCTCCCGCTCGTCGTAGCGCCGGATCGCGACGTCGTGGGCGAACACGATGACACCGGTCGGCACACCGGAGTTCACCTTCGAGGCGCCCCACGGCGCGTCCTGTGCGTAGCCCACGTACGCCGCAGACCCCGCGGTGCCGGTGAGCCAGTACAGCATCGCGTTGGTCAGCAGGCGATCCCGGTCGATGATCTTGTCCGGTTCCACCGCGCGCGGGTGCGTCCACTCCCGGAATTTGTCCATGATCCACGCCAATTGGCCGACAGGTGAATCGGTGAGTCCATAGGCGAGCGTCTGCGGGCGGGTGGACTGGATCGCGATGTAACCGAACTCCTCGTTCATGAACGCCTCGATCCGACGGATCCGGTCTCGCTCCACGTCGGTCAGCTCGGCGAGCTCCTCCTCCGACAGCGGCAGTTCAGGGAACCCGCCCACCCCGCCGTTGGTGTGCACACCGATCACCCGGTCCGGCGCGACCCGTCCGATCTCGGGGCTGACCGCCGCGCCGATGTCACCGCCCTGCACGCCGTAGCGCTCGTAGCCGAGCCGCCGCATCAATTCCGCCCAGGCCCTGGCGATACGTTCGATCGTCCAACCGGATTCGCGCACCGGACCGGAGAATCCGAATCCCGGCAGCGCGGGAACGACGACATGGAATGCGTCGGCGGGATCGCCGCCGTGTGCCCTCGGGTCGGTCAGCGGGCCGATGAGGTCGAGGAATTCGACCACCGAGCCGGGCCAGCCGTGCGTGAGCAGCAGCGGAAGCGCGTCCGGCTCGGGCGAGCGGACGTGCAGGAAGTAGATGGTCTGCCCGTCGATTTCGGTGCGGAACTGCGGATGCGCGTTGAGTTCGCGCTCGGCGGCGCGCCAGTCGTAGCCGGTGCGCCAGTACTCGACCATCGAACGCAGCCACGCGGTGGGCACGCCGGTGTCCCAGTTGTCGCCGGGTAGCGGCTCGGGCCAGCGCACCTCGGCGAGCTGTCGATGCAGGTCGTCGAGGTGCTGCTGCGGGATATCGATGCGGAATTCGTTGATCTCGAAGGTCATGAGAACGACGATATGCGGCACCTAGGACAGTTTCAGCCCTAGGTCTAGGGCAAAATTCTCGGCATGTTGGAAACCTCCGCCCGCCTGCTGCGCCTGCTCTCTTTGCTGCAAACTCCGCGCGACTGGAGCGGAGCCGAATTGGCCGAGCGTCTCGAGGTGGACGTGCGCACCGTCCGCCGCGACATCGACAAGCTGCGCGCGCTCGGTTATCCGGTGCGGGCCAGCGCTGGGGTCGCCGGTTATCGGCTCGGGGCGGGCGCGAAACTGCCGCCACTGCTGCTGGACGACGACGAGGCGGTGGCCATCGCAATCGGTCTGCGCACCGCGGCGGGCGGCACGGTCGCGGGTATCGAGGACAGCTCGCTGCGCGCGCTCACCAAGCTCGAGCAGGTGCTGCCTTCTCGGTTGCGTCACCGAGTGCAGCTACTGCACTCGGTGACGGTCACCGTTCCCGCGGCGGACGCGACGGTCGATCCCGACGTGCTCACTGCCGTCGCCGCCGCCATCCGCGACCAGCACCGCCTGCGCTTCGACTACCGAAAGCACCAGAGCGACATCACTGTACGTACCACTGAGCCGCACCGGCTCGCACACACCGGCCGCCGCTGGTACCTGATCGGCTGGGACGTCGACCGCGGCGACTGGCGTACCTACCGCGTCGACCGAATGCACCCACGCATCCCCACCGGACCGAAGTTCGCACCGCGCGAAGCGCCCGATATGGACCTCTCCGGCTACCTCTCACGAGGCGTGACGACCTCCCCCTACCGCTACGCCGCCCGCATCACGCTGCACGCGCCCGCGGCGCTGGCAGCCGACCGCATCGCGCCGACAGTGGGCGTCATCGAACCGATCGATACCGAAAGTTGCCTGCTGCGAACTGGTTCGAACTCGCTGGATGAACTCGCCATCTACGTGGCGCTGTTCGACTTTCCGTTCCGGGTACACGAACCGCCCGAACTGATCGAGCGCGTCCGCACGCTCGCCGAGCGCTTCGCGGACGCGGTGTCGTGAATCCTCTACCTGCACGCCACCGTGCTCCTCGATCCCGATCACAGTCTGCGCATGTCCGACCAGATGAGCGACCACGGCTGCTTCGGACCGCCGCATTCCCAGATCGTGATGTCTCTGGTGATGCCAGGAATTCCGAGCGGGTTATCCATCCGGCCCACTGGGACGACAGAGGTGAACCAGCAGCTCAGCTCAGGCTCATCGCTGCCGACGTAAGTGACGGTTTCGGCCGTGTCCAGCGGGGCACCGAAATAGCCGAAGCCTCGATTCGGACTGAAAACCGGCGGCAGACCCGCAGCTGAGCGGCCATGATCCGGTGCAGCAGCGCGATTGGGGGTGGGGGTGTACTGCGACGCGGACCGCCGACGAACCACAATGAGCCGGCGAAACCGCCCGTCTGGCCGCGAACCACCGACCTCATGCCCACATACGGCCACCCATGTCGGGCCTGCCAGATCAGCCCCGGTGCCGCCGCCAGCAGCACAATGCCCCCGCTCCACCACAGCGCCGGCCGCCGCAGCAACGCCCTTGACCCCAGCCATCCAACGACAACGATCACCGCGATCCAGAAAAGCGGGATCAGCCGTTCGACCTGTACCGCCACTGCGGTCACCAGGCCGGCCGTCAACAGCAGCGCATCATTCCGGGTCCGAACCCAGCGCACCGGCAGCCACGTCAGCACTGCCCACAGCAGGGTGTCGATACCGTTGGTCGACAACGTCTGTGCCTGGCCCAGCACGAACGCCGAGGTCGTGCAGGCTATCGCTGTCAGCACCTGCGCCCTGCGGTCACCGCCCAGTTCGCGGGCGATGACCGCGCTCAACGCCACCACTGCTACAGATGTCGAAACGGCCGGAATGCGCAACGCCACAAAATCGAACAAGGATGCCGTCTCAATGAAACTGACCGATCGACTATGTCAGTCGATCTTGCTCGTTCCCACGTCTCTCGCAGTACAGTTTGCTCGATTGCCGGGTTCGAAAGTGTGGCAGGCGAACTCGCCAGGATCTGGTCCTGCCTCGGCCAGCAACTCACCTGTCGCCGACCAGATGCCCGAATGTCCGGAGGTCTGCGCGAACCCACCGCCAGTCGAGCCGGCGAACGCCGCGGTGGCTGCCCACACGCCGTACTCGGTCGCCACATCGCGGGCGCGCTCGCCGTGGAGTGCTGCTTCCTCTTTGCTGTGCACTACACAGGCCACATAGCCGTCGATATCGAGCGCGGCAGTCCGCCGCGCATGCTCGGCGATCCCGGTGTCTCGGCAGATGGCCAGACCTAAACGCCAACCATCGACTTCCAGTGCGGCAGGCTCACCGGAACGGAAACGGTCGGACTCGCTTCCGTGCAGGTACACCTTCCGGTAGATGACCGACGCTCCGCGGTGATCGACGGCAAGAATACCGATCGACGGACCCGGCGTCGGTGCGCCGACCAACGCGATCGTTCCAACCTCCGCGCACGCGGCAACGATAGGATCCAGTCGAGTATCCTGCGGCGCAACAACATCGGCATCCAACTCATAGCCGGTCAGCGACATCTCCGGGAATACCATCACCCGCGCCCTCGCAGCCCGGATCAACTCGACATGTGCCTCGACGTTGGCGGCTACGGCATGTAATACGCACCGAGGTTGCGCAACAGCGATCCGCAGAGCTTTCCGCATCGCCCCCTGAACCCTTCTGCACGAGACTGCTCACCCTGCAGACCATCAACCAGCGCCGCGGCATCGGCACCGACCACGAAGACTACACCGGCGCAGCGAAATATCCCGACGGATCACCCTCGTTCCAGAGATCGCCTGCACACGCGAAAACGAGCAGGATCTCATCTCACGCGCCTCGCCGTCGGCCAGCCCGGCCCGACACCTACTGCCGGACAACCACTGCCACCTCCCGTGACCACCGATCGCAGATCCAGTGTCGCAACGGAGAGCAGACGAAAACAGACCGCGGTTTCGTTGCAGAACTGCTACCGGGGATTCGTTGCGGAACCGTCACGACCAGTGTGTTACTGGATACAAGGTGTCACGACCACGTCGACATCCGTTGCAAGACAACCTCCTTTCACCGTTCGGAGGCCCCTGATGGCGCCCGTGCTCACCTCGCTCAACCCCAGTTTCGGTCCGCCGGCAGGCGCCAACACGGTGCAGATCGTCGGCAGCGGGTTCGCCGGTGCCGGTCCGTTGAGCGTGCGGTTCGGCGCGACGGCAACCACCTTCACCATCGTCTCCGACACCCAGATCAACGCCATCGCCCCACCCGGCACCGGCACTGTCGGCGTCACCGTTCAGGCGCTGCTGGACGGCACCAGCAATGCGCTGCCCTACACCTACGACGGCTCCGGCCTGCTGTTCTTCACCGATCCCTCAGCAGGCTTTGCCGGTAGGGTGTACTCGGTGCCACAAACCGGTGGCGCACCAAACCAGTTGGCGACCGGCCTGATCACCGCCTCTGGGCTCGTGCGGGTCGGTGACCTCCTCTACATCTGCGAGCAAATATTCAGCCAGGTATCCACAGTGCCGGTCGCCGGTGGCACGCCGACCCCCCTGGTGACCGGTCTGCCATCCCCTTCGGATATCACCTACTCCGGCAGCACCCTATTCATCTGCAACGACCCCGGCGGTCAGCTGATGTCGGCGCCGATCACCGGCACAGCTACCCCCACCGTGATCGCCACCAGCCCCGTCGGAGGCATAAGAGGGGTTACCAATGGGGCGCCGACGCAAACGGTTTCACCGTTCGTGAATGCCCTCCTGGCGACACCAGCTCTCACGTCACTCAACCCCAGTTTCGGTCCCACGGCCGGGGGAAACACAGTAGAGATCTTCGGCAGCGGGTTCGCCGGTGCCGGTCCGTTGACCGTGCGATTCGGCGCGACAGCAACCACGTACACCATCGTCTCCGATACCCAGATCAACGCCATCGCCCCACCCGGCACCGGCACGGTCGAGGTCACCGTTCAGGCACTGCTGGACGGCACCAGCAACCCACTGCCCTACACCTACGGCGGCCTGTTGTTCTTCACCAGCGGCACCGACGTGTATTCGGTGCCGCAAACCGGTGGCACACCAACCCAGCTGGCGACCGGCCTGACCAACCCCGAAGGGATCGTCCGGGTCGGTGATCTCCTCTACATCTGCGAGAGATTCGCCAATCAGGTGTCCACAGTGCCGGTCACCGGTGGCACGCCAACCACCCTGGTGACCGGCCTGTCGAACCCTACGTTTCTCACTGCTTCCGGTAACACCCTGTTCATCGTCAACGCATTCAGCCAGGTGGTGTCGGCGCCGATCACCGGCACTGCCACCCCCACCGTGATCGCCACAAGCCCGACTTTCGCATTCGGCATAACGAATTGAGCATCTGTCCGACCCCGCTGACCCCTGTGGCCCCGACCGCTGAACATATGGCACGGTCGAAATCCCATCGGACCGGCGCCGAACAGTCCCGGCGGGGCCACACAGTGACTGGGGGGTATATCGCCCTGATCGGACCGCCGACACCATCGTCGCCGTTCGGCGACCGTACTGGTATCCAGACGGTCAGGGCATGGTGTGATGGTTCGCCGGGCAACGGTGGACAGAGTTCGCACAGCCACCCGAGCCGGGACCGGGATCGACGGGGCCTGGGCGATTTCGGTGCATGTGTCAGTCGGCCGTGAGCCGGAATTCGAGGAGAACGCGTTGGTCGGTCAGGTCGGTTATCGTGTCGAGGACCAAACCGTGTGGCGCGGTGAGCGCGCGGAATTCGGCGATCCGGCGCTCACGGCCACCGAAGATCACGAGCATAGCCAGGTCGAACTCGCTGGTGGCTCGAACCCCGCCGACCGGTTCGATGACCAGCACACGTCCGGTTGGGTGGGCGGCCTCGACGCATCGGTTCACGATGCTGTGGGCGTGTTCGTCGTCCCAGTCGTGGAGGATGTCGACCAATAGGTAAGCATCAGCTCCTGCCGGGAGCGAATCGAAGAAACTACCCGCGGTGATCTGGGTCCGGCCGTCGAGGCCGTGCGTACTGAAGACGTGCCGGGCTCGGGTGGCGGTCGGTTCGAGATCGACCAGGTGACCGTGTATCCGAGGATGAGCGGCCAAGATCGCGGCAAGCACACTGCCCTGACCACCACCCACGTCGACGATGGTGGAGAATCGCGACCAATCGAAGCCGGCGACGATCTGCGGTATCTGTTCGCGGATTCGGTGGGTCATCTGCCGGTCGAACGACTCACGCAAGTGTGAATAGTCGGCCAGGTCGGACCAGAATTCCTGCCCGTAGCGGTGCGGGTAGGCCGCTCGACCGGTAGTGATGCTGTGGGCCAGTTCGACGAACGCCAGTTCGGCGCGACCGCCCGCGGTATCCAGATGCAACAGGTCGACCAGACCATTGTCGGCGTCAGCGCAGAGGTTCGCTCCGTACTCCGTCGTCCGGTAGCCGGTGGGGGTCGGCTCGACGACCCCGAGGGTCGCGAGGTGACTCAGGAGAAGCTCGAGCGCGACCGGGGCGACGGCGAGCTCAGCGGCGAGTTCTCCGGCGGAAGCGTTGTCGTCGCGAAGCCGATCGGGCAGGCCGAGAGTCACTGCGACTCGCAGCGCCATCGGGGTCGCCAGCCCCGACATGCGACGGATCGAGTCCATATCGTCGTTGCGTCCCACAACGATCCACTGTGCCTTGCCGACAACGGATTCCGCATCCAGATATTCTTCCGTGTCACGTGATACAGGTCTGGGCGGTTCTTTCGCGGAACTGAGCCTTGTTCAGCCGGCCTGGGTGGTCGTAATAAACTGCCGCCCCCCGATGTGATCGTCGGACCCGCCAACGACGACGGCACCCTACCAAAGGGCGCCACCCTCGGCTGGCTGACCGAGACCATCGACAGCTTGCAGGCTCCGCGACCAGGTCGCGGAGCTCGCACAGACCTGCATCGCGCCGAACCGGACTCGTAAATCCCTGTGGGCGGGCTCGCCGTAGTGACGACGATCGGCACTAGGCGGGAGGCGCGGTATAAGCCTGGCGGAGCAGGCGTTTGTAGATTTTGCCCGAGTCGTCGCGGGGAAGTTCGTCGACCAAGCGCAGCTCGGTGGGGATCTTGTAGCCGGCGAGCTGCCCGCGTAGACCCGCACGGAGCGTGTCCGCGGTGAGTTCGGCACCTGGACGGGCGGCCACGAACGCGGTGACGGTTTCGCCGAGGTCGCCGGTGTCGGGTAGCCCGAGCACAGCTACGTCCTCTACCCCATCCACACCCATGATGGCGTTTTCGATCTCCGCGGGGTAGATGTTCACCCCGCCTCGGTTGATCACCTCACTGCTGCGGCCGGTCAGGTAGAGGTATCCCTCGGCGTCGACGCGCCCGAGGTCACCGACCCACAGCATGTTCTCTACCGGGCTGTCGGGCATGCCTCGGTTGAGGTAGGTGAACTTCGGCCAGTAGTCGGCGCCACGCACATAGACACGGCCGACCTCACCCACCGGAAGTGGTTCGCCGTTCTCGTCGGCGATCGACACAGCAGATCCGTCGGCCGGGCGACCGACGCTGCCTGGGTGCTCGAGCCATTCCGCTGCGCTGATCCAGGTAACGGTCCCGGCCTCGGTGCAACCGTAGAACTCCCACAGTGCATCGCCGAACCATTCGATCGCGGCTCGTTTGACGGTGGGTGGGCAGGGCGCGGCGGAGTGGATGAGATGGGTCAGGCTCGACACGTCATAGCGGGCCCGCACATCGGCGGGCAGGCTCAACAGGCGGCTCAGCATTGTCGGCACCACCTTGGCCTGCTGAATCTGCCGCTCGGCGACATGCTGGAGGAATCGCTCGCTGTCCCACCGAGGCATGATCGTGATGTTGGTGCCCATCCGCAGCGCGAGAACGGCCACCACGTTCGGGCTGGTGTGATAGAGCGGGCCGGCGACGAGCATCTGCCCGCCGGGTGTGAGCCCCATCCGTTGCACAGTGCCACCTGCTATGGAAAGCAGCTGTTGCGGTGTCATCCGTTCCCGGAGCACTCCTTTCGGGGTGCCGGTGGTGCCGGAGGTGTAGATGAGACCCATGGAGTCGGCGATCGCGCCCTCGAGATGGCCGACAGGATCGGTATGCGCAGCGATCCATTGCTCGAGCGTCGGGTGCCGTCCCGTGGTCTGTGCCCGCGCCTCGGACAAGCCTGCTTCCGCGAGCAACTCCTCGGGCATCGCCACCTCGACCACTACCGAATGTGCGCCGGCCTGCGCCTGGGCGGCCTCGACGACGGGCACGAATTCGGTGTGCGCGAAGACCACCCGCACACTGCTGTCGGCGAGCACATGGGCGACCTCGGGTGCTTGCCACCGGGTGTTGATCGGCACGGGGTTTCCCCCAGCGGAGGCGATCGCCAGCGAGATCTCGAGGAACTCGATGTCATTGCGGGCCATGACCGCTACCCGGTCACCACGGTCTACACCGGCGGCGATCAGGGCGGCCGCGAGCCGCCCGGCACGCTGGTGAGCTTCTGGCTGAGAGCGTACCCGAGCACCACAGGCGATAGTGGGCGTCGCCGAATCTGTTGCCATGCGCCGCAGTCTGTCATGCCCTCATCGTCCGCTGCCCACCGAGTCCGATCGACAGCGAGCGCGATCGGGTGGCGTCCGTTTATCCAGTTTCCGCTTCGGCTTGCGCCGCGATGACCAGATCGCGAGGTTCCACACGGAGCACCATGCAGACGCGATAGAGCTCGCGCACGGTGATGGGGCGCGCGCCTGATTCCATCTGCGCGATGGCTTTCTTGCTGGAGCGGGTCTGCTCGGCCAGCCGTTTCCGGCTCCATCCACGGCGGCTGCGTTGTGCGTGGATCTGAGCGCCGAGGGCCTTGTCGATTGCATTCATGCGGTTAAGGGTGTCCTGGTTGTGTTGCTCGTTATTTGCGGGTGCGGTATCCATATGCCCTGTTCTGGATGTTCGGGCATGTTATGGCATGGTTCGTCATGATACGTGAATGTGGCGATGCTCATGGACGCAGCCAGGCGGCGGTTGAATTCCGGAACAACCCGCTCGACCAACGGTATTGGCGCAAGTGCTGATTTTCTTCAGTCTCCATGCAGCGAACTCGGCGGCGATCACCGCCTCCGAGTCCTGAGCTTCGGCGTGATGACCTGCGCGATCTCACGACCGCGCTCGTCGAGATAGAAGTGGCCGCCATCGAACAGAAAAACCTCGAATCGGCCGGTGGTGTGGTGGCACCATTCCCTGATCTGCTCCGGAGTCGTCGTCGGATCAGAACGCCCGAGTAGTGCGAAGACATCGCACTGCAGCGGCGCACCCGCCTGGTGCCGATAGGTTTCGACGGCCTGGTAGTCGTTGCGGACCGCGGGCAGCACGATCTCGGCGAGTTCGGGCTCATCACGCAGAATCCGGACCGAGGCGGGATCGTTGGCGAGTCGCTCGAGTTCGGTGATCAGGTCACTGTCGGATGCGTGGCGCAATGTCCCAGTATCGACGAAGGCCAGATCCGGACGCCCGGATACGAACAATGCCGCCACCGGTTGCCCATGCCGTTCGATCCGACGAGCGGTCTCGAAGGCGACCGTCGCCCCCATGCTGTGGCCGAAGAGCATCAGGTTCTCGCCGAAAAGAGGAGTCATGGCGTCGCCGATGCGTTCGGCGAGTTCCATGATGGAGGGGATCGGCTTGTCACCGAGCCGATCCTGCCGCCCTGGATACTGCACGGCATACACGGTGGGATCGGGCCCGAGGCTCTCGGCGAGGTTGGTGTAGCTGGTAGCCGACCCACCGCCAGGAGGGAAACAGACCAGCGTTTGCTGCCTGTCACGTCCGGTTCGGAGCTTGCGCAACCAGATCGAGAATTCTTCACCGAGGTGCACTCGATATCTCCGCTTCTGCTCTGCCGGATAGGTTCCGAAATTTATCCGCACGAAGGATGTTCCCTCGGCACCGCAGGAACTTCCGCGAAACAACAGGAACTACCAGCGTCCGGGCGGCATGCTCACCGTTCGGGAATCCTATCGGTTCGTCCGCCGGTTTTACCGCGCGACTTCTTGTCTCTAGTGGATTTCTTCGAGTTGTTCGGTCGAACACCGGGTTTCGGTGCGGCGGATGGGGTGCTATCGGCCGCGGGGCTTTGCTCGACCATTTCCTGTCGATCCATTCGAGCGAAGATGAGGTGCTGTTGGGCGTAGGTCCAGAGGTTGTTGCTGACCCAGTACAGCAGGATCGCGATCATCAGGAACGGTCCACCGACCAGAACACCCAGTGGGAACACCCACAGCATCAGTTTGTTCATCATCGCCGTCTGCGGGTTCGTGGCAGCCTCTCGGCTTTGTCCGGTCAGCGCGACGCGGGCGTTGAAGTGTGTGGCGAGGCCCGCGATCAACATCAGTGGGATGGCGACCGCGGCGATAGCGGCGACCGTCGGGACACCACCGTAGGGCGCGAACGAGGCCAGCAGACTGTCGGAGGAGGCGATCGCCGCCGAGATCGGTGCACCGAACAGGCGTGCGGTGAGGAAGGATTGGACATCGGCGGCACTGAAGACGTAGTTGGGGGTAGCGGCGTTGGCTTCCGGGGTCATTCCGAGTTGCCCCCACCCGCTCCCGGTGCGGTTGAACGAACGCAGAACGTGGTAGAGACCTAAGAAAACCGGTGCCTGCACCAGAATGGGCAGGCAGCCGAGCAAGGGATTGAAACCGTGTTCGCGCTGCAGTTTCTGCATTTCGAGCGCCTGGCGCTGCCGGTCGCCTGCGTACTTCTTCTGCAGAGCCCCGATCTGGGGTTGTAGTTGCTGCATCTGCCGGGTAGTCCGGATCTGCTGGATCGCCGGTCTCAGAAGTAGCAGGCGCAGGGTGAACACCAGGAACACCACGGCAAGCGCCCACGCGAACCCGTTGTCGGGACCGAGGATCGCGCCGAAGGCTTTGTACCAGAACCATAGGATCGCGGAGATCGGATAGTAGATGAAGTCGAGCATCGAGCACCTCGTCACTGCACGAGCGCAGCATGCGTTCTCGTGCGGAAGGGGACGACGCCGGTCGGGAAGGGACCGCGTCGGAATGGACAGGGTTGGGACCGAAGTCCGCGCAGCGTCTGCTACGCGGCAGCCGGAACCTGTCCAGGTGCTCGGGGCCTACGGGGGCGGCCAGGGGTGTGCGGGGCGCTCTGCCGACGGAACGCGCCGCGAAGACGCCGTTCATCGCGGCGGGGACCGAACTTCGACCCTGCGGGCAGGCGTGACAATACGCGAGAACGATGCCCGGTGATGGCCAGCAGCAGAACCAATGCGACCGCTGCCCCGATGACCGCGGTGGGACCATCGGCGAACACCGACACTGCGACCACAAGGGTCAGCACAGCCACCCAGGTGAGCTGAGCAAGGGACAGCCCCCTCGACAGAGCCGCCCAGAGGTGTGTCATGCGAGGAAGCATACCGGGATACGGACTCCGCCGACGGCACCGCGGTGGACTTTGCCCTGTCGAGAAGTCGTGGCCGGTTCCGTCCTCGGTATGACGGCGGCACAATGGCTGCCACGGAAATACGAGGAGTGACGATGCCGAAGTACCTTCTGCGAAACAGGAACCCACCGAGAGCGTCCCGTGCGGACGCTGGGAGGAATCCTTGGTCCTTCAGGCCAAGGAGGACGTCAAAACCAGGAGCTGATCCACCCGAGTGCGCGCTCGACCGCGGGTTTATAGCTATCCGGAACGTGCGGTAGGCGTTCGGCGATCACGACTGGGGCGACGAGCCCGGATTCCAGTAGCGCAGCCACGAAGTTCTGATCCTTCTCACGAAACGCACACAGCTTCGCAACGCACAAGTCCTCCTTGTCGAGGCACCACCCAGTGAACTGCGGTTCACCCGACGGCGCGGCCGTATTGGCGTTCTGTACCTTGATCATTCGGCTTCGCCAGCCATCCGGGAGTGCGGATGTCTCCATATCGACGCCATCGATGCTGAAACCGTGCAAGTCCTCGAAGGGTGAGAACTCGCCTGCCACGCCCTCGATAAGGTCCGCCAGTCGCACGGTCTCGACATTGTCATCGGCAATCGGGAGGATATCGATCTCCAGTGACATCGTGGCATCGGCGGGAAGCTGGGCTTCATCGAAGCTACCGAGGATCGATTGGGAACCGACCACGATCACCTCGGACCGGCCGATGATCTGACACGCCGTCCGGATGGCGTGCTCCAACTGGTCGCGACGCATCAACCCGCCAAGCGCAGCACATCGGCGCGCTCACCTTGCGGGAGAAGCCCACCCATTGGGGATACCTCACGCATCTCGATCGAGTCCCGGTCGAGACCAGTCAATGCACGGTGGAGCCCCGGCACATCGCCGCGCTCTATCAGCGACTTCCAACGATCGAGATTGCGCATGTGTGGCTGGCCGGACACCCCGCTCCGCAGCCGGTCTAGATTGCGTTCGATACGCGGCCGCCACTCCTCGAGGCTTGATCGGGTCAAATGTGTCGAGAGCCGACGGTGTAACTGCCACGAGCGCCGCTCGGATCGGGTCAACTCGGCGACGACAGGGCGCCGCACGACTTCGAGTCGGTATCCCATGCACGACAACAGCCGTTCGAGCTGCTCATCACTCAGATTCAACTTACCGGACAAGGCCTGGCTGATACTGGACTGGTGGACGCCGCTCACCCGTGATAGCTCGGACTGGGTGGTGCCCGTTTCACGCATCACCTCGCACAGCACATCGCTCTGAGTGGACATACGCCAACTATAGCGTCCAGCGCTATAGGGCACCCGATCGTTCCATGCTGGACCGCATGTCCGACGTACCACCGGCGGCCGCGCCGGTCAGCCAGACGACGAGGTTGGCCAGAACAGCGGCGCCGATCGCCCCGAAGACGGCAAGGGGACAATTCAATGCGGGGATGCGGGCGGCGAAACGGGCGGTAGTGGATCGGAAGGCGTGGCGACCCTCGATCAGGTCAGCTTCACCCGCGCGGCCAGGAAACGAACGACAGCGGGCGCCAATCGCTCGAAGTGGTACTGCAGGTGGGCCTCCGGTGTCACCGGCACGATACTGCGGTCGCGTTCCATCGCGTGTACGATCCGCTCGGCCACCTTCTCCGGGCCGTAACGCCGCATCCGGTACAGATTGTCGTAACGCTCCTGCTTACGCTTCTCCTCCCCCGCGCTGACGCCCGAGAACCGGGTGCGTGCCACGATATTGGTGTGCACGATGCCGGGACAGATCGTGTGCACCGAGATCCCGCGCCCCGCCAGCTCGGCGCGAAGACAGTCGGAGAACATGAACACCGCCGACTTGCTGGTGGCGTAGGCGCTGAACCCCTGCTGCGGGCTGTAGGCCGCCATGCTGGAGAGGTTCACGATATGCCCGCCGAGCCCGCGTTCGGCCATGGCGGGGCCGAACGCGCGGCAACCATTGATCACGCCGCCGAGGTTGATCCGCAGTACCCGGTCGAAGTCGGCGGAGGACGTCTCGAAGAAATCGCCTGCCTGTCCGATGCCAGCGTTGTTGATCAGGATATCGGGGACACCGTGGGTCTCCAACACGGTCGTAGCGTGCGTCCGCATATCGGACTCGTCGGCGACGTCGAGTCGATACACGTGCGCCACACCGTGTTCGGCGGCGATCAGCTCGGCGGTCGCTTTCGCCGCCGCGAGATCGATATCGGAGAGTACGATTTCGGCGCCGCGGCGGGCCAGGGCGAGTGCGGTCTCCCGCCCTATACCGCTGCCCGCGCCTGTGATCACCACCAACTGGTCTTCGAAGGGCCGTCCGGCGCGGCCCGCTTCGGCACGGCGCAGCGTCCGGGGAGCCGACGCGCCGTTGACGGTGTCGATCAGCTCGGTGGTCGCGGTGGCCAGCAGCTCCGGATGCGAGAACGGCATCCAGTGCCCGGCGGGCACATCCCGGCGCCACAACCGCTCGGTCCACTTGTGTTCGTCGTCGTATCCGGCGGGGCGGACGGCGACGTCACGTCCTGCGACGATCAGCTGCACCGGCACCTCGGTTCGCCGCTCACGCGGGGCGAGCACACGCTGCGCGATGTTCGCGCGATAGATCAGCAGACCGTCCACGATGTCGGTGCGAAAGGTCGGGCCGAGGCGCACGGTCGACGGCGCGGTCTCGTTCATGAGCGCGACGAACTGCCGCCATACGCGTTCGGTCCCGATCAGTCCGAAGGCGGCGCGCGGCAGCCCAGGGGTCATGAAGAAGAAGGTGTATGCCGACGACAGCAACTGGGTGAACGGCTGCCATACATTGCGCGGTGTCGGGCGCGACAGCCGGTCCCGGATCCATGTGCCGAGGTGGTCCAGATTCGGGCCGGATACGGAGGTGAACGATGCGACCCTGGTGGCGGCACGAGGCTCGCACACCGCTTCCCACACCTGCACCGAACCCCAGTCATGGGCGAGCACATGCACGGGACGGTCGGGGCTGACCGCGGCGGCGACCGCGTAGAAGTCCGCGGCCAGGCGATCGAGCCGGAAGTCGACCGTGCGCCGGGTGCGAGTGGAGCGGCCGTGCCCGCGGGTGTCGTAGGCCACCACATGGAACCGGCGGGCCAACAGCGGCACAACCGCATCCCACAAGTGATGGGTATCAGGCCATCCGTGTACGAGCACAACGGTTTCCGCGGTCGGGTCACCGTATTCGTAGACGGCGAGGTCGAATTCGCCGCTGCGGACGGTGCGTTCGATCGCCGGGTCGATCTCGGTGATGGTCATCGGTTTTCTCCCTTGACTAACCCCAGTTCGGGTCACAGATCGAGTACGAGTCGTCCACCTTCGGCGCGCGAGACGCAGACGAGCATCTGCCCCGCCTCACGCTCGGCGGCGGTGAGCGCACTGTCGTGGTGGTCGGGTTCTCCTGCCAACACCTGGACCTTGCAGGTGCGGCAGAAACCTTGTCTACAGGAATACGGGTGGTCGGGCCGGGATTCGAGGATCGTATCGAGGGCGGTGCGGTCCGCGCCGACTTCGACGACATCCCCGGTGGAGGCGAATCGGATCTCGAACGGTGTGCCGTTCACGATGGGCGGAGGCGAGAATCGCTCGGAATGCATTTCTATGGAGGGTATTTCGCTTACCGCGCGGGTGATCACGGCGATCATCGGGACCGGCCCGCAACAGTAGACCGCGGTGCCGGGCCCGATACCGGGCAGCAGAGCGGTCGCGTCCGGCAGACCGTGCTCGTCATCGGTGCGCACGACGGCACGATCGCCGAATCCCGCGATCTCGTCGAGGAACGGCAGGGTGTCCCGGTTGCGCCCGGTGTACACCATCGTCCACTCGACGCCGAGCCGGTGCGCCAGCCCGATCATGGGCAGGATCGGTGTGATACCGATGCCCCCTGCGACGAAATGTATTCGGGTGGCGGGGGATCCGTAGCCTGGTACGGCGAAGGGGAACGCGTTGCGCGGACCGCGTACCACGAGTGGCGACCCCACCGGGAGTGCGTCGTGCACCTCTACCGAACCGCCCCCTCCTTCGGGGATCCGGCGCACCGCTACGCGATAGGCGCGGGTGTCCGCGGGGTCGCCGCACAGCGAGTACTGCCGCAGCAGGCCCGATGGAAGCTCGAGGTCGAGGTGAGCACCGGGACGCCATGGCGGTAGCGCGCGCCCGTCGGCGGCGGCCAGGCGCAAACTCACCACGTCCTGGTCACGCGCCTCGATCCGCCGCTCGGTGACCACCAGCGCGAACCGCCGGTCGTTCACTTCGAGACGCGGATCGCGCCGGTTGACCAACGTGGTCCAGCGCAGCCGAGCGGAGGCCACCGCATCGAGCACGCGCACGGTCCTGTCGTGCGCACGTCTGCCGAACAGGTCCGCGGGCAGCCGGTCTGGTATCGGCGAACTCACAATGCGGCCGCTTGTGCTGCCGGGGATTTGGCCAGGTACGCCACCGCCTGCGCGGTCGAGCCGACCGCCTCCGGGTTGTATCCGGGTTCGAGGGTGCTCAGCGCGCTCCGCAGGAGCGAGGGGACGCCGGGCAACGCACCGCGCCACATCGCACCGAAAACCCGCGTCAGCAACCGCGGATAGCCGAGGTCTGGTAGTTCCTGGTCCTGATGGACAAGGAACTTGGTGCCGCGCAACACCAGTGTGAGGAAAATCGGGAAGACCAGCAGCATCAGCCCTGCGCGCCGCAGGTATCCGACACCGAAGTACACCGCCACATCATGCGCGACATGCCGGTGCTCGACCTCCTCCGCGCCGTGCCAGCGGAACAGGTCCACCATCCGCGGATCGGCACCGAACCGTTCCAGATCCGCGTTCAGCACCCAGTCGCCGAGATAGGCGAAGAAGTGCTCCAGGCACGCGATGAACGCCAGCCGCTCGACCAGTAGCTGTCGCTGCGCCACACCTTCCGCGTTCCTGAGCCCGAGCGTCCGGCGGAAGAGGTATTCGGCCTGCCGCAGATAGGGCTCCGGGTCGATGCCGTGTACGGCGAGCACCTCGCGCAGCACCTTGTCGTGCGTTTCGGCGTGCATCGATTCTTGACCGATGAAGCCGAGCATCGCCTCGCGCAGTTTTTCGTCCCGCACATACGGCAGCGCCTCGGTGTACGCGGCACAGAACATGCGCTCCCCTTCGGGCAGGAGCAGGTTCAGCGAACTGATCAGGTGCGAGGCGATCGGCTCCTCGGGCATCCAGCGCAACGGGGTGTCCGTCCAGTCGAATCGCACGTTGCGGGCGTGCAGCGCCACGGAGCCCGGGGCACTGTCAGGCCTTCGCCCGGCCCTGCGAAGTAGCTTCATCGGTACTCCTCGATTCCCATCACAGGCACACAATTCCTACGCGTCCCTGATAAAGATCCTACACATACATAGAACCTTCGGTAACATACAAAATGTGTCACCATCTACCGGACGGTGACACAACATGACGGCAGTCGTCACCATCACCACCTCATCTGTGCATGTGTCACCCTTCGAGCAACCTGCGGCGCAGACCCTCGGTGGCCACGACTATGGCGGGGACCAATGTCAGGTGCGTGATCGACAGCGCGATCGTGGACGCGGTGTCGAAGTCGGCACTCACGGTCAAGCCGATGGTGGCGACAGCGAGCACCGAACCGATCACCGCAGCGACCCGCAACACACCGATCCACCTGTAGGACAACAATGCCGCCGCACCGAGCCCGATCAGCATCGGGATCACGGTCAATACGATGATCCCGCCGGGGGCAACACTCTGCTTTCGGCCCGCATCGGACATTTCGAACGTGCCACCGGCGGCCGCTCCGATCAGCCAGACGACGAGGTTGGCCAGAACAGCGGCGCCGATCGCACCGAAGACGGCGACGGGACGATTCAATGCGGGGACGCGGGCGGCGGAACGAGCGGTAGTGGACGTGGTGCTCATGATGATCTCCTCGAGATGAAGCTGGGAAACGCACGTGAGACCATCCTCAAACCTCAATAAATATTGAGGTAAATGGCACTTGGCCGCATAATGGTGCAGATCACATCCAGCATCAACCGCGGGGCAACGAAAATACTCGAGATCACGATGATTGACACTGCCTGCCTACCCAGCGCCGCATGCAGCCCGGATACGGCAGGCTTCAGCTGCGCACGCATTTGCGGGTCGGCCTTACGGAAGATCAATCGGTCGACGAGGTCACGCCGCCCCGGGTGCCGACATCGGGGGGTGTACACCCGATCGAAATCAGGGCCGCTGTCACGGTGCTACGCAATGTCCCGGCCTCGGCTCCCGCGCGGGAGCGCAGATTGATCGCGTAGACAAGCATGACCAGCACGTCGGCGGCAGCATCCGGATCGACGGCGGGATCCAACTGGTCCCTGGCGTGTGCGGCGACGAGCGCCGCGCGCAACATGTTTCGGAGTTTCTCGTGGTGCCGGTCGAGTATGGAGCGAATTTCCGGATCATCGTTCTCCATGCCCGCATGCGCATTGGTGACCATGCAGCCCCACTGCGCGTAGCGGCCGGAGCATCGCAGGTCGATCAGCCCGGTGAAGAACTCGGCGATCACCGGCAGGCCGCGCCCGTCCTCGGTGAGTCCGCTGAAGACCGGCTCAGACCATTTGTCGATATAGCGGCACAGTGCGGCGCGGTACAGATCCTGCTTGCTACCGAAGGTGGAGTACAAGCTGGAGCGGTTGAGTCCGGTAGCCGACACGATGTCCCGGATTCCGGTCGAGGCCATCCCCTGGCGCCAGAACAAGTGGACGACCGTCTCCAGGGCCACGTCCGGATCGAAATGCTTGATGTCGGCCATATCCCTCGCGTCTGCAATCTTGGAACGAGGGTTCCAGTATAGCGCGCATCATGCTAACTTGAATCGGTCGTTCCAAGTTATGGCATCGCTGCTGCACCGTCGCCAAAAGGGAGTACTCATGCGAACGGATCTCGACGCACTGCTCGACACCCATCGGAGAGCAGGCCACTTCATCGATGTCGGCGGAATACGGACCTTCGTCCGCGAGGAGGGACACGGCAGTGTGCCCGTCGTCTGCATCCACGGCGTACCCGTCTCGAGCTTCTTGTGGCGACGACTGCTGCCGGAACTGGCCGATCGCGGACTCCGTGGCGTGGCACCCGATCTGCCCGGACTCGGATTATCTGATCGTCCAGCGGATTTCGACTATTCCTGGACCGGACTGGGACTACACGTGGAACGCACGCTGGACGCAATGGGCATCGATCAGTGTCATCTCGTCGTGCACGATATCGGCGGGCCTGTGGGTTTCGAGATCGCTGCTCGCACTCCGGAACGCATCGCCTCTCTGACGATTCTGAACACCATGATCGAGGCCCATACCTTCCGTAAACCGTGGCCGATGCGGCCATTCCAATACCCGGTGCTCGACCGGCTGTGGCTCGCGGGCAGCCGAGGCCCGGTCTATCGCACGCTGATGCGCCGCATCGGCCTGGCGCAGGGATCGACCGTAACGGACACCGAAATCGATCTGCACAGCATGTTGGTGACCTATACCGACGGTGGCCGAGCCTTCTTGCGGATCATGCATTCGTTCGAGACCACACGAGCCAAGACCGCGTTGTACACGGCCGCGGTATCCGACACCCCGTACCCGGTCCAGGTGCTGTGGGCAGCCGACGACCCGGCGCTGACCCTACAGAAGTACGGTCGTATCGCCGCCCGCATCGTCGGCATCGACGAACCCGTACTTTTGCCCGGCAGGCACTTCTTCCCAGAAGACAGCGCACCAGCGATCGCCGACCACATCCGCAGCCTCATCGAACGCAACTCGCCTCGGACACACTGATCGGAAGGCGCGACGGAGCAGAAGATTCCGGCCACTGCGTTCTATGCGGATTCACCGGATACCGACTCTTCGCCCTGATCGGTGCCGAAAGAGCTCCTTGCCTCCGTGGACGGACGTCAGCGTTGACGATCGAGGCCGAGCTGATCGACAATCAGCAGCGCCACTTCGATTTCGAGCCGGTTGACCGACAGCGGGTGGCCGAGTACGTCTTCGGCTCGGTGTATCCGGTAGTGGACGGTGTTCTTGTGGACGTGCATGCGGGCCGCGGCATCGGTGAGACTGCCGCGAGTATCCAGATATGTCCGCACCGTTTCGCGAAGCCGCGCGGTCGTCTCGTCGTCACGTAATAGGTTGCCGAGAACCCGGTGCACCCATGCCTTGGTTTCGGGCAAATGATCGACCAGCAAGCTGGCCAAGGCGACTCGGGAGTGCAGCGTCAGCCTGCGTGCGGGATCTGCCACCAGAGTGAGGTTGCGGGCACGCAGGGCATCGCGAAAAGTCTGACGAAATCCGGTCAGCCCGGTGCCTGGATCGCCGATCGCGAGGTGAATCCCTGGTCTACGGCGCAGGTCTCGTTCGAGATTGTCGACATCGAGCGCAGGTTCTCCGCTGGATGATATCCAGGCCCAGCAATTCTGTTCATCGATCAACACGGTCAGCGGTTCTTTCCCGGTCGCACCTGCGAGCATCGCCGCCCCGGCGCGCAGCAATGCGGTCGACGAGGCCACGGGTTTGCCCAGCCAGATGACGGCGGCGATATGCCATCCCCGCAGCGATGCGGCGAGCATCTGCTCTGCGGACGCGAGGTCGAGGTCTTCGGTGTCGAGCACCGCGCGGATCTGTGCCGCACGGGTACTGTCCGAGCGCGCGTCCCAGCGACGGCGCTCGTTCTCGTAGATGTCGGTGACGCCTTCGATGACCTGGTCGATGTAGGTGTCGGCCGCCCGAGCGATCCGGCTGGTGGTCTCCAGCGCGATATCGGCGGAGACGTCGGAGTCTTGAAGCAGGGAGATCGCCCGCTGCACGAGCATGTGCTCACCGAGGCGATAGGCGCGCAACAGAGCAACCAAGGACATCCCGTGCTGAGCGAATCGGCGCGCATATTCGGCGGCAGCCGGTGGCACGGTGATGTCGTCATGGGAGATGCTCAGCGTCAGTATGTCGATGAGCGCGGCGAGGTTGGACGCGGTGCTGGCGATCATCAGTCGCCGCACTTCGTCGTCGTGGTGGAACTCCGGGATGACCTCGATGAACATCGAGGTCATCCCGGAAGTCAGATCTACGAGTTCGGCTTTGATACGTCCGGCGACATCACGGACGGCCTCGTCCACGTCAGCGCTCATGTCCGGACGGTACCGGAACCAGGGCGACGACTCCGACACATTCCCACCCTTGTTGTGCCACGAGCACAAAGCGGGTCGGAAATTCTGGGACGCGGGCCCGTAGCACAACACTCTTTTCATACCTACGTTGGCAATGTAATTCACATCACACCGCGTTAGGTGAGGAAATCGTGCAGCAGGTTGTTGATCTACCACAAATCCGCGCCACCCGAAATCCGTTCGGCTCAGCTATCGCCGACGACCGTGAGCAGCTCGACAACCGGACTTTCGCACAACGTGTGCGTGCGACAGCGGCCGTTTTGTACGAGCACGGGGTTCGCGAGGGCGACGTCGTCGCACTGGTACTTCCCAACCGGATCGAATTCATCGTGATCCTGTTCGCGGCGTGGCGGCTCGGTGCCGCGGTCACACCGGTCAAACCGGAATCCACCAGCGAGGAGGTGCGCTACCAGGTCACCGACTGCTCGGCCAAGGTGGTGGTGACCGAGCAGGATGGAGCACCGGGAACGTTGGATATGTCCGAGGTGGCCGGGACCGGATCCGACGCCGCCACCCCCGAAGCGGTAGCAGTCGATCCGGCCGCACCCGCGCTGATCATCTACACCAGCGGCACCACAGGACAGCCGAAAGGCGTCGTCCTCGACCACAGCAATGTGGCCGCGATGTGCGAAATGATCATCGGGGCCATGGCATTGGACGATACCGACCACTGTCTGCTGATCCTGCCGTTGTTCCACGTCAATGGGATCGTGGTAAGCGTGCTGTCACCGCTGCTCGCCGGTGGCCGGACAACAATAGCCGGGCGATTCTCGGCCTCGACGTTCTTCGATGTGGTCGAAAAGGTCAGACCGACATACTTTTCGGCTGTCCCGGCCATCTACGCCATGCTGGTCGCGCAACCGACGAGCCTGACACCGGATACGTCGTCGCTGCGACGCGTGATCTGTGGGGCCGCCCCCATGCCTGCGGAACTGATCACCCGGTTCGAAACACGTTTCGGCGTGCCGGTCGTCGAAGGCTACGGACTGTCGGAAGGTACGTGCGCATCGACCCTGAATCCGCCGGGCGGACCGCGAAAGCCAGGGACGGTCGGGCTGCCGCTGCCAGGGCAAACGGTAGCGATCATGAATGCGGAGGGTGCACTCCTCGACGACGGCACAGCTGGGGAGGTGGTGATCCGTGGCGCCAATGTGATGCGCGGCTACCTCGGCAGGCCCGAGGCGACGGCGCAGACGGTGGTCGACGGCTGGCTGCACACCGGCGACATCGGCTACTTCGATCCGGACGGATACCTCGTGCTGGTCGATCGGATCAAGGACATGATCATTCGCGGCGGCGAGAACATCTACCCCAAAGAGATCGAGAACGTGTTGCACACACACCCGTCGGTACTGGAGGCCGCGGTGATCGGCGCTCCCGATCCGGTCCTCGGCGAAGTCCCGGTAGCTCGTGTGGTACGGATGCCCGGCACCCGAGTCGACGCCGCCGAACTCACCGAGCACTGCCAAAAGTCCCTGACGCGAATAAAAGTGCCGGTGTCGATCGAACTGGTCGAAGCCCTCCCGAGGAATCCGATCGGGAAGATCGACAAAAGAAAACTCCGCGCACTCGTCACCGACACGGTCACCACCGCGTAGCACATTCGTTCGAAGGTGAACGAAACTCTGTCATCCGAGTCCGATATCTGCGGGTCCTCGCATGGGTTCGATTCATTGAATAAGAAAGGTCCGAGCAATGGGGTTCAAAACGGGAGATTTCCCACCCGTAGATGTGGAGACATTCCTCGACAAACCGTTACGCGAGCGGATGAAAACGCTCGCCCTGCATTGGGTGGAATACGGCTTCGGAACACCGAAGCTCATTCATACGATCTATCTGCTCAAGGTGCTGTTCGTCGTGGTGCTTGCCGGCGTGGCGCTGGCGACGTGGAGTTCGGGTGTAGGCCCGTTCTGGGACGTCGCGGCGTGGTGGAACCAGCCCGTGGTCTACCAGAAGTTGGTGATGTGGATCATCTTGCTCGAGGCGATGGGCATTGCCGGATCATGGGGGCCGCTCGCGGGCAAGTTCAAGCCGATGACCGGCGGGATCCTGTTCTACACCCGAGTCGGCACGATCCGGCTGCGGCCGTGGCGGCGGGTACCGTTCACCGACGGCGACTCCCGCACAGTTATCGATGTCCTTCTCTACCTGGCATTCCTGGCATCGCTACTGACCGCGATCGCGCTGCCAGGTGTGTCGAGCGCTTCGCTGAGCGCGGCGCTGCCCGACAATACTTCCGGCCTGGTGAATCCAGCGCTGCTCATCGCTCCGATCGTGCTGTACGTGCTCTGTGGTCTGCGGGACAAGACGATCTTTCTCGCCGCGCGCGGCGAACAGTACCTGCCCGCTCTCGTATTCTTCGCGGTGCTGCCGTTTGTCGACATGATCATCGCAGGCAAGCTGCTGATCTGCATCGTGTGGATCGGAGCAGGCGTGTCGAAGTTCGGGCGGCATTTCACCAACGTCATACCGCCGATGATCTCCAACAGCCCGGCCATACCAGCCAAGTGGGTCAAGCGATGGCACTACCGCGACTTCCCACGGGATATCCGCCCGTCGAAAGCCGCTTCGTTCATCGCCCATGTCGGAGGCACCGCCGTCGAAATCGTTACGCCACTGATCTTGCTGTTCTCCACCGATCACCGGGTGACACTGGCCGGCGTGGTGCTGATGGTGGTGTTCCACGCCTTCATCGCCTCCACCTTCCCGCTGGCGGTGCCGTTGGAGTGGAACGTCCTGTTCGCCTATCTGACCGTGTTCCTGTTCCTCGGCTACCCCAACGAGAGTGGCTATGGACTCGGTGACATCTCCTCGCCGTGGCTGACCGTGGCGATCATCGCAGCTCTGGTGTTCTTCCCGATTCTCGGCAATCTGCGCCCGGACAAGGTGTCGTTCCTGCCATCGATGCGGCAGTACGCGGGAAACTGGGCGTCGGCCCTCTGGGCCTTCGCGCCCGGCGCGGAGGAGAAGCTGAACACGCTGCGGCACCGCCCCACGGTGAACCAAGTCGACCAACTGCAAGCCATGGGCTACGAGCCCGTGGTCGCGGAGATCACCCTGCAGCAGACCATTGCCTGGCGCTCGATGCACAGCCAGGGACGCGGACTGTTCTCCCTGCTGTACAGACACCTTCCCGATATCGACCGTTGGACCGTGCGGGAAGCGGAGTTCGGCTGTAATTCGCTGATCGGCTTCAACTTCGGCGATGGCCACCTGCATAATATCGACCTGATCAATGCGGTGCAGTCCCGCGTCGGATTCGCGCCGGGCGAATGGATCGTGGTGTGGGTGGAGTCGCAGCCGATCCACCGAGGTATCCAGCACTATCAGGTCATCGACGCGGCGCTCGGTGTCGTAGAACGGGGTACCTGGTTGGTACGCGATGCGGTGCAGGCGCAGCCGTGGCTGCCCGACGGGCCGATCCCGCACGAGGTGACCTGGCGGCGTACGGGGTACAGCGTGCCGACTCCGCCCGACGAACACGACCGAGTCCCCACGCCGCAGACTGTGCACTGAGACCAGCGCGAAGACAGGAGAGTGACATGAGCGCCGCAGTGGTGGTCGGCAGCGGCCCCAACGGTTTGGCCGCAGCGATCACCTTGGCACGAGCCGGACTGAAGGTGACCGTGTTGGAGGGCGCCGACCAGATCGGCGGCGGTACCCGCACCAGCGAGATGATCGTGCCCGGGCTACTCCACGACCATTGCTCGGCTATCCACCCGATGGCGGTCGGTTCTCCATTCTTGCGCGGCCTCGACCTGGAGCGGTACGGATTGTCCTGGGTGTGGCCGGAAATCGACTGCGCGCATCCACTCGACGACGGCAGCGCAGGCGTCCTGTTTCGCTCGGTTGCCAGGACCGCTGCCGGTCTCGGCAGCGACGACCGGATATGGCGGCTGCTGTTCGAGCGGACAACAGCCGGCTACCACCGGATGAGCGCCGACATCATGCGGCCGCTGCTGCGTCCACCTCGCCATCCGCTGCAGTTGGCCCGCTTCGGGGTGCCTGCTTTGGCCCCGGCCACATTACTCGCCGGGTTGTTCCGCACCGAGCAGGCCAGAGGACTCTTCGGTGGTGTCGCCGCCCACGCTTTCCATCCGCTGCATCGACCACTCAGTGCGAGCATCGGCCTCGGCATTCTCACCGCGGGCCACGCCTATGGTTGGGCGGTCGCCGCAGGTGGGTCACAGCGAATCACCGACGCCATGGCGTCGTTACTCGGCGACCTCGGCGGGAAGATCGAAACCGGGAGATACGTGCGGTCCATGGCCGATCTGCCGCAGGCAGAGGTGACGATGTGGGACGTGGCACCGCATGCCATCGCCGAGATCCTCGGCGAGCGGCTGCCCTTTCGAATCCAGAAGGCGTATCGCGCGTTTCGCTATGGACCCGGGGCATTCAAGGTCGACTTCGCGGTCCACGGTGGCGTGCCGTGGACCGCGGAGGCCGCACGGCGAGCCGGGACAGTGCACCTCGGCGGTTCATTCGCCGAGATCGCCGCCGCCGAACGCGATGTGCATCGTGGCCGAATGCCCGAACGCCCCTTTGTGCTGGTCGGCCAGCAGTATCTCGCCGACCCGCGACGCTCGGTAGGCGATATCCATCCGATCTGGGCGTACGCCCACGTTCCACACGCCTACCGTGGCGACGCGACGGCGGCGATCACTGCCCAGATAGAACGCTTCGCCCCCGGGTTCCGCGACCGCATAGTGGGAGCCGAGATATGCAGCACATCGGAATTCGCCGAGTACAACCCCAACTATGTCGGCGGCAACATCATGACCGGAGCGAAAGACATCCCACAGTTGGTGTTCGGACCTCGAAAGACACTGCATCCCTATGATGTCGGCGTACCTGGCCACTACATGTGCTCGGCAGCTACCCCACCTGGTCCAGGAGCACATGGCATGTGCGGCGCGAACGCCGCACAGCGAGCGCTCCGTCGGTTGGGCTACGACGACGTGCCACTCACAGGGAATCTCACCTGAACTCGGTGCGATCCTTCATGGCCTGTGTCACAGAAAACCTCGGCGCACATGTCGGCAGAGGTAGTCGGCTGGGCAGGTGTACCACGAACTCCAGGAGAGACGAGCATCACTGGGCCGAACAGTACCTTTCCCGATAAACCTTGTAGTCCGGGGCGCCGCTGCCTACCATGCACTGACCCGATTTTGAACATTCGAATGTTCAAAACCGAGTCGCCATGCCCATATAGTCCCGGGTGAAGCGCGCCTGGTCGGCTATATCGACCAGGGTGTAGGTGTCGTGATGGTCGGGCAGGATCGCCCACAGCGCTGTGGGCAGCGGCTTGTTCGACTACGGCGGTTCTACCTTCGAGAGGAATTCCATGCCCCCCTCCACTCCCGCACCTCGCCGCCGACGAGTGTGGCGAAGCGCGATCGTGGCCGTGCTGGCGACCGTACTTTCCGGAACATTCGGCTACGGGAGCCATGCGGCAAACGCGACGCCAGGTCTGCAGGAGGTGCTGCTGGTCGGCAACAACTGGGAGGGCACCGCCGATATCATCCACTCCACCGGTGATTTCGCCAAGATCGGCCGGATCAACCTCATCCCGGACAAGGGCGAACGGTTGCGTGAGATCTACCACGACCCGCTGCGACTGGCCTACTTCTTCGGTATCCGCCATACCGTCGGCGAAGGCCACGACCAATACGTGGACGATATGTACACCACCCCCGACGGGGCGGCGATCGTGGTCTCCCGTCCCAGCTTCGCCGATGTCGCATCGATCGACACCGCCACCGGCGAGCTGAACTGGCGCTTCCCCGTCTCCGGAAACCGCTCCGACCATATGGCGGTGTCACCCGACGGCAACCGGGTCGCGGTATCCGCCTCGACCAGCAACACCGTCCATGTACTCGATATCAATACCGGCCACGAGGTGGGCAGGTTCCCTACCGGTGACAAGCCACACGAGAACGTCTTCACCAGGGACGGCAAGATCTGGAATATGGCCATCGGTGAGGTCGACACCAGCTTCGACAGCCCGCTCCTCGACTTCACCAAGGGTGACCGCAGGATCACCGTTGTCGACGCGAACACCTTCGAACAGGTCGAGATCATCGATATGCGGGAACGCCTGGATGCGTTCGGCCGCAAGGATCTTTCGGACGCGGTACGTCCGGTGGCGTTCAGTCCGGACGAGTCCAGGTTGTACTTCCAGGTGTCCTTCTTCAACGGGATCCTGGAATACGACGTGGTAGGCGACCGGATCCTCCGCGTCGAGGAGCTGCCGGAGAACTCCGCCACCAGTGACGATCGCACCACCTTCGTCAACGATTCCCGGCACCACGGTATGTCGATGGACCCCTCTGGCACCAAACTGTGCGTCGCCGGGACGATGGACGATTACGCCACCATCGTCGATCTGACCGACTTACAGCCGGGGCCGTTGGTGTCGGCCGCCAAGCCGTACTGGGCGACGGTCAGCGGCGACGGAAAGGCTTGTGTCATTTCCGAAAGCGGTGCCGATCAGGTGACCGCTATCGATTTCGCTACCGGCACCGAGATCACCTCGATCCCGGTGGGTGACCATCCGCAACGGATCCGGATCGGCGGACTGCCCGCAGGCTGGCAGGCTCCCGCCGCAGTATGACCGATCCGGTGGGCAATACACCTGCTCTGCGGTAGCTTGTTCAGACCTCAGCGCAGGGATGGATCGGTGAGAGCCCGGACGGCGACATCAGGGACGTAGGACGCCAGTGCGGTGACAAGAGCTCGGATATCGCGGCGCGCTTCGGAGGTGAGCCGGGCGGTGCGGGCGATGTCCAGCTCATTGGCAATGGTGAGAAGAGCGAAGTCGGCGAGGTCGGCGGCAGCCAGAGCGACGAGCTCACCGGTGAAGCGGTCGGTGAGCAGAAGTGGTGTCGCACCGAGCCGGGCGTAGGTCTGGTTCCGGTCACAGGCGGCATAGCGATAGACGAGGGCCTCCGCCTCGTCGCCGATTGCCGCCTGCAGCCGGGTTCGCCGGTCGAGCGGCAATAGCGGGTGCGGGAAGCCGTCGGTACCGTAGCAGGCATGGCAGAGCGCGGCGAGACGTACACGTCTGCCCCCGCCCAAGCTCGCTACCAGATCACGCACCCGCTGAAGGTGGTCGAAGAGATTCCCGCCCGGATGGGCGAGCTGTCCGGTGTCGAGCGCACGCAGCAATGCCAGCGCAGGCCACTCGGAGGCAACGGCGGTGATGGTCTCGGCCAACCGCTCCGGTTGATCCCTGGCGACGAGGTGACCGGCGCCGCGGATAGGGATCACCGTGGCGTGTGGGACCAGACGGAGTAGCCGGTCGACATCATCGCCGAGGAGAGGCGACGCGGTGCCGCGGACGAGCAGAACCGGCATATCGAGCTCCGTGGCGATCTGTCGTAACCGGGGAAGCTGGGCGAGGATATCGTCGACGATCTCGCTGTGAGCGTCGAGCATGCCACCGGCGGCGAGGAAACGGCGAACACGGTGGGGCTCGGGGTCGGGAACGACATCCACCAACACGAGGCCGGCCACCCGTGCCCGTACCGCCGGATCCCCCAGTGCGGCAATGGTGGCGAGCCCGCCCAGCGAGGCGCCGACGACCACACATCCCGGAGACTCGGCACGCAGCATGGCAGCGACGTCGTCCGCGCAAGGCGCGAGCGCCCGCAGCGAACCGTCGCTGTCACCGTGACCGCGTTGATCGAAAGCCACGCACCGGAACCCGGCATCGACGAGGACGTCGATAACCGGTGTCCACACCTGACGGCGTTCCCCACCGGCGTGCAGCAACAAGACGGTCGGCCCGACACCGTCCTCCTCCCCGCGCAGGACTGCATCGGGGCGGGCGATTCGCCGTGCCTCAGGGGTGATGCGGTCGATCATCGCGGTGGCACCTCCTACCTTGTGATGTCAAGGTAGAACCGTAAGGTCAATTACCTTGGCATGTCAATGTAGTGTTGCCGGAGTGACACGTTCGCGAGTGCGCCGCCAGCCCGACGAAGCACGGCGCCTGATCCTGGATGCTGCTGAGAAGCTCCTGCTCGAGGGCGGTGTAGCCGCCGTACAGGTACGAGCCGTCGCCTCCCGCATCGGCATGACCGATGCGGGAGTCAACCACCACTTCGGTACCCGCGACCGCCTCCTGGAAGCTCTGCTGCGCCACGGCGGCCGGAAGATCCGGGCCGGGGTGAGCGAGGTGCTGAACTCCTGGCTCGACCGTGACCCTGATCTCTGCGAGCTGGTCGATGCCTTGGCGGTGTTCTACCGCCAAGGTTATGGCGAGCTGGCCATAGCACTCCACGCCGCCGGATGGCGGGACGAAGGGTCGGGGATGCTCGACCCGGTGGTCGACACGCTCCACGCCCTGCGCCCCGATGCCGCGACCATCCCCATCGCAGACACCCGGCTCGCGGTCGCCGCGCTCCACCAGGCCCTCGCTACCGAGCCGCTGTATGGCCAGGCCTTCCGCCGCAGCGCGGGCCTCACCGGCCGGACGGCCACCACCCCAACCCCCCAACTCCATTGGTGGACCACCCACCTGAGCCGCTCCCTCGGCCTCCGGTAGCGCGCTCATATCCGCGAGTTCCCGGGAGAAAGCTCGGCCGGAGTCGGCGTGCAGTGGCAGCGCGATCATGCAGATGACCTAGGGTGAATTCGCGCGCCGAATCTTCTTGGCGCGAACAGTCAGCCGCCGAAATGAACACGGGAGACGAGCCATGGATGATCGATCTCCCGTCGTCGCGGTTCCCGATTCGGTGCGCACGGAACTACGCCGCGGTGTCCGCAGCGTACTGGTGGACGCCACCGCGCTACGGCTGGTGCGCGAACGCTTCGACGACGATCAAGCAGGCTCGCTGCGCCGGTACCTCGAAGCTTCCCAGTCGGCTAACACCTTGCGGGCCTATCGCGCGGACTGGATCGCGTGGTCTGCCTGGTGCGCCACCGAAGGCAGGCAGGCCCTGCCAGCCGACGCTCTCGATGTCGCGGTGTATCTGGCCGCGGCCGCCGACACCCGCCGCGACACCGGCGCCTGGGCTTTCAGTCCGGCAACGCTGGAACGCAAGTCCGCCGCTATCGCCGCGGTGCACGCCGCGAATGGACTCCCATCCCCCACCCGCTCGGATGTCGTGCGGCTCACCCTGCGCGGCATCCGCCGCACCCGCCGCACCCGGCCCACCCGCAAACGCCCCATCCTGCTGCACACACTCGACCAGCTCTTGACCGGACTGCCCGCATCCGGCTGGCCCACCGAACCGGCCCGCCGCCGGGACGCACTCGTCCTGCTCATCGGTTTCGCAGGCGCATTGCGTCGCAGCGAACTCGCCGGACTCCGCATCGCTGATATCGAGGTGAGCACGGACCACACCATCGGCGAACCCATCCTGCTGATCCGGCTGCCCGCCACCAAAACCGATCCGACCGGCACTGCGGAACAACGCGTGGCCCTCCCCCGCGGCCGACGCCCTGCCACCTGCCCGGTCTGCGCCTTCGCCGACTGGCTGCGCCTGCGCGAAACACATTTCGCGACCGGAACATCCGGTGTGCGCAGCTGGCTGAACGATCAGCCTGCCCGCGCGGCTTCGCACCATCGCTGCCATGGCTTCACCGGCACCACGCTCACCGGCACGGACCTCCCCCTCTTCCCCGCCATCACCCGGCACGGCAACATCGCAGACCACGCCATGTCCGGCCGTGCCGTCGCCGAGCTGGTCAAACGGTATGCCGCCAGGGCCGGGCTCGACCCCGAGCTCTTCTCCGGACACTCACTACGCGCCGGATTCGCTACGCAGGCCGCACTCAGCGGCGCCACCGACCGCGAAATCATGCGCCAGGGACGCTGGTCCAACCCACGCACTGTGCACGGCTATATCCGCACAGCCAATCCACTCGAAGACAACGCGGTCACCAAACTCGGTTTATGACGTATCTATGGTGGCCTTCGCATCGTGGATGCTGCCGGGCAGCACTTTCGATCCCCGTACCCGTTGTGGGGCAACCACTGTCATCTCCCGTGACCACCAAGTCGCAGATCCAGGGGCGGGGCAGAAACGGACGAAAACGGAGTAGGGGTTCGTTGCGGAACTGTGCCCAGGGATTCGTTGCGGAACCGCTACCGCTGGTGCGTTACTGGGAACAGCGATGTCGCTACCACGGTGATATCTCTTGCAGGACAAACTCTTATCTTCATTCGGAGATCTCTGATGGCACCCGTCCTCACGTCACTCAACCCGAGTTCCGGTCCCGAATCCGGCGGCAATACGGTAGGAATCTTCGGTAGCGGGTTCGCCGGCGCCGGTCCGTTGAGCGTGATGTTCGGTGCGACGGCAACCACTTTCACTATCGTCTCCGACACTCGGATCAACGCCATCGCCCCACCCGGCACCGGCACCGTCGACGTCATCGTCACCGCCCTACTGCACGGCGCGAGCAATCCGCTACCGTATACCTACGGCGGCTCCGGCCTGCTGTTCTTCACCGATGGCCTCGTGGTAGCCGGTAATGTGTATGCAGTGCCACAAACCGGTGGCGCACCAAGCCTGTTGGCGACCGGCCTGGACACTCCCCGAGGAATCGTCAGGAGCGGTAACCTCCTCTACATTTGCGAGGGCGGGGCCGCTCGGGTGTCGACGGTGCCGGTCACCGGTGGCACGCCAACACCTCTGGTGACTGGTCTGGCGAACCCTGTCTACATCACCACCTCGGGTGACACCCTGTTCATCACCAACCAGGGCACCAATCAGGTGGTGTCGGCGCCGATCACCGGCACCGCGACCCCCACCACGATCGCCACCAGCCCCACCAGCGTCTTCGGGATCACCGATGGATTGTCGACACAACCTGCGGTTACCCCGCTTGCGGCTGCCCTGCTTGCGACGCCTGCTCTCACGTCGCTCAACCCGAGTTCCGGTCCCGAATCCGGCGGCAATACGGTAGGAATCTTCGGTAGCGGGTTCGCCGGCGCCGGTCCGTTGAGCGTGATGTTCGGTGCGACGGCAACCACTTTCACTATCGTCTCCGACACTCGGATCAACGCCATCGCCCCACCCGGCACCGGCACCGTCGACGTCATCGTCACCGCCCTACTGCACGGCGCGAGCAATCCACTGCCCTATACCTACGGCGGCCTGTTGTTCTTCACCGATGCCCTCGCCGGCAATGTGTATTCGGTGCCACAAAGCGGTGGCGCACCGACCCTGTTGGCGACCGGCCTGAACATTTCTGCAGGTCTCATCCGGGTCGGTAACCTCCTCTACATCTGCGAGGGCGGGGCCGCTCGGGTGTCGACGGTGCCGGTCACCGGTGGCACGTCGATACCCCTGGTGACGGGACTGGCGAACCCTCGAGATATCACTGCCGCCGGTGGCATCCTGTTCATCACCAACCAGGGCACCAATCAGGTGGTGTCGGCGCCGATCACCGGCACCGCGACCCCCACCGCGATCGCCACCAGCCCGACCGACGTATTCGGTATCACGACTTGAACGCCAGCCCGACGCTGAACTCCATGGTTGTCGAAGTCACATTCACACCAGCGTTGGAGACACTTTCGGTGAGAACTTCGCACACGTTCGCTATAGAGTCTGCGGCTGTTTGCGCCAGCCATCATCGAAACAGCATTCGGCAACGCCGAAATTAATTCCGAGCGCAATGGCTGGAAATCAGATACGTCGGAAACAACCCAACCAAGCACCGATCTCGACGTATCCCGGGCCGGGTGGCAGCATCGTGCGCATCACTGTTTTTTCGAGCGACTCCAGCCGCCAATCCTCGGCGAATCCGATGCGTAACTCCTCGGCATGTTTTCTCGGTATCGCGGCAGCCAGCCGATCAGCGGCCGCGTCCGGACGACCCGACTTGGTCATCGCGTCCGTGAAGCGAGTAGTCATCACTTCCTGCCCGGCATCGTTGATGGCCAGTAGATACACCCGCGCATCGGGCCGGCACGCCAGATGTAGCGAGGCGGCGTATCGACGCAGCGTAGGAACGTCGAATATATGTGCAAGCGCGGAGTCGACAACGGTATCGAAGCTGTCCGCGTAACGCTCCAGTTCCAAGGCGTTGGCAACCTCGAACGTAACCTCGACGCCCCGCTCCGCTGCCTTGTTCCGCGCTTTCTCGATAGCGGTCGGTGCCGCATCCAATCCGGTTACCGAATAACCTCGGTCAGCCAGATACAATGCATTTTCACCAGTGCCACACCCCGAATCGAGCACTATGCCTGTAATTCCACCCAATTGCTCTGTCAACACGAACGCAGGCTGCGGATCGGCGATATCCCATGGCGCCGGGAAAGGCCCCTCACCGCGATACACCGCGTCGAAATCCATCTCAGGAAAATAAGTTGATGTGTTACCCATAACTCCACTATCCGTGCGCCTGCCGGTCCACCTCAAGAAGGAGGGCCTGCTACCGGATCGAATTAACGAAAAACTATCGGAAGCCGATCGATCGGGCCCGGACGAACGCGCGACAACTTCCGGCCACACGTGTTACCGGCCACGAGATCGTATGGCAGCAAGATCTTGTGACATATGGTACGTGGACGTACCATACTAGTGGTACACTGGAGTACCACACGAGGAGGTGGGCGTATGCCCACGGTAAGGCTGCCCGATGGCCCAGCAACTCCACCGATTGCGCAAAGCCTGGAGATCCTGGCCGGGCGCACCAGGACTTGGCGGCGGATGCACGCCCGCTTCGGCTCGGCATTCACCATCCATATGCCCAGATTCGGACGGTCGGTAGTACTGGCAGACCCCACCGAGATCAAAGCCTTGTTCACCGCGAGCACCGACATCGTCGACAACATCGATGCCAACCTCGGCGAGTTCCTCGGGCCTGGCTCGTTGTTTGCCCTAGAGGGCGAACAACACCGCAAGCAGCGCAAATTACTCACTCCGCCCTTCCATGGCAGGCGACTCACCGCATACGAAGCACTGGTCGAAGAAGAGGCTGTCCACGAGATGGCATCGTGGCCTTCGGGAACCGAGTTCAGCACGATGGACTCTATGATGCGGATCACACTGAATGTGATCCTGCGTGCGGTATTCGGCGCCGAAGGCGATGAGTTCAAGGAACTGCGCGAACTGCTTCCCAAATTGGTTCTGGTCGCATCGGCGCTGTCCGCGGTTTCGGTGCCGAAGCGGCTATTCGGCAGGCTCGGCCCTTGGGCCCGGTTCACGTCATATCGCCGCCGCTATGACGAGATCGTCGACCAGCTTATCGACTACGCCACCGCAGACGAACGGATCGAAGATCGCGACGACGTCCTGGCGATGATGCTGCAAGCCCGGTACGACGACGGCTCACCCATGAGCCGCAGCGATATCGCGGATGAACTGCTGACTTTGCTCACCGCCGGTCACGAAACCACCGCCACGACCCTGGCGTGGACGATCGAACGGCTGCGAAGGCACCCGGAGGTGCTGCGACGATTGGTCGCCGAAGCCGATGCCGGTGGTTCGGAACTCCGGGCAGCTACCCTGCTGGAGGTACAACGCGTCCGGCCCGTTATCGACTTCACAGTGCGCAAGGTCCTCGCAGAGTCCATGCAGCTGGGCCGATGGACCCTGCCGAAAGACCAGAACGTCGTGGTCAGCATCCGCTTGCTGCACGACAACGAGGAACTTTTCCCCAATGCCCGCACCTTCGACCCCGATCGCTTCGTCGGGGTACGACCGGGCACCTTCAGCTGGATTCCGTTCGGCGGTGGCCACCGGCGCTGCATCGGCGCGGCATTCGCCACGATGGAAATGAACGTGGTGCTCCGAACACTACTGCGCGATTTCACACTCGAACCGACCGATGCCAGGGATGAGCGGACACATTTCCGCGGTATCGCACTGGTTCCGGCCGAGAAAGGCCGTGCTGTAGTACATCGACGCTCCGCCCTGCACCCCATACCCATCGATGACCGCACCACCGAGGTGACCGTTTAGCGGTTCTCCGGATGGGCGGAACCGACGCCAGGCCCCGCGTGACTCGCTATTCACCCCTCCTACCGGATACGGGCCCCGCGGTGTACGCGGGGCCACGTGAGTCGGCGGGGAGTAGCTAACCTGATCTCGTGATACGCGCTGAACCCATACCGCCCGTTGCTGCCGACCCCGGTACGGAATCGGGGTTCCGTCGTCGGCTGCTCGACGGCATGGCCAGCACCATCCGCGAACGTGGTTACCGGGACTCCACCGTCGCCGATGTGGTCCGGCATGCTCGCACTTCCCGGCGAACATTTTATGAGCATTTCACCAGCAAACAAGATTGCTTCATCGTTCTGCTGACCGAGCGGAACAACGAAACGATTCGCCGGATCGATACCGCCGTCGATCCGGACGCACCGTGGCGCACACAAATCCGCCAAGCTGTCGAGGCGTGGATCCGGTCCTCACAAGAAGATCCTTCGGTCACGCTCAGCTGGATCCGAGTAGTTCCCGCTCTCGGCGAGGATGCGCGGCAGCTGCAGCGCGAGACCGGTGAGGCGTTCATAGATCTCATCCAGAAACTCACCAGCACCCGGGAATTCACCACCGCCGGCCTACGCCCACCCACTCGTCAGGTGGCAACGATCCTCCTCGGCGGGTTCCGCGAACTCATCGCGACAACCGTCGAGGACGGCAACGATATCGCCGGCATCATCGACGTGGCCTCCGAAGCCGCGATGGCTCTCATCGGCGCGCACCGCTAGTCCTCGGCTCCAGCGCATTACCCCAGATCATCCGATGTGGTCGAACTCGATACAGCACCGAGTCTTTCAAGTAGCCGAGCGCCGCAACCGGAAGACGCGGAACTCACGGCCACCGGAGCGCTCGTACTCCATCTCGTACCCGGGCCAGAACTCGACCGCGAGATCCCAGACACGTTTGCGATCGACGCCGGTGATCTCGCAGACGTCGACTCGGAACAATTCGCCTTTATGCCGGACCATGGCGGTGTCCGCAGCACGCAGGTTCGCCGACCACGAAGGATGTTCACGACTACCCCAATTCGAACCGATAGCAATGAAATCCCCATCCATGGGGACATAAAGCAGTGAGGTGGTGCGGGGAATCCCGGTCTTACGTCCAGCGACAGTGATCTCGATCGACGGCAACCCGACCAAATCGAGTACACCCATTCGCTCGCTGCTCACCCGCCGGATCAACCGTTCCATCCGCAGCACAATCGGTGCGCAACGCATTACCCAATGCTGCTGAGCGAGCTGTCTGGCCAACGGCGACAACGGATTTGATTCCATACTCGAATCCTGGCATGTATCCGGCATTGTGATAACCGGACGGGCCGGACAGAGGGCTATCTCACATCGCCTACGGACGGACTCCTCACACCTCCCGGATACAATGCCCCCTCCCTCTATGCGTTGTTTTGAGGTTGGTGTTATGTCTGGTTGTGTTTTGATATGTAGATATATAGTTAGATGCGAATATCTACGTATCTACATGAAAAATATCTGTTCGCCGCTCCATCATCGAGCGCTCCGCAAATCCGGCACCCCTTGCTCGCCCCTACCACCAGACCTCGGTAGTGCGAATGAATACGCCGCGATCCCTGCCCGGCACCGCAATCGCTACCCTGTCGAACTACCTACGAGATCGAACCATCCACTCCCCCACCTATGCGGTTCAATGGCACCTCAGCCGTGGTATCCCAGCATGTCCAACAGCGCGTCGAGGTGGAGTTCGAACAATTCGTTACGGTCGGCGAAGGTATCGACACCGTACATATCGAAGACGTCGGCGCTCACCGCACCGAACAGGCCGACCCAGAACGTTACGCTGCGGGCGATCAGCCAATCGGGCAGATCGAGCTGGAATTCGTCACGAATCCGCGCGAAACTCTGCGCCAGCGGGGCAGTTACCCGCACCTCCCGTGCCGGGGGGATGAGCAGATCCGCCTGATACGCGCGGGCGAACAGCTTTTGCAGGGCCACGATCACCCGGGTGCCCGGAGCCGTGGTCTCCGCAGCGGGCGCACTGTAGCCCGGAACCGGTGTGCCGAACAACAACCCATAGTGCGCGGGTTCGGCCAGCGCCCAGTGCCGCACGGTGCGGCCGAGGAGGCGCAGGCTGTCGATCGGATCATCCGAGGCATCCCGCAGTGCGGCGTCGACCGTATCACCGAGCGCGTTGTACCCATCGACCACGAGTAGAGTGAGCAGTTCGTCACGGCTGCGCACGTACCGGTAGACGGCCGAGGAAACCACTCCCAGATCGCGGGCCACCGCACGCAGGGAGAGCGCGGAGGCGCCATTGCTCGCCAAATGTTCTCGCCCGATCCTGACGATATCGTTCATGGTTCGGGCCCTGGCCCTGGCGCGAGGGGTCGTCGGCATATCACCCACCCTGCGCACCTATGAGAGCGATGTCAACCATTGCGAGCAATGCTCTTGCACGACTGTCGCCGCGATCCCGTTTCCGCACTGCGTCGATCAGCTCTCGCCGAGTGTCGATCAGCTCTCACTGGGTTGTGAACTGTCACTCACTCTGCGAGTAGGGTAATTCAAGTCACTGATGACACGATCGAGGAGTTCCACATGGACCAGCGGACGACGGATTTCGACGTGCTGATCGTCGGTTCAGGGTTCGGCGGCAGCGTCACCGCGCTTCGGCTGGTAGAGAAGGGATACAAGGTCGGTGTACTGGAAGCGGGCCGACGCTTCGCCGACAACGAGCTGCCCAAGACCAGCTGGGAGCTGAAGAAGTTCCTCTGGGCCCCCGCGCTCGGCTGCTACGGTATCCAGCGCATCCATCCGCTGCGCAATGTCCTCATCCTCGGCGGCGCCGGCGTCGGCGGTGGCTCGCTGAACTACGCGAACACGCTGTATGTCCCACCGGAGCCGTTCTTCAAGGACGCTCAATGGCGCGATATCACCGATTGGCGCCAAGAGCTGACTCCCTACTACGAGCGGGCTCAGCAGATGCTCGGCGTAGTGCGCAACCCACATATGACACCCGCCGATGAGGTCTTCAAGGCCGTCGCCGACGATATGGGAGTCGGCGACACCTTCGTACAGACACCTGTCGGGGTGTTCTTCGGTGAGCCGGGAAAGACCGTGCCGGACCCGTACTTCGGCGGTGCCGGTCCCGAACGCACCGGCTGTGTCGAATGCGGTGATTGCATGGTGGGGTGCAAGTACGGCGCGAAGAACACGCTCGTGAAGAACTACCTGTACCTCGCGGAAAAGGCCGGTGCCGAGATCATTCCGATGACAACCGTCGAGGCGATCCGGCCGTATCCCGACGGGACCTGGGATGTGTCCACCGTACGCACCGGCGCGTGGCTACGGAAGGAGCCGAAGACGCTCACCGCAGCGCATGTTGTGCTCGCCGCGGGTACCCGTGGTACCCAGAAACTGCTGTTCGCTATGCGGGACCAAGGCGTATTGCCCGATCTTTCGGATCGGCTCGGTGTACTGACCCGAACCAACTCGGAATCGATTGTCGGTGCGGCGACCAGGAAGCTTCCCCGGGATGTCGATTTCACCCGTGGAGTCGCCATCACTTCCTCGATCCACCCCACACCGGATACCCATATCGAGCCGGTCCGTTACGGCAAGGGCTCCAACTCGATGAGCTTGCTACAGACCATCATGGTCGACGGTGGCGGCCGTATCCCCCGCTGGCTGCGTTTCCTCGGCGCTGTGCTGCTCCACCCGGGAGACATGCTCACCGCTTTGACCGTCAAGAACTGGAGTGAGCGGTCCATCATCTCGTTGGTCATGCAGCACTTGGACAATTCGATCACCACGTACACCAAACGTGGATTGTTCGGTCGCAAGCTCACCAGCAAGCAGGGGCACGGCGAGCCCAATCCCACCTGGATCCCCGTGGGTAACGAGTTCACCAGACGGGTCGCGAAGAAGCTCGGCGGCAGCGCGGGTGGCAGCTGGGGTGAGATCGTCAATATCCCACTCACCGCGCACTTCCTCGGCGGCGCTGCGATCGGCGCCGACGCCGAGCACGGCGTGATCGACGGCTATCACCGGGTATACGGCTATCCGACACTCAGTGTGGTGGACGGCGCGGCGGTCTCGGCCAATCTGGGGGTGAATCCCTCCCTGACCATCACCGCGCAAGCCGAACGCGCGGCGGCGTACTGGCCGAACAAAGGCGAGGTGGATAACCGGCCTCCGGTAGGCACCGGATACCGGAGGATCGAACCGATCGCCCCGAATGCCCCGGCGGTACCGGCGAGTTCTCCTGCGGCACTGGTGCTTCCGATCGTGGAGATCCGGAAGACACCAGCCGCCGGATAGCGACGCGGCGGCGACAGGCTACGGCCGGTCACCTACTCGATAGCCGGCACGACACCGGTCGCTGATCGGCTCCGACCGAGCAGATCGATGGGCAGCTCGTCAGCTTTGCGCGGCGCGCACGCCTGCCTCCACCCGATCGCCCAGATTCTTGTCGATGTTCCGCCAGTACTGGAATGCCCGTTCCAGTACTGGCTCGGTGACACCGTCCAGCAGATGGCCGACGATATTGTCGACCAGCCGCCCGCGCGCCGCGTCATCGAGCACATCGCGAACCATGGTTCCCGCCTGCCCCCAGTCGTCGTCGTCCTTGCGGAGGGTGTAGGCCTGGCGCACCATATCGCCATCGGTGTACCAGCCCGCCACCGGCCCGGCGACAGCGGGATCTGCGTGCGGGCCACCCTTCGAGTTCGGTACGTACACCGGGTCGCCCGGGTTGTGGTGTCGCATCGCACCATCCTTACTGTACGAACGGACGGTGGCGGCATGTGCCGTATTAACCGGCAGCTCTTTGTAATTGGCGCCGATGCGATACCGATGGGCGTCAGGATAGGAGAACCATCTGGCCAGCAGCATCTTGTCCGGACTCGGCCCGGTGCCTGGCACCGAACTGCTCGGTTCGAATGCCGCCTGTTCGATCTCGGTGTGATAGTTCGCCGGGTTGCGGTTCAGCGTCATCCGGCCGACCTCGACCAGTGGATAGTCGCTGTGTGGCCACACCTTGGTCAGATCGAAGGGGTTGAACCGATAGGTCTTCGCCTCTTCGAACGGCATGATCTGCATCTTCAGCGTCCAGCTCGGATAGTCGCCACCCGCGATCGCCTCCCACAGATCACGAACGTGGTAATCGGTGTCACGCGCAGCCATCTGATCGGCTTCTTCTTGGGTGAAGAACTCGATACCCTGATCGGTCTTGAAGTGATACTTGACCCAGAACCGTTCCCCGGCGGCATTGATCCACAGATAGGTGTGGCTGGAGTAGCCGTTCATATGCCGCCAGGTGCGCGGGACACCTCGATCACCCATCAGCCAGGTCACCTGATGAGCGGATTCCGGTGACAGCGTCCAGAAGTCCCATTGCATGTCGTGATCACGCAGATTGTTGTCCGCGCGGCGTTTCTGGGAACGGATGAAGTCCTGGAACTTCATCGGATCGCGGACGAAGAAGATCGGGGTGTTGTTGCCGACCATATCGAAATTGCCCTGCTCGGTGTAGAACTTCAGGGCGAATCCCCGCGGATCCCGCCAGGTGTCCGGGCTACCCCGCTCACCGGCTACCGTGGAAAAACGGGCCACCATCTCCGTCTTCTTCCCCGGCTGGAACACCTCGGCCATCGTGTAGGCGCTCACATCCTCAGTGACTTCGAATACGCCGAAAGCCCCGCCACCCTTCGCATGCGGCTGTCGTTCGGGCACCCGTTCCCGATTGAACGCCGCCATCTTCTCGATCAGATAGGCATCGTTCAGCAGAATCGGGCCGTCGGGCCCGACGGTCAGCGAGTGCTCGTCGCTGGGGACCGGAATACCGGCATCATCGGTGGTGTAGTTCGGATCAGACATCTCTCTACTCCTCTCCTACCTCCCGAGTTCCCACTCCTCAAACTACCGTTGACCGGGCCTTTCGGCGAGAAGAGCACAACAGCTGAGAAAGTTGCTCCGGCAATACCCCGGTCATACCGGTACAGCCTGGTATGTGGGGCAGTGTCGGGTTCTTCGACCCGATCGCCGAGAGCCGAAGCCGCCCACGCCGAGACACCAGGCGGGCGAATCGCCGGAAATCAGCATGTTTGTTCGGCAGACTCCTGGGCATGTTGGAGACGGAAGCGCGCGTTTGCCGGGAAAAGCCAACGCGAGTTCGCTGCCGCATAGAGCGGGCATTCAGGCCGGCTCACATCCGAAAGGACCGGTATCTGTCGTGGTTGTGCTTCTCGCTGCGATCGGCTCGGCCTCCCTGGCCGTCATCGCGGCCCATGCCACGCTCGTCGCACGCAGCTTGGCGGAACTCCGAGCCGCGCACCATATCGGCGCACTCCACCATGCCGAGCAGACTGCCACACAACTCACGCGCACAACGGTCTGATTGCCCGCGGAGCATTCCCCCGGACGCCCTTTCCACAGGTCGATATCGCCAGATCCCGGTCAGGTCTGTGATCGGATACGATCATGGCTGTCTCGCGGTCCAGCAAGTGGCCGTCGAGACAGTCGGCGTGCGCTGGTGCCGCCCTATGGTGAACGGAGGCCACGTTGTCGGTGCCTGCCGACGACGGCAGCAGTGGCGGTGCTGCCATCCCTTCTGCAACAACTGCATGCGTAGCGACTGCTCCAATGGCAACCGCACCCATGGGCGGTGGCGTCCATGCAGCATGACGGAGCGAAACAAAACCCTGAGGTGACCGCGAACGGGAACCACCCGTGGGCACCGCCGTCCGTACTGCTGATCGAGGACGACCCCGGCGACGCCCTGCTCGTCGAGGAGCTTGTCGTCGACGGTGCGCCCGGACTGCGGCTGGACTGGGTCAAGTCATTGGCCGAGGCGGGCGATTACCTGGCTGTTTCCCGGCCCGACTGTGTACTGCTGGATCTGCATCTGCCCGATGCCAACGGGCTGGAAGCGCTGGAGCGGATCCGGGCGCACACTGATCAAGTCGCGATCGTCGTGATGACAGGTCTCGACCAAGAGCAGACCGGTTTGGCCGCAGTAGCGGCAGGAGCCCAGGACTACTTGGTCAAAGGCCGGGTTGAGCCCGAATTGTTCGGGCGCGCCGTACGCTACGCGATCCAGCGCAAGCAGGCCGAGCGCACCAGCGCGGCGCTGCAGGCCAGCCATATGCGCGCGCAGGAGAACGCCCGCCTCGAACGCGGTCTGTTGCCGACTCCCCTGCTGCACGACCACACGATCGTCGACATCGTCGCACGGTATCGCCCCGGCCGGGCACACTCCCTGCTCGGCGGGGACTTCTACGATGTCGTTCAGGACACCGACGGTACCGTGCACGCCGTTATCGGTGATGTATCCGGGCACGGACCGGATGCGGCGGCGACCGGCGTGGCACTGCGGTTGGCCTGGCGCACGCTCATCCTCAGTGGAGTCACCGGCACACCGCAGCTGCGGCTGCTCGAACAGGTACTGCTGGCGGAACGTTCCAGCGCACATACCTTCGCCACCGTCACCAGTCTGGTGCTGCTTCCCGGTCAGCGGCGCGCGCAGGTACTCCGGGCCGGGCACCCTGGTATGCTGCGCTGCTCAGCGACCGGGTTGAGCTGGGTCGAGGTTCCCGCCGGGCCCGCGCTCGGCTTCTTGCCCGGTCGTGCCGAATGGCCGGTACACGAGTTGGAGCTACCGCTGGACTGCGGGCTGATGGTCTTCACCGACGGGCTCTTCGAGGGCCGGGTCGGTACGAACCAGCAGCGACTCGGTGAGCAGGGTCTGATGGAGATCGCCCGCGCCGCGTACACCGAACATCCCGAATCGTTCGTCGACGAGCTCATCGGCCGCGTGGAAGCCCTGGCCGACATGACCGGCGGTTTGGACGATGATGTCGCGATTCTGTATCTGGGGTGGAGTCGAGACGGTCTAGGACAGGATGACACGCGATGACAACGACAATCGAGCCTGCGCGGATAAGCGCTCGCTTGACTGCGCAGGCCTGGTTTCAGCTGGTGCTGGCCGCGATGGTGCTGCTGGTACTCCTCGGTGCCGCGGCAGGCACCCAGGTGATCACGCAAACCGACCGGGTCACCGACCGGCTGCTCGATCAGTCTCTCCCCGCTGCGGCCGAGGCCTACCGGTTACAGAGTGCCCTGGTCGATCAGGAAACCGGCCTGCGTGGCTATGCCATTACCGCCGACCCACAGTTCCTGAAACCGTACAACGACGGCACACAGGACGAGGCACAGTCGGCAGCCCGGATGCGGGAGCTGTTGTCCGACCGGCAATCGCTGCTCGACGAACTCGACGCGCTGGAACTGTCCGCACAGCAGTGGCGCAGCGGATACGCCGAACCGCTGATTGCCGTCGTCACCTCGCATACAGCAGCGCTGCACACGATCAATGGCGTCGATCCTGCTGTCGCCGAACGCGGTAAGGCGCTGTTCGATGCGTTGCGCGTCGGCTTCGATACGCAGAACAGCAATCTCGCGGCGGCGATCGAACAGGACAAGGACGAACTCGCGCAGGCACGTACCGTCCGGAACGTGGTACTGGCCGGACTGATCACCACATTTCTGCTCACCGGCGTGCTGCTGACTGTCCTGATCCGGCGGCTGGTCGTCCGGCCGCTGAATGACCTGACGGATGCTTCGCTACGGGTCGCGAGCGGCGACTTCGACCATCACATCGATGCGCACGGCCCAGCCGACCTCACGGCAGTCTCGAATGCGGTCGAAAGCATGCGCAGGCGCATCGTCACCGAACTCGCTACCTCCCGCACTACCGAAGCAGTACTTGCCGCGCAGAAGACCGATCTGGACCTGCAAGCCGAGGAGCTGCGTCGTTCCAACAGCGAGCTGGAACAGTTCGCCTACGTCGCCTCGCACGACCTCCAGGAACCGTTGCGCAAGGTGGCCTCGTTCTGTCAGCTGCTGGAAAAGCGATACAGCGATCAGCTCGACGAGCGCGGCAAGCAGTACATCGACTTCGCCGTCGACGGCGCCAAACGGATGCAAGTGCTGATCAACGACCTGCTCACCTTTTCCCGGGTCGGCCGGATCAGCGATCGCAACGAACCCGTTCGCCTCGACCAGTCCCTTGACAAGGCACTGACCAATCTCTCCTCCTCGATCGAGGACACCGGCACGCAGATCAAACGCCCGGACGAACTACCGGAGATACTCGGTGATCCGACCCTGCTGACCATGCTCTGGCAGAACTTGATCGCCAACGCCATCAAGTTCCGCCGACCGAGTGCGGCGCCGGAACTCACCATCACCTGCGCACCGACCGACGACACCGAGAGCTGGCTGCTGTCGGTATCCGATAACGGCATCGGGATCGCGCCCGAGTTCGCCGAGAAGGTCTTCGTCATCTTCCAACGGCTACACACTCGCGACGAATACAGCGGAACCGGTATCGGGCTGGCCATCTGCAAGAAGATCGTGGAGTACCACGGTGGCCGGATCTGGATCGACACCGACTACACCACTGGCACTCGTTTCTGTTTCACCGTGCGCACCACCGAATCCGCCACCACTCCCCGTGCCGCTGACGCCGCATCTCTCGCAGGAGCCACCGTATGACCACCCCAAGCAGACCCATCGATATCCTGCTCGTCGAAGACGATCCCGGCGACGAGCTGATGACGCGTGAGGCCTTCGAGGACAACAAGATCGGCAATACGCTGCACGTCACCAGAGACGGGGAAGAAGCACTCGATTTCCTCTACCGGCAAGGCACGCACGCGAACGCACCGCGACCCGATCTCATCCTGCTCGATCTCAACCTGCCCAAATACGACGGTAGGCAGGTGCTGGAGAAGATCAAGGCCGACCCCGACCTCTCCCATATTCCGGTGGTGGTCCTGACCACTTCGGCGGCAGAAGAGGACATCCTGCGCAGCTACCGATTGCATGCGAACGCGTATGTCACCAAACCGGTCGATCTCGATCAGTTCGTCGCCGCGATCAAGCAGATCGATGATTTTTTCGTCCAGGTCGTCCGGCTACCGCGTCAGCAGCCGTAATGAGCACGGTTCCGCCGCGGTGCGGCCGGGCCCGGCCGCACCGCGCTGAGTCCCCGGAGGCACAGCCTCGCGCTCAGGCCAGCTTCCGCAGCAGTTCATCGGCCACACCTGCCGAAGAAGCCGGATTCTGGCCCGTGATCAGGGTGCGGTCCACCACCACATTCGGTGTCCACGGATCGGCCTCGCGGAAATCGGCACCGATCCCGACCAAGCGATCCTGCAACAGCCATTTGGCCTTATCCGCTAAACCAGCCTGCGTTTCTTCGGCATTGGTGAAACCGGTCAGGGTATAGCCGGCGAAAGCGTTGGTTCCGTCGTCTGTGTTCGCGGCAAGCAGTGCTGCCGGAGCATGGCATACCACGGCCAGGGGTTTGCCTGAGGCAAGGACGGCGGTGAGCAGTCGTCCGGAGGTGCTATCGACCGCGAGGTCTTCCATCGGTCCGTGCCCGCCCGGGTAGAACACCGCCACGTAATCAGCCGGATCCACCCCGGCCAATTCGATGGGGTTGTTCAGTTCGGCGCTCGTGGCGATCACCTGTGCCCGGTACTCTGCAGTTTCCTGACCACCGTTGACCTCCGCGGCGAGGCTCCCCTTGTCCACACTCGGTACCACGCCACCCGGGGTGGCGACCACGATCTCATACCCAGCGGCCTTCAATTTCTCGAAAGGCACCACGAACTCTTCGGCCCAGAAGCCGGTCGGATGCTTGCTCCCATCGGCCAATGTCCAGTAATCGACACCGGTCATCACGAAAAGGATTTTCGACATGGTCTGTCACCTCCATCATCCGGAACCTGCCCGCAGGTTCGATCATCGATTCATATCGCGCCGATCCCAGCATTCCCTCCGCGGCTGAGCTGCTCCCGCGCCGGAAGGCACGGCGGCTATAGAGCGGCAAGCATCTAACCATTTTCACCCCGGCCTCCCTCATCCGAGTACCCCGGTGGCCTATTGTCCAGAGAGTTCGATCTTCCCGGAGAGCATCGGTTGCGTTCGTTCCCTCGGTACGAAGGAGAGTTCGTCGATGAACCGTTCTTGGATTACGCGGAGCGCCGTCGCAGGCGCCGGGGCCGCAATGCTTGTCGCTGCCGCGGCCGCTCCCGCGTGTGCCCATGTCACCGTATCCGCTCCGAATGCCTCTCGCGGTGGCTCGGCAGTGTTGGTCTATCGGGTGCCGAACGAATCGGCAACGGACAGCCCCACGGTGGAGTTCCGAGTGCGGATTCCCGGGGTGACCACCGCCGATACCGAGGCGATGCCGGGTTGGACGGCAGCGGTGCGCAAGAACACGGATGACGACGCCCTCTACATCACCTGGACCGCGGATCCGGGTAGCGGGATCGCCCCCGGGCAATTCGGTCAGTTCGCAGTACTCGCCAACGGACTGCCCGATACCGGGAATATCGTCATGCCCGCGGTCCAGACCTACGAGGACGGCCAGGTCGTACGGTGGGAACAGGAGCCGGAGTCCGGAGAAGAGGAACTCGCATTCCCGGCGCCGGTACTGACCCTGATGACCAAGCAATCCGATGGCACCGCCGATCACGGTGATATCCGGTCCGCGACCGCGGAAGATTCCGCCGACGACACCGCCGCCCGATGGCTGGGCGGTATCGGCGTCGCGCTCGGGGCCGTCGCTCTGATCACCGCGATCGGCTTCGGGGTCCGCCGCAGGCCCTGACCCTCAGCGCTACCAGTGATCGATAACGGCACGACAGCGGCCCACTGTGCCGACGCTTCGGCGGATCCGGCAATCGCACCGGCTCCGCCGAACGAGGCAGGCGGGCCATACTGTATCTGTGACAAATACGGGACAGCGCGAGCAGGACATCGAGCGTACGGTACTCGGCGACTGCCCCAACATCGGCAGTTTTCGGTTCTGGTTCACCGATCAGCGGTGGGAATGGTCAGCGGATACCGCCGCGATGCACGGATACTCCCCCGAGGAGGTCGAGCCATCCACTGAACTGCTGCTGAACCATCAGCATCCGGACGACCGTGACGATGTCGCCGCGACGCTCGCCGACGCCATCGAGAACGGCACGCCGTTCTGCAGCCGCCACCGGGTCATCGACACCTCGGGCGATACGCACCAAGTGATCGTGATCGGTGAACAGCTGCTCGACGAACACGACGTAGTGATCGGCACCACCGGCTACTACATCGATGTCACCGAAACACTCGAGGACCACCATCAGGAAGCCCTCGACGACCTGCTGCCCGACCTGATCGACGCTCGGGCCGTGATCGAACAGGCCAAAGGCATCGTCATGTTCGTGTACGGAATCAATGCCGATCAGGCGTTCCGGGTGCTGCGCTGGCGCTCGCAGGAAACCAACACCAAGATCCGCGTCCTGGCCGAACAACTCGTCGCCGATATCGTCGCGATGGGTGGGGCGGCGACCCAGCAACGCACCAGGTTCGACCATATTCTGCTGACCGTCCACCACCGGGTGACCGCCACCGACTGACCACGAAATCCGGTCGCCTGCCCCTCCGGAAGAGCACTCGCCGGTAGACCCGTCAGGAACGCATCCAGTTCGCCACGTAACGGTCCCGGCCTGGGAGTACTGGCGATGTTACGTTGACTTCTTCTCCCGCCTGAACGCGGTAGATTCCCGAGTCACGCATACGATGCGTTGTCTCCGCCGTGAACGACGGAGTCTGCACGCTACGAATCTTGCTCACTCATTCACTCATTCGTGGAGGAACATTGACGAGTTCGTTCAACCGAAGGGGATTTCTGAGCAGCGCGGCCGCTTCCGCAACAGCCGCCGCGACGGTCTCGGCCGGGGCAGCTCCCGGCAAGGCACGCGCGGATACCGATCCGAACAAGCCCAACATCCTGGTGATCGTCGTGGATGAGATGCGCGCGCCGATGTGGTTTCCCGATCAGGCCACCTTGGACAGTGTGTTGCCGAATGTCGCCAGGATTCGCCGCGGGAGTGTGTCACTGGACAACCACTACACCGCGGCCAACGACTGCACCGCCGCTCGCGGCTGCCTGCTGACCGGCCTGTACTCCCATCAGACCGGGGTCATGATCGTCTCCGGTTCGACCTTGTCGCCGAAGTTCCCCACCTGGGGATCGATGCTGCGCGAGCACGGCTACGACACCACCTGGTGGGGTAAATGGCATCTCGGCAGCTATCCGGACCGCACGCCGGGCGCACTGGAGGCCTACGGCTTCCACGGCGGCACCTATCCCTCCCCCAACGGCGCGCCGGGGCAAGGGCTGCAAGCCGATCCGAAGATCGCCGACCAGTTCGTCGACTGGTTCCACAATGCCTCGGGGAACGCGCCGTGGTGCACCACCGTCTCGCTGGTCAATCCGCACGATATCCAGTGGTGGCCGCGCTGGACCCGCCGCGACCAGTACAACACCGATATCCCACGCTGGATGAACGAGCTGCCACCGAACTTCGAATCACTGGAACAGTTGTCGCGGAAACCGCGGCTGCAGATGGCGCTGGTCGAGGTCTCGATCGCGGCGTTCGGGCTCGCCCCCTACGGCACTCCTGAGGCCATGCAGGCCTGGATCGAGATGCGCAACCTGTATCTGTGGCTGCAACAGCAAGTCGACATCCAGATCGGGCGCGTGCTCGACACCTTGTACTCCCAGCCCGAGGTCGCGGCCAACACCGTCATCATCTTCACCTCCGATCACGGCGACTACGCCGGCTCGCACGGCCTGCACGGCAAGGGCGGCGGCGCCTACGACGAGGCCATCCGTGTACCGTTCTATGTGCACGATCCGCGCGGCTATCTCAGTCCGGTCGATGGCACAAGTACTCGCAGCCAGCTCACCTCCAGCGTTGATCTCACTCCGCTGTTGCTCACCATCGGCACCGGTGGCAACGGCTGGCGCGGTGACGGCCGCTATGAACACCTCCGCGGGCGCTACGACCTCGCCGAACTGTGCCGTAACTCCGGCGCCGCGGGCAGACCGTGGGTCGCGCACACCACCGATGAAGCCTCGATCGAAGAAGCAGCCATGCTGTTCAACCAGAACGCGCCAGGCCATGTGGCGATGGTGCGCACCGCCGAGGCGAAATTCACGTCCTATTCGCACTGGGTGAAAAACCAGATCCGGATCGATGCGGCCCAGCCGCAGGAGTTCGAACTCTACGATTACAGCACCGACGGCGGCCGGCTGGAGCTCGATAATCAGAACGAGACCGGTAATCCGTTGCGCGGCACAATGGAACCGCTGCTGGACAATGTCATTCGGAACGAGATCCAGCAGCCGCTGCCACCCTATCTGAAGGCCGCTCAGGAAGAAGGGATCAGCGACTACTTCGCGGCGCGATCCGATCTGCTGGCCCAAGCGGAACGTTTCGGCCAGGATTTCGTGCCACGACCGGGCTGAGCCGATATCCCAGGCCCCAGTGATGGAGAAGCCTTCCACGCCACATCACGAAGCGTGGCCGCAGCACTGATACCCGGCGCCCGGCCATACGCTCACAGTAGGCCGAGCGCTTTCAGGTCGGTGGCGTACTTTTCGATGAGTTCTCGGGATATCCGTGGAATATCCTGGTCGACACCGATTTTCGCAGCCCGGACCGCCGAGCGGAATTTCTCCGTCGGAAGCACGGAGCCGCGCACTGCGGGGAGCGGATGGCGGAAGCCATGCAGTAAAGGCAGCAAGGATGCTCGGCGTTGCTCGAGGGGTAGCGCCCGCAGTGCGGTCTCGAAACGAGCGAACCACTGGTCGTAATCGGTGATTCGTTCGATCTGATACCCCGCGGCGATCAGCCAGTCGACGAACTCGTCGAGGGAGCGGCCGTCGTCGTGTGGGTTGAGCACGTCGAAACTCTGGTAGCTCGCGGACTTCGTCGAGTTCGCCGCGGCGGCGCCAACGGTGGTGATCGCCGCCGCGGTGAAATCGACGGGCAGGCCGTCGTAGTGGGCGCGCACCCGGTTACCATCGGCGTCGGTGGGATAGAAAGAGAACGGCGCGATTCCGGTGGCGAGCAGGCTCAGCAGCAACCGGGTGAACATATCCGGCACATTGAGCTGACCGGTGTAACGGCTGTCAGCGAGAATCATGTCCGAACGGAACACCGCTACTGGCAGCCCACACAGCTCATTTGCCTCGCGCAACAGCACCTCGCCTGCCCATTTGCTGTTTCCGTAGCCATTGGCATAACTGTCGTCTATGGCGCGCACCGGGCTGATCTCACGAATATCCCCGTCTTCGGTGAAAACGCTCGGATCAACTCCTGCGGCCACCCCGACGGTCGACAAATAGACGAACGGCTTCAGCCGGGTGGTAACGGCCAGCCGGATCAGCTCCGCGGTGCCGACCACATTCGGCCCGAACAGCTGCCGATACGGCAGGACATGATTGACCAATGCCGCCGGATGCACGATCATATCCACGCGCTCGGCCAGCCGATCCCATACCGCCTCGTCCAGTCCGAGCTCCTGCTCCTCGATATCGCCGGATATCACCTCGAGGTGCTCAGCGGCCAGCTTCTGGAATCGCTGGATCAGCATGGGGTCGCCACTGTCGAAAACGGCCGCGAGCCGCTGCCGCGCTACGGTCGCGTCGGTGCCCCGGATCAGGCAGATGAGCGTCCCACCGGTCTCATGCAGCCGCTGTAACCACTCCAGGCACAAGAAGCGGCCGAGATAACCGTTCGCCCCGGTGAGCAGTACCGTCCGTGCGGTAGTAGCGCTCGGCAGCGTAGGTGCCGCGGCGAGGAGGGATGCGTCGAGGAACTTGTCCAGGGTGAGATCAGTGGCACGGATCTGTGCGCTGTCGTCGTGCACGGCGGTGAATGTCGCCCGCTGTCTACCCGACGTACGTTCGGCCGCAATGTAATCCGCCACATCACGCAGATTGTTCGCCGGGCTGATCAGCACCGAGACCGGGACCTCGACATCGAAGAGCTCGTGCAGCAGATTCGATAATGACAGCGCCGAAAGGGAATCACCACCGAGATCGGTGAAATGTACCTCGGGGCGCAGCTCGGTACCTGGGTGCCCGAGCAGGGAGGTGGCGGCCCGGCTCACCGTCTCCAGTACCGGCCGATCGGCCGCGATACGGTGCAAATGGCGTAGCTCGTTCACCTGCTCGGCCGCCAGTTCGGCATACAGCTGTTGCAGGCGCGGCTCATAACGCTCTTTGAGTTTGGGCCGCAGTAATTTGCCGATGCCGCTCAACAATCCATTGCCGGTGCTGAACGGCTCCGTCTCGATCAGGAAGTCGCGCGGGATCTCATAGGGACGCAGGCCTGCCTCCTCGGCCAGCTGGTGCAGCGACTCGCTCAGCGCTGCTTTCACTTCGGTGGAAGTTCTACCGGCCCACGCGGCGGCGGTGGGTACGATCACGGCGAGTAGATAGGCGCGCTCGCTGCTGCCGTAGACGAAGATCTGCCGGACCAGTGGGCTGGTCGCGTACATGGCCTCCAGCTGGGCGACCGCGACGAACTCGCCTTGGGAGAGCTTCAGCACGTTATTGCGCCGATCGACATAGACCAGCCGATCCGGTTCGAGTTCAGCGACGATATCGCCGGTGCGATAGAAACCGTCCGGATCGAAGACCTCGGCGGTGGCCTCGGGTCGCTTGTAGTAGCCGGGAAAAATCCTGGTGCTCTTCACCAGCAGCTCACCACGTGGATGCGGCCGATCGGTCCGGAAGTAACCCAGTTCGGGGACATCGACGAGCTTGTAGTCGAGCACCGGTGGTCGCTTCAACTGGTTGTCGACCATAATTCCCCCGCCCGCCTCGGTAGAACCGTAACCATCATGGAGCTCCAGCTCGAGCACCGACTCCATGAAGGACTTCATCTCCGCCGACAATGGAGCGCTGCCGCACAACACGGTGGCACAACGCCCGCCGAGGAAATGTTCGCGCAGTTCGGTTCGCACATCCGTTTCCAGCGTGACCTGATCCACCCCCGGCCCGCTACGCCGGCTCATCTCGCTCTGGAAACGTTGAAAGACCATATCGCACACCCGTGGAACAAGGAGCAGTTCGGTCGGCCGGACCAGCGCGATATCCTCGAAAAGCGTCGACATATCGCTTTTCGCCGCTAAATACATGGTGCCGCCGCGGGCGAGCGCACTGGTCAACGACATCCGACCGGCGATATGACTCATCGGCAAGTAGCCGAGACAAATCGCGGGAACCTCCGGCTGATTCAGCCATTCCACGAGACCCGACTGCCAACCCGCGGTAACCAATCGCTCGGGGTGCATCGCTCCCTTGGGCTTTCCCGTGCTTCCCGAGGTGTAGATCAGCAATGCCAGGGGGTCCTCGTCCGGCTCGGCGATATACAGCGGGGCAGGCGGCAGCCCGCTGCCCCGCGCGAGTAGTTCGTCGAATGTTTCGACGAGCACCGGGCTGCCCGCGGCGGCCAGGCGTTCCCTCGCCGCGTCGAACGCTGCGCGTTGATCGTCGTCATCAGGGTGATAGTCGAAGACCAGCAGCCGCCGTACGGGAACGGACAGGACACACTCCACAGCCGCGTCGAGCAGCTCGGGCGTGGCTGCGAGCAGCTGCGGTGTTGTCTCGGCGACGATCGCGTTCAGCTGCGCACGCGGAGCACTGGATTGCAGCGGAACCGACACCAACCCCAACGAAGCACACGCCAGATCGAGAGTGACGTAATCACTGCTGATAAAGCCGAGCATGGCTACGAAATCGCCAGTGCGCAGCGGATTATCCGCAGCACCGTGCCATGCTGCCGCCACTGTGCGTACCCGCTCCCACAACTGGCCGTAGGTGATGGTGTGATACTTCGGCAGCGGCGTCAGGCGGGCACGGCCGGTCTTTTCGTCGATACGCAGCTCGGTCGCACGTTGCCCGAGAGCAGGACGATCGGCATAGCCGATCATAGCCGTCTCGATGACCTGCGCCAGTCGCAAATCCGGTTGGTGGATCTGCTCGACAATTTCCGCGCGCGGCGCGGCTTTGCGGATGTCGTCGTATTCCGCGTATAATTCCGCAATACGGTCCACGAGATGCTCGGTCCGTGTCTCCGTCTGCACAGCAGGCCTCCTTGCTGCGAAAATTCGCCTCTTGCCGATACCTCCATTTGTTCGAGCACTGCAGAAAAATAGGCGCGAAAAATATCTAGGGCACTGAGTGCTCAATACACATCTTATACATCGAATTTTTCGCACCGGCTGCTATCACCAGAGAGGGCGGGCGATAGCAGCATTCCGTGATCAGAGAATGGCTTCGATCCATCCGCCCGATCTTCCCGGCCTACCCGCTGTACCGGCTACCGCTCAGGAATCCTCGACGATCGACAACGCCTGAGTCGGGCAATAGCGAACTGCGCGCTGTACATCGGCTCGCACCTCTGGATCACCAGCAGCGGGAAGAACCTCGGCCTGACCGTGCTTGGGCACGTGGAAAGCGGCAGGCGCCTCGTCCTGGCACACCGCATGCCCTTGGCACAGATCCGCATCGACCAGTATTTTCATTGCCTGCTCCCGTATTACTCATGGGATACGTACTCCATATCGGATGGTGCCTATCGAATATCGGATGCGGCAGCGTCCGCAGCCGGACGCACCGGCGCCTCCGGCTGTACCTCGACCAGGGTCAGATGCGCCCCCCGCGGCGTCGATACCACCGCGACCACAGCGGCGGCCAAATCGCTCGGCCGCAACAAATTCGAATGCCTGGCGAATCCCCAGACCTTCCAGTCCGCCAACATCGGACCGATGCTCTCTGGTGTGGCGTTCATGCCCATCCCGGTCAGTGTCGGGCCTGGCCGGACCAGCGAGGTACGAATACCGGTGCCCTCCAATGCCATCCGCATATCCGCTGCCATCGCCTCCAGACCCGCCTTGGCGGCGCTGTAAGCGCCGGTATGCGGGCGGGGCGCCGGGGCACAGTCCGAACTGATCAGCACGATATCGCCACGCTGCCTGCGCAACATACCGGGCAGCACCCGGTGCGCGAGACGATGCGCACCGAGCAGATGGACCTGCACCTGCTGCAGAAATCGTTCCGGATCCATTGTGTGCACCTGGCCGAACTCGATATCCCCCGCACTGGACACCACGATCTCGGTGGGGCCTATGGCATCCTCCGCGGCGGCGACGAATTCCTCGATCGAATCCGGTTCGGTGACATCGAGCCGGTGTGCGAATGCCTCGCCACCATCGGCGCGGATCTTGTCCGCCAACTCGGCACACTGCTCGATACGACGCGCGCCGAGCGCGACCGGCCTGCCGAGTTCGGCCAGCGCCACCGCAGTGGCCGCACCGATCCCGGAGGACGCACCGGATACGATCGCGGGCCTACGGTCCGGATGCGGAGCGAATATGGACATCAGCTGTTCTCCACGGTGATGAGTAGTCGCGCGAAGCCGCGCACATTCGTCGAATGCACCCGTTCGATACCGTCGGGCACGATGTCGTAGGAAGGGACGCGGGAGACGAACTCACCCAACGCCACACCGGCCTCCAGCCGCGCCAGATGCGCTCCGAGGCAGAAATGCACACCGGCGCCGAAGCTCGCGAGCCCGGCGGTGCCCGCCCGATCGATACAGAAGCTATCGGCATCGGCGAATACCGCCGGATCGCGGTTGGCCGAGCCGATCAGCAAGAGCACCTTCGATCCCGCCGGGATCATTCCCCCGTGGTACGCCAGATCCGCTGTCGCCGTGCGTGCCACCATCTGGCTCGAGGTGTCATACCGCAGTGTCTCCTCCACCCAGCTGGAAACCAGCCCAGGATCGGCACGGACCTTCGCGTATTCCCCCGGATCACCCGCGGCCCAGTACAGCGCGTTGCCCAGCAGCTTGGTTGTGGTCTCGTTCCCGGCGACCACCATCAAGAACAGGAATCCGATGATCTCCTCATCCGTCAGGCGGTCCCCGTCGACATCGGCTTCCACCAGCGCCGAGGTCAAATCCTCCCGTCCGGCCCGCCTGCGCTCTGCCACCATCTCGGCGTAATAGCCGAGCAGCTGGATCGACGCCCGCACCGCGGCAGGCGGGACATCGAGCACCCCGTCCTCACGGTGTACCACCAGATCGGCCAATCCGCGGATTTCCGCGCGGTCGGCCGCGGGTACCCCGATCAATTCGGAGATCACATCCATCGGCAAGGTACCCGCGACCTGTTCGATCCAGTCGAATACTCCCCTATCGAGCGCAGGCTCCAGATACGACAGGGTCAGCTCCCTGATCCGGCTCTCCAGCTGCGCCACCCGCTTCGGGGTGAACCCCTTGAACACCAACCGCCGCAACCGCGCGTGTTGCGGATCATCCATCGCCAGAAATGACATCACCCGGTGCGCGTGCCTGCCCCAGGCCGCCGGATCCAGTGACACGCCATTCGCACTCGACAGCCGAGCGCTGTCGCGGAACCCTCCGGTCACATCCGCATACCGCGACAGCGCCCAGAACCCCCTCTCGGGGTTGTGGTACAGCGGCGCCTCCTCCCGTAGGCGCCGATACGTCGGATACGGGTCCTCATGGAATCCGTAGTCATACGGATCGAACAACACCGGCTGCACCGCGGCTGTCATCGGCCTCACTCCAGGTTCGATAACAAGTTCTCAACAGAAGCAAGCCCATCGGCCACTCCGAGAGACAGATAGCTGGACATGTGTCCGGACAGTACCAGGGCCACCTCTGCTCGACAATCCCCCAGCAGGTGGTAAGCAACAAAATCCACATGACGGACCACAGCGACAAGAGAGGGGTGACAGCACGTCACCCTGGTCGAATTTCCGGCAATCATGACAGAATTGAAACCTGTTATTGCGGCAATGCCTCGTGTGGGACTATATTCCGAACACCTGTCCAGACATCAGCCGCCGGATCGGAGGGCGCTATGCGCAGCCTGCTGTCCACCGGGGTATCCCGCTTGCTCATCGACGGCAAGCTGGTCGAGGGCGCAGACGGAGTCTTCGCGACGGTGAACCCCGCGACCGAGGATGTCCTCGGCTACGCCGCGAATGCGAACGCGGCCGATCTCGAAGCGGCGGTCGAGGCCGCGCGCACCGCATTCGATCGGACCGGCTGGTCACGTGAGCCCACCTTCCGCGCCCGTTGCCTCGAGCAGCTACGCACCGCCCTGCAGGCACATATCGAGGAGTTGCGCGCGCTGACCATCGCCGAGGTCGGCGCACCAGCCATGCTCACCAGTGGCCCGCAACTGGAAGGCCCGATCGCCGACCTCGGTTATGCGGCCGGACTCGCCGAGACCTACCACTGGGAAACCGATCTCGGCATCGCCGAGCCGATGGGTATCAAGACACACCGAGTGCTACGCCGGGAACCGATCGGGGTCGTCGGGGCGATCACCCCTTGGAATTTCCCGCACCAGATCAACTTGGCGAAACTGGGTTCCGCCCTCGCGGCGGGAAACACTGTCGTCCTCAAACCTGCCCCGGACACCCCATGGTGCGCCGCCGCGGTCGCCGCGATCATCGCCGAAGAGACCGATATCCCCGCAGGCGTGGTGAACATCGTGACCTCTGCCGACCATGAACTCGGCGCGCTACTCACCACGGACCAACGGGTCGACATGATCAGCTTCACCGGCTCCACAACCACCGGCCGCTCCGTACTGACCGGAGCCGCCACCAACCTGAAGAAAGCGTTTCTGGAACTGGGCGGTAAATCGGCGTTCATCGTGCTCGACGACGCCGATATCGCCGCGGCCTGCTCGGTGGCAGCGTTCTCGGTATGTGTGCACGCCGGACAGGGCTGCGCGCTCACCACCCGGCTACTGGTCCCACGCGCCGCCTATGACCAGGCCGTACAGGCCACCGCGGCCACCATGGGCACGATCGTGCCGGGTGACCCCACCGATCCGCGTACCGTCTGCGGGCCGCTCATCTCCCAGCGGCAACGCGCCAGAGTCGAACGCTACCTCGATATCGCCCGTACCGAAGGCGGCCGGATCGTCATCGGCGGTGGCAGGCCCGCCGAGCACGAACGCGGGTTCTTCGTGGAACCGACCTTGATCGCGGATATCGCCGATACCGCGACCGTCGCTCGGGAGGAGATCTTCGGCCCGGTACTGGTGATCATCCCGTACGACAGCGACGACGACGCCGTCCGCATTGCCAACGATTCCCCCTATGGCCTCTCCGGCGCGGTATGGGGAACCGATACCGACCGCATCCGGCGCGTCACCGACGGGGTACGTACCGGGACCCTCAGCGTCAACGGCGGTGTCTGGTACTGCGCCGATGCCCCATTCGGCGGCTACAAACAATCCGGCATCGGCCGTGAGATGGGTGTCCTCGGATTCGAGGAATATCTCGAAACCAAACTCGTCGCCACCGCCGGATAACACAGAGGAGCTGAACTGTATGGCTCGCTTCACCGGAAGATCCGCCATCGTCACCGGCGCCGCCAGAGGCATCGGCGCGGCCTATGCGCAGGCGCTGGCCGCCGAAGGCGCCGCCGTCGTCGTCGCGGACAAGAACGCCGAAGGCGGTACCGCGGTCGTCGAGAAGATCATCGCCGACGGCGGTAGCGCGGTATTCGGTCAGGTCGACGTATCCGATCCCGAATCCGCCACCGCACTGGCCGATTTCGCCGCCGCCGAATTCGGCGGTATCGACCACCTGGTCAACAACGCCGCGATCTACGGCGAGATGAAGATGAACTTGCTGCTGACCGTACCGTGGGACTACTACAAGAAGTTCATGAGCGTGAACATGGATGGTGCGCTGACCATGACCCGCGCCGTCTGGCCGCATATGTCCGAGCGCGGGCGCGGATCCATCGTCAACCAATCGTCCACCGCCGCATGGCTGTATTCCAGCTTCTATGGGCTGGCCAAGGTCGGTGTCAACGGCCTGACCCAGCAGCTGGCCTTCGAGCTCGGCGCCTCCGGTATCCGCGTCAACGCCATCGCACCCGGACCGATCGATACCGAGGCCACCAAGTCCGTCACGCCAGGCGTCATCATCGACGGCATCGTCGAACGCCTGCCGCTCAAACGCATGGGCACACCGGACGATCTCGTCGGGGCCTGCCTGTATCTGCTGTCGGACGAGGCGAGCTGGGTCACCGGGCAGATATTCAATATCGATGGCGGACAGATCATCCGGTCATGAACGAGCGGATCGGTTTCCTCGGCCTCGGCGCCATGGGTGCGCCGATGGCCGAACGCCTGCGGCAATGGCCCGGCGGGCTCACGGTATGCGATATCCGGACCGAGGTAGTCGAACCGTTCCGTAGCTCCGGAGCCGCCGCGGTCGCCTCCGGAGCCGCATTGGCCGAACACGCCACGATCATCTCGGTCGCCGTCGTGCACGATGAACAGGTTCGCGAAGTGATCACCGGACCGGACGGACTGCTCCGGAGCGCCGCGCCGGGAACCGTGATCGCCGTACACTCGACGATCAGCGACCGAACTGCCGTCGAACTCGCGGCAATCTGCGGCAGATACGGTGTGGATCTGGTGGACGCGCCGGTCAGCGGTGGCGCGCCCGGCGCGAAACGCGGTGCGCTCGCGGTCATGATCGGCGGAAGTACGGCGGCGTTCGAGCGGGTGCGCGCACCCTTCGGCTGCTTTGCCGATCTGATCGTGCACGCCGGGGCTGTCGGTGCGGGAACGCGCATGAAGCTGGCACGCAACCTGGTGCACTTCGTCTCCTTCGCCGCTGCTGCCGAGGCCCAGCGCCTCGCCGAGGCCGCAGGCCTCGACATCACCACTCTCGGGAAGGTGGTACGGCATTCCGACGCGGTCACCGGCGGCCCAGGCGCCATCATGCTGCGCGACCACACCGCACCGATCGAAGACGGGGATTTCTGGCTGCCGATCCTGCGGCACGTACGTGATCTCGGCGAAAAGGATCTCGGCCTCGCCATGGCACTCGGCAAACGTCTCGACATCCCGCTGCCACTGACCGAACTCGCCCTCGACCGGCTCGGCCCTGGGCTCGGTGTCGGGCCTGGCACACCCCCGCAGCGGAAAGGTAGCCCTCATGAGCGACACCGATGATGCAGGCACCGTACGGCAGCGCGGCTTGGCCAAGATGGCCGAGGTATACGGCACGGAATTCCAGGACTACCCCGGCGCCCACTTCGCCGTCACCGCCGATCATCTCTTCGCCGACATCTGGTCGCGGCCCGGGCTCACCATCCGCGACCGCAGGCTACTGCTGCTCGGTGCGCTCACCGCACAGGGCGCCATCGATACGGCGGGTATCCAGATCGGGGCGGCGTTGCGCAACAGCGAGCTCACCGAGGACCAGCTGCACGAGATCGCGGTGTTCCTGTGCCACTACGTGGGGTGGCCGAACGGCACCAAACTCGACTTGCTGGTCGGCACGATCGTGGCCCAGCAGAAGAAGGCCGCACGCACCAAGTCCGCTCCCACCGAGCAGTGAAGGATTCCGCGCAGTGAAGGATTCAGATATGGCCGAGGCCAGTACCGTTCGCCCGCTCCGCGCCGATAAGGTCACATCCTGGGATCACCGGGCCGATGTGGTGGTCGCGGGCTACGGTATCGCCGGGGTGTGCGCCGCCATCGAGGCCGCACGCGCCGACGCCGATGTGCTGATCCTCGAACGCACCGGTGGCTGGGGCGGTGCGGCCGCGATATCGGGCGGATTCATCTACCTGGGTGGCGGTACGCCCTTACAACAGGCTCTCGGTTTCGCGGATACGCCGGAGAACATGGAAACATTCCTGCTCGCCGCACTCGGGCCCGGTGTGGACAAAACCAAGATCGCCGACTACTGCCGCGGCAGCGTCGAGCATTACAACTGGCTGGTCGCCTGTGGTGTGCCCTTCCGCGCCGCGTTCTGGGGCGAGCCGGGCTGGGAGCCACCGCACGACGAGGGGCTGATGTACTCCGGCGGCGAGAACGCCGCGCCCTTCAATACGATCGCCACACCCGCACCGCGCGGACACGTTCCGCAGCTGGCCGATAAGCGCATCGGCCAGAAGAGCGGCGGTTACATGTTGATGAAACCACTGGCCGATACCGCGGCGGAGCTCGGCGTCCGCGTCAAATACGACATGCGGATCGGGCGACTGATCGTCGACGAGGACGATCGCGTGGTCGGCGTGCTCGCTCGCCGCTATGGGAAACCGGTCGCGGTGCGCGCCGAACGAGGAGTCGTGCTGGCCACCGGCAGCTTCGCCTACCACAAGGGGATGGTCGAGAAGTACGCGCCGCGGTTGCTCGGCAGACCCGCCGCGGCGATCGAGGAACACGACGGGATCGGCATCAGGATGGCTCAATCGCTCGGCGCGGAGCTGGCGCATATGGACGCGACCGAGGTGGCGTTCTTCGGCGACCCGCAAGTGCTGGTGCGCGGCATTCTGGTCAACGGGCGCGGCCAACGGTATATCCCGGAGGATACCTATCCCGGCCGGATCGGCCAGGCGACGCTGATCCAGCAGGACAATCAGGCTTATCTGGTGATCGACGAAGCCGCCAACGAGGCAGCGCTCACCACTGAAACCTCGACGCCGTTCTTCCGCCGGCCACCGACCTGGGTCGCGGAGACAGCAGCGGAACTGGAAGCCGAGATGGGTCTTCCTGACCAGGCCTTACAGACGACCGTATCGAGTTACAACCTGCACGCCGCAGCAGGCGAGGATCCACTGCTCGGCAAGAAACCGGAATGGGTGCGCCCCCTGAGCGGACCGCTGGCGGCATTCGATATGCGCGGTCTGACCGCGGGGTTCACCCTCGGCGGGCTGTGCACCGACCTCGATTCCCGAGTGCTGCACGTCACCGGCGCGCCGATCGCGGGACTGTTCGCCGCGGGCCGGTGCACCTCCGGGTTGTGCGCGAGCGGGTACGTCAGCGGCGCATCCCTCGGCGACGGCAGCTTCTATGGGCGCAGGGCGGGTATCGCGGCAGCCAAGAACTGACCCGCCCGACCCGCGGAGTAGCATCCAGACACATGTCCGAAACCGATTCCGTCATTCTGGAGGCCACCCGGCGCAGGCTCTCCGATAAACAGGCGAGCACCGTGGACAAACTCACCCGCTCAGCGGTGCACGTGCTCGCGCGGGAGGGCTTCGCGGGTATGACCATCCGGATGGTCGCCGCCGAGGCAGGTGTCGGAACGGCCACGGCGTACACGTACTTCTCCTCCAAGGAGCACTTGGTCGCCGAGATCTTCTGGCGGCGGCTGGTTTCCGCACCGTCACCGGTCAGCGATGATCAAGATCCGACGGTCCGAGTGGTCGCCGAACTGCGGAGTATCGCCATGCTTGTGGCCGACGAGCCGGAATTCTCCGGCGCGGTGACCAGCGCCTTACTCGGCCGTGACCCCGATGTCGAGCATCTGCGTGGACGCATCGGGGCCGAAATCCGCAAGCGGATCATCCGTGCCCTCGGCCCGGACCCTGACCCTGACGTGGTCGAATCGCTGGAATTGCTCTACGCGGGTGCGATGGTGCGGGTCGGGATGGGATACGGGTCCTACGCCGAGATCGGCGACCGCATCGAGAGATCCGCATTGCTGCTCCTGAGATGAACACGGCCCGCGCCGACAGGGCCGGTCCACGTATCGCCGGATAGCCTCTGGAATTCATCCGTTTTCCCGAAAGCGGCCCCCGCTTCGCGCACACACTCGTAATCTGTGCCTTAGCCTGCGCAGATCGGAGCGGACAGTGCGATCAGATGGACTTACCGCGGACTACGTCATCGTCGGATCAGGATCGGCGGGCTCGGTGGTCGCCAATCGGCTCAGCGCCGATCCTGGGACCACGGTGGCACTGCTCGAGGCCGGTCCACCGGATCGGAACAGATTCACGCATATCCCCGCCGGGTTCTCGAAACTCTTCCGTTCCGAGATGGATTGGGACTATTTCACCGAGCCGCAGCCGGAACTGAAGAACCGTCAGCTCTACTGGCCGCGCGGCAAGATGTTCGGCGGCTCGTCCTCGATGAACGCCATGATGTGGGTGCGTGGGTTCCGCGCGGACTACGACGAGTGGGAACTACTGGCCGGTGCCGAATGGGGTTTCGCCGCCGCGGTCGAGCGGTTCCGGCGCATCGAGAACGTGGAGGGCTCGCAGTATCCCGACGAAGGTGTCGGCGGTCCATTACACATCTCCCATCAACGCAGCCCACGCGCATCCACCGCCGCCTATCTCGCCGCGGCCGAGGAAGCGGGCTATCGGGTGGAACCGCCGAACCGCCCACATCCGGAGGGGTTCAGCCAGACCATGGTGAACCAGCGTGGTGGCAGGCGCTGGAGCACTGCCGATGCCTACCTGCGGCCCGCCATACGCCGCTCGAACCTCACAGTGCGCACCGCCGCGCAGGCAACGCGGGTGCTCTTCGACGGTATACGCGCCGTCGGCGTCGAATACCTGCAGGACGGCAACATCCGCACGGTGACAGCGCGACGGGAGGTCGTATTGTGCGGTGGCGCGATCAACAGCCCGCAACTGCTGATGCTCTCGGGTATCGGCGACCGCGATGAGCTGACCCGCCACGGCATCCAGGTGCGCCATCACGCACCTGATGTGGGCGCCAATCTGCAGGACCATCTGGCCGCGAGTATCGGTTACAGCGTGCCGGGAGATTCGTTGTTCACCGCCGAGGAGCCGCGCCAGCTGCTCGCCTACCTGATCCGCCACCGCGGCATGCTCACCTCGAACCTCGGTGAGGCCTACGGGTTCGTCCGCAGCAGGCCCGATCTGGACCTACCCGACCTCGAACTCCTCTACGCGCCCGCACCGTTCTATTACGAAGGGCTACAAGAAGCGACCGAACACGGCGTGACCCTGGCCGCCGTACTACTGCGGCCACACAGCCGGGGACGGATCACCCTGTCTTCCGCGGACCCGTCCGCCAAGCCCGTGATCGATCCGCGCTACCTGTCCGATAGCGCAGGCGCCGACCGCACCGCTATCATGGCCGGGCTACGTCTCTGCGCGGGCATCGCGGCCGAACCATCGATGAAGACGGTACTCGGCCCGTTGATCTACCCGCCGCGAGCACCCGCCGACCCAGAAGCCACCCTGGAGCTGGCGCTCAACTCCTACGCGCAAACGCTCTACCATCCGGTCGGCACCTGCCGTATGGGCTCCGACGCCACCAGCGTCGTCACTCCGCGGCTGGAAGTACGTGGTGTACAGGGACTTCGAGTCGCCGATACCTCGGTGATGCCACTGATCATCCGCGGCCACACCCACGCGCCCGCGGTATTCATCGGCGAACAGGCGGCCGAGTTCATCCGCGCCGGATAATCGGCGGATCCGCCTCCTACCCCGCACACCGCATTTGGGCTACGGCGCGGGCACTCTGGCGAAGCCGAGAGGCGGCGTCGGAGTCCGTCCGGTGTGCAGCACGGGACGGAAATCGGGGAGCACCGGTAACACATCCGCGTTGCGCGCGGCGTAGCACCGCACCGCGGGCAGCGATCGGACCACCTCGGCCCGTTCCACCGGTTCATGATCGATGAAACCTATGGTATCCAGGCTGAGATCGAGCCTGCGCGCGATGCGCGCGATCGCTGCGGACTTGGGCCCCCAGCCGATCTCGATGACCGAGAACATCTCGTACACACCGTGCCGGTACAGCTTGTCCAGAGTCCACTCCCGCTCACCCCGGCTCGCGACAGCATGCTGGATACCACGCGCATTGAGCGTATGCACGGTACGCAATGCGGCAGGCCGCAACGCACCACTGGTCGCTTCGCATACGATGCCGTCCCACAAGGTGTTGTCCAGTTCCCAGACAAGACATCTCAGAGCCGGTCGCACCGCCCTGCTCCTATCGTCGCGCTACCACTGCCCACCTGCCGTGACCCAGTCGACAGGGCAGCACCGCACATCATGCTGGACACAACAGGCGCTGGACAAAGCCTTGACTACCAGGCTGTGTCCAGCGCCAGCGATCCTACCGGGATCTCCGCCTGGGCCAGTACGTGGCACATCCACAGTGAGTGCGGAAACCGTTTTGCCGCACCGACACTCACAGTAGGAAGTATCGACGATAGTGAGTGCGCGATCCACCTCGACCCGCTCCGCCGGCTCGTCGACAGCGACTCGCCATCTCGCGGTGACCTTTCCGGCTACCCTGCGCCTTCTTCGGGTACCGGGGTGATCAGGCGAGGGCGAGGAACAATTTTTCCAGTTCCTCTATGGTCATCGGGTTGGAGTCCTCGGCATCGGATCCGGCGAGGCAATCGCGCAGGCCACTGGCAACGATCTTGAAACCGGCGCGGTCCAACGCCCGCGATACAGCCGCGAGCTGAGTGACGACGTCTTTACAATCGCGGCCTTGTTCGATCATGGCGATCACACCGGCGAGTTGACCGTGCGCACGGCGCAGCCTGTTGAGGACTGATGCGATGCTGTCTTCGTCGCCGACCATGGCGCTGTTCCTTTCTCACGTACTGTCCCCAGCATACCCGTCCGGGTATGCCGGGGACAGTATTGTTTCCCGCCATCATGGCCGAGCACTGGCTCGGCAGCGGATAATGCTCCCGAATCGATGTCAGTCCGGTCAGTGGCAGGTCACGTCAACGCGCAGGGCGTCGATGGCGGCTCGCAATTTCGCGGTGGCCTCCACCGCGATGGGCCGCAACGCCGGCTCGCCGGTGACTTCGACCATCAGCTGTGGATTCATCGCCTCGACGAGAACCGTGTCGTCGGATTGCGCGGAGCGACGGACGACGACATTACACGGCAGCAGCAACCCGATCTGGCGGTCGGCGTCGAGTGCTCGATACGCCAAGGGCGGGTTGCACGCACCCAAGATGCGGTAATCCTCGATGTCCGCATCGAGTCGGGTTTTCATGGTCTCGCGGATATCGATATCGGTGAGAACACCGAATCCTTGCTCCGCAAGGGCTGCCCTGGTTCGTTCGACAGCATCGTCGAAGGTGGTACGCAGTGTCACGGACAATTCCGAACTCATAGCGGCATCATGCCTTTCGGTGCGGGAAGGTGGGCGGAAGCAGATGTCGCCGAACGTGTGCCCAGGTCTGCGGCAGTATGCGCGGGGACACCCAGACGCTGTAACAGCAGGGTGACCGGACACCACCCCACAGCGCTGTAGAGCAACAGGTTCGCGCCGACGAGCGTTGTCAGGATCAGCCACCAGGGTGACGATGTCACGGTAAGTACCGTGCTGATCAGTACGAACGTGCCCGCGAGCAGCGGTACCAGACGTCCTATCGACCAGCCGTTGTATCGCACTGATTCAGACATGGCAGCGGTGTCCTTTCTCCGGGTGCCAACTGGCTTGCGTAGGTATCGGCGAGATCGGTACAGAGCATTCCGAGACTCGGTTTTTCGACGGCATGGGTACTCAGTGGTGCGCGAAGTCGATGGTGGGCAAGATCTTGCGCAGCCAGTTCGGTGACCACCAGCCGCTGCGCCCGGTGAGTCGCAGCATGACCGGCAGCAAGACCAACCGGACAACGACCGCGTCGAGCAGCACCGCCACTCCGAGGATGATCCCCATCTCCTTGGGCGGCAGCGGATCGGCGAGGGCGAAGGTGAAGAACACCGCCACCATGACCGCCGCGGCGGCGAAGATCACCCGGCCGGAGTGGGCAAGGCCATCGATATGCGCGACACCCGCATCCCCCGACCGCTCATAGTGTTCCTTGGTGGTGGCCAATAAGAACACGGTGTAATCCATAGCGATGGCGAAGATCATCGCGAAGAAGAACACCGGTCCCCAACCATCGAGGAATCCCTGCGGGGTGAACCCGAGCAGAGCGGCGCCATGCCCATCCTGGAAGATCAGTTTCGCCACCCCGAACGCGGCCGCGGTCGACAGCAGGCTGACCACGGTGCCCAGCGCCGCGATCAGCGGAGCCTGCAATGCGATCAGCAACAAGAGGAATCCGAGGATCAGGATCACCCCGACGATCACCGGCAGATACTCGTCGAGGGCATGTTGTAGATCGAGGTTTTCCGCGGGCGCTCCGCCGACGAGGGCGTCGCCGGGAAGACTGCGCCGCAATTGATCCAGGATGTCCGCCATTCGCTCATCGGATGGGTCGACAGCGGGGAGTACCCGGATCATCGCCAGCCCGGAGTCGTCGGAGGCGAGTTGCGGCGGGGTGACCATGGCGACTGCCTCGGTCGCAGCGGCGGCCCGCGCCGCCTGCCCGGCTTCGGCAGCGGGCACGATGATCTGTAGCGCTCCCGGCGCACCCATGCCCATCTGCCGCTGGACGAGTTCGTACCCCTGACGCACCGGCGCATCGGCGGGCACGACCTGAATCGAAGGCATCGCGACTTTCAGCCCGAGTGCCGGGATCGACAGCGCGATCAGCAGCGCCAACCCGCCGATCGCGAACGGCCACGGCCGCTCGTGCAGCATTCGGCCCCACCGGGCGAAGCTCGGCGATCGGTGCTGTTGTCGCTTGGCATAGGGCAGAGCACCGGCATTGATCTTGTCCCCGAGCGCGCCGAGCGCCGCAGGCAACAGCGTCAAGGTGGCAGCCAACACGAACAGCACCGCGAGCATGATCCCGACCGCCATCGTGCGCACCGCGGGCGCCGGAACCAACAACACCGCCGACAAGCTGACCAGCACCGTCAATCCGGACAGCACGACAGCCTTGCCCGCCGTGTTCATCGTCTCGGCGACCGCCTGGCCGGAATCGGCCGCCTTGCTGAGCGCGTCCCGGAAACGAGCGACGAGGAACAGTGCGTAGTCGATACCGAGCGCGAGTGCGAACATCATCGCGAAGTTCATCGCCCACACCGAGATCGGGGTGATCTGGTTCAGCAATACCAGCCCACCCGCGGAAGCCACCAAACCCGCGATCGTGAGCAACAACGGCAGCCCGGCCGCGACCAGCGATCCGAACGCCAACACCATGATCGCCAGTGTCACCGGCCAGGAGAACAACTCGGCCTTGATCATCGCGTCGTGGTTGGCTTTGTTGAAGTCGCTCCACAACGCGGACGCTCCGGTCGGATAGACCTCGACTCCCGCACCGGACAATGCGGTCAGGGCCTGCTTGTGCTCATCGACCGCTGCGACCATCTCGTCGGTGGAGGCAGCCGCGCCGACGATCATGATGCCGGTGTGCCCGTCCCGGCTGATCGTCATCCCTGGTTGTGGCCGGATCACACTCCCGAACCGCTGGTCATCCACCAGCTCCGCAGCGATCCGATCCATCGTCTGCTGCACCTGCGGACTGTCGACAGTCAAGGTATCGGAATGCACCACAACCTGGACCGCTGCCGAGGAATCGCCACCGAAATGCTGCTGCGCCAGCTCACGTACCCGGACCGATTCCGAACCGTTGGCCTGCCACCCGGCACCGGCCAGTGAGGTGAACACGCTCGGCGCCGCAGCACCGAACGCGATCAGCACCACCAGCCACACCCCGAACACGATGCGGGCATGTCCAGCCATCGCGGACCCGAGAGCGGCCAACCAGCCCCGTTTATGCGCTCGCGCATCGTCCGGACGTACGGCAAGCGTCGTTTCGCTCATCGCAACACCTCCGCGTCGGCTGTCACATACCAGTTCGGCATCGCCACCTCCTATATACCCCCCTGGGTATTAAAGACAGCCCGACTATACCCCAGGAGGTATATGAAGCGCAGTTATGTCTTGCATCACAAACACGGTCGGTATGCGACATCCCCCAGCGGAAACCCTCGGACCACCCCGGCCTCGTTCCCACAAGAGGGCTCCGCGATCTGTGAGTTAGCTCATGGATCTGCCGAACATCTGTGCAGCAGGTCGCAACACCGTTATCATCGGGCGCCGCGTGCCGCAGGGTAACGCGATGAGTTCGAAGGGCTACACCACATATGAGCGGTACGCGAGAAAAGCTGGATGAGTTACGGGACATCCTGGAGCTGGCAGAGGAACCCGCGGGCGAATCCGGCATCGCGAAACGCAAGAGCAGAGGTATTCCGAGCGCGCGGGAACGGGTGCGCGCACTGCTGGACCAGGACAGTTTCGTAGAGATCGGAGCCTTGGTACGTCAGCCGGGCACACCCGGTGCCATGTACGGCGACGGTGTGGTCACCGGCCGCGGCCGGATCGACGGCAGACCGGTGGTGGTGATCGCGCACGATCAGACCGTCTTCGGCGGTTCGGTCGGCGAGATGTTCGGCCGCAAAGTCGCCAAAGCGATGGATTTCGCCACAGCCAACGCCTGCCCTGTGATAACGATCAACGACTCCGGTGGCGCCAGGATCCAGGACGCGGTGACCTCTCTGGCCTGGTACGCACTGATGTGCCGTCGCCAAGAACAGCTGTCGGGCTTCGTACCGCAGGTATCGATCATGCTCGGCAAATGCGCGGCAGGCTCGGTCTACGGACCGGTCAATACCGATATCCTGATCGCGACCGAGAAATCGTACATGTTCGTCACCGGCCCCGAAGTGATCAAAGAGGTCACCGGTGAGGAAGTGACCGCGGAGGAACTCGGCGGTGCGCAGGTGCAGGCAGCCAATGGCACCATCCACCATGTGGCGGCTACCGAGCAGGACGCGTTCGACTGGGCCAGAACGTATCTGAGCTACCTGCCCACCAGCTGCCTGGAGCGCGGACCGATCGTCAACCCCGGACTCGAACCCGAGCTCAGCCGGCACGACCTGGAGCTGAACTCGATCATTCCGGACTCCGACCGCCAGGGCTACGATATGTACGACGTCCTGCTGCGGCTGTTCGACGACGGGGATTTCCACGAGATCAGCGCGGCCACCGCACAGAACATGATCACCGGTTTCGCCAGGGTGGACGGGCGCAGTGTCGGCGTGATCGCGAACCAGCCCATGGTCCTCGGCGGCGCCATCGACGCCAAATGCTCCGATAAGGCGACACATTTCATCCGGCTGTGCAACGCCTTCGGATTACCGCTGATCTTCGTCGTCGACACCCCAGGGGTATTGCCCGGCGTCGAGGAGGAGCGCAGCGGGGTGATCAAGCGCGGCGGGCGATTCTTCCGCGCGGTGATCGAGGCGACCGTCCCGATCGTGACAGTCGTGGTGCGCAAGGCATACGGCGGCGGCTACGCGGTGATGGGCTGCAAGCAGCTCGGCGCGGATATCAGCTTGGCCTGGCCTACCGCGCGCATCGCCGTGATGGGCGCGGAAAGCGCGGTGAGCATCGTCGGCAAGCGCCAGCTCGCCCAAGTGCCATCCGAGCAGCGGGCAACCGTCAGGGACACCATGATCGACCACTACAACGCGACTGTCGCCACCCCATGGATCGCCGCCGAGCGCGGCTACATCGACGCGGTGATCGAACCCTCGCACACCAGGCTGGAGATTCGCCACGCCTTGCGGCTGCTGCGTGAGAAAGAGGCGAGTACCGAGCCCAACCCGCGCAAGCACAGCCTCTTCCCGGTCTGACCCATCCCGGCCACGGCCGGGAATCAGGCGATGCCACTCCCGCGATGCCCGTGACACGGCACTGCGGGCGGCCATACCTGCCCTGCCCCGCGGGAACTGCGCGCACAAGAAAACCGGAACGCCGAGCGGTACTACTGTGAGTGGTCGACGAGATGACCCCGCCTGCGATCCGGGGCCGTGCCCCGGATTCAGGCGAGACTCGTCGGTTGATCCATGGTCTCCGGCTGGCGGCGGCGTAACGCGGCGATGAGTTCCTGGGTGTATTCAGGAGGTGCGGCGTGCACCGAAAGCAGATTCGCGACCGCACGATAGGCGGCGAGGTCGGTATCTTTGTCCAGATACAGCGCTCCGGTGAGTTGTTGCAGGTAGACGATATCTGGCAGGTCCGGTTCCGCGAAACGCAACATGGTGAACGCGCCATCGGCGATGGCGGGCCCGCCGACATGGTCGGCGAGCATCTGCACGGTGATATTCGGCGCGTCAACGGCCTGTAGCAGGTGCTCCAGCTGAGCGAGCCACACCTGCGATCCACCGACCCGGCGGCGTAGCGCCGCCTCCTCGACGATCAGCCACAGCTGAGGTGGATCGCGCCTGGTCAAGATCTCCTGGCGGCGCATCCGTAAGGCAACACGCCGGTCGATCGAATCCGCCGTCTCCTGAGGATGGGCAAGAACGAGCAGCGCACGCGCATAATCGGGGGTTTGTAGCAACTCAGGTACCACGCGCGGCTCATAACAGCGGATCAGCTGCGCCGCCTGCTCCAGTCCGAGATAGGTATCGAACCACTTCGGCAACCAGTCCGAGTCGTGATGCCACCACCCCGAAGTATTCGCCTGTGCGGCCAGTCGCTTGAACTCTGCGCACTCATCCGGATCGGTGACCCCGTACAGCGCGAGCAGATCAACCAGGTCCCGCTGCCGGAAACCGGTCCGCCCCAGTTCCAGCCTGCTGATCTTCGAATGTGAGCCTCGGATCGCCGCACCGGCTTCCTCGAGCGAGATACCGCACGCCTCGCGCAGCCTGCGCATCCGTCCACCGAGAATCATCCGTAAAACTGTCGGACCGCCCTCGATGGCCGGAGTCGTTCCGGGAGTAGCGGATTCATTTTTCAGCCGCTTTACCGAAGCATGCATATACCGAGTTTCGCATGGGTACTGTCCGCACTCCAGCACCGATACCGACCTGACCGAGGGGCACTCGCATCCACGAGATCATCATGGCGGCCCACACGACACGCGCTACTCCGCGGCGGCATCCATGATCTCGGCATAGCCCTGAAACAGCACAGGTACGGCGGCATCGGCGCTATCGCGCAGCCGCGACCAGCACTCCGCGAAAGCCGCCCGCGCAGGTGCGCCTGCCCAGTCACCGGGCAGCAGTTCCCGTGGCAGCAAGGGATCGGGCTGCATCGCATCGGTGAATTCCGCCGCCAGCTCGAGCGCAGTGCTCAGATAGATGATGCGCGGCAGCTTCCGAGGTACGCCGAGTAGCCGGTCACGATGCCTGGTCACAGTAGCAAGCAGCTGCTGGTGGCGCCGCGCGATATCGTCCAGCGGCCATAGCTGCCGCGCGATCAGTACCGGGGAATCGATATCACCGATGCGTAGATCCGCGGTGGTCATCATCGAAAGATGTCGCATGACGTCGAATCCGGAGGCCACATCGATGACATGCGGTTCCCACGCATTGGGTGATACATACAGCCCACCCTGCAGTGCGGCGCCACCGAGCCCGACAATCCGCGCCCGGAAGCCGTCTCTGGCCCGGCGCATGGCTTCCGGTATCGCGAAGGCCACCATATGCCAGTACCCGTCCCACGGAGCGAGACCGCGATCCTGGCGGTAGGCGAACTGCACGAACCCGGCATCGAGCGCGAGTGACTGCCGCATGGTATCGGTGGCCAGCAACTCCGCGCGGCGACCACGCCCGTGCTGGATGATCCGTCCCTCCGCGACGGCACGTCGGATGCCCAAGCGGATCTGCTGGTCGGACATCCCCAAGGCAGTGCCGACGCCATACAACTCGGCAGCGTCGATGGTTCCGTCGCCGCGCACCATGCTCTCCAGCAGCACCCGGGTCGGGATCTTTCCGGCGATCGTCTCAGTTGAATCGTTCATTTGTGTACGATCGTAGCGTGTTCGATAGATTGAAGCCGGGGCGCCGGACCCTGCGTGTGGCACTCGCGGTACTGCTGGTGCTCGTCGGCACGGGCGGCTGGATAGCACACCAGAACAGCTACGCACTCCGGGAAGAGCCGGTGATCATCACCGGCGCAGCGACACCTCTGCACGGCGTACTCGCCCTGCCACCGCACGGTGACGGCCCTTTCGGACTCGTAGTGTTCGTGCATGGCGACGGTCCTGTCGACGCCACCTACGACACCTTCTACCGCCCGATCTGGGAATCTCTGGCACAGGCCGGCTACGGATCCTTGTCGTGGAACAAACCCGGCGTCGACGGCGCGCCAGGGGATTGGCTGGACCAGACCATGTCAGACCGCGCCGAGGAGACCACCCACGCCATAGCCTGGGCCCGCGACCGTCCGGAAATCGACCCCGACCGGATCGGGTTGTGGGGGGCGAGCCAGGCCGGTTGGGTGCTACCCGAAGTCGTCGCGCACGATCCGCGGCTGCGATTCATGATCGCGGTCTCACCTGCGATCAACTGGTTACAACAGGGCCGCTACAACTTGATCGCCGAGCTCACCGAGTCCGGCGCCACACAGGAGGAAGTGGCGGCCGCGCTGGCACAGCGTGAGAAGGACCTGAGGTACCTGCGAGCCGGTGCGAGCTATGCGCGGGCACGAGCGGCCGGAGCCGCAACAGATATCTCGGAGCAGCGCTGGCGCTTCGCCCAGCGCAACTACACCGCTGACGCGTCAGCCGATCTGACCCGGGTACGCATTCCGGTGCTCCTCCAGCTGGGTGGGCACGATCTGAACGTCGACATCGCCGACACCGAAGCAGGCTACCGGCGCAACCTACCCGACCAGAGCCTGCTCGACATCGTTCACCACCAAGAAGCCACGCACGCAATGGTGCGCGCCGACATCGCGGACAGCACGGTCAAGAGCACGCTGGTCGCACTCTTCGCACCACGCAATCTGTACGCACCTGGCGTACTACACACCCAACGCGACTTCGTCGCGAAGGTAGCGCCCTTGCCCTGATCGGGCGCATCACGCGGACAACGGCCCGCGAACCCGCGGCTCGATTCAGTGCAGTAACACCTCCGCGGTCGCACGGCCGAACAGTTTGCGACCCGCACAAGTCGCCGTCAACGCGATGGTGGCGGCGCGACGAGCGGGATCCAGCTCCTTGACCCGGCCGTGGAATTCGATCGCGCTCGCCTCCGTTGCCTGCACCGGGGCGAAGCCGGCGAACCGAACCGCGTACTTGGTCACAGCGGCCGGATTGCCAAGCCATGAGGTGAGGTATCCGGCTCCGAGCCCCATCGTCAGCAACCCGTGTGTGACCACATCGGGAAGGCCCGCACTGCGCGCGACGACATCACTGAAATGAATCGGATTCGAATCGCCGGATACCCCGGCGTAGTTCACCAGATCACCACGCGAGAGCAGCACCGTCCGCGGAGCGAGTTCCATCCCGACGGATAACTCCGTGAAAGCGGGAACAGTCCACGGTCTCGGCAATCCCTCGGGCAGGTTGTACTGTGCCGGCTCCTCGAAGCACTCGACCACTCCGGTGTCCGCCTCGGTTGTCCGCAGGGTGGCCGTGTCCAATCGGTCGGCGGCCGACTGCCCGGTCATGATCACCCCCTCGACCACGCCACGCAGATCGGCGGCGAGATCCGACCCGGTCTGCGCCACCGCGGTGCTGTGGGCCGTCTGCAACATCTCCTTGTGCTGATTGCTGAGCACGTTTTTGATGACAAGGAAATCCTTGTCACCGAACTGCCGGAACGACTCGAAATAGCAATCGCACCGCACCTGGTCACCGGCGATGATCGGGCGGTGCACTTCGATGGCCTGTTCGGCCTGCAGTACTTGTCCGAGGTCGTAGCCGGTGAGCGTGGATTCGAACATTCTGCGCTGCATCACCATGAGCACGATCGAGGAGAAGGTCAACGGCGCGACCAGCCCGGCGAAGCCCAACTCCGCGGCAGCGCCTTCGTCCCAGTGCGCCGGATGACCGTCCTGTAGCGCTCGCGCGAACTCCCTGATCTTCTCCCGGCCCACCTCGTAGTGGTCGATCAAGCGATAGTGCCGTCCCACCGACGCCATTGCCTGTTCGGACGCAGTATGCATGATGTTGGTCATATGCCTCTTTCGCGAATTCGGCGTCACCCTCCCCCAGACCGACCCGCCCTGTCGAAGCCTCACGGACGCCGGACGGCAACTCACCGGATCTGGGCATACGAACAACGGACCGAAAGGGATACGGTCGCGGCCATGATCACGACTCCAGACACACCGCGTTACCGGATACCTCCCGGCGCCGTCACATGATCAGCACTGGCCGGGCGCTCGAACTCGATGCGACTATTCGTCCGGCCGGTCGATCGTCCTATCGATAGCCGAACATCGCCACGGTAATGCTCACCGAGCGCCTACGCTACACCGCGGCCCCACAGACACACCGAACGACACCACGGCACCACAGACACACCGAACGATACGGCTTCCGATAACCCGCTCCGGCCGAACCAGGCATCTATCCAGGGGCTCTCGCGGGGGCTGCGCAGGCTCGCTAGGCTCAGGAGAGTATGTCTGAAAGCGATGCCGAGGAGAGCGCAGGAGGTTCGACCGTGGCGCAACGGCATCGGAATCACCTCGATACCTGGCGACGCGCCGCTACGCTGCTTCCTGCCTGCCTGTTGTCGCTGGCGGTGGCCTGTGGTTGCGCCGAGCCCGACACCGAGTCGGCGGCAGACGCCACAGCGATAAGCACCACAGCGGCCAGAGACAGCATCATCCCCGGTCGGCCAACCGCCGAGGGCGCGCTCCCGTCGAGCACCGCGCCTGCTGTCGACCCTTATGCCGACCTGCCACTGATCGATCACGTCACCTGGGTCGATACCATCGACGGACCGAGACTGCTGGTGTTTCCCACTCCGGCCGGACGGCAGACCACGTTCCCCGGCGCGGCGGAACGGGCGTGGCAGGAGATCCGGGCCGAGTCGACGAACGCGGACACACCCGGCATGCGTGACCAGTTCATCTGCCACTGGGCATGGGCGCGGCTGGTCCAGCCGAACAAGCCGAGCTGGAATTTGGAGCCGTGGCGGCCCGCGGTCGGCTACCCGGCCACAGTAGAAGCAGGTTGTAATCCCGGCGGCCCCGAGCGCTGAGCACGAGCGCCGCCTCTGCCGAAAGGAATGATCCATGCGTGTCGTCATCGCGGGCGGACATGGCAAGATCGCATTGCTGCTCGCCCGGCTTCTCACCACAGAAGGCCATGAGGTCGCCTCGCTCATCCGCAATCCAGAACACACCGTCGCCGTACGCGATGCCGGGGCCGAGCCGGTGCTGTGCGATTTGACCGAGGTCGGCGACAATGAACTAGCAGATGCGGTAAAAGGTTGCCAGGCAGCGTTTTTCGCCGCAGGAGCTGGTCCGAATAGCGGTGTGGACCGCAAATACACTGTGGATCTGGGCGGCTCGGTGCGACTGGCCGAGGCCGCAGAGCGGGCCGGGCTGCGCCGCTTCCTGCAGATTTCCACCATGGGCGCCGGCCTGCCTCCCGCGCCGGATATGGGCGAGCAGTGGGCGGCCTATATCGACGCGAAGACCAAGGCGGAAAACGATCTCCGAGAACGGGATCTGGATTGGACAATCCTACGACCGGGCAGGCTGACCGACTCTCCCGGCACCGGATTGGTGACACTCGGCCCGCCATCGGTCGGCCGTGCCGAGGTCCCGAGGGCCGATGTGGCAGCTGTTCTCGCCGGATTACTGCTCGCCGCGCCCACCTCGGGGATGACGCTCGAACTCATTTCGGGAGGAACTCCGGTCGACCAGGCGATCGCGCAACTGACCGGCTGAATCCGAGCCGTCTCGCCCCTCGCCGATCGACGTCAGTAGTCACGATGGGAGAATATCCGTGTTCAGCCGTATCGTTTCGATGAAGATCCGCCCCGGCTCCCGGGCAGCGTTTCTCGCGGCGGTGTCCCGCAGCGCCGATGCTTCCATACGTACCGAACCGGGCTGTCTACGCTTCGATGTCTGCGCCGATCGGGTCGATCCGCACCGATTCTTCCTCTACCAGCTCTACACCGATGACGAAGCGGCGGAAGCGCACCGTTTCACCGAGCACTTCCTTGCCTGGCGGGCCGCGGCGGATCAATTCGTCGAGCCGGGCACCCAGATCGACTACAGCACAGATGTACTCTTCGGCCGAGAATGAACCGCTGCCGCGGGTATTGCGTTCGCGAACGTGCGTACGCGAAATGCAGACTGCGCAAATGCAATCGGTTGTGCAGATGTGCTTGCATATGAAAGGTACAACGGCCTAAACTCGATCCCGCAGCGCTACACAGCGAACAATCACAGGAGGCCGCGTGGGTGAGCCGAGGCCGAATTCGCCATAAGCTTGCCACCGCCACAGAGCAGGGGTGTTCGAATGGAACAACCACATGCCGGCGGCCGGTTCGGAGTAACCGACGCCCACTGGCCCATCAGCCAGCGAACGGTAGAAATATGAGCACATTGTCAGCCCAGAGCGGCCACATGAGTAGCATCTTCTCCCGAGAAACCGCAGTCGCCTATGTCATCCATGCCGTGGAATCCACCGGTGCGGCGACACGGCACGACTTCGATATAGAACGAATTGTTACCACCGCGCATGCGATGGCTGATGATTGGGACCTCGAGGCATTGCATCCCGCGACCTTCTGGCGAATTGCCTCCAGTTTTATCCGGCAGTAGAACAGGTCGGGCACCCGATAGTCGGCAAACAGCTGGAACGCCGATGTGCCATACGCACCGCTACCCTTGATACACGCCACTTCACGCGGACCACGGTGATCACTGCCGAATCAGTCGATTTCAGGCGCCGTTGTCCTACCCACTCGGAAACCGAAGCGCCAGGCGTTGCTACGGCAGGGCAACATCTGAACGCCTGGCGGCTGGTATCAACGCCCGACGGCGTATTCCTGCATGATCTCGATCGACTTCTCCGGACGCTCGGCCTGCACACTGAGCCGATCCATCACCGACAGATACAGCGCCAGATCTTGCCGCCGTTCGAGATACAGGGCACTGGTCAGGTGTTCCAGATAGACGATATCCGGCAATTCCTGCTCCGCGAAACGGAGAATGCTGAAGGAGCTCCCTGCTGCCGCATGTCCACCCGCGGCATAAGGCAGCACCTGAATCGTCACGTTCGGCAATTCGGCGAGCGCCATCAGATGAAGAATCTGCTCCCGATGCACCCGCTCGCCACCGACCGGACGGTGCAATACTGCCTCATCGATCACCGCCCAGACCACCGGCGGATCCGATCGGAACAGGATCTCCTGCCTGCGTTTGCGTACCGCGACCCGCCGATCCGTATCCTCGTCCTCGTACCCGAGCGAGACAACCGCCCTTGCGTATTCGGGCGTTTGCAACAGACCGGGAACAAGATGCCCCTCATAGGTGCGAATCTTGCTCGCGGCCTGTTCCAACCCCAGGTAGGTACCGAACCACTGTGGCAGCAGATCGTTATAGCGGTGCCACCATCCCGGCTCATTGGCCTGCCTGGCCAGCTCGAGGAACGACTCGCGCTCCTCTGGGTCGTGGACGCCGTACAGGGTCAGCAGGTCGCGGATATCGCGTTCCTTGAAACCGGTACGCCCCAACTCGAGACGGCTGATCTTGGCGTGCGAGCCGCGGATAGCGTCACCCGCCGCTTCGCGGGTGATACCCCGCTTTTCGCGAAGCTTGCGCAGCTGGCCACCCAGTGCGATACGCAGCACGGTCGGACCACGTTCCGCGACAACGGATTGCACGCGACCATTGTTGTCGGGCTCAGCGATCATCGAGTTCGTCTCCGATACTCCGGGGATACCCACAGTGTGTCACAACTACCTATCGCAAGACACACCGCATCAACCGCCAATACTACCGTTCAGCTGGTCAGGTAGTCGAACTCTCCAGCCTTCGCACCGCGAACGAACGCGTCGATCTCCGGGCGTGTATAGAACAGGACGCCTCCCTCAGGATCACGCGAATTCCGCACTGCCACATTATTATTCGACGCTTCAGCCATCTCGACACAGTTACCGCTCGGATTGCTGAAGGAACTCTTGCGCCATGCCCCGACAACCTTGTCGGTGGATGTATCCGACATCTTCCCACTCCTCGCTTACCGCAGTTCGGCGAATCGGCTTGTGCAGATGCACGTTCAAACGTTCTTGCATTTGCACCAACACGGGACGATAGCACGAAGTTCGCCCTTGTGCGCCTGATACTTCGAACCAGTGGTCCGACAGTGCGAGAGCATGGTTGCGAAGCAACAGGAGAACACACTACGAAGCAACAGGAGAAGCCCCTGTGAAGCCTCGTGAATACCGTGCGATCAGCCGATCGCTCCCGTTTACCCGACGAGTCCGAATCTTGTACTGTCACAGGGCACTATCCGATAAAACAGTCATGTGCGAGACCCGCATCGCCTCCCGCACGGCAGCACCACGGACATTGTCACCGAGGAGTTCAAGGAGTCCAGCCATGCCCGACGACAACAGCCCGCTCATCCGGACGGACATCCCGCACTCCGCGCGGATCTGGAACTATTGGATGGGCGGCAAGGACTATTACGAGGTCGACCGCGTAGCAGGTGACGCGGGTATCCGAGTCGACCCCGACATCACCACCATGGCGGTACAGTCGCGCCAGTTCCTCATCCGCGCGGTGCGCTACCTCGCGGGCGAGCGGGGGATTCGCCAGTTCCTCGACATCGGGACCGGTCTGCCCACCATGCAGAACACCCATGAGGTCGCCCAAAGTGTCGCGCCCGAGTGCAAGATCGTCTACGTGGACAACGACCCGCTGGTGCTCACGCACGCGCGGGCACTGCTGACCAGCACGACACCAGAAGGTGTTACCACCTATATCGACGCCGACTATCACGATCCCGAGCGAATCATCGCCGATGCCAAGAACTTCCTGAACTTCGATGAGCCGATCGGCGTGATGTTCATGGGTGTGCTCGGCCATGCCAAGACCTACGACGATCTCCTGCGAGTCGTGCGGACCGTACTGGACTCGGTCCCCTCGGGCAGCTTCCTGGTGATGTGGGACGGCACCGACGATAGTCAGGCGTATGTCACCTTGTGCGAGAACTACACCGGCACCGGCGGCACTCCTTATATACCCCGCCCCCAAGCGCAGATCGAAGCCGTCTTCGACGGGTTGGAGATGGTACCCCCTGGCTTCGTATCCATCACACAGTGGCAGCCGGAGGAAACCGAGGTAGGCGAGATCCGGCCGATCTCCGCCTATGGCGCGGTCGCCCGCAAGCCATGAACCGATGAATACCGAAGCGGAAGCGGCGCAGCGCTAGCCGTCGCAGTCGCGGCAGGCAGCCTGCGCTGCTCCCCTCTTCCAAAAGTTCGTGCAAATGTACTTGCATCTGCAAGCGACAAAGACATAGAATCCTCGAAATCAAGCAGGTACGCGGCGATTTCACGCCAACGCACCAGCACATGAGCATCTCCGTCGCACGCTAGACGCAAGGGCAGTCGAATGATCCAGCCATTCCGAACTCCCAGCCGGGTTACCGTCAGAGACAATGCCGATGCCACACCCTGGCATCAGCATCCGGCTCCCGGCTTCTGCCTGTCCGATTGCGCGGTGGAACCACACGGACTCACCTACCGCCAAGCCCGCGACATCCTCTACACCCACGAAGTACACGGCCCGCAATGCAGGCAGTGGCTGGCGGCCGCCGCGTACCTCTCGGCAGGACTCGACGACGAGTGATCCGAAGCATCCTGTGCCATGGCTATGACGAAATTCCCTTAATTCATAAGAAATCTCGCTGATCGCTCGCCACGCTATGCACCCTTTCGTATAGTGAGCCGATCAACTCGGGCGGCATTACTCGCGCCTGATGTGGCATTGGAGCGAACTCGTCATGACCTACTCCGCCGTGGATCTTTCTACCGGCTCGTCGGACTCGGTACTGGAAATCGGCGGACAGCCTGTGTCGATGTCACCGCAAGATACCGAGTATGTGGCCGCCCGGATAACCGGGTACTTCGAGCATTGCGCATCCCCCTCCCCTGCTGTGCCCGGTAAGCGATTACGCCGGGATACCACCGACCTCGCTCATGCCTTCCTCGAGCTCATGGCCGGGGTATTGGACCAGCGCACTGTGCCGGATAGCGAAAAGTTCGACCTGGTACGCACCATCGCGAGCCGGTGGGCACGCGATGGTGTTGCGCTGAGTGCCATCCTGCGTACCTGCCATAAAGGGTTGCGCATCGTCTTCGGCCTGATCATCGAGCCCGCTACAGCCGAAGATGTCGATGCGATCCTGATCACCGCCGATCTCGTCCACGAGCTGCTGGAGATGATCACCGCGGTGGTGACGGATGCTTACCTCGAGCAGCGGCGACTGGTCGTCACAGAGCAACAGACCGCAGCACAGACGCTCGCCTCGGCGCTGCTGAGCGGTCACGGCAGCTCGGCGCTGGCCCGGCAGACAGGCATTCCGATCGCGGAGTCCTATCAGGTGGTCGCACTGGCTATTCCAGCGCACCCGGAAGAAAAAGACCCACAGATCGACAGCGATATCGTCGCCCGCCGTACACTACATAAGCTGCAATCCGAGCTGACCACCGTGTTCACCGCACAGGCGCTGGCTCTGCTCAGCACCAAAGGCGGCACCGTGCTCATCCCGCTGGATGAGCACGGTGGAACCGATTTCGGCACAGCGGCGCTGGAGCTGCTGGCCGACGCGGCAGAGGTACCGCTCACCGCGACGGTGGTCCCCAGCGGCACCGACCGGATACCAGAAGCGGCCGATCAGGCCCATGAACTGCTCAACCTGGCCAGGGCCTGTGCCCGGCCACCCGGCCTCTACCGGATGTCGGACCTGGCCATCGAATATCAGCTCACGCACAGTGGCACCGCGACCCAGCGGATAGCCACCATTCTCGATCCGCTGGATTCCCATCCCGAACTGTTCGACACGGTGCGCGTCTACCTCCGCAACGATATGAACCGGCAGCTCACCGCACGCCAGCTCTATGTACACCCGAACACCGTGGATTACCGGCTCCGCCGCGTCGCCCAGCTGACTTCGATCGATCTGGCTACCTCGGCAGGCATCTCCTATGCCACGGTCGCGCTGCTCGCGCGCGACCTCGATGGCAACATCACCCGGCGTCCCTGAGATATCGTGACATCTCTGAAATATCGATGCCTCTGAAATATCGAGGCCTCCACGGTGCGGATACCGTGATCCACACGCCGCCCGTAACGGATTCGTGCTGGTCACCGAGTCGTGAACTTGAGATCCTGGTAATGCCGCGACGTCTGGATGGTGAAGTATGCAGATTTCCGAGATCCTGCGCAGAAAGGGCAACGCCGTAGTCACGGTCGCGCCGGACACAACAGTACATATGCTGATCGCCGCACTGATCGAGCGAAATATCGGCGCGGTGGTCGTCTCGCCGGACGGCGATACCATCGCGGGCATCGTCTCCGAACGCGACGTGGTGCGTTGCCTGCATACCCGTGGCGCCGGTCTGCTCGATATGCCGGTTTCGGCGATCATGACCTCCGATGTGCGCACCTGCGCCCTCGACGACCAGGTCGACAGCCTACGCCGCACCATGACCGAACACCGCGTCCGGCACCTGCCCGTGATGCACGAAGGCAGGCTGGTCGGCATCGTCAGCATCGGCGACGTGGTGAAGAGCGCGATCTCCGAACTGGCGACCGAACACGAGCACCTCGTCGAGTATCTGCAGGGTAAGTACTAGAACGCGCTGGGGTCACCCAGATCGGCCGAGAGCCAGTGCTCCGGTCGTAGGTAGACCGCGACCTGGTCACCGAAGGCCTCGGCCGTCCTCGAATAGCCGTCGACCGATCCGGCGGGCAGATACCGTGCGGCCATCTCTCGATGCATCTCGTCGGACGTCTGGGCGATCCGGGTAACCGGGCCCTCTACACTCACGTACCGAACAGTCGGTTCGAGCTGCTGCACCATCAGGGTCAACCGCCCGGCTTCCCGAATACGACGCATCTTCCGTGACTTCGGTCCGGTCGATATCCACACCTCCCCTCCTGGACGGTACCGATACCAGATCGGGACGGTCAGCGGACCACGACCAGCGCCCGCAGACACCGAGAGTGCCGCGATATGCGGCTGAGCGAGAAACTCTTGACGCTCTTGCGGGGACATCGGCATAGCTTCCACGCTGATCACGAAAGACGTTGTCCACAAATACATTGTGCGTGTCAAAGCTTCGAAGTTCATATCGAAAATGCGTATCGTGGATAACGTCCGAACAGCGGAGGAAGGGAGCGTCACGATGCGATCCCCTGCCTCGAGATCACCGGACACGCAGGCGGAGAAACTCTGGTCACCGGCACCACAGCACACCACGGCACGCGCACTGTTCCCGGCGCTCACCGATACTACCGAGGTCTACCTGGACAGCGCAGCGACCACGCAGAAACCGCTGCCGGTCATCGAGACGATCCACCGCTATCACAGTGCGGACACCGCCAATGTGGGCCGCGGTACCTATCCATGGGCCACCGGCCTCACCGCGCGCATCGCCCGGGTCCGGGAACAGTTCGCCGCCTTCATCGGGGCCGAACATCCAGACGAGGTGGTCTTCACCGGCGGCGCCACTGCCGCGGTGAACGCCGTCGCGCTGTCCTGGGGGCTGGCCACGCTCGCCGATGGCGAGGAAATCCTCTACAACGCCAGCGATCACGCCTCGAATGTGTATCCGTGGCTTCATCTGCGCGGGCTGCTCGCCGGTGCCGGTCGCCACATAGAGCTGATCCCCTATCGGGTAACCGACACAGGCGAGGCGGACACCGACGATATTCTGGCCAAGGTCACGCCACGAACCCGGCTGATCACCACCAGTCACCTGCACCATGTTTTCGGCGGGCTCAGCACCCTGGCTGGATTGCGCGGACGTATCGACCCAACCGTCCTGCTGTGCTTCGACTGCTCGCAGAGCGGCGGACACCTTCCGGTCGATATAGCCGCGCTCGCCGCGGATTTCGCGATCTTCGCCGCACACAAGATGTTCGGCGCTCCTGGCACCGGCATACTCTACTGCCACCGGCGAGTGCACGATCGGCTCATACCTTTCCTGCCCGGTGGCAACTCAGCGGTGCGGCCGGACGCGACCGGGCTGGCCGCGGGGAAGATGCCCGGCCTGCTGGAAGGTGGAACCCCCAATATCCCCGGCATTCTCGCGCTCGGCAGCGCACTGGAGGTATTGGAGTCTTTCGGCGTCGGTGCTATCGCAACGCACAATCGCGCCCTTACCGCGCGCCTGATCGAGGGTCTACGGCCCATTCCGGGTCTCACGTTCCTGCCAGGGCCCGCCTATGCGGCGGATGCGGCGGGGTACGGCATCGCCTCTTTCACCTTGGAAGGGATCTCGGCAACCGACTTGGGATTCGTGTTGAGCCGATCGGGCTTCCTGGTACGCACCGGTACACAGTGCCTTCCGGCCGGGGGTGACGATACGGGTTCGGTGCGGGTCAGCACGCACATCTACAACACACCCGACGAGATAGACGGCTTCGTCGCATGCGTGCGGTCTATCGCCGAGGAGATCACGTGAGTATCGACATACCGAGCTATGGACACACCTCGAGCTATGACCGCCGAACCGCCTCCATGGTGCTGGCCGAGCTGGCGTATCCCGAGCTGTTCACCGTACCGATATCGCCGCCGCCGCCACGTCGCTTCGAATTCGTGAGCACCGCGTTGCGTCACGAGCAGGGCAGCCATCTCACCTATTCGCAGCGACTGTATCTGGAGCGCTTCATGCGGCCGTGCCGCGCCGATGAGGTGACCAGTGCTACGCATCGGATCGTCTGGACCGACAGCGATGGCACTCCGAATACCGGGTACTTCCACACCGATGGTCTCGGTCCCCTTGTGCCGATCGCGATGCGGGAGACCGTCCTCGCGCTATGGCTGGCGCTGGATGCCGACCTCGGCTTCGCCGAGCGTGTCTCACGACTAGGACCATGGGAACGCACGGTGCTGGCCGGGACGACGACCGATCACGATCCGCGCGATATCTTCCGGGTCGGTATCGAAGCCACCGGACGTACGCTGGCCCAGCACGCACTGCTCGCCGGACAGACCCCCTATCGTGATGCCACCGAATTCGCCACGGGACTACAGGCTTCCGGCCTGTTCACCGCGGTGGCCACCCAGTGGTATTGGGAATTACAGGCGGCTACCTATCGACGTGGGATGATTCCGGTGACCCTCGTTCCACAGCCCGACGGTACGGTCCGCTACTCGGCGCACACCGTGCGGACACTGCGCGCGATGAAGGACGCGACCATCGCCGAAGCGCATACCGTAATGCACCGAGCCACCACTACCGAGGGCCGCACCGTGGCGGAGGCCATCGCCGAGTACCACGAGGAACTCGATCTGATCTCCCGGCAGTACGCGTTACTCCCCTCCGGTACCCGCCCTGCGTGCCTGGCCGCTATGCCGCATCGATTCGACAGCGGGTACTACAGCATTCTCCCGGTCGTAGTCGATCGGTTCGTCGCGACTTTCACCGAGATCGCCGACCGCTGTGTGCTCGCCGAAGTCGGCGTGGAACACAGCGAGACAGCCGTGGACCACGCCACTACCGACCAGGTGTTCTATATCCCGGATATGACCTGCAAACATTGTGTTCGCACAATCGGCGGGGTATTGGAATCGATGGGAGTCCACGTAGCCGATATCGATCTGGACAGCAAACGAGTGGTCGCCGAGTTCCGCAGTCCGCGCAACCGGGCCAGGGCATTCGAGGCGATCCGGGACGGTGGCTACAACCCGGTGGCACAGCAGCCGGACAACGCGACGCGGGCAACGTCGGCCTCGGCACCGGAAACCGCGCTGTGACAGGGATGCCGCCGACACTGCCCGCGAAGTTGCCTCCGTTGGTGGCGGACTTCCTCGATACCCCTGGCCTGGTCACGGGAACCCTGGCGGAGTTCGGCTCGCCGGCACATCTGATATTCCCGAAGGTCTACACGGATAATCTCACCGAACTGCGGAAAGTACTGGATGGACGACTGTCGCGGCACCGGATCTGCTATGCGCACAAGGTGAACCAGTCCCACGCTTTGGTCCGCACTGCGGCGCACTCGGGCATCGCGATCGACGTCGCCTCACGGCAAGAACTGACCAGCGCTATCGACGCCGGTTTCGATCCGGCCCATATCGAGGTGACCGGGCCGAAAGGGGAAGCGTTTCTGCGCGAGCTGATCGACCGCGAGGTGACCATCAATGTCGACAACCTCTGGGAACTGGGCCGAATCGCCGAACTCGCCGGGAAACGCACCCGGATTCCGGTACTGCTGCGGGTCGGTGGATTCGATATCGGGCAGGTGACCAGGTTCGGCATCCCGCCTGCGCAGCTGGAACAGGCATTCGACCTGCTGTCGACATATCGCGGACAACTGGCCTTCCTCGGTGTGGCCTTCCACCTCGACTCCGGTGACCTCGGCGAACGAGTCCGGGCCATCGATGTATGTCTCCGTGCGATCGAGCAGGCCCATCATCGCGGCCTGACACCGTGGGTACTGGATATCGGTGGCGGATTCCGGCAAGTGTTCACGGCCGACGCCGCGCAATTCGATGCCTATGTGCTCGCGCTGCGCGAGTCATTGCTCGGTCGTGGTGCACCGATGAGCTGGGGCAACAACACTTTCGGCTATTACGTCACCGACGGTGCGGTGCACGGCACACCGGTATTCCACAAATACGCCAACACCATCCCCGCGGCAGACATGCTCGACGATCTGCTGACCGCACCGCTGGAACACCAAGGTGGGCGCACCGTGGCGCAGGTGGCACGGGACAACGTACTCGAGGTGTGGTTGGAACCGGGCAAGGCGCTGGTCGACCACGCGGGCATTACTGTGGCCACTGTCGAGTTCGTCAAGGAGGCCGCCGACGGCAGTGTGCTGGTGCACGTCGATCTCAGTCGTGACACGGTGACACCAGCCGACCAGGAAGTCATGGTCGATCCGATCCTGCTCCCCCGCAGGCCCGCTACGAGAGCCGAGCTCGATCCGGTCGGGGTATATCTCGCAGGTCGGTTGTGCCTGGAACGAGATCTGATCACCAATCACAAGGTGTGGTTGCCTTCCCGCCCCCGGCCAGGCGATCCGATCGTATTCCCGAATACCGCCGCCTACCACATGGACTTATCCGCGTCGACAGCCTCGATGCATCCACTGCCCGCGAAACTCGCCGTCACTCGTGACCCGGAAGGCTTCCGGATCGTCCGCGACGCGGACTACGAACCGGATGGCCACACCGAACCCGTGTCGCCGCACCGCGGTATGTCACATGCTGCCGACGGGGTCACCACGCCGAACCGTTCCGCCGGGGCCCGCTGATGCGCTACGACCACATCACCGAACTCATCGGAAACACCCCCTTGCTCCGGCTCGATCCCGCGGTACACGGGTTGAGGAACATCCAGCTCTACGCGAAATTGGAATCACACAACCCGTTCGGTTCGGTCAAGGACCGGGCGGCCTGGGGCATGATCCGCGATGATGTGGGCGCGATCCGCGCCGACGGGCGGACTCTTATCGAGGCGTCCAGCGGGAATACGGCCAAGGCGTTGCGCTGTCTCGGCGCGGTATACGGCATAGGCCTGCGAGCGGTGACCAATCGGATCAAAGTGACCGAGGTCCGCGAACTCCTCCAGCTGCTGGAGGCCGAGATCGTGGAACTTCCCGGACTGTCCGAATGCCCGGATCCGACCACACCGAACGATGTCTACTCGGTGATCGAGTCGACCATGGCCAAGCACCCCGGTGCCTATCACCATCTATCCCAATACACCAATGACAAGAACGTCGAGACCCACTATCACGGCACCGGTCGGGAGATCCACGAGGACCTCGCGGCCGATGGCATCGCCAGAATCGACTATATGATCGGTGGACTCGGTACCACAGGGTCCACCCGTGGCGCCGCCACCTACCTGCGTAGGTACAACCCCGCATTACAGACCATCGCAGTGGTATCCGAACGATCGGACTTCATTCCCGGTATCCGATCGGAAAACGAAATGTGGGATGTCGGACTGTTCCAGCCCGATTTCTACGACCGCATCGTGACCATGGCTGCGAGTGATGCCGTGGCCGCGACTGTACGCCTGGCCACTGGCTATGGCATCCTCGCCGGCCCCACGAGCGGCGCGAGTTATGCCGCCGCACTGCGAGTACTCGGTGCACTCGACCCAGCGACAACAGATCCGGAAGATCCCGTTGTCGCGGTGATCATCGTCTGTGATCGCCTCGAGCCATATCTGTCATATATCAAAAAGCGCCGACCGGACCTGTTCGGCCGCGCTGGACGGGGCACCGAGCCGAGCACGGCCGAATTAGCCGCGACACCATCCCTCTCCCCGGAGCAGCTCGCCGAACTGGACCGGACCGACCGGCCGACCATCGTAGACACCAGAGGCGCGATGGCATACCGCATCGGCCATGTGCCCGGCGCGCTGAATATTCGAGACGACCAGCTCGAGGATATGTTCGACCACGGCATCCCCTTTCCGCGATCACGACCGGTGGTCTTCGTCTGCCCTGTCGGTGAGCTGGCGCTACGATTCGCCGCGCGCGCCAGGCAAGCAGGATACGATGCCACCGGCCTCGCCGGCGGCATCGTCGCCTGGCGCGACGCGGGATTTCCCCTGGAAAGCGGCTGACCTCTGGCAGGCATTCCGGCCACCGCATTCTGCCACCGTGGCTCGGCAAGTGGCTATAACCGAAGACCTGTGAGCGGCCCGTGATATCCGCCGGCGAACAACTGCACAATGGAGGTGAACAGTTCGACGAAGGCCACTGCCGTGTGGCGTTCGAACCGGTCGGTCGGATAGATGAGCGCCCCATCGATGCCCACGGGCGCGCCTGCCTCGTCGTAGTGCTCCAGTAAACCGAATTCGAGATCGTGCTTGGCGCGGATCACACCGGTGTCGATCTCGGTGATGGTCAGTCCGGCCTCAGGGTCGGCCTCGGCAGGCCTGCCCGTCGCACCGCGCTGGAGGATGAGCGTCGCCTGGAACAACGGACCGGCCGTATCTTCCGGCAAGCATCGTTTCAGCCGCTGGTCCGGCGTGTCCGGATGAGCGAACGCGGCCAACGCCACTCGGCGTACCTGCTCGAGCAACTCATCCACATCGCCTGCCCGGTCGAGCCGCACGCGCATCAGTACATCATTGGCGAAGTTACCGACCAGGTCGTCCAGCAAGTGATGGTCCCGGCCCGCCACCGTGGTGGCCACGGTGACATCGGCGCTGCCGGAGAATGCCCCCACCGCCACCGCGAACGCAGCCTGCAACACCATGAACAGGCTGGCCTGCGCCGCATCCGCCCGGTCGAGCAACGCACGGTGTACACCGGGATCGAATGCGACCGGAGCCATCTCCCCCGCCGCGCTGCGCGCACCAGCCGGACGCGCACGCGTATAAGGGAATTCGAGCACTGCGGTCCGGCCTGCCAAGGTATTGGCCCAGTAGCACAGCTGTTGCGTGGCGCGGCTCCACTCATCCGAATAGTCACCGAGCTGAGCGTGTTTCCACAGGGTGTAGTCGACATAGTCGACCGGCAGCGGTGTCCAGGTCGGCTCGGCCCCTGCCTGCCTGGCGGAATACGCCATGACGAGATCGCGCAGCAGCGGTGCGATAGAACGACCGTCGAGCGAGATATGGTGCACCACGAGCACCAGCACGATGTCCTGCGGACCGAGTACGAACAGACCGGCTCGCAGCGGAAGGTCGACGGCCAAATCGAATTCACTCGCCGCGAGTTCCGCGATGCGGTGCGGCAATTCGGCTTCGTCGACGGTGACGAGCGCGGGCCGTACCCTGGCCTCGCTCGCCGGTAGGACTACTTGGGCCGGTCCGAGCGCGGTCGCCGGATAGCGAGTGCGCAACGGCTCATGCCTGGCGACTACATCATCGATCGCCGCGGCGAGCGCCTCCGGTCGTAGCTCGGGCCCGGACAACCGCACCGCTTTGGCAACATTCCAATCACTCGATTTCCCGGATCGCGCGGCATGCCACATCCGCTCCTGCGCAGGTGCGAGCGGTATGTACGCAGGACGTCGCCTACGAGCCAGCGGCAAAGTTCGACGCGGCGGCGGTGTTGGGATATACTGACCTGTTCGACGCACACCAGGAATTGCTTTGCGCCCAGGTCCGGGTCCGTCGGCCACCGCTTTCACCGAGGGCACCGTATTCGCTGCGAGCACAGTATTCGCCGAGAGCGCTACAGCGGAGTCGTTCATGCGTGTCTGCCTCCACTTGAAGTCATCGACGGATCCGGGGAGGGTAACAGGTACAGGTAAATCAGTAGTTACGAGCCTACAACCGTGCAAGACTCATTTCACAAGACTCGAGGTACGGTACCGAGGACCGGGCGAGGCCATCGCCAGGCACTATCGTTGGGCCGTGCGCACAGATCGAGAATCAGCCGACGGGAGCCCGCGAATCTGGGGCGGAACAACGCTCACCGAACGCAGAGAAACGCGCCGGGCAGCACTACTGGAAGCTGCCCTCGATCTGATCGGTGAAGCAGGCGCGAGCGGGGTCACCATGCGCGCGGTGTGTCGCCATGCCAACCTCACCGACCGCTATTTCTACGAGAGCTTCGCCAGCCGCGACGAGCTGCTCGACGTACTCTACCGCCAGGTCGCCGACGAATTCCTGGCGCCGATGACGGCTTTCACCGCCGCGGACGACCCATCGAGGGACCGTGCGCTATCGGAAATCCTGGTGGACAAAGTTCTCGCCGACCCACGCAAATCACGGCTGTTTCTGGTCGAACCGTATTCCAGCACCGGCCTCGGCCAGACCACCTTCGCGGTGATGCCGGTGTTCACCCGGATCATGCAGGACCATTTGTTCGGTCATATCGACGATCCGGTCCGGCGCAGGCTTGCCGCGGTGACCATGGCCAGTGGTAACGCGGGCATGTTCTCGGCATGGTTGAACGGATCACTGCGCGCGACCAGGGAACAGATCATCGAGCACTGCGTCGCGACGCTCACCGCGTACCGCGCCATGTACCGCTCCTGAACGCACACCCGCCGCTCACGGACCCGGCCCTGCCGAAGAAGAGCGAATCATTTCCGGAGGAGCGATCAGGAGGTGTCCGGCTAGTCCCCGGTCCGGCCGCGCCAATAGGCCAAGGTTTCCTTGGTTCGGACAGTGGCGGTGTGTCGGGGACCAAGGGCCCGCAATTCCGCGGCGAGCAACACCTCGAGATCGATGACCGCGCGACGCAGGTCACCATTGCGGGCGCGACAGGTGGCGAGATCGTTGCGGGTGCCCAGAGTATCCGGGTGATCGGGACCGAGCACCCGCAGCCGGTCGGCGAGGAGTTCTTCCAGATCATCGATCGCACCGGGGAGGTCGCCGCTTTCCGCGCGGTAGGTAGCCAACTGTCCGCGAGTCAGCAGAGTATCGAGGTGGTCGGGGCCGAGGACACGTAAGCGATCACCGAGCAGCCGGGTGAATTCCTCCCGCGCCCCCGCCAGATCACCGCTGCGGGCGCGAAATGCCGCGAGGTTGTTACGCGCACCGAGCGTCTCGGGGTGGTCGGCCCCGAAAACCCGCAACGAGTCGGCCACCAGTTGTTCGAATTCGGTACGCGCGCCGATGAGATCACCACTGTCGGCACGCCAGTACGCCAAGCTGTTGCGAGCGCTCAAGGTATCCGGATGATCCGGCCCCTGCACCTGGGCACGGTCATCACGCAGGCGCTCGAATTGAGCGATGGCACCGGCGAAATTGCCGAGATCACCATGATTGGAGGCCAGATTGTTCCTGGTACGCAGGGTTTCGAGGGCGCAGGGACCGAGTAGGCGTACTTGGTCGGCGAGTAACTGCTCCAGTTCCTCGCCCGCGCCCGTGTAGTCACCACAACGGGCACGGTAACTGGCCAGCCGGTGCCGGGTGCGCAACGTATTCGAGTCATCGGAGCCGAAGATCCGCAGTCGATCGGCGAGTAATCGTTCGACATCGGCGATGGCACCGAGCAGATCGCCGCTTTCGGCACGGTGGTGGGCATATCGGTCCCGCGTGATGAAAGTGTCGGGATGTTCAGGTCCCATGGTCTCGAGGAAGTCGGGTAGCCATGCGGCCCACAAGTCACGATCATCGGCCGATCTCCCGGTTTCCAGCTTCGACAGGAAGTCGATCGCCAGGGCCGAATCGCCGTAGGCCAGACAGTGGCGCACAGCCGCACCGCGCGCGTAGTCGGCGACGCGGGCACCGGAACTGGACTGGATCGCCGCGATGAGGGCACGGTGGGCATCCACCAGCGGCATGGCGAGCCGGTCACCTTCGGCATGCAGCGCGGACAACAGCGCACTGTGGGTCACACCGATCGACTCGTGCACGGTACCGGGGTGACTACGCGTGATCAGCGCCCCGAAGTTCACCGCGATATCACGGATCCGGGCAGTGCTGAGATCCACCCCCAGAGACAGCAGTGCCGCTTCCAGCAGCTCGAGCGGCAGGACCGGGCCGACACCTGCCGCCAGCAAGACCACGAGCAAAACACCGGTCGCCGCGGCGGTTTCGGGATCGACCGCACGCAACGCCGTCTGCACCCGCAGCGCGACAACCCGATCGAGTCCGATTCCCTCTGCGACGGCTCTGTCGGTCAGCCCTGCGGCGATCTCCAGCAGAATGCGTGCCAGCAACCAACCGCCCGACACCACCCTGGAGCCGCTCTTGTCTGTCGGGGTCTCGGCGAGTAACTGCTGGATCCAGCCGGTCCAGTCGACCGGACCGGACGACACCGTTTCCCGCGCCGACCGCACCACCATGGCGATATCATCGGCGGCGGGCTCGGTGACCGCGATCCGATGCATATGCACCAACGCCGGGTCGGCATCGACACCGTAGCCGGGCCGGAAACCGACGATCACCCGCACATGCTGCAGATCCTCGCACCGGGTCAGGTCGGCGATCGCGGATACCAGCAGACGCCGCGCTCCCTCCGGAGGCTGGTTGAGCCCGTCGAATACCAGGGTGACCCGACGACCCGCGGCGGACATACATGCCAGAGGATTCCGGACCAAGGTGTCGAAGATGTCGACTTCGTCTCTGATCCGATGCGCGCGGGCAGCACGCGCCGCCTCGGTGAAACCGGGCAGCCGGGCGTCGAGCTGCGCGGACAACTCCTCGGCGACCGACTCCACCGAGCTGTTCACCGTCAGAAACACCGCGGCGGTGATGTATTCGGGGGTGAGCGCGAGCCCATCGACCAGGCTGGGACGGATCAACATGGCCAACAACGTCGACTTGCCCGCACCCGCCGGACCCACCAAGGCGCGAAGCCGATAATTACCCGCGTCGACGATCGTGTCGAGCCGCATACGCACCGTAGGGGTTACCAGCAAGCTCCGGGTCAGCTGATCGAGGAGCCCGGCGGCCGAACGCCCACTCACCGCATCTCGGTGCCGCGCGATATTCGGCACCAACCACAGCCCCGGATCGGCGCCCTGCACCGTCGATACCGCACCGGAATTGAAGGAAAGGTGCTGCGGCTGCTGATATACGCAGTGTGTCGCGACCGGGTCGACCAGATCCGAAGGCAGCAGATTCTCCCCACGCATCGGCAAGCCGATATCGAAGGTGGTGAGCATGGTCTTGGTGAAACACCCCGAGTACGCGGGTCCGTCACCGGAAGCGACCAATAACTCCATCCGCCCGCCTGATCGGGCCAATAGATCGGTCCACCGCCGCGCGGCACCGCGGACTCCCTGTCCTGCTTCGCAGGCGTCGACGAGCACCACGAGCCCGTCCAGCGCGGTACGGCCGAGCCGCTCCCTGATCTCCTGGGTCAGATGAAACGCGGTATGCGAGTTCGGCACTTCCGGTGAATCGTAGCCGAGCAGGAAGAAATCCTCCGCACTGGTCGCCACACCGTGCCCGATGAAACCGAGCAGCAGGGTGGCCTGTTGTTCCGAGGCCGCCGCGAACGCCGCATCGACAGCGGTGAACAGTTGCGCGATAGTAGGATTCAGCACCGGACCGTCGGTACCTGGCACCGGCCGCCAACCGCCCCGCCCGGTCAGACTCGTATACAACTCACCCGCGAGTTCTTCGATGAACCCCAATCTCCCCAGTGCCGTGCACTCCGAACCCACTACCAGGGCGAGCCGTCCTCCCATGCAAGAAACATACCCGCGCGGCCGAATCCGGCTCACCCGGGCAGTGGACTCGTCCCGGACCCCGGGATATCGAAAGGCGCTCCAGACAGCGACTGGCTGTTTTCAACTCGTTACAAAAGGCGCTTTCCTCCGATAGCGGCCGGAGCGAGGACTAGAGTGGCTACGTAGCCACGGCAATGAGGAGCGGGTGTTGGTGTCCATCGGGAAATTGGTGTCGTTCGACGGCTCTCGGGGGTTCGGATTCATTCGACCGGAGGATGGTGGACCGGACGTATTCGTCCATGTCAACGACATCGGTCTGGACGAGGACGAGTTGCGCCAGGGTCGAGTGTTCGAATTCGAAGTCACCGAAGGTGATCGCGGACCCAAGGCGGTCAATCTCACTGTGGTCGGTGGACAGCCCGCACCACTTCCCCGGCACAAAGGTAAGGACAAGCCGGTGGCGGGACAACTCACTGTCTCCGAGCACAAACGGCTGATCACCGAGTTGCTCCTGGACGCGAGCCCCGCTCTCACCGCTGGCGAGATCCTCACCATCCGCGACCGGCTCACCACATTCGCCGATCAGCAGGGTTGGCTGGAGAACTGAGCGACGAAGTCAGTGCAGGCGGCCGCGCGGGTTCACCGGCTGCGGTCCACTTTCGGCAACGATTCGGTGACCAGGGTCAGCAGTATGTCGCATAGCAGTTCGTGGACCTGCGCGCGAGTGAGGGTACCCCGGGTGATCCATTCCCGGCCCGCGACCTTGACCAGTCCACCATAAGCACGGATCATCGCGCACAGTTCGGTACTGTGCGCCGAATCGGCGAGCCCCATCATCAGCAACAAACGTTCGGCGGCTGCGTCGTCGGCGGCGTCGAGGATCTGCTGCACCTCGGGGTCGTCACCGACACCCTCGTGGCTGGTCACCTTGACCCAGGTACTGCCGTGCTCGGCGATGGTGTCGAGCAACCAGCGCACACTGGCCTCGACACGTTCCCGCTCGGTGCCCGTCGGCACGATCATGTCGTCGAGTCTCGGTAGCGTCACCATCCGCCGCACCACTGCGAGATAGAGATCGCGCTTATTGCCGAAATAGTGGTTGATCAGCCCACGAGCCACACCGGCCCGCTGCGCCAGCTCAGCGGTGGACACAGCCGCGTAGGGCCGCTCACCGAACATATCGATCGCGCAATCGAGGATCTGCGCCCGCCGCTCGTCGGGTTCGAGCCGCCGGCGGCGCGGTAGCACCGGGTCGACGCTACCGTCCGCGATCACGCTCTTGGTATCAGAGAGACCGGGCAATGAGATCCTTCATCACCTCGTTGGTGCCCGCGAGGATACGCAGGATGCGGGCGCCGGTGTAGAGCTGGGAAATCGGATACTCCGTCATATAGCCGTAGCCGCCGAACAGTTGCAGGCAGCGGTCAACCACAATACCCAGCTGATCGGTCAGCCAATACTTCGACATGGCCGCAGTGGCGATATCGAGTTCGCCGCGCAAGTGCTTGCTGATGCAATCGTCGAGAAAAACGCGGGAGACCTTGGCGATGGTCGCGCACTCGGCGAGCTCGAATTTGGTGTTCTGCATGGCGAACAGTGGCTTGCCGAACGCCTCACGGCCCTTGGTGTAATCGACGGTGAGCTGTACCGCGTTCTCCATCATTACGACCGCGAGGATCGCGGTGACCAGGCGCTCCTGCGCGAGCATCTGCATCATCTGGTAGAAGCCCTGCCCCTCTACTCCGCCGAGTAAATTGGTCGCGGGCACGCGCAGACCGTCGAAGAACAGCTCGGCAGTGTCCTGGGCCTTGCCGCCGATCTTGTTCAGAATGCGCCCACGGGTGAAACCCGGTACGTCGTCGCCGACTTCGGCGAACAACAGGGATACCCCCGACGCTCCCTTGGAGGAATCGGTTTTGGCGGCGATGAGGATGCCATCACAGAGCCAGCCGTTGGTGATGAAGATCTTCGACCCGGTGATCACATACTCGTCCCCCTCCCGCACCGCGCGCGTCTTGAGAGCCTGCAGATCCGATCCGGTACCCGGTTCGGTCATGCCGATCGCCAACAACAGCTCACCGCTGGCGGCCCTGGGCAGCACCCGCTGTTTGAGCTCTTCGGAACCGAAATGGGCGAGATAGGGTGCGATGACCGCGTTGTGCACCGGAATACCCATCGCACCGTCGCCTGCGCGCGCCTGCTCCTCGAGAATCACGGCCTCATGTGCGAAGGTGCCGCCTCCGCCGCCGTACTCGACCGGAACCGCAGGGCACAGCAATCCGAGTTCGCCTGCGCGGTTGTAGAGCGCGCGGTCGGGATGCCCCTGTGCAACAAATTTCTCCTCGTTCGGGACAACCTCCTTCTCGAAGAAGGTCTTCGCCAGGTCGCGTAATGCCTCGGCCTCGTCGTCACTCCACGCCGCACGTGCCATCGCTCGATCCTTTGCTCGTCGCACGCCGACTTTGTCGGCATTCCACTCCCAGATTCCCGAACTATTGGCAAGATGTCAACAACTCTGTGTCGACAAAACCGCAGGGTGAGCCGTTATCGCCGAGACACGTCGAGACGCGCCGACTCCCGGGACACCGATCCCGGTACCGCACCGCGTGAGATACGACATACTCCGCGTTATGCGTTCCGTGTTTTGCCGCTGCTCTTCCCGGTCAATTCTTCGTACTGTCCGGATCGGAATCACCGATATCGCCCACGACAGCGACGCGCCAGCGGATCGGTAGCAGGAGCGAATGAGGCAGGCCATGACCGAACTGCTCGACACCACCGAAGCACCCCGCCCGGACCGCGTCTGGACGGTCGACCGAGCAGACGCCGAGCTCGCCGTCTTCGAATGGGGCGAACCGACCGCCGAACCCCTGGTGCTGGTACACGGCCTCACCGATACCCACCACGTATGGGCCACAGTGGCGGCACTGCTGACCGACGGCTTCCGAGTGATCACCTACGACGTTCGCGGGCACGGTCGTTCGAGCGCCCCTGAGGATTCGTCCGAGTACCGTCTCGACCGGCTGGCCGAGGATTTCTTCGCGGTGATCGCGGCCGCCGGCCCGCGCGAACCGGTGCACACCTGCGGGCACGGCTGGGGCGCGGTACAGCTGTGGGAGGCCGTATGCGACGAACGCGCCAACACCCGCATCGCCTCGTTCACCGCCATCTCCGGACCCAACCTGGACCATCTGGGAATGTGGTTGCGCATGCTCATGCCGCGCTCCCCCCACGAGCTGACCACCCTCGACTGGTGGTGGCGCGGAGCACGCTTGGTACTCACACCGGGCCCGGTCGCCCACCGGCTCTACCCGCCGCGGGTACGCGGCCTCGTGGCACGACAGCTCGGTGGTATCGCGCCGGTGCCCGCCCGTATCGCGCGTACCTGGCGTACCGACCTGCTCGCCGGCGGACGCATCGCCCGGGCGAACCTATTACCTCACCTCGGCAGACCGCGGGTGCGTCGCACTGCCGTACCGGTGCAGTTGCTCGTCGACACCACCGATCCTTTCATTCCCGCCGCGGTCTACGACGCCTCCACCCGCTGGGTCGACCGGCTGTGGCGCCGGGCCGTGCCAGCCGATCACTGGCTGCCGATCACCGAACCATTGCTGGTCGCCGAGGCGATCGCCAACTTCGTCGACGATCTACGCGCCGACCGGGCGGCGATCACCCGACGCAGCAGCTGATCCGGACAGCCGAGCCGGGAGCACCGGCAACCGGACAGGCACCCGGCAAGCGGGTTTGCGACAATGGGCCGGTCGATTGCCCAGCTCACTGAAGGATGTCCGTAGCCGCGATGGCCGAAAGCATGATCGATCCCGAGGACCTCGCGACCTGTCTACGGGTCCTGGCACAAGCCGGAACGCTGGACAAAGACCACCCCGACTCGGTGACGGTACAGCGAGCTGTCGGGTCCATGTTCAAACAACTCAAGCAACGGCGCAGGTCCGCGGCGCGCGAAGCAGTGGCGGCCGCCGACAGGGCGGTGGTCTCGGCCACCGCCACCGGTTCACCGAACCGGATCGACGACGAGACCGCGGGTATCCCGATCAGCTCGGCCTCGACCGGCGCCAGCGCGGGCACGTTGCTTCGGCCTCGTCCCTGCTACATCTGTAAACAGCGCTACACCCGGGTCGACGCCTTCTACCACCAACTGTGCCCGGACTGCGCGGCGAGCAGCCATGCCAAAAGGGATGCCAGTACCGATCTGACCGGACGCCGAGCACTGCTCACCGGCGGCCGCGCCAAGATCGGGATGTACATTGCGCTGCGGCTGTTACGCGATGGCGCGCACACCACCATCACCACCCGCTTCCCCAATGACGCGGTCCGGCGTTTCGCCGCCATGGAAGACAGCGCACAGTGGTTGCACCGGCTGCGTATCGTCGGCATCGACTTGCGTGACCCGGCCCAAGTGGTCGCCTTGGCCGACGATGTCGCTGCGCAGGGCCCGCTGGACATCCTGATCAACAACGCCGCGCAGACGGTGCGCCGCTCCGCGGGTGCCTACAGCGCGCTGGTCGAAGCCGAGGCAGGGCCCCTGCCCGCGGGCACGCTGCCGGATGTGGTGAGCTTCGGCAAAACCATGCAGGCACACCCCACCGCGCTGACCGCCTCGCTCACTCCCGCACTGTCCGCCACCGATGTCGCCGAACTGGCACTGCTCGCGGGATCGGCGACTCCGGAGCGCATCTCCCGCGGAATAGCCATCGACGCGGGTGGCTTGGTGCCCGACCTCACCCATACCAACAGCTGGGTGCAGACCGTGGCCGAAGTCGATCCCACCGAACTGCTCGAGGTGCAACTGTGCAACTCGGTCGCGCCGTTCATTCTGGTATCCCGCCTGCGCCCGGCCATGGCCGCCGCCGCGGCGCGCCGTAAGTACGTGGTGAACGTCTCCGCCATGGAGGGGCAGTTCTCCCGCGCCTACAAAGGGCCTGGACATCCGCACACCAATATGGCCAAGGCCGCGCTGAACATGCTGACCCGCACCAGCGCCCGCGAGCTGTTCGAACAGGACGGCATCCTGATGACCGCCGTCGACACCGGGTGGATCACCGACGAACGTCCGCACTACACCAAGCTCCGCCTCGCCGAAGAGGGATTCCACGCACCGTTGGACCTGGTCGACGGGGCGGCACGGGTCTACGACCCGATTGTGCAGGGCGAGAACGGTACCGATCTGTTCGGGTGTTTCCTCAAGGATTACCAGCCCTCCCCCTGGTAGAGCAGGTGACGCCCGGTTAACGCACCCGGATCAGCTGCCCGATGACGAGTTAGGCTGGAGGCGTGCTGTACCGGCTGCTGGCCGAGGCCACCGCCATCGCGCATTTCGCCTTCATAGCCTACGTGGTGAGCGGTGGATTCCTGGCGTGGCGACTGCCCCGCACGATCTGGCTGCACCTTGGCGCGGTCTGCTGGGGGGCAGGATCGGTTGTTTTCGGGTTCGACTGCCCGCTGACGTATGTGGAGAACTCGGCGCGGGAGCGCGCGGGCGAGGCACGGCTGCCGTCGAGTGGATTCATCGACCACTACCTCACCGGAGTGATCTACCCAGAGGATGCCCTCGGTCTGGTCCGAGCGCTGGTTGCCCTGGTGGTGGCGGCGTCATGGGTCGGCTACCTACTAGTGCGGCGGCAGGTCACTACGCCCGTCCGGCTGGACGCACCGCACTGACAGCAGACCGGTTTCGCGGGTCGCGGGCGTGAACCGATCAGTTCTTCGTCAGCGGCCGGATGCGGCACGCTGTGGCCGACCTCTGCCCGGCGGAAAACACAGCGTGCGGTAGAGGCTGCCGCCGAGGAGCACAAGGCCGGCAACCACGCCGATCCTGGCGCACGACAGCGGTATCCGTTCTGGTGCTTCGTCATCGCCCAGAGTGAGCCACCGCACTCTGCCGAACTGCGAATCCGCCAGCGCAGCAACTACGCTGAAGCGAGTGAACACGCACGCACGGCTCGTCCACGACTACGAGACCGGTATCGGTGTCACCGGCTCGCCCGTCGCCTCAGGTCCCGATCCAGGAAGCTGTCTCGCTGCGACACTACCGGTCTGGGAATTGGCCGCCGGTTCGGTCGCAGCGTCGGCTGCGGCGGCGAATCGCATACGCGCCGTACACGGTCTTGCCGCGATAACGCACCGTATCGACCCCTCTCGCATCACAGCGGCCTTCTCCAGTGACCGGCTGTTACGCATCGCGGACCGCGCACCGACACAGTTCGCCGATTTATCCGGCTTCTTCCCCACCTTCGACGGATGGGTGCGTACCCACGCCAACTATCCACACCATCGCACTCGGCTGCTCGCCGCACTCGGCTTGCCCGCCTCCACACCGACCGATATCGCCGTTGCCCACATGGCCATGCACCGCGCCTGCGATCTGGAAGATCTCGCCGCGGCCAACGATGCCATCGCGGTCCGGGTCCGGACCGAGACGGAATGGGCCGCCGACCCAGCGGGGCAAGCCGCCGCCTCGGGCCCCTTGGTGGCGATCGAGCCACGCCCCGATCGCGGCGAACCCGGGTTACCTCCTGGTGCGGCGCCACTGCAGCCACTGCGCGGAATTCGCGTGCTCGACCTGACCAGGGTGATCGCGGGCCCGGTCGCGACCAGGACGCTGGCGCTGCTCGGCGCCGAGGTATTGCGGGTCGACCCGCCGCAATTACCCGAAATCCCCTGGCAGTATGCCGATACCTGCCAAGGCAAACGCTCCACGCTGATAGACCTGCGTACCCACGGGATCGACGATCTGCTCACCTCGGCCGATGTGCTGATCACCGGATATCGCCCGGGTGCACTGGCACGTATGGGAGTGCGAACCGATTGCCGTCCTGGTCTCATCCATGGACAGGTGTCCGCCTGGGGCCCGCAGGGGCCATGGGGGGAGCGCCGTGGCTTCGACAGCATCGTGCAAGCCGCCTCGGGTATCGCGATCCTCGAGGGCACCCCCGTGACACCGGGTGCGCTGCCCGCGCAGGCACTCGATCATGCCTCGGGCTACCTGCTCGCCGCGGGGGTGATCGACGCCTTGGCCGCTCGAAGCGAGGACGGTATCGGCCGGAATGTGCGGGTCTCGCTGGCGCGCACCGCGTCCTGGCTGCTCGACGCACCCGACCGCACTCCACGTCACCCCAGGGCCACGGCGCCGAGCCCGGCGGAGACGAACAGGCACGGGCAGGTCGTCACCGCGAAGCCCGCTCTCGCCGAGTATCCGGACTACGCCTGGCCCGCACCCACCTACGGCGCGGAGCAGCCTGCCTGGTTATCGCTTGCGCGCTGACCATCCGGTCCGACACCACGGGCCCGGTGCGCAGTAGCGGCGATACTCTCCGAACTACCCGATATGTCCGTCCTGAGATACCGATCGAGAAGCCGGATACAGCTACTCCACCGTCCGCGCGGTATCGATACCTCGGCGCGGCGACAGTACTGCGACTGACTAGTCTCGTACTATGCGGCAGCAGATCATCGTGGACGTCGATACCGGCATCGATGATTCCCTCGCCTTGCTGTATCTGCTCAGCTCCCGCGAGGCCGAGATCGTGGGGATCGCCGCCACCGCGGGTAATGTGCCCGCGGCCCAGGTGGCGGCGAACAACCTCGCCTGGCTCGAGATCTGCCGCGCACCGGATATCGAGGTCGCGCTCGGCGCCGCCACACCGCTCGCGATCCCGCTGCGCACCACCGAGGACACACACGGACCGCAAGGTATCGGATACGCCGAGCTGCCTCGCTCCGGTCGCGGCCTCTCTCCGCGATCGGCCGCGCAGATGTGGGCCGAGCTGGCCCGCGCCAAGCCGGGCGAGATCATCGGGCTCTGCACCGGTCCATTGACCAACCTCGCTCTCGCCCTGCGGATCGAGCCCGATCTACCGGTCCTGTTGCGCCGCTTGGTGATCATGGGCGGTACGTTCAACCATCCCGGCAACACCACGCCGACCACCGAGTGGAACGTGCACGTCGATCCGGAGGCCGCCAAGGAGGTCTTCGACGCATTCGCCGCCGCACCCGCACAGCGTAGGCCGATCGTATGCGCGCTCGACGTCACCGAGACCATCGAAATGCATCCCGAGCATCTGGTCCGTCTCGCCGAGCGCGCGCAGAGCTTTCCGGTAGAACATGTCTCGGCGGATCAACCGTCAACGGATCGCTCGGTCGCGAGCAATCCGATCATCCGGCACCTCACCGATGCCGTCCGGTTCTACTTCGATTTTCACCACAGCTATGACCAGGGCTATCTCGCCCATATGCACGATCCGTTCGCGGCCGCGGTGGCACTGGATCCGGCACTGGCCCGCCTTCGCCCCGCAACAGTCGATGTGGAATTGACCGGCGCGCTCACCCGCGCCACCACGGTCGCCGACTGGGTGGGCATGTGGGGCAGACCACCCAATGCCGATATCGTGGTGGGCACCGACCCTGAACTGTTCTTCGACCAGCTGATCACCCGGGTCGGCGATTTCGCCCTCACGGTCCACCCGCCGGTCCCACAGGAGGTACCGTGACCGACGATACCGGCTACCTATCCGGTTTCCGCACCAGACTCGGCTTGCCCGGAATCATCGATGTGCACACGCATTTCATGCCCGACCAGGTATTACGCAAAGTGTGGGCGTATTTCGACTCGGCCGGTCCGCTGCTCGGGCGCAGCATACCGGTCACCTACCGAGACGACGAGCAGGTCCGGCTGAAAACCTTGCGCAGCTTCGGCGTCCGCGCATTCACCGCACTGGTATATCCGCACAAGCCGGATATGGCCGCGTGGCTCAACGAATGGACCGCCGATTTCGCCGAACATACCCCGGATTGCCTGCATACCGCGACGTTCTTTCCCGAGCCTGCCGCTGCGGACTACATCGCGACAGCCATCGAGCGCGGAGCCCGCGTCTGCAAAGCACATGTCCAAGTAGGCGGTTACCATCCAGCCGACCCGCTGCTGGATCCGGTATGGGGCCTGCTGGAGGACGCGCAGATCCCGATTGTGATCCACTGCGGCTCCGGTCCCGCGAGCGGGGTGCACACCGGTCCGGAACCGGTAGCCGCTGTGCTACGACGTTTTCCACGATTGCCACTGATCATCGCGCATATGGGAACACCGGAGTACACCGAATTCCTCGACCTGGCAGAGGATTATCCCGAGGTCCGGTTCGACACCACCATGGTGTGGACAGATTTCACCGAGGCGGACGCCCCCTTCCCGAGCCACGAACGGGAAAGACTGCACCGCTTCGCCGATCGCATCCTCTTCGGCAGCGACTTCCCGAATATGCCGCACAGCTACGACCATTCGATCCAAGTACTCGAACGCCTCGCACTCGGTGACCGATGGCTACGCCAGGTCTGCTATCAGAACGCGGCGACCCTCTTCGGCATCGAATAGCCACAGAGACCCCTCGATGGTCCGAATCGGATGGCCGAAGCGATCGGCTACCAGATCTCCGTATGAGCTCCGCCCTCGCCGGCACCGGTGGTGGCCGGTTGGTGTCGCGGGGAGTCCGCCGTCTGTCCCGCTGCTGGTGTTCCCCGGCACTGATTCACCCCACCCGCCCAGCGGATCGCGGCCACTACCATCGCGGACAGCTGGCCACGCACGATCTCCGGTCGACTGCACAGCGCAAAAGACCCGCCCTTCGTCGCCGCCCCGCGCCGTGGCTGAGCACTGGATGCCCACTCGCTGATCCATGGTGTCGGGGATCACATAATACCGGGACCGGTGTCGAACCGGCACTACAGTGGGGGCGAACCACTCCGGGCGACGACTCAGTGGTGCATCCGGGTACAGGAACACAGCAAGGGAGGTGACGGGTGAGCGCAGTCGGCTCCGCGTCCGCACCCGCACTGCTGTGGCGTCCAGGGCCAGCGCGGCGCCAGGCCGGATGGGTGGTGGCGGTGCTGGCCGTGGCCGCGCTGCTGGGACCGCTGCTGCACTGCGGCCTGCTCACCTCCAGCAGCATCCACACTCACGCCGATACTCATGGTCATGCCGATATGACGGTGGTCGAAGCGCTGAGCAGCCATGCCCATGCCAGCGACTCTGCCGATATGTGGTGTGCCCCGCACACCACACAGTGTGTGCCCCAGATGGTGCTGTCGGCGCGGATCGGTGACCCGCTCACGCTCACCTGGTCGGCCGCGCTCGCGGCGACGGCCGTTCTCGCGATGTCTCTGCTGTCGGCAGGTGGCCGCTGGACCCGCGGCCCCCCTGTGCTCGTTACCGTCGCAGCCGGTGGCCGGGAAATCCTGACCCGTTTCTGTATCGCCCGACGCTGATCGGTCAGCGCCAGGCCCGCCTTCATTCGTGCTTGTGGGCCGGTGTCTGCTGCCCGTTCACGTCCCCTTCGGGCCTCTCACCTGTGCGGTGGGCACAGCCCGGATACAGGAAGCAACCTTCGCGAAATGAACAATATGACGCTGCCCGGACTCGTACAGACGTCCGCGAGTTCGGCTGTGGTGCGGGGCCCGCACGCCTTGGTCGGTAATACCCCCGTACTGTGGATCGGTGAGCCGCTGACCCCTCCCGGGCGCGGGTTCTGGGCCAAGCTGGAAGGGTTCAACCCCGGCGGGATGAAGGACCGTCCCGCCCTGCACATGGTCGCGAGCGCCCTCGAACGGGGCGAACTCGCCCCAGGGGCGCGGATCGTGGAATCGACCTCGGGCACCCTCGGCCTGGGGTTGGCGCTGGCCGGTATGGTTCACGGACATCCGGTCACCCTGGTCACCGACCCAGGGCTGGAACCGATCGTGGCCCAGATGTTGTCCGCCTATGGCGCCACCGTCGAGGTCGTGACACAACCGCACCCGGACGGAGGCTGGCAGCAGGCCCGCCGCGATCGTGTGGCCGAGCTACTGTACGCCGAGCCGGGGGCGTGGTGCCCGGATCAGTACTCCAACCCCGACAACGTCGCCGGCTACGAGCCCCTTGCCATCGAGTTACTGGAGCAGCTGGGCGGGATCGATGTGCTGGTGTGCGCGGTCGGTACCGGCGGGCACTCGGCCGGGGTGGCGCGAGTGCTGCGCCGCAGCAACCCCGACCTGATATTGATCGGGGTCGACACCGTCGCCTCCACCATCTTCGGCCAGCCGGTGGGGCCGCGGCTGATGCGCGGACTCGGCTCGTCGATCTATCCGGCCAACGTCGATTACAACGCCTTCGACGAAGTGCACTGGGTCGCCCCCGCCGAAGCGGTATGGGCCGCACGCACCTTGGCCGCCACCCACCACGCCAGCGGCGGCTGGAGCGTGGGCGCGGTCGGGCTTGTGGCCGGCTGGGCCGCCGGCATTCACCCAGACGGGACCCGGATCGCGGCGGTGTTCCCCGATGGGCCGCAACGCTACTTCGACACCGTCTACAACGACACCTACTGCCGAGCCCATGACCTGCTGCTCGATACGCCACCAGCCGGACCTGCCACCGTGAACGATCCCGCCGAGGTGGTGATCGGGTCCTGGACACGCAGCACCCGAGTGCACGACCCGCGCATCCCGGCCACCATCACGACGAGGGGAGATCACACCTGATGGGCCCGATCCGCAGTTTCGGCAGCTTCGATACCCCGGCACGGCTGCTGATGATCAACCAGTTCGGCATCAACCTCGGTTTCTACATGCTCATGCCGTATCTGGCCGGCTACCTCGCAGGCCCGCTCGGGCTGGCAGCGTGGGCGGTCGGGCTGGTACTCGGGGTGCGCAACTTCTCCCAGCAGGGCATGTTCCTGCTCGGCGGCACCTTGGCCGACCGGCTGGGCTACAAACCGCTCATCGTGGCCGGGTGTCTGTTGCGCACCGGTGGGTTCGCGCTGCTGGCCTTCGCCACGAACCTTCCCGCCCTACTGATCGCTTCAGCAGCCACCGGGTTCGCCGGCGCGTTGTTCAACCCCGCGGTGCGCGCCTACCTCGCCGCAGACACCGGGCATCGTCGAGTTGAGGCGTTCGCGCTGTTCAACATCTTCTATCAAGCCGGGATCCTGGCCGGGCCCCTGGCCGGGCTGGCGTTGATGGCGCTGGATTTCCGTGTCACCGCCGCCGTGGCCGCCGCGGTATTCGCCGTGCTCACCGCCGCTCAGCTGGCCGCGCTACCACCCCGGCACGCGGTCACCGACGGGCCAAGGGCCTCGGTGCTCACCGACTGGAGTCTCGTGGTCCGCAACCGCCGGTTCCTGGCCTTCGCCTCTGCGATGATCGGCTCCTACGTCCTGTCTTTCCAGGTGTATCTGGCCTTGCCCCTGCACGCGGGAAACCTCACCACCGCCCACGCCCAAGTGCTTATCTCGGTACTGTTCGTGGTCTCCGGGGTCATCGCGATCGCCGGGCAGCTACGCATCACCGCATGGTTCCGCGCCCGCTGGGGCTCCGGACGCGCCCTTGTGGTCGGCATGGCCATCCTCACCATCGCGTTCGTACCCCTGGTCTCGATCCCGGATACCGAGACGCTGGGCGCACCGATAGCGATCGCCGCGCTGCTGGCCTGCGCCGCGCTGCTGGCGGCGGGCACCGCGGCGGTGTTCCCGTTCGAGATGGACACCATAGTCACCCTCGCTCACGACCGGCTGGTCGCCACCCACTACGGGTTCTACAACACCATCGTCGGGGTCGGAATCCTGGCTGGAAACCTGGCCACCGGTACCCTGCTCGGCGCCGCCCGCCGAGCAGGAGTCGACTGGGCGGTGTGGGCCGGTCTCATTGCTATCGGCGCCGTCTCCACCGCCGCCTTGGCCTGGCTCGACCGCCACCCCCCTCCCGCTGACGACGACCCAGGTAGCGCGCACGCCGATCCCAGTGACCCACTGACCGTCGAGCTGCCCGTGACTACTGCCATACGGTCCGGCTGGGGTCACGGCCACGACGACGATCCGCCCACCGTCGAGCTACCTGTCCCGGGCTTGTCTACCCATGCCCGCTACCGCTCGGATTCGGTCCCGCCGTGGAAGCGGACCGGCCAGTTGCGGTAGGACAGCATGCTGCTCATCCCGCACTGCCCGTGATAAGCATTGTGGCAGCGCCACATCCACTGTCCCGGGTCGGCCGCACCGGAGCCCGCGGCGACGGTGCCACCGGCGGTGGCGATCACGGTGTCCCGGTGTATCGGGCGAACTCCCAGGGTGATCGGGCCGGGATACGACTATAGATCAGACACAACGGATAAGTCACCTCTGCGCTGTAATCACCTGGAGACGCGGGCCTTGGTGCCGCGATGGCCGCTTACACCGCCGCTGAATCCACCGCCACGGCGGCGCCGAGGCCCGCAACCGGGAAATCTCGCCGCGATCGTCCTGCGTCACTCGAACCGAATATGATCGGATCATATCTACCCCCACCCCGTACTTGGATCAGATAGCACATCCCAACAGCAAAAACTTTCTCCAGTTCGAGCATATCTTTACATGTACCCCATAGGGGTATACGATCCGGGCATGTCCAGCGACCACACCACCGTCGGCAGCCACAACCGCTATCACGCCGGTCACCACGACAATTCCCACCCCAGCTCCGGCGACACCCCCGAACCCGACCATCACGGACATGAGGGCCACCAGACACACGCCGGTGATGACCAGGCAGACCACGCCGGGCATGCTGGGCACGACGTGGCCGTGTTCCGGCGCCTGTTCTCAGTGATGCTCGTCCTGGCGATCCCCGTCGTCGCCGCATCGCCGATGTTCGCCGACCTGCTCGGCTACACCGTGCCCGACACCCTGTCATGGGTATCCCCACTCGGCGGCACAATCATGTTCTTCTGGGGTGGGCGCCCATTCCTCACCGGCGCTGTGGCCGAGATCCGTTCCCGTCAACCGGGGATGATGCTGCTGATCGCACTCGCGATCAGCGTCGCTTTCACCGCATCCTGGGGTACGACCCTCGGCATCCTCGCCCACGACCTGGACTTCTGGTGGGAACTGGCACTGCTGATCGTGATCATGTTGCTCGGGCACTGGATCGAGATGCGCTCACTCGGTCAAGCCTCCAATGCCCTGGAATCCCTGGCCGCCCTGCTCCCCGACGAAGCCGAACGTCTCGATAGCACCGGCGCGGTGACCACCGTAGCCACCAGTGAGCTGCAGGCCGGAGACCTGGTCGTGGTCCGGCCCGGCGCCCGTGTGCCTGCCGACGGCACCATCGAGACCGGCACCGCCGATGTCGACGAATCCATGATCACCGGCGAATCCAAACCCGTACGCCGCGCGCCAGGAGACATGGTTGTCGCCGGTACTGTCACCACTGACTCCGCCCTGCGGGTGCGCATTACCGCCGTCGGCGCCGACACCGCCCTGGCCGGCATCCAACGCTTGGTCGCCGAAGCCCAGAACTCCACCTCCCGTGCCCAAGTCCTCGCCGACCGCGCCGCCGCCCTGCTGTTCTGGTTCGCCTCGATCACTGCCGTCATCACCGGTACGGCCTGGCTGATCCTCGGCGAACCCGAGTCCGCGATCACCCGCACCATCACCGTGCTCGTCATCGCCTGCCCCCACGCCCTCGGCCTAGCCATCCCCCTGGTCATCGCCATCGCCACCGAGCGCGCCGCCAAAGCCGGCGTTCTCATCACCGATCGCCGCGCCTTGGAAGCCATGCGCACAATCGACGCAGTCCTGTTCGACAAAACCGGCACCCTCACCCGCGGCGAACCTGCCCTGCTCGACGCCACCGCCACCACCGACATCAGCAACGAGGAAGTGATCGCCCTGGCCGCGGCCGTAGAAGCCGACAGCGAACACCCCCTCGGCCGCGCTATCGTCACCGCCGCCACCGACCGCGCTCTGACCATCCCCGCCGCCACCGGCTTCGCCGCCCGCAACGGCATCGGCGTCACCGCCACCATCGACGGCGCCACCGTCTCGGTCGGCGGCCCCGGACTGCTCGCCGAACACCACCTCGACCCCCTGCCCGGCACCCACACCTGGGCCGAACAAGGCTCCACTGTCCTACACGTACTGCGCGACGGGCAGATCGTCGGCGCGGTCGCTCTCGCCGATGAGATCCGCCCCGAATCCGCCCAAGCCATCCGCGCCCTGCACGCTCAGGGCATCCACGTCGCCATGATCACCGGCGACGCCGAACCCGTCGCCCGCACCGTCGCCGCCCGCCTCGGCATCGACGAAGTCTTCGCCGGCGTCCTACCTCAGGACAAAGGCGTCAAGGTCCAATCGCTCCAAGACGCCGGGCATAAAGTCGCCATGGTCGGTGACGGGGTCAACGACGCACCCGCCCTGGCTCGCGCCGATGTCGGCATCGCCATCGGCGCGGGTACCGACGTCGCCATCGCTTCGGCTGGGGTCATCCTGGCCAGCGATGATCCCCGCTCCGTCCTATCTGTCATCGCCCTGTCCAAGGCCACTTATCGGAAGATGGTCCAGAACCTCACCTGGGCCGCCGGCTACAACATCATCGCTGTCCCCCTCGCCGCCGGAATCCTCACCCGCTGGAACATCACCCTGCCGATGGAAATCGGCGCCCTGCTCATGTCCGCCTCCACTATCGTTGTCGCGGTCAACGCCCAGCTCCTGCGGCGACTCGACCTGCACCCCGACAAAATCCTGCCTGCGGATCCGGCCGGAGATGCGGGGAAAATGCCTCGCACTCAGTGACGAATGGCTACATCGGGTCCGCTGTCAGGACACAGCGCGGCTCTTCGGCATCGAATGACTACGGGGACCACCGCGCCGGTCCGATTCACACGACGCCGCTCCGTCGCCGGTGAGGCCGGATCACCGGCCGTCGAAAGCGCGGAGCAGTTCCTCGGCGGCGAGCGCGGCGGTCAGGGTGCCGTCGCGGACCTGCTTTTCCACCTGCCCTCGAATCGCTTTGACCTCCGGATTGTCAACGAGCCTTCGCAGCAGCTGATCATGAACCATGGTCCAGGTCCAGTCGACCTGCTGGCGGCGGCGCTTCTCCTCGAACTCCCCGGCTTCGGTGAGCACGCGGCGATGCTCCAACACGGTGTCCCAGAACCGATCAAGGCCCTTGCCGGTCAATCCGCTCATGGTCAGCACCGGCGGCTGCCAGAGCGCGTCGTGCGGGTGGATCAGGCGCAGCGCCCCGGCGAGTTCCCGCGCGGCGGCCGCGGCCTCGGTCTCGTGCTTACCGTCGGCCTTGTTCACCGCGACCAAGTCGGCGAGTTCGAGGACCCCCTTCTTGATGCCTTGGAGCTGATCGCCGGTCCTGGCGAGGGTGAGGAAACAGAACACATCGACCATATTCGCGACGGTGACCTCGGACTGCCCCACACCGACGGTCTCCACCAAGATCACGTCGTATCCCGCCGCTTCCAGCAAGACGATGGTTTCGCGGGTCGCCCTGGCGACACCACCGAGCGTGCCCGCAGTGGGGGAAGGCCGGATATAGGCACTGTGTTCCACCGCCAGCCGCGCCATCCTGGTCTTGTCACCGAGGATGGAGCCACCGGTCCTGGTCGAGGACGGATCGACCGCGAGCACAGCGACCCGGTGTCCCTTACCGATCAGATACATGCCGAGCGCGTCGATGAAGGTGGACTTGCCTACGCCGGGCACGCCGGTGATACCGACTCGATGCGAGAGCGGTGCCGCAGTCTTCTCCCCCGGCTCCGGTGTCAGCTTCAGCAGCAGTCGCTGTGCCAGCGCCCTGTGATCGGCTCTGGTCGACTCCACCAGGGTGATCGACCGCGCCAGGGCGGCCCGTTCATTCGCACGGACCGCCGTAGCGAGCTCGTCGACATCGATCGGCCGACGCACCGACACCGGCGCGGTGACCGGCGCCGTCGAATCCGCTTCACTCATTCCGTCACGGCGGGATCCGCGGCGCCGCTGCCGAGCTCGTGTCCCAATACCGCGCCGAGCTCGGTCAGCAGGCCGATCGCCGCCTCCGCGATCACTGTGCCCGGTGGGAAGATCGCCGCTGCGCCTGCCCGGTAGAGCTCGTCGAAATCACCGGGCGGGATCACGCCGCCAACGATGACCATGATGTCGGGCCGCCCGACATCGGCCAACGCCTGCCGCAGGGCGGGCACCAAGGTGAGATGACCCGCCGCCAGCGAGGACACCCCGACGACGTGCACGTCGTTGTCGGCTGCCTGCTGTGCCACCTCTTCCGGAGTCTGGAACAACGGGCCCACATCGACATCGAAGCCGAGGTCGGCGAAGGCCGTGGCGATCACCTTCTGGCCGCGATCATGACCGTCCTGCCCCATCTTCGCGATCAGGATGCGTGGCCTGCGCCCTTCGGCCTCGGCGAACTCTTCGACCAGTTCACTCGCCTCGGTGATGGTGGTGGCCTTTCCTGCCTCATCGCGGTACACACCGGAAAGAGTACGGATCTCGGCCTGGTGGCGGCCATACACTTTCTCCAGTGCATCGGAGATCTCACCGACGGTGGCCTTGGCCCGCGCCGCGTCGATGGCCAGTGCGAGCAGATTGTCGGCCATAGTGCCCCCGGCGGCCGCGGCCGCCCTGGTCAATTCGTTCAGTGCGCGTTCCACCGCGTCCTGGTCTCGGTCGGCCCGGATCTGCCGCAGCTTTTCGATCTGCTCCGCGCGCACCCTGGAGTTGTCGACCTTGAGCACCTCGATCTGCTGGTCCTCGTCGACCTGATACTTATTGACACCGATCACCGGCTGCTGACCGGTGTCGATCCGCGCCTGAGTACGCGCGGCGGCTTCCTCGATACGCAGCTTCGGGATACCGGCACCGATCGCCTGCGCCATACCGCCGTGCGCTTCGACCTCGGCGATATGCGCACGGGCACGGTTGGCCAGCTGATGGGTGAGCCACTCGACGTAGTACGACCCGCCCCAAGGATCGATCGGCCGGGTTGTGCCGGACTCCTGCTGGATCAGCAGCTGGGTATTGCGCGCGATCCGGGCGGAGAAATCCGTCGGCAGCGCCAGCGCCTCGTCGAGCGCGTTGGTGTGCAACGACTGGGTGTGGCCCTGCGTGGCGGCCATCGCCTCCAGGCAGGTGCGGGCGACATTGTTGTAGGCGTCCTGCGCGGTGAGCGACCAGCCCGAGGTCTGCGAATGAGTGCGCAGCGACAGCGATTTCGCGCTCTTCGGGTTGAATGTCGCGACCAGCTCGCTCCACAGCAGACGACCTGCCCGCAGTTTGGCGACCTCCATGAAGAAATTCATGCCGATGCCCCAGAAGAACGACAACCGGGGCGCGAACTCATCGACCGCCATACCCGCGTCGAGACCCGCGCGGATGTACTCGACACCGTCGGCGAGGGTGTAGGCCAGCTCCAGGTCGGCGGTCGCGCCCGCTTCTTGGATGTGATAACCGGAGATGGAGATCGAATTGAACTTCGGCATCTTCGCGCTGGTGTAGGCGAAGATATCGGAGATGATCCGCATCGAGGGTTTCGGCGGATAGATGTAGGTATTACGGACCATGAACTCTTTCAGAATGTCGTTCTGAATGGTTCCGGCCAGCTGCTCGGGTGCGACGCCCTGCTCCTCGGCGGCCACGACATACAGTGCGAGGATCGGCAATACCGCACCGTTCATCGTCATCGAGACGCTGACCTGGTCCAGCGGGATATGGTCGAACAGCTGACGCATGTCCAGGATCGAGTCGATGGCGACACCCGCCATGCCGACGTCCCCCTGTACCCGCGGATGGTCGGAGTCGTAACCGCGGTGTGTCGCCAGGTCGAACGCGACCGAAAGTCCCTTCTGGCCCGCCTGCAGATTGCGCCGGTAGAACGCGTTCGAGTCCGCGGCGGTGGAGAAGCCCGCGTACTGGCGGATGGTCCACGGCTGGTTGACGTACATCGTGGGATACGGCCCGCGGACGAACGGCGCGGTGCCGGGCACGCTGTCGAGCGGATATCCTTCGGCCACAATGGCATCCCGGTCGGCCTTGGTGAACACCGGCGGCACATCGATGCCCTCCGGTGTCGACCACACCAGTTGCTCGGGAGTGTACTGGTTGGCCGCCGCGACCTCCCGCGCATAGGCCGCCGCATCGGCCGCCGCGGGCCGCGGCGTGTGCTCGGCCAGTGGTACCCCGGCGAAACTGCCGATCACGTGTTTGATTTCCCGAGTGGTCATCAGGCTCCCACTTTCTCCAGCAAGCCGGACAGCACAGCAACCGCATCGATATGCGCGTTGAGAATCCCGTCCGGACGCTCCGAGTCGTCCAACTCGGCGACAGACTTCCCCGTGCCGACCAAGAGCACGGTGGTGACCCCTGCCGCGCGTAACCGCTGCATCACCACGCGGGCTTCGTCGACGTAGCGCTTATAGGCCCCGCACAGGACCGCGATCGGTGTGCCTGTTTCGGTCGCCGCTGCGGCGATCCCCTCCGTATCCAACGGGCCGGGATTGACGGCTTCGATCCCCCCGGAGGCCAGCAGGTTCGCGGCATAGCTGACTCGCACGTTGTGTTCGGCGACCGAACCGAGCGGCACCAGCAATGCTTTGGGGCGTTCGCCGTGTTCGGCGAGATAGGCATCGGAGCGGTTGCGCAGATGCTCGAATGCCGCGCCATAGCGACGGGCACCATCCGGCTGCCGCGCTGCCTCGGACAGTGGCCGTTCGGCCAGATTCGGGAATTCGTTCACGCCGGTGACGGCGGTCCTACGATGCGCGATATCGGTATCGCGCGCGGTCTTGGTCGTGGTGATTCGCGCACCGAGCAGGCCGGACTCCAGTGCGGCCGGATAGCCACCGGCCACCTCGATCTCCTGCAGGAACTCCCACGCCTTCGCCGCCAACGCGGCGGTAAGATTCTCGACATACCACGAACCCGCGGCGGGGTCCCGCACATGACCTACATGCGACTCTTCCAGCAGCAACAGCTGGGTGTTACGTGCCATGCGATCGGCGAACGACTGCGAGACGCCGAGCTCACCGGATGGCAAGGCGTCATCGAATGGCAAGACGGTCACGGTGTCGGCGCCACCCACGCCTGCGCCGAACGCGGCGAGGGTGCTGCGCAGCATGTTCACCCAGGGGTCACGCTGGCTCATCATGGGGGCCGAGGTAACCGCGTGCTGCGGCGCACCGCCGAAATCCGACGCTCCGCATACCTGCGCGACCCGCGCCCACAGCTGTCTGGCGGCACGGAACTTCGCGATAGTGGCGAATTGGTCGTCGGTGGCGGCGAACCGGAATTCCACCTGCTCCAGCGCGTCCACGATATCCAGGCCCGCCTCGGTCAGTGAACGGAGATAGGCCAGTCCGGCCGCGACGGCCGCGCCGAGTTCCTGGGCATCCGAGGAACCCGCGTCGTGGAAAACTGTGCCGTCCACGGTGATCGCGCGCACCGTCTCCGGTCTGTCCGCCGCCCGACAGGCAAGGGCAAGGGCCTCGGTGGGACCCACATCGCCGAGAGCGGCGAAACTACTGGTCAACGGTGCCGCACCGAGGGAGACCCTGATGTCCGCACGCGCGGGGACCGAGTAGGCGTCGAGTACGGCGAACACTTGCTCCGCCGCCTCGGTGACGGCGTCGCCCGCGTCCAGGGTGAGCGGAGCCAGTTCGAACAACAGCCCCGCCAGCGCTGCCGGTAACTCCGCCACCGGCACCCCGCGGTCGCCGACACCGAGCCAGAGCGCACTGACCCCGTTCACCAAACCGTCCAGAATCCGGCGGTTGGCCGCCTCGGCATCGCGTTCGCCGATCCGAGCGCCGACGAACCAGCCTCGGTGCACATCTCTGGTGGCGTCGTGCCCGCGGACGAACGGGAACCTTCCCGGAAGCGGCTGCTCGGGCAGCTCGTCATGACGGGTATAGAGTGGCGCGATGGTCAACCCATCGTAGGTGACCTGGTCGAGTAGTCGCTCGGGTTCCGCAGGAGGCGCGGCGGCATCGACGCGATGCGCCTTCGCCAGCACCCCGAGGACGCCCTTACGCCACGCGGCGAACTCGGGCACCGGATCCACTCCGGAATCTGAAGCAATCGGCATAGCTCGCTGTTCCTCTTCCTCGACACGGGCACGCCGCATCTTATGCGCCCGATACCTCACATGCGCCCAGCTCAGCAACTGCTTCGGTTAACGGGCGTTCGTCCCGCTTGCCCCGATGCTAGCGGGCGGCGACCGTCCAGCCGATCCGGACCATCACTACCAACCGGTAACCTATGCGGGTGACCAGGCTGATCCGCAACTGGCGTGTCGTCGCATTCCTCGCCGCCGCGACCGCGGTACTCGGCGCCGCGCTGCTGGTTCCGCTGCCGGACCCGCACCGGATCCAGGAGTGGGCAATCGCGGCGGGCCCGGCCCTTCCCCTACTGTTCCTCCTGGTCTACGCGCTGGTGACGGTCGCACCGATCCCACGCACGGTGTTCACCGTGAGCGCGGGCCTGCTGTTCGGTCCCCTCTTGGGCATCGTACTCGCGGTGATCGCGACAACTATCAGCGCGACGCTGGCGATTCTGCTCGTCCGCGCGCTGGACCGGAACCGGATCGCGGCCCGGCTCACCCATCCCTCGGTGCGCGCTATCGATGAACATCTGGCCCGACGCGGCTGGCTGGCGGTCGGATCGCTGCGGCTCATCGCCGCGGCGCCGTTCTCGGTGGTCAACTATTGCTGCGGGTTGTCGTCGATCCGATTCTGGCCCTATCTGAGCGCCACCATGATCGGCGTACTCCCCGGCACGATCGGCACAGTCATCCTCGGTGACGCGCTCACCGGTACGGCGCATCCGGCGATGCTGGCGGTCTCCGGCTGCTGTTTCGCGATCGGCCTCACCGGGCTGGTCCTCGACACACGATGGAAGATCACCCCAACGGCAACCGCCGAGCCCGCCCCGACAACCAGCTGAGCAGGCTTTTCTCCGACACGGTATCGGAATGGTCGCGGAAGACACACATGCCAGGAATCTTCCGATGCGCCGTGATTCGAACTGCTAGGCTTCGCCTCGATGAAGTTCCGCTGCCGAGAACATGGGTGCCGGGCGATACTGACACAGCCGCGGCGGGCATTGATCGCCACCTCCGGCGCCGTACCCTGCTCAGCACGACCGACCAGCTGAGCACGGGTCGTGAACGGATCGTCGAGCACGCCGAACCGGTTATCGACGATCCGAACTGGATACAGCCGCTAGAACCGGAGTTCGGCGTTCGTGCGGACAGTCGCGGGGTGGGCGAGCAACACTGTCGGCGACCTCGGCGCACGCACCACGGATCCCATCGAGGACAGCCGGACCGATCGTCTTCGGTGCGCAAGCTGAATACGACTACCCAGCGCCTTCGATGAACCTGGTCCGCGGTGCCTGCCGTGGTCGGTGACCACCCTCCACAACACCCGGCGTCACGATCGACACGGCGCACGTCCTTACCCGGTGCCGAGCTCGGGTGCAGACACTCTTCGGTATCCGATCTAGATGCCATGGGTATTCCAAATCGCAGGGAGGATCGAATCGTGAGGAGCCGGATACTCAGCGCGGCAGCAGCTTTAGCCGGAAGTCTTGTGATAGTCGCCGGTGGGGCACTTTCCGCACCGCATGCCTGGACGCAGCCGCCCGCGGAAGACGCGGCCGTCGACGCCGCCTTCTATATACCTCCCGCACCGCTGCCCGCGGGAGCGCCGGGCACCATCCTCCGTGCCGAGCCGGCGCGGCTGGCACTGTCGGCCCCAGGACAACCCGGCGCGATCCCCTCGTCCGCGACGCGCATGATGTACCTCAGCAGTGATACGCACGGCGCGCGGACCGCGGTAGTCGGCATGTACCTGGAGCCGCAGCGCCCCTGGAACGGTCCGGGAGAGCGCCCACTGATCGCTTATGGTGTCGGCACCAAGGGCCAAGGCGACAACTGCGCGCCCTCGAAACTGTTGTCCGAACTCGTCGATTACCGGCCCCCGTTCGACGTGATCGTCGAATACGACGTGCTGGCGATCTATTCTCTACTCGCCCGCGGCATGGCAGTAGCGGTAACCGACTACAACGGTCTCGGCACCCCCATGATCCACGACTATCTCAACCGGAAAGCGCAAGCGTATGCGCTGATGGATGCCGCGAGGGCCGCACTGCAGTTGCCCGGCGCAGGCAATCCCGGCACCCCGGTCATCTTCTACGGATACTCCCAGGGTGGTATGGCCTCCGCCGGCGCGGCCGAACTGCAACCGAGCTATGCACCGGAACTGAATGTGCGCGGTGCCTACATCGGCGGCCCAGTGGTGGACGACGAGTACTTCATCGGCTTCAATGACGGCCGAGCCGATATCGCACCCGCCTTCGCCTGGATTCTCAACGGTATCGCCGCCGACTATCCGGAAACCCGCCCGGCACTCGATGCCGAACTCAACGATATCGGCAAGGCGATCCTGGAAGAATCACGGAACAAATGCGCCGTCCCGGCCGGGTTGGCTCAGCAATATCCGCATACCTCGCAGTGGACTACCAGCGGGCAACCGATCACCGAGGTGATCGATCGGACCCCGGTATTGCGGGACGCGTTCGCAGCGCAGCGGGTCGGCACGATCACCCCGGCGATGCCCGTATTCATCTCTTCCGCCATGAATGACCAGGGAGCACCGTATGTGCCCATCCGGGGCATGGCCGCCAATTGGTGCGGTGGCGGCGCGACCGTACAGCTGGACGCGAACGCGGTGATCCCTCCGCTTTCCGGTCTCACGGGTACTCATGTGCTGGCTTTCTTCCCGGCACTGGCGGCCTCGCAACAGTGGGTGACCGATCGGCTTGCCGACCGGCCTGCCCCGAGCAACTGCACGGCTCTGCCCTGATCGTGGGCGAGTGGCCGATTCCGATACCGGTGGTATCGGAATCGGCCGCATATCGTGGGGCGGAGTAGCAGTGAAGTAATAGCCGTCACGCGGGCGTGATTCCACGTTTTCCTGGCACGATACTCGCGGCGCGGGCCGGTCACGATGGCCCGCGCCGGCCGCTGCGCCTACCGAGCCGATCGCGGAGACCCGGCCCGCCGGAGTGAGCTTCGGCAGCGAACACAGCCGAGATATCCAGCCATTAGCGATGGCTACACCATGGCAACTTCAAATAAACCAAGCTCATAGCCATATTTATAGGTAAATAGGAACCCATGAACGAGATCAGCTATCCTAGAGCTACAACATTCGGTGCAACTGTTTCGGCAGCACTCTCGCTCGATCAGGTGCTTCTACCAGTCGACCAGTGAGACGGACCGCTATGACGATCTTCAAAGATTCGCAAGCGCGCGATCCCAAACGCTATCTGTGGATTCTCAGCTTGATCGCCCCCGCCTGTGCGCTACTACCTTCACAACTGGTCGCGCACACCGGCCTGGAACTGTTCTGGTGGATCGGTCCGATCATTGTGCTCGGGGTGATCCCCCTCCTGGACTGGTTCATCGGAGACGACGGGAGCAATCCACGGGACGAGGACTATGAGGCACTGGCCAACGATCATTATTACCGTTGGTGCACTTACCTTTTCCTGCCGATGCAGTTCATCGGCCTGCTCATCGCCGGCTATCTCTGGGCCGACGACGCCTTGAGCCTGGTCGACAAACTAGGGTTGGCGGTAACACTGGGGTTCGTATCCGGTATCGGTATCAACGCCGCTCACGAACTGGGGCATCGAGCCGAGCATCTGGAACGCTGGCTGGCGAAAATCGCGCTGGCGCAGTCCGCTTACGGGCATTTCTTCGTCGAACACAACCGCGGACACCACGTCCGTGTCGCTACTCCCGAAGACCCGGCAAGCGCCCGGTTCGGTGAATCGCTGTGGGAATTCTTTCCACGCACCATGATCGGCGGGTTCCGCTCGGCCCTGATCCTGGAACGCGAACGCCTGGCCAACAAAGGAAAGCGCTGGTTCTGCCGAGATAATCATCTCCTACAGGCATGGGCGATGAGTGCGGCCTTGTTCGGCACCATGATCCTGGCCTTCGGACCCATGGTGATCCCGTTTCTCGCGCTCCAGGCATTGATCGGCGCCGGGCTGCTGGAAACGGTGAACTACGTCGAACACTACGGACTACTGCGCCCGCGCCGCCCGGACGGCCACTACCTGCGGTGCACACCGCGCGACAGCTGGAACAGCGACCGTCTGGTCACCAATATCTTTCTCTTCCATCTACAACGCCACAGTGACCACCACGCGAACCCCGGTCGCCGATACCAGACCCTCCGTAGCTCGGATAAAGCACCCCAACTGCCCGCAGGCTACGCCACCATGGTGGTGCTGGCAGCCATCCCGCCACTATGGCGCGCGGTCATGGACCACCGGGTGCTGGCCCACTACGGCGGCAACGTCATGCTCCTCAACTTGAAGCCGAGGACCAAACGGCCTCGCGCCTACATCGAAGAACCCACCGGGTACGTTCCTGCCGAATGAGCACGGGTATCGGCCCGTGGCCGATACCAGGCCCGCTCCCAACGCGACGCTAGCGATCTTTCTTCTTGGCGCAGGTCAGCAGGATTACCGCGGCGACAAGCGGAATCACGACGGCGACCAGAAAACGATGCTGCCACGGCAATTCCGGTACCGAAACGACGACCAGTGCGGGCGGCAACAGAACCGCCCCGCAAAGGGTGAGCATCCGGATACTCTGGCGCTGGGTGGTATCCAGCAGGGCCGTCACAGATCGCTGCAGATAGCGGACTTTATCGTGCATAAGGCTCGCATACTGTCCTACCCCATCGATATCGGTGAGCAGGAGGTCGATCGGACCATCCAGCTCCCCCTGCCCGGCCGGCGTCCCTGCCCTCAGGTGACGAGTGGCGCGAGCCAGTTGCCACTGAGTCTTTCGAGTGCGTGAGATGACCTGCTCGACGGCGTTCATCCGCAGGAGCGTGACACCAAGACCCCCTTCGCCCATCTCGTGATCCCGCCGATCGGCAGCGCAGGCCGCCGCATCGATCTCACTGTTCATCGTCTCCAGCGCGTCACCGGCATGCTGGATCACCCGCTCCGATGCCTCGTTCAGCGCCCAGAGCAGCGCGTACATCACACCGTAGGTGGAACCGGCGAGCGCGGGCCTGCGGCACATCATAGTGATCGCCTTATCGAACGGGAGGAAATGCTCGGATGGCTGGAGCGTCACAAGGAACTCGCTGCCGAGGGCGAAGACGATCGTTTCGTGCTCGACGGTCTCGCCGCGCTCGTAACAGGCGACCACCGGCAGATAGCGGAAGTTACCTGCCGCCCCGCCCTCCTCGCGTATGGCGGTGAAGTCGACGCCGAGCCGTTCCCTGAGCACAGCCGCGGTATCGATGTCCTTCCTGGCCAGAGGAATCCAGTGTTGCTGCAGCACTTCGGTGTCGAAACGATCGGCAGCCGCGGTGTCGAGGAACGTTGTCATCAGCTACCTCCGGGAACAACGGAGCGGGCAGCCGGCACGGAAGCGATCAGCTGCGGCACGGGATGCACTGCAGTATAAGGATTTTCAACTTGCTCTAGCACGGTGTCCATAGTGGAGGCTCCAATACTTACTACTCGTTCGGGATGAGGCTTCCCCTCCGGATGGACGAACACACCAGAGGGGAGGCCGCAGACTGCGACCTGACCACTGCCGGTCGCGCCACGGGTAAAGGACCACACAAGGCAGGCCCGGATGCGGCATCTTCCAGCCGAAGAACGGCGGGTACGCAAGCCGTGCGGGCGAGCGGCCGAGCTGATACGGCTAGCGCTCCACTCGCCTGTACGGATCAAAGACGCATCAGCGCAACCGGTTTCGCGAGAGCGGCAGGGCTGTAGAGGTCGATACTGTCAGCCGGCATCTGCCGCTCACCTCGTTTCGCTGGTCGGATGGCGCACGAATTGCGCCATCCACCATTAGTAATCCGCCGATCGGGGTGCGTCAATGAGAAGAGCAAGTATTCGGCGATATGTCACCTGAGAGAAATACAGTCGGGGCATCAGGCCGAAAAATGAGTAACAGCAAGTTCTTTCGCATGTGAAACCGTACTGCACGGACGGTGGTCGCCGACTGCGGCAGCAACCGCGGCATCGGCGGCGGCCACGGTATGCCGAGCAGGCGCGAGGAACCGCTGCGCGGCCTCGGTGAGATGTACCGAGTTGCCGCCGCGCTGGGACAGCATGGCGGCGAGCAGGGATTGCAATCGTGCGATCCGCTTGGACAGCGCCTGCTGGGAAATAGCGAGTGTCGCAGCCGCTTGCCCGAAGTGCAGCTCCTCGGTGACACGAATAAAGGCACGTATCCGCCCCACGTCGAGATCTACGCCTCCGACCATAGGTGACTCGTCGGGATTTCCTGCCTGCTGTCGGCTCACGGGGGTGGTAGGCAGGTTGCATACTGAGCAGCCGTCCTACCGACAGGGAGGAACACGATGAACGCCAGCGAGTTCGCCGCTACCCAATGGACGCGTGCCATCAGCATGGGAGTCGACCCCCACGAGTACCGGCGCGTCACCGACAGCCTCACCGGTATCGCCGACTGGGGTCCGGCCTTCGCGCACACCGCACACGCCTACCTGGAGCGCGCGGAGAACGCGGGATCGTCCCGCTCGGCGGGCGAATATCTGCTGATGGCGGCACGGTGGTTCCGCCTGGCCACGCTGGCGCCATACGCGGAAGCACACCATGCCGCCGCCGAGGCTGACCGTGCCTCCGGCAGAGCGCTCACCGTGCTGGAGCCCGATGCCAGGAAGATCAGCGGTGCGGGATTCACCGGCTGGCTGCGTGGCCCCGCCGACGCACCAGGCACCGTGATCGTCATCCCCGGCCTCGACTCGGCCAAGGAGGAGTTCCTCGACCTGGTATCCGCACTGCTGGCCAGAGGCCTGGCCGTGTTCGCGATGGACGGCCCAGGGCAGGGAGCGCTCGCGGCCACAACCCACCTCGAACCGAACTACGAGCGGGTCGTCGGCCGGATCATCGACGCCATCGGAATCGCACGCGTCGGGCTCGTCGGGCTCAGCCTCGGCGGCTATTTCGCGGCACGGACCGCCGCGCTGGAACCACGGGTGGCGGTGGTCGCGACCGTCAGTGGCCCTTTCCATCTCGACTGGGAGCAGTTGCCCGCGCCGATACGGGACATCATCATCCAGCTCACCGGAGGGGTCGAGGCGGCACGTACATTCACCGCCGCCGTCGACCTCGCCGCCCTCGTACCACGCATCACGGCGCCACTGCTGATCGTGGACGGTGCGCAGGACACCATCTCCGGCGTGACGAACGGCGAGTCCATGGCCCGGCTCGCACCGCACGGCACCTACCTGTCGGTACCCCACGGTGACCACCTTCTCGGCAACGCGCGGCCCGACTGGCTGCCCCACCTCAGCGACTATGTCGCCCGCGCGCTGATCGGAACACCGATATGAACCGCTTCACCAGTCCGGCACAGCCCAATGCCGTGCTCAGTACAGCCACCGGCGGTCACCGGGTCAGGATCTCGTCGTCGACAGTGGCCTGTTCAGAGCGGTACCTGCTGGATCACCGGCTCGGCGCGAGCGCACCGAGCCACGCTGACGACAGCGTGAGCAACACGCGCTCAACCAACCATGGGTAACGCTTCTCGGTAGACATACACGGCCGCGAACGCGAGCAGGCCCCCCCGTATCCCTTTCTCGAACCCACGATAAGCCGGAAACACATCCGGGCCGACCCCGAAGGGCCGGCCCGGAATCGCCATACGGCTCAGCCGAGGTCGAACCGGTCGTTGTCGACCACCTTGACCCACGCCGCGATGAAGTCGTTCACGAACTTCTCCGCCGCGTCGTGCTGTGCGTACACCTCGGCCACCGCACGCAATACCGAGTGCGATCCGAAGATGAGATCGTTGGCGGTGGCCGTCCACTTGGCCTTGCCGGAGGACCGGTCGGAACCTTCGTAGACATTCTCCGCCGACTCGGACGGTTTCCACTCCGTGTTCTGGTCGAGGAGGTTGACGAAGAAGTCGTTCGTCAACACCCCGGGCCGGTCGGTGAACACGCCATGGCTGGTGCCACCGTAGTTGGCTCCCAAAGCGCGCATACCACCGATGAGCACTGTCAGTTCCGGTGCGGTCAGGTCCAGCATGTACGCCCGGTCGAGCAGCAGGCGCTCCAGCGGAGCTTTCTCACCGGTCCGCGCGTAGTTACGGAATCCGTCGGCACGCGGTTCGAGCACCGCGAACGACTCCACATCGGTGTTCTCCTGCGGCGCGTCCGTCCGTCCCGGCGCGAAGGGCACTGTGCGAGCGTACCCCGCGTCCGCGGCTGCCTTCTCGACCGCGGCGGACCCGGCCAGGATGATCAGATCGGCAAGCGAGACCTGCTTACCACCGGAGGCCGAGCTGTTGAAGTCCTGCCGGATCTGCTCGAGCACCGGAAGCACCTTGTCCAGCTCGGCAGGCTCGTTGACCTCCCAGTTCTTCTGCGGCTCCAGCCGGAGGCGAGCGCCGTTGGCGCCACCGCGCTTATCGGTGCTACGGAAGCTCGCCGCCGCTGCCCAGGCGGTCTTGACCAGCTGCGCAATGGAAAGGCCTGACTCGAGGACCTTGCTCTTCAGGGCCGCGGTATCCGATTCGTCGATCAATGCGTGGTCGACGGCGGGAACCGGGTCCTGCCACAGCTGCGGCTCGGGAACCCACGGCCCGAGGTAGCGGCTGATCGGTCCCATATCGCGGTGCAGCAGCTTGTACCACGCCTTGGCGAACTCCTCGGCCAGTTCCTCGGGATGGTCCAGCCAGCGACGGGTGATCTCCCGGTAGGTCGGGTCTTCCCGCAGCGCCAGGTCCGTGGTCAGCATGGTCGGGTTACGCGCGGGACCGTCGAAGGGATCCGGGATGGTGCCCGCGCCCGCACCGTCCTTCGCCTGCCACTGCCATGCTCCGGCAGGGCTCTTTGTCAGTTCCCATTCGTAGCCGTACAGATTCTGCAGAAAGCTGTTACCCCATGCGGTCGGAGTGGTGGACCAGACCACCTCCAGACCGCTGGTGATGGCATCCTTCCCCTTGCCGGTGCCATAGGCGCTCTTCCAGCCGAGGCCCTGCTGTTCGATCGGAGCTGCTTCCGGTTCTGGACCGACCAGCTCGGCATCGCCTGCACCGTGGGTCTTACCGAAGCTGTGACCACCGACGATCAGGGCGGCGGTCTCCACATCGTTCATCGCCATCCTGGCGAACGTCTCACGGATATCCCGTGCCGCGGCCACCGGATCCGGCCTGCCGTTGGGCCCTTCCGGGTTCACATAGATCAAGCCCATCTGGACCGCGCCGAGCGGGTTCGCCAGTTCCCGGTCGCCGCTATAGCGCTCATCACCGAGCCAGGTGTCCTCCGGACCCCAGTAAACCTCTTCCGGCTCCCAGATATCCGGGCGACCGAAGCCGAAACCGAAGGTCTTGAACCCCATCGACTCCAAAGCCACATTGCCTGCGAACACCAGCAGGTCGGCCCAGGAGATCTTGGCGCCGTACTTCTGTTTGACCGGCCACAGCAGCCGGCGAGCCTTGTCCAGGCTGGCATTGTCCGGCCAGCTGTTGAGCGGCGCGAAGCGCTGGGCGCCCTGCCCACCACCACCTCGGCCGTCGGCGATGCGGTACGTACCCGCCGCATGCCAGCTCATCCGGATGAACAGGCCCCCGTAATGACCGTAATCGGCGGGCCACCAGTCCTGCGATGTCGTCATGAGCGCCGTCAGATCGGCCTTCAGGGCATCGACGTCGAGTTTCCGGAATTCCGCGGCGTAATCGAAATCCGCACCAAGCGGATTGGCCGTGGACGAGCGAGCGTGCAGCATCGAGACATCGATCTGCTCCGGCCACCAGTCCTTATTACTGCGGGGGCGACGATCCGTCTTCACGGTCGGAGACGGGATGGCCGGATTCTCGCTCTCGCTCGCGCTCTGCGTGCTGGTGTCGGGGTTGGGTGGGCGGCTATCGGATGACACAGCATTCCTTCCTGAATAAGTGATGCGATGCGATCAGGTATGCGATTGGCGAGCCTGCGATTCCGCACTGCCTTGGCGCAGGCCCAGTAGCTGACCTCGGCCTCGTCGATCGAGAACCCGCGATCAGCGGACACGCTCGACCACAGGGTCTCACCGACAACGCGGTCACCATCGGCAATCACCCCACATACCGGCATACCACGTAGTGGTCATCGCCGACCCGCGACTCGTCACGTGCCGTGGAGCCGGACAGCTGAATGCGCTGGACCGAGCCGACGGCAGTGCGCGCATTCGATGAGCCGTACACAGTGTGGTGGGGCAGCTCGGACAGCCCGGATCGCACGGCACGGATGATCGAACCTGTGCCTGTGGGCGGGTCGTCGCACACTGTGCTCAGCGCCGTGCCCCGAGGACCGGGCACGCGCGACGAAACTCCCCGCAGCGTCTGCTGGAACTCCGAGGCTGTTGCCACGCAAGGAAGTCTCGTCCGTTTCCTGGAATGAGACAAGAGTCTGTTTTACCGATACGCGGCCACGCCGCGGACCGCGACTCCTACGAACGCGCCGTGGCAGAGAGCTCGACCTGGTACGCCACTCCCCTATACGCCAGGCACAGCGTGCGCAACAACTCGCCCGGCCAGTGCTCGTCGAGCAACTCGGCGGGCATGAGCGGATCGGTGAGCAGATGGCGAACGATCGCGGCGGTGACCGTGACACGGTCGATAGGAGTGTCCGCGCTATTCATCTTCTCGATCAGGGCCGTACCGGTCTTCGCCCACTCGTCGAGGCCGAACAGCCGTGCGGCGAGCGTTTTCGGATCCTCGTCGGGAACCGCCGACAGGGTTTCGATGCGTGGCGTCGCCGCGGCAGGCCTGACGAATTCGAGATTATCCGGACGAATCCACACCCCTTCCCGGAGTTCGGCGAAGCGCTGCCCCAGCATCGTCGCCCGGAAATCGGCGCGCGCTCGAGCGCTGTCACCGGAACTGACCACCACCACGGTGCGCCACCGCTGGTTCCACGGTACAGCGGCCGTGGTGCTCAGTATCCGGTCCTGCCGCTGCTGCCGGGTGAACAGCCGATCCGCGAGCCGGTAGGTGCCGTTGGTGCGGTGCAGATCACCAGCGGTCACCATCCGACTCAACGCCACCCGCGCGGCCGCTGGTTGCACACCGAATTTCTCGGCCAGAGCGATGATCTCGGCCACCGGCAGCTCGGGTGGATGCGCACCGAGCATGAGACTGAGAATCACCGACCTGGCCGACAGCCTGCGCAATTCGGGCACACCGGCATCCTCCGTGGACGCGGCGTCGGCTTTCATCCTCCGGTTACCGTCACTGCCCACCACCCGAGCATATCGGCGCTCGACCGGCCCGTACCGCTCAGGACAGTTTCACCGCGGCACGGTCGATGATCGGGTCGAGATCCAATCCGGCGGGCAATGTGCCGTAGGCATTGCCCCAGCGACCATCGAGCCGGGTCGCGCAGAACACCTCCGCGACCGCCGGATGCCCGTGTCGCAGCAGTAACGCCGCTTGCAGCGCTACCGTGATGTGCTCGGCAATAGTGCGGGCCCGGTGCTGAATCGTCTCCGGATCGCCCAGACTCGCCTGCAGCGTGCCGACGTAACTGTCGAACCGGGTATCCATCCCCTTGGCGAGTTCGAGTTCGCCGAACAGCACCGGCACAGTTTCGGGCTTTGTCACCATCGCACGCAAGGTATCCAGGGCCGCGACATTGCCGGATCCCTCCCAGATCCCACCCAGCGGCGCCTCGCGATACAGCCTGGCCATCCCGAAGTCCTCGACGAACCCATTACCGCCAAGGCATTCCATCGCCTCGGCGGCATGCTTCGGCGCACCCTTGCACAGCCAGTACTTGGTCGCCGCGAGCCCGATCCGGCGTAACAAGGCTTCGGTTTCGTCACCGCGTATCGCACGGTCGGTCGCGCCTGCCATCCGCATCGCCACCATGGTCGAGGCTTCGGTTTCCACCGCCAGGTCCGCGACCACATTGCGCATCAGCGGCTGATCGATCAGGTACTCACCGAAGGCCTTGCGATGCGTGATGTGATGCATCGCCGCCGCGACACCCCACCGCATGCCCATCGCGCTGCCGAGCGAGCAGTCGAGCCGGGTCAGATTGACCATCTCGATGATGGTGCGTACCCCACGCCCTTCCTCGCCGACCCGCCACGCCAGCGCACCGTCGTATTCGAGTTCCGATGAGGCATTGGAGCGGTTGCCGAGTTTGTTCTTCAACCGCTGCAGGTGCATCCGATTGCGGGTTCCGTCGGGTAGCACCTTCGGCAACAGGAAACATGTCAGTCCACCCGGCGCCTGGGCCAGCACCAGGAACAAGTCACCCATCGGGGCTGAAGTGAACCATTTGTGCCCGGTGAGCAGATAGCTGCCATCGGCGGTCGGCGTCGCGACTGTCGTATTCGCGCGGACATCGGAGCCGCCCTGCTTCTCCGTCATCGACATCCCCGCCGTCAATCCCTGCTTGGACAACGGTGGCGCGACCGTTGGGTCATAGACCCGGTTGGTCAACAGCGGCTCGTACACCTTCGCCAGCTCAGGCTGGAGGCGCAACGCGGGCACGATCGCATAGGTCCCCGAAATGGGGCACAGATGTCCCGGATCGGTCTGGGACACCACCATCTTCGCCGCCCGCGCCACATGCGCGCCTACCCGGTCGTCCGCCCATGGCGCTCCGTGCAGACCGTGCTCGACCGAAATGCTCATCAACCGGTGGTAGTCCGGGCTGTACTCCACCTCATCGATCCGGTGACCGTATCTGTCGTGCGTATGCAGGATCGGCTCGTAGCGCTCGGCCCGTACCGCGTACTCCTGCACCTCAGATGATCCTGCCAGCGCACCCAGCGCCCTGACCTCCGGTTCCGCCCAACCGCCGCCCTCCCGGTGCAGTGCCTCCAGCAGCACCGGGCTCTCCGCGGGGTTGAAACCCACGAACGGCGGGACTTGATTCGTGACTACATGTGTACTCGGCACGGCGACGGCCTCTCCTACAACTGACTGCGACGGTGCATCTCCTTAAGATATTACATAATCTGAACAGTCGTAGGAAGAATGTAATAATCTTCATTGTGAACCGTGTCCGTGACCGCGGTATGAGCTGAGACATTCGGCCATATGCGCTGCTTCCTGGCCGATCGGTCAGACTGGCCAGCGATCCCGGCTGAACCCTCCTGGGTTTGATGCCCACACCCTTCCCAAGAAGAAAGGTGCGCATCAAACCCGGGAGGGTTCACGCAAAGTCGAGCTCGGCGGCTGCGCCCGCCCTTATGACACCGGCTGCCAACATGAGCACGCCTGCTTCTCTGAACTGAGCCGTTGATCTTGTAATCGGTCGCGGGTCGATTGCAGGGCAAAGGGTTTACTTGCTGATCATTCGACCAGCGCTGACGGAACATGCTGCCCGAGTGGACAACTGACAGGCGAGATGATCTCCTAGCATCCTGGTTGGTTGGTCGGCAGGATGGGTCGCATGCCTGTCATTCCCGAGAGTTCTGCCGGGGCCGCCGATGCGGCCGTGGAAAACGACTACAACACCTTCGCCGAGGCTTATACGGCCGAAACCGAAACCAACCTCATCAACGGCTATTACGCCCGGCCCGCCATTGTGGACCTGGCCGGAGATGTGACTGGCAGGAAGGTCCTCGACGCCGGTTGCGGCTCCGGCCCTATCTTCGCGGCGCTGCGCGACCGAGGTGCCATCGTGACGGGCTTCGACTCCAGTGCGAAGATGGTGGAGTTGGCCCGGCAGCGACTCGGCATCGATGCGGCCCTGCACGTCGCCGATATCGGAAGTCCGCTTCCGTTTCCTGATGGCGCGTTCGACGATGTCGTCGCTTCCCTGGTGCTGCACTACCTGGAGAACTGGACCGAACCACTGGCCGAGTTGCGGCGCGTGCTGACGCCCGGTGGCCGGCTGATCATGTCCGTCAATCACCCGTTCGTCTTCAAGTGGCTCTATCGCGACGCCGACTATTTCGCGACCGTCAAGTACTCCGAGGAATACACCTTCAACGGTCAGGAGGCCGTGCTCACCTACTGGCATCGGCCGCTGCACGCGATGACCGACGCCTTCACTGCGGCCGGTTTTCGCACAGCCGTCATCAGCGAACCGCCCCCGGCGCCGGGCGCCCGCGAACTCTTCCCTGACGCCCTGGCGAAGTCCTCCTCCGGGGCGTTCCTGAGCTTCTTGTTCTTCGTTCTGGAGGCCGTTTAGCTGAGTCTTGCTGGCTTTCCCCGAACGGATTGACCCGGATCGGTCCTTGCGGTTGAAGGGTCCGGGAGTGTTCTCACTTAATTCTCATGGGGCAGAGCTTCTTCCGGAGATGGAGCCGAACGTGGGCATCCCGAGCCCCGTCGCTTCCGCGGTGCGCCGGAGGGTGGAATCGATCTGGGCGAGTTTGTCTTTGACGCCGCTGTAGCTGATTTGGAGTCCTTCGACTTCGCCGAGCCAGCCTTCGCGTTTGGCTTCGACGATGCGGGCTTCGAGGTTGTCGTGGATCTCTTCGAGCCGGGCCCGCTGGGCGGGATCCGGCCTGAGGAGCGAGCACCTCACGCAAGCGTGTTCATGGACGCAGGGCGTCGCGAACACCCGCGCGCAGGTTCCGACCGACACCTTGCGTTTCTCGAAGTTCCTCTGCACCAAGGCAAGAGGACATGCCGGACGATCGGTTCAGATCCTCAAGGAGTTGGCCGTCTCGTCGATGCACCTCGCGACGAAGCCTGCGGGTCGCCACGTCAGAAGGTATCTCCCCCTGGCTAGGGCTGGTGGTGAAGCTTGCGAGCCGGTTCGGCAAGGTTGATCTGGGCCGTGTGTGCACAGAAGGTGTCCTGGAGACAGTCGGCACAGGGCGCACGATACAGTCCTCCGGCCCCTTCTGATTGACGGAGTATCCATGCCTAAATCGCCAGATGACGTCCTGGCTCAGCTCGTTGCCGACTGCCGGAGATCCGGGTGGGCATCCTCGACGATGCCGTTCCCCTACTTCCAGAGTTTCGCACGTGCGAGCGGCTGGGAGCCGGTAGCTACCAGACGCGGCGACCCGGCGATCTCCCGACTCAGACCGACCACTAGGGGCGAAGCCAACTCGCGGTCGATCAGCGCCACAACCGGTTTGGACGAACAGGCGCTCCATGTTGATGGCGCACACCTTCATGCAGTTCCGGACATCGTGGTGATGCACTCGACCACACCGAACTCCACTCCAACGCGGATCTGGAGGCCGCAGTTTGAGGTTGTGCATTCCCATGCCGTGAAACACGGCGTGTTCTTCGTGGGAAGTGGACGGCAGACGTTCTTGGCGACGGCTGTGGATGACTGCGGATTGCGATTTGATCCCCACTGCATGGCTCCAGCGGACAAAAGGGCGCGGGACGCTTGGATGCTGCTCACAACCTATCGCGATGTCCACGAACACCGTTGGGATATCCCGGACACACTGCTCCTCGTCCATAACCGCGCTGTTCTGCATGGCCGAGCGAAAGCAGCCGAGAACGATGATCGTGAGCTCACCAGAATCGCTTACAAGACAGGGTTTCTGAGATGACAATGCCATATGGTTACGAGCAATTTTTTGTCAAGGCAAAGCTGTTCATGAATCGGGCAATGGACCCGTCCGATGATCGGACTGAGGACGAAAAGCAGCTGTGGGCTGCCCTTGCACTCGAATTGCTGGCGAAAGCAGCATTGTGCAAGGTCTCGCCCACCCTTGTGGCTGAGCCGACTGAGGACGGAACACACGTCCTGAAAGCTGCTGGTCTGATCGAGGGCGAAACCCATTTCACAACCGCACGTGCATCAACGATCTTTAAACGGTGCGAGCGCGTCTTCCGGCCTTTCAGCGCAGAGGAAGCGTCCAAGATTTCAAACGGTCGAAACGAGTATCTCCACGGTGCAGCATTGGGTATCACTAAGATTCCAGCACATGCTTGGTGGCCGCAGTTTTGGGCTCAAACCGACATTCTTCTTGCTGCGCAAGGCAGCGATGTTTCCATGCTCGTCGGAGGAGATCGAACCGACGAAGTCGAGGCACACCTCGCACAGAACCGGCAGAATGTTCAGAATCAGGTGATGGCGCGAATCTCTGCTGCCAAGCAGTCTTTGATCCGTTTTCGCGATGGCCGGATGAGCGGACCCGAGCAAGCCAAGTGGGAGACGGCATCGCAATGGACACCCGTGATGACCTACCGAACTATCACTGATTGTCCCGCATGCGGAAATGATGGATGGTTGGAGGGCGAAGAAATCGTCGAGCGGCGTGTTACCGAATACGGTGACGATGAGCGGGATCACTTCGTCGGAACGATTGCAGAAATCGATATAGCTCCTGACTATTTCAGTTGCCCGACGTGCCATCTTGTTCTTGAGAGATCTGATCTCATTGCTGCCACCGACCTGACCGATGACACGTTCACAGTCGAGGTCGATCCGGAAGACTTGGACGATTGGCCGGAGGAGGCAGAGTACGGCAACGACTGATGTTCTCGCCGCATGCCGGTCACCTTGGTGTAATGACCGGCATGCCGAGCCCGACCGGCGCGATGCGCGCCAGCCGTTTGGTCTCGTCCCGTTTCTGCCGAAGGTAGGTGAGGGTGAGGTCGATTCCCTCGACCTCACCGAGCCATGCTTCGCGCTCGGCGCGAGCGCGGCGGGCCAACAGATCCTCCTCGATCTCATCAAGCCGGGGCAGAATTTTCGGATTTATAGCGAGCATGGGACATTTCAGACACGAATGCTCGTGCTGGCAATCGGAACCATATGGTCGCCTGCAACCACCCAGTTCGACCTTTCGCCGGTCGAAGTGTTCCTCAAATTCGGACCACTCGCTGTCGGTGACGGGTTTATACTCTTCCGCCGAGCGTGCCTGTCGTCGGCGGTCGAGGAATTCCTGGTAGTGACGCACGACATCCTCGTTGAATACGGCGACATATCCGCGAGTTGTCTGCAAATTCAAGTGCCCGAGTAGTGCCGCGCCGATATGGATGGGCAGGCCGTTGTTCACCAAATCCGTGGCCAGCAGCCTGCGGAAATCGTGCGGTGTAAAGCTGAGGGCCTGGAAGCCGGGGTGTTGTTCGGCCAGCTCGGCGCAGCGACGGCGGAGCATGACCAGCACCGTCGCAGGCGCGATCACGCGGGGGACTGCGCCGGTGTGACGTTGGAACAGGAATGGCATGGGGTCGCTCATCCGGCACTCGTGATTGTCGTAACGCTGGATCAGTGGGATGGTTCGACCGTGCTGGGTGTGCCGCCGGATGATTGCCGCGATGACCGCGAAGAGTTCTGCCGACATCGAGATGACGCGCTCACGATCGGTCTTGGATGGTGCGATCACCAACAAGGCGATGACCTCGCCGTTGGGGCGCTGGTACTGCCTGATGCTCAGGTGGGTCAGTTCCAGCAATTCCTCGATGCGAATACCCGCGTGACGAAGGACTTCCACTGCGGCGAATTCCCAGAAAGCGAGGTCCTCGGCTGTGGTGACGTTGATGTCTTTTTCCGTGGCCACGTCGCGGACCCGGGTGTTGGCTTGTCCGCCCTGCCGGGCGCGCCGGTCGTCGGCGGGAGTCCAGATACGTTGGTATGTCTGGCCGTTGACCGTGACCGTCTCACCGTTGGTCAGGGGCGAGGCGGCCTGTAGCAGTGCCTGCAGGTGGTGGTAGCGGTCCTCGAGGTGGGCCACGAGTACGGGCAGGAGCGGTTGGCGCTGGCGCACCCGGTCGTCCATCCGCTCCTTGCGACGCCGTTGACGGACGGTGACCCCGCGCAGCCCTCCGTCCGGGACCGGGCACGGGGCCACCCACTGCGCCCATTTCTCGGGTTCCTCGACCGCCCAGCTGTGCAGGTCGGTGTAGAAGGAACGCACTGAGCGCAGGATGTGCTCGAATTCCTCGCGCGGCTTGCGGCCGTCCTGGTGGGTGCCCAGAGCCTCGCGCCACCGATGGTAGAGATCGGTGCCGATCCGCAGGTCCGGCTGTCCGGGGGCGAGAGCTTCGATCTTGGCCCAGAACAGGCCGGCCAGTGAGCGGGACAGGAGTAGTCCATCTCGGGCTCCCGGCGGCGCAGATAGTCCAGCAGCAGTTGCCGCACGCCTTGGTGGCGGATGTTGTAGCGGTCGACCAGTTCCTGGACCGTACGGCGCCCGCTGAGCACGGCCGCCCTCAGCGTCGCCGGGGTACCGGGTGGGAAATGGCCCATGTCGTGCAGCACCTGCCAGGCCAGCTGCCCGGGGAACTGACCGCGGCCCGTCTCCCCGCGGCCCTTGAAGGCCAGGCCGTGGTCGCGGGATTCCCACACGTAGTGCAGGAACGCTTCGGGGGTCAGCTCGACCAGTGCGATGCCCTGCGTCGTCAGCGCCGCCGTGGTGTCGAATAGCGCCGAGCCGTGGTGCAGTGGATGCACCGCGGTGCTCTGGACGCAATTCCAGAACTCCTCCAGCAGCGGGTCGCGCTGGGCGGTGAGGAACCGCTCCCCGTAGCGCAGGAACCTGGTCGAGCGCAACGCCTCCAACGACGGCCGGATTACCCGGAGGCTGAACAGGCAGGCCGTGCCCACGCAGATCTCGTCGCGCTCAGCCTGCTTGCCCCTGACCGCGGTAGCTGGACGTCCTCGCTCGTTCAGACCGCTGGCCTCCCAGCGCTGTTGCCAGTCAGATCCGGGGAAATCTGCCAGGTGTTCCAGCATGAATCGGGCGCCACGGGCGCGCCGCCGGACGGCATCGGGGCCGCCCGGCCAGACGTCCCGAACGACCTGCTGGATCTGCTCGGTGCCAGCGGCGGTTAGGTCGCCGCGCGGCATCGGAGATGCGGTCGGCTGCGCGGGCTCGCCGCGTAGTCCGGCGAAGCGCGTGGGCGGGACCGAGGAGTTCTTGGCCAGTTGGGTCGTGCCAGGCTCAGCCACCGAACACCGCCTCGATGTCGGCCGGGTCATAACCGGCAGGGTAGGACCGCTGCGACCTTGGCTTGGTGTAGTGCTCGTGGAGCTTGTCGTGCATGTCCTCGATCCGGACGGCGAGGTAATGTCCTGTGGTATCCAGGTGGGCATGCCGCATGATGGTCTGGACCTCGGCCAGAGTCAGCCGCTCGTCCCCCGCCATCCTCGTGGCAGCGGTGTGCCTTGCGTCGTGCAATGTGTGGTTGGTGCCCAGCTTGTCATTGGCCCGCTGCAATACCCGCCGCATCGCCCAATAGGTCAGCGGACGGGGATCGCCGCGTCGCGTCCGCCACACAGGTTTCCCTGGGGCCGGCAGACCGTCGGTGGCAAGATAACGGCCCAGATAGCGGAAGGCGTCCGGCGATGCCGGCACCGGCTGGCGCAGCCTGCTGCCCTTGGACACGACGTAGAACAGCTGACCAGCCCAGTCGATGTCCTCCAACGTCACACCCAGCAACTCACTGGCCCGCGCGCCCGAGCTGACGTAGGACTCCAGCAGTGCCCGATCACGGTCGCAGCCCATCGCAGCGAACAACTCGTCCCACAATGTGTCGGGGATCGCCCTCGGGACTGACTGGGGCACTCGCTGCCGTAACCGAGCCCGGCGCACGACCGAGACCGGTTCCAACGGGCTGCGGTGGGCCAGCACCTGTCGGCGTTGTGCGGAGATCGGCACCGGATTGACCACCGGACCCGCTCCGAACCGGTGATGGAACGCGTAAAAGCTATGCGCCACAGTCAAAGCGTGATTGATCGTCGTTGGCGCGTAGCCAGCCCGAAGAGACGGCTTGCCCGTCTTGAGGTTCACCGACCCCGCCGGTGGTGAGTTCGGGCGGTTACGTTGCCGCTGCGGATTGCGGGCTGCCCGCAGCCACGCCACCAGGGTCGCGACGTCCGCTTCGGTCGCCCGGTCCCAGTCAGTCCCCAGGAACCACAACAGCCGGTGCCACCGCAACAGGTCAAACGCATAGCTACGGCACGTCAACGGACTCGCGTCGCCGAGCATGAGATCCCGCAAGTACGCAACGACCGGCTCCAGGTGCCCACCGTCGCCATCCACGACCACGAACGGCAGGTCGGACGTTCCGCCCTTGACCACTGCACCTACCGCCGGGACCTACCGCCGGGACCTACCGCCGGGACCGATCGCCGCCCCTCGGCCAGTTCCCGTCGTATGTCCTCGACCAAGCCACGTCCCTCCATCGGACCAGGCATTCAGCCCGGTCATTGATCTTGACGTGGTGCAGTCAACAGGGTGGGCGAGGAACGCATCCCATTCGGTGTCGGTGGGCGTGCGATATTCCTCGCTGGGCCGGGTGGCTCGGCGGCGGGCGATGAAGGCTCGATGGGCCTCGATCGTCTCGGCCGGGTAAACCGCCTTGTAGCCCATGGTGGTGTCGATGGTCTTGTGGCCGCAGATGATCTGCGCGATATGCGGTGGCAGGCCGTTCATAATCGCGTCGGTGACGAAAATCCTCCGGAAGTCGTGGGCCTGGAACAGCAACGGATCGCCGTTGACGTCGGTGAGCGCGGTGGCGGCGAGCGCGTTGATCAGCAGCTTGCGGATCGCGCAGGCCGTGAACGCGCGTCGCTCGTTGCCGATGCCACGCTGAAACAACACCGGCATCGGCGGGTTCCAGATCTTTTCCCTGATGTCGTAGGAGACGACCAAGGGGATGGATCCGTCCGGGCCGCGGAGTCGCTGAACAATGGCGCTGAGAACGTCGGCCAGCTCGGGACTGACCAGCATCATGCGTTCGGAGTCGGTCTTGGACGGGGCGATCTGCAGCAGCGGCACCAGTTCACCGGTACCGGGCAACCGGTATTCGGTGATGCTGTGGTGAGACAGTTCGAGCAGTTCCTCGCAGCGGATGCCGGTCAAACGCAGAACCTCGATGGTGGCGAACGCCCAGAACGCCGCTTCCTCCTCGTAGGACAGGTTGCGGCGTTTGCCGGTGGCGACGTCTTCGGCCCAGACGATTCGTCCAATCGATTTGGGGACAACAGCTTTGCGCAGTGTGCCGTTGGTGCCGTCGATGACGGCCCCTGGTTCGGCGATATAGGCAGCCTTCAACAGACGAGCGGCGGACAGGCGGCGGTCATTGGCTGTGCGCACAAGGACCGGCAGGACAGGCAGTCGTTCGCGGGTGCGTTGGTCCATGCGGGCCTTGCGGTGCTTGCGCTCTTTGGCCTTCTGCACTTCAGCATCGGTGATCGGGCAGGGCGCGACCCACGGTCCCCAGCGGGCAGGATCTTCGACGGCCCAATGCGCGATATCAAGGTAGAACACGCGGACCCGGAGCAGTTCGTCCTTGAAGTTCAGGCGCGGTGTCGGCACCTTGATCCGTTCGCCGTTCGCGTTGATTCTGGTGCGTTCGACGGTGGCAAGTTCGTGCTTCCAGATTCGCACGACCTCCGATGGGAGCCTTAGTGTGTCGATGCCCGGAGCGAGGGCCTCGATGCGAGCCCAGAACAACCCGGCAAGTGTTCTCGACGCGGCGTCGAGGCTGGTGAAGTCCAGCGAGGGCTGCCGTTCTCGGAGGTAGTCGATCAGCAGATCCCGGACGGGTTCGGACTGGATGCGATATCGGTCGACGAGTTGCTCGATCGTCAGCCGCCCGCCGGCCAAGCCGAAGGCGCGGATGCTGTGCGGAGCGTTCTCCGGGAAGATTCCGAGGGCACGGAGCCGAAGGTAGAAGTCGACTTTCTTCTGGCCGCCGCGGGTATGGACCTGGCGCATGGCTTCCACGAGTTCCACGCAGTCTCCGACCGCGATGTCGGCGATGCCGCCGCCCTTGCAGGCCAGGATGGTCGCGATGCGGGTCGCTGAAACCTTCGCGTCGGCCGCCGAGCTGGCTGGTTCGGCGGTTGCTAACTCGGCAAGCCGAGCGAACCCGTTTTGGTCCCTGTCCTGTGCCATCACGGTCGCCAGATACCGGTGGGTGCGGGTGAGCATCCACGGCAGGCCGGGGCGCAACACGTCGCCGCAGATCAACATCAGCAGCCCAGACTGAAAGTCGATCGAGTCGCAAGACCTGGTTCTGTCGCGATTCTCCGTCAGCCAGGCTACTGGCATATTCACCCACTCCGGTCCCGGATACCTCTCAGCTCCGCTGGCCAGCCAGCGGTCCTGCCAGGTTTCGCCGGGGAATGTCGACAGCCAGCGCAGCATCTTGGCGACCCCGCGCCGTCACCCGGCTCGGGTTCCGTTGACTGCGGACGCGAACGGCGGGGCGGTCAACCGTTGCTGCACCTGCTCGGATGACGCCGCGGTGTGCGGCCACCACGCCTCGGCGGACCGCGGTGGAAATTCGCTGCGCAGCTGACCATTCCGCAAGCGTTGCTCCCCAGCGACCGAGGCGACCTGGGGCAGCGGTTTGCGGGTGCTGTGCTTGACGACCAAGGTCACAACGTCCTCCCGAACAGCACGCTCAATGCCTGCGGGTCGTAGCCGGGTGCCAGTGGTGGAGGTATCGGCTTGTCGCGCTGGTCGGCGGTGCGGGCGTGATGAGCCAAGACTCCGGCGATCACCTCGTCCTTGTCGGGGGTCAGGTAGATCTCCGTGGTGGACAGGTGCGCATGTCCCATGACGAGCTGCACGTCGCTCAGCGTCAGTTGCGGGTCACGGGCCATTCTCGTGGCAGCGCTGTGGCGCAAGTCGTGCAACGTCCAGTCCGCTCCGAGACTAGCGTTAGCGCGCTCGAACATCCGATGCGCCGCATGATAATTCAACGGTCGACGAGGTCGTCGCAGCGTCCACCACACCGGCTGGAGACGACCCGGAGGGATCTGACCGTGCAGTTCCTCCTGATACAACCGCAGCCAGACAAACGCATCCGCCGAGGCCGGAACCTGCTGGATAGCGCGAGTTCCCTTGCGCACCACAGTGATCAGTTGCTGACCGGGGTCGATGTCGCACTGTCGAACTCCCAGCAGCTCCGAGGCGCGCACCCCGGTCGAAATCCAGAATGCCACCAGCGCCCGATCGCGATTCGACCCCAGCGCCGCGAACAACTCGTTGAACCGCTGATCAGGAATCGCGCGGGGAATCCGGTACGGCACCTTCGGCCGATACCGCCCCACCCGCTCACGCGCCCACCCATCCATCGGATTTCGATGCGCGTGGGCTCGCCGTGACCGTCGAGCAGGATCGAGCGGGAACGGATTGAGTATCGGACCAGTCCCAGCATCCCGGTGAAAGTCGTAGAAGCCCCGCAGCACCGTCTCCGAGTGCGCCACGGTCGCAGGCGCATATCCCTTCCCGAGTGCGGGCTTACCCGTGATCGGATTCGGCGGTCCCACAACACCATTCGCCCACCCGGTGCCGCTGGAGCTGGTCAGCGGACTGCGTTTCTTCACCGTCAGCTGAATCCAGCAGCTGAAGTCGCGCACGTCTGCTCGGCTTGCCCGATCCCAACCGACCTCGACCGCCTGCATAAACCGCCACCAGCGCAGCAAGTCCATGCCGTATGAGCGCAGCGTTGCCGGAGATCGTCCCGCTGCCAACAGTTCGCGTAGAAACACCGCTACTGGCTCTACCAACTCGCCAGCGGCATCAAGCAACTGGTAGGGCTCCGTGCCCTCTCCGGTCGACACCAACCGCCCGCCGCGGGGCACCAGCAGAGTGGTGAGGTCGCGGACGTTCTCCTCCGATTCGATCACGCGGGCAAGCTACCGACACCGCGCGAAGCTAAGGTGCCTCGACGTGCCACATCCCCGAGTTAGTTCAGTCAATGGTGCATACGATGCCCGATGCTCAACATCAATCCGAAGATGCTGCCGCGGCTGTCCGAGATCGAAGCCGACCTGGTTGCGCGGCGAGCACGCGCCACCGAGGAATCCTGGCTCGGCGAGATCGAAGGGGTCGACCTGACACTGTCGTTCTTGCGGCAAAAGCGCTCGTAGACAGAGCGATTGGCACGGCTGGCACCAGCCGGACCGGTGCTGATCACGCTGGCTCCACCGCCCAGAGCTGGCTAGAGGACCGCCGTGCGGGACAGGCACAGGTGTGTCCCGCACGGGGTGTCGGGTCATTGCAGCGGCGGAAGCCAGGAGACCGCGTTATCGGCAAAGCTCTGCTTGACCGGCACCATATCGGCGTGATCGTCCAAAGGCGACCAGGCCGGCCTCGTCGCCTTTGGACGCCATGCTCGATCCGCAGACCGGGCAAAACCCTCGGCAGATTTGCGGAAACGTCTCGAACCAGGTCGGTTCCCCACCTGGTCCCGTCCACTCAAATCCTTCTTCGGGGAAGAACACCCATGACATCACCGACGCACCTGAAAGCCGCCGGCAATGCTCGCAAGAGCACAGATGCGGGAAATCGGGGTCACCGGTCGCAGAAAACCGGATATTTCCACAGAGACAGCCGCCGTTCACTTGACTCCTCGGTTGTTGGGCACCATCCGCGAATCAGTAGAGCTTCTCGTCCATCCGATGTCGCCACCGAACAGACACAGGCCCACTCTGCCACGCGGCCGACAACGAGTCCGCCTACATGGCGAAGTCTGCCAGCAGTCGTGCGGCTGCCCGAGATGATCTCGACCCGTTGATGTTCCGTCGCGCCACGCTGGCCGGTTCGGTCAGCGCGGTCAGCGGCATGAGCGTGTGTTCGGACTGGCAGTTCAGAACGGCCGGGTAATCAGCGTGAGCGGATCGCATCCGAGAGGATGGCCAGTTAAGAACTGGAATTGCCTCCCCAGCTCGCCGCGGTCGCGGGCTGATTGGGTTCGGTGAGACGGCGTGGATCGCTGCCGTCAGGATTCATCACCCAAATCTCCGATCCCGTCACCACCTTCGCCGAATTTTGGGTCGAGCGGGTGACGAGCAGGTGGGTGCCGTCAGGGGAGAACGCCGGAAGCGTGGTGGAGTGGTAGGGGTCGGGTGAGGGAAGTGCTGTGCCCTCGCCGGTGAGGGGGCGGATATTGCGGCCGTCGGCATCCATCAGATAGGTCTCGATCCGGTCATGGCCGCCTCGTCCGCTGGCGAAGACGATCCCGGATCCATCCGGGGTGAAGACCGGGGCAATCGCATCCTCGAGCAGTATCCGCAGGTCTGTGCCGTCGGCGTTCATCAGCCAGAGGGTGCTGTTCAGAGTGAATGCGATCCGTGAGCCGTCCGGCGAGAATGTCGGGAATTGGGGGTAGTTCAGGCGCTCGCCCCCCATGCTCTGCGTCAACGTCTTCAGATTGGTTCCGTCGGCATCCACTACGCAGATTCGGCGGTGGCAGGCGAAGACTATGCGGGTGCCGTCGGCGGCGAACTCTGGATACGCTCCGCGGTCGACGAGTTGTACCGGGTTGCTCCCGTCGGGGTTCATGACGAGGAGCCCGGACCAGGACTGGCGGATGACGATCTTCGAGCCATCCGGAGCGAAATCCGGTTCGTATCCGGCGGCGATCCGTTTCACGGCGGTGCCGTCGGAATTCATCACATACACCGACGGCCCCGAGGGCCCTCCATTGTCGGTGAACGCGATCTTCGATGGATACATCGACGATCCGGGATTCGTGACCGGTGCCGGGGCCGGCACTTCCCCGCTCTTCGCTTCACAGCCAGTCAGCAGGCCCACCAGCATCACGATGGTGGTTACGGCCTGCGAGGTCCGTTTTCTTCGATCAAGCATGTCACTCAATGTATTTCACGCTCGAGATTCGCACGTTGCGCATCGACGAGGCGATCAGCGAACCGAAAACCACCGCGCCGAGATCGAGACGATTCGGCGGGACTTCGCCGAGGATATTCTTCGTTCGAAAGGTGTTCTGGCACAGGGGAAGGGGAGGGCGCAGGTACGCGTAGGATCACGACGTTTGCGTTGGTGGCGGTGGGGGTGATCACCACGATAGGGACGGGTGCGGCTGGGGCCGAGGGCACGAATGAGCTAGCGACCGCCGACTGTGTCAGCCAGCGCACCGAACAGCTGATCTCCGGCGCCGAACCGGGCGGCACGACCAGTGGGTCGGACGCGATCTTCGCGTTCGAGTACGCGTACTACGTCCAACGCTCGGGCACCGCGGCGCGGGCCTTGGTCGCGGACGACTCGCCCGATATCGCGTCCAGTGAGATGATTCAACGAGGCATCGACGAACAGCTGCCGGTCGGTAGCCGATACTGCGTGTGGATCACCCCGGATGGCCGACCCGACACATGGGACGTTGAGGTGACCCAGGAGCACCCGAACGGGCAACGGATGCTCTACCGGCAGGATATCGCCACTCGCAGCATCGCCGGAGGCACGCTCATCACCGGATTGACCTCCGAATAACACACAGTCCGAGGAAGAGGTTCGGTGGCTCCCATGCCCCCGGGATAACCCGAGCCGTCCACGTCGGCGGTGAGGTGTGCCCCAGGTCCATGTACCGCGATACGGAGCTCTCGGGTCCTCGACAAGCCCTCACTAGATTCGCTACAGCGGGTGTGTCCGGCGCGGCTGAGCGATCACCGCATCGGCCTGGTTACTCCTCCGCGACTATCCGGCCTACGCACAGCCCGCACCACCGTGGGTTTCACTGTCGGCTAGCCTTTCTCTGTCGAAGATCGTTTTCTATGAACCCCCGGGGGAAGCCGTGCTTGTCCGTGCCCGTATCGCTATTGTCCTCGCCGTACCAGCCGTGCTGGTCGCGTGTAGCTCTGCCGACGATCCGGTGACGACTCCCGGCTCTGCCGTATCCAGTGTGGCGGAAACGGCCGCTGCAGCAGCTACACCCGTCACCGCTGCGGTAACGGCAGCGAAGGAGGAGTCAGCGACTGCCTCGGCTGACACGGAAGAGCTGCCGAAAACACGGCGAGAAATGTGTCTGACAGTGCGCGACAAGGTCTTCCCGCCTCTCCTGGAAATACAAACCATGGTGGCACCCGACGCAGCACCACCGGGACTCGACGAGATCGCCGATGAGTACCTCGCAATGCTCACATCTGACGAGAAGTGGCAGGAGCTGCCGGAAGACCAGCGAGCAGAACTGGAGGCCGGCGTCCGTGACGCCGGCCGCGGCGTATGCCTGTAATTACCTCCATCCGCCCGCCGCAGCCCGCGTGTGATCACGCCGCAAAGGAGTGAACTCCTACGTCGCGGTCGTGGGTAACCACTGTGAACACCATCGCCAAGGGTTCACCTGTGCCGCGGCGGTGGGTGTCTGCCAGTCTGATCCAAGGGCCACTTCGCGCGTCCGAGGCGGATAGTGGTCGCGGCACAGGAAGGAGCGACGGTGACTGTCTTGGACCAGGATCGGATCGAGTCCTTGCTCCACACAAAGGTCGACGACGTGCGCGGGATCGGAGCCCGACACTCGTGGCAGCTATACCGTGTCCGGCTTGCTGACGGCCGGAATGTGTTCGCCAAAACCGCCGACAATGCGGTCGGAGCCCTGACCGCCGAAGCCGCCGGGCTGCGCTGGCTGGCCGAACCGGACGCAGCCCTTCCCATCGCATCGGTCCTGGCGGCCGACCCGACCACCGTGCTACTCCCGTGGCTCGACAACGAGGGGCCGACACCTCACGCCGCCGAACGGTTCGGCCGGGAGCTGGCGATGCTGCATTCTCACCGAGTCGAGCACTACGGCGCCACATGGACCGGGTACATCGCCGACCTGCCGATGGACAATACGACCACCACCGCAGAATGGTCGCAGTGGTACACCGAGCGGAGACTGCTGCCGTATCTGCGACTGGCAACCGCGCTGGAGCCGCAGGACCTCCGATCGGTAGACAAAGCGATCGACCGAATCGATACCTTGGCAGGCCCCTCCGAGCCACCCAGCCGTGTGCACGGCGATCTCTGGGCAGGCAACATCATCTGGAGCAACGGCCGCGGCATCCTGGTCGATCCCGCCGCCCACGGTGGACATCGCGAGACCGACCTGGCCATGCTGTCGTTGTTCGGCGCCCCCTACCTCGACCGAATCCTCGCCTCGTACCAGGAGGTTTCGCCCCTCGCCGACGGTTGGGAACAACGGATACCCCTGCACCAGCTCTATCCACTGCTGGTACATGTCGTACTGTTCGGTGCCGGATACCGCAGGCAGGTCGCCGACACGGCCGCCATGCTGCTTTCCGCCTGAGTGATCGATTCCGTTAGTTCGTTCCGTTGCCGACGAGGTAGCTCGCGAATCTCCACCGATGGGCCGACCCCCGTAACGCAGTCACGTCAGCGGCTGTGCGGTGCCGTCGGGCCAGATCGCCTCTACGTAAGCGAACGAGGCTACCGGGAAGCCTGACGATCAGAACAGGAAATACCGCTGGGCCATCGGCAATTCGGTGGCGGGCTGTTCGCGCCAGACCTCTCCGTCGATGCGGACGGTGAAGGTATCCGGCTCGACCTCGATCCGCGGCATGGCGTCGTTATGCGGCATATCCGCCTTCCCCACCTTCCGGACGTTACGGACCGGCACCAGCTTGCGCGCCACCCGCAGCCGATCGGCAAGCCCGTCCTCGATCGCCTGTTCGGAAACGAAATGCAGTGAGGTGGCCGCGGCGGTCGCCGGGGCAGCGCCGAACATCGGGCGCGGCAGCACCGGTTGCGGAGTCGGGATGGAGGCATTGGCATCGCCCATCGCGGCCCAGGCGATCGCGCCGCCCTTGAGCACGGCGTGCGGGCGGACGCCGAAGAACGCGGGCTCCCACAGCACCAGATCGGCGAGCTTACCCACCTCCACCGAGCCGATCTCGTGGTCGAGGCCGTGCGCGACGGCCGGGCAAATGGTGTATTTCGAGATATAGCGCTGGACACGGGCATTGTCCGCGGCGCCGTCGCCTGCCAGGGCGCCGCGGCGGCGCTTCATCACGTGCGCGGTCTGCCAGGTCCGTAGCACCACCTCGCCGATGCGGCCCATGGCCTGCGAGTCGCTGCCGATCATCGAGATGGCGCCCAGATCGTGCAGCAGATCCTCCGCCGCGATGGTGGACGGGCGGATGCGGCTCTCGGCGAACGCGAGATCTTCCGGGATCGAGGCACTCAGGTGGTGGCACACCATGAGCATGTCCAGATGCTCGTCCAGGGTGTTGACCGTATGCGGGCGGGTCGGATTGGTCGAGCTCGGCAGCACATTGGCATGTGCGGCGACGGTGATGATGTCCGGTGCGTGCCCGCCGCCTGCGCCTTCGGTGTGATAGGCGTGGATGCCTCGGCCCGCGATCGCCGCGAGGGTGTCTTCGACGAAACCGGCTTCGTTCAAGGTATCCGAGTGCAATGCCACCTGCACACCAGTGGCGTCGGCCACGGTGAGGCAGGCATCGATCGCGGCGGGGGTCGAACCCCAGTCCTCGTGCAGCTTGAAACCCGATGCACCGCCGCGCAATTGCTCCCACATCGATTCGGCGCTGACGGTATTGCCCTTGCCGAGCAGCACGATGTTCATCGGCCAACCGTCGGTGGCCTCCAGCATCCGCGCCAGATGCCAGGCGCCCGGTGTCACCGTGGTCGCCTTGCTGCCCTCGGCCGGACCGGTGCCACCACCGATCAATGTGGTGATGCCACTGCCGAGCGCCTCGTCCATCAACTGCGGGCAGATGAAATGCACGTGACAGTCGATCGCGCCCGCGGTGAGAATACGACCGTTGCCCGCGATGATCTCGGTGGACGGACCGACGACCAGATCCGGGTGCACCCCGGTCATCGTGTCCGGATTACCCGCCTTGCCGAGCGCGCAGATCCGGCCGTCGCGAATGCCGACGTCGGCCTTGATGATTCCCCAGTGGTCGACGATCACCACACCGGTGATCACGGTGTCGGGAGCGCCATCGGCGCGTGTCGCGCGGGACTGGCCCATGGACTCGCGAAGCACCTTGCCGCCACCGAATACGGCCTCGTCACCGGCCCGGCCAGGGCCGCCGCTGCGGTCCTCGGTGATCTCGATCAACAGATCGGTATCGGCGAGACGGATGCGGTCCCCCGTGGTCGGCCCGAACAGTTCGGCATAGCGGGCACGGCTCAGTTCGCTCACGCTGTTTCCTTTCCACCATTACGACCCCGCGTGGCTACGCTGCGCTCCCGCCTCCGGGCCTGACCGCTCACGCGGTATCCACTTCCAGCATGAGCGGGGCCCTCCGTGGCTACGCTGCGCTCCCGCCTCCGGGCCTGACCGCTCACGCGGTACCGTCCAGATGCCCGGGAGGTGTACGGCTGATGCCGTACACCTCCCGGGTTCCTCCCAGCGGAATCAGCGGAATCCGCTGGGCGAGACCGGGTTCGAACCGCACCGCAGTACCCGCCGGAATGTCGAGGCGGCGGCCGTGCGCTGCCGCACGGTCGAACCGCAACGCGGCATTGGCCTGCGGGAAATGCACATGGCTGCCGACCTGCACCGGCCGGTCACCGGTGTTCAACACGTCGAGCTCGATTCGATCGGCCCCGGCGTTCAGTTCGATCACACCCTCGGCGCACAGGTATTCGCCCGGAATCACACGGTTCTCCTAACCGATCGGGTGGTGCACGGTGACGAGTTTGGTTCCATCCGGGAAGGTCGCCTCGACCTGGACGTCGTGAATCATCTCCGGTACCCCCTCCAGCACATCGGCACGGGTGAGAACCGTTCGCCCCGAGGACATCAGTTCGGCGACGGTGCGGCCGTCGCGCGCGCCTTCGAGCACGTGATCGGTGATCAGCGCGACCGCCTCAGGGTGGTTCAGCTTCAGTCCGCGCGCCTGCCTGCGCCGGGCCAATTCGGCAGCGTAGCTGAGCAACAGGCGCTCCTGCTCGTGCGGCGACAGTCGCATCCGGGCTCCTCACCGGGTCGCAGTGCATGGGTGGTGAACATTCTGGCACGCCCGTTCCGGCGCTGCCGCATGAGCGCGCTCAGGAACGATGCGGCAAGTTCTGCAATCGCACCTGCCCGCGAGCGACCGCACGCTCCTGCTCATCGGTGATGACCACCTGCCACAGCTGCTGGAGCCTGCCGCGATGCAATGGTGTCGCCACGCCGGACAGCGTGCCGTCACGGACCGCGCGCAGGAAATCGGTGTTGTTGTTGACCCCGACCACCGTGCCTTGGTCACCGAACCAGAGCCCGGCGCCGAGGCTGGCGAGCGTTTCGATGACAGTGCAGTACACCCCACCGTTCTGGATGCCCGCAGGCTGATAGAGATGCGGTTTGACGACCCACTCACCACGCACCCGGTCCGGGGTGAGCTCGGTGTAGCGCAAACCGATCAGATCGGCGAAAGTACCCTCGCTGTAGGCGTTCATCTGTTCGGGCGTGATGCCGATCAGCGAACCGAGGCGTCCAGTTTCCTGCTGTGTCATGCATTCACTGTCGCATAAGACGTGTGGCCCGCCGCCGCAGGCTCGCAGCGGAATACGGAGCGAAGGGCCCCGCCGGACGGCGGGGCCCTTCGCGGCACGGGATCGGGGGTCACCGCAGCCCTCGGGACACTCCTGCGATCCGTACGCCACTCTGACTATAGGCCAGGCTTACCTAAGTTTGCAACCAATACATCCCGACTCGCATTCGGCGAATTCACACGAGCAGTGGACATCTGGTCCCGCATCGCCGGTAATGAAAGATAGGTTAGGCTTACCAGTCTTGCTTGCCCTATCGAGTCAGGAGCCGTCTGTCGTCGTGACCTTTCCCGTCAGCGTGCGGCGTCGCCGTCTTTCCGGACTCCTCGCCGCGACTATCCTGCTCCTGCTCGCCGTAGCAGCCGGTATCGCGATCGGCGCCAGATCCATCGCGCCGGGAACCGTGTACGACACGGTGCACCACGCACTCACCTGTCCCGGCGGACCGTTCACCTGCGCGGCCGAGTCCACCGAAGAACAGATCGTGCGCAGCCTGCGCTTCCCTCGCACCGCGCTCGCGCTGGTCTGCGGGGCGGCGCTCGGCATCGCGGGCGCGCTCATCCAGGGCTACACCCGAAACCCGCTCGCCGACGCCGGACTGCTCGGGCTCAACGCGGGCGCGGCCTTCCTCGCGGCATTGAGCGTGTACTTGTTCTCCTTCACCACACCGGGCCAATACATCTGGTTCGCATTCGCCGGAGCACTGCTCGCCGGGCTGGTGGTATTCGGGATCTCGGCCACTGGTGGCGGCGCGGCGAGCCCGCTCACGCTGGTGCTCGCCGGTGCGGCGGTGACCGCGTTCCTGCAGGCGCTGACCAATACGGTGGTGCTACTCGACGCATCGGCCTTGGACACCTACCGGTTCTGGGTGGTCGGCACGGTCGCAGGTCGGGACGCCGGGGTGTTCTGGCAGGTACTCCCCTTCCTGGCGGCAGGCGCGCTGCTGGCGGTACTGGCGGCGCCCGGGCTGAATCTGCTCACCCTCGGTGACGAGGTCGCGCGCGGCCTCGGCGTAAACATCGGCCGCAGCCGGGCACTCGGGCTGGCGGCCATCGTCCTGCTGGCGGGCGCCGCGACGGCGGCAGTAGGACCGATCGCCTTCCTCGGGCTCACCGTCCCGCATATCGCGCGGGCCGTGACCGGACCGGACTATCGCTGGTTGATCCCCTACTCCGCACTCTTCGGCGCGTTACTGCTGCTGATCGCGGATATCGCGGGCCGCCTTGTGGTCCGCCCCGGCGAACTAGAGGTCGGGGTCATGCTCGCCGCGCTCGGCGCCCCGGTCTTCCTCGCGGTCGTGCGCCGCCGGAAGCTGGTGAGCCTGTGATGCTTTCCTCTTCCACGCCGGCTCCTACACCGACCGGCCCCATACCAGCCGAACAATCCACCCCCAGGACGAACACCAGGCAGGCGCTGCGAACCGGACCACTGTCGGTGGTGCTGCGGCCACGGATGGTGCTGATCGTCGTGGTGCTGACCGCGCTTATGCTGGGATTGCTGTGCCTCGATATCGCGGTCGGCGATTCACACCTGTCGCTCAGCCGAGTCCTGGACGTGCTGACCGGCGGTGGCACCAGAGCACAGCGGTTCATCGTGCTGGAATCCCGGCTGCCCCGCGCACTCACCGCACTGATGGTCGGGCTCGCGCTCGGGCTGGCCGGTGCGCTCACCCAGTCCATCCTGCACAACCCGATGGCCGCGCCGGACATGCTCGGCATCACCTCCGGTGCGAGCCTCGGCGCGGTAATCACAGTGGTCGTCACCGGTGGCGCGAGCAGCGGGATGGCCGCCGCTGTCGCCGCGCCGCTGGCCGCGCTGGCCGGTGGACTGCTCACCGCGGTGGTCATCTACCTGCTCGCCTGGGGCCGTAGCAGCACCGGCGGGCACGGCGCCACCGGACTGCGGTTGGTGCTGATCGGTGTCGGCGTGAACGCTCTGCTGATGGCGGGTATCAGCTGGCTGCTCGCGCGCGCCAGCCTGGAGGACGCCCAGCGGGCACAACAATGGCTGACCGGATCACTCAATACGGCCGATACCGCGCACCTTGTGCCCGTGGCACTCACCATCGCCCTCGTCGCCCTCATCGCCCTCGGCTCCGCGCGCACCCTCGCCGCACTACGTCTCGGCACCGAGACCACACGCGCGCTCGGCGTGCGGATACAGACCCAGCAGGCCGTGCTGATCGGCGCTGCCGTGGTCGCCGCCTCGGTGGCGACCGCCGCCGTAGGACCGATCAGCTTCGTGGCCCTCGCCGCGCCGCAGATCGCCCGCCGCCTGCTGCGCACCCCCGGCGAACCGCTCATCGGCGCGGCCCTGGTCGGAGCCATCGTGGTGATCGGAGCGGATGTCATCGCCCGCACGCTCTTCCCTGTCGATCTACCCCTCGGCACCGTGACCGCGATGTTCGGTGGCCCATTCCTGCTGTATCTGCTCGTACGTATGAACCGGAAGACGACGCTGTGACGACGATCGCGGACACCACCCCCTACTCGGACACCACGACCGGCGCAACCGCCGGTCGGCCGAACCCGCCGGCGCGGCACCGACTCGCCGCCGATGGCGTCACGCTCGGCTATGGCGAACGGATGATCGTCGACGGGCTGAGCCTGGACATCACCCCCGGTGTGATCACTACTGTGATCGGACCGAACGGCTGCGGAAAGTCCACCCTGCTGCGTTCGCTCGGCCGCCTGCTGCGTCCACAGACCGGTCGGGTCCTACTGGACGGCAAAGCCATTTCGACGATGAAGACCAAGGACGTGGCCCGGATCATCGGGATGCTCCCGCAGTCACCGGTCGCTCCGGAAGGACTCACCGTCACCGACCTCGTCGCACGGGGACGCCACCCGCACCAATCCTGGTTCCGGCAGTGGTCAGCGACAGACGAAGCCGAGGTCACCGCCGCGCTGGCGAATACAGGCATCGCCGATCTGGCCGACCGTGCCCTCGATGAGCTGTCCGGCGGTCAGCGCCAACGCGCCTGGATCTCCATGGCGCTGGCGCAAGGCACCGATATCCTGCTGCTCGACGAGCCGACCACCTATCTGGATCTGGCGCATTCGATCGAAGTACTCGATCTGGTCGACCGGTTACACGCGGAACTGGGCCGCACTGTGGTCATGGTGCTACACGATCTGAATCTCGCGATCCGCTACAGCGACAACCTGGTGGTGATGCACGCCGGGCGTGTCGTCGCCACCGGCGCCCCGGCCGAGGTCGTATCGGTCGAACTGCTGCGCGAAGTCTTCGATCTCGACGCCGCGGTACTGGAGGATCCGGTATCGGGTAGGCCGATGATCGTGCCGATCGGCACCAGACATGTGCGCGGGAAGGCGGGCGGGCCGACTCGGGAACTCACAGCCGCGAAAAGTGACACAACCGTAAAAGGTGACACAACGGACACTTGATGGTTACGACACTTTGTAGTACGCCGCGGCACTGTTGCGTAGAATTATGGAATGGCAGGTCTTGGGGAGCTCGAGAAAGCGGTCATGGACCAACTGTGGTCGACTGACGAACCGCAAACGGTGCGGCAAGTGCACGAAGCACTCGCCACACGCCGCGAACTCGCTTACACCACAGTGATGACCGTGCTACAACGCTTGGCGAAGAAGAACCTGGTAGTCCAGCAGCGTGATGACCGCGCACACCGTTACGCGCCGGTGCACACTCGCGACGAACTCGTGGCAGGCCTGATGTTCGACGCGTTACAACAGGCCGACGAAGCAGGCAGCCGCGCCGCCGCGCTGGTGCACTTCGTGGAGCAGGTCGGCAAGGACGAGGCCGCCGCACTACGCGAAGCACTCGCCAAGCTCGAAGCGACCGAGGACTGAAGACTCGGCAACACCACAGTAGACTCGCGGGCATCCTGGCCCCACAACGCAGTGAGCTGAGTCGATGAACGCAACCGCCCCGGTTTTCGCCGGACTCGCATTGCTTCTCGCCGGGCCTGCCCCCACTTTGCTCAGCCGGGCAACCTGGCCTTACCGAACCCCCCGCGCAGCGTTGGTGCTCTGGCAGGCCATCGCGCTCGCCGCTGTGCTCAGCGCCTTCGGCTCCGGACTGGCGATCGCCAGCGAACTGCTGGTTCCCGGCCCGGACGGACGTCCGACCACGGTGCCGACCCATGAGATCGAGGCGCTCGGCCTGCCGCTGTGGTCGGCGTACGTCTTCGTCTTAGGGCTCACCCTGCTGATCGGCGCCCGGCTGCTCTACGCGATCGTCCGGGTCGCCGTGCACACCCGCAGGCGGCGCTCGCGCCATCGCATGCTCGTGGACCTGCTCGACCAGAGTGATCCGCACCAGCGCGCCGCCGACATCCGGGTGCTGTCCGCCACCGAACCGATCGCCTACTGCTTACCCGGCCTGCGCCGCCGCGTCGTGCTCAGCGCAGGCACGCTCAACAACCTCGCCGACGCCGAGGTCGCCGCCATCGTCAGCCATGAGCGTTCGCATCTGCGGGCCAGGCACGATCTGGTCTTGGAGGCGTTCACCGCGGTCCACGAGGCGTTCCCACGAATAGTGCGCAGCAAGGCCGCGCTCGGTTCGGTGAAATTGCTGATCGAGCTACTCGCCGATGATTCGGCTGTCAAGGTCACCGGACCGAAACCGCTGGCCCGCGCCCTCGTGGCGTGCTCGAAGTCCACCGCGCCGCAGGGCGCCCTCGCCGCGGGCGGCCCCACCACGCTCATCCGCATCCAGCGACTCAGCGACCGGATCGGCGATGTGCGCATCACCACAGCCGCCTATCTCGGTTCGATCGCCATCCTGGTGGTGCCGACGCAGGCCGTCGCGATGCCCTGGCTGGTGGAACTGAGCCGGTTGCTGCGCGCCTGATTCCGGAGCACGTATCCTGGATCCTCGGTCCGCCCTCTGGTCGGACACGTCCTCCGGGCGTTCGGCGCGCGTCATCGCACCGCCCCGCAGCGCGGTGCACCGCAGTGTGCCGCTCGATTCCACTGAACAGTACGTTCCGTATCGAACGTGCTGTGCGACGAAAGGCACATTCCTCGTGACCCCCTCGCCCACCGTGGCCACGGCGTCCCCCGCGACCTTCGCGGATCTGGGGCTGCCCGCTGTGCTCGTGCAGGCACTGCGACGCGACGGCATCGAGACGCCGTTCCCGATCCAAGCCGCCACGGCACCGGCCATCCTGGCAGGCAAGGACGTGCTCGGCCGTGGTCCGACAGGTTCAGGAAAGACCCTGGCCTTCGGTCTCCCGATGCTCACCCGCCTGATGGGCGCCCCGGCCGCGCCAAGGCGCCCGCGCGGACTTGTGCTGGTACCAACCCGCGAGCTGGCCGCACAGATCGAGCGGGTGCTCGACGAGCCCGCGCTCGCGCTCGGTCTCCGAGTGGCCGCGGTGGTCGGCGGCGCGCCGATCAAGCGCCAAGCCGCTCGGCTCGCCCGTGGTGTCGACCTGCTGATCGCCACCCCTGGCCGGCTGGCCGACCTGCTCGCCCAGGGAGACGCCGACCTGTCCGATGTGCTGATCACCGCACTGGACGAAGCCGACCACATGGCCGATATGGGTTTTCTGCCACAGGTGACCAAGCTGCTGGACCGCACCCCCCGAGACGGTCAGCGCCTGTTGTTCTCGGCCACCCTGGACGGCGAAGTCGACAAGCTGGTCAAGCGCTACCTGCACGCACCGGTCACGCATTCCACCGCACCGCCATCGGCGTCGGTCACCACGATGTCGCATCACCTGTTGTATGTGCGCGATACGGCGGCCAAACGGGCGGTCACCACCGAGATCGCGGCCAGGGACGGGCTGACCATCATGTTCGTCCGCACCAAACACGGCGCCGACCGGCTCGCGAAACAACTACGCGGCGCGGGCATCGCGGCGGGTGCGCTGCACGGCGGCAAAGCACAGAACAATCGGACCCGCACACTCGCCGCGTTCGCCGACGGCTCGGTACCGGTGCTGGTCACCACCGATGTCGCGGCACGTGGTATCCACATCGACAACATCTCCCTCGTCGTGCACGTCGATCCCCCTGCCGAATCGAAGGCATATCTGCACCGCGCCGGGCGCACCGCCCGTGCGGGCGAGGACGGCGTGGTGGTCACGCTGGTACTCGATGAGCAACGCGCTGAGGTCGATGCGATGGCACGTAAGGCAGGCGTCGACGTCGACCGGGTCGAGGTCGGCCCTGGCAACCGCACGTTGATCGAGATCACCGGAGCACGCCGACCATCCGGCCGCCCGGTGCCTGCGCCGACCGCACCGACCACAACGGCGCAGGCGCCCACAGCGGGCACGGCGAAACCGCCGCGCAGGAAACCGCGCAAGAGCGCGGCCCCGGCCACAGCGAAAGGCCGGGGTGCGGGCCGGACCACCACATCACACGGACGACCAGGGTCGGTGGCGCACCGGGACGAGGCACCTGGTACGGCGACGACCGGTAGCCGGGACGGTGGGAAGCGCACCGGAAGATCGACGGCGGGCAATGCGGCGCCACGCCGGAGCGGGGCCGCCGACGCGGCGCCGGTTCGTGGTTCCGGTACCAAGGCAGGCCGGGCCGGAGGGCGTGCGGCAGGTGGGGCGCACGGAAGAAAGCGGCGACAAGCCCCGCGCGAGCAGCAATCGCCGAGTCGCCTCCACTGACCGAGGACCCACTAGCCACGCCGCCATCGGCGGCGGCGTGATCTCGGCGGATCCCGCGGCACCGCGCGGATCCGCCGGTGTGCGCTCTGGATCGGGGGCCGGTATCGGCAACAGTGCGCACCGCCGCACGCACCCGCGCCACCCGGCCGGAAACAGAGCGCCGCATCGTAGGAGGGTGGGTGGACAGCGCACCCGATCGGCGCCCGGTTATCATCGGTCAAGTGCGCTTTCTCCCCGGCCATCAGCCGCCGTACGACCTGACCTACGACGACATCTTCCTGGTTCCGAATCAGACGGATGTCGCGTCGCGTTTCGACGTCGATCTCTCGACGGCTGACGGGTCCGGCACCACCATCCCGATCGTCGTGGCCAATATGACCGCTGTCGCCGGGCGCAGGATGGCCGAGACCGTGGCCCGCCGCGGCGGCATCGTCGTTCTCCCCCAAGACCTGCCGATCACCGCGGCCGCCGACACCATCGCTTTCGTCAAGAGCCGCTCGCTCACCGTCGACACGCCGGTCACCCTCGGCCCCGACCATTCGGTCTCCGAGGCCCTCGCTCTCATGCACAAACGCGCGCACGGCGCTGTCGTCGTGGTCGACGACGGGCGCCCTGTCGGTGTGGTCACCGAGGCCGCCTGCGCGGATGTCGACCGCTTCGCCCGGCTGCGCGAGGTCGTGGCCGACGATTTCGTCCGGGCTCCGGCGAGCACCACCCCGCGTGATCTGTTCGATCTGTTGCACGCCGAGCACGCCGACTTCGCCGTACTCACCGCCCCTGACGGCGCTTTGACCGGGGTACTCACCCGCACCGGCGCCGTCCGCGCGGGCATCTACCAGCCCGCTGTCGACGCCGCGGGCAAGCTGCGCGTAGCGGCCGCGGTCGGTATCAACGGTGATGTCGCGGCCAAGGCCAAGGCCCTCCGGGACGCGGGCGCCGATCTGCTGGTCATCGATACCGCGCACGGCCATCAGAGCAAGATGCTCGAAACTCTCGCCGCGATTCGCGATCTCGGTCTCGGCCTTCCGCTGGTTGCGGGCAATGTGGTCTCCGCGGCGGGCACCAGAGATCTCGCCGCGGCTGGCGCGGACATCATCAAGGTCGGCGTCGGTCCCGGCGCCATGTGCACCACCAGGATGATGACCGGTGTCGGCCGCCCCCAGTTCTCCGCGGTGGCGGAATGCGCCGCCGCCGCCAAGGAACTCGGCGTGCACATCTGGGCCGACGGCGGCGTACGCCATCCCCGCGATGTGGCGCTCGCACTGGCCGCGGGCGCGTCCAACGTGATGATCGGCTCCTGGTTCGCAGGTACCTACGAGTCCCCCGGCGATCTGCGCGTCGACCGCGACGGCAATGCCTACAAGGAGAGCTTCGGCATGGCCTCCAAGCGCGCTGTCGCCGCACGCACCGCCTCCGACAGCGAATTCGACCGCGCCCGTAAGGCGCTGTTCGAAGAGGGCATCTCCAGCTCCAGGATGCGGCTCGACCCCGAACGCCCTAGCGTCGAGGACCTCATCGACCACATCTGTTCCGGGGTCCGCAGTGCCTGCACCTACGCGGGCGCGCGCAGCCTCGCCGAGTTCCACGACAGGGCCGTGCTCGGCGTGCAATCCGCGGCCGGTTTCGCCGAAGGCCGTCCGCTGCCGAGCGGTTGGTGAGCACCGACACGCTCATTCGATCGGGCGTGGCCCACGCGGTCGGCCGCGTGGGCCGGTAACATAGGGACTGCCTGATACCGGCGACACACCACATTTTGCGAAAGGATCCAGTTGTCACCCGCGTCCGAGGGCGCCACACAGGAGGGCTCCTCTACCGAGCCGGGTGACAAACCCGGCGTGCCCTTCTCCATAGTGGCCCTATTCCGCACCTATCGTTTCCCGGCTGCATCATTCGGGTGGTGTTGACAATGTCTGTCGTACTCACCCTGCTCAGCCTGCTCGGATTCATCGCACTCACAATCGGCACCGCCTTGTTCGTCGCTGCCGAGTTCTCTCTCACCGCACTGGAGCGCAGCACTGTCGAGGCGCACGCTCGCGCCGGCGATGTACGTGCCAGGATGGTTCGCAAAGCGCACCGCACCCTGTCGTTCCAGCTCTCCAGCGCCCAGCTCGGCATCACCATCACCACACTGATCACCGGTTATATCGCCGAACCGGTACTGGCTCGGCTGTTGGACCCGATGTTCACCGGAATCGGGCTCAGCGAGGCCGCCGCGAGCGGTATCGCGCTCGCGTTGGCATTGGTGCTGGCCACCTCGCTGTCGATGATCTACGGCGAGCTGGTGCCCAAGAACCTCGCCATCGCCGAACCGCTGGCCACCGCGCGCCTCACCGCAGGCCCGATGATCGCCTTCTCGATGGTGTTCAAGTGGATGATCCACTTCCTCAACGGCACCGCCAACTGGGTGGTCCGCAGACTGGGCGTAGAACCGACCGAAGAGTTGCGTTCGGCCCGCTCACCGCAGGAACTCGGCTCCCTGGTGCGCACCTCGGCCCAGCGAGGCGCGCTCGACCAGCGCACCGCCCAAGTGATAGACCGCTCACTACAGTTCGGCGAACGCAGCGCCGAGGAACTGATGACACCGCGGGTGAAAATCGAAACCCTGGATATGGACGACACCATCGCCGATCTCATCGCCGCGGCCGGGCACACCGGCTACTCCCGGTTCCCGGTGGTCGACGGCGATCTCGACAACACCCTCGGCTTCGTGCACATCAAGCAGGCATTCACGCATCCGGCGACGGCACGTAGGACCACTCCGGTGGCGATGCTCGCTCTCCCGGTCCCGATCGTGCCCGCCAGCCTGGACGGAGACGAAGTGCTCGAACGCATCCGCGCCGACGGTATGCAGGTCGCCCTCGTAGTGGACGAATACGGCGGCACAGCAGGCATGATCACCATGGAGGACATCATCGAGGAAATCCTCGGCGACGTCCGTGACGAACACGATGAGGAGGAGCGCGACGTACGGCGCGTCTCCGACGGCTGGGACTGTTCGGGCCTGCTACGTATCGACGAGCTCTCCCGGTCGACCGGATACGACGCCCCCGAAGGCGAGTACGAAACCCTCGGTGGGCTCGTCCTGACCAAGCTCGGCCGCATCCCGGACGCCGGTGACGAAGTCACACTGCCGAATCCGCGCGTGCTGTGGTCGGCAGCGGAAGGCGAGGGCGAGGGCGGCTGGATCGCCAGGGTCGAACGGATGGACGGACACCGTATCGACCGCGTACGCCTGATCCCGGTCACCGCGAGCGTCCTCACCCCGGGGGAGCACAGCCATGGGTGATCTCTTCGGCGTGCTGCTCACCGTGGTCCTGCTCGCCGGCAACGCCTTCTTCGTCGCCGCCGAGTTCGCGCTCATCTCCGCTCGAAGGGACCGGCTGGAAGCGCTGGCCGCGCAGGGCAAGCGCAATGCGAACACCGTGATCCGGGCAGGCGAGAACCTGTCGATGATGCTCGCGGCCGCGCAGCTGGGCATCACCATCTGCTCGATCCTGCTCGGCCGGGTGGGCGAACCCGCGGTCGCGCATCTGCTGGAAGGCCCGTTCGAGCTGATCGGCCTGCCCGAGCAACTGCTCCACCCGGTAGCGTTCGCCGTCGCGCTGACCATCGTGGTCATCCTGCACATCCTGCTCGGCGAGATGATCCCGAAGAACATCGCGCTGGCCGGTCCGGAACGCAGCGCTCTGCTGCTGGTTCCGATACACCTGATGTGGCTGCGGCTGGCCCGTCCGCTGATCGCGCTGTACAACATGGCCGCCAATCTGACGCTGCGGCTGCTGCGGATCGAGCCGAAAGACGAGCTGGAGGCCACCGTATCCACCGTCGAACTGGCCGAGATGATCGGCGAGTCACGGTCGGAAGGCCTGCTCGACGCGGAAGAGCATCGACGCCTCACCCAGGCGCTCGGCACCAGCAGCCGGGTGGTCGGCGATGTGATGGTGCGATTGGCCGACGCCCGTTCGGTGCCACTGCGTGGTAACGGAACCACCCTCGGGGATATCGAATCCGCTGTGGCCGAAACCGGGTTCTCCCGGTACCCGGTGCGGGCGAGCGATGGTTCGCTGGTCGGCTATCTACATGTGAAGGACGTCCTCGACAAAGTCGCCGATGAGAGCGCCGGGCCCGCGACGCCGATCCCGCGCACCGATATCCGTCCGCTGCCAACTCTCGGCACCGGCACCCAGCTCTACGAGGCGCTGGCGCGGCTGCGCCGCACCAACAGCCATCTCGGCCGGGTGGTCGACGAGCGCGGCAAAACCATCGGCATCGTCGCCCTGGAAGATCTGGTGGAAGAGTTCGTCGGCACCGTCCGGGACGGGACACACCGCATGATCGATTAACGATCACGGTATCGCGATCGGGGTACCGGCCTTCCTCCGGCCGGTACCCCGATAAGCGGTCCGGACCGGAGTCGAGAACACCGCAGGACCCGGCGTACACCAGAGAAGAACACCGTGTACGCGATCGAGACCGGAGGCGAGAACACAGCGTGATCACCCAGAACCCCGCGCACGCCGGACAGGAACACGGCGTGCGCGTCCGGCTGGTGCCCGGTACCCGCTGGCGAGCCGCCGCCACCACCCACCGGGCCCGGCTCGATGATCTGATCGGCCCTTATCTCGCACAGCGAGCGCGGGGAGCGACACATCCGGTGATCGACTTCCTGTTCACGTACTACGGCCACAAACCCGCCCAGTTACGACGCTGGCACCCCGGTTACGGGGTGGCGCTCGCAGATGCCGCCGAGTACGACGGCGCCCGCGGGTATCGCCGTCTCAGCGATACAGATATCCAGGCGATCTATGCGGACAACCCCCCGGAGTCCCCGCCCGGCAATGTCTACACCGCCGACCCCGCCCATCTGGCCAAACGCTACGACACCCTGGTGTTCATCACGAACCTGTTGCGCGCCACCGCGACCCGGCCCGCACAGTTGTCCTGCTTCGGCCTGCACGAGTGGGCGATGGTGTATCGCGCCGAGGACATCCGTCACCAGCAGGTACCCCTGCGGCTCGGACAAGCAGACACCGACGCCGTTGTCGAATCGATGTCGCTGCGCTGCACACATTTCGACGCCTACCGCTTCTTCACCCCCGAAGCGGTAGGCCGCAACAACGAAGCCCTGACCCGCGCGGGCCAGCCGGACCACGAACAACCCGGCTGCCTTCACACCAACATGGATCTGTACAAATGGGGCTTCAAGCTGGTCCCGCTGATCTCCTCCGAACTCCTGCTGGACTGTTTCGAACTGGCTTGCGCCGCTCGCGAACTCGATATGCGCGCCAGTCCCTACGACCTGTCCGAGTACGGATACCAGCCGATCCGGATCGAAACACCGGCCGGGCGTGCCGAATACGTTCGCGGGCAGTCCGAGATCGCATCCCGTGCGGCGACTGTTCGCGCTGGGATGCTGAACACTTGTCAGGAACTGCTCGCTTACGCCTGAGTTACGAGTTTCGAAGCTTTAGAAGTAGCAGTAGCTGGTCTTTTCGCTCGGCATGGACGCGATGTCGCGGTTTCACCGAAGAAGCAGATAGCGCACGGTGAGCGCACCGGGGTAGCGCGGGGGGTGACCCGGCTCCGATCCGGCGAGTCCCGTCACTCGCACTGCTTACCACCCGTACCTCCGCAACAACCAAGCGAATCAGCCTGACCCGCCCCAGGCACCGGATACCGATCGATCGAACACTTCGGTTCGGCACCAACGAAATTCACCGAAAACCCTCGGAAACATGACGAACGTCACTACCATTCAGCCAAGTGGTGACTGTCCCAGTCACTCCGAGCACGTTCCGAAGACGAAGTGGGGGGACGCGATGATGCGCCCGAC